>NZ_RHHO01000045.1 GCF_003710865.1 Brevibacillus borstelensis | reverse complement strand
CTTGCTGGGCACGCTTCATAATAGAAAAAAAGCCGGAGTATGTTCCGGCTTTTCCGTAAAAACAGGCGATTTTTACCTGGGTAGAACTTATTTTTATTATTGCTTTTTACCCCGCTGCATCGCGATAGCGATTGTCCAGGCTGACAAACTTGTTGTATTCCTTCAAAAATGCCAGCTCCACCGTTCCGGTCGGGCCGTTACGCTGCTTGGCAATGATGATTTCGATGACGTTTTTGTTCTCTGTTTCTTTGTCGTAGTAGTCATCGCGATAAAGGAACGCAACAATATCGGCGTCCTGCTCGATCGAACCGGATTCACGGATGTCCGACATCATCGGCCGCTTGTCCTGACGCTGCTCCACCGAACGGCTTAGCTGGGACAAGGCGATCACAGGCACGTTCAATTCCCTGGCGATCCCCTTCAAGGTCCGGGAAATTTCCGATACCTCCTGTTGGCGGTTGTCGCCTTTTCCCCGTCCGTGAATCAACTGCAGGTAGTCGATCAGAATCATGCCCAAACCGCGCTCCGCTTGCAGACGGCGGCATTTCGCCCTGATGTCCTGTACCGTCACACCCGGCGTATCGTCGATGTAGATCGGCGCTTTCGCCAATGTCCCGATGGCCATCGTCAGCTTTTGCCAGTCATCCTCTTCCAGCCAACCCGAACGCATGCGGGAGGCATCCAAATTGCCCTCCGCACAAATCATCCGCTGTACCAACTGAGAAGCGGCCATCTCCAGCGAGAAGATGGCCACTGTCTCGCCGGCGCGAGCAGCTACGTTCTGGGCTACATTCAAGGCAAAGGCCGTTTTCCCTACAGACGGACGGGCTGCCAGGATAATCAGGTCGCTTCGTTGGAAGCCGGCTGTCATCTTGTCCAAATCCGGGTATCCCGAAGGAATCCCCGTCACATCCCCGCGCCGCTGACTGAGAAACTCAATCCGTTCATACGTCTCCAGCAGTACGTCGCGGATCGGCGTAAAGCCGCCGCTGTTCCGGTTCTGGGCAATTTCGAGGATGTATTTCTCTGCATCCGCGATGATCTCCCCGACCTCGTCTTCACGGGAGTACCCTTCATTGGCAATTTTCGTCGCCGTCAGGATCAACCGCCGCAAGAGCGACTTTTCCTCGACGATCTTCGCGTAATACTCAATGTTGGCCGCAGTCGGAACCGAGCTGGCAATCTCCGTGAGATAGGGAACGCCGCCCACCTCATCCAGCAGCTTGTGGTCCTGCAGCTCTGCCGTCACCGTTACGAGGTCGACCGGCTCCCCCTTGTCGTAGAGGTCCTGCATCGTTTTAAAGATGCGCTGATGGGCGGTTTTATAAAAATCTTCAGGTCGAAGAATTTCAATTGCCGTGATGAGAGCTTCCTTCGATAAGAACACGGCCCCCAGAACTGACTGTTCCGCTTCGTTGTTTTGCGGCGGCACACGGTCCAAAAACAGGTCGCTCACGTCACACCCCTCGCTTATCCCGTATTAGCATGAATTACTGCTTCATTATTCTTCCACTACATGAACCTTGAGCGTTGCCGTCACTTCATTATGCAGCTTCACTTTCACCTGGGTAACGCCCAGTGCGCGGATCGCTTCCATTTCCAGCTTGCGTTTGTCCAGTTTGATTTGGAACTGGTCTTCCAAAGCCTGCGCGACCTGCTTGCTGGAAATAGCCCCGAACAAGCGGCCGCCTTCCCCTGCTTTTCCCGATACCTTTACGGTGATCTCGTTCATCTTTTCAGCTAGCTGCTGAGCTTCAATCTTTTCCTGCTCTTTACGCTTGGCTTCGCTGCGCTGCTGCGCGTCCAGCGTCTTCATATTGGCTTCGGTGGCTTCCTTGACCAATCCCCGCGGCAGCAGGAAGTTGCGTACGTAGCCTTCCGACAAATCCTTGACTTCGCCTTTTTTCCCTTGACCCTTTACGTCTTTCAGAAAAATAACTTTCATCTGTGCTTCCTCCTCCTCTAGACGGCTGTTCTAGACGACTGCATCGATAGCTTCCTTCAGACGTCTGACGGCCTCTTTTAAGGAAATTCCTTCGATCTGGTTGGCTGCTGCGGTCAAATGGCCGCCTCCGCCCATGTGTTCCATGATCGACTGGACATTGATGTCGCCCAGTGAGCGGGCACTGATCAGCACCGTATCGTCAGCTCTTCTGGCAACGACAAAGGACGCCTGAATGCCCGAGAGCGTCAACAGCTGCTCGGCTGCCTGGGCCACCTGTACCTGCGTGTACTCCTCACTGGGGTCGCCCACGGCAATCGCCATGTTATCCCGATAGGTCTCGGTATTCATGATCACCCGAGCACGTTTTACATATTGCGTCAAATCCTCTTTCAGCAAGCGCTGGACAGCCGCAGTATCCGCGCCATTCCGGCGAAGAAACGAAGCTGCCTCAAAGGTTCGCGAGCCTGTGCGGAAAGCAAAGCTTTTCGTATCGACCACAATCCCCGCCAACAAGGCCGTAGCGATCAGATTGTCGATGTTCAGACGGTCGCTTTGATATTGCAGAAGCTCTGTAACCAGCTCGCTTGTAGAAGAAGCATACGGCTCCAGATACAAAAGCACCGGCTCGATAAATTCTTCCGAGCGCCTGTGGTGGTCGATCACCACAATCCGGCTTGTTTCGCTGAGCAGGCGCGGCTCGATTACCAGCGACGGGCGATGCGTGTCGACGATTACCAAGAGCGTCCGCCCGGTAATCAGACGTATCGCTTGCTCCGGTGTTATGAAAGCCTCGGCCAGTTCCTCATGCGCGTAAATTTCCTTCATCAGACGCTCCACAGACGAATTGCCTTCATCCATCACGATATATGCGTCTTTTTTATGAAGCTGTACGGCTTTCAGTACGCCCAGGGAGGCGCCGATCGAATCCATGTCAGGCTGCTTGTGTCCCATGACGATGACGTGCTCCGCTTCGTGAATCAGATCGCGCAGCGCATGGGCGATCACGCGGGCACGTACACGCGTCCGCTTTTCCACGGCATTGGACTTGCCGCCGAAAAACGTCAGCTTGTTTCCGATCTTGACCGCTGCCTGGTCTCCGCCGCGGCCCAAAGCAATGTCCAAACTCGATTGGGCCATTTGTCCCAGCTCGATATAGGAATTGGCTGCAGCTCCCGCTCCGATGCTAAGCGTGATCGGTATCTTGTTGTCTGCAGTCATCTCCCTGACCACATCCAGAATGTCAAAACGGCTTTCTTCCAGTTTGTCCAGCGTCTCCCGCTCCATCAACGCCAGGAATTTATCTGCGGAAATGCGGCGCAGATAGATGCCGTGCCTGTTTGCCCATTCGGTAATGACCCCTGCCACACTCGTAGAAAGCAGTGTCCGGCTTTGATCGTCCATCACTTGTCCGACCTCGTCCAGGTTGTCGAGGTGGATGATGGCAAGCACAGCCTTTTCACGGTGGTAGCGAAGCGTCAATTCTTTGAAATTCGTGATGTCCGTAAAGTAAAGCAGACGCTCCTCTGCTCGGACAAGCACTTCATAGGTCCGCTCGTTGTAAACAAACTCCAGCCGTTTCTGGTCCGGTTTCAGAACGAGCTGCGGGAATACATCAGGCAGTGTTTTCCCGATCAACATTTCATCACCGGACATATTGGTCATAAAGGGATTTACCCATTCGATGGTCTTTTCTTCGTTGAACAACAAAATCCCGATCGGCATTTCCTGGATGACGCCTTCGCCCGCCTTCTTCACCCGGTGGGTAACCGTAGCCAAGTACAGACGAAGATCCCGCTGGAAGCCTTTTTCGGCCTGCAGCGCGTAAACCACGAGCCCGATCAGGCAAATGATCCCGATCGCCCCGTACATCCAGTGATGAAGCGTCAAAATTCCCAACAGCAACAAGCTAAAGCTTAGAGCCAAGACCATGTGTAGCCCGTACCAACGCTTTAACAGGAATTTGGGCATTTCCTCAGCCCCTCTTCACTCTTGTTTCCAGTCTCTTTCGCAAGCCTAAACCCAAATCAAAGATGCCTAATAAACTAAGTATAGTGGTTAGCGGGGGAAAAATAAATAGAGAGACAATAAGCACGGGGGCCAATCCCTTCCTGTTGTACAAATGAATGGCAAACAGACAGAAAGCAAGGCCCTGCAACGTCAGGATCACATCCAGGATCACCTTTACGTTGAGTACGGCGCTTGTCCAAAATGTTCCCTGCAATTCTTCTCCCATCAAAAGAATACTTACCATGGAAATAAAATAGTAGTAGAGGATCGAACGCGGAAAAGACCACTCTCTGGCAGGAGGCAAGGCCGGAACCGACAATCTCATCCGTTTGCCCACCAGTCGGGCTATCCAGTGCGTAATCCCGCTTTGTATAAAACTCATCATGACTAAAAAGGCCGGCATGACCATTTTAATGAGCTGCATTCCCTGTTCAAATTGCTCTTTGGGCACGAAATCAGGCCTTAGCTTCGTTGCCTCCTGAATCATTTCATTCAAGCCCATCCCGATGACGTACGTGGAGAGAGCGAGCATCGCCACATACCCGAGGAAAACGACTGCAGCTCCCGCGACAATCGCGGACATAGCTGTCCCTCTTTTGGCGTACATGTGACCCATTACTGTTCCCCAGAGCGCGATCATCAAAGCCATCATAGCCGAGAATATCCCGGTTAGCACTCCAGCTAAAAACGTGAACACGGCGACAATCCATATGGAGGATGAAATCGGCCGCCGCATCCCGAGGATGACAAACGGCAACGGCAAAAGCAGGCTGGTGACCATCCCTGCAATTGTGTATGTACTGATAAACAGCAGCACTAGTGCAATTCCCAGCAAAAGGGCGTTTTCCGCCAATTGTTTTGTTTTTGAAGGCATGGCGACACCTCATCGTGTATCTTCAAAGTAAAAGCAATACGACCAATAAAAAATATGGAAAAAAGAGGGCCACGCGATTGTGTCCCCCTTTTTTTGCTTGTAACAATTATTCAGTGGTGTACGGCAGCAGTGCTACTTGACGAGCGCGTTTGATCGCTACTGTCAAAGCACGTTGATACTTCGCAGAAGTACCAGTTACACGACGAGGCAGGATTTTGCCGCGCTCGCTGATAAATTTCTTCAGCAGATCGGTATCTTTGTAATCGATATGCTTGATTTTATTAACCTTAAAGAAACATACCTTGCGGCGTTTATTTGGACGTCCTTTACGTGCCATGAAAGTCCCTCCTTTTATCAGGAAATGTGAACGTTATACGATCGAGTGTCCTTCAATCAAAACGGCAAGTCATCATCCGAGATGTTGATCGGCTTGCCTGTATTCGCAAAGGGATCCCCAAACGCATCCATCTCATCTCTCTGACCGCCCGACGGCTTCATGCCGCCAAAGCCTGGATCGTAACCGCCGCCTTCTCCGCCTTTTCCGCCCAAGAACTGGACGTTTTCAGCGACGACTTCCGTTACGTAAACCTTTTTTCCTTCTTTATTATCATAAGAGCGCGTTTGAATACGGCCCTCCACAGCCGCTTGTCTGCCTTTGCGCAGATAGGTAGCGCACAAGTCAGCCAGCTTCTGCCATGCGACGATGTTAATAAAGTCGGCTTCGCGTTCGCCTGCCTGGTTGGTACGCGGACGGTTGATCGCCAGGGTAAAGGTAGTAACGGCCACGCCGTTTGGCGTATAGCGCAGCTCCGGATCTTTTGTCAGGTTGCCGATGAGAATGACTTTATTCATCTTGGGTCCCCCTCTGCCCGAGACGACAATTACTTCTCTTCACGTACGAACAAGAAGCGGATAATGTCGTCGTTGATTTTCATGAGACGATCTGCTTCCGCAACAGCGTCAGCATTCGCTTTGAAGTTCATCAAAACGTAGTAACCTTCACGGAACTTTTGAATCTCATACGCAAGACGACGCTTGCCCATTTCTTGAAGCTTGGTTACTTCTCCGCCAAAGCTGGTTACAACTTCGCTGTAACGTGCAACGTTAGCTTTGATTTTCTCCTCTTCAAGGTCTGGACGCAATACGTACATCACTTCGTATTGACGCATACCTTTTCACCTCCTTATGGACTTAGCGGCCCGCAAGCGGGCAAGGAGCGAGTGCTGCGAAACGCATGAAACATGCACTCCATAAATACTCGCATTATCGTATTATAGCAAAATGCCTAGTTCGAAGCAAGGTTGAGTTCTATACGTTGAACCGGAAATGCATGACATCTCCGTCTTTGACGAGGTATTCCTTGCCCTCCAGACGGTATTTTCCTTTTTCCCTCGCTGCTGCTACAGATCCGGCCTCAACCAGGTCGTCGTAAGCGATCACCTCGGCACGGATAAAGCCGCGCTCAAAGTCGGTGTGGATAACGCCTGCAGCCTGGGGAGCCTTCGTTCCCTGACGGATGGTCCACGCACGCACCTCTTGCACGCCAGCCGTAAAGTAAGTGATCAGGCCAAGCAGTTCATACGCAGCCCGGATGAGGCGGTCGAGACCGGATTCCTGCAGTCCCAGCTCTTCCAAAAACATCTGCTTGTCCTCGCCCTCCAGCTCGGCGATCTCGGCTTCGACCTTGGCGCTGATGACGACTACCTGTGCGCCTTCTTCCGCAGCGTGCTTGCGGACAGCCTGTACATGAGGATTGTTGTCGGCATCGTGAATCCCGTCCTCGGCCACGTTGCAAACGTAAAGTACCGGCTTGATTGTGAGCAGGTGAAGCTCGCGGATCAGCTTGAATTCGTCATCACTGATCTCGACGCTGCGCGCGGACTGTCCCGCTTCAAACGCAGCCTTCAGCCGCTCCAGCACGTCAAGCTCCAGCTTGGCTTCCTTGTCTCCCGCTTTTACCTTGCGGCCAATCCGGTCGATCCGGCGCTCTACCGAGTCCAGGTCGGCAAAGATCAGCTCCAGATTAATCGTTTCAATATCGCTTAACGGATCTACCCGTCCCGCTACGTGTGTGATGTTTTCATCCTCAAAGCAGCGAACGACGTGAGCAATTGCGTCCACTTCCCGGATGTGTCCGAGAAACTGGTTGCCCAAGCCCTCTCCTTTGCTGGCTCCTTTTACGAGACCGGCAATATCCACGAACTCAAACGCCGTCGGAACCACTTTATTCGGAACGACGATCTCCGTCAGTTTGTTCAGGCGCGGGTCCGGCACCTCGACAATCCCCACGTTGGGATCGATGGTACAGAACGGATAGTTGGCCGATTCTGCGCCCGCCTGCGTAATCGCGTTAAACAGAGTCGACTTGCCTACGTTGGGAAGTCCTACAATGCCACAAGATGCACCCATCTATATACAACTCCTTGTACCTTTTTTCATTCACATCCTTTCTAGTATAAAAACTTGCGACGCGGATTACAATCGAATCCATGTGGAAACTCGTTCTTCTTTCCTCTTTCTTCTATTATTTATATCTTTTCGAAAGACAGAGCTCTTGTCAAAAATTTCTCGGCTCCGCCAAAATTCGTGCTCCCGCTTGATTTTTCCGGCAATGAAAGGCATGTACGCAAACGAGTTGCACCTTCTCCTTATTTACGAGAGGGCATTGGCGGTTTATTTGTGATATTATGGGAATTGCTTGTCATCCCTCTTTTTGAAAGGACTGAATTATGCCCAGGTAGAGACTGCAGTTTTTCAATTTAGTTGCATCAATAGATGGGAGGACACGCAATGAATATGAATAAGGTAACAACCGACCGCCTGGAATTGAAGCCAATGGAGCTGACGGATGCTCCCGCGCTGTTTTCGTTTTGGTCTGATCCTGCTGTGACAAAGCACATGAACATTGAAGCTTTTACAGATGTGGCGCAAGCGGAACAGATGATTTCGCTTCTGCAAGAACTCAGTCAGGAAGGAAAAGCGTGCAGGTGGACGATTACGCTGCGGCAGCCATTTGAAATTATCGGCTCTTGCGGATTCAATTACCTGGATCACGAAAATAAACGGGCGGAAATCGGCTATGACCTCGGACGTTTCTTTTGGGGCAGCGGCTATGCCTCGGAGGCCATCCGCGCTATGCTCGGCTTTGGGTTTGAACAGTTGGGTTTGAACCGGATCGAGGCCAAGGTCGAACCGGAGAACGTCTCTTCGATCAAGCTGTTGAAGCGGCTGCAGTTTACGGAAGAAGGACGACTGCGGGAATACGAAATGTCGAAAGGAAAACTCGTTGATGTCATCATGTTCTCCCTGCTGAGGAGCGAATGGCACGGGTGAATACAAAAAAGCAGGAGAGATTACTCTCCTGCTTTCCTGCTTTTGCCCGCTCTCTACTTCTCATTCACCAGTTTTTCCAGCTCGTTCAATGTCTCTTCAAAGATTTGCATAGCCTGTTCGATCGGCTGAGAGGTAGACATATCTACGCCCGCTGCTTTCAACACTTCGATCGGCGGCGCGGAGTTGCCTGCTTCGAGGAAGTTTTTCTGAATGCGCTCTACGGCTGTTTCTCCCTCGTCCATCACTTGCTTGGCCAGCGCCTGTGATGCGGCAAAGCTGGTCGCGTATTGATAGACGTAGTATTTGTAATTGAAGAAATGAGAAACGCGTGCCCACTCCATCGAGATTTCTTCGTCAGAAACCATATCCTTGCCATAGTACTTTTTGTTGATGTCCAGGTAGATCTTCTTGATCGCTTCCGCGTTGAGGGACTCTCCCGCCTGCTCCTTCTCGTGGATCGCCCGCTCGAATTCGGCAAACTGCGTTTGTCGGAACAGGGTCGAACGGAAGTTTTCCAGATAGTGATTCAAGAGATACATTTTTTCTTCCTTCGTTTTGGCCTGAGCGTACATGCTCTTGAACAAAAGCGTCTCATTCATCGTGGAAGCGACTTCCGCGGTAAATGTCGGATAGTTGGACGTAATATACGGTTGGTTTTTGTTCGTGTAATAAGACTGCATGGCATGCCCCATCTCATGAGCGATGGTGTAAACATCGTCGAGCGTGCCCTGGTAGTTCAACAGCACGTAAGGATGAGTATCGTACGTTCCCCACTGATACGCGCCGTTCCGCTTGTCATCTGTGGAATAGACATCCACCCAGCCGCTCTCCAATCCCTCGGCCAGCACTTTGACGTATTCGTCCCCCATTGCTTTGAGGCCATCCACGACCATTTTCTTGCCTTCCTCATACGGGATGTACTTGTCGTCGGACGGTACGATCGGCACATAGATGTCGTACATGTGCAATTCGGGAACGCCAAGCATTTTCTTTTTCAAGGAAATATAGCGGTGCAGAAGCGGCAAATTGTCATTGACAGTCTCGATCAGTTCATCGTACACCTTGGTCGGGATATTGTTCGGATTCAGGCTCGCCTCCAGAGCCGAGTCGTAATTGCGGACATCCGCGTAAAAATTGTCCGCCTTTACCTTGGCTGCCAGCGTCTGAGCGAACGAGTCCTGAAAATCGATCAAGGACTTGTAGTAAGCCTGATACGCATCCCTGCGCACCCGCTGGTCCTTGCTTTCCAGATACGAAACGAAATTGGCTCTCGTCAGCTGCACTTCTTTTCCGTTTTCATCCTTGATTTTCGGAAAACGGACGTCCTTGGAAAGCATGCCGTAAATGTTGGTCGGCGAGCTGCCCAGTGGCGACGATTTGGCCAGCAGCTCTTCGATTTCTTTTGACAAGGAGTGCGGCTTTGTACGAATCATATCCTCCAACATCATTTTGTAAGCAGCAAGATCCTTTGCCTCAAGCAGGTTCTTCATTTTGCCGTCCGGTATCGCGACAATTTCCGGCTGCATCCAGGCTGTCTTTTCCGAGACCAGAGTGTACATTTTTTCTGCGCGGTCAGCCAGCTTTTGCAGATCGGCATTCGCGGAGTTTACATCCAGCGCCATATTGGCGTATACATAGGCCTTCTCAGTGACACGCATGAGATCGCTGTAGTCGTCGAGCGCCTTTTTCAAAGAATCGGCAGACTGGCCCAGCTTGCCTTGATGCTTGGTAAAGGCATTTGCGAGGTCTTCCGCTTTCTTCACATCATTTTCCCAATCCTTCACATTCGCATAAATGTGGTCGAGCTTCCACTTGTAGGCGTCCGGTATTTCGGAGCGGTCTTTGTAGACGGGTGCTTTCTCTGCTGCCGCAACCACTTGTGTACTGTAAGGGATAAACGGTGTGCTGACGGTTGACAGCGCAATTGCCATCGCTGTCAGTGTGATAAATGCTTGCTTTTTCAACAAAATCGCCCCTTTACTCTCTTTTCTACCGTTTGCTATATAGTCTAATTATATCCATCTCCAAAAATCCCTTCTTATTAATAAAAATTTTTTAAATATTACGGAAAAGGGGTTGATTTATCCAAAGAATTTTCTGTTTTGTGAATAATTTTGTGGATAACTTTTCATCGAACAAACTATTATCCACAGTTGATTGTTGGATTAGCCCAATTCAGCATCAAGTTGTCCACATTTTCTGTGGATAGCATGTGCATAACTTATTTTTACCCAGACCCGTGACAAACGCCCATACCGCTTTTGCCTCTGCGACATAGCATAGGTATTGAATCCATGGTAGGAGGTGTCAGCTAGTGGGTCTCTTCAACGGCAACTTCGACGATTTCGCGCTCGTGCTGGTTCTCTTTATCCTGCTTGTTATCGTTGGTTGTGATTGCGACTAACCATCCCTCTGCCATCCAGCCAGTCGAAGGGGTGTAAGGTTACCTTTCATCACCGACTAGATGAAAAAGGATGCACGCCCAGTATAGTGGCTGCATCCTCTTTTCGTCTCGCTATTCGGTTCTCTTTACTCTTCCGGGGTCCCTTCGGCGTGGATCAGCACTTTTTTCATCTTGCGCTCAAATTCCAGCCGCGGAATCATTACACTGTGCTCACATCCTGTACATTTGATCCGGACGTCCATCCCCATCCGGATTACCTTCCAGGCGTTCGTGCCACAGGGATGGGCCTTTTTCATCTGGACCACATCCCCCAATGTAAATTGCTTTCTCTGCATGTTGGTGCCCCCTTGTTTCTCTATATCTGCCGCTCCAGCTGCCTCGCCGCCCGCTTGTTCTTTCCTTGTTTTTTACGACTGCGACTGCTTTTGTTGCCCCTGTTCAAATCCTCTCCCCGGCATGGTCACCACACGCGGATAAGGAATCTCTATTCCCTGCTTGCTCAGGTCCTGTCTAATCATCGCTCGCAGCTTCCGGTTTACGCCGTGATGCGTATTTGGTTTGCATTCGGCGGTAATCCGCATCGTAACCTCGGACGGACCCAATGCGTGAACGCCCAAAAACTGTGGTTCGGCCACGATGTCTTCCAATTCCTCCTGTGCCTTTTTCAATGTCCCCTTGATGATTTCTTCCACCCGATTCAGGTCTTCCTCATAAGCGACAGACACATCGACCACAGACAACGTGTTCTGCAGGGAAAAGTTTGTGACCTGATTGATGGTACCGTTGGGGAAAATATGCACCTCGCCTGTCCAGCTTCGAATCCGCGTAATGCGCAATCCGATCTCCTGAACGGTTCCCGTCATATTGTTAATAGTCACCACGTCACCGACCGCAAACTGGTCTTCAAAAATAATGAAAAATCCGGTAATGACATCCCTCACCAGGCTCTGTGCACCAAAGCCTACCGCCAGCCCCAGCACGCCCGCGCTGACCAATACTGGCCTCAGATCCACTCCTAGCTGCTGAAGGACAAGCAGTATCGCCAAAAAGTAAATCCCATAGCGTACAACATTGTTTACCAGTACACGCAAAGTATCCACACGGCGCTGCTCCATCTGGAGCTTGCTTCCCTGCCGGTGCTGAAACACTTTGTTGACCGCCGCATTGACGATCGACACAACAATCCTTGATACAACCACAATCAGCAATATTTTCAACAAGATCAGCCCGATCCGAACCCACATCTCCGGGTCCGTCACATAGGCCACGGTTTTCTCATATACCGATTCCAACCAGCTTCCCTGTTTTGCGATTTCTTCGTTCATCTATCCTGCTCCTTCCTGTTTCCGCATTCGTCAATTTCATGGTAGCAGTCGGATAACAAGCGAAAGTAGCCGCGTATCTCAACATGCTGCTCAGAAATGATTTCCCGGGCCTGTTGGTAATTGTCCACGGGAAATTCGATGGAAAGGGCACAACCGGCCGTGATCTCTTTCGGGGTCGGACGGGTATCAATGTCGATATCGGCATACTCCAGCAGCATTTCCGCCCGCAAAGCCTGCTGAGTCGAATCAAATGCGATCAAGACCGTATCCTGCTCCACGCCTTTCCCTCCCTCTTTTTGCTTGGCCGACAGGAAAACACGATGTGATATCGGCAATAGGGTACCGCTGCGAGACTTTGATCGCAAAGTGAGCAAGCGAGACTTCTGTCCTCGGTTACCAAGCCCGCGCCAAAAAAGCTCTGTGGAGCCCGCATGTGCTACTCCTTATTTTACTTGTTCAGCCCTGTTCGCGCCAGTTCTCTTCCCCTCTGCATCATCCGTTCTGTTTCCATTGTTCATGCTAATGAGAGTCGCGATAGTTGGCAAACTGTTCGAAACCTGCCCAACGTTGGCATTTGCGGGTATAAAAAAGCTCTCTCGGTACTATACTGTGAATACTCTTTTGATTTCGGCCGTGGCCAGGATTGGGGGTAGTCATGAATCTCTCTGATAACTGCAAGGAACAATTGCTTCCGCCGCTGAAAGTGGATTATCGCAATGAGACTGCTGTCGACCAACTGGCTCAACATCTTGTCCAGCGATTTCATTCGCATATGTACAGCGATGAGATTGTCATTGTTTGTATAGGTACCGACCGTTCGACCGGAGACGCGCTCGGCCCCCTCGTGGGCAGCAAGCTGTTGTCATACAAGCCCCTTCCGTTGCATGTCTACGGTACCCTGGAGGATCCCGTGCATGCCATGAATCTGAGCGAGAAGCTGGAGGCAATCCGCCAGGAGCATCCGCACTCCTTGATCATTGCCATCGATGCCTGTCTCGGGCAATTCAGCAATGTCGGAAATATCAACGTGATCGATGGCCCGCTCAAGCCCGGTGCCGGTGTCAAAAAAGAGCTTCCTGCCGTCGGGACCTTTCACATCACAGGAATCGTCAATGTCGGCGGGTTTATGGAATACTTTGTCCTGCAAAATACCCGGTTGTACGTGGTCATGCGGATGGCTGAAATCATTGCGGCCGGTCTGTTTAAAGCTTCCTTGCTTCACTCGTCGGGCGACTCCCAGCGGGTGAGCGCTTTTCCTGAGTAAGGCACAGAACGACAGCTCCGCCACGTCTTTTAACGGTGCTTGCAAAATTATGATCAAACCGAAATGAAATCATGGCGATCAAAGAAGACTTGCCTCCCGTACCGCGGGATTTCCAAGTCTTTCTTCTTTTCGCGCTTATAAAATTGAACGGGTGACTTGGAGCTCTATCCACATATCAACTGGCTTCTTGGCTCTACTTCTACCGTAATCGGCGTTGATGCCGATACTTCTCCGTCTACGTGCACCTTCAATTCTCTATCCGCCTCTATCACAATCTGTTTTCCCCGGAAAAACCGAACGCCAGGGTGGCGTACATGGGAACCGTTAAAAATCATCGGAAAGGCCCTAATCAGTGACCATTTTGATACATTGCTCACTACACATACTTCTGCCATCCCGTCATCAGGCACAGCTTTCGGGCAAATCAGCATCCCCCCGCCGTAATTCGGAATGTTTGCCACCGCCACCAGCCAGACCTTCTCCAATCTTGTCTCTTTTCCGTCAACCGTCAGCTTTACCCGACTCGTCCGATAAGACAAAAATACCCGAATTACAGAAATGATGTAGGACATCCTTCCAAGCCGCCAACGATTCAACCAGTTTTTATAAGCAGCTTCATTGGTTACCCGGGCTACCTCTCCGTCGAAACCGGCTCCTACCGCGTTTACGGCGATTTCTCCGTTTACCCGGAACAGGTCAATCGCTTTGCCCTCCATGCCGGACAAGATATGTTCAAGTGCGGCAACCGGGTCACCCGGCAACGAATGTCCGCGGGCAAAATCGTTTCCCGAGCCAGCCGGAATATGACCAAATATGCAAGGAATGTTGGCTTTTTTCATCCCGCTGATGACTTCGTTTACTGTGCCGTCCCCCCCGACCGCAATAATTTTGCTTACTTCCTCTTTTTGCAGCAGCTCGACAGCCAACTTTTTGGCTTCCCCCTGCTTTGTTGTCATTTTTACTCGAAAAATGGCTCTGCGCCTCTCCAGTTCCTTCTCAAGGCGCTTCCACACCAGCAGCCCTCTTCCATTTCCCGACACTGGATTTACGATAAATCCGAGCATCTGCACTCTCCCCGCGATCTGTGCTGTTTTTTCTGTATTATTACATGCTGCTTTTTCTTTGCCTAGCAAAATCCTTCTAAAAAAACGGACTCCTTTTTCAGGGAATCCGTCTGCTTTTGGCTTCACGCCTTTTCTTTTAAGGAATTTCTTTCTCTCTGCCCCTCACCCAAACCACACTGCCAACCAACGTACGATGGGCACTCCTATTGCTGCAATAACCAAAGCCGGCAGCATATTGGCTACATTGATTTTTTTCAGCTCCAAAATATTGATGCCGATCGCGATGATCATCAAGCCCCCAACGGCTGTCACTTCAACCAGCATGGCATCGAGTGTTTCCTGACTGACAAAGTTATAAATCTGTGTGGATAAAAGCGCAATCGCGCCCTGGTACAAGAAAACGGGCACTGCAGAGAACAAAACGCCAATTCCAAGCGTCGATGAAAAAATAATCGCAGAGAAGCCGTCCAGCATTGCCTTTGTGTACAATATTTCGTGGTTGTTTCTGAGTCCGCTGTCCATCGCCCCAAGCACCGCCATGGCGCCAATGCAATAAACCAGTGTCGTAGTGACAAAGCCAGTCGCAATGCTTCCCTGGCTCCTTCCCCCCATTTTGCTCTCCAGCCACTGTCCCAGCTTGTTTAAGCCTGACTCAATGCCAATGAGTTCTCCCAGGATCGAACCGATCACGATACTCAGGATAACGAGCAAGAAATTTTGTGTTTCCAGACTCATTTTGATTCCCAGCAAGACAATCGCAAGCCCAATTCCTTGCATAACGGTTTTCCGAATTGATTCTGGTATGCCTGACAGCAAGCGTCCCAACAACGCTCCTGCGATAATGGCAATCGCATTAACCAGAGTCCCCAACAAAATCACTTACTCCACTCCCCTGCGAATCATGAAGACTGAAAGGCGGATGCGATTTCCCGTACCGCGTTCAACAGTGCTTCCACGTCCTGTTCAGTGTTAAATACGCCAAAGCTGGCCCGCACTGCTCCACGTTGCTCTGTTCCGGCTGTCCGATGTCCCAGAGGTGTGCAATGATATCCTGCACGAGTCGCAATTCCGTACTGCTGATCGAGGATAAACGATGCTTCTGACGCATCGACACCCTCGATGTTAAACGAAATCACACCGACTCTTTCGACCTCTTCTCCCGGTCCGTAAACTTCTACGCCTTTTATTTGGCGCAAGCCTTTGATTGTTTGTTTTGTCAGCTTCCATTCATGGGCATGGATGTTCTCTACCCCTTTTTCCAGGACAAACGATACACCTGCTTGCAATCCGGCCAGTCCCACTGTATTCGCTGTACCGCTCTCATAGCGATCCGGTCTGGTCGTCGGTTGATCGATGGCCTCTGACTGACTCCCGGTGCCGCCGTGAATCAACGGTTCCAAATCGACAGAAGGATGGACGTACAGTCCGCCAGTTCCCTGCGGCCCATACAGTCCTTTGTGCCCGGGGAAAGCAAGCATGTCAATCTTCATCTCTCCTACATGAATGGGCAAAACGCCTGCCGTCTGCGAAGCATCCACGAGAAACAAAGCCTGATGCCGTTTTGCCAGTTCTCCCAGCTCTGCAATCGGAAGAATAACTCCGGTCAGATTCGATGCGTGACTGACTGCCAACAGTCTCGTATTCGGCTTCATCGCCCGTTCAAAGTCTTCTGTGTAATACAGTTGATCTTCACGTGGTTCTACAAACGTAATCTCGACCTTTTTTGTACGTGCCATATATTCCAATGGACGCCGCACCGAGTTATGCTCGATTGAAGAGGAAACGACATGGTCTCCCTCTTTCAGCAGCCCTTTGATCGCCTGATTTAGGGCTTGGGTTGCGTTCATATAAAAAAAGAGGTCATTCGGGTTTTGAATCCCAAACAACCGTGAAAGCTCGACCCGCGTTCGGAACACAGCCTTGCTCGCTTTCATTGCCAACGCATGACCGCCCCGTCCCGGATTGGCTGCAAAATGCTCGATTACCTCTGCCATGTTTTCCTTTACTGCCGGCGGTTTAGGCCACGTTGATGCAGCATTGTCCAAGTAAATCACTCGCATGGCTTCCTCCTTGTGATCTTACTCCTGCTCCAATATTTCCAGGATCCTCTGCAAATCTTCTTGGGAGTAAAAGTCGATTTCGATTTTTCCTCTTTTGGTCCCTTTTTTGATTTTTACCGAGGTACCCAGTCTGCTTCTTAATCTTTCTTCGAATTGAATAAGCTGGGGCTCCTTTTTCAGCGGCTTCTTTTTCGATGTTTCACGTGAAACATTTGCCTGTTTCACCAGCTCTTCCAGTTGCCGTACGCTGATCCCCTTCTTTACTGCCTCTTTGGCGAGTTGAAGCTGAAGCTCTTCCTTTTCTACCCCAAGCAAAGCACGCGCGTGTCCCATGCTTAAGTCTGATGCCGAGACCATCTTCCTGATTTGCTCGGGCAGCTGCAGCAAACGAAGCATATTGGCGACATGCGGTCTGCTTTTGCCGATTTTTTTGGCCAGCTGCTCCTGCGTATAAGAGTGATGGCTGATCAATTTCTCATAGGCTTCCGCTTCTTCCAGCGGATTCAGATTTTCACGCTGCAGGTTTTCAATCAGCGCAATTTCCATCAACTGCTGGTCAGAGTAATCCTTTACAACAGCCGCAACCTTCTTCAGCCCTAGTGATTTGGCTGCACGAAGCCGTCTTTCCCCTGCAACCAATTCATATCCTTTTATGCTCTTTCTGACGATTAGCGGCTGAATGATGCCATGCTCCTTGATCGATTGAGCCAATTCCTCGATCGCCGACGATTCGAACTCCTTTCGAGGCTGATACGGATTGGGCCGAATATCTGCGACAGGAATTTCCAAAACATGCTCTTCTTCTTCAATCATGTTGGACGTAATCAGTGCATTCAGACCTTTTCCAAGCCCTCTGCTCATACACCTACCACTTCCTTCGCCAAGTCAGTATATACCTCCGCCCCTCTGGAACGCGGATCGTACGTAATAATGGCCTGTCCATGCGAAGGAGCTTCACTTAACCGTACATTGCGAGGGATGATTGTCTTGTATACCTTGTCTTGAAAGTACTTTTTCACTTCCTCGATGACCTGCAATCCGAGATTGGTCCGTGCGTCCAGCATGGTCAAAACGACACCTTCAATAGCCAACTGAGAATTCAGATGTTTTTGAACCAGACGAATCGTATTGAGCAGTTGGCTCAAGCCCTCCAACGCATAGTATTCACATTGAATCGGGATCAGTACCGAGTCGGATGCGGTTAGAGAGTTTACCGTTAAAATCCCCAATGAAGGCGGACAATCAATAATAATATAGTCGTATTTATCTTTTACAACTTCCAGTGCTTTTTTCAAGCGAACCTCACGCGAGATGGTTGGGACTAACTCGATTTCCGCACCGGCCAATTGAATGGTAGCAGGAATGATCTTGAGACCATCGATTTCAGTAGGCAAAGTAGCATCCACAGGACTGATGTCGTTAATCAGCACGTCGTAGATGCAATAACGCACGTCTGCTTTGTTCACGCCAACTCCGCTTGTAGCATTTCCCTGGGGGTCTATATCCACCAGCAGTACCTTTTTCCCCAGGGAGGCCAAACATGCGCTCAGATTGACAGATGTGGTTGTCTTTCCTACGCCACCTTTCTGGTTTGCTACCGCAATGATTTTACCCAACTTCTCCACCTCATTTTTACACCAATCTACTAAACATGTTACCAGATTTATTGTTGACATACCCTGTTTTTTGGAAGAGAAATATTTCCCAAAGTGCTTCTATCGTCATCCAATCGGGACTCAGGCTGGCTGCAGGTTGCCAAAAAACACTGCATCTGCGGTAGACGATGCTTGAAACGTATCGTTTGTACAAACGTTTTTTCATGTGAGTCAGCCTGTTGATTAAAGCGGAAAAAAGGCACCTCTCCCAGCGCCTCTTTTCTCTATCCATCCCACTTACTTCTCTTGAATTGAGCATTTTTCCTCATGACAGCAAACCTCTTGGACAAATGTCCCGCCAGATAGAAACACTCCCTGCGAGCTTCGGCTGACGCTTGAAGAAGGCTTCCGCATGAAAGCTCGGCCAAAAAGAAAGGCGGCCTGCTGTGCCACCATCTTCTCCTTTTTTACAGCCCCTGCTCCCCACTATAGCTCCTTTTTTGGTCCTGCTTCCTATCAATCATTTTCCAGCTTGCTGCTATGCCAATGGTTGATTGTCTTGTCATTCCGGATCAAAACAATCGTTACTTGCCGTCCCTGCGTTTGGGAATGCGGATCGTAAATTGGTAAAACTCCTCGTGGTCTTCCTCGTCTGTTTCTACAGGAAGACCCGTTTGCATGACCATATCGATCGACTGTCTCACCGTATTGATTGCAATCCGCGTATCTCTGGAAAAAGCTTTCCACTTTGGTTTCGGTTCTTTTTCCGGCTTCGGGTTTTCCGATGCTTCCAACAGCTGCTTCACTCTCGTCTCAGTCTGCTTAACGTTCCAATCCCGCTCCAGAATCTCTTGCAGAACTTTCAACTGAAGCTCGCTGTCCTTCAATGGGATTAACGCGCGAGCATGCCTCTCCGTCACATGTCGAGCCAACAGCGCATCCTGAATTTCCTGAGGGAGGTTAAGCAAACGAAGCTTGTTGGCAATCGTGGATTGCCCTTTTCCCAAACGCTGTGCCAGGCTTTCCTGGGTCAGATCATGCAAATCGATCAACTTCTGGTAAGCTACCGCTTCTTCAATCGCCGTTAATCCTTCCCGCTGCAGGTTCTCGATCAGCGCGATCGAAGCTGTTTGCGTATCGTTAAACTCTTTAACAATCGCAGGTATTCGTTCCAATCCCAGCTTCTTTGTCGCACGCCAGCGACGTTCACCGGCTATCAACTCGTATCGGTTATCTCTCATCCGTACAACGATAGGTTGAATTAAGCCGTGCGTCCGAATCGTCTGGCAAAGCTCATCAAGCTTTTCATCGTCAAACACCGTACGAGGCTGATACGGATTGGGAACAATCTCATCTACCGGTATTTGCCTGATCTCCTCATTTTCTGTCTTGTCCGTCAACCCGAAGATACGAGAAAACGAATCCTTTACTGCCATGGTAAAATCCCCCACTTCCAACCGTTCCATCAGCCGTTGCGTTCATTAGCTTTCTATGGCAAAAATCGCGACAACTTTTCTGTTTATATTCGTAATGAAATACTTCTGCATCAAAGGGCCAATTCCTGCTGTGAAAAGCGTGTTTCACGTGAAACATGTGCTACTTTCACCCTAGTGCCACAATTGCGGGGATGGTTGGATTTGGAAGTCAGTTGAAAGTAACGTCACCAGTACGGAGATCCTTTTTAGGCGATTATTTTTTACCGAGAAGGTGCTGATAGGGAGTTTTGGAATGGCCATTGGTTTGGGAGAAATTATATGACACAGTCAATTATAGAAGTAGGAATCTGCCCCTGTTACTGCTATAGTTGGGTATAGCTTAGCTATGGCTACTGTCTATGAGTTACTGTCTTTGTCTTTGTCTTTGTCTTTGCCTCTGTGTCTGCTTCTATTTCTGTGACTGTCTCTTATTCTTACAATTCTCCGCCCCTACCTCTTTCACTTTCACTGTCTTTATTACTATCAATGTCTCTGTCTTCTGTCCCCTGCCTTCCGTCTCTCAGCCAAGCCTTGGCTATAGACTTGTCGCAAAGTCGCATACGATACAATAGAAAGAGACTAATGATAGATGTATCATAGGAAAATCTCCATCCACCAAAAAAGGTAGTCTCCCCAAGACCTGTCGGTTATTCCATCATTCTGGATAGAGACGGAACGGCACTTGGAAATTCACCGCCATTAACAAAATCATCTGTCATCCTCCCGAAATCGGCCTTTTAAAAAGAAATGGGCCATGATGATAACACCATAGCCCCTTCAACGTACATTTGTACGGAAACACCTTTCTCCCTTTGTGGCTTATCTCTTGCATTCCCATATCGGTATCCCCGAATCAGCAGCCTCCTAGCCTTTTTTACATGCTCCAATTTCTCAAGCTAAATCGAAAATAGCACAAGAGAATGAGTTCCTATGTTTCACGTGAAACAAATCGCATATCAACTATCCTCATCCGGATGCCTGGCTCGATCCTCTCCTTTATGCCTTCGTTCATCTTCCGAAAAAACATCATCATCGGCGTCATGCGCATCATTTGAAAAAAGAAACAGATGCGGGAACAGACGATGAAAGTCCAGTGTGAGGTAAGCAAAAAAAGCAGCGACGATAGCCGTAATGTACATTCCAGCGCTGAACAGCAAGCCAATCGCAGAAGCGACCCACATGCCGGCGGCCGTTGTCAGCCCTTTTACATTTCCATTTAGCTTGATAATGGCCCCCGCTCCCAGAAAGCCCATTCCAGTGACCACTTGAGCTGCTACACGTCCCGGATCGTTATTTACTCCGCTTGACGAAAATCCGTAGATGGATGCCAAACCGAACAGGCAGGAGCCGAAACAGACCAGACTATACGTCCGAAAGCCAGCCCCGCGTTGCCTGTTGACCCCTTTCATAAAACGCTCCCGCTCCAATCCCATTACAGCACCGGCAATAAAAGCCAGAAACAGTCGCAATAGTATGGTCGGCAATTCCGGTGGAAAAAATGTCGTCAAGGCAGTATTCATTCCTATTCCCCCTCTCCAACATTCCTTCATTCCTGTATGCTCTATTACGAATCCTGCCTTAGTTACATGTATGCAGACAAGACTCCATTTATCAGTTCTCCGAATAAAACAAGCGTTTGCCCACAGCTTTCCTTCTGGGTTACAAAGGGGACGTTTTGCTCGATTTGCCTGCGGCTTACTTCCATTTTGCCAACGGACAGCCTTTTGATTTACCTGAGCTTACCTCCCAGTTTGCAAAGCGACAGCTTATTCGATTTGCTTGCAGTATTTCCTCCATTTTGTTAAAGGATCACTTGTTCAACTTAAAAAATTGGGCATACGGCCTTTTGAACGATGCCTTTCGCCTGAAGAACCACGCGTTCCGGTGCTCTGAGGCGGTTCAGCCCACATTCATTCTGCAGTTGGCTGCATCAGACATTTGCCCAAAAGGCCACTATTTCCATACAAAAGACCAGCATTTCCATACAAAAGACCAGCATTGTAGAGTAGAGAACTGAA
>NZ_RHHO01000044.1 GCF_003710865.1 Brevibacillus borstelensis | reverse complement strand
GACACCCTTGCCTTGAGCTAACGGTTGGTACAGCCAACCCCCGTTCGGGACTTTCACCCTATAGCTATCGCCCATGCTGGGCGCACCAAAAAAAAGAGTCTAACACCTTTCGATGTTAGACTCTTAGTTGAAAATTCTTATGGACAGACGTCCTGACTAATAATTTACGCGCCTGCGCCAGTGTCTGTGCCTGCACCAGTGTCTGTGCCTGCACCAGTGTCTGTGCCTGCACCAGTGTCTGTGCCTGCGCCAGTGTCTGTGCCTGCGCCAGTGTCTGTGCCTGCGCCAGTGTCTGTGCCGCCTTCAACAGCTGCAGTAACCAGAATCGGAAGTACTACTTCTTTGCCACCGTAAGCTGCGTTGAGCGTGATAACCAGTGTTGCCTTGGTGTCTTTAGTAACAGCTTTAGTTGCAGCTTTTGCTACAGTACCGAGGTCGGAAACTGCTACCAAGTCATCAGAATCAACGATTGTTTTAAACTCAATACCAGTCAGTTCATCGGAATCGTTCACAGACAGAGCGATTTCTTTACCGTCTGCACCGATAAATTGCAGTTCATCAATCAGATCGGTAAATGTAGCAGCGTCAGCTGTTTCAACTCCGCCTGCAACCTGAACCTGAGTTTTGCCTTCTTTCAGTTTGATATCAGCAATTTGTGGAGTAGAGTTCGTTACTTCTACTTCAACGGTTGCTACCGTGATACCGCCTTGTTTGTAGGAGATCACTGCTTTACCAGCAGCGACTGCGGTTACCTCACCTTTGGCATTTACAGTAGCAACTTTTTCGTTATCGGAAGCAAAGCTGAAACCTTCTTCTGCCTCAGCAGCGGTTCCTACTTTAACATCGCCAACATATTTTTCGATGGAAAGATCCACTGTTTGTGGAGTTGGGTAGATATCCAGTTTCAAATCTTCATCAGAGGATGCTGGAACCAATTTGAAATTGTCTGGATCTTGTCCTGCAACATCTACTACTTGAACAGACACTGTACCAACAACTACATTGTCTTTATTCTTAATTACAAGAGTATCTGTACCTTGTGCTTTAAACGCCAAGTCAGTAACTTCAAGTGCAAAAGCACCGTTCACATCAAGCTTAGCATTTGCTACGTCAATGACATCTGCTTTTTCGCTGCCAGTGGAGACAGTCCAGCCAGTTGTATCAACATCCTTACGCAGCTTAGCATCATACTGATCCAGAAGCGTCAGTTCCAAAGAGGTTTCGTCTTTTCGAACTTTAGCGGAAGTTTCTTGTACTTTCGTTGCAACAGGAGAATCTTTTACTACGAGTTCAATAGCTGTAGATTTGTCTCCAATTGCCACTGTAATAGTGGTGGTTCCAGCTTTCAGGACTTTGATTTTACCTTCGCTGCTTACCAGAGCCACTGCAGGATTGCTAGAAGTATAAGTTACGCTTCCAGCAGCAACGCTCTCTCCATTTACTTCATCATCGCCAGTATTTTTGTCGATTACAGTACCAGCGAAGTTTTTACCTTTTGTGATAACAACTTCAGGTGCATCGTCAGTAGTTACATAGCCCAGATCCCAAAGTTTGCTGCCAACTTTGAGTTTTGCTTCAGTTGGTTCTACGACAACTGTGTCATCGCTAACTTTAACTGTCAGAAGATCGGATTCGAATTTTGCTGTGTCCTTTGTTACAACAACTTTATATTTGAAAGTTGTGCCAACAGAAAGACCGTCTTTCAATTCGCCTGTCTCGCTAGTATAAGCGTTACCTTTAAACACGTCAGATGTTGCTTGGAATTCAACTTTGTATCCAGCAGCAACCAATGCGTCAACAGTTACAGCTTGGTCACCGTTGATGGTCAGACCCAAGAACTGAGGAGCTTCAAGGGTTCCAGCTGCTACTGTACTGGTAATAGCACAAACCTTTACTAGTATTTGGAATCGTCTGGAAATTAGGTCCACCCTTTATTTTCCAGGTGGTTTCCAGCTATCCGCTGACTTTCCATTTGTAGAAAAAAGGAATATGGCTGTATCTTTTACCTAAGCAATGGAAATCCCCACAATATGGAAGTGTTGGATTGCTAAGTAAGAGCTTCATTCCCTATACATTTGCGGAGTCATGAACGCTCTAAGTCCGCTGCTATCGCGGAGGCTTTTATTGTTGAACTTTTTTACCGCAGCGCCAAACAATAAATCATTGCCTTTCTCTACAAAATTCAGATTGTATCCTTTCCTGTCTGTGATAAACTGAAACTGTTACCATATCTTGAGAGGGATTGCCGATGAATGGTTCGGAGAAAAGGTTTCTTGCAGAGCCGTTGTCATCAGGGAAAAGTGATGGGTTCCATTCAAAAACTGTACGCCACGCAGGTTTCTACTCAACCGTTCCATTATAAATAGCAGGTTTTGTACAATATGCGATTACGTATAAGCGAGGGGCGAAATCATGAACAATCGACGCTGCCAGATCGAGGGCTGCACCAATAACTATTACGCAAAAGGCTTTTGCATGAAGCACTACCAAAAAAACAGGCTGCTGCAAAAAACAGTGATGAGTGCACAGCCGGGTATGGAGAGACAGACTGTAAAAGAACGGATTTGCCAGGAGCCTGGTTGTGACAAAAAGCAGGTGGCCAAAGGGTTGTGCGCTACACACTACCAAAGAAACAGGCTGCAGTCGGTGAAAACGGCGGCAAGACATGAGATAAGCGTCACGCAGGAAAGCGGAAAGCCATTGGTCGGGAAGGTCTCAGGTGTGGTTCGTGAGCTGGATTCCCTGGGGAGAATTGTTTTGCCGATTGAACTCAGGAGAGTGCTGAATATCGAAGTAATGGACTCTTTGGAAATTTTTGTGGACAACGACACGATCATTCTCCGGAAATACGCTCCGGGCTGTGTATTCTGCGGAACCTTGATGAATGATACCTTCTATTTCAAAGGCAAGCTCGTTTGCAAGACTTGCGTCGGGGAGAGTGCCACAGAGAGTTCTCCGGTAGACTTTGATTATTGATAAATGTAAGCAAGGCCCTTCTTTTCTTCGCATCGCTGTGGAGAAGAGAAGGGCCTTTCAATTTTTTACTTACTTTTAGGGGACCGGCGAGGTGTTTTCCTTTCTGGCCGGAGAGAATGTCTTCCAGGCTCGGAGCGAAGCTGTTCAAGGCTCTCTCATCGTAATTATGAATCGTTGGGTAAAAAACAGCAGCTCACCTGACTCGTAAGGTATTTATACACTGTACTAAGATATAAAAGCCGGTCTGGGTAAGTAAGGCTTGATTCGCTTTCAAGAATATAAGCGAATAGTAGTCTCAAAATGTAAAAAATATAAATATTTACATAAAGATAAGGTAATGATAATATAATGAAAAAATACAAAATTTGGGAGTTGGTGACTATGAAAAAATGGGCTTTGTTTACTCTTTTGTCCGCTGCCTTGCTTTTGCCTTCAAATGCGTTAGCCAACAATGAACCAACAAAGACTTCCGGGGTTTCAAGTACTGAAACAGAACAGCAGGCAATGGCAACACAAACCTTTCGATTTGCTGTGGCAGCGGGTGAATATGATGAGACTGGTTACATATATGTCAACACTCCAGGCTACGTCAATGTTACAGTAAATCAGCAGTCGTCTTCGGCGAGAGAAGCCAAAGTATACTACCGTTTGGCAAAGCTGGAACCAGACGGTTATCAAACGAGAATGGGAAGCGGAACTTTCACAGGTAACGGAACATTTAGTTTTTCAAGTGAGAATGTATGCCCGGTAGGGACCTACCTGATTACAATAGATGGTAGACAAGGAAAGGTTTCAGGCACTATAACGGTAAACACTCCATAGCACAGGTTTTTTAAGTGCAAATTTACCAATCAACAAGTAAAAGCGGAGTTGAGCACGCAGCAGCTCACTCCGCTTTCCTTTTTGCAAGCAAAAATAAAATTACAACACAATCTCTGTCCCCATTCCCTTATCCTTCGCCAGCTCGTACACAGACTTGGCCACAGCCGTATCCAGATAGGCGATGCCGACCGACTTGTACAACGTGATCTCTTCCTCATTCTCGCGCCCCTTCTTATGACCCAAAAGGATTTCCCCCAGCTCGGCGTGAAGCTGGTCAAAGCTCCATTCGCCTCGGCTGACGGGGATGAGCAAATCGCCTGCTTCATGATGTGATCCTTCTATTGTATCGACGACGATCTTGCTGCATCTTTGCAAGGTGGTGAGGTCTACTTCCCGCATATGCGGCAAAAAAGCGCCGATGGCATTGATGTGGGCGCCTGGCTTCAGGCTGGCCCCGTCGAACAGGGGCGACTCCGACTTGGTGCTGCAGATGACGATGTCCGCGTTCTTCACTGCTTGATCGGCATTTTCGACGATGCGGATCTCCCCGGTCCAGTCCGGATACAGGGTCCGGAGTATTTTTTCCATTTCTTCTGCTCGTGCTATCGTGCGGTTGTACAGCACGACCTCCTCCAAAGCTCGCACCTCCATGACCGCCTGAATCTGCCCCACAGCTTGTGCACCACATCCGAGAACAGCACAGCTTTTTGCCTGCTCGCGTGCCAGATACTTGGTTGCCACGCCGCTGCTCGCGCCTGTCCGCAGAACGGTCAAATAGCTGGCATCCATCATCGCGACATGCTGGCCGGTTTTGGCTTCGGTCAACAGGATGACGCTCTGCAGCGCCTTGATCCCGGCCGCATGGTTTTCCGGAAAAATACTGATCACCTTTACCGCAACGTAATCAGCCGCTTCCAGGTAGGAGGGCATGTACAGGCTGGTCGCCCCGTACTTTGGATGGTCAATGGCGGTTCGCACCGGGGTGTGGACGAGGCCGGCGGCATTGTCCCGGAATACTTGTTCGACATCCCGCAAGCAATCCTGCATCGTGTAGAGCTGGCGAATATCCTTCTGGGTCAAAACGAGCATGTGGATCATCCTTTCCTGGCGAAATAGGGGAGGACCTCCGGGAGGCTGCAGAGCGGGGCTCAGAAGTGTCGGTGCGGTCCTCACGAATCAGTGGCTTTTCAGCTATATTTTTCTACGGATTATCCAGGTCCAAGTCCTTTGTCTCCTTGGTCGCTCCGATGGCGATCAGGGAGATGACACCTGTCAATACAATGTAGAGGGCCACCGGTACCCATGAGTTATCGAAAGCGGCCAGCAAGGCGGTAGCGATCAGCGGAGCCGTCCCTCCGGCCAACGCGGCTCCCAGCTGATAGCCGACAGTCACACCGGTGTAGCGAACATTGGTGCTGAAGATTTCCGAGAACATCGTCCCCAGAACGGCCGTGACCGGCGCCCAGAGAATGCCCAGTCCGATAATGGTCGCAATCGTCAGTATTACGCCGGACTTTAGCGACAGCAGGTAAAAATAAGGGAAGGCGTAGAGGATGATCAAAATGGTTCCGCCGATGTACAACGGCTTCCGGCCGAGTTTGTCGGACAGCTTGCCCATATAGGGGATCATGATCGTCGTCACCAGAGTGGCAATGGTCACGGCATTTAGCGCAGTCACGCGGTCATACCCCAAATACCCTGTCGCATAGGCGATGACAAAGGTGGAGAAGATGTAGAACGGCCCTGTTTCCACGACTTTGGCGCCGACAGCGATCAAGACGGACTTCCAGTGATAGCGGAATGTGTCGATGATCGGGACCTTGGCGATATTGCCGCTTTCTCTCGCCGCCTGGAAAGCGGGTGTCTCATCCAGCCCGTTGCGAATCCACAAGCCGAGAAATACCAGTCCGGCGCTCAGGATAAACGGTACGCGCCATCCCCACGACATGAATCGTTCATCTGGCAGCGAGCTCATGACCGTGACGGCCAGTGTTCCGAGCAGCATTCCGATCGGTACGCCCATTTGCGGGATGCTGCCAAAGAAACCGCGTCTCCCTTTTCCCGAATATTCCACGGCGAGCAATAGTGCGCCGCCCCACTCTCCGCCGATGCCGAGGCCCTGGATCAGGCGCATCGTGACCAGCAGAATGGGAGCCCACACGCCGATCGCGTTGTAATCGGGGAGAAGGCCGATCAGGACAGTGGCTCCGCCCATTAGGGACAAGGTGAGAACCAATGTTTTCTTCCGTCCGATTTTGTCGCCGATATGACTAAAGATGATTCCGCCCAGCGGACGAATAAAGAAAGGAAGACCGAATGACAGGTAAGAAAGCAGAAGCCCTACGGTTGGATCTGTGGATGGAAAGAACAGCTTGTTGAATACGAGCGAGGCCATCGTACCGTAAAGAAAGAAATCGAACCATTCGATGGAGCTTCCGACCAGGCTTGCGACTAACGCTTTGTTTTGCAACCGTTTGGAAACCTCCGTTTGAACGTGTGCCATCTTGACAGCTACCTCCTTTGTACTGTAATCGCTACTGAATGAGGTCAGAATGAGCGGCCATCTCTTGCTGTACAGACTGAGAAGCAATAAATTGAAGTGTCACTTCAATTCGGCGTTAAAAGAATTATAAGACTTGTTGATATATGTTTCAATAATCAAAATATTTTATCGAGAGAAACTTTTGTTTCTGAGTTGTGAAAAAGGAAAACGTTCTGTCGGGCACCCGTTTTCTTGCACTGTTTTCAAGAGTCAGGTGTGATAGGATAGGGATAACTCAGTAACCTTGCGAGGGAAGTCTATGGAACAAAACATCGGAAAACGAATGAAAGCGCGTCGTCTGGAACGAAAGCTGACGCTCAAGCAGGTGGCGGAGAAGACAGAATTGTCCATCAGCTTTCTGTCCCAGGTGGAGCGATCCAAGTCATCAGTCACTTTGGAGTCTCTCACGAAAATCTCGGAAGCGTTGGATGTGAGCCCCAGCTATTTTTTCCCGCAGGAAAAGAGTCCGAAATCATACATTTTGCGCAAGGGAAGCGGGGACGAGCTTCACTCAGAGCAATCGCGTTTTATGTACAAAGACTTGTCAGCCGATCTTCCCGCACCTTTGTTTGAGCCGATCTTGGTCACGCTGCTTCCGGATGACGAAAAAGGGGCCCCTTTTGCACACAAAGGGCAAGAATTTCTTTATGTGTTGGAGGGCATACTTACGCTCCTGATGGGAAGCGAAGAACACGACTTGTATCCGGGCGACAGCGTCCATATGGAATCATCCACGCCGCACAATTGGTACAATCGAACGGACAAACCGGTCAGATTTCTGATGGTCAGCTCGCCTGCCAGGTTTCTGAAAAATAGCGGGAAATGATAGCTTGCAGTCATAAATAGATATCCCCGGTTCAAAATATTTCGCCATCTGTAATAATTGTCGCGGCTCTCGCCGATATAAAAAGATAATACAATTTTTCATTACTTCACGGAGGGGACATCCAATGAAAAAACTGGTTTCCGCAAGTTTGATCCTGGCTCTGCTCGTTGCAGCTCCTATCGGCGCGGTGCACGCTGATAAGCCGGTAAAAGAGGAAAAAGAGAAAGCTGAAAAAGAGAAAGAAAAAGCAGAGAAGGAAAAGGAAAAAGCACAGGAAAAGGCCGAGAAGGAAAAACAGAAGGCCGAAGAAGATAAACAAAAGGCAGAAGAAAAAGCGAATAAGGAACTGGAGAAAGCCAAGAAGGAGCTTGAAAAAGCTGCCGAAAAGGCTGCTGAAGATGCCAAGAAGGCACAGGAAAAAGCTGCTGAGGATGCAAAAAAAGCACAGGAAAAAGCAGCAGAGGCTGTGAAAAAGGCTGAGGAAAAGGCCGCAGAAGCAGCAAAAAAAGCCGAAGAAAAGGCGGCAGAAGCTGCCAAGAAAGCAGCGGAAAAGGCAGCCGGTGCGATCGATCCGGCCACAGGGCTTCCGAGCAGCCAAGCTGGCAAAAAAGAAGCGATCCAGCAAGCGGTAAAAACAAAAAAAGAGCTGATCGAGCTGCGGGTTCAACTGAAAAAAAGCCAGGAAGTGACCGAAGAGCTGCGAGCGAAATACGAGGAGCTGACCAAGCAGCTGGAAGCACAGTCTGAGCTGAAGCAGGCGCTTGAGGTCCAGAAGGAGCTGCTCGACCGTTTCTACAGGCCCGGTGACAAGGAAGTCTATCAAAAATTGGGCGAGCTGTACCAAAAATCAGGTGAAGCGGGACTGAAGACGTTCATCAACGGCAAAGAGGTCGTAATGGATACAGCTCCTTTCCTTGAAAAAGGACGTGCACTGGTGCCGGTACGCGCGATTAGCGCTTCTCTGAAGGCAGAAGTGAACTGGAGCCCGGAAACCCGCACAGTCGAAGTAGTGCGCGGCGAAAACAAGATCGTTCTTCATCTCGACTCGGGAGAAGCAGTCGTAAACGGTGAGAAGATCAAGCTGGACACCAAGCCAATCGTGAAAAACGGCCGCGTCTTCCTGCCGCTGCGGTTCATCGGTGAAAAGCTGAACGCGAAAGTCGACTATCAAGAGACAGGCGACATCATCATCATCGAAGATCAGCAATCGACTGAAACGGCAACGGGTACAGAAGCGCCGGCTGCAGAAGGAACCAAAGCCCCATCAACTACAGAGTCTTCCGCTGGACAAACTGCCGATGGTTCTGCCGCTGCGACAGGAACGGCTGCAAGTGCTGGAACGGTCGATATCGAGAAGCCGGCAGGCGATGCGGCAGCGACAATCTCTGGAAGCAGTACAACGACCGTGAATGCGGAAACGGATGCCACCAATCAGTAATTACTTTCTATATTATAGCTTTTTTCAGAGAGGGCCTGTCTTTAGACGGCTCTTTTTGTTTCAATTTTGTCCGGGTCATTGTCAATGTTTGTGTCGTACTTATTCAGATATTGTACAAATACAATGATTGTTTTCTGTTCATTTTAACCGCGACTCTTTCGTCTTTGCTGCGTCAAATAGTATAATGGAAAAATTATCTGCAATGTATCAGAATACCAAGTTTTCGATGTTGCATTGGAGTTTCACTGTGCTATAGTTGAAAACGAATAGAATCTCTATATAGATGTAGAGAAAAGTTGGGAGCGAAGACATGCTATCCTTTTTGAAAAATCTGATGGGAAAAACGCCGACACCGGAAGCAATAAAGGAACATTTGCGTGAGGAATCGGTCCTCTCCGCCCAGGATACGGGACTGTCTTCAGACAAATCGGCAAGCACTGCCAAGAAATCGGCAGTTGGAAGTGGAATTACGAAGCTCTCCTTGCATGAATCATGGGAGAAGAGCTTGAATACTTCGGAAAAGTATGCGTTGTCCTTCATGGCACAGGAACTGCCGCCGATGGAGCCTGGCAAAATATCGCTGGCTGGCATGTCTCTGGTACCTCATGACCAGGGGATTGAGGTAACTGCCTTTTTGCGAAATGGTATGGACCATCCCGTACGTTTACAAGAGATGACGCTCGTTATCCTGTTCGGCGAGGATGAGCTGTTTACCCGCCAGAAGTTTGACTTCTCGGAGATAGGAGAAATACCGGCCCATTCAGCACGGCCATGGTCATTTGTGTTTCTGAGCGAAAACTTCCAGCAAGTAAATGTCTTGTTGAACAACTGGAAAATTGCGTTTGAGCTGGCTCAGAAAAAAATGGTGCTTCCGCAGCAGCTGGAGTTGGAAGAATCCTGGATTCGCGAGCTTTCTGATTCTCAAAAAGAAGCCCTGATCGATCTGGCGAAACGACTGCCGGCTCTGAAAGAAGGTGAGGTCAATATTCAGAGTGTGCAGGTTCGCCGTTCTGAAGAAGGAGCCTTGCATGCGATGTTGCTGATCCGCAATGGTTCCACGCAGTCGCTCTCTTTCGAAAAGCTTCCTTTGGCCCTCTACGATGCCAGCGGACAGACGGTTGCCGTCGGCATGTTTGAACTCGGTGGACTTACTGTACGTTCAAACACAAGCAAACCGTGGATGTTCATCTTCCCAAAAGAGAGCATACTGATAGAAGACCCGGATCTGTCCCGCTGGAGGGTAAGTATCCCGCAGGGAGCGCAGGTGGAGTAAATTCCCGATTTGACCCCGATCGGCCAAAACCTTTATCATAGAAAATAGTCATCGTTCGTGCTTCGGACAGGTGAGGAGGATGTACATGTTATCCTTTTTTAAAAACTTTAAGGACAAAAAGTCAGGACAAGAGGCTCCCCAGGAAGACTTGAAAAAAGAACTCCGGGAAGAATCTGCGCTTGACCTCGATGATTTTGATGATCAGGAAGTAGTCAAGGAGCAATCGGAACAGCAGGATACTCAGCAGGTGCTTGAGAGTAAGGTAAGAACAGAGCTTTCTTTGCATCCGGCGTGGGAAGAACTGCTGGATAACGAAAAAAAGTATACACTCCGTTTCTTGCAGGCGGAGCTGCCTGAGATAGCATTTGGCTCTGTCGGCGTTACCGGGTTTAGCTTGATGCCGCAGCCGACTGGCGGTGTAACTGTTGCTTTCTTTATTCGCAATGGCACACATCTGCCTGTGACTTTTAAACAGATTCAATTGGCCATCTACTTTGATGGCAACCCATTTGCCCGGCAACGTATTGATCTGAGCGAAGTGGGAACCATTCCTCCGTTCACGAGCCGACCTTGGGAAGTTCATTTTCCGCCAGAATCCTATCTGCATGAAGATTTTACATTCAAGAACTGGAAAATCATGATGAAGGCCAACAAAAACCCGTATGTATGGCCGCAAGAGCTTGAATTGGATCCGGAAATGGAAGCTAGAATGACGGACCGCCAGAAAAAGCTCTTGGAGAAACTTACATTTGACATCTCCCCTATAGAGCCGGGTACAGTAGAAATTATCGGGTTTGATATTACAAAGGCAAAGGATGGACGATTGGTCGCCGGAATACTTGTTCGCAACGGGCTCGAGGAAGATTTTCGCCCGAACATCTTGCGAATCAAGATTACTGATTCGGAGGGCGAAGTAGTAGCCTCTGGCGCAATTGACGCCAGCAGAATGCAAGTTCGTCCTAGAACGAGTCGTCCATGGGTACTTGTTTTCCCGGCAGATATGGTGAAAAAGCCAGATGCAAATCTTCAGCAGTGGACGCTGGAGGTTACGTAAAGCAAGGGCAATGGCAATCATTGAAGCTGTCGTATGAGGAGGATACTGCATGAGTTGGTTATTGGAAAACTGGTTTGGCTCCAAGGAGAGCCTGGAGGCGGTGAGAGAAGAAATCCAGGAGAATCTGCACAAGGAGATTTATCTCGGCGTGTCTGGTCTTGATGATCCTGAGCAATCTTCTAACCGTATACCATCGAAGGAGCTGTTTCTCAGCCTTAATGGTCCTTGGGATAACCTCGATGAAGAAGAAGCGGAGCTGCTCCGTTTTGTGCATGATCAGCTCCCGCCAATTATTCGGGATGAGGTCGGGATTTTTCCTTTCTACACACAGGTGACAAGGGATGGTTATCTCGTACTCACTTATATTCGCAACGCGACGGAGCAAAGCATTTTGCTGGACCGACTGCGGCTGGACCTGAAGACACCCGAGGGAAAGGTTGTAGCCAGCAAGGGCTTTGACATGATGACTTTTGGACCGATTGGCGATGAGTCCAGCCGCCCGTGCGAGTTTTTGTTCCGCTGGGATGAATTTTCCGATCTGCCGGAGGAGGAGGTCCCGCTTACGCTGGGCTATCAAAGACCGGGGAAACAATCGGGTGAATCTGTAGTAGCAGGAGGAGAATTGGAAATGGATGAAATGGAATACTACCGTCAGCAGCTTGCTGCCAATCCAGTCGAAGAGGGCAAGGTAGACCTGAAGGCATTGGGACTGAAAAAAGGGGAAAACGGCGGTCTTAAAGTAGTTGTACTGTTTCGAAACGGCTTGGACAAACGCCTGGACTTTACCGAAGTTCCGATTGTTGTTCATGATGCAAACGGCGAAGATATCGCCCGTGTCAGCTACACATTGGAAAACATGAAGGTAGATCCAAAGGCTTTCCGCGTAATTGCGTTCCAGATCCCGGCTTCGTCGATCAAGAAACAAGATTTTTCCGTGGAAGAGTGCACGGTCTTTATTCCGAAAGCTTACGAGAAGCAGAAGGAATCCAAAGTGTATGATGCAACCAAGTCAACCAAGTCAAACGGATTTCTGCAGTAAGAACCCTCCCCTTTTCGCATCGCGAAAAGGGGTTTTTCTATCGCATCCGATTTCCAGTGATTCCCTGAATAGGGTTGCGTTTCACACTATCGTTCCGCTATGCTAAATGAATAGAATAGGCTACAAGGGAGCGGGCTTTTTTGTAAAAACAAGCTCAAACACCTGTATTCCTTTTTCGGTTGAGAAAAGGGAGGAAGGACTGTAGTTACATGAGGAAATTTATTTTAACAGTTTTCGCTGTCTCAGTAGGGTTAATGGCTGCATTTGGGGGAAGCCAGAGGGCGAAGGCTGCCATTACCAATGACGAATATATCAACAATCAGACTCATTTGAGGCAAATCAAAGCTGATCAGGCCTGGAGAAAAGTTACTGGGAGCACAGTTACTATTGCCGTCCTTGATACGGGAGTAGACCATAACCATCCCGATTTGAAAGGAAACATCCTTCCGGGAATCAACCTGGTTGAGCCGGGGAAATCTGCCCAGGATGACAGCCAAAACGGACATGGTACCGCTGTTACTGGCATATTGGCGGCCAGAGGGAATAACGGCATCGGAGTCTCGGGGGTTTTAAGGCATGCAAGGGTTTTGCCTATCAAGGTCTTGAACAAGTACGGCGAGACAGATGTAGAGCTGCTTGCAAAAGGAATTAACGTCGCGATTGATCGAGGAGCCAAAATCATTCTGATGTCCGTGAGTAGTCTCTCCTATTCAAAGTCGTTGACGGCCGCCATCCAGCGAGCAGAAGCTAGTGGAGTAGTTGTAGTGGCCGCCAGCGGAAACGAAGCGAACCGGGTTGCCTATCCGGCTGCTTATCCAACCGTAATTGCAGTTGGAGCTGTAAAAGGAAACCTGAAGCCGCTCTATGATTCAAACACAGGGCCGGAGTTGAATCTCGTCGCTCCGGGTTTTAATATCTACACGACCAAGCCCAAGGGGAAATACGGAGCATTTAGCGGCACGTCAGCCGCAGCTCCTCAGGTAGCGGGCGCTGCGGCATTGGTGCTGGAGCGCAATCCGAATATGACGCCGCTGGATGTACGCCAGCTCTTGTACCAGACGGCTGAGGATCTCGGTGAGAAAGGGTGGGACCGGCAAACAGGATATGGACTGGTCGATGTCAATCGAGCCATTACCGAAAAGCTGTCTATGGATTTTCATGAACCAAATAATACTCGGAGTCAGGCCAAGGCTTTTCCGATTGAATCACAGCTGAGGGCGAGTTTGTCCGAGTCCGACAAAATGGACTGGTATTTCATGGATATTCCCTATGACGGAAAAGTCACACTGGTCTCAACCGTCACTTCAACGAATACAACTGCGCTGGCTGCTACTTTCTTCCCTGAAAATCGCGAAGCTTCTACCTATTACATAGGGAACGGAGACACGCTGACTGTACCGGTGAAAGCTGGTAGAATGTACATCAGGATGGAGCGAAGCTTCGGTGTGAAGGGCTTTACCTATCTGTTGACCAGCCGGTTTACGATCAATCCGGACAAGTATGAGCGCAACAATACAATGGATACGGCCCGCCCGCTGGTAGGCAACCAAATTTCCGTAATCGGGAACTTCCATGAAGAGGGCGACGAGGACTGGTTTTCTTACTATGTCCGCGAATACGGCCGGCTAAACGTAACAGTCACTGCCGATACCAAGCGGATCGACCTGAACATGAAGATCGGCAAAGAGGGACAAGCCTTTGAAGAATTTGACAAAGGCGACCGGAATGACCCGACCGAGCGCGCCCAAAAGGAAGTATCGCCGGGCAAATACTACATCAGGCTGACCGAGTACTGGCGAAATCAGGTGAACGGCGAGTACAAGCTGGACGTGTCCTATACGCCGATTCGGAAGGATACCAATGAGCCCAACGATACATATCGCCAGGCGTCACCTTTGGCCAACGGAACGCTGATGACAGGAACCTTGCCTACTCATACCGATCAGGACTGGTTCCAATTTACGGTCGATTCCGAATCCTACGTCAGCATACGCGCTCCGTTCGTTCCCGTATCGACAGGGATGCGGCTGGAGCTGTACGGTTCGGATACATTGAACTACTCGCTCTTTGCCACAAACGACGTAGCGCAGCTGTCCGATCTGGGCAAAGAGGTGCTTGGCATGAAGCTGAAGCCGGGCAAGTATTATATCCGTCTGACAACTACATTGCCGTTTAAATACGATTCGTACCGGCTGACTTTGACCAAGCAGCCTTTGATCGCGGGTTATCGTGATATTTCCACGCACTGGGCCCGCAACGAGATCGCCAGACTCAGCACGAAGGGAGTCGTCAAAGGCTTTGATGATTCGACCTTCAAGCCTGACCAGTCGGTGACTCGAGGCCAGTTTGCGACGATGCTGATCCAGTCCATGCGGGCCAAAGGGATGAATATCGTTACGTATACAGGCAGAAATCCGTTCAAGGATCTTTCTAAAAATCACTGGGCCTATGGCAATCTGCTGACTGCCCACCAGCTCGGCATCATCAGCGGCTATCCAAACAGCACCATGCTGCCGGATCAATCGATCACACGGGCAGAAATGGCACTGATGGTAGCCAGAGCAAATAATCTCGTGCTCTATAATCGCAGCAGGTCATCGTTTACCGACGTGCCGACAAGTCACTGGGCGTCTCCCGCCATTGAGGCGCTGACGGCGAAAAAGTGGATAAGCGGTTACGGACGGACGTTCAAGCCGCAGGGAAGAGCTACACGTGCAGAGGTGGTCGTCCTGCTGGCGAAGGCTTACAGTTTGTAACTCTATGGAAAAGGAGAGAACATAAATGAAAAAAGCAACCAAGGGAATCCTCGCCATAGCAATTGTCGGGATGGGGGTCTTTGCTTCGCAGGCGATGGCAGACGGTGTTTCCGGTGTCCCGGGCTCAGCGGATGATCCGGTCGTCACCAAAAGCTATGTGGATCAGCAAATTCAAAAAGCTCTTGGCGGAGGGGCAGGCACAGGCGGTGCATCCGTCTCGACGGGGTTGACAGTGGTTGAGCTGCACCCGGGGCAGACGCTGTACGGTTTTGAGGGTACGGAATTTATCGTCCGTACGGGAAAAGTACAAGCAGTAGCCGGCGATAAAGGCGATGGCTTGACAGATATTACCGAGGGCAAGGACCTGCGAGCGGGAGCCCAGGTGGCTGCCAATCATCTGCTCTTGATCGCCCGTTCGGACAATCGCGGATTGCGCTTGAATGCAAACTACAATGGTGTCGCGCACATTATGGTTCGCGGCAAATACGAATTGCGCTAAGCGCTTATTGACACCGGCTATAAAAACGATTATTCTATTATCCGTAATGGATACTCTTATCCAGAGCAGGCGGAGGGACTGGCCCCATGAAGCCCGGCAACCGACTCGAGCGGTGCTAACCAGCAGAACGGATACCTGTTCTGGCCGATAAGAGGGTAGGGAACGCAAACACCAAGCACCTTTTCCTCTAAAACAGGAAAAGGTTTTTTTTTGCTTGTGCCTTCGTCTAATAAGAACCTGTTTCGGCTACCACACTATTTGTATGAGGTCAAAGGAGGTAGTACACATGTCTTTGCAAAAAGGTCGTCGTCTGTTTACTTCTGAATCCGTCACCGAAGGTCATCCGGATAAGATTTGTGACCAAATTTCCGACTCTATCCTGGACGCCATTTTGTCCAAGGATCCAAATGCTCGCGTAGCATGCGAAACTTCCGTTACCACTGGTCTGGTACTCGTGGCAGGGGAAATCACCACGAACACGTACGTGGATATTCAAAAGCTCGTCCGTGACACCATCCGTGAAATCGGATATGATCGCGCTAAGTTTGGTTTCGATGCCGACACTTGCGGCGTTCTGACCGCTATCGGCGAGCAGTCTGCCGATATCGCCCTCGGTGTAGACCAGGCGCTGGAAGCCCGCGAAGGGAAAATGACTGATGCTGAGATTGAAGCGATTGGTGCCGGCGACCAAGGTCTGATGTTTGGTTTCGCCTGCAACGAGACTCCTGAACTGATGCCTTTGCCGATCAGCATGGCTCACCAGCTGGCTCGCCGTCTGACCGAAGTGCGTAAAAACGGCACTTTGAGCTACCTGCGCCCAGACGGTAAAACACAGGTGACTGTAGAATACGACGGCGATAAGCCGGTTCGTATTGATACGATTGTTATTTCTACCCAGCACGCTCCGGAAACCACTCTGGAACAAATCAAGAACGACCTGATGGAGCACGTGATCAAGCCTGTCGTGCCAACAGAGCTTCTGGATGCCGAGACCAAATACTTCATCAACCCGACTGGCCGTTTTGTTATTGGCGGACCACAAGGGGATGCCGGTTTGACAGGCCGCAAAATTATCGTCGACACCTATGGCGGATACGCTCGTCACGGCGGTGGTGCTTTCTCCGGAAAAGACCCGACAAAAGTGGACCGCTCCGGCGCATATGCAGCCCGCTATGTAGCGAAGAACATCGTCGCTGCCGGCTTGGCTGAAAAATGCGAAGTACAAGTGGCCTATGCAATTGGTGTCGCACAGCCAGTGTCCATCAGCGTAGATACATTTGGGACCGGCAAGATTGCCGAGGACCAATTGGTAACACTAATCCGCAAGCATTTTGATCTTCGTCCTGCAGGTATCATCAAGCAGCTTGACCTGCGTCGTCCTATCTACAAGCAGACAGCGGCATACGGCCATTTTGGCCGCAACGATCTGAATGTGCCGTGGGAGCGTACAGATAAGGCAGAAGCGCTCAAGCAGGATGCAGCAGGGCTGTCCAAGTAAAGACCAAGCGCGAGAGCCTAGTGATACACACTAGGCTCTTTTTCTGTCATTGAAAACGGATTTCCTCTATATTTTTAAGAAGACTAGGCCTTAAGACTTGCGGCAAACTGCTGGAATTCAGTTCATAAAGGAATCCGTTCGTATATGTCGAAATTCCTATATAGGCATAAAGGAGGGAGTTTTTTGTGCCGAAGAGGTGGCCCTTCTTTCTCGTATTTTTCATTGCGCTAGGGCTCGTTGTGACTGCCGGACTGCCCGATACTGCCTCTTTTTTTAAAGAGGAGGCTCCAAAAGTGCAACCTTTCCCCCATGTCACTACGTCTATAAGCACAAGCGAGGAGCAATCGGCTGCACCACAGACAGAAAAAAAACGGGAAGAAGCAGCGTCCTCCAAGCTCTGGTATAGAGATCGGGTAGTCGTATTGACGTACCATCATGTGACCGACGATTCTGACCAGCGCTATGTTATTGGGGCGGAGCAGTTTAGAGAGCATATGACGTTTTTATTCGAGAACAATTTTCATCCGATATCACTGGCGGAATTTGTGCGTTTTGTCGAGACAGGAGTTTTGCCCACTGAGAATGCAGTCTTGCTTACATTTGATGATGGGTATGAAAGTTATTACACACATGCTTTTCCCGTAATGCAGCAGTATCGGTTCCCATCGGTCAACTTTGCCATACTTGGACGATTGCGGGATACCGAGGAGCGAAAGAGAGAAAAAATGACCACGCCGCTATCCCGTCCGCAAGTGAAGGAAATGCTGCAGACCGGGTTGGTGGAGATCGCTTCTCATACATACAGTCTTCACGACGAGAGGGCCCGCAACGAATGGGGAGATCTGGGACCGGAGACAGCACCTGTGTACATGGAGGAGCTCAAACGGCTCGAAGACGAACAAGAATACCGCAATCGCCTTTACGTAGATTTTACGATGTCGCGGGTCGGCTTGAGCGATCTGGTGGGCAAGCAGGTGCAAGCTATTTCCTTGCCGTTTGGATACAGCAATGACATCGTACTGGACATAGCCAAGCAAGCGGGCTACCGATTTGTCTTCAATTCAAATCGAGGTGTGGTAACGGCCCAGGTGAATCCGCTTTCCATCCCCAGATACGATGTCGGGATCAGGGAAATGGATGTGCCCAAGCTGCAGGCGCTGTTCCAGACGGTCAAAAACGAGGTAGAAGGAGATCAATAATGAATCAGGCGATCAGTATTACCATGTTGGATGGTGTGATCAATCGCACGATCGAGACGGTAGAGACGAGCAAATCGCAAATATTCGAGATCGCCGAAAATGCCAGGCAAGAAGGAAATTCCTTAAAACATGATTTGCATGAATTGCGGCAGGAAATAGCGAAAGTGATAAGCAAGGTAGATGAACTGGAGCTCTCCTACCGAAGGGCGCGAGCGCGCCTGGTGTTGGTTAGCCGTAATTTTCAGACATACACAGAGGAAGACATCCGCATCGCTTATGAAGAAGCCAACCGTATTCAGGTAGAATTGTCCATTTACCGGGAACGGGAAGACAATTTGAAAAAGCGGAGAAACGATCTGGAGAGGCAGCTTCGCACGCTGGAGGAAACAATCGAGCGAGCAGAAAAGCTGGTTACGCAGATGGGGGTTGTGCTGGGGTACTTGACCGGCGACCTGAGCAAGGTAGGGGAAGCTCTGGAGGAGGCCAAACAGCATCAGCTGATGGGTCTGAAAGTAATCCAGGCGCAGGAAGAAGAGCGGAAGCGGGTAGCGCGTGAAATCCATGACGGGCCCGCTCAATCCATGGCAAACGTCGTGCTGCGGTCTGAAATTGTCGAAAAGATGCTGAAAAATGAACGCATTCTGGAAGCGCAGATGGAGCTGCACGAATTGAAGGAAATGGTCCGCCTCAGTCTGGCTGACGTCAGACGGATTATCTTTGACCTTCGGCCCATGGCATTGGATGATCTGGGGCTGGTCCCGACGCTGCAGAAGTACATTCAGACGTATGAGGACCGCACGAAAATCTCCGTTGATCTGGTTGTCTTTGGCGTAGAGCAGCCGCTGAAAAGCTCTGTAAAGGCTGCGATGTTTCGACTGGTGCAGGAGTGCTTGAACAATGTTGAAAAGCATTCCGGGGCCAGTATGGTTCAGGTAAAAATTGAATTTCAGGAAAATACGTTGCGCCTAGTGGTCAAGGATGACGGAATCGGCTTTGATCAGGCAGCACAAAAGGCCAAGGGAGGCTCCTACGGGCTGCTCGGCATGAGAGAACGTGCCCAGCTGCTTGAGGGAACGATGGAATTGCAGTCTTCCCCTGGAGAGGGAACAAAGGTCATGTTTCAAATACCAGTCAAATTCTGAAGCAAGAGTGTACAGGGAGGATGAAATATGGAGAAGGTACAGCAAGAAATTCGCATCGTTATTGTGGATGATCACCAACTGTTCCGTGAGGGTGTCAAGCGTATTTTGGAAATGGAAAAGGACTTTCAAGTCGTGGGAGAGGGCGCTGACGGAGAAGAAGCTTTCCGTCTGGCCGAGGACCACAAGCCCGACGTAGTCCTGATGGACATCAACATGCCAAATGTGAGCGGTGTTTCCGCTGCGGAACAAGTTATTTCCGTAAGTCCCGGCACTCGCGTCATCATGCTGTCGATCCACGACGATGAAGGATACGTATATCGTACGCTTCGCTCGGGGGCGTCAGGCTACTTGCTGAAAGAAATGGGCACGAACGATCTCGTCGAAGCGGTGCGTGTCGTCGCTTCGGGTGGAGCATACATACATCCAAAGGTAACCGGCAAGCTGATCGAGGAATTCCGCCGGTTGAGCGAGCAGGAAGGAACGAATGATCGCGGTATAGCCGTGGATGATGCGGAACCAATCGATCCGAAGGTAATTGAGTCGCTCACCCGCCGTGAACGCGAGGTTCTCCAGCTGATGGCGGAAGGGAAGAGCAACCGTGCGATCGGGGAGTTCCTGTTTATTAGTGAAAAGACGGTGAAAAACCACGTCAGCAGCATTTTGCAAAAGCTGAGCGTGCAGGACCGTACGCAAGCTGTAGTTATTTCCATCAAGAATGGCTGGGTAAAACTGTAGAGCAGCTTCTTTTCTGCTTGTGATTTGCCGTTTGGCAGCACCGTGTCCAAGCTATCCCGCATACCTTGATCGTAAGAGGAGGTATGACCGTGATGGAAGAGCTGGTCGTGTGGTTGCTGGCGGCATATGGGTGCTCCTCTTTACTTGTGGGATTGGCGAATTTCTGGATCAGGCGGACGACAAAAGATGTCCCTCCGACTTACGAGCACTATCGATTGCTGCTGTTCAATTCGGGGGATGTGGTGGAGCAAGCTGTCAGGAAGCTTCAATTCCACTCGTATTTGCGAGGAACCCCTATTTGCATTTCGTATCAAGATGATGGATCGGTTGACGATACCATCCGGATCATGACGGTGTTGGAACGGACAGACTACCCGTGCAGGGAAGATCGGGAGGGCGCGTTCGGCGAGCCCGTCATGACCATAGATCTTCGCCAGAAGGGCGAACAGGAGCGCGCGCAATAGCGCGCTTTTTTGCGTTTTCAGAGGGCTCTTGCTTTTCTATGAGAGTTCCAATGGGATTTCCGTAGAGATTTCTTTGCATCCCCTGCAGTCTTTTTGCAAACTGTCCATAACAACAATCGGCGGGGGTTGAGTCTATGCGGGAATACTTGCTCTACATCAAAGTGTCGGGGGGAGCGGCGCAAGCCCATATCACGCCGTGCTTTCAGGTAGATCAGGCATTTTGGCGGGAAAGGGAGGGGGCACAGCTGTATGTGATCGGCAAAAGCAAGTCACTGGCTCTCGCTTTTTCCCTGCGCGGAGAATTGAACAATGCGCTTGGAGATCATGCGTTTACGGAAAAAAGCGTGGACAGCTATCGCGCTCTCGCCTCCGCTCACGTGAGAGAGGCTACTGTATTATACGGCAAGCAGGCAGCAGGCATGACTCCGATTGAAAAGGAATGGTTATCGCTTGAAAGTGTGGGGGGGAGCGGAGAACAAGCAGACACGCTTCCTTTGTCGCCTTCAAGCAAAGATACTTTGGAAGACACCGATGAACTGAAACGCGAATCCGAACGGCTGCTTGCATGGATGAGCGGGCGCGCTCTTTTGTGGGACGAGGTCGGTGTTCTTTTAAACAAAAAGGGATGGGCACCAAGGTCGCTGGAGTACTGCTTTCAGTGGATGATTCTCTCGGGAAAAGCAGAGCGGAGGCCGGGAATTGAGTGGAGAATAAGGAGGAGCTGGCTGCGACATCGCATGCTGTTCACGTGTGCGAGGTGCGGATCGGAGCAAACGATCGTGCTGACGCGCTGCCATTCATGCAGACAGGGGTGTGCCTACTGTACAGAGTGTCTGGATATGGGGCGAAGCAAATGCTGCACACCGTATTTCTGTGTCCCGAGGCAAAAGGCAAGCCAAGCTTATGAAGCTGTAAGTCCCGGAAAACTCTGTGAGCGGACGGTAAATCGTGGTTTCACCGGAGAGCGAATGGCGGGCACAAGCTATGAACGGAGAGCAGCTCTTCTCGACTGGCAAGGCACCTACTCGCCGATGCAAAAGATGGCTGCGGAAAAAGCGCGCCAGTTCGTTGCCTCGGACAGGCCGGGCCTCGGCGAGTTCTTGCTCTGGGCCGTATGCGGAGCGGGCAAGACGGAGCTGCTGTTTCCGTCAGTGGCTGAGACCTTGCGAGCTGGTGGACAGGTATTGATTGCTACTCCGCGAAAAGATGTGGTGCTCGAGCTGGCTCCACGGATCGCGAAAGTCTTTCCAAATGCCCGGGTGATTGCCGTCCACGGTTCCAGTACAGAAAAATGGGAGGACAGCGACATTACGATAGCGACCACCCATCAAGTCATGCGGTTTTATCATCGATTCCCGCTCGTTGTGCTTGACGAAGTGGACGCCTTCCCCTACCACAATAATCCGGTCTTGTACCGCGTCGTATCGCGAGCGGTGCAGCCCGGCGGCAAGATTTTGTACTTGAGCGCGACACCTCCGCGCTACCTGCAAAAGCGCTTGGTGCCCAAGCGAGCTCAATCGCATATGCATTCCCGGACGCATGTTCTTTTGCCGGGCAGGTATCATGGCTCGCCGCTGCCCGTCCCACTCGTTTGTACGGTCAGGGGATTGCATAAACATCTGTCAGCCGGCCGCTCCGTTCAGGCTTTGCTAGAGACGCTGGCTGCGTCGCTGGATGGCGGACGCCAGGTCTTTGTGTTTGTCCCGCGAGTCGACCAGGTGCCCGTTGTTCTCGGTTATTTGCAACGGAGACTGCCGGGATACAGCCAAGCGATGGCAGGAGTCCATGCGGCAGATCCGGAGAGAGAGGAGAAGGTTCGCCTCTTTCGGGCCAAGCAATTGCTGGTAATGGTAACGACGACGATTCTGGAACGAGGGGTGACCATTCCACGCAGCGATGTCATTGTCGTCGGTACGGAAGCTCCTGTCTTTGATGAGGCATCACTCGTGCAAATTGCGGGTCGAGTGGGCAGGTCTAGCGACGCGCCAAGCGGTACAGTGCTTTTTATCGAAGAATACCGGACATCCGCATCCCGAGCGGCGATTCGGCAGATCAATCGGATGAACCAGCTTGCTGCCAGTCTGCAGCAGGCAGGAGGACAGTCATGAGCGGGGCCGCCTGTGTAAGCTGCGGTGGAATCGTTTCGGGACGACGCCGTGAAGAGCTCGTCGGGCGATGGAGTCGCGCTCTGTCACGGCCAGCCACATACCCCCGGATCTATCGGCTGGTCGACAGTCTGCCGTTGTGCAGCAGTTGTCTGGCAGAATGGCAAGTGATTGGCACTCTCATCTGTGAGTGTTGCGGTCGGGATATGGTTAATCAGGTGAGAAACGGGGAAAAGATGTATCAGTCCCCAATAGGAGCTGACTTCAGTCAGCAGGAGAGGAGGGTGTGCAAGGATTGCCTGGCTGTTCAGGAGAAAGGGAATTCTCTTCTGCGAAACAGAGGGCTGCTGCCCTATGACGAGTGTGGAAAGGCAATGCTCAGTCGCTTTAAATACCGCGGAGACGAGCGGATGGCTGCTTTCTTTAGCGCCTTGCTGGCCATTGAATACTATCGCAGCTATCATTCAGCGGGATTCTCCTGCCTGTCGGAAGTGCCTCTGCATGAAAGCAGGCTGTCTGATAGAGGGTTCAATCAGATGGAGCTGGTAGCGGATGGACTTTCAAAACGGATTGGGATACCGTACATTCCCCTGCTCAAACGATCAAAGCAGACGGCCAAGCTCAGTCAGCAGCGCGGCAAGAGAGAGCGGGAGGAGAATATGCGAGGGGCCTTTACCTGTATGTATACAGGCAGCCAAATCGGTGGAATCATCAGAAAACAGGTTCGCGAAGTCTTGATTGTTGACGATATTTATACGACTGGTTCCACATTGCGAGCGTGTGCTGCAGCGATTCGGGAAGCGCTGGGTCATACCTGTCAGGTGTCTGCTCTTACCTGCTTTCGATAACCCTGTAATGTATTTGTCCTTTTTGGAACAATCAGCGTTTCTTCTTGTACATTCGCCATTTTTCGATATGATGGTAGTACATCCAGTTTTTATCACGAATGAGACTCGGATCGGTTAAAGGAGTTGTCTTTATGTCTCTGGGCAAACTTTCCAACTGTTCGCGCTGCGATGCCCTGTTTGTACAGACTGTCCGTGATATTTGTCCCAAATGCTATCAGGCAGTGGAAAAGGAATACGAAGAGTGTGCCAGGTTTTTGCGGAAACGAGAAAATCGGGGAGCCAACATTCATCAGGTAAGCGAGGCAACAGGTGTCAGTGTCAAACAGATTACCAAATTTATCAAAGAAGGGCGCATCTCCATCGAGGGAAGCCCCAATCTTGGCTATCCTTGCGAAAGCTGCGGGTTCTTGATCCGCAGTGGAAACCTCTGCGATTCTTGTGTTCGCAGTCTGCAGCACGATATTACCCAGCAAAGTGAAGTAGACCGCAGATTGGAAGAGGAAAGACGGGAGAAACTCGCACAGGCCGCTTATCGAAGAAGGGCGAAACCTGGCGAATAGTTTTCGCGAAAAAACCTAATCGACCAAAGGGAAATTGCCGATGATACTACTAAGAGACAGTATCGTCGGTTTTCTTTTTTTCGTTCTCCCTATAGATGAAACGGCAGCGATGCGGAGACGAATGGATTGCCAAGTTTTTTCGGTTTGAGAGGATGGGTAATAGATGCGAATTAACGAACCTAATCGCACAGGCATGATCAATGCATACAACAACACGGGAAAGGCTCCGGCGGCCAAAAACGGGCGTATCCCGATGGGCAAGGACGAGGTCAACATTTCGAATGAAGCGCTGGAAATGTTGAAACAGGTGGAAGACCCCCAGTCTCCTGAACGGAGAGAAAAGGTAAACAACCTGAAGAAGCAGGTGGAAGAGGGAACGTACAAGGTCCCAAGCGACAAGATCGCAGAGAAGTTCCTCTCCTTCTGGCGCAAGCTGTAGGGCTGAGGAGATCAACGGAGTGGAGGGAGCAGCATGGCGAAATGGAGCAACCTCTACGAGCTGCTCGACAACTTGATCGAGCTGCATAAGGCGTTGCAGACGTTGGCGGTGCAAAAAAAGGAAGTCTTAATCAAAGGCGACGTGGATCAACTGCTGGCCATTGCCACTCAGGAGAAAAAGCTGATCAAAGCCGTGAGTGCGGCCGAGGACACGCGCCAATCTCTCGTTGCCCAAATGTTTGCCGAGCAAGGCATTCACCGCGACAACGGCACCCTGGCGGAATTGATCAAGCTGACGACCAGCCCGGAAGAGAAGGCCCGCTTGATGAAGGCTCGGGATGAGTTGACACGGATTGTTTCCGAACTGCGAAAAGCGAACGAATTGAATCAGCAGCTGCTGGAGCAGTCTCTTTCATTTGTAACTATGACCCTGGATCTGCTTACGGACTCGCCGGAGGATGACTTTATCTACGGCAGGACAGCAAGGGCGGATGGGTATCGAAACCATGCACGGACGTTTTTTAACAAAAAAGCATGAGGAAAATAAAGTAAAGAGGTGCCGATATGCGCTCTACCTTTCACGGAATAGAAGTAAGCAAGCGCGGATTGTTCGCGCAGCAATCTGCCCTGAATACGACGGGACACAACATCTCAAACGCGAATACGGAAGGATATACGCGTCAGAGAGCCAATATGCAGGCGACAACGGGGCTGCCGTACCCTGGCATGATGGCAACGATCGAACCCGGCCTGCTGGGAACAGGGGTTAATGTCGTAAGCTTGCAACGATTGCGGGAAGATTTTCTTGATGCGCAATTCAGAAATGAGCACAAGCGTCAAGGCTACTGGGACGGCCGCCTGGAAACGTTGGAAAAGCTGGAAGGTATTATGAACGAGCCATCCGATACCGGACTTCAAAAGGTAATGGACCAGATGTGGCAGGCATGGCAGGATCTTGCCAAAGACCCGACCAACACGTCGGCACGAGCTGTCGTCAGGGAGCGGTCGAAGGCGGTTGCCGATACGTTTAACAGTCTGTATAAGCATCTGGAGGAAGTGCAGAGGGATCTTAATAACGTGGTAGGCGTTAAGGCTATGGAGATCAACTCCCTCGGACAGCAGATTGCCAGTCTGAACCGGCAAATCGGAGATATCGTACCGCATGGCTATACGCCGAATGACCTTTACGACCAACGGGATGTTCTGCTCGACAAGCTGTCCAAGCTGGTCGAAGTGAAAGTGACGCCGGCTGCCAACGGGATGGTAAACGTTACGATCGAGAACCGAAACTTCGTGAACGGCATCCAGTCCCTGCCGGTAGCGACACAACAGAATGCCGACGGGATGCTCGATATGACGCTGGAGGGCGGCGTATTTGTGCCAACGACAGGGTATATGGCTGGCGTGTACGAGTCCCGGAATCAAATCGTTCCCAATCTCATGCACCGTTTGGACGTACTGGCGATCAACCTGACCAAAGAAATTAACGATGTCCATCGAACAGGCGTCAGTTTAAACGATATGAAAAACGGGGGACCGCAAGACTTGCCGTTTTTTGTAGATGCATCCACTCCGGCAGGAGGAAAGGACTATCCAAAAGGGGCGGGGACGATCACCATTAATCCGGCGATCCTGGCGAGCCTGGATGCGATTGCAGCCGCACAGCCGGAAACCGGCGGAAATGCAGCCGGAAACAACAAAAACGCTCTCGCAATCGCGGCAATCAAGTTCAAGGTGCTCCAACCCGGTCCAGGACCCAATGATTTGAAGGAAAGCTCTTCTTTAGACGACTATTACCGTTATACAATCGGCCAGTTGGGCATCGACGCCCAAGAGGCGGTGCGGAATCAACAAAATGCGGAGATGATTGTGGGAACGATTGACAACCAGCGCCAATCCGTATCCGGAGTATCCATCGACGATGAAATGGCCGAATTGGTGAAATACCAGCACGCTTACACCGCTTCCGCACGTGTCATGACAAGCATGGATGAGATTTTGGATAAAGTGATCAACGGTATGGGTCGAGTGGGCTTGTGATTTTTACAGCTTAATTGAAATGAGGGAATGAACATGGCCTTGCGTGTCACGCAAAACATGCTGAACAGCAACATGCTCCGCAATTTGCATAAATCGATGCTGAATATGGACAAGATGCAGCAACAGCTTGCATCCGGAAGGAAGATCAACCTCCCATCCGATGACCCTGTAGTGGCGACCAGGGGAATGTTCTATCGTTCTTCCCAAATGGAAAATGATCAGTATAAGCGCAATGCCAGTGAGGCAATGTCCTGGATGGATTTGACTGACAAGACGCTGGATGAAGTGGGAAACGTCATGAAGCGTGTCAGCGAGCTGCTTGTGTATTCAGGGAACGGAGCCACTTCGCCGGATGATTTGAAGACCATGGGAGCGGAAATAGCGGAGCTGAAAAAGCATCTGGGGACGCTTGCAAACCAAACGATCAACGGCAAGTACATCTTTGCCGGTACCGAAACAGACAAAGCCCCGTACGATGAAAATGCAAATGGCGGAAAAGGGGATTTTATCAACAAAAACAGCTCGGAAGTGCTTCTCGAATTAAGTCAGAATGTATTTGCTGCTGCCAATATCAATGCCCAAAAGATATTCAATTATCCGGATAATGCGGGGAACATGTTTAAAGTATTGGACAATATAATCGAAGAGTTGAACAATGGAAGGTCAGCAGCCCAATTCCAGGACGAAATCTCCCAGCAATACGACAATCTGCTGGCGGAACGAGCAACACTCGGAGCGCGTGTCAATCGCATCGAATTGATTGGAGAGCGCCTGAACGTACAGGAAGTTAACATTAAAGAATTAATGTCCAAAAACGAGGATGCAGACATCGCCGAGGTCATCACCAACCTGAAAACACAGGAAGGCGTACACCGATCTGCCTTGGGGGCTGGTGCACGGATCATCCAGCCGACATTGTTGGACTTCCTGCGTTGACCTGAGTGAAGGGAGGTTGGAAGGATGCAGTTGCCGTACATACGGATGCAGAGCACCTTCGTCCAGCTTGGATTGAACATACGAAAGCCTGTTCAGGAAATTGAACAGCCTCGCGCCGAGATGAATTTGCGCCAAGAGCCCGCAGTTCTCACAATCCAGCAAGGCCGAATGGAGATGTCTCTCGATGCGAGTCAGGCCCGCAGCAACATCGGCATCATGACAAGCATGGAATTTAGCGACAACATCGCTTCCTACGGAAGGTCAAAGCTCCTGGAAGCGATCGGCCAAATCAGCTACGAAGGCGATACGATGATGCGGATCGAATCCGGGGGAAACCCCATTGCCGATCTGGCTTTGGACAGAGGAATTTTGCTGAGAGACGGCTACACACCTCCGGCTGCTTCCCTGGATGAGGGTGTGCACGTACAGTTTGAAAAGAAACCGGTCGTGATCGATGTAAAGCGAAACGGGATGAGGATGGATCCGGTCCTGAAGCCGCCGGTCCATACGTATACGCCCGGAAAAGTAGAGCCTTATATCTTGAAATGGCCAAGCCTCCAGATGGAAGCGGTAGGCATTTTTGTTGATCGAAGCGTATAAGCGAGGGACGATTATGAATGCAAACCAACAGGTGGAATTGGGCAAACTGTTTTTTGAGGATGGAATACCAGGGTTTGGCGATCTGCAGTTTTTCCTGCTGAAGCAGGAGGAGGAAAGTCCGTTTTTTTTGATTCAATCTGCCGAAGAAGAAGAAGTCGGATTTTGGGTAGTCAATCCCTTCGTCTTTTTTCCGGAGTATGAGTTTTCCCTGACGGAAGCAGCGAAAACGGCGCTCAGCATCGAAGAGGATACACCAATCGGAGTATTTGTCATTATTACCGTTAGAGAAAATCAGGTAACGGCCAACCTGAAGGCTCCGATCGTCGTCAATCTGGGAAAACGCATGGCAAGACAGGTGATTTTGCAAGATGACCGTTATTCCATTCGCCAGCCGTTGCTAGAACCCAGAGCGGCCGTGACAGAATAGGTGGTGAGCCCATGCTCGTTTTATCCCGCAAAAAAAATGAATCGATCATGATTGGCGACACCATTGAAATCAAAGTGATCGCCGTAGAGGGCGATACAGTCCGCATAGGGATTGAGGCCCCACGCAACGTCGAGGTATACCGCAAGGAGATTTACGAGGCAATCCAGGAAGAAAACAGACTGGCCACCCAGCACCAAACGGACTGGGCCAAGATGAAAGAAGTACTCAGGAAAACACAACCGGGTGATGATCAATAAAATGATCGTCACTTTTTTTGTTTTTCCGAAGAAAAAAGTAGAAAAAACACTAAAGGTCCTACGACCCTATTCCGATAATAAAAATGTAGGGAAAAGGTCGCAAGCGCGCGATTGCGATGGTTCCCAATTACTTGCAGCAGTCACAGGGACGTGACTGCCGAAAATCAAGGAGGAAACAGAAATGATTATCAACCACAATATTTCTGCAATGAACACTCACCGTCAACTGGGCGTAAACACTGGCTCTTTGGCGAAAAACGTTGAGAAGCTGTCTTCCGGCTACCGCATCAACCGCGCTGCTGACGACGCTGCTGGTCTTTCCATCTCCGAGCGTATGCGTGCACAAATCCGTGGTATGGAGCAAGCTTCCCGCAACTCCCAAGACGGTATCTCCCTGATCCAAACTGCTGAGGGCGCTCTGCAAACTGTAAACAACATGCTGGTTCGCATTAAAGAAATCGCTACTCAATCTGCGAACGGTACCTATGGTGACGATGCTGACCGCGCTCGTCTGCAAGAAGAGCTGTCTGAACTGACCAAGGAAATCAAAAATATTAAAGACAACACTACTTTCAACGGAATTCATTTGCTCAACGGCAACAGCGGCAAAGATATCAAGCTGCAAATTGGTGAGGCTGCAGGTCAAGTTCTGACTCTGACTGTTTCCAGCTTCAACCTGAGTGCTGTAGCTACAGCTGTAAGCGGCTGGGACATCGGCAGCCAAGGTGGAGCATCTGCTGTATTGGGTGCGATCGAAACTCAGATCAATAATGTAAGTAAAGCCCGTTCCTATCTGGGTGCAAACCAAAACCGCTTGGAAAACACTATCAACAACCTGAACATCACTTCCGAGAACCTGACTGCAGCTGAGTCCCGTATCCGCGACGTAGATATGGCGAAAGAGCAAATGCAGTTCACGAAGAACAACATCCTGACTCAAGCTTCTCAAGCGATGCTGGCTCAGGCTAACCAACTGCCGCAAGGCGTATTGCAACTGCTTCGTTAATCAGCAATTTAAAAAAACATGGACTACTGCTTGGTGAACTGTGACCTTAAATGTAGACAGTTTAAAAAGTCCATTAGCTAGGCAGTCAAAAGATGGCTTCTGAATTCATCAGGAGTCATCTTTTTTAATGACCATTGGTAGCGACCCGAGTTGTAATATGTGATATAATCGTCGATTTGGTCCCGTAACTCTTGTATCGTCTGGCACTCCTTGTAATCCAGATCATCCTTCATATGACCGAAAAACGATTCCATCGAAGCATTATCCCAGCAGTTTCCCTTACGGGACATCGACTGCTTAAAACCTGCTTTCCTAACGAGGAGACGGAATTTAGGATGTGTATAATGCATGCCTTGATCAGAGTGGAGAATGGCATCTGGATGGATATTTCCATCAAGTCGTTCAAGCAGATTCTCTAGTGTACGCTCTACCAATGAAAGTTCTAAGGAAGAAGAAAGATAGTGAGCTAGGATCTGTTTTGTCGTCCCATCTTTGACTACCGAGAGGTAGGCACATTGACCATTACCGTAGTGCATATAAGTAATATCCGTGAGCAGTACTTTCTCTGGCTCCCCTTGGTCAAACCGGCGATTCAACAGATTAGGGCATGTCTGATGCTGTTGTGTTGCTTTCGCCATTTTGCGATAAGGATTAGCACGTCTAATTGTAGCTGTAAGATTATATTTACGCATTAATCGACGAATCTTTTTATGGTTCATGATTATGCCATCTACACGTTCAATCCGCATTTTAATCACAAGAGCTCCTGCCTTGCCACGCAGAGCATCAAAGTGCTCTTTGATAAGTCGGAAGTCGTGTTGATCAGCATCCTCACGGAGCTGGCGAACCTCTTCGGCAGTACGCCAGCGATAATAACCGCTCGCGCTCACGCAAGCAAGCTTACACAGATAACGTGTCATTCGCTGCAAGTTGTGTTGACGGATGGTTTGGTTAATCAATTGGTAGCGCTCGGAAGGCGTCAATGTTTCCTCTCCATCTTCTGCGTTTCGAGCGCATCGAGCTTTTTTAGAAAGTCGTTCTCCGCCTCGAGCAGCTTGATACGAGCTTCGGCACGTTTTAGCTTTTCCTCCATAGACAGCCTTTCTCCTGTTGGTCTGCCAGTACTGCCTTTCCCTCGTTGTTCCTCTAAAAGCCCGTTCTCTCCAAGATCTGAATACGTGTTGCGCCAACGTTTTAAGCACTGATGGGGTTTGTCATGACCAATGACATCTACGTCAAAACCTGCGTTACGAAAGATCTCCATAGGTGTTTGCCCGCTAATGTATGCTTTAACGGCAGCTAGTATGAATGCTGGAGCATACGTAATACTTTTATCCGTTACATGCAAGACATTTGGATTCGACTCCAGCTGCTTTATTTCATGCTCCGAAAAAATCTTTGAACTGCTCCTTTTTTTGCCCATAAATTTTCCCCCGCTGTTTTCGAATTAGGTTGATTAAAACACAAAATGACCCACAAGAGGGTCACTTTTTTAAAGTGTCCATCTTATGGGTCACAGTTCATGGTCAGTAGTCCATGTTTTTTTCTTTCCAAGAAATGTGGCTAACTAGTTTGGAGGTGATTGTCGATATATTAAATAAGAACGGAAATGGGGGCAAGGCATATGCGATTAGTGATCTCCGGACAAGAATACTATTGTGACAACAAGGAATTAACAGCTGCGCAGATCATGGGGAAAGTGTTGGAAATATCCCAATCAGATAATCTCGTACTCAGTCATATGAAGATTGATGGTGTAAATGTATACAACAATGTGGAAAGTTATTTGGAAGAGCACTTTTCAACAATTGAATGTGCAGAAGCGGTATTAGTAACGATTCCGGAATTGCTTCATGATATTTTCGATACAACCTGCCAGTATCTAGATCGTGCAATCCCTGAACTTCAAGGGTTATCTGAGGAATGCTATAAAGCACCAAATACCGAGACATGGAACAAACTTGGTCAATTGGTGGAAGCTATTCAATGGTTCCAACAAACAGCAATATTCATCGAAGAGCACAGAGAAAGGATTCCAGATCCATTCATTCATGAAAAGACTTTTGATTTCACAAATGAAACAAGCATGCTGCAAGAAGCTGTAGAACAACAGGATTTTATTCTGTTGGGAGATATTATTCAGTTTGAAATCTTGACTAAATTTCAAGAGATCGCTGATCAATTGCAAAAAATGACTTCTGTTGAGGTAGACAGACATGATCTTAATTGATAATGTTGTGTTTTTAAAAAATAAATTTCCTACTGCCTGGAATATGGTAAAAGAAGCGGAAGCACAGGATATTTCGGAAAAAGTAAAAGTTGAATCAGCTCGAACAGGAGCTGAGACTCTGTCTGTTCAGACGGAGAAGGGTATCAACTATATACATAGCAGGTACGATCCCGTATCCGAAGCAGAAAAAATCATGGCTGAGTACTCGGATATAGAAAAAAATACTCATGTATTTTTTTATGGTGTTGGAATGGGGTACCATATCGAGTGGTTCATAGAGAAACACCCTGATGTCTCTTTTTCTGTGTATGAACCGGAGATGGACTTTTTTCGGTTGTTGACAGCTGAAAAGAAACTGGAGAGTTGGAACCCGAAATTTTTACGGAATCTGTACCTTGGGGATAGTTCCGAAACGATTTCTAAAAACCTAACCCACTTTGTGGATGTGGTAAAAGAAAAAGTTATGTTGATCATTCTCCCTAGTTACGAACGTATATTTACAGAAAAAACGAGGAAATTTGTAGCCGAATTTCGAAATGTCGTGTATACAAATGCCGCCTACCAATACGCGAACGTAGTTTTTTCAAAACGCCAACCGATAAATAGTATTGTCAACTTACCCACCACTCTGAAGACGCCGAATATCCTTAATGAGAAGCCTCAGAGTTTTCAAGGGAAGCCGGCGATATTGGTTGCGGCAGGGCCTTCTCTGGACCTGGAATACGAAAACCTTCGCTATATAAAAGAAAACGGATTGGCCTATATCTTTTCTGTAGGTTCAGCCATCAATTCTTTAATTGAAAACGGGATTTTTCCTGACGCCGCATGTACTTATGATGGAAAAGAGGCTAACCACCTTGTATTCTCAAAAGTAGTCGAAAGAGGAATTACTGATATTCCTTTGTTTTACGGGAGTATGGTAGGTTATGAAACTGTCCAGAAATACCCCGGACCGATGATGCATTTCATGGTTGGAGGAGATTATTTTTCTAGCTTTCTATTAAAAAGACTGAATGACACTCCGGTGGACTTTGTTAATCCCGCAAAATCAATTGCCATTATTACTCTTCAACTCCTTTACAAGCTCGGCTGCAATCCTATCATATTAGCTGGCCAGAACTTTGCATATTCACAAGACCGTACATATGCCCAAGGTATGGCATTTAATAACGAGCTATCAACTACCCATATGGAGCAGGCTATTGTTGTCAAAGATGTAGAAGGCAACGATGTATACACGAACCGGGGGTTGAACAGCTTTAGAGAGGAAATGGAATCTCATATTGCCAAGCTTTCCGACCGGGAGGTAATCAATACGACCAAGGGTGGAGCACGAATAAAAGGAACGGTATATGAACCTCTTGAGAAATTAATTAACGAGAGGCTACAAAAGCAAGTCGTTGAACAGGAGTGGCTAACTACCCTTGGAAATGATTACGATCTAGAACATTTGATTAAACAAACACAACATCTGCTATCCGAACAAGAAAAGTTTATCAACTTGTGTGATTCGTTTACAAACTTGTTTGCAGAAATGGAACGAAATATCGAAGCCTTTAATAGCAAAAGTGTCGGAAAATGTTTCGTTAAATTTGACAAGCTGTTTGACAGATTACAGGATAACAAGTTTTATCGATTGTTATTACAGCCGATGAATCAGCTTTTGTTTGAAGCAATATTGTTATTGTTTAATCAGATCAGATTTGAGCATGATAACTTTGCAAAGGCAAGAAAATTAATAAAAGATTTTACATCATTTCTAAAAAACTGCGAATCAGACATGAATACAATAACACCTTTGATAAAGAATTCCTATCAAGAGGCTTTGTTGCTTCAAAAGGAGAGCACAACTCCATAACAACGACCAATATGAACGGGTGATCCTATGAATGAATTGATAATTGGCAACAGAAAGATTGGCCCAGAACATCCCCCTTTGGTAATCGCGGAAATAGGCATCAATCATGAGGGAAGTTTTGATAAAGCTATACAAATGATCGACGATGCTGCTTCAGTAGGATGCGAGTGTGTCAAATTTCAAACTCACGTCGTCGACGACGAGATGATCCCCAATAATGTAATACCGGGAAACGCAAAAGAGTCGATTTGGGAGATTATGAATCGTTGTGCTTTAACCAAAGAAGAAGAGCGAGAGTTGAAAAAGTACACAGAAGCGAAAGGCATGATTTTTCTAAGCACCCCCTTTTCCAGAGCAGCAGCGGTGCAATTGGAGGAATTGGGCGTTCCCGCATACAAAATTGGTTCAGGGGAGTGTAACAATTACCCCCTGATTGAACATATTGCACGCTATGGAAAGCCTGTTATTTTAAGTACAGGTATGAATAATCTGGAGAGCATAGAGAAGGCTGTAGCGATCCTTCGCAAACATAATACGCCTTTTGCGTTATTGCATTGTACAAGCATTTATCCGACGCCTTACGATAAGGTACGCTTGGGAGCATTGGAAGAACTGGCTCAGGCTTTTCCTGATGCGGTTCTCGGATTATCCGATCACTCTTTGTCGAACTATCCTAGCCTTGGTGCAGTAGCTTTAGGTGCAAGAATTCTTGAACGTCACTTTACTTCCGATAAAAGCTGGCCTGGTCCTGACATATCCATTTCAATGGATCCGACAGACTTAAAAGAGTTAATTGAAGGAAGCAGGGCCATCTTTCAAGCGCTCGGGGGCCGAAAAAACGTACTGAAGGAAGAACAGCCGACGATCGATTTCGCGTATGCTTGCGTCGTGGCAATTCGTGATATTCATGCTGGCGAAGAACTGTCCATGGAAAACATCTGGGTAAAGCGACCTGGAACAGGGGAGATAAAAGCTGAGCATTTCAACAGCCTTCTTGGCAAAAAGGCGTTATCCCCAATAAAACAAAATGAACAAATTCGGTGGGCGCATGTGAATGGGTAAAAAAATATTGTTTCTTACGGGGACACGAGCTGACTTTGGAAAATTAAAGCCTTTAATGCGAGCTGTTGACGAATCTCCTTTGTTTGAGTGTGAGATTTTTGTTACCGGCATGCATACTCTCTCTCGATATGGACTGACAGTTGAAGAGGTATACAAAGCGGGCTTTACAAACATTCATACGTTCAGAAACCAAATCCATGGGGAGCCCATGGATTTGGTATTAGCCAATACTATTGGAGGACTTTCACGATTCATTCATGAGGATCGGCCTGATTTAATTGTTGTGCATGGAGATCGAGTCGAAGCTCTAGCAGGAGCGATTGTCGGCTCGCTAAACAATATTTTGGTGGCGCACATCGAAGGGGGAGAATTGTCGGGAACCATTGATGAATCCATACGCCATTCGGTTTCCAAACTATCCCATATTCATTTTGTAGCGAACACGCAAGCCGCGGTAAGGTTGGAGCAGCTGGGGGAGAAGACCAGCAATATTTTTGTGATTGGTTCCCCTGATATTGATATTATGCTGTCTGATCAGTTGCCAACTATTGAGCAGGTCCGAAAGCGATACGAGATCGATTTTGAAAAGTTTGGTGTCGTCTTGTATCATCCTGTAACTACCGAAATTGATTGCATAAGAGAAAATGCGAATCAATTAGTAAAGGCATTGATCTCCAGCGGCCTCAATTACGTTGTCATTTATCCGAATAATGATTTGGGAAGCAATGATATTTTAGCGGAATACAAAAGACTGGAGAATAATAACCGTTTTCGAATTTTCCCTTCTCTACGATTTGAGTTCTTTTTAACTTTGCTAAAAAATGCTGATTTTATTATCGGGAATTCCAGTGCAGGCATTCATGAGGCTCCCGTGTACGGTTTGCCGACAATCAATATTGGCAGCAGACAACAAAACCGATTCTTCCATAACACGATTTACCACGTAAGCAATGATTATGATGAAATCATGGACGCAATAAAAAAGGTTGCCGGTATGACAAAAAAGGAGCCATGCTTTAATTTTGGCCATGGCAATAGTACTTCATTATTCATGAATGTACTGGAGGACGGAAGTATATGGGCAGTTTCGAAGCAAAAACAGTTTCAAGATATTTTGATCAAATAGCCAAAAATAGGATTCTGGCGATTATTCCGGCGCGGGGCGGATCTAAAGGGGTACATCGGAAAAACATCCGAAAGCTGCTGGGAAAACCCCTCATAAACTACACGATCGAAGCAGCAGCACAATGTCCCTTGATCGATCGGTGTATCGTAAGCACAGAAGACCAGGAAATAAAGCAATTCAGTCTGGAAGCCGGAGCTGAAGTGATTGACAGGCCTATTGAGCTTGCAACCGATACGGCATCGTCAGAAGATGTCGTTCGGCACGTTCTGGAAGACTGCTTGAAAAAAGGAGAATTGCCGGAGTTTTTTGTGCTGCTACAACCGACATCTCCGTTGCGCGACGAGAAGGTCCTTACAGATTGCATTGAGAGCAGCCTTAAAGCAAAGTCGCGGTGCACGATCAGTGTGACAGAGGTCGAACATCATCCTTACAAGGCATTTTATGCGGAAAATGGAATGCTGACCCCGTTAAAAGACAGGCAAAGCTTAAGCAAACCAAGGCAGCAACTGCCTCATGTCGTCCGTCAAAATGGTGCTATCTATTTTTTGGAAAGCGCCAGTTTTTTGGAGCAGAATTCCTTTTATATTGAACCGGCACTACCGTTTTATATGGATGCAGACGCAAGTATCGATATAGATCATGAAAGAGACTTTCTTTTGTGTGAGGCACTTCTTTTGAATAAAGCAACAAAAGGCATATAACGGATGCAACTTAAACAATTGTGAATTCTCTGCTTTAGCAAAAGGGAAGTAAAGCTTTTTCCTCGAAAAACCGATAACTATGATAGGAAAATATCCTAAGGAGGATTGTCAATGGACGTCGGTTCAATCCATGGCTATGGTAAGTTGAAGTCGTATTCTGACATAACCGCGAATACTTCCATTGCTCAGCCTGCAGAAAAGACGCCACCGTCCCTAGATAAACATCAAAGTATCGGCGAAATTGAATCAGAGATTGCGGGTATAAACAAATGGTTGCAAATGACCAGCTCCCACATTAAATTTACGCTTCACGAAGACTTAAACGAATACTATGTTCAAGTAATCAATGACCAGACCAATGAGGTCATCAGAGAAATCCCGTCCAAAAAAGTAATGGATATGGTCGCAAAAATGCATGAGATGATCGGACTGCTTATAGATGAGAAAAGATAGGAGGATTTGCCCATGTCTCCCATTCGATTTACGGGAATGGCTTCCGGTTTAGACACAGAGAAAATGATCAAAGATTTGATGAAGGCTCAACGCGAGCCTGTCAATCGGTTGATCAGAAAAAAGCAAACGGACGAGTGGAAGCGCGATACCTATCGCGAAATGAACAAGCTGCTTGACGAACTGAGAAAATCGGTTGAAGCGGTGCGGTATTCTTCTAACTTCAAAAAGAAGGTCGCTTTTTCCGAAAATGACGGGCTTGTGTCTACCAAGATTTCAGGTATTCCGCAATTCGCCACGTATTCCGTGAACGTTGAAAAGTTGGCTAAAGCAGAGAGTCCGGCTGGCGTATCAATTGAACTTGATAATGTAGTTGACAAGGGTCAAGCCCTTGGTGCAAAAGGCACCTTAACAATTAACGGGGTAGACATTGCTATCGATGTCAATGATTCGATTACCAGTATTAATGAAAAGCTAGCAGCACAAAGTACGGATAAGCATGCTCTAATTGAAGCGAGCTTCGTGAATGGATCGTTAGTTTTTACCTCTAAGTCCGGTGCGGAACTGACCGGTGTTGATCCGAGTGATTCCAGCAAAGACAATAAGTTTTTCTCCGTAAATTTTACTGCCGATCCAGATGGAACAAGCGGAAAATTAAAGATTAGCGGCAGCGTAGATTCATCACTGAGAACGGATGGAGAAAAGGGTATCGTTTACATTAACGGAGTAAGGATGGAAACGGCCACAAATACGGTATCTTTTGACGGCATTGATTTTACCATTAAGGGAACCAATGGCGGTTCTCCTGTCATCGTCAATACAAAAACGGATGAGGATGCCATCTTTAACCAAATCAAAGGGTTCGTGGACAAATATAATGAAGTGATCGAAAAGATCAATGCAAAAATCTCCGAACCTAAGTACAGAAGCTACAAGCCATTACTGGATGAAGAAAAAGAAGAACTGCCGGAAAAAACGGCGGAAAAGCTGGAGGCGATGGCCAAGAGCGGTATTCTGCTGCGTGATCCGATTTTAAAATCGGGCCTGGATCAAATGCGTTACGCCATCAGTGCGCCATTGAAGGTTGCTGGAGTCAATGAAAAATTTGACACATTGTCTGAGATCGGCATTGGTGGTCCGCCTAGCGGCAAATATGCTTACCAAGAGAACGGGAAGCTTTACATTAACGAAACAAAATTGCGTGAAGCGATCAGCAATAATGGGGAAGATGTATTAAAGCTGTTTACCAATTACAGTTCAAGCAACGATCCTGCAACCAAGTTCAACGAAAGCGGTATTGCCGAGCGGCTCTATACTCAACTGACCAAAGTAATAGACAGAGTGACGAATGAAGCAGGCAGTTCAACTTTTCTTGTTGATGACAGCGTGATTGGCCGTGGAATCAAAGAGACAAATAAAGAGATCAATATGTGGGAAGACCGCCTAAAAATGATCGAGGATCGCTATTGGAAACAGTTTACTGCGATGGAAAAAGCGATGTCCAAGTTCCAGTCCCAAGGCAACTGGTTCGCGCAAATGCTTGGTCAACAATAGCAGGGAGAGATGCAGATGTTACATAATGCTGCTCAGACCTATCAGTCCAATCAGGTGACGACAGCTACTCCTGGGGAATTGACGCTCATGCTTTACAATGGGGCGATCAAGTTTATTAAGCAAGCAAAAAGTGCCATAGATGAAAAGAATGTCGTAAAAGCACATGAAAATTGTTTGAAAGTGCAAAACATCTTGTACGAGCTACTGTCCACTTTAAACAAAGACTATCCCATTTCCGGGGAACTTGAAAAAATGTATGACTATATGCTCCACCGGATGATTGAGGCTAACATGCGGAAGGATGCTTCTATTTTAACAGAAGTGGAAGATTATTTTGTCCAATTCCGGGACACCTGGAAAGAAGCTATGTTGTTGGCGAAGAAGCAAAGATGAGGAGCAGTAGCATGGTTTTCCAAATGGATGGAATTGTGGAGGAAATGCTCCAGCTGACTATTCAGCTGGAGCAGGAAGTCATGCAATCAGATAGTGATCCAGACAAGTGGTTGTTATATTTAGATGAGCGGGAAAAAATGATGAGGAAGATTGATACGTTGATTTCCGCCGGTTCCCCACTCTCAGATGCGAACAAGATATCATTGGCCCAAATACATGACATCAACCAGCGTATCATGCCGATCATTTCAAATCGTATGCAAGCGGTACAAAAGAAGCTTACTGAAATACAACGGAGTAAAACAGCAATGAATACTTACCACGATGCTGGACCGAATGCTTTTGGCGCGTTTTTTGACTCCAAGAAGTAAAAACTCTATCTCTTCTAAATCACTGGAGACGGTGAGCTTATGGAGAGATAGAGTTTTTTATAGTAACAATGCAGATTGGAAACTTATGAATGTTTTTGGCAAGTAAGAAAT
>NZ_RHHO01000043.1 GCF_003710865.1 Brevibacillus borstelensis | reverse complement strand
AAATGCATGGACTTCGCTATTGTAGGTTGCGCGGACGTGAAAATGTCCAAGAGCAAGCGTTGCTGACAGCAACCGTTCAAAATATAAAAAAGATAGCACTCCACCTTGCAAAGGCATGTTAGGTGTGGTGCTATCTAAGACTTCCAGCACTTCGTGCTCAATTTTATTGTTATGAAAGAAGAAACTCCAACATATTGTGGGGTTTCTCGACAGCCTGAGGCCCTTGTCCTAAAGGGCCTTTTCTTGTTTCTCCGGATCGAGAAAACGGAGGATCGCCATCAGATCGAGATCCCCCATACCTTCCTCCAGTGCGGTCCGGTAGCTGGCTGCTACAGACTCTGCCAGAGGGGAAGAGACTCCCGCTTCGCGTGCCAGGCGCAAATCTTTGGCCATGTGCTTCAAAGCGAAAGCAGCCGGATAGTCATCGGCCAAAATGGAAGCGGCCTTCCCGCGTATGAGCGGCGTTCCGACAGCGCTCTCGGAGATGATCGTCAGCATCTGTTCGGTAGTGATGCCCATTCCACGTGCGAACAGCAGCGTTTCCGCCACGCCCTGCACAGTAATGCCAAGCAGCAGATTGATCGCCAGCTTGGCCGAGGTTCCGGCTCCGTTCGGTCCGAGGTGAAGAGCCGTTTTTCCCAGCTTGTCCAGCATAGGCTTCGCTTGCTCAAAATCCTGCTGCTCTCCTCCTGCCATGATGACGAGCTTTCCTTCCTTTGCTGGCCCCACACTGCCGGAAACGGGTGCATCGAGAAAACGCAGACCGGCTTCCCGGCATTTCTGTGCGAGAAAACGGGAGGTCTCCGGCGAAACGGTGCTCATGTCCACAGCCAGCTTGCCCCGGACAGCGGCAGACAGCAATCCGCCAGCTCCTGTATAAATAGATCGAACGGCATCGTCGTCACTTACCATCGTAAAAATGATGTCGCAATTCTCTACTAATTTCTCCATCGACTCGGCGATGACAGCCCCAAGGCTCACAAGCGGCTCTGCCTTTGCGGGAGTCCGGTTCCATACGCAAACGTCATACCCGGCCGCCAGCAGATTGCTCGCCATCGGAATGCCCATGTTGCCAAGTCCAATCCATCCGACTTTCATCACTGTTCTCCTTTGCGATCGATAATTTGTGCCTGTACTTTCTGTTTTAACAAGGCGTGCTTCTCGCTTGTCATTGCAAAAAGGTCGTCAAAAGCTTGCGGCAGCGTCCGCCCCAAAACAGCGAGACCTTCCTCGGTAATGCCGCCTTTTGTTGCGACTCTCTCAATGAGCTGGTCAAATCCAAGCTCCTGGCCTTTCAGCAACAGAGAGGTGCCGGCCAGTGTTTCTGTCAGCATCCGCCGTGCGGTATCAATCCCAAGCTCAGGGGATGTCCTCACCGCGGCTTGTGCGAAGGCTTCCAGTATGCCCGCGATCAGCCCGGGAGCGCTGCTTGTCAGGATTGTCGCGGTCTCGATGCTTTCCTCGGAAACCTCTTCAGCCGTGCCGAGTGCGTCGAGCAGGAGCCGCAGGCTATCTCGCTGCGTATCGTTCACCAGGCGGTTGCTTGCAAACAGGGACACCCCGCGGAGCTCTTCCGAGGTGACAGTCGGGATTACCTTGCTGACAGGGGCGCTATGTACCGTCTCCAGGTCTTGCAGGCTGACGCCGGCAGCTACGGAGACGAGATGCAGCCTTGCAGGGAGAGTCAGCTCCCGCAGGACGGGCAGCACATCGAGAGGCTTGGTACAAATGAACAGCATGTCTGCCTTGTCTGCTGTCTCCTGGGCGGTAGCGGCGAGCTCAAACGGATAAAGCCGCTGCAATTCCGCGGCCTTATCCCGGCTGCGGTTAAAGACGATCATATCGCTGGGGGAGACAACCCGGCTCTTGGACAGACCTTTGACGAGCATTTGCCCAATGTTTCCTAATCCGATAATTCCGATGACCATTTTGCTTCCCTTCCTTCCAATCCTATCCTAACAAATCGGGAATGAAAAAGGTACAGTCCCGAAAAAGGGAGCTGTACCTTGAGTGAATGATCGCAACGGTCAAAGCCTAACGCGTCATAGGCGTCAAGTCAAAGCAGTGGTTATTCCTCTCTCGTGTTGGTAAAGATCATGACGTACTTGACCAGTTCCAGCACAGAGATCAGAGCTGCCGCCACATAAGTGAGGGCTGCGGCACCGAGGACCTTGTTTACGCCGCTTTCTTCGTTGTTGCGGATGAAGCCCATTTTCACCATCATCGTTTTCGCGCGGCTGCTGGCGTTGAATTCCACCGGCAGTGTGATCAGCTGGAAGGCTACTGCTGCGGAGAAGAACAAAATCCCCAGAAGCAGCAGATTGGCAGCCTTGAAAAAGAAGCCGGCCAACAGCAGCAGAGGCGCAACGCCGGATACCAGGTTGACGACAGGGAAAATGCGATGGCGGGCAACCAGCATCGGATAGGACACCTTATGTTGGACCGCATGGCCTACCTCGTGGCAGGCGACCGAGATAGCGGAAATCGAATTGCCCATATATACCGGATCGGACAGACGAACGACACGGGAAATCGGGTCGTAATGGTCGGTAAGCGTACCGGGAATGTGTTCGACAGGGACATTGGTCAAGCCGTTTTCGTCCAGCATTCGGCGGGCAGCCTCGGCCCCAGTCAGACCAGAGGATGCGGGCACATCCGCAAAGCGGTTGAAGGTCCCCTTCACGCGGAACTGGGCCCACAGCGAAAGACCAAAGGCAATGAAAATCAGGAAATCCATGGGGTGAAACAACAGCATGAAGTGATCACTCCTCATTTTCTCATAATGAATTTTTCCATGAATAAAAGCATCCATCTATTGTGCCCATTACCTACATCTACGATTATGGCGGGCGCTAGTTTCATTTTTCTGTGCAAAACATCCCTGCTTCTCCCGGGAGCGTGTTTCCCTGGCCGAGGCGAATGCCATTAGCTGCCTGACTGTCGGAAAATTGCTGTTGACCCTTGAAACATGCAAGACATGATCAGTTCATGATCGCATCTTTCCTTTTATTGTACAATCTCTGACTATCTTTGACAATATAAATGGACGTTTATATGTGCAAAAAAGAAAAACTCCTCCCTGGCAGGGGAAGAGTTGGGAATAAAGGGTATGGCGGAGCGTCACTCGGTCGAGACAGACGGATCGGCCTGCTCTTTCTTTGGCGAAATCATCAGGAAGTTGTCCGCCGGATTCTCGATCAGCTTTTGGATGCGGCTGGCTGTTTCATATTGCTCGGTAGCGAGCAGCTCTTCCTTGTAAGCGGAAAGCAGCTCTTGAACATCGCTCGTCCCTTTGTCGTCGAGCTGATACAAAAACACTTTGGCTCCTTTGGCGATTCGGCGCTCCAATGCGTCGCGGTCAAAGCCGAGCTCCGGCTGAAGCCGCACGTAGACGACGCCTCCGGTCATCCCGGCGCAGATCCACGGCCCTGGATCACCGAGCACCACAGCACGGCCGTTTGTCATGTATTCAAAGGCAAAGCCTTTCAGGTTGGCGCGAGCCCCGATGCCTCCAAGCTGGTCGCTGATCGGCTGGGTGATTTCGCCGCCAAAGACCACGTCGGCGCCAGAAAGGCGGATGCAGGCGCGGGAGTCGGCGTTGCCCTGGACGATAAAGAGCCCTTTTTGTGCCCCGTAGCAAAAGCTTTTGCCCACTGAGCCGTTGATGTAAGCGCCGTTCAATCCCTTTGCCTTGAGGATCGAGACGCGGCCGCCAAAGCTGGTTTTGCCTACCCCGTCCTGTGCACCGCCCTGGACGCGGATGTTGACGCCCTGCGCATTGTAGGCAGCCAGACCGTTGCCCGGAACGCTGCCGTGGGTGAAGTGAAGCGACACCTCCGGCAGGGAGGCATAGCTTCCGTCCAGATGGTCTTTCACCCGTGCCCCCGACCAGCGGCTGCCGAGGACCCGCTGCCCGGAGAGAACGCTGCTGAAGGTTTCCTGGATGGGCCTATCCGCCTGATAATAGCGCCCCTGCGCCTCTCCTGCGTGGGCACCGGCAGCTACGAGCACACGGCTTTCCTCTTGTTCCGCGTCAACGCTTTCGGCAGTGCCAAACTGCGGGTGGAGCGCAAGCAAAGACGAAAGGTCGATCTTCTCCAGCAGACGGCTTTGCACCAATAGATCGGAGCGTCCGACCAGATCCTGTGTACGGCTAAAGCCGAGTGCGGCTGTAATCCGCCGGACCTCTTCGCCGAACAGGGTAAAGAAGTTTTTCAGGCCCTCCACCGCCATATCAAACTGGCGGGGAACAAAGCGGCGCAGACCTTTTTCATGCGCTTCTTCGAGCGAGTCAATCTGCGTGGCGATCCCGACATGGCATGTATCGAGGTGGCAGCCGCGGCAGGTTGTGCAGCCGACTGCGATCATAGCCAGTGTGCCGAATCCGATGCGGTTTGCCCCCAGCAGCATCAGCTTGACGACGTCAGCGGCGCTTTTCACGCCGCCGTCCGCCCACAGCTCCACCTTGTGGCGCAATCCCGCCTCCAGCAGTGCGTTGTGAGCGGCTTTGACGCCGATTTCCGCAGGGAGTCCCACGTGCTGCAAGGCGTGGACGCGGGCCGCTCCCGTACCACCGTCAAAACCGGAAAGCGTGATGAAATCTGCACCTGCTTTGGCGATCCCGACGGCAATCGTGCCGATATTGGGGACGATTGGCACTTTCACGCATACTTTTGCTTCGTGATTGGCTGTTTTCAGCTCGGTGATCATCTGCGCCAAATCTTCGATGGAGTAAATGTCATGGTTGTTGGACGGAGAGATCAAGTCAGAGCCGATCGTCGCATTGCGGGCAGCGGCGATTTTGGCTGTTACCTTGGAGCCGGGAAGGTGTCCCCCTTCGCCTGGCTTGGCGCCTTGGCCGATCTTGATCTCCAGGATGTCTGCCGCATTTGCCAGCTCGATATTGATGCCGAAACGGCCCGAAGCAACCTGGATTCCGCGTGTTTTCCGGTAGCGGCCGAGCATGTCTTTGATCTCGCCGCCTTCCCCGTTCATGCTGATCATATTCAGTTGTTCCGCTGCCTCGGCATAGGCGCGGAATGCCGTCTCGTTCTGTGAACCAAAGGACATGGAGGAGATCAGGAACGGCAGGGAATGGCTGCCTACGCTGAGATCCACCTGTTCCGCTTCGACCCTGCCCTGCTCCTGTCGAGCGTTCTTGTCAAAGGCGAAGTCGGTTGTATGGCGAATAGCGATCGGATTCTCCCGCTCGTTTTCCTCCAGCTTTTGCGCGTAGTCGGCGTAGGGAATGTCTCCCGCCGCGACCTGTCCGATCAGCTTCCACAGGCGCGGGAAGATGTGGAAGGTCTTGGCTTCACGGGCCGTCTCGCTTGCGTAATCGCGCGAGCGCTGGATACTGTCCGCTTCCAGGTCGGCAAAGGAAAGCCCCGACTCGGCCGATCCGCAGAAATTGATGATGGACAGGGCGGAAGCAAGCTCCTGGCGCAGACCGATAGAAGAAAACAATCGTCCGTATCCGCGCAGCTCGTGAATGCCGATGGTGGAAATTACTTTTTCCAGCCCTTTGTTCAACGCGCTGTACAAGTTTGTTGCCGATGTCACCCCATCCTTGGCAAAGGCTGTGGCGAACATCAAATACGGCGACACCGCGTCCGCACCGAAGCCGACTGCCAGAGCGAGATCGTGCAGCGAGCGGATCGAGCCGGAGCGCAGCACGAGAGAGGCGCGGCGGCGCAAATTGTCTCCGTCTTCGAGAAAAACGGCTTTCAGCGCCTGGTCAGAGGCTGCCACCGCCAGCAGCGGATCGATCCAGAACTTGTCGCTGCGATGCGTTTCCGTATCGTCCAGAACGACCAGCACTGCACCGTCCTGCACAGCTTGCACAACCGTCTGCTTTATTCGCTTCAGACCGCCTTCCAGCCCTTCCTCTTTGGAAAAAGAAGTGGACACCAGCGAAATGCTGGACGGGTGGTTATTCAAATAGTGGAGGACCTGCTCCAAGGAGAAGGTGCCCTGCTGCGCAGCGGCGGCCTGCAGCGACTGGCCTTCAAACAGTACGGGAGAAGGCAGCTCCAGGCGCAATCCGGGAACCGGCTTTGCCGAGAGCGGGACGCGCGAGCCGACGACGACGCGGGTAGAGAAGTGCTCCATTTCCCGGTCGCGGTCTATCGCCGGATTGGTGACGACTGCAACGCTCTCCTTGAGGTAATCGGCCAGGTTTTGCCGCTCCTTGGACAGAGCTCCGAGGGGGCCGTCATGTCCGAGGGAACGGATCGGCTCGACGCCGTTGGCAGACATCTGCTCGACCAACTGGATTTGCTCCCGGTCCCAGCCGAATGCGCTGTACACCGACGAGGCAGGGGGTTCTGCATCCGGCTCGGAGACGAGCGCATTTGCCTCATATGCGAAATAGAGATGCTGCCGCCAGCCATCCGTCTTGACCTTGCTCGTGAAACGGTCATGGACCAGTTGCTGCAGGCTGTGGTGAGGCACGACTTCCGCTTCCCGATCCGGGTGCAGAAGGACGCCCACCTTTTCGCCAGGGGCCAGGGACTTCGGCTCGGCCGTCATCTGGTGGACAGGGATGACTCCCTGCTCCGAGGAGAAGTAGTAGGAGGTTGCGCTTTCCACCATCCACAGCGGCCGCAGGCCAAGCGCGTCGACGCTGAACAGGCACTCATTTCCGTAGCGCGACACGATGCCGGCCGGACCTTGGGCAAAATGTCCCCAGGCCTGGCGCAGATAGGCATACAGGTCCTGCAGATGGACAGGCAGGTTTTTCATTTCGTGATGGATCGGAGGGAAGACAATTTCCATCGCTTCAAACAGGCTGAGTTCATAACGGTGGATGAAGGTTTCGACTGTCCGGTTGACATTTTGCGAATCGCTTCCACCGTCTACGAGCGGAACGCCGAGCAGGAGCGCCTCCTCCTCCAGCTTGCTGATGGTGTTGATCTCTCCGTTGTGGCCAAGCAGCGAAAACGGCTGGACACGGAAGAAGTTGGACAGGGTGTTGGTCGAGTAGCGATTGTGTCCGATCGTCACGGACGACGCGAAGCGATCATCAGCCAGATCGCGGAAATAGCGGGGCAGGATGGAGGCGGCGCCCATTACCTTGTACGCGGCAGTGTACGGACTGAGCGAAGCGACATGAACATGGTGAGCCGTCTCGATGGCGATCTGCAATTCAAACAGCCGCTGGGCATACGGGTAGCCAGTCAATTCCTCTTGGGAGGACAAGGCCAATTGCCAGAAAAGCGGTTCGTCGCGTTTGCCGTTTTTCCCGAGAGCGGCAGAGTCCACCTCTTGTACCCGCTCAAGCATAATGTCGATGGAATACTCGGCGAAAAGCTGCCGTACCTGCCTTTGAACCTCCTCAGGGTCATGACTGGCTTGAGGCACGAAGAGATGGGCCACTGCGAATCGTTTGTCGTAGGCAAAACCGCCGTCCAGCCCTGCCTGATGGAGGTATGTGGACCAGAGGGCACGAGGGATGTCCGTCAGGATGCCGCAGCCGTCTCCTTCCCCGTCGATAAATCCGGAACGATGCTCCATTTGAATCAGCGACCGGATGGTTTCATCCACGTTAGCTCGCGTAGGGGCTCCCGCTTTTTCGATGACACAGATGATTCCGCAGCTATCGTGCTCAATCCTGTGATAGTTTTGAAACGTTTCGATTGCTTCTCTTTGCAGGTAGTTTCTCATGGTTGCGGTCAGACGAACTGACCCTCCACCTCCTTTACCAATAGTCGGAAACTTCAAAATAGTAGTGCTAAGAATAACATGAATGAATGGAGTACACAATCGTGGTTTGGATAATCATGTAAATGTAAGCGTTTTAATTAGAATAAAATGTTTTTTCTCGATAAAAAATGTATTTTTATTCATGGAATATAGCGTTTTCAAAAGGAAAAAAGCATGCTCCGCGGCAGAGCATGCTTTTTGCGTTGCGGTATGAAATGCTAGCGGTCGTGGTCTTGCGTTTTGTGGTGCTCCGTCTTTCGCGGATTTTGAAAGCCGACGACTTCCATCATCTTGGAGCTCATTTTGGGGTCCAACGTTTTTTCCGGCGCTTGCGGGTAGGTTTTTTCCCCTTTGGACACGTAAAATCCCTCCTGCGGTGGTATGCTGTCCCGCTTAGTATGTGGAGGAAGCTGCGGTTTTCGTTCAGGAAAATCTTCCCCGGCAGGAGACCTATACAACCAAGATCGGGCTATTTCGCAAGTACCGGGCTATTCCCGCAAGCATCGGGCTATTCTCTCCGGCACCTGCCTATTCCCGCTGGCACCGCTGCGTTGTATGATACGGGGTTGAACCGCATGCTGCGACAGCAACATCTACGATCTTAGAGCTTGGCAAACGAGCGATCCACAGCCGCGATCGTGTCCCGAATATCCGCTTCTGTATGGGCGGTCGTGACAAACCACGCTTCGTACTTGGATGGTGCCAGGCAGATGCCTTCATCCAGCATGAGCCGGAAGAATCGGGCAAACAGTTCGCCATCTGCCGCCTGGGCCGTATCGTAGTCATATACCGGATGGTCCGTAAAGTATACGGCGAGCGCTCCTTTTACGCGGTTGACCTGCACCTTGATGCCGTGGGCGTCTGCCGATTTCCGAATTCCTGCCTCAAGCAAGGCTCCGAGGCGTTCGAATTCCTCGTATACGCCTGGCTGCTTAAGTACCTCCAGGCAGGCGATACCGGCGCGTATCGAGGCAGGATTACCGGCCATCGTCCCGGCCTGGTAAGCAGGGCCGAGCGGTGCCACCTGCTCCATGATCTCGCGTCGCCCGCCGTAAGCGCCGATAGGCAGTCCGCCGCCGATGATTTTTCCCAGAGCCGTCAAGTCCGGCTCAACGCCGAGCAGGTTTTGCGCGCCGCCGTAGCAGAAGCGGAAGGCCGTGATCACTTCATCGTAAACCACGAGCGCACCTGCCTCGTGGGCGATCTCGTTTACGCTTTCCAAAAAGCCCGGTTTCGGCGGGACGATCCCGAAATTGCCGACGATCGGTTCGACGAGCACGCATGCCGTCTCCGCTCCCCAGACGCGGATCGCCTCTCTGAACGCCTCCGTGTCGTTGAACGGTACGGTAATCACTTCGCTCGCGATGCTTTGCGGGATGCCCGCACTGTCGGGAATGCCCAGTGTGGATGGACCGGAACCCGCAGCGACCAGCACGAGATCGGAGTGGCCGTGATAGCAGCCGGCAAACTTGATTACCTTGACTCTGCCTGTATAGGCACGAGCCACGCGGATGCAGGTCATCACCGCTTCCGTCCCGGAGTTGTTGAAGCGAATCCGTTCCATCGACGGGATGGCTTCGCGAATCATCGTCGCAAATTTGATTTCCCAAGGAGTAGGGGTCCCGTACAGCGTCCCGTTTGCAGCCGCTTCCGAGATGGCTTTTGTGATATGCGGGTGGGCGTGGCCCGTGATGATCGGACCGTATGCAGCCAGGTAATCTATGTAGCGGTTTCCGTCGACATCCCAAAAATAGGCTCCCTGCGCGCGTTCCATCGTGACAGGAGCGCCGCCGCCGACAGCTTTGAAAGAGCGGGAGGGGCTGTTTACCCCGCCGAGGATGACGTCCATCGCCTGTTCATGCAGGCGGGCAGATTTTTCGCGGTTCATGTTCATTCCCTCTTTTCGTCCATAAGTCCATCCTCATCTTATCACACTTGAAGGTTGGCGTAATCGGCAGAGCTGCAGCTGGAACCGTATTTGGAAAAGTGATACAATTCAGCCTGTCAGCTTCCAAGCCAGCCTTTGATAACGACTTGTTCCGGCTTGGACGGATTGTAAAAACAAGAGCGGAAGGGAAGAGGGCGAATGAACGTCGAAGCGTTGTCCATACCCGGTTACAGCGGCAATAATGAGGATCGTTTTTTGATAAACACGGCTCAGCAGATATTTGCCGTGATTGACGGAGTTTCGTCTTTGGTGCCGTTTGTCACCAGGACCGGGCAGAGTGGAGGGGCAATGGCGGCCCGGATCGTTCACGATCATCTGGCGGCTGTCGGAAAAGACGCCGACTTGCCGTCTGTACTGCTCGCAGCCAACGAGCGCCTTCGGGATTATATGATCTCCGAAGAAATCGATTTGAGCCAAAAGGAAGCTTTGTGGGGTGCAGCCGCCGCCGTAGTGAAGCTCGATGGGACACACCTTCACTATGCCCAGACGGGAGACTGCATGATCTTTGCCGTGTATGCCGACGATTCGATCCGCGTCCTGACTCATCTGCAGGTAAATCACCTGGAAGCAGCCGCGATGGAAAAGTGGGAAGAAGGCATTCGCCAAGGCTTGAGCACAAGGGCTGAACTGATTGAAAGCGTTCGCGACATCCTCGTTCACAACCGCTATCAGGCAAATACGCCGGGAGGATACGGCGTGCTGAACGGCGAGTCGCTCAGCGGAGACTTTCTGGAGTACGGGAGGATCAACCGGATCGGCCTGAAGGCAGTGCTCCTGCTGACAGATGGACTGTTCTGGCCGGCCGCGCGCGGAGAAGGGAGCATCGGTTGGGAGAAAACGGTCTGTCCCATCCTGGAAAAAGGGCTGCAGGCGTATACAGATGAACTGGTCCAGTTGGAGAAAAGCGATCCGGAGTGCATCGCCTACCCGCGGTTCAAGCCTGCCGATGACAAAACTGGTGTCGTCATTTGCCTTCCCGAGAACGAGCCTGCGACTGAGCCGTATGGTCTTCCAAGGCTTTAGATTGAAGGTTGCAGTTGGCAGCACATTGATTTTTGCAGAAATCAGCCTGCTCATATACACTAAGCAGTGGAATCCTACTCAAAAGCGACAAAAGGGCGGTTAATCATGATTCAAGTCAACCATTTGCAAAAGGAGTTTCGCATTCATCAAGCCCGCGCCGGTCTGGGAGGCGCGTTTCGCGACCTGTTCAGCAGGGAATACAAGACGGTCAAAGCGGTCGACGACCTGTCCTTTTCCGTAGAAGAAGGGGAAATGTTCGCCCTGATCGGAGAAAATGGGGCAGGGAAGTCGACCACGATCAAAATGCTGACGGGCATCCTGAACCCGAGCGGCGGGGAGATCGTCATCAACGGCTTTGTCCCGCAAAAACAGCGGGAGGACTACGTGCGCTCCATCGGCGTCGTGTTTGGCCAGCGCTCGCAGCTTTGGTGGGACCTGTCCCCGCTGGAGTCCTTCCGTCTGCTGAAAAGCGTCTACAAGGTCGAAGAGCATGAAGGACAGCGCTGGCTCGACCGTTTGATCGAGGAGCTCGACATCGGTTCGTTCGTCAGCCAGCCTGTACGCAAGCTGAGCCTCGGCCAGCGGATGCGCTGTGAGGTGGCGGCGGCGCTGATTCACAAGCCTCGCCTGCTGTTTCTGGATGAACCTACGGTCGGTCTGGACGTTCTCGTAAAGCAAAAGATTCGCGAGTTTTTGCGAAATTTAAACGATACCGAGCATATGACGATTCTGTTGACCACACATGATGTGACCGACATCGAAGCGCTGTGCAAAAGAGTGCTGGTCATGGACAAAGGCAAGCTTATTTTTGACGGGCTGCTCGAAAACCTGAAGGAAAAATGGGGAAATGGGACGGAAGTGGCCTTTCAGTTCAAAAAGCGGACGTCAGCCGAAGAGCTCCGGACGGTCCTCGGCGAGCTGCCCTGTGAGATCATTCGGGAAAACGACTTTGCTTTGCGCGTAAAAGTGTCGCGCAGCCAGGAAATGCTGCCGTTCGTCCTGTCCACCGTGATGGCCTCGTTTGACATCAGCGACGTCAAAATTATGGAAGCGAGCACGGAGGACATCGTCCGCAATATCTACTCTACAGACAGCGAGGTAGTCAGCCATGGGTAAGCTTTACCTGGAACTGATCCGCATCCGCTTTCTGACCTTGCTGGCGTATCGCGTCAACTACTACAGCGGCATCATCATCTACGCGATCAACATCGGGGCGTACTACTTCCTCTGGGGGGCGATTTACGGCGGACAGCAGCAGCTCGGCGGTCTTTCGGTAGAGCAGATGACGGCGTATGTCGCCATCGCCTGGATGTCGCGGGCGTTTTATTTCAATAACATCGACATGGAGATGGCGCAGGAGGTCCGGGAGGGAAAAGTGGCGATCGAGATGATCCGCCCCTACAACTATCTCTCGGTCAAGACGGCGCAGGCATTCGGCGAAGGGATTTTCCGCATGCTGTTTTTCGCCGCGCCGGGCATTTTCCTGATCAGCCTGTTCATTCCGTTTCAATTCCCGAGCACGCCCGAAGCGTGGGGCATGTATCTGCTCAGCCTGATGTTCGCGTTTGTCATCAACACGCAGTTGAATCTGTTGACCGGTCTCGTTACCTTTTTCCTCTTCCGCAATGACGGGATGATGCGGGCCAAGCGGGTAGTCGTCGACCTTCTTTCCGGCCTGGTGCTGCCGATCAGCTTTTTCCCCGGCTGGGCCCAGACGCTGATGGGATATCTGCCGTTTCAGGCGATCAACTATTATCCCAGCGTCATCTTCACCGGGGCTATACCGGCGTCCCGCGCGTGGCAAATGATCGGATTCCAGGCGATTTGGGTCGCGGTCATTCTCATCCCGATCTTCGTCTTGTGGCGCAGAGCCCAGACCAAGCTGGTCGTGCAGGGAGGATAAGAAGCAATGGGTGAAATCAAGCATGTCTTGGGCATTTTTGCCACTTATTTGGGACAGTATTTCAAAACGCGTCTCGCGTACCGGACTGATTTTTTCGGGGAGCTCGTGTCCAATCTGATCAATGAGCTGATCAACCTCGTGTTTATCGTCGTCGTCTTTCAGCACGTGCCGCTGCTCAATGATTGGACGCGCGACGAGATTATTTTCATTTACGGCTTTTTCCTCATCCCGTACGCGCTGTTCTCGATGTTTTTCGGCTTCTGGGATTTCAACGAGCGGTACATTATTCGCGGAGAGATGGACCGCGTCCTGACCAGACCGCTGCACAATCTCGCACAGGTCTGTCTTGAGTCGATCGCACCGGACCGGATTTTTGGCGTCATCACCGGTTTGATCATTATGGGCTATGCGGCTATTCAGTTGGATTTGTCCTTTACGTGGTACGACCCGTTCCTGTTTGTCGGTCTCGTCGTCAGCGGCATGCTGATCTATGGCGGGGTCTACACGGCCATTGCGGCCATCAGCTTTTTCTCCGATTCCCGGACAGGGATTTCGCCGATGATCTGGAATATTCAGCAGTATGGGCGTTACCCGGTCGACGTGTACAACAAGGTAATCCGGTTTGTGCTCACGTACGTGCTGCCCTTTGCCTTTGTCGGCGTGTATCCGGCGGCGTATTTTCTCCGCAAGGAAACGTGGTACGCGTATGCGGCGTTTACTCCCGTCGTGGGAATCGTCTTTTTCAGCATCGGACTGGTCGTCTGGAACTGGGGTGTGCGCAAATACAGCGGAGCAGGGTCGTAATCGGCTTGCTGCCTGACCCTCCTCCGTCTTGGGGGAGGGTTTTTGCATGCTTTTGTCGTATTGGGAAAAATTGCTTTCTTTCTACCTCGCTATGTTCCCCTGGCTGATCATGTTTGCTCCGCAAATGATAGCCGAAATTTGCGGCAGGTTTCCCAAAAGCGATGGGAGCTACGCAGGAGATTCGCAACGACCATAGCAGGGAACACTTCCAGCATTGTCAAATCCGAGTGCGGCACTGTATAATATCCATGTAAAATCACATAACATTCCTTCGGGGCAGGGTGAAATTCCCGACCGGCGGTGATCGCGCCAAAAGCGCGTAAGCCCGCGAGCCTCCGCGATGCGAAAGCTTCCGGAGTGCAGGATCTGGTGCAAATCCAGAGCCGACAGTACAGTCTGGATGGGAGAAGGATGACGACAGTACGTACGCTGTGCGTGCTTGTTTGCTTGTGCATGGGTATTGCACGACGGGCTGGGTGCCGCTTTTCGGCCCTTCTGTTTACGTACCCTTTTTTAAGAGCACAGGTCTGTTTCGTTGTCTTTGCATGTGTGCCAAAGCCCTGAGGAGATGTTGTTTCTCAGGGCTTTTTGCTGTGCAAGGACCGAACGCGGGCACGTCCGGGTGTATGCTGTTGCCATTCCTCAAGAAGGAAGAAACCAATGAGGAGATGGTACAGATGAAAGGAACCGCGATTCCCACATCGCAAGCGACGCAGCGGCTGGTGACGATTCCCATGCTGGCGGCGGTCGCATTTGTCTTGCAGTACCTGGAATTTCAGGTGCCGCTCATGCCTACGTTTTTGAAGCTCGATTTCAGTACGCTGCCCGGATTGATCGGCGCCTTGCTCTACGGCCCAATGGCAGGCGTTATCGTCGAAGTGATGAAGAATGCGCTGCACATGCTGTTTAAAAATACGGACGGCCTTTTGATCGGCGAGCTGGCCAACGTAGTGGCGGGTGCGAGCTTCATCGTCGCAGCGGTTTGGCTGCAGCGGATGAAACAGGGGAAAATGAGCTTCATGGCCGGTCTTGCTATCGGTACTGTACTGATGACGGCTGTCATGGCGGTAGCCAACGCCTACTTCCTGCTGCCCGCCTATGCGGCTTTGTATCAGGTGTCGCTGGAGCAGCTGGTCGCGCAATTCCAGGCTGAGAGCGTATGGTCTTTGATCCTGTACGGCATCGTGCCGTTTAACCTGATAAAAGGAATCATGGTCTCCGTAGTCGCTTATCCGCTCTACGTGAAGCTGGCACCGAGACTCAGCCTTTATGCAAGAAATTGACATTGCCCGGCGGGTCTGCTACCATATTGCCCAAGAAACAGGCGAAAATGGCTGTGAAAGGACCCGCAGGTAGCGAATGTGGCGCAGAGAGTCGGCCCTTGGCTGAAAGGTCGATGCACGAATGCACCTGCTCCCCATCCTGGAGCTGCTGGCGACGAGCCATGCCGGATTCCCTCCGTTAACGGGTTAGAGCGGATCGCAGATGCTTGTGGCAGCAGCGGTCAATCAGGGTGGTACCGCGGGAGAGTTTCCCCCGTCCCTTTTTGGGATAGGGGTTTTTTGCGTTTTTGAAAAGAAGCTCATGAAGGAGTGAAGGGCATTGAAAGAAGGAAAAGCATTTGTCAAAGAAATCACGCCGCAGTCTGAAGACTTTTCGCGCTGGTACATCGACACGATCAAAAAAGCGGATCTGATGGATTATACGCCTGTGCGCGGCTGTATCGTTTTCAAGCCGGACGGATTTGAGCTGTGGGAGCGGATCCAGGAGGCGATGGACAAGCGGTTCAAGGAAACCGGCCACCGCAATGCCTATTTTCCGATGCTGATTCCCGAATCCTTTTTTCAGAAGGAAAAAGAGCACGTAGAAGGCTTCAACCCGGAACTGCCATGGGTTACGGAAGCTGCGGGGGAACAGTTGGAGGAGCGCCTTGCGCTGCGGCCGACCTCGGAGACGATGATCGGCCATATGTACAGTCAATGGATTCAAAGCTACAGAGATTTGCCGGTACTCATCAATCAGTGGGCAAATGTATTCCGCTGGGAAAAGCGGACGATGCCGTTCCTGCGCACCTCCGAATTTTTGTGGCAGGAGGGACACACCGCCCATGCCACAGAGGAGGAAGCCCGTCAGGAAACGATGCAGATGCTGGACATTTACGCCGAGGTCGTGGAGGAACTGCTCGCGATCCCGGTCTGGAAGGGGCAAAAGACGCCGAGCGAGAGGTTTGCTGGAGCTGTCGACACCTACTCCATCGAAGCGATGATGAAGGACGGCAAGGCCGTACAGGCCGGCACCTCGCACTATTTGGGAGAAAAATTTGCGCGGGGCTTCGAGATCAAGTACTTGGACCGCGACAATCAATTCAAATACGTGCATACGACATCCTGGGGGACCTCTACCCGCCTGATCGGCTCGATGATCATGGTGCACGGGGACGACCGGGGGCTGTCGCTGCCGCCTCGTGTAGCGCCTACGCAGGTCGTGATGATTCCGGTTGGACCGCCAAAGCTGCGTGAAAGGGTGATGGCAGCATTCGATCCGCTCTTTGATCAGTTGAAAGCGGCAGGCGTACGGGTCCGGGCTGACCTGCGCGAGGAGACTCCCGGCTGGAAATTCAACGAATGGGAGATGCGCGGCGTTCCGATCCGTCTGGAAATCGGTCCGCGCGATGTCGAGAACGGTCAGGTCATTCTGGCCCGCCGCGATACCGGGGAAAAGATCACGGCTCCGCTTGCGGATGCAGTAGAGGCGGTCGTAAACCTGCTTGAGGAAATCCAGCAAAACATGTACCAGCGGGCAGTCGAATTCCGCAATGCCCATTCGCATCTGGAGATCAACACGCTCGAAGAATTGAAGCAGCACGCGGAGACCGCCGAGAAAGAAAACGGCATCGCGGGTTGGGTGCTTGCGGGCTGGTGCGGCGACAATGGCTGCGAAGCAAAGGTAAAGGAAGAGACCAAGTTCACCTCCCGCAACATCCCGTTCGAGCCGCCTGCACAAAAATCCGCATGCATCTGCTGCGGCAAAGAGGCGATGCACACGGTCTGGTTTGCCCGGGCTTACTAAGGCAAGGCCATCAGGCCAAAATCAAACCCGACGAAAGAACGCTTACGGCCAAGCTAGACCAACAAATACGAAATGAAAAAGGGGGAGTCTTATTTTTGACGCCCCAATACCCATTCCGCAAACGCATCCGTATCCGTAAACTCGTAATCCGGTTCCGGCTGAAAGCCTCCCGTTTTTTGCGTGACCGGAAGCCAGGTGACTCCTACTGTCACCAGTCCGGCAGCCTTCCCGGCTATAATATCCGCGTTGCTGTCGCCGACGTAGATGGTCTGTTCGGGCGTTGCACCAAGCTGCTCCATCGCAAGCAAAATCCCCTCCGGATCGGGCTTCGGATTTGTCACCTCATCCCCGGCGATCACCACATCAAAATAAGGGGCAAGCCCCCACTCTTTCAGAGAGATATCTGCGCTTCGTCTGCCCTTTCCTGTGACAATCCCCATCGAAATGCCGGCTTGCTGCAAGCGGTCGAGCAGCCGGATCATTTCCGGCGGATTGGACACGCGCCGATGCTCGGCTGCGTAGAAGTCGTAAAAATGGGTCACGGCATCCGCCAATTGCTCGCTGGCAATCATGTTTTCCAGAATCCCCATCTCAGGCGGGCCAAACATCGCGACGATCTCCTGATCCGTGTAGTGGCGCTGAAGAAAGTGCTGAAAGGTAGAACGGAAGGAATTGAAGATCATCGGCAGCGTATCGGCTACGGTCCCGTCGAAATCGAATAGAATGGTGCGCATCGTAAGCCTCCTTGGTCAAAAATGGAGAAAACCATCACAGCGGATGGTTTTCATGGTTGTTTTTGCATACTGGTCAGCTTCAGCATACTGCTGCGATTTCTGATTGTTCGTTCAGTCTTATGCGAAGATGAGTTCTTTCATGCCTCGTTGTCTTCAAAGTCGTCGTCCTCGTCGTCTTCACTCGGGTCAGGAGGAGTAACGGGAAACAAGACATCAAAGAACTTAAACTTCCGTCGTCCGTTTTCATTTTTCAGTCCTTTGTACTTTTGGAGAAGGTCGCTAATCTCGGCAACCAATTCATTTCTTTCTTCTTGGCTTAAATAAAATTCAGTCAGGTTGTAAGCGAACGTATCCTTGTACTCCTTGCGCACATCCACGTCGCTGGCTACAAACCGGTTGAGCGTACGCACCAGATCCTTTTCCGTCGTGCGGAAAGGGGTAAACATGATATCGCTCAGCTGCTGTGCGTTTTCCTCGATCATCAGCCGCAGCTTCACCTGAATGACTTTGGCTACAGGCTCGTAGTACTTTTCCACGATCGAGCCTTTTACTCTCGTGTCTACCTGCTGCAACAAGCCTACGCGCACAAGTTCTTTCACATGATAGTGAAGACGGGCGGCGTTTTCCCCCAGCTCGGTTGCAATCTGCTTGGCTGTACGGGGCTCAAGATCCTCAAACAATTCCAAAATCTTTACACGTTCTGGTATAGCAAGGGATTTGAGGGCTTCCGGGTCTGTTACGTTAAAAAATTCTTTCATCGCCATTCTTCACCATCCAGCTACCTACGCAAATTTTATATTTCTTTATCATTACTATCCATCCATATTATCGTTTTCTGTGCAAAAGCGCAACGTGCAAGCGGATGAAGTAGCTGTAAGCTTGTGGTAAAATGAGACCAAATGAAAAGCAGTTTTTAGTGGAAGGACGGGATCAAAAATGGTCGCTGCAGGACAAGCTGCACCAGATTTTACCCTCAAGGCGAGCAACGGTCAGGAGCTTTCTCTGGCTGATTTTCGCGGGAAAAATGTGGTGCTCTATTTTTATCCAAAGGACATGACGCCGGGATGTACGACAGAAGCATGCGATTTCCGGGATTATCATCCCGATTTTGCCAAGCTGAATACGGTCGTACTGGGCATTAGCCCCGACGATGTGAAATCCCATGACAAGTTCGTCGCCAAACACGAACTGCCCTTTCCGCTGCTGGCCGACACCGACCATCAGATCGCGGAAGCATATGGCGTATGGGTCTTGAAAAAGATGTACGGGCGCGAGTACATGGGCATCGAGCGGACGACCTTTGTCATCGATGCGGAAGGAAACATCGCCAAGGTCTGGCCCAAGGTTAAGGTAAAAGGGCACGTCCAGGAGGTGCTCGCGTTTATCCGGGAAGAGCTGCACAGGCCGTAATCCGTTCCTCAATGGAGAGAACGGGGGACAACCAATAAATCAATGGGGGAACAAATAATGACTTTGTCCACTGCATATATGGTAGAAACGTTTTGCCAACTGGCCAACACGCCAAGCCCATCGGGAAATACGGGCAAGGTGATGTCCTGGGTGGCAGACGAGCTCGATCGACTGGGCGTCAACTATGTAAAAACCAACAAAGGAGCGGTACTGGCGACGCTGCCGGGCAAAAACAAGGAAAAGCATCGTCTGCTGACGGCTCACGTCGATACCTTGGGCGCGATGGTAAAGGAAATCAAGAGCAATGGCCGGCTGAAGCTCGCTTTGATCGGCGGCTTTGAATTCAATGCCATTGAGGGGGAGCACTGCACGATTGAGACAGACAGCGGCCGACTTGTTACCGGCACCATTTTGTCGACCAAGGCATCTGTACATGTGTATGGCCGGGAAGCTGGCAAAATGGAGCGCAACGAAAGCAACATGGAAGTCAGGCTGGACGAGAAAGTAAAAACAAAGGAAGACGTGGCTGCGCTTGGCATCAGCGTAGGCAATTTTGTCTCCTTTGACCCGCGTGTAACAGTTACCGAGAGCGGCTTTATCAAATCGCGCCATATCGACGACAAGGCGAGCGTAGCGATTTTGTTCGGGGTGCTCAAGCATATCGGAGAAAGCGGCATCGAGCTTCCGTATACGACGCATTTCCTGATCAGCAACAACGAGGAAATCGGTTATGGCGGCAATTCCAGCGTTCCGGCACAAGTGGTCGAATATCTGGCTGTCGACATGGGGGCGATCGGAGACGGACAGACGACAGATGAATACTGCGTGTCCATCTGTGCCAAGGATTCCTCCGGCCCTTACCATTACGGCTTGCGCAAGCATTTGGTGCGCCTGGCCGAGGAGCAGGGTCTCAACTACCAGGTCGATATTTATCCGTATTACGGCTCGGACGCCAGCGCGGCGCTGAGAGCCGGATACGACATCGTTCACGGCCTGATCGGTCCGGGCGTGGACGCTTCTCACTCCCATGAAAGAACACACAAAGAGGCGCTGGAGAATACGGGAAAACTGGTCCTGGCCTACATCCAGTCCGAAGAGCTGCAAGCATAGGAGGACTTTGCTATGAGTGATATGTACCGCTGGGCCGACTACTACGACTTGACACAGCGCGGCATGGCAGGTGACGTGGAGTTTTACCTCGATATGGCTCGTCATGCAGGTGGCGAGGTGCTGGATCTGGCATGCGGGACTGGCCGTACCAGCATACCGATGGCAGAAGCAGGATTGTCCGTCACCGGGCTGGATTTGTCGTCCGAGATGCTGAAGCGAGCGCAGGAAAAAGCGGAAAAACACGGTGTAGCGGATCGCCTTCGGCTGATCCAGGGAGACATGCGCTCCTTTGATCTGCAAAAGACGTTTTCACTGATTATGATCCCGTTTCGCTCCTTTTTGCATCTGCTGCATATCCAGGAGCAGATGAAGGCGCTGGCTTGCATCCGAAAGCACCTGGCACCTGGAGGAAAGCTGGTTTTTAATGTGTTTGTGCCCAAAATCAGCCATTTGTATGAGGAGAGCGAAAAGATGTCGCTCCGCGGCACTTTCCGATTGGAAACGGGAGAAGAGGTTGCAATGTGGGACTACACACGCTACGACCATTTCCAGCAGCTATCCGAGGTGACTCGGACTTATGAACGGACTTCACAGGACGGTGTCGTGACCGAAAGAGTTGTCGGGCGATTTACGCTGCGCTACATCTTCCCCGCCGAGCTGCACCATTTGCTTCGGCTCAATGGGTTCAAGGTGACGCAGCGTTACGGCTCCTTTGACAAAAAGCCGTTCGATTCTTCCAGCAGCGAATTGATAGTAGTCGCCGAACTGCTTTAAAGCGAGCGAACTTCTTTCAAGCGACGGAACTGCTTTCAAGGGAGCGAATGGATAAAGCGCAAGCGGGATGTCCCCGTGTCGATTTCCGGGGAAATAAGAAGAATGGGGGACTGACGGTGAAAATTTATACAAAGTCAGGGGACAAGGGCGAAACGTCACTGGTGTTTGGCGTTCGCGTCCCGAAGTTTGCGGATCGCGTAGAAGCGTACGGAACATGTGACGAAGCCAATTCAAGCATTGGCCTTGCACTTTCTCTCCTGCCTGCCGGGGACGAATGGAAGGAACTTCGTCAAGTTTTTCACGTCATTCAAACCAAGCTGTTTCACATTGGAGCGGAGCTTGCCACCCCTGTGGGAAAACAGGTGGGATGGCCGATCCAGGAAGAGGATGTACTCTTTTTGGAAGGGGAAATCGACAAGCTTGACGCTGCTTTGCCTCAACTGACCAACTTTATTTTGCCGGGCGGGCATCCGGCTGCCGCCGCGTTTCACATAGCCCGCACCGTAGTCCGCAGGGCTGAGCGCAAGGCAGTAATGGTCGCAAACCAGGAAGAGGTAAACGCCGCTGTCGTGAAATATTTGAATCGCTTGTCCGATTATTTATTTGTCGTGGCGAGGTATGTCAATCGCGAGACAGGGCATGAAGAGCTTCAATTGCACGAATAGAGAAGGGCGGCGTGTACCTGTCCAGGCTTTCAATGCGGGCTTCCAGTCTGGGCTTCTGAGCCAGTTTTCGAACCATGCTTTTGACCATACTTCAACTATACTTTCGACCGGGTTTCCGAAGTAGGCTTCGACCGAAGCTTTTGAACCAGGCTCCCGATCCAGACTTCTGAACCAAGCTTTTGCGCCGGGGTTCCGATTCCGGCTTGCTTTTCGGGCAGCGTTCTGCTCTAGTCCGATACAAAAATGATGGACGTCGCAGCATGCTTGTAACGTATATTCCGATGCAAATTCCGATGAGGCTGCTCTCTAATCCAGAGCAGCTTGCATCCCTTTTCTAAAGCCATGAAAGGGAACCAGACATTTCCCGAGGCAATCCATTTTTGAAAAGGAGGGATTCGTATGTTTCAGAAAGCGGACAAGTGCTTGCGGACGAATAAATTTACTGAACAGTTGGAATTTTACCGCAGATTGATGGGATTTGACGTTGAGCAGGTGGAGGGAGAGCAGCAGCTGACATTTTTGATTGCCCCTGGCGGTGAGCGGATTTTACTGGCGGGAACAGAGCAAAAAGACCTTTCTTTGTATTTGACGGAAGTGTTTGACCAGCCAATCCTTGGACAGAGCTTCTATCTTTCCGCACCTTCGTCATTTTATGAATATCGCGATCGGGTACTGGCTCAAAAGCAGCACAATGCGGAATGGGTAGAAACGGAATGGGGCTGGGAACGTCTCAGTGTGACTGATCCGGAAGGCTATGTGATCACATTCTGGGGCGGGCGGAATCTGAGTGACGGGCAGATCATAGCCTTTTACGACGAAGCCCCGACTCGTCTGAAGAAAGCGCTGGAGGGACTGAACGATCAGCAGCTTGACTTGTCCCGTGCTCCCGGAAAATGGTCGATTCGCCAAATCGTTTTACATATGGTAGACTCGGACGCAACCTCGCTGGCGATGGTGAAGTTCGCTCTGGCGGAGCCAGGGAGGGTATTTCACGGGAATGCTTACGACCCTGACGTATGGGCGGCCGGATTGGATTATGCCCATCGCAGCATACAAGCGGAGGTCGAGCTGTTTTGCGCGATCCGCTCTCATATCGGCGGCCTGTTGAAGCACCTGCCCGACGCGATGGACAGAACGGTCTCTCTGTCATCGGGACACATCGTATCCGTTCGCCAGCGGATCGAGCCGCTCATGGGACATGCTTTGCATCATATCGGGCAAATTCTTGAAACCCGGAAGGTTCATGGAGTATAAAAGGCCAGGTAATGAAAGGAACCAAAAGGCGGTTAGAGATCTTGAAAAGGGGAGAGGAGCACGATGGCCAGCCTGCCCTCGGTTTAGTTCGGGGTGGCCGGCCGTATTTTATGTCTTCTCGGGCGGGAAAGGGGTTAGAACATCTCTGTTGTTTTTCCGCTAACATTTTAGCGCAAGTACGCTTTGATTCCTTGCAAAAAAGGAATTTTCTCTGTGTCAAACATGTCGTACAGCGATTCCGTATCCGAGCATGCGTTTCCTTCCAGCAGCATCGTCAGTTGGGTATTGGTGATCGGGAAGAAGGAGAAACCTTCCATCAGATTAATGACCGGCTTCATCAATCCCAGCGGAATATGCACTTTCCGTACTTTGCGCTTGCCGATGGCTTCGCCAATAGCGTCGAGAATCGCTCCATAGGAGACTGGTTCCGGTCCGCCCGTCTCGAAAATTCGTCCGACAGCAGATTCTCGGGAGAGAGCCTGGACAAATACATTTGCTACTGTCTGGCTGGCAATGGGCTGCAGGAGATAAGAGCCGTCTCCAATCACGGGGGTCACAGGCATACGGACAAGATCGGCCAGCATGTTGACGAATTCATCTCCCGGACCGAAGATCACGGAGGGACGGAAAATGACGTAAGGGATGCCGCTGCCCTTCACGAGCTGTTCTGCTTCGTATTTGCTCTGATGGTACCCGCTCGTCGCATTGGCTCTCGCTCCAAGCGCACTCATGTGAACAAAGCGCCGGATGCCTGCTTTCTTGGCGGCTTGCAAAACATTTCGGGTCCCCTCCACATGAATCCGGGGAAATGTAATGCCCTTTTGCTTTTGTTCACGGATAATGCCTACCAGATGGATAACGGCGTCGCAGCCAGCCATCGCCCGGGAAAGTGAGTCGGGGTCGAACAGATCACCGACGGCGACTCTAGCATTTTCGCTTGCCTGGTTTTGCTTGCGCCATTTTTCCTCCGAACCGGGACGAACCAGGCAAACGACCTCATGTCCGTCTTCTGCCAGTTTTGCCAAAATACCCTTCCCTACAAAGCCGGTACCGCCCGTCAGGAACACTTTCATCCATATCCCCCCTAAAGTAAAAAACTCCCAGGTTCCATTGTACACCAGATAGACAGCTTGCTCCATTGCTGATGCGCTCTCCCGGTGGATTGACAAAAGAGCGTATAATACTAATAGAAAGAGAGGAGGTCCAAGCTTTGGCTCAACGCAAAGTACCCGTAGATGACATTTTGGAAATACTTTACCAAACATACCCAGATGCTCACTGTGAGTTGAACTATACCTCGCCTTTTGAGCTGTTGATTGCGACGATCCTGTCAGCCCAGTGCACAGATAAACGGGTAAATGAGATTACTGCGCCCTTGTTTCAAAAACACAATAAACCGGAAGATTTTCTCCACATGACACAAGAGGAAATGGAGGAGCATATAAAAGGGCTGGGATTGTATAAAAATAAAAGTAAAAACATCCTGGAGACCTGCCGGATCCTTTACGAAAAGTACAACGGGGAGGTTCCGCAAAACCATGCGGAGCTGGAGGCGCTTCCCGGCGTAGGCAGAAAGACCGCCAATGTCGTTTTGTCCAACGCCTTTGGAGTTCCAGCCATCGCAGTCGATACACACGTGTTTCGGGTTGCCAATCGCCTCGGCTTGGCCAAAAGCGACAATGTGGACGAGGTGGAGCGTCAGCTCATGAAGCGGATCCCCAAGGAAAAGTGGTCGGATGCCCATCATTGGCTCATCTGGCATGGACGACGCATCTGTGCCGCTCGTACTCCACAGTGCAGCATCTGTCCTTTGAAGGACATGTGCAGGTACGCCCTGGCCGAAGAGAAGAAGGCGAAGTCATCGCGGACAAAAGAGACGGCGAAAACAGCTGCCACCGCCAAAAAAACGGCGTCCAAGTCAAAATCGGCGGGAACAGCAGGCACGAAGGAAAAGGCAAAGAAGCCGGCGGCGAAAAAAACGGCAGCATCGCAGGGCTGATGAATGTCTGAATCATCGATTCCGATTTCCGGTGAATGTATATTGACAGTTTTCCTTGATTAGAAGTACACTTAATTTAAAGTAATTCTAATCAAAGGGTTTGACAAACCATGTACATTCATCGTGCGAAAGACTGTGAGGTGTAGCACAATGTCACAGCGTGTAGAAAAAGCTGTTGAAATCCTAAAGAACACCGGGGTAAGGATGACACCTCAGCGTCATGCCATTCTATCCTATTTGTTGGGGACGATGACCCATCCGACAGCTGATGAGATTTACAAGGCTCTGGAGGGGAAATTCCCCAATATGAGCGTGGCGACTATTTACAATAACCTGCGCGTCTTTAAGGATGCGGGTCTGGTGCGCGAGCTTACCTATGGAGATGCGTCCAGCCGCTTTGACGCCAATGTGGAGGAAGATCACTACCACGCGATCTGTTCGGAATGCGGTTCGATCCGGGATTTCCACTACCCTTATCTCCGAGATGCCGAGGCTTCGGCCGCAAAAACCATTGGATTTCGTGTAACCGGACACCGGATGGAGGTATACGGGGTATGCGAAGATTGTCAAAAGAAGACGCATTGAGGAATGTGTCGCTCAAAGAACACCTTCTGCTTCCAACAGGCTTTCGTTGGAGAGAGGGTGTTTTTTTGTTGCGCTGAGATGTTTATGCAAATTAGGGCGAGACATGTAACCTTTTGGCGATTGCCACGTCATCTTTGAAGGAAGGTTTTAGCCATTTCCAGTTTCTCGAAGGTTGTGAATAGAGTGAACAGAAGGTACGATAAGAGGAATACAGCCGTCAATGCATGTTATACATATGGTCAAGTCAAGAAGCGGTTGAGCGGAGGGAGTAGTCGATGAGTCTGGAAGTAGCCTTGGATAGACGAGCGAGACGACGCAAGAGACGAAAGCGCAGGGCTCCGCTCCTTTTTTTGATGCTCCTGGTTTTGGCTGCCGGGTTTGGGTATTGGTATTTTGAACTGAAGCCGTCGAATGAACAGGTGTTGCCCTATTTAGGAAACGAACGTCCCATCGTCTTCGAGGGCGAGCCTTTTAAGCAGCCGTATGCAATGGAAGGCGATCAGATTTTGCTGCCGTTTGAATTTATTCAGGAGCGCCTCGACCCGCACATTCATTGGGAAGAGCCGACCAAGATGCTGATCATTACAACCAAGGACAAGGTTCTCCGCATGCAGAGCGGCCAATTGGTGGCCTATTTGAACAAGAAGCCGGTGGATTTGCAGGTGCCAGTCTCCATCATTGGCGGCCACCGCTACATCCCGCTTGCCCCTCTGGAAAAGCTGTATCCGTATGCCTTTACGCGGCATGAGACAAGCGGGGTGCTGCGCGTAGAGAAAAACGAGTACGAAATCCAGCAGGCACATGTACTAAAGGATGAAGAGAAGGTCCGGCTTCGTTTAGAGCCGACGCATCGTTCCCCTTATTTGGCAGAACTGCCGGGAGGAGCCGTAGTGGACGTGCTGGGACAAGAAGAGGAGTGGTACCAGGTCTTGTCCGCTGACGGCATATCCGGTTATTTGCCCAAGAAGGTCGTCGAGCAAGGGGATGTAAGAAAGGTCAATTTGGAACAGCCGGCAGAATCCTTGCCTGTTTTATGGACACCGAAAGGGAAAAAGGTCAATCTCACCTGGGAACAAGTCGTCAAGCGAAATCCGAATACGGCCGAGATCGGCAGCATGCCAGGCGTGAATGTCGTATCCCCGACCTGGTTTGAGCTAAGCGATGCCGAAGGAACACTGATTAACAAGGCTGATCCCGCGTACGTCCAGTGGGCCCACAAGCGGGGTTATCAGGTGTGGGGGCTTGTAACCAACGGATTTAATCCGGATTGGACGCGGTCCGTTTTGTCCAGTTATGAAAAACGGGACAAGGTCATCTCCCAAATCCTTCACTACGCTTATCTGTACGATTTGGATGGGATCAATCTCGATTTTGAAAATGTCTATATCGAGGAAAAGGACAAGCTTGTCCAATTCGTTCGGGAGCTGACGCCATACCTTCATCAGCAGGGGCTGGTCGTCTCTGTGGATGTCACGATTAAATCGACCAGTGACATGTGGTCTCGCTTTTATGACCGGAAGGCTTTGGGCGAAGTCGTAGACTACATGGCTGTGATGACCTATGACGAGCACTGGGCATCGAGTCCGAAGGCCGGTTCCGTCGCTTCACTGCCGTGGACCGAAAACGGACTGAAGGGAGTCTTGGAAGAAGTGCCGGCGGAAAAGGTGCTGCTGGGCGTTCCATTCTATACGCGCTTGTGGAAAGAGGCCAAACAGCAGGATGGCAGCATTAAAGTAACGTCAAAGGCATTGTCGATGCCGACGGCTGAGAAATGGGTGCAAGAGAGGAAGCTGACGCCAAAACCGGATGAAGCAACCGGTCAGCTCTATGTTGAATACAAGGACCCGGCTGACGGAGCTGTCTACAAGATGTGGATGGAGGATGTCTCGTCGATGAAAAAGCGCATGGAGCTTGTAAAGAAATACGATCTCGCGGGGGTAGCCTCATGGCGGCGGGGCTATGAGCAGCCGGCTATCTGGGAAGCGATCGATGCAAGCTTGAATGCGGCGGAATAAGAGGAAAGCGGTGAAAAATGCGAAAAACCACCTGGATCACTTGACTGTGACGGGTGGTTTTTTGTGATGTTTTGTTTCGTGTCGAGCCCCTCAGGTGTGGTTTTGCTGAGGCTGTTCATCGTCCAGCTTTAAAGGCTGTCCACAAAACATACAAGCGTCTTCTTTTCCGAGCATCTTTGTTACCTTGTTACAGGAGGGGCATTCCACTTGCGGTGCCGAGGTGGAGACCATTCCGGAAATCATAAACATAACGGTCGCCCCCATAGTCAGCAAAAAACCGATGATTAAAAGGAGAGTCATAAATACATAAGAACCCTTCAACAAAGTTCCCAGGAAAGGGATAAAATCGAGATATCCCGCGAAAAACGCGTAGCCTGTATACATCGACAAAATGCCGATTCCCATGCTCCAGTTGCCCCAGGAACGCATTCTTTTAATTTTGCTTAGGCGGTCAGTTTTCTTCATTATCATTCCTCCTGGTTTCCAGTATAGCATACAAAGGAATTGTCTGTTGACAAGCAGGAAACAGACAGACCATGTAGAATCCATATGTTCAAACTACGGAGGAATGGAGGGAAGCACTTTGCTGAGAGAGGAGCACAAGCAATTTCTGCAGTCACTTCAACAGCGGCAGGAAGTTCAGGCAGTGCTTGTCTTGCCCGATCACGTAAAAGTCCCTCCCTTTTACGAGAGAGCCGGTTATCTGGTCGTGGTCAACGGCGCCCAGAATCAAGCGGGAGTTCGTCAGGTGATAACAGAAGAAAAAGTCATATGGGAACAGAAAGTAAGCGCATGGGAATTGGAGAAAGGGCTTGTTCAGGGACTTGATGAAAAGCTGGTCACATGGCTGCAGCGCGGAGAGGTTTTATGGGATAAAGATGATTTCATTTACCGTTTGCGCCAGCGGTTAAGCAAGCTTCCCGAATCTCTGCAGAAACGGATGCTTTTCAAAGAATATTCGCGTTTGCTGCACGCCTTTCAGGAAACAAGGGATTACCTTCAAGAAGGAATGGTCCTCGACGCCTACCACGCTTTATTGAAAGCCTTGTACGTATGGGCGAAATGGATTGTGTTTCGGGCGGGGGAGCAGCCGGAATCTGCGTTATGGACGCAGGTAAAGAATTTGGATCCTTCCGTTTATAAATTATACGAAGAACTGACACTAAACCACGAAGAGCTGGAAAAGAGAATTGAGCTCATTTTGCTGCCAATGGATTTTTTTCTTTCTTCTCGATTAAAGGAATCGGTTCGCTATTTATTAGAAGTGATGGAGACTCGGACGAGTCCGTGGAAGCTGCATGAATTGGCCGAACATACGGCGATAGGCGAATCCGGGATCGAGCTTTCTCTTCTTATAGAAAAGATGGTTCAACGCTCATTGGTCTGCGAGACGATATGTATGAATACGGATGATCAGCAGAGCAGAGAAATCGGATATATTCCGTCAAAGTAAATTTTTTAAATGCTATTGACTTATTCGTTTGCTCTATGCTATAGTTAAAAACGTCGCTTCTGAAGTGACGATCACACGCTTGAAAAAAGCTTTGAAAAAACCACTTGATTTTTGGTGGGCGATGTGATAAATTAAAAGAGTCGCCTCTGAGCGACAGGGTTCGAAAATGCTCCTTGAAAACTGAACAGCGAAGC
>NZ_RHHO01000042.1 GCF_003710865.1 Brevibacillus borstelensis | reverse complement strand
GTTACGGCCTGCTGATTTGCTCGCACTCTTTCGAGTTACTTTGTCACAGGGCTTCAACCTTAGGATTTCTCCACCAGTTGCCTGTCAGCTACGAGGTGACTTGGCTCCTGCCTCGGTTGGACTTTCACCAACTAGCAATTAACGGCTTGCTGGGCACGCTTCACGAAAAAACGAGCCTGCCCCCAGGGGACAAGCTCGTTTCATTTGTTTTTTGCCTCGACTGTCAATCCAGCCGGAACAGCCTCCGAGCATTCTCGGCAGTCTGTTTGGCCATCTCCTCGTACGTCATGCCATGGATGTTGGCCATCTCTTCGCAGACATAACGGACATAGCCGGATTCGTTTCGCTTTCCGCGGAACGGGTGCGGCGTCAGATACGGACAATCGGTCTCGATCAGCAGGCGGTCAAGCGGCACTTTCGCCGCCACTTCCTTTGGCTGCTTCGCGTTCTTAAACGTGAGCGGACCGCCAAAGGAGATGTAGAAGTTCATATCCAGTGCCATTTTTGCCGTTTCCCAGCTTCCGGAGAAACAGTGCATGATGCCGCCGACCTCAGCCGCCTTTTCCTCTCTCAGGATCGTGATCACATCCTGGTGAGCGTCGCGGTTGTGGATGATGATCGGCAGGTTCACCTTCCTGGCCAAACGGATTTGCTTGCGGAACACCTCCGCCTGGACGTCCTTGGGTGAAGTGTCCCAATAGTAATCAAGTCCCATTTCCCCGAGACCGAGCACTTTGGGGTGACGGCTCAGCTCCTCCAGCCATTCCAGATGTTCGTCTGTCATGTCTTTGGCGTCCTGCGGGTGCCAGCCTACGACCGCATAAATGAAATCGTGCTTCTCAGCCAGCTGCAGGCAGGTGGGAATCGTTTCTGCATTGAACCCGATGTTGACGATCGTGCTTACGCCATTTTCCCGGGCACGTGCGATCACCTCTTCGCGATCTTCATCGAATTCCGGGGCGTTGAGGTGCGCGTGCGTTTCAAATAACACGTGTGCGTCCTCCCTTTCCTTATTTCACAATTGCTCCGTTTGGCATGGTCGGGTCTACAGTCGCCAGCGTCAGCTGGTCTCCGACGGATGCCGCCAGAATCATGCCCTGGGACATTTCCCCACGCAGCTTGACCGGTTTGAGATTGGCCACGAGGATTACTTTTTTCCCAACCATCTCTTCCGGCGTGTAGTACTTGGCAATGCCGGAGACGACCTGACGTTTTTCGTAGCCCAGATCCAACTGGAGAATCAAGAGCTTATCCGCGTTTGGATGCTTCGCGCATTCGACTACCTGTGCAACGCGAAGCTCGACTTTGGAAAAGTCGTCGATGCCGATCTCTTCTTTTGCGTCCGCCGGTTTTTCTGCAGCTTGTGCCTCGGTTTGGTTCGTTGCTTCACTCACGGTTGGTTCTCCTTTCAATGCGTCCTGCTTCTTCTTGTTTTCTTCTGCCTGACGGCGGGCTTCTGCTGTCGACTCGTCGATGAAAGCCAGCTCCGCCTGTACATCCAGGCGCGGGAACAGCAGCTCTTTGCGGCTGACTTTGCTTCCAGCCGGAAGGCCTCCCCAGACGCCAGCCGACTCCCAGCTGCATGCCTCCGGTTTGTCGAGAATGCCCAATTGGTCCCAAATTTTTGCAGGTGTTTTGGTCATGTACGGCTGAATGAGGATAGAGCAAATCCGGATGCTTTCCACCAGGTTGTACATGACTGTCGCCAGCCGTCCTTTGGTTTCGTCAGACTTGGCCAGATTCCACGGCATGGTCTCGTCAATGTATTTGTTGGCACGTCCGACCAATTCCCAGATGTGGGCGAGAGCGTTGCTAAAGCGCATTTCATCCATATGCTCTTCCACCAGTGCTTTGGTCCTGGTCGCCAGACTGATCAGGCTGTCGTCAGGCTCTCCCTTGTCCTGCGGTGCGGGAACGACGCCGTCAAAGTATTTTTCAATCATCGTCGCCGTACGGCTGAGCAGGTTTCCGATGTCATTGGCCAGATCGTAGTTGAGTCGTTGAACAAAGCTTTCCGGGGTGAAGACGCCGTCCTGTCCGAATTGAATCTCGCGGAGCAGGAAGTAGCGAACACCGTCCGAACCATAGCGGTCGATCAGCAGCTTCGGATCGATCACGTTCCCTTTTGATTTGGACATTTTGCCATCGGGCATAAGCAGCCAACCGTGGCCGAACACTTTTTTCGGCAGCGGCAGGTCAAGCGCCATCAGCAGGATCGGCCAGTAGATGGTATGGAAACGAAGGATGTCCTTCCCAACCAGGTGAACATCAGCGGGCCAATAGCGCAAATATTTGCTGTCGTCATCGGACAGATAGCCGAGCGCGGAGATATAGTTGGTCAATGCGTCAATCCAGACGTAAATGACGTGCTTCGGATCGCTCGGAACCTTGATTCCCCAGTCAAATGTGCTGCGGGAAACGCTCAGATCCTGCAGACCCGGCTTGAGGAAGTTGTTGATCATCTCGTTGCGGCGGGTTTCCGGCTGGATGAAATCAGGATTGGCTTCGATGTGCTGCAGCAGTCTGTCTTGATACTTGGACAGGCGGAAGAAGTAGTTTTGCTCCTTCACTTTTTTGACCTCACGCCCACAGTCCGGACAGAAATACCCTTTGTCTGTCTTGCATTGTGTCTCCGTCCAGAAGGCTTCATCCGGCACACAGTAATAGCCCTCGTACTCTCCCAGATAGATGTCTCCCTGGTCAAGCAGGCGTTGGAAAATTTTCTGGACGACCTCTTTGTGGCGAGGCTGGGTGGTGCGAATGAAATCGTCATAGGAAATATCGAGCTTTTCCCATAGATCGCGAATCCAGTCGACGATCGGGTCGATGAACTCCAGCGGCTGTTTGCCGTCTTCTGCTGCTCTCTCCTGCAGCTTTTGCCCGTGCTCGTCCGTACCCGTCAAATAGTAGACATCATAACCGCGCAGTCTTTTGTAGCGGGCCATGGCATCTGCCGCAATGGTCGTGTAGGCGTTACCGATGTGCAGCTTGTTGCTGGGATAATAGATCGGCGTCGTAATGTAATACGTCGGTTTCATAAGACAAGTGCCCCCCTTGATAAAATAGTAAAAGCCCGCCCCGGATTGGGACGAGCTTTGATCTCGTGGTACCACCCAAATGCTCCGCCTTCTCGCGAATGGCGGACTTGGCAAGTCAGTGCTGCTGACTTCACCTGTAACGTAGGCTTACGTCACGAACTACTGGTGCCAAGGTGCCCGTTCATCCGTGAAACTCAGGGTCCATGTTCGGCTTGGTCGCTTATACCGGTTCGCAGCTACCCCGGCTCTCTGTCATAAGTTTGCAAGCCTACTCTTCCCGTCATGGTCGATCATTTATGCTTCTTTACTATTCTATTGTACACATTGGGTTTTGTTTGTAAACCATTGCCTAGAAACAATCGCGCCTGCCTACTCTCTCGAAAATTTGCATCAGTTTGTCGAACAACAAATGGATATCATCGAAATTTGTCGAATAATATCCTTGGCATTCGACATTAACTGACTGCTTTCCCCCACAAAAATCCCAGTTAGTTTTTTCCATGCACACAGCCATATATACAAACATCACATGTAATTGATGCTCCTGTATGGATTTACAATGCCAAAAACACATTCATCTTCAATTAAATGTAAAATGAATGTTGACACCTTTGGGAATCGCTGGTATGATGAAAACACCGGAAATTGTCGAATATTGACGACTATAAATCCGTTTCAAACAATAAACGACATTTTGAAACATCTTGAGAGGAGAGGCTAGACATGATGAAATCTACAGGTATTGTTAGAAAAGTGGACGAGCTGGGTCGCGTCGTTATTCCAATTGAATTGCGTCGCACTTTGGGGATTGCTGAAAAAGATGCGCTGGAAATTTACGTGGACGGCGAGCGCATCATTCTGAAGAAGTACGAGCCTGCCTGTATCTTCTGTGGCAATGCGGACCGCGTATCCCATTTTAAAGGCAAGATTGTATGCCAAGATTGCCTGTCTGAGATGCCTGCAGTTAAGCGCTAGGCCCTCCTGATCGGAACAATTGCATCTATGATGATTGGATGAATAAAAAAGAGGCTGGTGCGAGAAACCAGTCTCTTTTTTATGTATGGCGGCTAGAGCGGCATCTCCCGGTGGTATTCGTTGTATACGTCCCTTTTCGACACGCCTCTGTCATCTGCCGCTTGTTTGATCGCTTCCTTCTTGCTAAAGCCCTGCTCACAATATCGGTCCACATGCTCCACGACACTGACCTGCATCCACCATTGATCTTCATCCGGATTTTTTTCGGCCTGCCCGGTGAACCCCTCAACGACCAGACAATATTCTCCGCGGGCTTCTCCTTCTCGAATATGCCGGATCAGCTCATCCAGCGTTCCGCGGGCAAACTCCTCATACCGCTTGGTCAGCTCGCGGGCCAAAACCGCCCGTCTGTCGCCCCACTCTTCCCGTATCGCTTCCAATGTTTTTGCGATCCGGTGCGGCGCTTCGTAAAACAGAAGCGTTTCCGGATAAAATTTGAGCCGCTCCAGTTCTTTCCGCCGATCCTTGTTTTCCCGCGGCAAAAATCCGCAAAACACAAACCGGTCCGTAGGCAGACCGGACGCAATCAGTGCTGTCAGCGCTGCATTCGCCCCAGGCACGGGCACGACCGGATACCCTGCCTCTACGGCATCCCTGACCAGATCCGCTCCCGGGTCGGAGATGGCCGGAAGCCCGGCGTCACTTACCAGAGCGATTTGCTTGCCTTCAGCCAACCACTGCAGCAGCCCGCTTCCGCTTGCCTCCTTGTTGTGTTCGTGGTAGCTGACCGTACGCTTCTCGATCTGAAAGTGGGTGAGCAGCTTTCTGGTCTGGCGTGTATCCTCGCAGGCGATTACATCCACAGAGCGGAGTGTCTCCAGGCAGCGGACGGAGATATCGTCCAGATTGCCAATCGGTGTCGCTACCAAATACAGCACACCCTTCTGTTCATCTGCAAAGCTTCGCTGGATGTTCACTCGCATCCTCCCTTCGCTTGACTGATAAGCGCTTCCTTTTGAAGGCGGGAAAGCCGCTTGATTGCTTCCTCCCGTTTCAGCCCCCACGAACGATCCACACCTTCTTCCATGTACATCAGCTCGACAGGGCCCCTTCCTCTCGTATATTTCGCTCCTTTTCCCTCGTTGTGCTCGCGGATTCTTCTCTCCAGCTCGGTTGTGTAACCGGTGTAGTACGTCCCGTCCGCACAACGCAGAATATAGACAAAGTGGCTTTTATGAGAGGGAATCGCGTTTTCCAAAGTAGATCTCCTGAAGTTCTTCACAGTATTCCTCCCCGTTCTCGTAAACAATCAGCGGGGGCTGGATGCGAAGCTCCGGTTTGCCGTTTCTGATTCCCTCGATCAACACCATATTGGGCTCGGCATCGCGTCTTGGATAGACGAGACGCATCCGTTTGGGCTCGATTCCGTACTGGCGCATCAAGGTCACGATGTCGATCAGACGTGTGGACCGATGGACCAAAGCCAATTTTCCGCCATTTTTCAACAGTTGGCTCCCTACCCGAATGACGTCCTCCAAGCATAACCGGATCTCGTGACGGGCAATCGCAAAATGCTCGCTCAAGTTATGCTCTCCGCTTCCCGCCGGCATGTACGGCGGATTGCAGGTGATCAGGTCGAATTTCCCGTAGCCAAACAACTGCACCGCTTCTTTTACGTCGCCGAGATGCATAGTCAGCCGATCGCCCAGATTGTTTAATTGAACATTGCGACTGGCCATGTCGTACAAACGGGGCTGAAGCTCGATACCCTCAAATACAGCTTCCGGGGAACGCGTCGTCATAATCAGCGGAATCGCTCCGTTGCCGGTACACATGTCCAGCACTCTGCCGCGCTTGGGCACGGAGGCGAAACGTGCGAGCAGCACAGCATCCATCGAAAAACAAAACACTTCATGGCTTTGAATGATTTTCATTTCGTGAGTCAGCAGGTCATCGATCCGCTCCGACTCGTAAAGCGGCACGTTTTTCCCCGAATCCATTCGTCACTTTCTACTCCTTTGCTTTTGCAAGCCACGTCTTTTGCTCATACAGGTCTGAAAAAGCGACCTGTCATTTGGGCCCAGGTCGCTTTCTTTCCTTGTTCAGTTCTGTCGCATTGCTTCATGATTTCTGGTTTTATTTCTGTACCCCGCTGAGGAAAGAGAGGCAGAACAAGCAGTCCCCTTCCTTGCGCAAGCTGCCAAAATGCACATTGCAGATATGGAATCCTTCCGCGTATAAACGCGCTAGATTATCGTATCCTTCTCCGACTACTTTTTTCTTGGCTTCTTCGGTTTTGACCTGCTCGGACCGTTTTTGCTTCGGTGCGGGTTTGGTCGTCTTTTTGTCCAGTCGGTTGCGAAGGTGCTGGTTTTCAACGAGTAATTGGGCGTTCTCCTCCATCAAGACGACGATGACGTCCTTTAATTCGCCAATTTCTTGATACAGATCGCCGATTCGTTCCTCGATACTGGCCATCTTGACGAAGATTTCCCGTTTGTCCACTTGCTCACCTCATCCCCGCTACCTGTTCTTTTTCTATCGACTACTCAAACGTAGGCTGCCCCACGACGATTTCATCCAACGCAAATTCCATAATCCGTCTGTTCTCCGAAAGCTCCACCTGCATCGAGTGATCCAGGATGTTCAAGGAAACCACTCGTCCTACGCCCATCGGCGTCGTGACCGATGCTCCGATGTCAGGCATCTCGTCGCGCGTGCTTTCGTAGTTATCATTTTCATATTTCAGACAGCACATCAGCCGTCCGCACAACCCGGAGATCTTCGCCGGATTCAATGAAAGATTTTGGTCCTTGGCCATCTTGATCGACACGGGCTCGAAATCGCCCAAAAACGTGGAGCAGCAGAGAAGACGTCCACAGGGGCCAATCCCGCCGAGCATTTTGGCTTCGTCGCGAACGCCGATCTGGCGAAGCTCGATGCGCGTGCGAAAGACGGAAGCCAAATCCTTGACCAGCTCGCGGAAATCGACTCGTCCATCCGCTGTAAAATAAAAGATGATTTTATTGCGGTCGAAGGTGTATTCCACGTCGACCAGCTTCATCTCCAGCTTGTGTTCCTTGATTTTCGTCTGGCAAACGGAAAACGCGTTTTTGGCGGCTTGCTTGTTTTCCTCCACCTGCTTCGCATCCCGCTCATCTGCCATCCGGATGACTTTTTTCAACGGCAAAACCACGTCGGAGTCAGCCACTTGCTTGCGACCGATTACAACCTTGCCGTATTCTACCCCTCTCGCCGTCTCGACGATCACGGAAGAATCCCGCTCGATCGGCAGCTGGTCAGGGTCAAAGTAATATATTTTGCCCGCTTTTTTAAAACGGACACCTACAACCTCGTACAAGGTTATCCCTCCTGGATTTGAAGAACCAACCGCTCAAGGGCCAACTGTGCGTTGGCGTTTCGCTCTATCCGATTTTTCGTTTCCATGACCAGATCGATCCCATGCAAGAGCTCAGCTTTTGTCCAAATCAAGGCTTGTCCTTGCAGCACATCCTGTTGGTCGCTGTTGATGAGATGGGCATGTCTGTCTACTTGCACATACAGGATATCGCGCAGCCAAAGGATGAGCAAATCCAAAAAGAGGGGCAGTTCCTCCTTTAATTTGTCGCTCTTTTGCAACATATCGTGAATGGTATAGAGTGCTGAGGAGTTGTGTTGTTTGCATTCCTGCACCAATTGTATCATTACATTTCTTAGCTGTGCAAACCATTCTGCTTGACTGAGCACACGGGCTTCTTCCAAATTTGACGTAATGTGGGACGCGATCCTGGCCATTCCTGCGGAGACGCCCTCCAAGACCAATTTTTCGGCGATGGCTTCGGCAGAAAGTGGAGAGAAATGAATGATTTGACAGCGTGACAGGATGGTAGGCAAAATGGCGTGACTTTGCTCTGTCAAAAGCATGGCAATCACACCGGCAGGGGGTTCCTCCAAAAATTTCAGCAGACTGTTGGCTGCCTGGGTCGTCATTTTGTCTACATGCTCAAGAATGTACACCTTGTGAATCGATTCTACGGCGCGCATTGCCATTTCTTTTTGAAGATGGCGAATCTGATCGATTTTGATGGAAGCCCCATCCGGTGTGATGACCGTAATATCCGGATGGTTTCCGGCCTCAATGCGCCTGCATGAGAGACAGGCCCCGCAGGCATCCGCCTCTTTCTCTTGACAAAAGAGGGATTTTGCCAGATGCAGGGCCATCTGTTTTTTTCCCGCGCCCTTGGGTCCGGTAAACAGGTAGGCATGTGCCAGCCGGTCATTGCGCAGGCTATGATGGAGCAGCTCAGCCGCACGGGGCTGCTGCGAAAATGTTGTCCATGTCATGGTTTTCACCTAAAAATACATATTGATCAGCATCCCGCGAATTTCGCCGATCCGTCCCAGCATGTCGATAATGGGCGAATGGACATCTACGATTTCATCGGCAAGCCGAAGGAGCTGTGCATCTACTTCCTTGATCATTTTATACAGCTTGCTTTGTCCCCGGCGATTCGTCCCACTCCGGTCATCGAGGGCCATTCCGTATTTGACTGCCTCTTCCATGAACTCCTTGATCAGCTGTTTATAGCGGTAAAAATCGCGGATGGAGCGGGAACGAGCGAGAATTTGGCCTTGCTTGTCGATGTCGTTGAAAAGCTTGATCAGCTGGTCTCGGGACATGCGCTGCTCTTCTTCCCTGATCACTTCAGCAAAGGCTGCTTTCCCCGTCTCTGAAGTCTTCCGCATGTCTGAAGCTTTGCCCATATCCGCGATTGGTCTGAATCCTTCGCTGATTTTCATCCGGCACCTCCGACAAGTCTCCTTTGCCGCCTTGTTTCAGTATATACGAAAGCAGCCGCAAAAAGGAGATGCCTTGTACGCATCGTTGTTAAAATGAGTGAAACTGTTGGACATCCAAAACAAAGACCGCAGCGCCACCCACCTGAACCTCAAGCGGATAGGGCATAAACGAGTCGACGGCATTGCTCAAGGGTGAGACAGGGGTGACCATCTGTTTGCGTGATTTGCAGTTCTGTTGAATAATATCAATGACATCCGGCAGACTTTCGTCATTCGTACCAATCAAAAATGTCGTATTGCCTGCGCGCAAAAAGCTTCCGGTACTTGCCAATTTTGTGGCTCGGAAACCCTTCTTCACCAACTGCTGTGACAGACGACCACTGTCTTTGTCCTGAACGACAGCAACCACCATTTTCATACGGCGCTCACCCTTTCCGCGTAGTTTTGGTTTACAGTCGAATACCTGTCTTCCTTCTATAATATGAAGAAAGCTGGGGCAGTGTAACGATATTCTTCTTATTCATAGTATACAGCATGTACACGCAACTACGGTACCCCAACCTTACAAACGCGCCTCGAGCTGCGCTAATGCTTCCGCGAACACCTCATCTGCCGGCCGCTCCGCATCGATGACGATAAACCGATCGGCAAAACGGTCTTTGACAATCTGGTACCCTTCCCTGACCTTCTCATGGAACTCCAGCGCTTCCAGATCCAGTCGATTGACCTCCCGCCCTTTTGTGGCATTAATCCGGGCCAGCCCAACCTCGGGACGGACGTCAAAATACAGCGTCAAATCCGGCATGCAGTCTTCTACAGCAAACTGGTTGATGGCAAATACCTCGTCAATCCCCAGCCCTCTGGCGTATCCCTGGTAGGCAAGGCTGCTATCTATAAAACGATCGCATAGAACCAGTTTGCCCTCTGCCAACGCAGGAAACACCTTTTCCGCCAAATGCTGCCTTCTCGCCGCTGCATAGAGCAGGGCTTCGGTCCGTTTGTCCATATTGACGTACTTTGGATCGAGGATGATCTCGCGAATTTTTTCAGCGATCTCAATGCCGCCCGGCTCCCGCGTCAGCATGACATCCCAGCCCTTTGTTCGCAGTTCGTCATACAGGCGGGCTGCCACGGTCGATTTTCCGGCCCCATCTGCTCCTTCTATGGTGATGAACCGACCAGTCTTTCTCGTTGTCACGACAATTGCTCCCTCCACATTTCAAATGAGCAGCCCGGAAGCTGCCTGCCCGGCGCTTCCGCATCAAAGTGCGGTTACCGGACGACTACTATCGAATCGAGCCGGGAATCCCGGACTCCCTGAAATCTGACCTGGCTTTTTCTCAGTTCTTTCAGCAAGGCAAGGAAGGATTCATCGATCCTCTCGCCCGGGGTCAACAACGGAATTCCCGGCGGGTAAGGAATGATCATTTCTCCCGCTATCCGCCCCAGCGACTGCTCCAGAGGCACACTGACCAGCGGGGCGTCCATCGCCTCGTGGATCGGCATCGCCTGCTCGCGCAAAAAGCTGGAGGAGACGATTCCCGGTTGCAGAATGCGTTTTGGCTGACGATCTGGCTTCTCCGGGATCGATGTCAGTGCATGCAGTAGCTGATCGATATCCGCCGGCCTGGTACCTGACGAGGCTGCCAGCAAAACATGCCCTGTGTCTGCAAGCTCGGGGTAAATCCGGAAATCCTCCAGAACCTGCTGCAGCCCGAACCCGTCCAAATCGGCAGCCCGCGGCATGAGCATCAGCTTTAGCGGATCCATCGTGCTATATACACTCGTGGACTCGATTCCCGCAAGCTCCAGCCATGACATTTCGCGGACAGCCTCCCTCAGCTCGTCCAGTAACGGGAGAAGCTCATCCCACTCCTGGGCCGCTTCCATAACGAGATGGCGTCTGGCGAGATCCAGCGAGGCCATCAACAGGTAGGACGGGCTGGATGACTGCAGCAGCGCGAGGCTGCGGGCCAAACGCTCCCGGTCGATCCGGTTGCCCTGTACATGCAGCATGGACGACATCGTGAGCGCCGTCGTCATTTTATGCGTGGACTGCACCGCAGCATCCGCCCCGCTTTCCATGGCCGACTGCGGAAAAGCCGGGTGAAAGCCGTAATGCGAGCCATGCGCCTCATCGACCAGCAGCGGCACGCCAAAGCGGTGAACCGTGGCGGCCATCTTGGCAAGGTCGATGCCCATGCCGTAATAGGTTGGATTGGTTAAAAAGACGGCTTTCGCATCCGGATGGGCAATCAGAGCCCGCTCTACGTCCTCCCGGCGCAAGCCTGCAGCAACCCCGCTGGCCGGATCGACCGCAGGCACAATATAGACCGGATTGGCTCTAGCCAGCATCATGCCGTGAAAAACGGATTTGTGGCAATTGCGCTGCACCAGAATTTTCTCACCGGGGCGACAAACCGCCATAATTAACGCCATATTTCCGACTGTGCTGCCCCCGATCAAAAACCGGGTTTCCTCGGCACCGAATGCTTCCGCCGCCAACTCCTGGGCTTCCGCAATCACGCCTTCGGGATGGTGCAGATCGTCCATCCCGGTTATTTCCGTCATATCCAGCTCCAGTAAGGGACCGAATGTTTCCCTGCCGATCTGGTCAAAGCTGTGTCCCATTTTATGTCCAGGCACATGAAAAGGATGCGGATGCCTGCTTGCGTGTTTGACTAACTGTTCGTACAAGGGAGCGCGCCGCTGCCTCTCCCCGTAGCCAGGGCTTTTTTCCCGCACGAGCTTCACGTCCTTTTTTTCAACTTTTTTTATTGTAGCATGATTTTATCCGCAAGTCGGCGAAAACGGAAAAAGGCACGGGCCCTTTGGCCAATGCCTTTTTTGAACGTAGCTACGCGTCTTTTGTGAGCCAGATGCGTCTCATCTGATGAATAAAAAATGGATATTTGGCATCTTGTACGTCAGTGTGCACCATTTCCTGCTCGCAATGTTGGCAGATAAACTGCTCACAGATCGCGATCCCGTCCAATCGTTCTTCCTCACAGACGATGCATCGCTGAGCAACTCTTTCCATAGTAAACGCCTGCCCTTTTCCCTCAATCTACCAACCATTATACCCCATTATAATCGGCTCCATTCCCAAACGTTCGTGTTTTCGCCGATAGCTCGGTAGATTATCCGGCATGATTCTGCTTCTTCTATAGGAAAGCATGAACAAGCATCGATGACAATCGGTTTGGCCATCTCCCTGGCGAGCACAGGCAGCGGCATCTCCGAAATAACTGGATCGGCGGTCCCAATCATCAGCAGATCCGACTGGGACAGGGCTGAACGCCAATCCTCGTATACAGACCATTCGGCGGGTACGGTTTCGGCTTTGGCGTGATCGACTGCGGAGGAGAACAGCCGAACTTCCTTTCCAAGCAACCCGCTTGCAGGAAATTGCAGCCAAAACGAAATATTTCCCCACAGTGTAATCCTATGTACATTTGTTCTTTTTAACACTTGCTGAAGCTGCTGGTCCAACCAGCGGCAGAGCCGTGTCTGGCTCTTCCGATCCGGGTACAGCCAGCCTTGTCCGACTCGTTTGTCCATGCCGAGTGCACGCGCCAGCACCTGGATTCGCAGCTGCGAGCCTTCTTCGTCACATACCTCGCCAAGGCGCATAAAAAACCGTTCTTTCCACGTCAAATAAAGTCCCAGCTGACGGACAGCCTCGTCAACCTCACCTCTGCGGCATAGGAGCGAAATTATGTTTCGCCGGGCGAGCTGCCGACTCAGTTTTCGCATCCATTTGCCAGACGGCTCTCCGCCCAGCAGCACTTTGTCTCCGTCCGAAAAACGGAACATCCGGATCACTTCCCACCCGGGATGGGCAGCCGACCATTCATCTGCCAGCCCCGCCCGGATTTTGTCCCCATAGACGAGCAATAGACGGGGACCATCCCCCGCCTCAACAATTTGGATCCGATCCTCTACATGGTTGTCCGGCTGACCGCCCACCAGAATGCCGTCCGCTTGAATGCTTGCTCCGCTTTCCTCCCCGGAGCATATCTCCAGCCCGAGCTTGCGCAGTTCGGCCTTCCGCGATTCCGAAAGAGTCACACCGGAGATTTCCCTGAGTGTGATCATATCCTCTGGCAATATCGTTCTCCGCCTCCTGTTTCGTCGTCCTCTGCCAAGACATGCCCGTCTTCCTCGCAAAGAGAGGCTATGCCATAATAGGGATGTACCCCGTGCAGCCAGCACGTAAAGTGACGGGCATTTTTGAATAATTTTCCCGGTTTACGGCTGGATTATCCGAGGGTAGTAGTAAATGATGACACTCGAGTACGTAGAACGAATGGATGTGGCATATGGAAAACCAAACCATTTACAGCTATAAACTGGTGCGCCGTTTTCGCTGGCGCTTGGCCGGATCGCTGTTACAGCTCTTGCTTTTCGGACTGTTTTTTGCGGCTGCTGCACGCCTGCTGGCAATCCCGGCTCCAGCCCTGGTTGTCTCATTGGCTGTGTTGCCGGGAATAGCGATCATCCATCTCTGTTTATTTCGCATGTACGTTCACTTGCGGGGGCATGCTCCTCAGACGACTCCAGACATGCTGTTCTCACCCTGGTGGGGAGCCGGCTATCGACTGCCTGTCCCGCTCTCGGCCTATCGTGGTGCGGAAGCGACCGTTCTGGCAGGAAGCCTGTTTCTGACCGCATTCCTGTACGTCTGGCTGCCCGTTCCCTATGGCATTACACTTTTTGCCGGTGCGATTATTGCTGCGCTGCCAAGGCTGTTGGCCCTGCTTGTTTCCCTCCGCCTGCCTAAGCATTGCCGCGTCAAATACGAAAATCGCAGTGTCGCCTTTCTGCTGACCGACGGCTGACTTTGTCAGCTTTTAGATCATCCACACTTTGATCACGATCAGAGCGGCCAGACCCGGCAATCGCAACAACCCGGTCAGTAGAGCCGTAACAGGGTTGATCGGAATGTGAAAGTCGGCCAGTTCCCCGACGAGGTTGGCGAAAAACAGCAAAACGGCGCCAATGACCAGCTGCATGACACCGAATCCAAGCCAGCGGATCGGCCCCCATACTGATTTGCTGGCCGCAATCAACAGCAACATCCCCGCAACGAGCAGGGCAATCAACCACCCTGATGTCATGGAAATCCCCCTTACGCTTGTTGGTGTTCCCGCTCCCTTTTCGCATGGGAGAGCAGATACATGTAGCGTTTTTCAGTTAGCTGCAGGTAGTAAATAGCATCTTCCAGCCCGTTGTCCGGCTCGCTGATTTCCATCAGATGGCTGGCGTGCTGCCAGTCGAGCCGAGCGCGGTTGACCGCTTCCTCAATTCCGTTGCTTCCCCATGTAACTGATGGTTTTTCCTGCCTCCAAAAGCCCATTGCCCATCCTCCCTATTGGAAGTAATAAAGAACACCGGCCATATTATTGAGTGCATGCAGGAGTACGGCCCCCCATATTGATTGGAAACGATGGCGCAGATACCCGAGGAATACGCCCATCGCAAACAACGGTGCAAACAAAGCGATATCCACATGCATCAACGCAAACCACAGACTGCTGATAAAAATGCCGATCACGGCACCGAGCCGGCTCACGAGGAACGTTTGCACCACACCGCGGAACAGCAATTCCTCCGCAAGCGGAACCAGCCCCCCGATCATCACTAGCGAGGTCAAGACAGCCCATCCGTTGCGTTCGCGCGCATGGACGATTTCCTGTTCGATCTGCTTTTCTCTCTCCGAGTCGAGTGCCAGTCCAAACCATTCAGCGACCGGTTTGGTCACTGCCACATCAAGCAGCAGCATGACAGCCAAAAACAACAGGATCAAACTGACGATCATCCATCCCAACTGACGCGGCCTGCAAACGCCTATCTGATCCAGGCGCCCTCGCAGCAGCAGCGGCACAAGCACCAAAATAAAAAGCTGAAAGGATGCAGATTCAACAAAACTGCCAATCGACCCTGCGGGAAAAAGCGTGGCAGGCAACACCAATCCATACAACACCAGCGTACATGTCTGAAACACGTGAAGCCATGCGACTACGTGCAGCACATCACTGCCCGTCACTTCGGACGGGGTCCACAGCCAGTCCCCTCTCCCCCGGTTTCTCGCCGCTTGCACCGCATACACGATGGAAACCAGCAGACTTATCCCTGTGACACTCAATATGAGAATAACGAGCCACGCTGCCGGCTCCTCAGCAGTTGTCGCCACCCATAAGCCGTCAGTTCCCCGCTGAAAGCGGACCATGAACAACTCCGCTGCAAACATGACCCAATAGCCGATAAACAGGACGATCGCCCAGCTCTTCGTCCGGTCTTTCTGTGTCCTTTCCGAGAGCAGCAGCCCCGGTCCATTCAGCATTGTCTCACTCTCCCCGTTACACTTTATGTCTCGTCCTAGCAAAAAAGTAGTTTTTTGAAAAAAAAAGACAGGCAAGCCTGTCTGGGTTTGAGGTATTGCATTTTCTCTTATAACTCCCGTCGCCCTTCCAATGCCTTGGTCAGCGTAACCTCGTCTGCGTACTCCAAATCGCCGCCAACCGGCAATCCATGGGCGATCCGCGTGACCCGAATACCGAACGGCTTGATCAGACGGGAAATGTACATCGCCGTCGCTTCTCCTTCGATATTGGGATTCGTCGCCAAAATGACTTCCTTCACCTGCTCGTCTCCCAGCCGCTTGAGCAGATCAGGGATGCGAATGTCCTCCGGCCCAATCCCATCCATAGGGGAGATGGCTCCGTGCAGTACATGGTAATACCCCTCGAACTCCCGGGTCTTTTCCATCGCCACCACGTCTTTCGGCTCCTGTACGACGCAGATGATCGAGCCGTCCCGACGTTTGTCGCGGCAAATATGGCACGGATCGAGATCGGTGATGTTGTTGCAAACAGAGCAATACTGCAATTGGCGCTTGGCATTGACCAGCGCCTTGGCCAAGTCCAGGACATCGTCCTCTTTCATATTGAGTACAAAAAAGGCCAGGCGTCCTGCCGTTTTTGGACCAATGCCTGGCAGTTTCATAAAGCCTTCGATCAGTTTTGAGACCGGTTCGGGATAAAACATCGCTTCTACTCCTTCAAAAGGCTCCGACGTGCGCGACTAGAACAATCCCGGAATGTTCATCCCTCCGGTAAAGCGTCCCATTTCTTTGCCGACCAATTCATCGACTTTGCGCAGAGCATCGTTGACAGCGGTCAAAACGAGGTCCTGCAGCATTTCCACATCATCGGCGTCCACTACTTCCGGCTTGATCGTAATGTCGATAATTTCCTTATGACCATTGGCCTTTACCATTACGGCGCCGCCGCCAGCAGAGCTTTCCACTACCTTTTCCTTCAGGCCTTCCTGGGCTTTTTGCATCTCTTCCTGCATTTTCTTTACTTGACGCATCATTTGTTGCATGTTTTTCACGTGGTTGTCCTCCTTAATCGGATGTGTGGTTATCTATTCTTTCACTTCAACAAGTCCCTCGCCCACCAGACGGATGGCCTCAGCCACAAACGGGTCCTGCTCCTCTTGCGTCTGAGCCTCTCCCTGCGCCGCTTGCTGGTGAACCGACTGCCACTCTTCTTCCATGACGGAGAGAAGCTGCAGCTGCTTGCCAATTACAGCGAAAATGGCCCGCTCGATCACGCTTTTCAATTCCGGCTCCATCGTCTTGTCGCAGTGAATCGGGCTGGTAAAGGTAACGATGATCGAATCGCCGCCAACTGCAGCGGGCTGCCCGTTAACCAACCAGGCTTGATACTGGATTTTGACCTTTTTGACCTCGGCCAATATCTGGCTCCACTGGCCACGGACCTGACGGGACATCGCTTCATCGATGACCATTGCCGCTTCCCGCACCTTGTTCATCGGTGTCCGCGAACCCCCACCGGCAGCAGCCGGACGGCGCGCTTCACTTTTTCGCGGTTCCTCTGCTCTCGGTTGACCGGCTTCCATGGCCTGCCCCTGGGCGAGCTGCGCAAGCTTCTCTTCCAGCACTCTGACGCGATTGACAAGTGCAGCCAGGTCGTCATTCCCCACAGCACTTTGTACGGGTACTGCCGGAGCTTTCCCCTGCACTTGGCATAATTTCACCAGCGTCAGTTCCACCAGTACGCGAGAGTAGGTAGACCATTTCAATTGGGTAAGTGCCTGATTGCATGTCTCAATGGCCTCGTAGAGGTCGGCTATCTCGTACAGCTTTGCCACTTGGGCGAACTGTTCGTCGATCGTTGTCCGTTCCACGATTTCTTCCAAGTGAGGTGCTGTCTTCAGGAGCAGCATATCTCGATAGTAGTGGAGAAAATCGTTTAAAAATTGCTCAGGGTCTTTCCCTTGCACCATCACCTTGTCAAACTGCTCCATGACCGGAGCTACATCGCGTTCGGCGATATGTTTGGCCAATACGGAAAAGTACCCCTGTGACACCGTTCCCGTTATCTGCATAATGTCAGCAGCTGTTACCTGATCCTTGGAGTAGCTGATCGCTTGATCCAGCAGGCTCAGCGCATCACGCATGCCGCCCTCCGCCAGTTTTGCCACCAGCGTCAAGGCTTGCTCTTCTACCCGCACCTGCTGCGCTTCACAAATATATGACAAACGCCTGACCATCTCCCTCAGCGGGATGCGGTGAAAATCGAAGCGCTGGCAGCGAGAGATAATCGTAGCAGGCAGTTTGTGCGGTTCAGTCGTCGCTAAAATAAAAATGACGTGGGGAGGAGGTTCCTCCAGCGTTTTTAACAGCGCATTAAACGCTTCCGTCGTCAGCATATGCACTTCGTCAATAATGTACACCTTGTACCTGACATCGCTGGGAGCAAATTTTACCTTGTCGCGAATGTCTCGTATCTCCTCAACCCCCCGGTTGGAGGCGGCGTCGATTTCCAGTACATCGGTGACGGAGCCGTCGGTGATTGCCTTGCAGGTATCGCACTGATTGCACGGCTCGCCATCCTGCGGCTGCTCGCAGTTTACAGCCTTGGCCATAATTTTGGCTGCACTGGTCTTGCCTGTACCTCGGGGACCGTTGAACAAATAGGCGTGAGACAGCCTTTGCTCACGCAACGCATTGCGCAAGGTGACGGTCACATGCTCTTGTCCTACCACGTCTTGAAAGGCTTGCGGTCGGTAAACGCGATACAGCGCGGTGTAAGCCATGGTTGTGTGACACTCCAATCTGCACAGTCCTCTTCCGAATCTCATCTATTATACAACATCTGCTCCGCATCGTACAAAGAAAACGCCCCGTACTGCTTGCGGGACGCCTCGTAGAAGGTCTTGTTTACAAATAGGGGAGCAGGATGTGGAAGGTCGTGCCATATCCTTTGGTGGAAACGCGAATCTGTCCACCGATATCGTGAATGATCTTTTGGCAAACAGACAGGCCCAGGCCGGTCCCCTCTTCTTTTGTGGTAAAGAAAGGGTCGAATATTTTGTCAATAATGTACAACGGTATTCCCGGTCCGGAATCTCTGATATCAATGCTGACCTTGTCGCCGTCTGGATCGATGTGGTGGGAGATGTTCAAGGTCCCCTGTTCTCCCATGGCCTCAATCCCGTTTTTGCAAATATTGATGAAAACCTGTTTCAATAGTTCGGTATCCCCCACGACAAGCGGCAATTTGCCTCGGGACGAAAACTGGACTTCAACGCCGTAGAGCAAAGCCTGCGATTCCACGATCGGCAGGATTTCCTCAAAAACGGTATTCAAATCGACGATCGCGTACTGCACATCACGGGGCTTGCTCAGCAGTAAAAACTCGCTGACAAGAGAGTTGATCCGGTTGATCTCCGTCAACATGATTTCGGTGTAGGTTCGTTCGCGATCCATCCCGTTTTCGCTAAACGATTGCAAAAACATTTGCAAAAAACCTTTTATGGACGTGAGCGGATTGCGGATTTCGTGTGCGGTGCCGGCAGCGATCTGCCCGATCATGGCCAGCCTTTCGTTCCGCTCTATTTTTTGCTCGAAGGAGCGCAGGTTTGTTATATCCTTAAAGAGAAAGAAAGCACCTACGGTTTTACCCGATTCATCCTGAAGCGTGTTGGCGTCGACAATTAGTTCATAGCGTTGGTTGTCATTGCTCCATGACGTCGCCATGTTGTAGAGTTTGACACCGTCCAACAGTTCGCGTCTGATGAGTCGATGATCCTCCGGGATCCCGGCGAAGATTTGGTCTACGTGCTTATTGATGACCTCCATGCGGTTTTTTCCCAGCAGTTTGCAAGCCATTTGACTCGCTTCTACGATACGTCCTTGCTCATCCAGCACAAACAAACCCAGGCTGCTGTCATTCGTAAGTTTGTCAATCAGCCTTTGGGAGAGCGTGTTCTCCGTTTCTTTGCCCAGCTCAAACAAGTGGACCACATAAGACGGATGTTCTCCGGGCTGCATCATAATTATCGCTGGCGTTTTGCCAGTTCTGCCCTGACTGTCCTGCCAGAGCACATCCAGCGTTTGGTCAGCTTCCTGGCCCATTAGTTCCAAATACAACTGCTCTATCGTACCGTCGTACGGCAAAAGAAGGTGAAAGGGCTTGTTGATCAGCTCTTCGTATCGATAGCCTGTGACACGCAACAGCTGTTCATTCACCTCTACGATACATCCCGCTTGATCTACCAGGAAAATAGCAGTTGGCAACTGTTGGACAAACTGTTGCAATCTTTTGGACGAGCCGACGAGATGTAACGACATTGATTCTCCCACAGCTTGTCCCCCCTGACCTTAGCATTTTTCAAGCGTCTGCCGTTCACGTACAATTTCGTCAAAAAATGGGAATAACCTTCCGGAACAACCGATTTTTACCGGAAATGTTTTCGCTAGAGATCGCCAGAAAGCAACAAAAATTGTCATGAACGGCTCATGGCAGTCTATGGCTAAATAAAAAACGGTACGATCCGCTCAGGAACATACCGTCTGTTCTTCATTATTTATATTATATACCGTGCACCTATCGTCGATCGTCCCCATCCAAGCGTTACTTATGACTACAGCTCAGAACAGGCTACCCTGCGGCACACGCGATGATCCACTTATGGCTGCTTCCTTCCGGACCTGACCAGGTTCATGGGTTCACGTTGCACAGGACCCGCTCCTCAACACCGCCATCATAAGGCAGCCTCACATGAGAAGACCTCTGATAGGAATTCAACCCTGCTATTGCGGATTGCAGGTTACAGGGCACCGCAACCTCCCCGTCTAGCACGGTAGCATAAGCATACCAAAGATAAGGTGTAATCGCAAGGCGTAAAGCCAACCAAAAGAGGGAATCTCCCCCTCAGGCTTGTGCAGCTGCCGGCAGATCGCTTTGGTTGGTGTAGGATGGAAGCTTGTTTCTATGGAAACAACCTGCTTTGTAAGCCTTGCTGAACACCTGAACGATTTCCGGATCAAACTGGGTGCTGGCGCAGCGGAGGATCTCGGCATGAGCTTCCTCCATGGAAAGCGCTTTTCGGTAAGAACGAGTTGAAGTCATCGCATCAAAGGTATCGGCAACTGCCAAAATTCTCCCCATCAGCGGGATATCCTTTTCCGCCAGCCTGTCCGGGTACCCCCTGCCGTCCCACCTCTCATGATGATGGCGGACACCAGGGCTCACGTGGGCAAGACTTACGATTTGATTGACGATATTCGCGCCGATCGAGGCATGCAGCTTGATCAATTCATACTCCTCGTCCGTCAGCTTTCCGTCTTTGAGCAGGACGCGATCAGGTATCGCCACCTTGCCAATATCGTGCATCAACCCTGCAAAACGAAGGTCATCACGGGAAAATTCCGCTTTTTTTCGTTCGTCCATATGATCGTAGATAATCAGCGCATATTCCGTGACGCGTTCACTGTGCCCCGCGGTATATGGGTCCTTCATTTCAACGGCCAGATAGAAGCTCCGGACGATTTGATCGAGCCCTGTCTGCATGTAATCCCGCTCGCGTTGGATCAGCGTCTGAAGCTGTGAGGCCATTTGATTAAATTTATCCTCAAGCTGAGATATCTCCTGCAGCCCGTGTTTTTTTACCCGTATGGAGAAATCGCCCTGCTGCAAGGCTTCCGTCGCCTCGACCAGGGAACGGATCGGTCTGTCAATCCACTTGGCCACCCGCCGGGTAATGATCACCGCCAACAACACCACCAGAATCGTGACCACCCAAAAGATCTCTTTCAGCGGATTTAGCTGTTGGTCAATCGCACTGTTCGGCAGGAGCTCTACGTAGGTGTATCCCGATACAGGCGACATGTAGTGAAACAGGTGCATTTCTTCATTTCCATGAATGAACGGAATGACTTCTTTTCCGGTACCTTCCTGCAGCGCTTGGAGCACCGAAGAATATTCCTGACCCGTCCAGTCTTCCCTGTCGGTTCCGTCCTTGTCTCCAAAAAGCAGCATATTGCCTCTGGAAAAGATGAGCAGCGTCGTATTGGTCGGTCGGATATCTTTCTGCAGCCATTTGTTGATTTGTTTGGCATTCCACTCTATCGCCAGAACCCCAAAAAGCCTGCCCTGGTCATCCTTTATCAGACGGGAGGTCCACCAGCTCTCTCCTTCCCGACCGTCGCTCTTCATAATATGAAAATGGCCCTGCCCGTCCCTCAACGTATGATGGTAAACATCCCATCCTCGCGGGTCGCTTTCACTTCCCCCGTTTTTCGGCAGCAAGAAGAGGGAGGTCCCATCAATGCCGATCAGACAAATATTTCGCGAGTTTGCGTGTTTTTTCTGAATTTCGGTAAAAGCTTCAAGTACGGCCGCTGTCTCAGCAGTCGGAGTGGAGGGGGGATGGCCTCTGCCTGGAGGCATGATGAGCTTGCCGGAATTGATCGGGGCTGACAATTTTTCCGCCAGCTTGTCCAGTTCCCGTTGCCCTACCATCGAGTAGAGGGAAAGTTGGTCGTCAAGGCGGCGCATGTGTTCCCGGATGTTTGTCGAGTACTGTTCAAACAGCGCCTTTTTCGCCGCATGATAGTTGACCAGGCTGACGAGGATGATGGGGATCAGGCACAAAAACAGCAAGGCTGCAAATATTCGATCTTTTGCTTTAGAAAACATGAGCCTCCCCCTTCTCAGTCAGTTTTTTGGCTGCGACGACACTTTGGCAAAAGGATATCTCCTGTCCTCCAAGCATACGCTATGAAAAGGAGATGCCCGCTCTGTTTGACAAACTGAATCTGGTTTGCTGCCAATATTCGGTGACACTTCAATACCTTCCACCTTGGAGTGGACAATAAACCTGTTATTTGTTGATTGAACGGATTTTTTTGCCATCAAATTTTCCATACATAGACAAAAGGAAATATTCGTATTATCCTAGCAAAGTACAAACACACTGTAAGGAGTTACATACCTATGCGATACATTCTGCTTGTCTTTTTGGGCGCATGCAGCTATGGAATTTTGTCGACGATTGTCAAGCTGGCCTACGGACAAGGATATTCACCGGCGGAAGTAGTAGGCGGGCAGATCTTTTTTGGTTTCGTACTAACGTGGATACCGGCCCTCTTTGCCCTGCGCCATAAGCCGCCTCTCAAGCGTATTCTTCTGCTTTTGGCTGCTGGACTTCCGGTCGGCTCCACCGGTTTGCTCTACTACAACGCCTTGCAGCATATACCCGCTTCTATTGCGATTGTTCTGCTGTTTCAGTTTACCTGGATGGGCGTCTTGCTGGAGACCATCCTCACACGCAAAAAACCTTCTGCGCCCACCTTGTTTTCACTCGTTCTGCTGCTCGCGGGCACGCTTTTGGCCGGGGGTGTGCTGGACAAAGGAATCAGCGAATTTTCGCTCGTCGGTGTCATCTTTGGGCTTTTGGCTGCCGTTTCGTACACCTTGTTTATCTTTTTTAGCGGAAAAGCGGCTGCCGACGTGAATCCCTGGATTCGTACATCTTTTATGTCGACTGGCTCTATGCTGCTCATATTTCTTATCTACCCACCAGCCTTTCTCACCAGCGGCGTGCTGTGGGAAGGCCTGTTTGGATATGTGTTTCTGCTCGCCTTGTTCGGCGTGTTTGTCCCGACTGTTTGCTTTACTTTCGGAGTCCCGCACACCGGTCCGGGGATGGCCGGAATCCTGGGAGCTGCGGAGCTGCCGACGGCCGTCTTTTCTTCCTACCTCATCCTGCAGGAGTCTGTCAGCCTGCTGCAATGGCTTGGCGTGGTCGTCATCCTGCTCGGAATGGTGCTGCCTGAGTGGGCACGCCACCGCGGAAAAAGCAAAGCGCCCTCTCCCCTGTCTTGAGCAGGAAGAGGGCGCTTTTCGCATCTGCCTTAATGCGGCAAGAATGCAAGCTGATAAATAAACAGGATAGCAAAAATATAAACAAGGAGATGCACTTCTCTCCATTTCCCTTTCAACACCTTCATCAGCGGGTAGGAAATAAACCCGAGCGCGATCCCCGTCGCGATGCTGGAGGTGAGCGGCATGCTGACGATGACGAGAAAGGCGGGGAAAGACTCGTCCATCGCATCCCAATCGATATAGCGGACATTGCCCAGCATCATGGAGCCTACCACGACGAGCGCCGGAGAAGTAATCGCAGAAATCCCTGATACGGCACCCACCAGAGGGCCAAAAAACGCTGCGATTCCAAACAGGAGCGCCACCACTACCGCTGTGACTCCCGTGCGTCCTCCTGCCGCTACCCCTGAGGCCGACTCGATGTAGGCGGACGTCGGACTGGTTCCGAATACGGAGCCGATCAGTGTAGCAGCGGAATCCGCAACCAGCGCCCTCTCTGCCCGGGGAAGCTTGTTGTCCACCAGTAATCCCGCTTGCCTGCTCACTCCGAGCACAGTTCCAGTCGTATCAAACAAGGTAACCAGCAAAAAGGAGAAAACGACAGCGTACAATCCGTAGCTGGCCACATCAGAAAAAGCCTGAATCGGGCTTAAAACGATCAAACCATTCGGCAGTGAAGGAGTGGAAATGAGTCCTTTTTCAAAAGTTAGCTGCCCATTCAGGCAAGCCAGCAGTCCGGTGACCACCATTCCGAAAAAAAGCGCACCGTTCAGATTGAGCGATAAAAATACAAGCGTGACACCGAGCCCGATCAAGGCCAGGACAACTTGCGGAGAGTGAAGGTCGCCCAACGCGACCAGATTGGTCGGGTGATCAGTGACAAGCCCTGTTAAGCGCAGACCGATAAAAGTAATAAACAAACCGATCCCGGCCGTAATGGCGTATTTGAGATTATCGGGGATCACTTCGATCAGCTTGGAGCGAAGCGGCGTCAAAGACAACAGGACAAACACCACTCCGGCGACAAAGACAGCCGAAAAGGCGACAGTGTACGTCAGGGCGCCCTCCGCTTTCACAACCGAGTAGGCGAAATACGCATTAAGCCCCATAGCCGGCGCGATAGCGATCGGGTAATTGGCCCACAGGCCCATGATCAAGGTTCCCGCCACAGTGGCTATGATCGTTGCGGTGAAGCCCTGTTCAAACGGCAAACCGGCATCGGCCAAAATAAGCGGGTTTACCACCATAATGTAAGCCATCGTAAAAAAAGTCGTAAGACCTGCGATCACTTCCTGCTTCCAGGTCCACTTGCGCTGGTTGATCATGTGCAGAGCTGCTCCTGTATATCCGATTTTTCAAAGCTCCAGATAAAAACGGCAAAAATTGCGCTTTGTCTCCCTCCGATAAAGGATGGATACACGTATTTTGATCAAATGCGGTCCACTTCATCCGCCTTTTCCTTGTGGTCTGACAGCTCCGTCACGTAGATTCCCGCAAGCATGAGAGCCACCCCGATCACTACGACAGTGGTCAGCGGTTCTCCCCACAGGAGCCAGGAGAAAAGAAAGGCAAAAACCGCTTCCAAGGAGAGCAGGATGCTCACGTGAACCGGCGGAGAAAATTGTTGTGCCTTGATTTGAACGACATAGGCCAAAAGCGTCCCGATCAGGCAGTCAAACCAGAAAGCAAACCAGCCGTACCCGCTGAGCTGATGAGGAATCGGCTCGCTGACGGCAGCAATCGCCGTATCGATCACGCCCACAACCATCAGCTGAATCATCACAAAGGCAAGCGTATCGATGTCCTGGTGCTTTTCATAGGCTCGGTCGACCATCAGGATGTGCAGCGCAAAAAAGACGGCACAGAGGAACACGAGCAGATCGCCCGACGACAGCCCGGCCCATTCCCCTTCCCCCGACAAACAAAGCAGACCTGAGAAAGCGAGCAGAGAGCCTATGACTGCCCCCTTTTTTACCGGCAGCCTTCTCCACAGGAAATACAAAAATGGAACGAGAATCACATTGGTTCCTGTAATAACTCCGGCCTTGCCCGGTGTCGTCCTCTCGATCCCCAGGATTTGCAAGGTGTAGGCGGCACACAAGGCAATTCCGCAAACCGCTCCTTGTATCCACACCTCCCGGCTAACGGACCTCAGACGTTTCCAAACAAACGGCAACAGGATCAAAGCCGCGACGAGGAAGCGCGTTCCGGTGAAAACGAAGGGTGTCAGCTCCGTCAGCAGATCCTTGGACAGGATAAACGTATAGCCCCAGGCAAGAGCTATAAAAAGTAACGACAAGTCTGCCCAAAGAAGTTGTTTTTTTGTATGCACACTATCACGCCTCCCATAATCATCCATTATAAGTGAGAGATGAGAGAGCAAGCTTGCATTGCAAGAAAAAAAATACCTCCGCTTTGCAGCGGAGGGCGAAAAGACAATGGACATTTTATTTATACTAAAAATTATTCATTCAAGCTACCCATTGGACCAAAAAACTCGTAGTGGATGCGTTCATGCGGTACTCCCCATTCCTGCAGCGCGCGATAGACGGTTTTCATAAACGGAACGGGGCCGCAGAAATAAAAATCAGCCCGGTTATCGGGGAGCAGTGACTGCAGCAATGGCAGATCGACATGGCCTTCCTTGTCAAAGCCGCCGAGCTTGCGGTCTTCCTCAGTCGGCTCAGAGTAAAGAACATATGACCGTACATTTTCATGACGACGTGCAAGCTGAGTTACCTGCTCCTTCATCGCATGAGTCAGACTGTTGCGAGCCGCATGAATGAACATGACCGGCCTTTTCGGTTGACGCTGCGCTAGTGTTTGAAGCATGCTCACCAGCGGCGTAAGCCCAACGCCGCCACTTAACAGCACCACAGGCGTGTCGGCTTCCGTATCCAGAATGAAATCGCCGGCAGGTGCGCTGATTTGCAGGATATCGCCTTCCTGCACATGACTGTGAAGATAGCAGGAGACGATTCCAGCCGGTTTCTCCTCTCCTCCGTCTTCACGCTTGACGCTGATGCGGTAATATTCCTTGCCGGGACTGTCGGACAGGCTGTACTGGCGAATATGCGTATGAGTCTCACCGGGTACTGTCATTTTCACGCTGATGTACTGGCCAGGCTGGAAGGGAGGAAGCGGTCCGCCATCCTTTGGCTTCAGGTAGAAAGATGTTACGACAGCGCTCTCTTTCTCCTTTTTGACCACGACGAAATCGCGAAAATCTCTCCAGCCCCCCTCTGCTGCCTCGGCTTCCCGGTACATGCCTTCTTCCACGCTGATAAAGGCATCGGCGATGACACCATATGCTTCGGCCCAGGCATTGATGATTTCATCGGTCGCCGCATCGCCCAGGACATCCTTGATAGCGGCAAGCAGATTCTCCCCGACGATGGGATAATGCTCCGGCTTGATGCCCAGACTCCGATGCTTATGGGCGATTTGCTTCACTGCCGGCAGGATCGCTTCCAGATTGTCGATATGGGCAGCCGCCGCATAAACGGCATTGGCAAGGGCTGTTTGCTGACGGCCTTGCTTTTGATTGGCGTGATTGAATATGTTCAAAAGTTCGGGATGGCTTGCAAACATCATTTCGTAAAATCTGGTTGTAATGGCTTTGCCGTGCACCTCGAGGACAGTCACAGTCGATTTGATGATCGCAATGGTTTGTGGACTAAGCATGCTAGGCCCTCCTTCTTTCCTGAGGTCAATTTCTTTGACAACTCTCAGTATAAAGGGGGGCATTTTCCGCATCTGTGACTGGAATCACATCAAACGTGGAAGGTTTGTGAACGGCAGGGCGGGTCTTCGTTTCTATTGAACCGGCTGGGGCTCTTCTTTTTCCGGCCGCCAGTCGCGGACGTCGTTGTCCTCCAGAATGCCCAGCGTGACATCCGTAATGTCCGGGTCCTTCAACAGCTCGTCCCGCACCCGGAATTTGATATCGTCTGCATCCGCAAGCGTCAGACCTTTTACCAGCTCCAGATAAACTTCAACATGGTAAAAGCGCCCTTCTTGCATAATTCTCATCCGATTGATATCCGTTACAGAAGGGTCCTGAAAAATAATGCGCGCCACCCGATCCTCCACCTCGCGAGGAGCGGCCACGCCGATCAAGCCCACCATATTGTCGTAGCCAACCTTAAACGCCACCAAGACCATCAGGATTCCGATCAGAATCGTCGCAATGCCGTCCAGTGCCTTCACAGGGGTCAACTGGGTGACGATGACCGCTAGCAACGCGAGCAAAGCCCCTGATGTCGCAACCAGATCTTCGTAAAACACCAGCCGGGTCGGAGGCGCCGCACGCCCAACATTTTGAAATGCGACTTTTATAACAGCCATTCCTTTTGCTTCCGTCCTCGTCTCTCGGGCGATTTCCTTCATCGCTTTCACCAGAATAAAGCCGTCTACGCCAACAGCCAGGAGCAATACGACAAGATTGAGTATAAAATGTCCAGCCTGTACGGGGTGGGCCAGCAGATGGAAGCCCTCCAAGATCGTCTCATACGCCATGATCGTAACCACAATTACAGCCACCATGCAAAAGATGTTGATGACCCGGCCAAAACCGGACGGAAATCGACGAGTTGGCTCCTTTTCCGCAAGCACACTTCCCGCATAGACAAATCCTTGGTTGACGGCATCGGCGACAGAATGCATGGCCGAAGCAAACATCGCCCCGCTGCCGCTCAAAGCAGCCGCGATGCCTTTTATGATCGCCAGGCCCGTGTTACCCAGTGCTGCCGCCGCAGAAGATTTATTGCCTTTTTTCATCAATTGCCACAAGGTCAATTTCCCCAACGTTATCCCCCTCTTAACAAGCCCTTTCATGATTAAATGGATAAGCGAAACAAGTGATGTTCATGATAACGGATGTGACTGATTTTTCCAATCAATTTCTCCGTCTCAAGGTGGATCTCCTGTTCAAGCTTTTGGCTGTTACGAAAGCAGGTGCTGTTTCGTATTATAAGGACATAGACATTATTATTTCGTTATCTGGGAGGATCTATCATGGATCATAAGGGAGTAAAAGCTATCACGCACGCCAGCGCTTTTTTCGCACCTGTATTGGTGCCGCTGCTCGTCTGGCTGCTCATGGCCGATCGAGAGGTTAAGAATACAGCGCTTCAGGCATTGCTGTTTCACGTGATTATCGGGGTTCTGATTGCAATATCCTGGCCGTTTGTCTTCATCCTGATCGGCATTCCATTCTTTGTCGTTTTTGGCCTGATGGCGCTGTACTACCCGATCAAAGGTATTTTGTATTCGCTCGGCGGACGTCCTTTCTCCTATCCGATCATTGGCGCTTTGGTCGGGTAACGCAGGGCGAACGATAGCCTTCATCAAAAAAATTTGATTTTATGGATTGCCAAAAACATCCGTTTCGCATATGATTGCCTATATCAAAAGTTTTTGATGAAAGGAACGGACCATGAAAGAAATCAGCACAGTTTCTGAAACAGCTCCATCGGACACAGCATCTACAGAACCAGCTTTTGACCTCTTTGAAAGTAAATTCAAGGCTTTGGCAGATAAAAAACGACTGCAGATCATGCACGAGCTGACCAAGCACGGCCGGGTCTGCGTTTGCGACCTGGCGGAAGTGCTGGAGATGGCGCAGTCTAAGCTTTCCTATCACCTGAAAATTTTGCTCGATGCCGGGTTGATCCAGAAGGAAAGCGACGGCGTCTGGAACTACTATTGGCTGAATCACGCAGAGGTCAACCGCTTGTTATCCGAAGAGCTGTGCTGTGTATTTCGCTGCAGCAGCGATTGCTGCTGATTTCTTTTTCGTCTATTCATCAATTTTTTTTGATATATCCATCAAATATTTTTGATATAGGAGGTTGTTTTCATGAAATATGCACATGTCGGAATCAATTGCACACGGCTTGATCAATCGGTTGACTTTTATACCCGTCTTTTCGGTGTTGACCCGGTCAAAACAAAGGACGACTACGCCAAGTTTCTGGTCGAGGCTGTCCGCCTGAATTTTACACTCAATGCCCGGTCCAAGGTAGGCGGCAATCAGGTCAACCATTTCGGCTTTCAAGTGGACAGCGCGAGGGAAGTGGCCGAACATCGCGAGCGCCTGCAAGCAGCCGGACTCACCATCGAAAAGGAAGAGGTCGATACCACCTGCTGTTATGCGGTACAGGACAAATTTTGGGTAGTAGACCCCGACGGCAATGAGTGGGAGTTCTTTTATACAAAAGAGGACGCCGATGTTCATTCCAAAGATGCGACTGTTTGCTGCAATCAAAAATAAACAAGGGAGACGAGATAGGATGGACAATATTTATGTAGCGGAGATGCAGGTTATGGAAAGGCAGCGGGAGCTGGATTTCATTTCTCGGCATGCATTGAAGTATCTCAAGCAGAAATCTATCAGGCGGATTGCCGTTTCTGCGCTTTGGCAAAAGGCGCGTTTACTTGCGGGAAAAAGCGGCGCCACTATCGCTTCGGCACCGCAAACCTGCTGTTGTTCCTGCGCTTGATGCTCCCTGTAGCCAGTCCCAGTTTCCCTTACCAATCCCACTTTCCTTTTTGAATGCCCAGTTTTTCTTGCAGCCAGGCGGAAAGCGTTATTTGAATCGGCTGCAAGGACTGCTCGGTACAGGCTGACTCTGGGCTGTAGGAATGCGTCCGAGCCTCTCCAAGCGTAGATTCGGCGATATGATTGGTCTTTTGCGCCTGTTCGTAGCATGGCGGAGAGATATAGGTGCGATGAGTATGCTCCAGGATCATTCGGGTATCGTCGGGAGGGGCTGCTGTTATTTTGGTAAAATTGGCTGCCAGGACAACCGCGGCCAGTGCTGCTGCCCCTCCGAACAGGAAACGGAAGAAAATCCTTTTGTTATTCATCATGCTGCTCATTCTCACGCTTTCTGATTGTAATTTTTACTGGCGAGGCAGACCTGTCCTCTTCGCCATCGGAAGGCTTTCGGCTAACCAGACTGGCGAAGGCCCCCTGCAAGCCGGATGTTCCGTACTGGGCGCGGTACTCCTCAATCGTTCCCGTACTGACCATCTTTCCGTCCATCAGAAAAATGGCCCGGTCGGCCGCTTCCTCAGCCACCTGCAGCTGATGCGTCGAGAAGATGACGGCTTGCCCTGCCTGTTTCACTTCCTTGACCAGACTGACAAACGTATCCATCCAATACGGGTCCAAACCGTTTGTAGGCTCGTCCAAAACAACCAATGCAGGTTTGTCCAGAATAGCTTGAGCAAAGAGCAGTCTCTGCTGCATCCCTTTGGAAAACACCGAGACCCGTTTGTTGCGGGCTTCCTCCAGACCGACAGCTCTTAGCGCGGCCTCTGCCTCTTGTGCAGTACGCCCCTTGAGGGAGGCAAAAAAACGGATTGTCTCGCTGGCGGTCAAGCCCGCACCAAAGTTGAAGTGATCAGGCATGTAGCCGATTTGCCGCAAATAATACTCGCGGTCAAGCTTCCGGTCCAGTCTATTCAGCTCAATGGTGCCAGAGGTCGGCTGGGTTAGTCCCGCAATCATTCGCAAAATCGTGCTTTTTCCTGCCCCGTTGCCGCCGCAAAGCGCAACGACCTGCCCTGGCCTGATGGTAAGATCAAACGGGTGGACAATCGTTTTTCCCTTTATTTTTTTCGTCACTTGCACCATTTCCAACCCGATATTAATCACGGTATCTCCCTCTTTCCCAGATGAATGTGGCAATCCCCATCGTACAGACAATCCACCCGATACTGAGAGCGATAAACCCGACAATGCCAAGCGGAGACTGCATCCAGGTGACCCAGTTATAATATTCCGGACCAAAGATGGAGCCGCCCCCCATTCTGACTACCGAGAAAATCCGTACAAACTCGGCCGGATTGAGGCAGGTGGCGATTTGCAGGATTGGCTTGATCCATGTATAAGGCAAAAAGCTTACTACCGAGATGAGTATCGTCGGCCATGCGAGAATAAAGAAGAACCAGATGCTCACCCCGAACGTGAGCGCCTGCCAGCGGTTTTTGCTCAATGTACCGACGACGATCGCGATTCCCAAAAACAGCAAAACAATGCAAACGGAGAAGAACAGGAAAAAAAGCAGGGCGGAAAGTGTAAAGCCAGTCCCTAAAAACGACCCGAGCAGCCCGGATACGCCGTAACCGAAGCAGACGATCGAAACGAGCACCACCGCCAATCCAAAATACTTGCCCCATAAAAAAGCGGGCGTGGTGATCGCGTATGTAGAAAGCAGCTGCCAGCTCCCCTCCTCCTTTTCTGCGGTAAGAGAAAAGGAGGCGAGCAGCATCGTCATCAGGGGAAGGAGGTACAGAATCAGGTTCAGCATAGTCCCTGTCGTGTACGTGTACCCTTCCATAAACGATTGGGATTGGATGATCAGCAAGGCTAGGCTGAACAGAGAAAAAAGAGCCATAAAGGAATATGCCCACGGATTGCGAAAACCGATCTTGATCTCCCGTTTGGCGATTTTATCGATGTGCACTTCTGCCACTTCCCCTGATCAATTGTGTTTGCCTTGCGTTTCGGCGCTTGGCGTGTGCGAGCCATTTGCGTCCGCATTCGCGCCGTGGGTACCGGATTGGCCGTCACCGTTGTGGCCTCCCCCATGCTCTTCCTTATGCTTCTTCATACTGGATTCCCAGCTGTGGCTGCTCAAATCTTGCGCACTCATCACTTTGCCTGTTTGCTGCTCCTGTACGAATACCTCTGCAGCCGTTTTCTCTTTGAAGGAGTACACGCCATAGCCCATCGGCGTTTTATAGCTCTCGTCATAAGCGTAGCTGGCCTGATCGGATTTCACCCATTCCTTGGAAAGGTAGTCGCGAACAAATTGGACATCCACTTGCTCTGTTCCGTTTTCATTCGTCCAGCGGTACATGCAGCCGATGTCATCAAATTTCAAAGCTTTTCCGTCCTTGAGCACAATTTCGGTCGCGTGCTGGTTATTGGCGACCTCCATATGGCAAATATCGCACTTGTCCACGCCCTCCACAATCTCTACCGGCTGTGCCTCCTCTTTGCCACAGCCCATCATCAGTACAGAAGCTACCATCATCGCGCCTGCTGCAATTTTCCATTTCTTCATTTTTGTCTCACTCCCATATAGATTCCCAAACTCGTCAGCGCCAGTAAGCATGCACTGATACTCATCACCCAGGTACGCTCCTCGGGTTGCTCCTCGGTCTGCTCTGCGGGCAGAATCCCGTCGGTAGCCACCAGTACCGTTTTAGCAGGTGCCATCAGTGGACGAGGATCCCGGATGGCCGTACCTGTACCGGATGTAAACAATCCTTCTAAAAAGACAAACCCTGGCGCTTGAAAAAACAGCTGATACGGCGGGACAGCTCCCGTCAACGCAAGAAAAAACGGGTTCATCTCGTACGGGATATCACTGTGTTGATCCCCATCAAGGTCAATTCCCTGCATCGTATCCCAGTAGTTCCCCTCCAAAAGATTCTCTTTGCTTGCCTGCGCCTGACCCTGAATGACATTGGAGATGAACTGGTTGGCTGTTACCTCGTTGTGGGCCGCCTCTTTTAGCTGCATGCCGATAAAGTTTTTCTCAAGCTGATTTCCCTTAAAAAGATTTTCGCTGGATTGTTCCATGAACAGTCCGACGCGATTTCCCTCGATCAAGTTGTTCTCGATTTGTGACTGGGTGACGTCGAACAAAAGGATTCCTTGCGAATTGGGGTTCTCTCTCTGCTTGACGAACCTGTTCTCCTTGACTGTGGCTCGCGTCGTTTCCATCAGCATCGCTCCCGTAACATTAGCGCTTCCCGTATTGCCAAGGAGCTTGGTATCGGCCGTCCCCATGAAGTGGTACCCATAGCGAGACTTTTCGACGAAATTTTGTTCAATAGTATTGAAATTACTATTTTCCAAATAAACTCCGTCAAACATGTTCCCAATCCGATTGGATGTCAGTTGATTGTAGTGGGACTGATCCAGGTTAATGCCGTTTCCTTTTTGCGGCTTGGGGCCGGTGCTTTTCGGGACCAGCAGCTTGTGCTGACTATGGTCATGCCCAATTTCCTCCTGGCCTTCATCCGGTTCATCGACTCCGCCGATTACGGCAATCTCTTTCAGTATGTTGTGATCGGCCTTGATCAGCTGCATGCCTGTCCCCATCGTCTCGATCACAAGCTGCTCAAGAACGTTGTAGCTGCCTTTGACGATTACCGACGCATCCGGTTCATTAATTCGCTTGTCGACGATCCGTATCCCTCGCACCGTCGTGTGGTCCGTTTGAATGACCAGAGCCGGTTCCTTTCCCGTACTGGTGATCTCCACGGTGCCTTGTCCCAGCAGCTTGATCGGCTTGGTCACCCGGACCGGCCCCTGATACGCTCCTGCCGGTATGAGTACCGTCTCGCCAGGCTTTGCCTGGTCAATCAACTCCTGCAATAATGACGTTGCCGCTGTCGCCTTTCCCGGAATGGACACGGCAGCAACTGCAAAAGCGGCGATGAAAAGCCTCCAAAGGACCCGTTGCAGGTTCAAGTGCCGCCTGTGCCGGTACCTCCCTTTCGTAAACAGGTTTTTCTCTCTTGTATACAGGTTTTTCTCTCTCGCATACGGGTGTTTCTCCTTCGTAAACAGGTGCCTCCCCCCTTGTTTCTCGTTTCACCAAGTTCATTTTCAGAATACCAGTCTCTGACAGTTTTGAAATGACTCAACCGGGCTACCAGAAATGGCAAAAAAGAGACAAATATCCATGGCAGTACACAAATATGCGCCCCTGTTCACAAATAAAAAACCGGACAGATACAGGTAGCTACCTGCTCGCCCGGTGCTATTGGGGGGCCAGCTCATTTGCTGAGGCAAACTCACTCGACTTCCATCCATAAAGATTCTTGTAAAAGCAAAAAGCCATCCGAAATGGATGGCTTGATTGATTCCTTCAAAACTGGATATGCATGCTGTAAGGATTGTGTGGATAAGTCCTCGACCGATTAGTATTCGTCAGCTCCACGCGTTGCCGCGCTTCC
>NZ_RHHO01000041.1 GCF_003710865.1 Brevibacillus borstelensis | reverse complement strand
CTGTTGGTTGTCCGCTTGTTTTTCATGTCATGCTTGGCGTATCCAAGAGAGGACTCGATTTCAGCTTCCAGCATTTCTTGGATTGTGTCTGCGAATAGATCCTTTAACGCTGACTGTACGTCGTCCACTGACTTCATGTTTTTCTCTTTGATCCACTGCTTGATCTGCTCTTTTGACATCATAAAAATCTCCCAACCTTTCTACTCCTAATTGTAGTTTAGAGGTTGAGAGTTTACACAAAATATTTTACAGACTCGAAGCAGGAAACATAGTTGGGATATCCATATTAGACGTAATCGAAGTGACCGAAATTAACATAGTCTTAGACAATTTTTTTCGTCATCTGGAGGCCCTATGAAATATACCAGAAAACTATCTAATCTGAATAAAACTATCGTACAGATGAACCTCACGCCAGGTAAGAACCACTTTGAGCTTTCAGCGCAAAACTTCTCTTTCCCGAGGAAAGTCATAAGCGATATTTACCCTGATTTCCCCGACCATCCCCAACTTGCGAACACTACATTCAAGGTCTATCTATACCTATGCATGTACTGCGATGGTCTTTCTGGAAAAGTATATTTTTCCAGCAAACAAAAGATCGCCGAGACATTAAAACTGCCTCCATACTCATCATATATCGAATGGTCTCTTGATTGGTTAGAAACTCATCACTTTATCCGAGACATTAGAGAAGATGATAAATTGCGTTTCCAAGCACATGTATTGTCTGCACCAGACTATCTGCCAGAGCTTGATACATTTTACAGTTGTAAAGAAATTAAACGAAATCCCTCTCCTTTGAAACAGCACAATTATGGCTATATCATGGTTCCTAAATTAGCTATCACAGAGAAGATGTTAGATCAATCTGTAACAAGAACAGGATGGGATGAGAGAAAACTTAAAATCTTCCTCCTAATGTATCAATATAACTGGCTTCGGTATTATGGCGGCATCGATCCAGACATTATGCATATCACACAGAACGGGGAGTTAGAGCTTGATACACGTTTCTGCTACGACGTAAAAAGCACACCCTACAATACATTCCAGACAATTCAATCGTTCATCAATGCTGACCTATTCAGACCTGTAAGATGTATCTTTCAACAAAAAGATGGAGAGAAAGTCTTTGTTAGAGACGCTAGAGTCGGGGTTTCACTACAGAAAAATGAGTATGAAATCATTGTCCTCCGCCCTCATGTTCTAATTAAGCGTCACGTTGATGAGCTTGTTAAATTACTCGGCAAAGGAAGCGTCATCTTATGAAAATGCATGGTAGTCTCTATACGGACAAAGCAAAAGTGGTTAACGCTTTTCGGAAAGATGAGAAGGTACTCTTGTCCTTTGATTCAAGTTCTTACTTTTGCGTCCATGAGGAGCCGAGAGAGCTATCTCATGACACATATTATGAGCTTAACGATGGCACTAAAATTGAACGACAACAAAGCGTTGTTATGATGGCCTTTCAGGAAAAAGTGTCGATGCTACTTAGAGCCAAGTCAAAATCAGTAGGAATCCCTCTTCCATTGCCCAAAGGAGAATACCGAGTAGACATCACCGTTACTACCCAACGGCAAGCAGATGATGTACCTCCCTTACTCGTAATGAAGTCGGTGCTGGACGGCATCAACAAGGAGATCGTTGAGAACGACCGACAAATCTATGAATGTAACATCAGATACCATTACAAGAAACGGTATGCAAACGCCTCCCAATACAGATCAAATGAATCGTTGAAGATTGCACTCTTTGACTTGGGATCATCCGGGGGGCCGATTATTGAAGTGAGCGGCGACATTTATATCGTTCCAAAGCAATCACCGATTCTGAGGGATGGCGGCGACAGGCTCTTAACCGATGATGCCGACCGCCATCGTTATCTCGCGCGGCCCCTCAAACGTAAGATGAAGATAGCACCATGTAAGAGCTACTCAATCGAGATGTGCTTTACAGGCGATACCGACGACAAGGATATCGACAACATGGCCCTTATCTACTACCCGATACTCGGACACCTTGGTATCAATGAAGCACAGGTTCATTATCTCCATCTTGAGAAACGCAAGAGCACAACTTCTCCGAGTATAGAGACACAGATAAAATGCAAGACTCCGTAATTGCGCAATACCTTGGCAAATCAATGTTTACACCGCTTATACGTGTTACAAGAAGCTAACATAATAGAGAGACCGTTCTATCAAGGGTTCATAGACTCTTAGTTTATCTTCGCTAATGCTAGAATCATCATCCACCGTACTGATATTCTTCGCAGTACGGTTATTTTTATTGAAAGGAGCATCCACAATGAATGTCGTCGCCTATCTGCGCGTATCATCCAAACAGCAAACCGAGCGTGAGCTATCCATCCCCGCTCAAAGAGAAGCCATCCAACGATACGCAGATCAGAAAGGATGGAGCATCGTCGAAGAGTTCGTCGATGAAAGCAAATCTGCAAAGACAGCAGATCGCCCCGCTTTCCAGCGTATGATCGCCAAAGCAAAGCAACCACAGAAGAACTTCCAAGCCATATTGGTTCATAAGTTCGACCGCTTTAGCCGCAGTCGTGAAGATCATATCATCTACAAAGCCCTGCTCAAAAAGCAGGGTATTTTTGTGTACTTAGTAACAGAACAAACAGAACCAGACACCCCGCACGGCGTTTTGCTGGAAGGGATGCTGGAGGTTATATCTGAATTTTACAACCTGAATCTGAGGAACGAGACATTGAAGGGAATGAAAGAAAACGCATCCCGGGGATTTCACTGCGGAGGACGCATTCCATACGGCTATCGCACCATCGTCGTCGATGGACATGTAACGCTAGTCCCCGGCGAACGACATGAAGTGGAAGCTGTGCAACTCATCTTCAAGTTAGCGGCGGAAGGAATGGGCGGCAAAAAGATCGCACGCATACTCAATGAATACAATCTGCAACATGCAATTGATCGTCGCTGGAGTCCATCGACCGTCCTCTCCATCCTCGACAATCAGGTGTATCTGGGGCATCGCATCTGGAACAAACGCACGAAAGGCATGACGCAGTTTAAGGATGCAGATGAATGGATCGTCGTACCCAACAGCCATCCTCCCATCGTCAGCCAACAACAATGGGACGCCGCGCATTCAGAATTGCAACAGCGCAAGAAAAATAAATAGACCATCATCAAATCGTTTTCAAGAGGCAGGTATCGCTCACATCGGGCGTACCTGCCTTTTTCATTTTCAAGTCATACACCATACCACAAAGGAGATGTATCCACATGAAAGTTGTCATCTACGCTCGCGTATCCTCCGATCATCAAGCGGAAAAAGAATTGTCCATCCCCGCTCAACTGAAGGCGATCCACAAGTTCTGCCAGGAGAAAGGATGGATGGTCGTCGGCGAATACCTCGAAAAAGGCAAATCAGCGAAGACAGATCAGCGCCCTGAGTTCCAGAAGATGATTGCGATGGCGAAACGTCCGAATCGTCATTTCGATGCCATCGTCGTCCATAAGTTTGATCGATTCTCGCGCAAACGCGAAGATCACATTATCTACAAAGCATTACTGCAAAAGCACGGCGTAAAGGTCATATCCTCGACGGAACAAACCGATCCAGAAACGCCACACGGCATGTTGCTTAAAGGGATGTTAGAAGTCATCTCAGAGTTTTACAATGTCAACCTCGCCGCTGAAGTGAAAAAAGGCATGTCTCAGAACGCCAAGCAAGGCTATAGCAATGGCGGCAATGCCCCCTATGGCTATCGTACAGAACATATTGCGCTCAGTGCTAACAAAACAAAAACAGTATGGGTACTCGGCCCACGTGAAGAAGTAGATACTATCAAATGGATTTTCAACCAGTACGCTCAGGATGGGCTGGGTTACAAAGCAATCGCCACCCTTCTCAATCAGAAAGGCGTACCTACGCTGAAAGGTGGCAAATGGTCTGCAAGTACGATCCGCGCAATCATCTTCAATGAATCCTACATCGGACGCAGAGTATGGAACAAGCAGGACTACCAGACAAAGGGCAAAAAGTGAAAAGATCGCTCCGAATGGATTATCACTGAGAATGCCCATCCGTCGATCATCACCAAAGAACTGTTCGACAGATGCCAAGAGTTAGCGAAGAAACGCCACAATGGCGGCGGGCAGGCACACAATCCATTCAAAATCCCCCCCCACTCCCCTTTCTGGTTGCGCGGCATCATGTACTGCGACAGATGCGGAAACAAGATGGTCGGCAATTCATCGTCAACGCACAAAAAGAATGGCGGCCAGAAATACTACATTTGCGGAGGTTACCAGCGGCATGGTAAGGACTTTTGCAGTTACGTCGGATGGAGAAAAGAACGTGTGGAAGAGATCGTATCTATGAAGCTCAGAAATGCTTTACTCCGCCTCTCACTGGATAATCACTTTGAAGAAGAGATCCATCGTTATCACGCAGAACAAAATAAGCATGTCTACATGCAGTTATCGGATTTAGAAACGGAAATAACGTTTCTGAAAAAGCGGATCGAAGTCATCGAGAAAGATATAGCATCAGGTAAAGCTAAGCCTTATTACCTCGACATGTTAAACGAAATGCGGCAGGAGCTTCTTGAAAAAGATACGGAGTACTCCACCCTCTCGGCTACCCTAAACTCGGTCACCATACCTGACTACTACATCGATTCTGTTAAATACGACATGAAGACTCTGATCAGCCTACTTGATAATGAAGATTCCAGTCCTCAGATGATTTACCAAGTGGCAAGCAAATATTTGTCGAGAGTGGTGATTCAGAGAGAGACGAAGGTCATGCATATGATCTTACAATTCAAGACAGGCGATATCACTTTGTACGAAAAGACATTGGTTGCAGATTTTACAGTCCAGAAATAACGACCACAAGTCATCTTTGCACAGGGTGTGTCTCGCTAAGAGCCCCCTGTGCAACCTCTATATTTTCGTCGTTCCTCTTCATTTGCTCAACTTAAAACTGCTAAAAATTCTCATTACGAAGCGCCTACCGACTCGAATAACATCAGATTTCTCCCGCTATACATTGAGTGATCACCTTAAAAGCTTGATATAACGGGCTTTTCTAACCGCAATAAATAGCGAACCTTCCCCATAAACGCAAAAAAGTCACCTCTACAGGTGACATCACTGATATGTATGGTGGAGGCGGGGGGATTCGAACCCCCGTCCGAAAACAGCGATACATAAGCATCTCCGAGCGCAGTCACTCATTTACATTTCGGCGACGGATTCGCGGAGTGACGCGCTGACCCGTAACCTAGCCTGATTGATCTTCTTCCTTTGGCCCCAGGCGGAGACCTCCGGCGTATCCCACTAAAGTTGAGCGCTAGTCATGCCACATGGGCGATGGAATGGTAGCGCCTCACTGGTTATTAAGCAGCGAGAGAAAGTTGTTTGTTGCCAGTTAATGGCGTTTGCGTTGATGACGAGGTCCGCAACCCCCCGGCTCGCTTCTTATGCTCTACCATCCCCGTCGAATCCAGAACGCCCCCAGGATGGAAAAGATCGCGCCGCCGATTAGGCAAGCGACGATGGTTGTCAAAAAGGCAATGAGAGCCTTCTGTTACGAATTACTTTACAGCTTGGAAACGATTCGTTTTACCGTCAGAAGCTCATTGTCTAACAGCAAGAGCCTCGCTTTGCCAAGCTTTGCCGAGATAAAAAAAGCCCAGGCGAAAACGGTAACGGTTCCACACCCAGACGTTTGATTTGGCATCACTCATTGCTCTCTTACTATAGCATATGATCGATACCGTTCTCAACGCCATATTGGTGGCAGCCTTGGCAGTGTGCGCCAGCTTGGCTGGCTTACATGAGACACAGCCAGTGTTGCATCGGCCTTTCAGGCAAGAGCCGCGTTCCTATGGCCCGACCCGCTGCAGTATAAACCCAGACGGTCCTCCCGCTGCCCCGCAATACTGCCTGCCTTACCAGCTTCCTACACCTTCTGCCGCTCCCGCAGCGCACGCTCCACTTCACGCGCAGCATCCTTCTTCTTCAAATCCTCGCGCTTGTCGTAGTTCTTCTTCCCTTTGACCAGCGCCAGCTCTACCTTGGCCCAGCCGCCCTTGAGGTAAATGCTGAGCGGCACGAGCGAATAGCCGCGTTCCCGGGTGAGGCTGTTCAGCTTGAGGATTTCCAGACGGTGCAGCAGCAGCTTGCGCGTCCGCTCCGGCTCGTGGTTGAAGCGGTTGCCCTGGTCGTACGGGCTGATGTGCACGTTGTACAACAGCAGCTCGCCATTTTGGATGCGGGCAAAGCTGTCCTTGAGCTGTATGCGTCCGGCCCTCACGGATTTGATCTCCGTCCCCGTCAGGGCGATGCCTGCTTCGTAGACTTCCTCGATATGGTAGTCGTGGCGCGCTTTGCGGTTTTGAGCCAGCGTTTTAACACCTGTTTTCGGTTTTGACATGGAGATCACCTCGCTTGGTACCGGATGAAAAAATATGGTATCTGTTAGTATAGCAAAAAACACTTAATACAGCAATACCCATTCCTTCTGACTGCTGCTTTGAGTGGCTTTAAGAGATTCGAGCGGTTTTGAGCGATTTTCAGCCATTGAGCAGTTTTGAGCCTTTGAGTGCTTTTAACTGCTTTTAACTGCTTTTAATTGCTTTTAACTTCTTTAAACTGCTGCTAACTGCTTTCAAGTATTTCGAGTTACTTCTACAGCCCAGCAAACAAAGAAACAGCGGTGCTTTACCGCCGTTTCCTCTTCGCCTGGCCTGCTATATTTTTACGCTTCTTTTTCTTGGAACGGACAAAGTCCTCCCAGAATGCTTTTTCACGCGGAGCGCCTTGCTCTCCTTCGGCACCTCCCAGCGGGACAACCTCGCCAGCCCCTTCCAGGTCTGCCTGCGGATTTGCGTTTTGCCGATATGTCTTTTGCCCCCGTTCCTTGAGCTTCTTGCGGAAAGCAGCCGGGTGCAGCTCTCGCTTCGTTTCCGTCTTTTGCTTTGCAGAGCGCTCCTGCTTTGATTTTCTGCCCGCACGCTGTCCGCCTCTGCCGTCGATGACCTTGGGTCCGCGCTCGCGGCCGCGGAAGCCGCCCGACTTTTTCATCCCGACGATTTCAAAGTCGATGGCGCGCTCGTCGACGTTGACGTTGGAGACCCGTACCTGCACCACGTCGCCGATGCGGAACTGCTTGCCTGTCCGCTCACCGATGAGCGCGTACGCTTTTTCGTGGTAATGGTAGTAGTCGTCGGTCAAAAAGCTGACGTGGACCAAGCCCTCGATGGTATTGGGCAGCTCGACGAATATCCCGAACGAAGTGACGCCCGAAATGACGCCCTCGAACTCCTCGCCGACACGTTCCAGCATGTATTCCGCCTTTTTCAGGTCGTCCGTCTCGCGCTCGGCATCCACAGCCAGACGCTCGCGCTGCGACGAATGCTCGGCGATGAGCGGCATTTGCTCCTGCCAATGCGCCAGCCGCTTCTCGGACAGATCTCCTTCCAGCGACTCGCGGATTCTGCGGTGGACGATGAGGTCCGGATAGCGGCGGATCGGGGACGTGAAGTGCGTGTAAAAGTCCGTCGCAAGGCCGTAGTGGCCCAAGCTTTCCGCGTCGTAGCGCGCTTGCTTCATCGAGCGCAGCATAACCGTACTGATGATGACCTCTTCCGGCGTCCCTTTCACTTCCTCCAAAAGCTGCTGCAGCGCACGCGGATGGACCGTATTGCCCTTTCCGCGAACGGAGTAGCCAAAGTTGGTGATGAACTCCATAAAGGCCTGCAGCTTCTCTTCTTTCGGATCTTCGTGAACCCGGTAAATAAACGGCTGCTTCAGCCAGTGAAAATGCTCGGCTACCGTTTCGTTGGCTGCCAGCATGAATTCCTCGATGATGCTCTCCGCGATGGAGCGCACCCGGAACCCGATGTCTGTCGGGGTGCCCTCTTCGTTGACGTAAATTTTGGCCTCGCGGAAATCGAAGTCGATCGCGCCACGAGCCATTCGCTTCGCCCGGAGCTTGCGGGCGAGCTCTTCCATCTTGCGGAACATCGGGACGAGCTCCTCGTATTTGGCGATGAGCTCCTCATCATTGTCCTCGAGAATTTTGCGGATATCCGAGTAGGTCATCCGTTCGTTGGTGCGGATCACGCTCAGGAAAATGTCGTATTTGACGACGTTGGCCCCGGCGTCCATCTCCATGTCGCAGCTGATCGTCAAGCGGTCGACCTTTGGATTCAGGCTGCAAATGCCGTTGGACAAGCGATGGGGCAGCATGGGAATGACCCGGTCTACGAGGTAGACGCTCGTGCCGCGGCGATACGCTTCCTGATCGAGCGCCGAATTTTCCCGGACGTAGTAGCTGACGTCGGCGATATGGACGCCGAGCCGGTAGTTGCCATTGGGCAAAACCTCTACGGAAACAGCGTCGTCCAGGTCCTTGGCATCCGCTCCGTCGATGGTGACCATCATGCGGTCGCGCAGATCGCGTCTTCCCTTGATCTCCTCTTCGGAAATTTGGTCCGGAGCCGCTTCCGCTTCGGCGATGACATCCGCCGGGAAAGCCTCTGGCAGTCCAAACTTGCGAATGATGGACAGAATGTCTACGCCCGGATCGTTTTTATGGCCCAGAATCTCGACTACTTCACCCTCGGGATTGACGCGCCCCTCCGGGTAACGGACGATTTTCACCACAACCTTGTGGCCGTCCACTGCTCCGTTGTACGCCTCTTTCGGAATAAAAATATCCTTCCCGATCCGCTTTTCGTCCGGGATGACAAAGGCGTAATGGTTCTCATCCTGAAACGTCCCCACTACTTCGGTGATGCCCCGCTCCACCACGCGGATAATCCTGCCCTCCGCGCGGTTGCCCCCGCTTATTTTTTCCATTCGCACCAGGACGGTGTCCCCGTGCAGGGCGCCATTCATGTCGTTGGCGTGGACATAAATATCGTCCTGATCTGGCGTTTCGGTTATGACAAACCCAAAACCTTTGGGATGATTTTGCAGTTTCCCCCGGATCAGATTCATTTTTTCAGGCACGCCGTAACGATTGGTCCTCGTCCGGATGATCTCCCCGCTATCCTCCAACTGGTTCAGTGTTTTGACCAGTTCTTTGAAGTCGTCGGAATCCGTGATCCCGAAAGCGGCCTCCAGCTCTGCCACCGTCATCGGGTGGTACGCCTGCTCCCTCATGAACGCGAGTATATCTTGTTCTTTCATATTTACCCTCCTCTGCCGCGAATACGTGTCTCGCCAGCTCTCTTACTATGTAGTATTCGCCGCTCGCGCTCACGGCAAACCAAATAGAGAAAAAGACAGCAAGGTAGCCTTGCTGTCTTCGACAAATCGTACTTTATGCTCCGCTTTTCAAGAAGTACCCGAGCAGGATGGCAAACACCATGAATGCCACTGCAAAGATAACAGTCAGCTTTCCGAGCAATGCGTCAATCCCGCGGGCTTTTTGTTTGCCCATCAGTTGTTCCGCGCCGCCGCCAATCGCGCCAGAAAGGCCGGCACTTTTGCCAGATTGAAGCAGGACGACAATAATCAAGCCGATACTTGCGATTATAAGCAAAATTTTTGCTGCCAATGCCATGTTTATTCACCTCAAGACATATTTCCAAGGCGTAAGAATTGCAATAGATGAACATTCTATAGGAGAATGTTGCTAAGCCTTTTGGGTAAGCGTGTCCGGTTTTTCTCATTTATATGCCGCAGCAGCGACAACTAAATAAAGACCAGCATCACTACTTTATCACAAACAGGAATGATCATCAACATGCTTTCCTGATTTGATTGTTTCTATTAATAATTGTGTACTTTCTTTGTCTGTTTTCTCGTTTCCTTGCATGTGTCACGATTTTGCCGTAAAATTGCATGTGTACTGCTATACTCGCCTTAGGAGGTCTTTGTCAGATGGCTGGTTCGAACAAAAAAGACATGAATCAAAACGACGTAATTGATTCCGCGAAGGCCTTTTTTGCTTCGTTTGGCATCTTGTTTCTTGTATTCCTCATCGCACTTGTAGGTTCTGCTATTTTCCCACCACAACACGGAGAACAGGCAAATGGTGGAGAGGCACCGACTGCTACCATCGACGCGCCAACCGTGTTCAAACAAAACTGCTCCTCCTGTCACGGCCAAAACCTTGAAGGTATCGCAGCACCGGCTCTGACACAGGTTGGCAGCAAGTACAGTGCCGACGAAATCGCAAAGATCATTAAAGAAGGTAAAGGCGGCATGCCTCCTGGCCTTCTGAAGAAACAACCGGAGATTCAAGCGGTTGCACAGTGGCTGTCCGAACATAAATAGTACATAAGTCATCCTGCCACCTGACAAAACACCGAAGCAAGCATGTCTTCGGTGTTTTTCTCGTTTTTGCCGACTATTCATTGGAAGACCTCTTTGAGGAGGAATCATCATGGCCAGCGTTCTGAGCCTGGAACATCTGGGCAAACAGCTCCCGACACAGCAGCATACTTGGCTATTTTCTGATATCACTGTCGACATTGCTTCGCCTGAGATTACGCTGATCATGGGGAAATCGGGGCAAGGCAAAAGCACACTTCTCCGCCTGCTCGGACTTTTGGACACGGCAGATGACGGGACGATTCGGCATTTGGGCAAAACCCCAACGGAGTGGGGCCCGGAAAAATGGAGAATGTCCGTAAGCTACGTCGCTCAGCAGCCGGTCATGCTGCCTGGCAGCGTCGAAGACAATCTGAGAGCGGTCAGCCGTTTGCACAAGCGGCCTTTCGAGACTGAGCTGGCCCGGACCTGGATGGAAGCCGTAGGTCTCGGCGAGATGGACTGGAGCAAGCAGGCGGCGCAGCTCTCCGGAGGCGAACGGCAGCGTGTCGCACTGGTCCGTTCTCTTCTCCTGCATCCAACGGTACTCTTGCTGGACGAGGTGACAGCTTCTCTGGACACCATCAGCAAGCGGGCTACAGAAGAACTTCTCGTAGACCTGCATCGCCGCGAAGGCACTACCCTGCTGTGGATCACGCACGACTGGGAGCAAGCGCGAGCGGTCGGCCAGCGGATCTGGTTTTTGGCGGGTGGCCGTCTGCTCGAAGACTCCCCGGCCGATCGCTTCTTTGAAGGACCGCAGACACAGGAGGCTCAAGAATTTTTATCCGCCCATCTTGTTCAAAAGGAGGATGCCCCATGTCTTCCATGAGTCTGTGGTTTTCCTTTACCTTTGTCGTCATCGCCCTGCTCCTCTCCATGTGGCAAAAGCTCGGTCTGGAAAAGGAAATTGCCATCGGGACGGTACGCTGTGCCGTACAGCTGCTGGCGATCGGCTACGTTTTGCAATTCGTCTTTCACACCGACCATCCAATCTACCAGGCGCTGGTAATCGCCATGATGATTGGCGTAGCCTCCTGGAACGCATCCCGGCGCGGCGATGGCCTTCCGGGAATTTTGTGGCGGGTCACCGCTTCCTTGACCGTGACCGCAACGCTGACGATGAGTCTGCTGCTTGTGCTCGGTCTGATCAAACCGACGCCCCAGTATTTGATCCCGATCACAGGCATGATTATCGGAAATTCAATGATCGTCGCCGGCCTGTTTCTCAGCCATATGAAGCGGGAGACAGAGACCGCCCGCGGGGAAATCGAAGCCTTGCTCTGCCTGGGCGCAAACAAAAAGCAGGCCATTCACGGCGTGTTGAAACGAGCGGTAAAAGCAAGCATGATCCCCACCTTTGACACAATGAAAACCATCGGCCTGGTCCAACTGCCCGGTACGATGACCGGGATGATCATCGCCGGAGCCAACCCATTGGAAGCCGTTCGCTACCAAATCCTGATCATGTTCGCCTTTTCCTCGTCCGCGGCCATCTCTGCCGCCCTGATCAGTGCTCTCGCCTATTCCTCGTGGTTTACCCGCGAGTCTATGCTGCGGCCGTGAGTCTGTAGCTCCGCCCACAAAAAGTCGAAGCTCTTCTTTACTACCGCTTCTTTACCGCCGCTTCTTTTCTAAACAAAGGCTGCCGCTACGTGCAGCCTTTTTCCTTTCTGAAAAAAGAATTCGAGCACCAAAGCTCCTGCCATTATCAACCTTTCAAAGCACTTTTCCCCTCCTATTAATTTTTTGAGGATTTTACCTTGACGGGGCAAAAACCTTATGAGAAGATTATTTCTCCGTTTCGCTTTTTGGGAAAAATAGGGAGGTAAAAGCAATGTCGGTAAATTTTCCAGAAGAGACAAAACATCTTGATCGAATAATCGGGAGGCTGCAGGATGCGTTAAATGAATTGGATGAGCGGGTCAAAGCATATGCAGATGAGTTTAAGGAATCCATGAAGTACCTGGCCGAGAACAGAAGCGGCATGGACGGCATGGAAATCTTTTCGAACCAAACTTCGATCTCGCAAATGATTCGCTCGGGAACCCATACGGTTGAAAGAAGGACAAAAATCGCGAAACTAATCGATTCCCCGTACTTTGCCAGAATTGATTTCAAGCTTGTTGACGAGAATGAGGCGGACCCCGTGTATATTGGGAGGTTCTCGTTTTCTGACGACGATAACAATATGCTCATTTATGACTGGCGGGCCCCGATATCAAGCATGTATTACGATTTTGAACTGGGACATGCATTTTATGAAGCTCCCGCCGGGATAATAGAGGGCGAGCTTACGCGAAAAAGGCAATTCAAGATTAAAAACGGCCAGATGGAATATGCGCTTGAAAGTTCGATTAGCATCATTGACGAGGTGCTGCAAAGAGAATTAAGCAGTAATTCGGACCAAAAAATGAAGAACATCGTTGCGACGATACAGAAGGAACAGAACAAAATCATTCGGAATGAAAATGCAGACGTGTTGGTCATTCAGGGGGTGGCTGGTTCAGGCAAGACCTCCATCGCCTTGCACCGGATTGCCTACTTTCTGTATAAGTACAAAGAACGTTTGTCAGCTCAAAATGTCGTCATTATCTCCCCAAACAAGGTATTTGCCGACTATATCTCAAATGTCTTGCCGGAATTGGGCGAAGAACCAATCGTGGAAGTCGGCTTTGAGGATATCGCGGCCGAGCAATTACACAATGTATTGGAGTTCGAGAGGTATGCAGTGGAAATCGACCGCCTTCTGGATGGACATGACCAACAGTTGGCTGAGCGCACAAGGTTTAAGTCGTCTCTGGAGTTTTTGACGCAATTAGATGAGTACCTTGAGTTTGCGAGCGAGCAATACTTTGAACCTCAGGATTGTACGTTTGGCAGCGTGACCGTCTCGAAAGACTTTATCCAAAAGCGATATCAAGCCTATAAAAACCAGCCCATTTCCCAGAGATTTGCCGAGATAACAGAAGATATCATTCTGCTGATCAAAAAAGAAAGCGTGATGGAGCGCAAGATTCCGGTCCCGACAAAAAAAGCGGTTATGAAGAAGCTCCTTTCCATGTTCAAGTTTACCAGCACGTTAGCGCTCTACACCCATTTCTTCACGTTTATTGACCGACCCGAAATGTTTGTTTTCAAAAGCAAAAACACATTAGAGCATGCCGATGTATTTCCTTACATTTACGTAAAAATATTTTTTGAAGGCATCGAAGGGCTGGATGGCATTCAGCATGTGGTCATCGATGAAATGCAGGATTATACGCCTGTGCAATACGCCGTTATCAAGAAGCTTTACAAATGCAAAAAAACTATTTTGGGCGATTTTGGACAAATCGTTAACCCGTACAATTCCAACTCTCTCCAATCCCTCAAGAAGCTTTTTGAAAACGTCGAATTTATGGAGCTGAACAAAAGCTACCGTTCCACCTACGAAATCATTTCATTTGCGCAGCGTATCCAGCAATCCAACATAGCTCCGATTGAGCGGCATGGGGAGGAGCCTCGGATCATACCGTGCGATAGCTCGCAAAGCGAATTGGCGTCGATAGAAAAACTTTTGACGGATTTTAGAAACAGCAGCTATTCATCACTCGGGATTATCTGCAAAACAAATCGCCAAGCAAAAGAGCTATATGATGCCTTGCATGAAAAGCATGACGTGCATGTACTGGATTTCAACAGTGAAAAGTTCATCGACGGGATCACCATTACGACGATTCACATGTCTAAAGGCCTCGAGTTCGATGAGGTGATTATTCCTTCAGCAAACGCTGAAAGATACCAGACGGATTTTGACAGAAGCTTGCTCTATATCGCGTGTACAAGGGCTATGCATAAGCTTACTTTAACGTACCACGGGGAGATTACGAGTCTTTTGCCTTTACAAGGCTGAATATCGGGGCCCCTGCTACGAGCCCATTTGCTCTTTCTATTTTACTCATGTACGAAAAGCGGTACTGCTTATCCTTTTGCCTCTATTCTCGTTTTCTCCCAGTTGCCATCCTTCAAGACGAATACGGTCGCAATCCTTCCACAAACACCTCCCTTCACCGAGTACGACCTATAATGAACAAAGAGAAATTGTCGATACAAACGAACACAGCATCCAGATTTTTTTATTCAAACGTTCCTTATAAATCATCCAAAGAAAGTCTCTTGATACATTCCCAAATAATCACCAATCCTAAGAAAGCAAGATTTAAATATTCCTCTCCCCCTCTTCCTAGCCCTTTCTTCTTTGCCTTGCCGACAAACACGAATAGCTGTAGCGATGAAAAAGGAGAAAATGCGAAGGTCTTTGGGACACCCGCTCAGGTCCCTTTTAAAAGGGGTACTCGCTTTTATCGTCCAACCCTGAAACCCTTCCTGAACATGCTGCTTTTGGACGCGGTTCCCCTTTTGAAAGTGAGCCGGACAGGCCGACCCCAGCAAAGTGTCCCACCGTCCCCTGAGCATTTTCTCCTTTTTCATCTCCTCCGCCAAAGCCCGATCTATGCCAAATCAGAGGAAGCTGCGGCAAGGCTAAGAGGCAAAATCTGCAGATGCCCCAAAATTTTCTTCAAAAAAAACTGTAAGATTTAAAAAGCTGCACCGTCCAATTACACAGACAACAACCGTAAAAGGTGGGGAACACGTGGACAAGAAAGCACTCATCGAACAATGGTTCCTGCGCTACGGTGACGAGATATACAAGTTTCTCGTGTACTACACAGGCACCGCTGATGTGGAGGATTTGGTCCAGGAGGTCTTTATCAAGGCCCTGCAAGCACTGGACCTGTTTGAAGGCAGAGCCCAACCCAAAACCTGGCTGCTGTCGATCGCCCGCAACACCGCCATCGACCACCGGCGAAAACAGCGTTTGCGCAAATGGCTGCTCGACAGTTGGCTGCAAGACGTCCGCGACGAGCGAAAAACACCGGAGGAATGGCTGGACCTTCACGAGGAACAGCACGAGCTCTATCGGTCCCTCCAGCAGTTGAAGCCCGCTTTCCGCGAGGTGTTGATCCTCCGCGGCATCAAAGAGCTGTCTGCCAGGGAAACGGCCGACATTTTGCAATGGAGCGAAAGCAAAGTAAATGTCACCTACCACCGGGCCTTAAAGGCGATGAAAGGCATATGGCAATTCAGGGAAAAGGGAGGATTCGGAGATGCCGTCAAAGCACGATGAACATTGGTTGGACGATTTGCGAAATCTGCCCGACATCACACTCACTGAGCAACAAAAGGAGAAGATTATGACCGCCATTCGCGAAACAGATACCCCTATCGGAAAAAGAAGCTCACGCCACGGACAAAAAAGCTCGTACCGCCTGGCGACGCTGGGCAGAACAGCAGCCGCCTTTTCTTTGCTGGCTGCCACAGTGTGGCTCGGGAGTCAATTGATAACGTGGAATCAATCAGCGACACTTGATCCGACTGTCCAGCCCCCCAATCAGCAGCCCGCCGGAAGTTCCCATCAGGAGGGCGTGTCCCAGGGAACAGGAGGACCGAACGGCACGGGAGGAGAGATTGGCTCAGGCGAAGGTGCTCCGATCGCATCCAGCGACAAGGAAGCAGACCTGAACCGCACCATTAAAGACGTGATTCTTTCCATGAAGGAGAAAGCCGTCCGCGGACAATCATACGACCAAAAACTAACGTTGGAAACATCCATGTTTGACGAGGTCGAGCAGTCTTGGGGCAAGCCAGACCGTACTGATTACGCCAATGGCATTACGTACGCGACCTACAAGAACAAAGGGGTCATCCTTGGGTACAACAAGGGCATGCAAATCGTCGATATCCGCCGGGTATACGGCAACTGGGAGATCGGCAATATAGGCAGCAAGGGCTCCCAGCCTCACTACCTGTCCATGGCAGACGTGACTCGTGTGCTCGGGGAGCCGGACCGCGCCATCCTGTTCGCTGGCCAGACGATTCATATCTACAACGTCACAGACAAATACCAGCTAAAGATTGTCTACCAAGGAGAAGATAACGGCAAAAACGAACTTCGTGCAGTCCGCACCGATGTGTTTTACCCTCGCGGAACCGTCAATCTGATGCAGGCCGTTACCACGCCAGAGCTGGTGCAAAGCATCCGCGATCTCGCCAAAGAAGGCCGACTGTACGGCGTGGAATACCCTGTAGAAACCAGCGTCTTGGACACCGTGGAAAAGGACTGGGGCAAGGCCGACAGGCTGGGCGGGGTTAACGGTGTTACGTATGCCAGCTACCGGACGCAAGGTGTCGTATTCGGCTTTAACAAGGGAATGCAGCTTGTCGATATTCGCAGCTATGACACCCGCTTGCAGGAGCTGTCGCTCTCCGATGTAACATCTGCCCTCGGCAAGCCTGACGTTTCCGCCGATGTGTCTGGCCAAACGATTTACACTTACAAGGTAAATAGCAAGTACGAATTGAAATTCGTGTTCTCCGGAACGGCGAACGGTCAAAACGCAAAAACATTGCTTGTCGATCATGTGAATATCGTTTATCCGAAAGGTGCTGTCAACATGATGGCGCAATAACGAGAGACTCTTTGCAAAAAAGCCGCTTCCCGGGTTTACGGGGAGCGGCTTCTTTGCAAGATGTTTCAGAGTGTTCTGTAAAACAGCAAGACAGCCTAGCACTGTGTTTTTCTAGCAAACCGTCTTCCCCAAAGGTATCGTTTGCTTTAGCTCAATCTGCTCTAACTCTGTTTCCTTACTCTTTCTCCCTCTCTTTTCTGCTCGCACGCAAACCGAGTATGCCCGTAGCAAGAAAACATCCGGCGATGAGGAACTGCAAAATAAACCAGGACCAAATCCGTTGATGGCTCGGACCATTTCCGACAGGACCGACATGAGGCTGATACGACTCCCATAATCCCAGGAATGCAAATATCATCATGATGCCAGCCATACAGATGATGAATATGGAACGCGTCTGCGACATCTTTACTCCCTCGCCCAATTTGGGTTTTCTTCCGATCACGGTGTAAATCGTGCTTTCAACGTATATTTTAGCATATTCTGTAAACTCATCCTTCCGTTCCCCATGTCCGCCGGTGTGAACGAGAAATAAGCTGCCAGAAAACATATCCGTATAGCTGCTGTCTTCCTCTTTGATAACAAAAAAGACGGCACAGCATGCACCGTGCCATCTCTTTGTTCATAAAACGTTTACTGACCGATAATGTATTTCTCCAGCTCATCCAGAACCATGTTCGCGCAGATTACACCGCCGGAGGTATTCCAGACAACGTCATCCACTTTGAAAGCTTTGTTGTTTTTCACGACATTCAGGTTTTTCCAAAGCGAATCATTTGTCCACTCTTGTTCCAGCTTGCTCGCCTGGCCATCACCGGTTTCGTAGGAGAAGTAGAACATGATGTCGCCGTCCATTTCCGGAATGCGCTCTTTCGTTACCTCATCAGCAAACTTGTCTTGATCCTGGCTTGCAGGACGGGCTACGCCCAGGTCTTTCAAAATGGTTCCCAGGAACGTGTCTTTGTAGTAAATGCGTACCCGTCCAGGCATGAAGCGAACGATCGATACTTTTGTATTCAGCTTGTCCCCGGCTTTTACCTTGAAGTCTTCAACACGCTTGTTCCAATCGGCAATGACTTGCTCGCCCTCGGCTTTCTTGTTCAATGCTTCCGCGTACAGCATGAAGTTCTCTTTCCAGTCGCCGCGCGGCTCTTCCACGAATACAGTCGGAGCGATTGCTTTCAATTGCTCGTAAATTTTTTCGTGACGGAATTTCATACCGAGAATCAGATCAGGTTTGAGCGCCATGATCGCTTCCAGGTTTGGCTGGGATTCGGAACCGACAACCTTAGTGCCTTCCAGGTGCGGCTTCACCGGCTCATAAAACTGAGTCGGATCGGTAAAGGAGCCAACTGCGCCCACCGGCTTCACACCAAGCTTCACCAGTGTCTCGACGCCTTGAGCAGTCAAAACGACGACGCGTTGCGGTGTACCTTTAATTGGCGTTTCACCCATAGCGTGCTTCACTACATATTCCTTGTCGGAGCCGCCGCTTGCATTGCCGGTAGTTTGTCCAGCCGGCTGCGTTTGGTCTGCCGGTTTTTGCTCCGCCTGTTGGCCACCGCAACCGGTGACGATCAGCAGAAGAGCCATGAGAACGGAAAAGAACATCTTTCCTTTGGTCCCCTTGTATGTACGTTGAAACATGATGATGACTCCCTTCGGGTTGTATTCGAATCAATGAGAATGAGAATGTGTATCACTGACACTGAATATCCTACAACCAAGCCTGGGAGGAAGTCAACAACAAATTGATAATGACTCTCAAAATCATTGACAAGAAAAATCCCTACATCTAAACTTATCATTGGATACGCTGTTCGCAATTGATCGAGACAACTCAACCTAAGGATGAAAACCTGTTATGAAAGCTTTGCTATCCAATACTTATTTAAAGATTTTGGGAGTGGGATTCTTCCTCTTGCTTCTGGCGTACTTGAGTTACGCCAGTCTTGTTTTTGGCATCGTGGAAACAAGCTGGCACACAGCGATCGATGCCTTTACGCAGTTTAACGGTACCAATGAACATATCGTCATCAAGGAGGTGCGCGTCCCCCGCGTCCTCAACGCCTTGGCCGTAGGGATGTGCCTGGGGATCGCAGGTACGCTGCTGCAAGCGCTGACCCGCAATCCGATCGCCGATGTCGAACTGTTCGGGCTAAACGCAGGGGCCGCTTTCTTTGTGGTCGTGGCCATCACCTTCTTTGGCATCAGCTCTTTGACGCAGTTTACATGGATCGCCTTTCTCGGGTCTGCGGTCAGCGGCGTCGTAGTCTACCTGCTCGGTTCTCTCGGGCGTGACGGAATGACGCCTGTCAAGCTTACCTTGGCCGGAGCCGCCATTACCGCATTGGCTGCTTCCGCACGTCACGGCATGATGGTATTAAATGAAAAATCTGTGGATGAGGTGCTGTTCTGGCTCTCCGGGTCAGTGGGCGGACGAAAGCTGGAATTTTTGACCGCAGTCTTTCCTTATATGATTGTCGCCTGGATCATCGCCTTCCTGCTGGCCCGTCCCATCCAGACCTTGCTGATGGGGGACGACGTCGCAAAAGGCCTCGGTCAACGCACGATGATGGTGAAGCTGGCCGCAGGCGCTACGATCGTCCTGCTGTCAGGCAGCTCTGTCGCTGTAGCCGGTCCGATCGGCTTTGTCGGATTGGTCACGCCACATCTTGCCCGCTTTCTCGTCGGGATTGAGACGCGCTGGGTGATGCTGTACAGCGGCCTGTTGGGAGCGGCTCTCTTGCTTGCTGCCGATATCGGCGCGCGTTTCGTCGCCAAGCCCGCAGAAGTGCCTATCGGCGTGATGACCGCCCTGATCGGCATTCCGTTCTTCATCTACGTGGCACGAAAGGGGCTGGACAAAGGATGAAAGGCTACCTGACTCTGCGCCCCGGCAAGCGCTTGTCTTCTTTTCATTTGCACAGAAAATCGATATGGGTGACCGTGGCCGCCGCCATCGCCACGTTGGCTGTCGCGGTGATCAGCCTGGGGATGGGAGAGATGAAGGTCTCTCCGCTGGACGTCCTCAAGGTGCTGATCGGCATGGGCGACGAGCAAAACACCCTGCTCGTTCAGCAGTTTCGCATGCCGAGGGTTGTCGTCGGCATGCTGGTCGGCGCTTCCCTTGCCGGAGCCGGTGCGATTATGCAGGGGGTCGTTCGCAATCCCCTGGCCGCCCCTGATATTCTCGGTGTTTCCGGCGGCGCTTCTGTGGCCGCAGTTGCATTCCTGCTCTTTTTTGAGACGGTGAGCATCAAGTGGCTTCCGCCGGTAGCGTTTCTCGGGGCAACACTGATCATGTTCCTGCTGTACGCTCTCGCCTGGAAAAAGGGGGTGACACCGCTCCGCCTCGTCCTGATTGGCGTGGGGATCAAAATCGCCGCAAGTGCCGTCGTCACCATGCTGATCATGTTCAGCCCGTTCCTGTTGCAAAACAAAGCCATTCTTTGGCTGACCGGCAGTATTTACGGGGTGTCCTGGGCAGACGCGCGGATGATTCTCCCCTGGACAATCGGGCTGCTGCTTCTCGCGGCGCTGATGGCCAGACGGGTCAACATCCAACAGCTGGGCGACGATATTTCCATGAGCGTCGGAAGCACGGTGCAGCGGGACCGCTTTTTCCTGCTTCTGATCTGCGCAGCTTTGACCGGTACAGCGGTCTCCGTAGGCGGTGAGATCGGCTTCGTCGCTCTCCTGGCTCCGCATATTGCCAAGCAGCTGATCGGGCCGTCATTTGGCAGCGCACTGCCCCTTTCCGCCTTTATCGGGGCACTGATCGTCTTGATTGCTGATTTAATCGCCCGCATGGCGTTTACACCTATCGACGTTCCGGTCGGCGTGTTCACTTCCGCCGTCGGTGCACCGTTTTTCATTTACCTGCTGTACAGAAACCGAAATCGCTAAATGAAAGGAGACGGATCAGCGTGCATGCTCTGGAGACCCGTCAACTCACTTTGTCGTATGGGGAACGGAATATTATCGAGTCGCTTGATTTGACCATTCCGCGGGGAAAGATTACTGTCTTTATCGGCAGCAACGGCTGCGGGAAGTCCACGCTTCTGCGTTCGCTCGCTCGGCTGCTGAAGCCAAAGGAAGGCGCGATCCTGCTGGACGGCGAAGCGATCGCCAAACGGCCTACCAAGGAAGTGGCCAAACGGCTCGCCATCCTGCCCCAAGGCCCGGTCGCTCCTGAGGGACTGACGGTCCTGCAGCTGGTCAAACAAGGCCGCTATCCCCATCAAAGCTGGCTGCAGCAATGGTCCGAAGAGGACGAGAAGATGGTCGTCAAAGCATTGGAGGCGACGCAGCTTACCGCTTTGGCCGACCGTGCCGTTGATTCGCTCTCCGGCGGCCAGCGCCAGCGCGCATGGATCGCCATGACACTGGCGCAGGGAACAGAAACGATCCTGCTGGACGAACCAACCACCTATCTGGACATGTCCCATCAGATTGAAATTCTTGATTTGCTCTACGATCTCAACCAGACCGAGCAGCGGACGATTGTCATGGTGCTGCACGATTTGAACCTCGCCTGCCGCTACGCTCATCACATCGTGGCCGTGCACAACCAGAGCGTATTTGCCGAGGGAAATCCTCATGACGTCATGAACGAGGAGCTCGTCCGGCACGTCTTCCAGATGGAGTGCCAGATCACCCGGGATCCGATCTACGACACGCCGATGTGCATTCCTTTCAGCAAAAGCCGTCTGGGTGCTGGTGCAACTGCGGGTTCATCAGGTGCCAATGCAGAAAAGGAAGAGCAAAAAATCGCGGTACACGCCTAATCAGTGAATCACCTGAGTAACGAACGACAATGACTGTCAAAATAAGTAAGGCTTCGCTGTATTACGGCGGAGCCTTTTTTATGCTTGCTTGATTTAGTCTGGGTAAACTTTCTGAAAGTACAAGGAAATCTATGTAAAATGGAGAATCCTTCCTATATACCCACTGAAAGGAGCTGCTACCCTTGCACAGTATCGGCATCCCCGGTCTCATTCTTATGTCGGTTGTCGTCATACTGCTCATACTCTTTGTCATCTCCCTTGCAGCCTTTATCCGCAAGCTTCTCCAAAATTCGAGCACGCGCAGCGACGGGCTGAAACAAATCGAAGAGAAGCTCGATCGGCTGATCGAACTCCAGGAGCGCAAGGAAGACCGCGATCAGAACAAATGATTCCCGCTGGCGACTGCTGCTGCCTGCGTAAAATTATTTTTCATGTTCGCATCCGAAAAGAAAATCCGATGTTTCTGCCGTCACTATACGGGAGCACCGGATTTTTTAAATCTCAAGAGATCAACCATTCCTGAAGTCTTCATACTCCAAACCCCTTTTGACTATTTCTCCGCACAACCGTTCATTCGTTTCCGAATCGTCCATCGCCTGTTGCCAATAGTCTCGAATGAAAGCCAATTCCCCCTTCTTTGAGAAATAACGGGCCTCCCCCATCACATAAAAAGAGCTTCCTCCTGTTCAAGGAGAAAGCTCTTTTCAAAAGACTGCAGGAAAGCAACCCTTACTTCTTTCGAGTTGCAACAAAGCTCGCAGCCCTTACTTCTTCAAGTTGTAAAAAGCAGCACGGCCGCCAAAGCGAGCGGTATCGCCCAGCTCGTCTTCGATGCGCAGCAATTGGTTGTACTTCGCCACACGGTCGGTACGGGACGGAGCGCCGGTTTTGATTTGACCCGCGTTGGTCGCCACAGCGATATCGGAGATGGTGGAATCCTCGGTTTCGCCGGAACGGTGCGAGATGACGGCTGTGTAGCCTGCGCGTTTCGCCATTTCGATGGCGTCGAAGGTTTCGGTCAGGGTACCGATCTGGTTTACTTTCACCAGGATGGAGTTTCCTGTGGAAGACTCGATGCCGCGCGCCAGACGCTCGGTGTTGGTCACGAACAGGTCGTCGCCGACGAGCTGCACTTTTCCGCCCAGACGGTCAGTCAGCTTTTTCCAGCCATCCCAGTCGTCCTCGGACAGGCCGTCCTCGATGGAGATGATCGGGTATTTGCTTACCAGATCCTCGTAGAAAGCGATCATTTCGTCTGTGCTCTTCACGACGCCTTCGCCTTCAAAGTGGTAGCTGCCGTCCTTGTACATTTCGGTAGCGGCCACGTCCAGTGCGAGGAAGACGTCCTTGCCCGGCTCGTAGCCTGCATTTTTGATCGCTTCCAGGATCGTGGTAATCGCTTCTTCGTTGGATTTCAGGTTTGGCGCGAAGCCGCCCTCGTCGCCCACAGCGGTGCTCAGGCCTTTTTCATTCAATACCTTTTTCAGGGAGTGGAAAATCTCTGCTCCGGTGCGCAGCGCTTCCTTGAAGGACGGAGCGCCTACCGGCATCACCATGAATTCCTGAATGTCGACGGTGTTGTCCGCGTGCTTGCCGCCGTTGAGGATGTTCATCATCGGCACGGGCAGTGTCTTTGCGTTGAAGCCGCCCAGATAGTTGTACAGGGAAACGCCGAGAGATTCAGCAGCCGCGCGAGCGACAGCCATCGATACGCCGAGGATTGCGTTTGCGCCCAGCTTCGCTTTGTTCGGAGTTCCGTCTAGCTGGATCATTGCCATGTCGATGCCGACTTGATCCATGGCATCCATGCCGATCAGCTCAGGAGCGATAATCTCGTTTACGTTTTCGACGGCTTTCAAAACGCCTTTGCCGAGGTAGCGGGATTTGTCTCCATCGCGCAGCTCAACAGCCTCGTATGCACCCGTAGAAGCACCGGATGGCACTGCAGCACGGCCCATCGAGCCGTCTTCCAGATACACTTCCACTTCTACTGTCGGATTTCCGCGAGAGTCCATGATTTCGCGTGCATAAACATCGGTAATCATCGCCATTTGCCATCCATCTCCTTATGATCGCTTTTCATGTATAACCAATTCCGTTACACATACATTCATACCTATTTGAACATCATTCGGTCAAGCTCTTCGTTTTGCAAAATATTTTTCCCGGCAAGTTTATTTCACAGTCAATGGCTTGCCTGTCATCTCTGGAGGCTGTTCTACACCCAGAAGCTGGAGCATCGTCGGGGACAAATCGGCCAAAATGCCGTCTTCCCGCAGCGTCAGGCCTTCGCGCGTGACAATGACAGGTACCGGGTACGTGCTGTGCGAGGTGATCGGACGTCCCGCCTCATCGAGCATCAGATCGGCGTTGCCGTGATCGGCTGTGATGATGGCGACACCGCCTTTGGCGATGATAGCGTCCACCACTTTTCCGAGGCAGGCATCTACCGTCTCGACCGCCTTGATCGTCGGCTCCATCTTGCCCGAGTGGCCAACCATGTCGCAGTTGGCAAAGTTGAGAATGATGGCGTCAAAATTCTCCGCCTCGATCTCTTTCACGACCGCCTCCGTGACTTCCGGTGCGCTCATCTCCGGCTGGAGATCGTACGTCGCTACCTTCGGGGACGGGATCAGGATGCGGGTCTCGCCCGGGAATTCCTGCTCGCGGCCGCCGCTGAAAAAGAACGTGACATGCGGGTACTTTTCCGTCTCGGCGATGCGAAGCTGCTTCAAGCCGTTCTGGGAAAGCACCTCGCCCAGCGTATTGTCCAGATTGGCCGGCTTGTAGGCCACATACCCGTCGACCGACTCGGAAAAATGAGTCAGGCAGACAAAGTACAGGTCGCGCGGCCGACCTTCCCCGCGGTCAAATCCGCGGAAGTCCTCGTTGGTAAACGCCTGCGAGATCTGGATCGCGCGGTCTGGACGGAAGTTGAAGAAGATGATCGAATCGCCGTTCTGGATCGTGGAAACAGGCTTGCCCTGATCGTCCGTGATCACCGTCGGCATGACGAATTCATCCATGATCGACTTCTCATACGATTCTTTTACGGCCTTGATCGGGTCGGTATAGGCTGGGGCATCTCCGTACACCATGGCGCGGTACGCCTTTTCGATCCGCTCCCAGCGCTTGTCCCGATCCATCGCGTAATAGCGGCCCTGCACCGTCGCGATGCGGCCTACGCCGATTTGCTCGATCTTTTGCTGCAGCTCTTCAATGTAGCGAACCGCACTGTCCGGGGCCACGTCGCGCCCGTCCAAAAAGCCGTGAATGAAGACGCGGTCCACATCCTGCTTTTTCGCCAGCTCCAAAATCGCAAACAGGTGGTTGATGTGGCTGTGCACACCGCCGTCGGACAAAAGTCCGAACAAGTGCACCTGCTTGCCGTTTTGCCTGGCGTGCTCGAACGCGCCCACCAAGGTTTCGTTCTCAAAAAAGTCGCCTTCCTGGATGGACTTCGTGATCCGGGTCAGATCCTGATAAACAACCCGTCCGGCACCGATGTTCAGGTGGCCGACCTCGGAGTTGCCCATCTGCCCTTCCGGCAGGCCGACAGCCAGTCCGCTCGCCTGAAGGGTTGCATGCGGGTACTGATTCCAGTAGCGGTCAAAATTGGGCTTTTTGGACTGAGCCACGGCGTTTCCGTACGTCTCCTCCCGCAGGGCGAATCCGTCCAAAATGATCAGGGCTACCGGTTTCGGACGTTGTGTCATGGTGTTCCCTCCTTATTTGGCGCCTTTGACCAACGCAAAAAAGCTGTCTGCCGTCAAGCTTGCGCCGCCTACCAACGCGCCGTCGATGTCCTTTTCGGCCATATAGCCGCCGATGTTCTCCGGCTTTACGCTTCCGCCGTACTGAATGCGGACTTTATCGGCTTCCTGCTGCCCGAAGCGCTCGGCAATCATACTGCGGATAATCGCAATGGTTTCGTTGGCATCCGCTGCCGTCGAGGACTTGCCCGTTCCAATCGCCCAGATCGGCTCATAGGCGATGACTACGTCTGCGAGCTGATCCGGGGTAACGTCTGTCAAAGCGGCTTCCGTCTGTTTGCGAACGACTTCGGCCGTTTTGCCTGCTTCCCGCTCCTCCAGGCTCTCTCCGACGCAGACGATCGGACGCAGGCCGTGCTTCAGGGCTGCCAGCGTCTTCTTGTTCACGCTCTCGTCTGTTTCGTTAAAGTACTGGCGGCGCTCCGAGTGTCCGATGATCACATAGCGGACGCCGATTTCCTTCAGCATCAGCGGGCTGATTTCTCCCGTAAATGCGCCCTGCTCCTCAAAATGCATGTTTTGTGCGCCAAGGGCCACATCTGTCCCTTTCAACGCTTCGGCCAATGCCGCCAGTGCCGTAAACGGCGCGCAGACTACTTGCTCCACGCCTGCTACAGCATCCCGCTGTTTTACAGCTTCGGCGAATTGCTTCGCCTCCGCAATCGTTTTAAACATTTTCCAGTTTCCTGCAACTATCGGGGTTCTCAAGAGGAATCTCCCTCCTATTCGTTATCCTGCAAAACGGCCACGCCCGGGAGCTCTTTGCCTTCCATGAACTCCAGGGATGCGCCGCCGCCGGTAGAAATATGCGTCATGTGCTCGGCTACGCCCGCTTTCTCGACAGCTGCCACGGAATCGCCGCCGCCGATAATCGTCGTGCCCTGACATGCTTCCATTGCTTTGGCTACGCCAATCGTACCGCTGGCAAACGCGTCCATTTCGAATACGCCCATCGGTCCGTTCCAGACGACGGTCTTGGAGTCGACGATGACCTTGCGATACAGCTCGACTGTTTTCGGCCCGATGTCCAGCGCCATCCAGCCTTCCGGAATGGCATCGATGGAAACGGTCTGCTTGTCTGCGTCTGCGGCAAACCGATCCGCGACCACTACGTCGACCGGCATCAGCAGCTGTACGCCGCGTTCTCTCGCTTGCTCCATCAGCGTGCGAGCCAAGTCCAGCTTGTCATCCTCGCAAAGGGATGCGCCGATTCCGTAGCCCTGCGCTTTGAGGAACGTATTCGCCATTCCCCCGCCAATGATCAAATGGTCTACTTTCGTAAGCAGATTTTCAATCACGGCGATTTTATCCTTCACCTTCGCCCCGCCGACGATGGCTGTAAATGGCCGCTCTGGACGGGACAGCGCGCCGCCGAGGAAGCGGATTTCCTTTTCCATTAAAAGCCCGGCTACGGCCGGTATGTAATCTGCAATGCCTGCCGTGGACGCATGAGCCCGGTGAGCGGCGCCAAAAGCGTCATTGACAAACAGGTCAGCCAACTGCGCAAAGCTTTTCGCCAACTCTGGGTCGTTCTTTTCCTCGCCGGCATGGAAGCGGACGTTTTCCAACAGGATGACGTCGCCGTTTTGCATTCCTGCAACTGCTGCTTCCACCTCCGGACCGACAGAATCATTCAGCTTCTTTACTTCTGTTCCCAAAAGCCCGGACAAATGCTGCGCGACCGGAGTCAGTCTCATCTCTTCGACTACTTGTCCCTTTGGACGGCCGAAGTGGCTGGCCAGAATCACCTTGGCCCCTGCGTCCCGCAAAAACCGAATCGTCGGCACGGCAGCGCGAATCCGTGTATCATCCGTAATCACGCCGTCCTGCATCGGCACGTTGAAATCGACGCGGCAAAAGACCCGTTTTCCTGCCAGATCTGTATCGCGGATAGACTTCTTGTTCATGAACGATCCTCCCCAGTAGAATGGCTTCCCGAAAATAGTAACATCCCCATATGGGAAAAGGGAGAGGCTGCTCTCCCTTTTTCACAACAGTTCTATTTTACGTGTTACAAGCCGCGCTGTGCAACAAAATGGCAGAGGTCTACGACGCGGTTGGAATAGCCCCACTCGTTGTCGTACCAGGAGACTACCTTCACCATGTTGCCTTCGAGCACCATCGTAGAGAGCGCATCGATTGTGGAGGAATCCGGGTTGCCGTTGTAGTCGGAAGAAACGAGCGGTTTTTCGGAATAGCCGAGAATGCCTTTCAGCGGTCCTTCAGCGGCTTCCTTCAGTACGCCGTTTACTTCGTCTACCGTTACGTCTTGCTTCAGCTCGACTACCAGGTCCACGACAGAGACGTTTGGAGTCGGTACACGCATCGCGAAGCCGTTCAGCTTGCCCTTCAGCTCAGGCAGCACCAGCGCAACCGCCTTTGCCGCTCCTGTAGACGTCGGAATGATGTTTTCGGCTGCTGCACGGGCGCGACGCAGGTCTTTGTGCGGCAGGTCGAGGATTTGCTGGTCGTTGGTGTAGGAGTGAACAGTCGTCATCAGACCGCGAACGATTCCGAACTTCTCATTCAGCACTTTGGCAAACGGAGCCAGACAGTTGGTCGTGCAGGAGGCGTTGGAGATGACAGTGTGCTTCTCTGCATCGTATTTGTCTTCGTTTACACCCATAACAATCGTGATGTCTTCGTTTGTAGCCGGTGCGGAAATGATCACTTTTTTCGCGCCGCCCTCCAGATGTTTCGCAGCGTCCTCGCGCTTGGTGAAACGGCCGGTAGATTCGACGACGATCTCTACGCCGTAGTCCGCCCATTTCAGAGCAGCCGGGTCGCGTTCAGCCAGTACCTTGATTTCCTTGCCGTCTACGACCAGTGTATTTTCATGCGCTTCGACTTCAACCGGAAGCACGCCATGTACCGAATCGTATTTCAACAGGTGAGCCAGCGTAGCGGCGTCTGTCAGGTCGTTGACCGCCACGATTTCCACGTTCGGGTTGTTCAGTGCTGCACGGAATACATTGCGGCCGATACGTCCAAATCCGTTAATCCCTACTTTTACCATAAAAAATACCTCCTGCTCTCTACATCGCTTTTTTGTGTGGTAGAAGACTGCCCGGGGCCTGAAAGGTTCGGGCGGTTGCTATCGTCAGTACAGGCAAAACAAATGAGAAGAATAAGTAAGGCAATATATCTAAAGTGGGAATGCCGAGCGTCACCGACATGACCATCGCGAGGCCGTTCCAAGGAATCAGCACAGGCATGACCAGCGTCGCATCAAGCATCGTCCTCCCTAAAAACACGCTTCCTTTTTCCATGCGGCTAAACCGCGGCAGCAATGTCGGGCCCATCACCAGGATCGGAATCGTCTGGTTGCAGCTGATCATGATGACCAACAGGGACAAAAGCACGGCCTTCCCGGCCAGGATGACGGTGTTTTGCGTATCCCCCATCATTTTCTCGACGAGTGGCGCCAGCAGGTTTGCTTTGTTCAGGATTCCGTTCAGAAAGCCCGCCAGCGTGATCACCACGAGGACACTCAGGATGGAGAGCATTCCTCCGCCGTGCACGAGCTGATCCAGCGTTGTGCCAGTGTGCAGCTCATAGCCATAGAGGATAGAGCGCCCCATCTCTGCGAACTGCATCGGTACAGTGGCGATGACTAGTACCGCTGCCGTGACAAGGCCGTACAGGAGGGCCGGAATCGCCTTTACCCGGCAGGCAAATGATCCGACCAGCACCAGCAGCGGCACGAGCGGCAGCAAGCCGATGGAAAAGAATTGCCGCAGAAGTCCTTGGTATTGCCCGATCATCCCGGTCTCGCTCGCCCCTTGCCGGAAGAGGTCAAGCCCCAGAAACATCAGTGCCGTGATCGCGACCCCCAGCAAGGCAGGCCAACTGCTTTTGCGCCCCTCTCCCTCTTGCACGCCAATGGTGCTGAGAATCAGCAGGCGGCTGCTGGAAATCGGAGAAAACCGCTCTCCGACCATCGCTCCGCTGATCAGAGCGCCAGCCACCATAGCCGGAGAAATGCCGGCCGTATGGGAGATGCCCATCAGCGCCAGCCCGACCGTGCTCAAGGTGCCGACCGAGGTGCCCAGCAGATAGCTGGTTCCGGCCGACAGTAAAAAGGAGAGACTCAGCATGTACTGCACGTCGACTACAGACAGTCCGTAGTAAATGATCGCCGGGATGGTGCCGCCCATCATCAGGAACGGGATGAGCAGCCCGACCAAAAACAGGATGATCAGGACCGGCTTCGTCTGTTTAATTCCTTCCCGGCCAAATTCCCACTGCTTGCGCCAGGAATACCCAAGTCTTTTTACACTAACCAGTGTGACCAAGATTGCCAAAACAATCCCCAAAAACAGCGGAAAACCGAATGTCAAACTGAGCGCTATGCCGACAATCAGCGAGACAATGGGAAGGACCGTCAGGAATTTCATCGTGCGCACTTCCTTTGCGTTACAGTCGCTCGGACAAAATCGCCAGTGCTGCTCCTTCGTCCGTAATAAGTACATTTTGGCACGACTGTCTGGCAAAGGAAAGAATCGCTTTTGCCTTGCTTTCTCCTCCGGCGATGGACAGCACCGTCTCGGCCCGCTGTACATCCTCCAGCTGCAGCCCGATCGTGGGCATCCGGTGTACGGTTTCTCCTGCGGCATTGAAGTAGTAGCCGAACGCCTCCGATACCGCGCCAGCCTCCTGCAGCTCTGCCAGCTCTGCTTCCGAGTAGTTCCGCCGCTTCGCCATCGCGAGCGCATCGCCGATGCCGTGAATCACAATCCGCGAATGCTGCAAAAGCGAGAGCACATCCTGCACCTGCGGCTCCTTCATCAGCGTTTGCAGGGCTTCCGGGTGAAGCCGGTCAGGAACGTGGAGGAGCCGGTACGAACTGCCTGTCTTGGCTGCCATGGCGGAAGCGAGGGTGTTTGCCTGCAGCTCTACGCGCTCGCCCAGACCGCCGCGGGCCGGGACAAACTGCACACCCCGAAAGGATGGCGCCGGCGACAGATGATGGGCAACGCTCGCGATCGAGGTTCCCCCCGTCACCGCCACGATGTCTCCTTCGCGGATGTACTGCTTCAGCATCCGGGCGCCGACCCGTCCCAGCTCTTCCTTTACCCAGGGAGAGTGGTCCGCGTTTCCCTGCACTACGATCACGTGCGGGATGCCGAGCAAATGCTGCAGACGCTCAGCCAGCTCGGTCAGCCCGAACAGGTCGCCCATCAGAGGCTCCATCTCCTCCAATATGCGCTGGCCCTCTTCGCTGAGGCTCATGCCTGCCGCTGTCACATGTAAAAGTCCGGTTTCCTTCAACAGCTCAACCTCGGCCCGGAGGATCCGCTCCGTGCTTTGCATCGCTTGGGCCAGAGCCCTTCTCCCGATGGGCTGCAGGTGGTAAACAGACCGCAGCAGCATGTAGCGGCCCCGCATAACCTCGATCAGGTCAGGAAGCAGTTTTTGTTGCATTTCGATAAATCGCCGCATTGTCTGTACGTCCTTTTTGCCAAGGTTTTTCTAATCGGGACATTTTTTGTCCCTGTACATACATTTTACGTCCCGCTTAGGCAAAAAAAATAAAACTTCAGCTTCATTTCGAATGTAGCACAAATGTAAATAACATGCAAGATCCCTCCGCTGATTTGCAGAGGGATCTGACATGACATTACATGATAATATGCCCGGCTCTCGACTGCACGCAGACCGCTTGCAGGTAGCGGACAAAGGATCAGAGGTTTCCGGGCTTTCTGCCTCGGTCTACCTACTTTTCCTCCCCGGTTTTTCTGGCCGCGCGCTTCGCCAGCTCGGCATGCAGCTCCTCCCAAGTGACCACATGCGTTACCGACGGAAATACTTCCTCGCCGTCAATCTCTACTACGGGAATGACAAACATGTACCGCTCATGCAGCGCGGGGTCTTTCTCAATATTGACAAGCCGCAGCTCCAGCGGAAATTCCTCCCGCAACAGAAGGATCAGTTGCTCCACCTGGTCGCAAAGATGGCATCCGGGGCGGCCGTACAGGACGATTTGAAATGGCTTTGAACTCATCGGACCTCTTAGAACCTCTTTCGTTTGGCTGAGGATGGGATCAGCATCTCCTCGCGATACTTCGCTACTGTGCGGCGGGAAATTTCAATTCCCTCCTGCAGCAGCATTTCGGCCAGCTTCTGATCGGACAGCGGCTGCTTCCGGTCTTCCTGCTCGATCAGCGCCTTGATCCTGCGTTTTACGCTTTCCGAAGAAGTCGCTTCTCCGTTCGCTGTAGAAAGCGCCGAGGTAAAAAAGTATTTCAGCTCGAAAATGCCTCGCGGCGTCTGTACGTACTTGTTGCTCGTCGCCCGGCTGATCGTCGATTCGTGCAGCCCTACCCGCTCGGCGATTTCCTTTTGCGTCATCGGCTTCAAATAATGAATGCCGCGGTCAAAGAAATCCCGCTGCATGTCGACGATGGCCTGCGTCACCCGCATCAGGGTGAGACGGCGCTGCTCCAGACTTTTTGCCAGCCACATGGCGGCGTTCAGCTTTTCGTGGATAAACTGCTTCGCCTCTTCCTGGCTCTTTTGCTGGCTCAGCATTTTTTCGTAAAAGCTGTTGATTTTAAGTCTGGGAGTTGCCACATCGTTGACCAGGACGATGTATTCGTCGCCCACCTTTTCAACGGCTACATCCGGAATCACATACCGCGTCTCCACTTGGGAAAAGGCTGCGCCTGGACGGGGATTCAGCGTCCGCAGGAGATCGGCTATCGCCTGAACCTCCTGCACCGTACAGCCCACCTTGTCGGCGATGCGCTGGTAGCGGCAGTCAGCCAGGTCCTGGAGGTGCGAGGTGACGATCTCAACGACATGATCATCGTCCTTCCCCATGTGTCTGAGCTGCAATAGCAGACATTCTTCCAGGCTTCTCGCGGCTACGCCGGCAGGATCGAAATGCTGCAGAACAGTCAGGACGTCCTCCAGCTCTTCAAGATCGGCGCCCAATCGCTGGGACGCCTCCTCCAGAGTGATTTCCAGGTAGCCTTTTTCGTCCAGGTTTCCGATCAAAAACAGAGCGATTCTCCGCTGCGGCTGCGTAAAGCTTTTGAAATAGCCGAGCTGGCGCTCCAAATGCTCATACAGCGTAACCGACCGTTGCGTGACGAAGTCCAGCGGATTGTAAGTGCTTTCATTTTTGCCCGCCGTATATTCGCCCGTCGCCCGATTGCCTACAATTTCCTTCCAGTCAATTTCCGGCAGCGGCTTCTCCATTTTTGCCGGTGCCAGCTCCACCACCGCTTCCTGCAGCTCGAACACGGGATTTTCATTGGCTTGCTCCTGCAAATACGAGACGAGATCGACGGCCGAATATTGTAAAATCGTAATGGCCTGTCTGAGCTCCGGTGTCATCACAAGCTTTAGTGTCTGTTCTTGATAAAGCCCCAGCCCCATGTTCATCTGCGTCCGCCCCCTCTCAGTATCCAGTTTTTTTCGACATGTGCAGTTTCACTTTTTTTCATTATATTCGCTTTTTCATGCAATTTTCCTGCCAATATCTGAATAAAGAAAGGAACCATGAAAAAAGGCGACTCCAACCATCGGAATCGCTTCATGAAAATCTACCCTTGCCGGCTTTTGTAAAGCAGGTACATGAAAAAAGGCGCTCCCACCGCTGCTGTAAACACTCCGGCTGGAATATCGAGCGGAACAAACAGTGTGCGGGCTCCAAGATCCGCGAGCAGCACCAACAACGCGCCCAGCAAGGCCGAGACGGGAAGCAGCGTGCCATAAGACGAGCCCACCAGCTTGCGGGCCATATGAGGAGCCATCAGGCCGACAAACCCGATTCCTCCCGCGATCCCTACAGCCGAGCCCGCCAATGCCACGCTGACGGCAACCAGCAGCAGACGCTTACGCTCGACCGGTACGCCCACTCCTCTCGCCACATCCTCCCCCAGCTCTTGGGCATTCAGATTGCGGGCCTGCACGACAGCGATCAGCAAAAATCCGGCGATCCACGGAAAAACAGCAAGGACATGGTCCCATGAAGTGCCGTACACCGTGCCGGACAGCCACCCAAGCGCCTGGGATGCCAGGTACAGCGGACCCGCGACCATGAAAAAGACAGTCAATGCAGACATCGCAGTGGATACGGACACCCCGATCAAAGCAAACCGATAAGGAGATACCCCCCGTTTCCATGCGGCCAGGTATGTAAGAGTGGAAGCGAAAAAACCTCCTGCCAAGGCTACCAAAGGCAGCCACTGGATACTGAACTTTCCGTCAGAAAAGGCGATAAAGGCCACGGCCGCGGCTGTTGCGCCAGTAGTTGTCCCGGTCAAATCCGGCGAGGCCAGCGGATTGCGGATCAGCGCTTGCAAGATGGCACCCGATACGGCCAAAGCCGCCCCGACCAGGAGAGAAACGACAATTCTCGGCATTCGCAAGTTTATGACGATCATTTGATGCGTACTGTCTGCCACTCCTACTAATGATCTCAACACTTCCGAGACCGGGATGCGAATGCTGCCCAAGCCGATGCTGATGATGGCGACCGCTGCCAGCAGGATGCTCAGCAGCAGCACGATACCGATGTTTCGCTTGTCTATCTGGAACGAATACGAAGGCTTGTGGCTGCGAACAACGGTATATCTATTCATGGGCCTTCCTCCTTACGATGGCAATGATGAACGGAACTCCGATCACAGCCGTTGCCACCCCGACAGGCACTTCCTTGGGCATTAGCAAAAAGCGGGATATAAGATCGGCTGCCACCAGAAAGATGGCCCCAAATACGATACTGTACGGAATGATCCAACGATAATCATAGCCGATCAGATACCGGCAAATGTGCGGGATGATGATACCGACAAAGCCGATCGGACCGGCAAGAGCCACTGCGCCTCCTGCGAGAAGAACCACTACCAGCACGATACCTGCCTTGACCCAGACAATTTTTTGCCCCAGGCTTTTGGCCACATCATCCCCCAAAGACATCAGGTTTAAGGACCCTGCCAGCATCCAGGCAATGATCCACCCGCATACCAGATAGGGAACGATCAGCAGGGCGTGGCGCAAATCGCGTCCCGACACAGATCCAATCAACCAGTTAAGGGCTTCTTCAAGCGCCATGTTGTCTATGAGCATGAGCAGCGATGTCAGCGACGAGGCAAACGCAGCGACTGCCGCGCCGGAAAGGGTCACTTTTACCGGCGACATCCCTCCCCGTCCGGCTGATCCAAGCATGTAGACCATGACAGCCGTCAAGCTTGCTCCGATAAAGCCAACCCACATCAGCTCGGTAAACGAAAACACGGGACCGAAGAGAAACAGGGACAACACGATCATGAAAGCTGCACCGGAGTTGATTCCAAATATAGAGGGGGAGGCAAGCGGATTGCGGGTGAGTGCCTGCAAAAGAGCCCCCGCTACCGCCAGACTCCCCCCGACAAATGCGGCGACGATCGCCCGGGGCACTCGCGCATTTTTGATGATCAAATGCTCATTGCTTCCATTGAAACTGACATAGGCCTCCACCGCCGTCGAAAAACGGAAATTTTGCAGGCCGAGCAAGATACTCGCAACGACGGCCACGATCAGCACCGCAACGGCTGCGACCAGTACGACAGATTTTTGGATTCGGCTGGACAAGAGAAATGGCACACGTATTCCCTACTTTCCCCAATTGCATTGGTAACATTTTAGTATCCCTTTCACCTTCTAGTCAATGAAAATGATAATTATTATCAAAAAACTGTTGACACCTATTTTCCAAATACAGTATGTTGTCTACAATGATAATCACTATCAATCAGGAGGTTTTCATCATGTCGGCAATTCACAAGCCATCGTGGCAGCTTTTGATCGCAGCAGCATTGTCTCTCATGCTTTTGGTCACGGGCTGCAGCGGCGGCCAAAACAACACGGGCAGCCAACCGGCGCAATCTCAGGGCCAGGACCAGGCTGCAGCCACTGACACCAAGAGCGACATCCGGAAAGTAAAACACGCGATGGGAGAAGCCGAGATCAAAGGTACCCCGGAGCGCGTCGTTGTCCTGACCAGCGAAGGGACAGAAGCCCTGCTCGGTCTGGGTGTCAAACCTGTAGGCGCTGTGCAGTCCCCGCGCGGAAATCCGTGGCATGACCATATTAAAGACAAAATGCAGGATGTAACCGTACTGGGCGATGAGGCGCAGCCAAACATCGAACTGATCGCGAGCCTCAAACCAGATCTGATCCTGGGCAACAAGGTCCGCCATGAAAAAGTATATTCGCAGTTGTCCGGCATTGCCCCGACGGTATTCTCCGAGGATCTGGCGGGCAAATGGAAGCCCAACTTCATGCTGTATGCCGAAGCCCTTGGCAAAAAAGCCGACGGTGAAAAGCTCCTGGCCGACTTTGACAAAAAGGTAGAAGAGGCGAAAGCAAAGCTGGGCGACAAAACAAAAGCCAAAGTATCATTGATCCGCTTTCAGCCAGGGAAAATCCGGCTTTACATGAAGGATACCTTTGCAGGCGTCATGCTGAGCCAGCTGGGCTTTGCCCGTCCGGCCTCTCAGGATAAGGATGAATTCATGCAAGTGATCGCAAAGGAACAACTGGCTGATGCCGACGGCGATGTGCTGTTTTACTGGGTATCGGATCATGGAGAAAAGAAAGAAGGCTCCAAATATAGAGAAGAAGTGATGAACGACCCGCTCTGGAAAAACCTCAATGTCGTGAAAAACAACAAAGTGTTTGAAGTCAACGACGTCGTGTGGAACATCGGGGGCAGCATTTTGTCAGCCGAACTGTTGCTGGACGATATTTTGAAGCGCTTTGATGTAAAATAACACACACTCGACAGAGCAGTATGGGCCCACCCCTGCTGCTCTGTAAGCTTGTACATGGAACCATTTCCCCTTCGTGCATCCCAATATCCGGGTTGCAATTTTTTCATTTGCATCTGTCCGCCTTATCTTTTATAATTTAAGTTATCCTATTATGCGCCCGTAGCTCAGTGGATAGAGCAGCGGTCTCCGGAACCGCGTGCGGAGGTTCGACTCCTCTCGGGCGTACCATACTGACTTTAAACGACGATATGACGGGATTCTGGCGGTGATTTACCGGACGGACTGGCGAGCAAATCGGCAAAACCGTTCCGCTGCACCGTGTACCCCATACCCGTTATGTACTCGTTCCTGATATGTGCAAGCCTCCGTTACGAGAAACGGAGGCTTTTATTATGCAAAAACGACCGTGGACAGCGCTAATACATAGTGCCGCTACGGAAGCACCTAAAAGAGTTACGATTGATGCTGCGTTTTTACGGGCTCCCCCAACGTTAGCCTCACGTTCGACTTTGTTCGACTTTGTTAACCTCACGTTCGACTTCGTTATACTCCGCGCTGCACACCGTTTCATCCTTCAATAAAGTCGCCATATACCGATCGACCTCCGAATTTTATTGCGCTCGAATGCGCCGTCATAGAGATTGCCGCTCTAGGAAGGCGGGTGTGCGGCTTTTTCTTTACATTTTTTACCATAAACCTATTTACTTTTGAGAAACAAAGGTTTACAATTCATTTTGAATTTACATTATTTAGAAGGTATGTTTTATTATGGTTCTTAAAAAATTGAAGAAAACCACTCTGCTGCTAGCCTCTTTAATGGCAATTACTTCGCTTGTACCTTCCATTTCCTTTGCCAAAACCGAGGCAACCGCATCTGCCCAGGGCAATAACCGGCCTTACGTGAGCATCACCACCCCTGCTTCAAACAAAGAGTACAGCCCGACCATTTACTATAATGAGCAGCCAAAAATAACGTGGGTCCAATCTGATCCAGATGACAACACCGTATTTAGTACATTCTGGGTTCTTGTCTATGATAAAAACGGCAGTATTTATAGCTCTGGTGTACTGCCCCAAAACACAAGCAGCAATACGCAGTCCTTCGAAATTCCCGTTTCACTGCCTAGAAATGAAACGCTTGGTGTATCAGTAGGTGTCCAAGACGAATCTGGAAACTGGAATTGGGGAGCTGACGTACACTACATGTACATCCAAACTCCGTAATCTATTTTGGCGCCTGTTGAGCATTCCAACGGGCATCGTCATCTTACTAATACTGAATAACTTCGATAGGCGTCGTTTGCAGCGGAAAGCGTTTTGTATATGGAATTTACAGTATTGTTCGTTCATTTGAAATAAAGGAGCGGGTCTTGATGAAGAAAATGAACCTTATCAGGTCAGGTTTGCTGGCCATTCCCTTGCTTTTGGCAGGACAAGCTGCGGCTAATGCCGAAGCCTTGATCGCCCCATCGCAAGCTGCAGTCGGCGTGGCAAGCGTTACTGAAGTCAATGTGAACCTGGATCTCTATCAAAATCCTATTTACGATAGTCTTCCCAGCGGCCCCAATTACACACACTACATCTCCTACGAGTCAAAACCGGGCGGGATCAGCATCGACTCCCGGGGTCGAGTGATTGCCTCTTCTACAGGCTACTACAAGGTAGATGTTTACTATAGCGGTATGCTTGTTTATACATTCAACTTCAATGTAGGTCCTATGTAAACATTCGCTTGGGACTAACAAAACAAAGCCGATCATCCTTTTTCTGCAAGGATGTCGGCTTTTCATAATAGGCGTTAACTGGAGAGCCGTAAATGTTTCCTGACCAATTGGGCCATAGTAAGAAAGCGTGATGCCAATTTTGGGAGGTGCCGCATGGATTTTACCAAGATGAGCACAAAGGAGTTCGTCGGAAAAGTTCACGAAGCGCAGGCCCATGCTCAGGAGAACAAGGAGCACAATGGCTACGGCCACCCGGAAAAACGTCTCCCCAGCAAACAGCGCATCCGCTAAAAAACGCCCTGGAGATTGCTCCTCTCCAGGGCGTTTCCTTATGCTCCCTCTCAAGGCCTGACCTGCTACTGCGGGTCTTGCCTGTTCAGGTTTTTGTCCTTTTCGGACTTTTGCTTTTGGGACGTTTGCGATTTGCTGCTGTGTCCCTGATTGTTGCCGTATTGGGTGCTGCGGTTGTTGGACATGTGGATACCCCTTTCAAAGGTAGTCGCAATCAACCGTAGTATGTCCTGTACGGCCCTTCCCCATCAGTCGTTACTTCGCTTCCCCTACGAATACCTTTTGACCGTTCTCGTATTTGTACACGTAGACAGACGCGAATTCGTTGTCGCCTTTTTCGTTGAATGTTACTTTTACGAACTGGCCTTGGAAGTCTTTTGTTTTATGGACAGCATCCAGGACTTGCTCGCGAGTCGGCTTTTGTCCGTTGTTCGCTTTAATCGCTTCTTCCAGTCCATGCAGCATGACGTTCATGGAGTCATAGCCAAAGGAAGTGAAGATCCCTACTTTATTGCCTGTGCTCGATTCAAATTCGCTGATCCACTTCTTGCCCTCTTCTGTTGCGGAAAGATCGCCTACAGTGGAGGTAAAGATTACGTTGTTCGCGTTGTCTGCGCCCGCAATTTTCACCAGGTCAGCAGAGTCGTAGCCATCGCCGCCCATGAATACGCCTTTGTAGCCTTTTTCACGAGCTTGCTTGATCAGGATGCCGGCATCGGAGTAATAACCGCCGAAGTAGATCATTTCAGGGTTCGCGGCGAGGATTTGGTTGATCACGGCGCTGTAGTCTTTCTCGCCGGCAGTGATGCCCTCGTAGCCCGCAATGGTTACGCCGTCTTTCTCAAATTGCTTTTTCACTTCATCAGCCAGGCCTTGGCCGTAGGCTTGTTTATCGTGAACGATATAAGCGGATTTCACACCCAACTGGTTTTTCGCGTAAATTGCAGCCTTGGAGCCTTGCTGGTCGTCGCGTGCACAGATGCGGTGAACGACCTTCTTGCCCTCGTCAGTCAGGTTGGAACCTGTGGAGGACGGAGACACCATGACCAGCTTCTCTTGCTCGTATTGCGCCGATGCCGTAATCGATGCACCAGTCGTCACGTGACCGACAACACCGAGGACATCCGGATTGGAGATCAACATTTGGGCTACGGCCACGCCTTGCTTCGGATCGGCCTGGTCATCCTGTGTCAGCATCTGGACGTCGAAGCCCAGCGCTTTAAACTTCTCCTGATTTTGCTTCAGTGCGTACTCGGCACCGGCCTTTGCCGTGCTTCCGTAGTCGGAGTACTGCCCGGACATTGGTCCTACTGCCGCGATAACGATTTTTTGCAGAGCGCCGCCGCTGGAAGAGCCGGTATTGCCGCCGGATTGCGGAGCCGGCTGCTCGCCTCCGCTGGCATTTCCGCCGCCCCCGCCAGCGTTGCCTCCGCCGCAGCCCGCAAGAGCTGTACCAAGCGCTACTACAGTTGCAAGAAAAGCCATAGTTTTCTGTTTTTTCATTCGAAAATCCCCCTTTTACTTTACGGACAAACAATGAGTCACCTTCTCTCATTGTAAAATAAATATGAAAATTTGCAACATATAAAGAGATTGGCAAAATCGATTGATATTGTTCACTTCATCGAAAATATTGATATTCGATACAAGACTCAAGTCCCAGTACAGTTTTGCGGCTGCCTTCATAATCAAAAAAGGCTACCCGGGCCCGGACGGGAAATTTTGCTTACCTGCCAAACGTCAACCCTTGGCATGATTTACCTAACGGACATCAGCAAAAACATGCCAAAACTATCAGGAGCATCCGCTCACAGTGGATAACCTTTGATCTATACCGCGAACAAATGTTTTTGTGCACAACCTGTTGATAAATCTGTGGATAATGTGGATGAGGAGGATTTTGCATGTCAGCCGACCGGTTTTACCTCATATATCAGGAAGCGAGCGATGAAGAATGCCTGCTGACCATCCAGCCTTACGACGACCAACAGGCCCTGGCGGAAGCGATCAACCGCCTGCAATCCCTGCAAGTGGACGAGTACACGATCATCAAAGGAAGAAAGATGAGAGCAGCGTTGCGGCTGGCTGTGGAGCTGCAGGAGGACGAAGATACACAGGCGGAAGCAGATGGGGATAAAGCCGCAGCGAAAGAAAACGGGTGATCCGCTTCGCTCACCTCCCCCGCTTTTCCACAACTTGTGGATAATTAAACCGCAAATAAATAGGGGGGCGGCAGTGAAATTTTTCCTGCCGGTCTTCGTATTTAGTATGGGGAGGAGGGGATACAACCATGGAACAAGAGTTGGCTCGGGCCAATGCAGAAGCGGTCCGGCTCGTGCAGCAGTTTCTCAAAGGACAGTCACGGGCCTTTCCCGCACTCGTCAATTTATTTACCCCCCGTGTCATGAGCATCATCAGAAGACTGGTCTCCAGTTATCATGATGCCGAGGACCTGCACAACGAAATTTGGTTAAAAGTAGCGCAAAATTTACACAAATACGACCCCACCCTGCCCTTTCATTCCTGGCTGTATCGCATCGCCTCCAATGCCTGCATCGATTTTTTGCGAAAGAGACGGGAAATTGCGCTTGAGGATGAGCAGCTGCATCAGCATGTTCACAAGCGTCCCTCCGGTCCCGTAAAAAGTCCGGAACTGTTTCTGCTGGAAAAAGAAAGCTATTCTGAATTGACAGCCTTGCTGGATTGCTTGCCCGAAACGGATCGTCTGATTTTGACTCTCCGATTTGTGCAGGAAATGAGTTACGATGAGATAGGAAGCATCGTCGGCATGAGTAAAAATACGGTCGGGACCCGCTTGTTCCGGGCCCGCAAACAATTGAAAGAGCAGTTGGATAAATACAGGGAGGAAAGGAGAATGTCCGATGCCGCATATTGATGAGCTTACCTTGATGATGTACAGTGACGGTGAACTCTCTAGCGAAGAAGCAGAAGCCGTCCAAAAACACGTTGACAGTTGTCACCACTGCGGCAGCTCGCTTGAGCAGCTGGTCGCGGAGAGGCAATTCGTGGCCGACCGCTTTTTCTCCGACGACCTCCCCCCTATGTCTTTCCAGCTCTACGACATGACCTCTGCACAGATTCATGGAATCGCCATGCTGCACAAGCGAACTCGCCGCCGCTTTCTGTGGCGCATGCTCCTGCTTGGCGGCAGCATTCTGGCCGTCGCTGTTTGTTACCTCGTGTTTTGGCAGCGAATCTGGCTTGAGTGGGTTGCGCCGGCATGGACCTCATGGAAAAGCCATCTTTTCTGGAGTTCGGCCCTATGGCTCAACGACAACGCCCGCGAATTTTTTCATGCTCCCGCATCGTATGTCATGGCGCTTCCCTTGCCGTTTTTCGTACTGGTCGGGCTGCTGCTTATCCTGAATATCCGTTTTTCGCCTCTCCCCCATTCGCGACTGTCCAAGCGGGAGGTGGATTGAATTGAAAAAGCTGCTTAGTCTGATTCTTTTTGTAAGTTTGCTGATTGTGGCCTCTACCGCTTATGCGTTTAGCGGGGTCATCTCTGATCGGTACTACCTGCCCCCTGATACCGCTCACCGCGGCGATCTGGCTGTCAGTGCCACCAAAATCATCATCGATGGCGTTGTCGACGGCGATGTGTACGCATTTGGCGAAAATGTCCAAGTCAATGGACGAATTACAGGGGATCTCCTTACGTTTGCAGCCGTAACACTTGTCACCGGCGAAATCGACGGCGACATCCGTTCAATGACAGACACGCTGCTCCTAAACGGGAAGGTGGCTGGAAGCGTTACCAATCTGTCGCATACCCTGGTTCTTGACCGGAACGGCAGTATCGGCAAAAACCTGCTTACGCTTGCGACAAGTGTTGATTTGAACGGCAAAATCGCGCGGGAAGCAAACGGCCGCATGGAAAACGTCAGGATTACGGGGAGCATCGGAGAGGGCATCTCCATGCTGTACAGTCGTACGATTCATATCGACGGGCCGGCCGTGATCGGCGGTGACTTGGTCTATACCAGTCCCCAACGGGCTGTCATCAGCCAAGGTGCGGCGCTCAAAGGAGAGGAACGCTTCTCCCCTGCTCCGGTAGAGGAACCGGATGAAGGATTCTCCTATTTCCCGATTCTGCTCGGGCTTTCCTCCCTTTTGAGTACGCTGTTGCTCTGGCTTGCCATCCGCTTCCTGTTCCCGGCCGGATTGACACGTGTTTACCGGCAATTGGATCAACGAAAAGGCTCCACCTTTGTTTGGGGAGCGTGCCTCGTCCTGGGTATGCCGTTTTTGTCGCTATTGCTTTTGATCACGGTCATAGGAATCCCTGTCTCGCTTGCGCTGCTGCTGACGTTCCTGATCCTGTCCTGGTCGGCAAAAGTATTCGTCGGCTCATGGATCGGCATCCGAGTAGCCGAGCGCTTTTCGTGGAAGGTTTCTCCGCTCTTGGCCGAGCTGCTTGGTGTCGTCGCTCTGCAGTGCCTGCTGATCATTCCGCTGGTAGGCTGGCTGTTTGCACTGCCTGTCTGGATCGCGTTTTTCGGGGCATTGGTCGGCTCTGTCGCCCAGGCCAATAAAACTTTCCTCGCCTGACATGTTTAGCCGCACGTTTTTTGGAAATTATGGTGAAAGAGGCGTGCAGTTATCTGTTTGACCTTTATTGACCTTTTGTGTATGATATTCTTACAAAGAGAGGAGGAAGACTGAATGCACATGAATTTGATTCCAACAGTCATTGAACAGACCAACCGCGGAGAGCGTGCTTACGATATTTATTCCCGTCTTCTGAAGGATCGCATTATCTTTCTCGGTACTCCTATCAACGATACGGTAGCTAATATTGTCGTAGCGCAAATGCTGTTCCTGCAAGCGGAAGACCCGGATAAAGACATTTCCCTGTACATCAACAGCCCGGGCGGTTCCATCACCGCCGGTATGGCAATTTACGATACCATGCAATTTATCAAGCCGGATGTATCGACGATTTGCATCGGGATGGCCGCATCCATGGGCGCCTTCTTGCTGGCCGCTGGTACAAAAGGCAAGCGCTACGCCTTGCCGAACAGCGAGGTCATGATTCACCAACCGCTCGGCGGGGCTCAAGGTCAAGCCAGCGACATCGAGATCGCGGCAAAACGGATTATCAGAATGCGCGAGCACCTGAACCAAATCCTGTCCGAGCGCACTGGCCAACCTCTGGAGCGCATCCAGAAGGATACGGATCGCGATAATTTCCTTTCTGCCCAGGATGCGATGGAATACGGCCTGATTGACAAGGTCATTTCGACAGAGGCATCCGCAAAAAAATAACCGGCTTCGGCTGATTTACGTAGGACCCTGCCAGAGATGGCGGGGTTCTTTTTTAACCGGGGGTTCTCTATACCAGAGTTCTCTATGCCAGGGGTCTTTTTACCGGGGTTCTCTTTTGGCCTCGGTTTCTTTTTTTGTCTCCGGCTTTTTTTATGGCTGCGATTTACCCGCTGCACCCTGGGCAGATTTCACGGTTGACTGGGCTCGGGGTAAAGCGCTAGTATAGTAACTTGGGTGTCTTTATACCCACGTGGTTCGAAACCATCCCACGATAAAAAACTAAGGAGCTAATTGAATATGAAAGTAAAAACGCTTGTCGCAAACGGTATCCTGGCGGCTTTGTACATTGCCGTCTCGATGCTTATTCAGCCATTTGGTTTTACCAATGTACAATTCCGCGTTTCAGAAATGTTTAATCATCTCGTCGTTTTCAACAAAAAGTACATGTACGGAATTGTCCTCGGCGTCTTTTTTACGAATCTGTTTTTCTCGCCCATGGTCGCCTATGACCTGGTATTTGGAGTGGGTCAGTCTGTGCTGGCGCTGCTTGTCACGATTGTTTCCATGCGCTTCATCAAAGGCGTCTGGGCTCGCATGATATTCAATACCATTGTTTTTACGATTACGATGTTTCTGATCGCGATTGAACTGAACCTGGCGTTCGGTCTGCCCTTCTACTTTACATGGCTCACCACTGCGCTTGGCGAATTTGTCGTCATGCTGGTCGGAGCTCCGATCATGTATGTTCTGAACAAACGGTTGAACCTCGAACAGCGGATTTGAAAAAGAAACCGAGCAATTGCCAGGAGATTCTCCGGCGCTGCTCGGTTTTTTGCCTTGTCCGCCTATTTCTCTACCAATTGACCGACGTCCACCGTTTTGCTGTCCGCCGGGTTGCCCTCTGTATGGACGCGGGCCTGCGCCGTTTTCTCGTCAACTCCGTCGATCCATACCGATTGTCCTTGATACTGTACCTCGATCTTGCTCTCGGAACGGATAATTTCCTGTGCGCGATTTACATCCATGCTCTTCGCTCCTTTACCGTTTATCGATCATCGCGAGCTGTGCTGGCTCCTGTCATGGTTTCGGTCGTGGTCTCTTCGATCAGGCCATTCTGATCGGTGACCTGTCCTCCGCCAAGCCCCTCGTTTACCATCCGGTCAATATCCATGTCGTAATCGTCTCGACCCTCGGTATATGTATCGCGTTCGGTGCTCACTTAAACTCCCCCCTTGTCAGCCATTTTTATATAAGTTAGCAATGCCCTGTTCGTTGTCGAAACATGCAGCTGATCCGGACAAAAAAAGACACCTTCCCGTAGAAAGTGTCTTTCCCTCTTGTTCTTTTGCTATTCTTCCTTGCTTACCAGATTGGTCAGGCTGGTAACCGCTTGAGACGCATCAGGGCCCTCCGCTGATATCGTGATCTCCGTACCCGAACTGATAGCGAGGCTCATTATCCCCATGATGCTCTTCGCGTTTACCTTCTTGTTTTCTTTTTCCACAAATACTTCTGATGCAAACCGGTTGGCCTCCTGCACGAAAAATGCCGCAGGGCGGGCCTGCAAACCGGTTTTCAGCTTGACCACAACCTGCTGTTGAACCATGGGTGGAACCTCCTCGCTCAGTATCTCTTATTACCGTCTAGTATACCATGTCTCTACACGGAAATATTTCGTTTTTCTCGTAATTTGTCAGCGATTTCGTTAATTTTTCGTAGCCGGTGATTGATCCCCGACTTGCTGACTACTCCGCTGGGAATCATTTCTCCCAGCTCTTTCAGGTTGATGTCCGGATGAATCAACCGAAGCTCTGCCACCTCGCGCAAACGCTTCGGCAGATTTTCCAGCCCCATTTCCTCCTGGATCAGCTGGATGTTCTCCATCTGCCTGGCCGCTGCATTTACCGTCTTGTTGATGTTGGCGATTTCACAATTGTGCAGACGGTTTACAGAGTTGCGCATATCTTTGACGATCCGCACGTCCTCGAAGTAGAACAGTGCCTGATGCGCACCGATCAGGCTGAGAAACTCCGTGATCTTCTCCCCTTCTTTGATGTAGAGGACGTAGCCTTTTTTTCGTTCAATGCACTTCGCGTTCAGCTTGTAGCGATTGGCCATTTTGGTCAAAGCCTCGCAAAAATCCTGGTACGAAGTAAAGATCTCCAGATGGTAGCTGGATGCCTCCGGGTGGTTTACCGACCCGCCCGCCAAAAACGCCCCTCGCAAATACGCAGCGCGGCAGCAAGACTTCTTCACAATGTCCTGCGATATCCCGCGCACGAAGGAAAGGCTCTCGTCCATAATTCTCAGCTCTTGCAGTATATCATTGGCTCTGTTGGGGATTCTTACGATGTATACGTTGTTCTTTTTCAGCCGCATTTTCTTGCGCACAAGCAGTTCGGCATGAATATTGAAGATTTTTTTCGTCAACGTGTATATCCGTCTGGCAATCGCCGCATTTTCCGTGGTCACATCCAGTACCAGACGCCCTGCACCGAATTGCAGGCTGCCGTTCATCCGAATCAGCGCCGCCAGCTCTGCTCGGCTGCAACAATCAGGTCCCTCCAGCATCGTCAGTTCCTTTTTCGTCTGTGCGGCGAATGATGACATCGTCCTTCACTCCTTCTCAATCTTCTGCGTCCGGCGCCTCCGCTTGATCAGCGAGACGACCTGCTTGCTGACGGCGGTCGCATCATGACGCAGATACCCCTCTTCAAACGCCACCAGCGGTTTGGCTACGATATGCAGTCCCAACTGGCGTAAGCGCTTTACATCACAAGCAACAGGGGCTGCTCCCTTCTCCGCATATTTTTCCAAGGTTTTATCGGGAATGGCAGCAGAGTTCACTATCACTGTATCCAAAAACGGTCCGCCTACATGATCGTACAGCACTTCGACATGTTTGGATGCGGAAAACCCGTCTGTTTCGCCCGGCTGAGTCATGACATTGCAAATATACATTTTCGGAGCTGTCGAATTCTTTACAGCGGCGAACAAGCCTCTCACCAATAGATTCGGCAAAATGCTCGTATACAGGCTTCCAGGGCCGATCAAGATCGCATCTGCCTCTTCGATGGCCAGCAGCGCTTCACTCAATGGCACAGCATCCTCGGGGTCCAGAAAGACCCGCTTGATCTGCTTGCCGGTCAATGGAATTTGCGATTCTCCCGCAATGATTGAACCGTCTTCCATTTCCGCCATGAGCCGAAGCGACTGTGTCGATGCCGGAAGCACCTCTCCCCGGACAGCCAATACATCGCTCAGCTTCTTAACCGCTGTGACAAAATCTCCGGTAATTTCGTTCATCGCTGCCAGAAGTAGATTTCCCAAATTATGCCCGGCTAATCCGGTACCTGTGGAAAAACGATACTGCATGACCTTTTCCATCAGCGGTTCGGTATCGGCCAGGGCCGTCAAAACGTTACGGATATCTCCGGGAGGGGGCATATCCAACTCCTCCCGCAGCCTCCCGGAGCTTCCGCCGTCGTCAGCGACGGTTACGATCGCGGTAATGTGAACCGGTGCGTGCTTTAACCCCCTTAATAACACGGACAGTCCCGTTCCTCCGCCGATCACGACAACCCGCAGCCGGTTGCCCTGCTGCGATCCCATTCTCCTCGTCGGCATATGTCACCTCATTATATGCTGATACACATACAAAGGCCCTGTTCAAGTACGGATGGCGTTTCTTTCTTTCCTGCCATCCTATGCTTACTTGCTTTTTTCCATGTCACGATGACTGACCCGAATCGCGTAGTCCTTTCCAAAAACCTCGCCCAAATGCTCCGCGATCGCCACCGAACGATGCTTGCCTCCCGTGCAGCCGATCCCGATCACCAGCTGGCTTTTCCCTTCCCGTTGGTAATGGGGCATCGTATAGGCCAAAAAGTCAATCAGTTTATCGACAAACTCTTTCGTTTCCTTATGATTCATGACGTACTCGGCCACCTCCGGGTCACACCCGGTTTTGGGCCGCAATTCTTCCACGTAATGCGGATTGGGCAGGAAACGTACGTCAAACATAAGATCGGCATCAATCGGAGTGCCGTATTTGAATCCGAAAGACAGGACGTTAATCGTCAAGGAAGAACCTTGCTGTGTATACTGGCTAATTATTTTTTCTCGCAACTGTGCCGGCTTCATTTGGCTGGTATCAATAATCTGATGGGCTCGCCCCTTCATTTCCTGAAGCAGCCGACGCTCGGCATGGATTCCTTCCAATGGTGAACCGTTGGGTGAAAGCGGATGGCGTCGACGCGTCTCTTTGTACCTGGAAACCAATGTTTGATCATTTGCATCCAGATAGAGAATATGGAAAGAGATTCCCTCCATTTGATTTAGACTGTCGATGGCTCCCGACAAGTTTACAAAAAATTCGCGGCCGCGCAGGTCAACTACCAAGGCGACACGCTCAATATTGCCTCCCGACTGCTTGATCAGCTCCGCAAACTTGGGGATCAAAACCGGCGGCAGGTTATCGACACAAAAGAACCCCAGATCTTCCAAGCTCTGTACGGCAACGGTTTTCCCCGCGCCAGACATCCCTGTAATGATCAACAGATTAACGGCTCTCTCATTTTCCACTTCTGTCACTCCACTCGCCTCCTACGATTCTGACTTTAGCATACCATAACGGTTGGCATTTTCGCACCCTTTAGGACTCGTAACGCTCCCGTGGAGACAGGAAGCTGATATCCGGCCGTTCGTGCATGCCTTGCAGAAAAAAAATGGCGTGGCTATGGCAGCCACGCAAAATGGTTCGTATAGATAAGGGGGTCAATTCATTGTCTTCATCTTACCGCCCAATTATTTCACTCATGTTACAAGCAGGTTAAGAGATTGTGACATTTTGCTCAGCCAGACGTTCGTTCAGCTCTTCGACGTAGTGCTGGGCCGATTGGGCGGCGATCGAGCCGTCACCAGTAGCTGTCACTACTTGACGCAGCATCTTCTCGCGCACATCCCCGGCGGCAAAGACACCTTTCACTTTGGTGTGCATGCGTTCATCTGTCAGCACATACCCGGCTTCATTGGTAATTCCCAGATTGCGAACGCTCTCCGTCAGCGGGTCCATCCCTACGTAGATGAATGCGCCATCTGTCGGGAACTCGCGCTCTTCGCCGGTTTTCAGGTTCTCCAGGAGTACGCTTTGGACTTTTCCGTCGCCGCGAATTTCCTTGACCACCGTATCCCAGATGACCTCGATCTTTTCATTGTCAAATGCCCGTTTTTGCAGGATTTTTTGGGCGCGGAACTGATCGCGACGGTGAATGATCGTCACCTTGGATGCAAAGCGGGTCAAGAATACGGCTTCCTCGACAGCAGAGTCTCCGCCGCCGACTACGACCAGCTCTTTGCCGCGGAAAAATGCTCCGTCACATACTGCGCAATAGGAAACGCCGCGGCCGGAGAGTTCTTTTTCTCCCGGAACGCCCAGCAGGCGATGCTCCGCACCGGTGGCAATGATCACCGATTTGGCCAGGTACTCCTTGTCGGAAGTAATGACTCGTTTATACGGCTCCTCGTCTTTTACTTCCTTGATTTCGCCATATGCATACTCAGCGCCGAACTTTTGAGCATGCTCGAACATTTTTGTGGACAAGTCCGGTCCCAAAATGGAGCCGAAGCCCGGATAGTTTTCAATCTCCTCCGTATTGGCCATTTGGCCGCCTGGAATTCCGCGTTCCAGCATGAGCGTGCTCATGTTTGCGCGGGAGGTATATACAGCGGCAGTCATCCCCGCGGGGCCTGCACCGGCGATGATCACATCGTATATTTTTTGGTCGCTCATATCCACTGCCTCCTCAATCTGCAATCACTTCTTATTTATACTTATTATAAAATGAGAATCTATTTCAAATCAAGGGTTTGCAGTGCTTTTACGCACTTTGCCACAGTTGAGGGGGAAAGCTCGTATTTTTCTGCTACCTTTGCCTGTGATTGCGCATGTTTCTGGTTTTTTATCGCACCGTATAGATATTCGAGTGCAGCCACCCACGCTACAATCTTGCGCACTTGTACAGGCGGCTTCTCTAGCTGCGAGAACCGTTTCCAAACAGATAGACACCAGTTCTTCATGTCCTCCTGTCCGCTACCGGAAAAAAACCGGTTGATGCAGTCTTCTACGCCTTCCGTTTTTTGACTGTCCGTTTCGCTCCCCGGAAACTCTAATTTATGCTCAGTTGCCGCTTTCGTCTTTGCTTTTCGCTTGGGCCTTGCTTCCGGCATCTCTGCTCCCATGTCTGCCAGTGCAAGCAGGGCGAGCTTTTGCAGCTGCGGATCGTCCGTTTGGTGGTAACACTGGCGAACCGCTGCTTCCGCTTCGTCATCGCCGATCAAAGCAAGGGTTTGCAGAACCGCAAACTTAACTTCATCGCGCCCGTGCTGCAGGGCCCACAACAAGGAAGCGCGAATCATCGGATCGTTTTTCAGCTCTTCAACACCGGATGCCGGTGCCTTCTCCCAGGACACTTCCTGCTGCGGCTGATAGTAATGGTAAGGGATGACCTGCTTAGTTTGCCCGTCCTTCGCCTCTTTTACCATCTCCATGTAGTGCTCGGCTACCCCCGATTCCGGGTCCAGCTGCTTTACCTTTTGCCACCAGCGGATGGCTTGTTCCTTATGACCACTCATATAGGCGGATATCGCTGCGTAGTGGTACGTGCATGCTTCATGAGTTCGACCCGATTTAAGCATCTTGGCGTAGAGGCGATAGGCCTCCTCGTGTTGGCCAAGGACGCCCATTGTCGTCGCCAGCTTATACGCATGCTCCGGATGGTAGGGGACGACTTTTTTCAGCATGTCGATGAGTGCCACCAGCTCCTTGGCCCGATTGTGGTGTGACAACAGCACTGCCAGGTTGCAGAGAGCATGCAAATTTCCATGCTCTCTCTCCAGCGTCTCCTCAATCGTTGCCATTGCCTGTTGAAAATCCCCTACATAGTAGTAGGCCAGCGACAGGTTGTTCCAAGCCGGCATAAAGGAAGGGTCCGCTTCGACGATTTCTTTTAAAATGTCCAATGCTTCTAAAAAACGGCCTTCTTCTAAACTGCGCCGTGCCCGTTCATGCTTGCTGTACACGTCCTCGCGTTCACCTGTGAGAAAATGGCGAGGAGGCATGTCCAGCTCAAAGTAGATATAGTCCAGCAGCTCTTCGGCATCCTCTCGGTACGCCCCATCGCTTTGTTGTTGCAAGTAGCGGATCGCCATCTCTTCTGCCATCTCGTAATCTTCCAGGTTGGCGTAATTGTTCGCCATATAAAAATAGACTTCTACTATTTTCGGTTCGCACTTTTCCAGCACATCATACAAGATGTCGTTGGACGCTTCAAAATTGCCGACTTCGGCCAGAACACTCGCCAAATGGCATTGGTATTCGGCATTTTTCGGCTCCAGCTCGATGGCACGGCGGAAGCTGCGAATAGCTTTATCGTAGTCATAGCGATTTAAAAAACGCAAGCCGCGCTCGACAAAAAAGCGGGCGTCTTGATGAAAATGAACGACTGTCGACTTCTCGATTCTCTTGTTTTGTTTCATAGAACCTCCAGCATCACAGGGCAGTACCTCCATGTATCGTACCAGAAGCGCCCTTACGCCACAAGCTGATGCACCCTTTTAAAGTTTTCTTTCACCGGATCTGCTTCGTTTTGCTAGAGCAGATCCGCTCTCATTTTTTCAAATAAGCGGTTTCATTTCGGGATAAAAGCAGGAAACACCACTGGCTGTACAGCGAGTGGTGTCATTTATCGAACTTCTATATTCATGAATGGAGCGGACGACGGGGCTCGAACCCGCGACCTTCGCCTTGGCAAGGCGACGCTCTACCAATTGAGCTACGTCCGCATATATACTGGTGAGCCATGAAGGACTCGAACCTTCGACCCTCTGATTAAAAGTCAGATGCTCTACCAACTGAGCTAATGGCTCGCAAAAATGGTGGCTCGGGACGGAATCGAACCGCCGACACGAGGATTTTCAGTCCTCTGCTCTACCGACTGAGCTACCGAGCCGTATCAACATCACAGAGAACATGAAAATATTACATGGCGGATGAATCCGTTTCTTGAAATGGCGGAGCTGACGGGACTCGCTTCCACTGGCGACTCGACCTCGAAAGGCTTCCTGTGAGCCAGATCTGAAGTACCCGAGCAATGCTTCCTGTACACGCTGCAAGGGTGAACCCGTTTACGGGTGAGAGACCCGCTGCTTCATTGAAATGGCGGAGCTGACGGGACTCGAACCCGCGACCTCCGGTGTGACAGACCGGCGTGAACTCCAACTTCACCACAGCTCCATGAAAAAAGGTCTCCAGCTACTATCTTCACTCTTGACCGAAAGACGTCACAAACTTTAAAAGGTTTCGCGCCTTCAAAACTGGATATGCATATTGTGCTAAAGGATTTGTGTGGATAAGTCCTCGACCGATTAGTATTCGTCAGCTCCACGCGTTGCCGCGCTTCCACACCGAACCTATCAACCTCATCGTCTATGAGGGGTCTTACCAGCTTAACGCTGTGGGAAGTCTCATCTTGGAGGGGGCTTCACGCTTAGATGCTTTCAGCGCTTATCCCTTCCGCACATAGCTACCC
>NZ_RHHO01000040.1 GCF_003710865.1 Brevibacillus borstelensis | reverse complement strand
CGCCGCCAGCGTTCGTCCTGAGCCAGGATCAAACTCTCCAATAAAGTTGAGTTTACATCTTTGACTTCAAGTTAAACACAAGCTTAACAGATTGATTCTATCCGGTTTTCAAGGAACATCTCGCCACTCGTTTTCTATCGAGGCGACGCTTTTTAATATAGCATAGTCTAAAAATGATTGCAACAGGAAATTCTAAGTAATTTACTCTAAAAAGCAAAAAAGCAGAACCTGAACGACGTCTGGAAGAAATAATCTACCACAACTAACAGGTGTATGCAAGTGGAAAGTGTGACCATACTGCTTTTAATGAGTATGAAAAGCCGAGGGTTCATAAAGAACGGAAAGGAAGACAAAAATGCTGCGCTTCATCAGCTATAACATCCATAGCGGAAGGGACTTGTTTTGGCGCAAACGTCTGCGAGAAATGGCGAAAACACTTCAATTGCTGCAAGCCGACATCATTGGCCTGCAAGAAGTGCACCAAAACAGCAAGTTTGGCTTCCAGGCATCCTATTTGGCGGAAGAGCTTCAGTACGAACTCGCCTTTTCCCCGTCCATCCCGTTTGCCGATGGTCATTATGGAAACGCGCTTTTGTCACGCTTTCCCATCACCGATGTCCAGACAGTTGCCCTCCCATCCCGTAAAGAAAAGCGCACACTCTTGCAGTCATCGCTCTCGTACAGGGAACAGGCCATACAGATTTGGGTGACTCATTGCAGTCTAAACCAAGCCGCTCGCCGCAACCAGATGCAGCTCATCGCAGCTTTGGCAGAGCAACATAAAGAAAGCCCTCTCGTCCTCATGGGCGATTTTAATATGGCGAATGCTTCCTTTGCTCCTGATTTGCATGATTGTGCCCTTGTTTGCGGAGGGGGGCAGCTTTCAACAATTATTACCTTCCAAAGGCGTATAGACTATATCTTCGCGTCGCCTCACTGGAAAATCCATCAATATGAGACGATCCCGGTAAAATGGTCCGACCACCTGCCCATTCTTACTGCTTTGGAATTGCCACTCCAAGCTCCTGAAGAATAAAATCTTTTACATCGACCAAACGGGCCGGGGACAAAAAGTGGCGAGACGCTCCGGCAATTAAAAGCGGCACCAGAGAGTCACGCTTGTGCAGGGAACCGTGGCTTCCTCCTCCAAGATGCGTGGGTGCAGCTTCTGAAACAAATTCATACCCCTGTGCTGCTGTCAAGACAATAACAGGGATGCTTTGCGAAAAAAGCGAGCCATACAAACGCGAAAAGGCATCCGGGTATTCGTCAAAAAGGAGCCGATCCCCGTCAAGTTTGACATCCAGCACTTGCAGGTCTCCCTCAAAAGACCAGCTCTGTCCATAGATATCCTGGTACATTCCGCCCTTCCAGAAGGACAAGCTTTTGTCTGTCCCTCCCCGTCGGACTTTTACCCTGTCCCCTTCTTTCCAGGAAATCAGATCAATCCGCACATCCGAAGAGACAGCCTCGACAATCTTCATCAAGTCGTTTTCCCGCAGCGGGTACAAATACGTCATTCGTTCATTATTGCAAAGGACGATTTCGTCGTTTGCGGACACATTTGCTCCCAGCCGATGAATGGAAAAGGTGGACAACAGACTCATCAAATCGACATTATGGTCAGTGCTTTCTCCGATCAATGTCTGTCCGTGGTCACTGATGAAAATACAGACGTTTTCCTCCAGAACTTGCTCCCAGGACGGGTAGGAATCAAGGAAGCGCACCAGTTCCGCATCCACTTCACTCAAATGCTGAACAGCCTCATGCGGGGCACGATGAAGCTTGTGATCATTTTCAGGCAGATAGACCAAAGTAAAATCGGGCTGCTTGCCGCTCAATACAACTTCGATCAAAACATCGATTGCATGCGTATCATTTATTCCATACCCCCTCGCAGCAGATTGGGACCAATTCCACATGATCGGCCGAAACAAGCTGGGTCTTACCAGGGTACCGAGGCTCATGATAGTAGGACCGCTCACTTTTTCCCGCAAAGAAAAACCGGTTGCAGCATCAAGGGCGGGAGGCAAATAAAGCTTATGCCGTTTGTGACCGCGATGCGCAATTACATTGATGGAACCTGAGACAAGGCCCGCTTCTTCCAATTCCTCATGGATGGTTTTTACCTTTCGGCTTAAATGCCTGTCATTCAGGTCGTATAGAACATTCGTTGCGCATTGTTCCAACCCTATTTTACTAACCGGTACTGTGCCGTTAATGTAGTTGATCATTTTTTTGCTGTCGGGGTCGTACCAGACCAGACCGGGGATCTTGTGCTGATCCGGATATACTCCTGTTATCAATGAGCAGTCAATCGAGGCAGTCATTGTCGGAAACACGGTTACGCAATCCGGGATGTACTGTCCTCGTTCCATGAAGAACTTCAGTCCCGGAGCTTTTTCCGCGGCGATGCATTGCTCCAACACGTCAGGCATCATGGAGTCGATTAAAAAGAGGAGTACTTTCTTCATCCGTATGCCTTCCTTTTCCAAAGTTGTAGTCGTACTTGTTATTGTTTGCCGTTCCCATTCCGCTATGCGTCAAAAGAAAAAAGCCTCCCCTCTCTGGCAGAGAGCAGGAGACTTGGAATCTGTTTACCTTCCCGACACTTGATACGTTAATACAGGAGCATCCTTGTCAGTCGCCAACCGCAAAGTCGGATACTTTTGCAGATATGGCGTGATGTCTACGTAATCGTTTGCACCTAGCGACTCATCGCCGATTACACTGGAGAGAACTTTTGCACGGATAAGCCATTTTCCCTGTTCATCTTTCTTAAACAGAGGGTCAACAGCAGCAAAAGCAATCCCATTCACAACAGTGTCTCCATCCTCTGCTTCCAGCTGAAAGCTGTTTACGCCGATCGAGTGGAGAGCTCTTACGACTTGTGCCGCATAGTCTTCCTCTTTGACATCCGGTTCCAGCCCGACGTGATTCACCTTTGTATGCTTCGGCGTAAAATACTCATGCAAAGTGATTTTCAGCGCATCTCCCTCTGAAAGGGGAATAATCTGCTGAGCGCTGCCCTTTCCGAACGTCTTGGTGCCGACCAGCTTGGCGATGCCGTTATCCCGCAGAGCCCCGGCGAGCAGCTCTGAAGCGGAAGCAGTCCCTTCATTGACGAGAATGCGGACAGGATAGTTGACATCCCGGCCATTTCGCACCCACGTCTGCACTTCTACGCCATTGCGATTGGTCGTATACATCAAGAGTCCTTCTTCCATAAACAAGCTGGCAATATCCCGAGCGCTCGACAAGTATCCGCCGCCATTGTCGCGCAAATCTACCAGCAAGCCTTTTAATGAAGGCGATTGCTTCGTAATCTGGTCGAGTTTGTCATGGAATTGGACGGCTGCTTCCGAACCGAATGTCTCCAGACCGATATAGCCAATCCTCCCGTCTTGGAAGAGACCCCCTTCCACTTCAGGAACAGTAATCGCCGCGCGCTTGAGCTTCACCTGAAGCTCCCGATTTTCTCCTGGCCGAAACACTGTCAAAACCGCTTCTGTGCCTTCTTCCCCTCTGAGCATCAGATATGCTTCTTCGGCGTTTTTGCCTTTCAGCGAAGCTCCATCTACTGCCAATAGCTGATCTCCTTTTTTCAACCCGGAGGCTGCGGCAGGCGAATTCGGAATGATCTCTCTGATCAGCATCAACCCATTCTGAAAACGCATACGGAAGCCAAAGCCGACTAGCTGATTTTCAACACCTGCTTGAAAAAGCTCCAGATCATCTTTTGTAAAAAACATCGTGTGAGGGTCGTCCAGGGTTGACAGCATCCCCTCGATTGCCAAACGGTTTAACGTGGAAGCATCGAGCTTCGCCTTATCCTTCCACTCCGACAGGCGCCGCTCCAATTCTTCTAGCGTGTCGTCCTCAGCAGAATACTGCAAAGACAAGTTGCTCTCTTTTTCCGCCAGCTTCTTAATTCCCTCAAGAGCGCCTTGGACAAGCTGCTTTTCGCTGGGCCTGCTCAAATGATTGTCCAGCACTTGATGGTAGACCTCTGCTGTTTCCGCAAACGGTCCATCGGCAGCATGGACTGAAGAAACTCCAAATACAAGTAAAGCTGCTATTACCCACGAGAAGATCCGCTTCATCGCGCTGCCCCTTTCACGACCTCTCGCGGAATGGAAACCCGTACATCGACCTGGGTCTTGTACGTTTCCTCTCCCGCGTAGGCGACGTATTCTTGCGTATTATACACTTCTTCATAACGCCAAACGTGCTTCACCAACAGATCGGAGTCACTGTCAATGTAGTACTTGTTCATGTAGACCGGTACGCTCTTGATCTTCCCGTGATTGAGCGATACGTTTTGGGCAGCCTCCACGATTTTGTCGCCTGGTATCCATTCGGTGATGATGTCGTATTCTCCAAATGATTGCTTGTAATATCTGGCCCCAAGGATACGAGCCCGGTCCTTGACACTCATACCGGCCACATAATCTGACATGAATTCCTGCTGGTCAACCCTGGAAGGCTCCCAGCTTTCGGAATCAAAATTGCGTTCATACTTGATGTTCTTTTCTGTATCCGTATAACTTTCCCATTTGTCGAGCACCAGCTTTTGCGGTGATTGATAAATTCCCGTCGCATGTCTAGCTTTGCTCAGACGGTCTACCTCTTCCGTATATTTCACCAGAAAGCCCCTCAGAACAGCTTCGCCTTCCGCCTTGTATCCCTTCAAATTCTCCATGCGGCCCATCGTAAAGCTCAGATCCCGCACAATGGATGCTTGCTCCAAGTCGATAGCCAATTCCTGCTGGAGGAGACGAGTAAGCTGGATGATTTCCACTTCTGTCTTTTTGGGTTGCAGTCCTGCAAGAAACGCCTCCGCTTCTGACAACTGCTCGTTTTGAACGAGATAGTAGACCAGGTTTTTCAAAGCTTCCTGGTGATGAGGAGCGAACGCACGATATATCTCCAGGGCTTTGTCCATATGGCCAACCTTCACTTCCAACGCCGCTTGGTAGATAGCCAGCGCTTCCGACTCTTTCGTATTTTTCCTGATTTTCTGCTCGTAGCCGTTGAGGCGTTCGAGAATCTTCTCGTACATTTTCGGGTCTGTCGAACCTGTCTGCAAAGCCATGTCATATACATTGGCGACTAACAGCTGCAGGGTGTCGGGCAAAACGATCCGATCATCGAAGTAGGCGTCGATCGCCTTGAAGGCATGCTCCAGATTATCTGCAATCTCGGTGTCAGGGTCCCAGCTAAGGTAATAGTGCACACCCACTTTATTGTCAAAGGTCCCTTCCGCCAGCTTGCGCAAAGCGCGGAAGGTCTCCTCGGAATCTTCATGAAACCGGATCGCTTCCGCAGCGTTGACGTATATTTGATCGTCCCCCGTCACCTGATCCGTGTAAGGGGCAAACAGCGGGAACATATCCTGAACCTCCGGAACCATCGGAAACTTCTGGCCGTCATAATCGAGCAGCGGCAGCATTACATCTCTCTGCAAGAACTGCACCAGACGGTCAAAAACAACCGCTGCCTCTCCACGTTTTAATTTGTCTGACGGTCTGCCTGTGAGCCATCCCCACTCATTGACCATGTTCCACGCCTTCTGTTGGTCCGTCTCCATTGTATAAATGGCGAGCAGTTTGGCCGCTTCTTCACGGGTGATTGGCTGATTAGGCGAAAAAAGCTGGCCCGGGAAAATCTCCTGGATCGCACCAGGACCATACAAGCGCTCCAACAGAACCGACATTCGCAATGTCGGGCCGTACATCCATGTCAGCCGGTCGACGTCCTTATATGGAAGATACGGCTCGTCAAAACCCTCTCCCTTTCCAAACTCATCATGCTCCGACAGAAAAGTGAGCGGGTACAAGTGCTGCTGTCCGACAACGAAAACCCTGTCCATCAAGGCGACAAACTCTGCCCGCGTCAGCTCGCGGTTGGGATAAAACCGCTCGATCGAACCACCGGAAGCAAAAAGGCCGTACTGCGCCCCTCTGATAATCGACGATTTCGCCCAGTGCTTGCTGATATCTGAATACGGCATGTACGAGCTTGCAGCACTTGCAGCCGAGGGTACGAGCAAGCTGCAGACAAGCAGTGCGCAGGTTAATACTTTACTCTTTTTTTGCACGAAAATCCCCCTACACCAGTTTGGCTTGCATAGGCTTGTATGAGCAACGAGACCGCCGCTGCGCCATCTAGCCAGGGAGCAAGTCGGGCCCCCTGATGGGATCGGTATTTATCTCCACATCGAATTTTTATAAAAACTGATACGGATCTGTATGTACACGAGAAGCAATAACCTCTGTCCCGTATCCATTTTCCTGAAGCCGATCACGCAAAAAGGCTGCCAGCTTCTCTTTCATGATTTTTTCAATGTTGTGGCCGGCGTCGATAATGAACAAGCCCTCTGCCAGCGCATCATGGGCCGTATGATATCCGATGTCCCCTGTCACAAAGACGTCCGCACCGCGAAAAACAGCCTTGGAGACATACGAGCTGCCGTCTCCTCCTACAACGGCTACTTTTCTGACAGGCGCATGCAAATCGCCAATGACGCGAAGCCCCTGCAACGAAAAGCGCTCTTTGATTTGCAGCGCCAGCTCCTGCAGCGTAACCGTTTCGGGCAGCTTTCCGATGCGTCCGATTCCCAGGGCCTGGCCGGTGTTGTCCAAAGGAATCAGATCATAGGCGACCTCTTCATACGGATGGGCAGCCAGCATCGCTTTGATCACGCTGGTTTGCCTTGAGGACGACACGACCGTTTCGATCCGAACCTCTTCCACTTTCTCCAGTTCGCCCTGTTTGCCGATATGCGGATCGGTGCCCTCTCTCGGCAGGAATGTTCCCGTGCCTTCTGCCTGGAAGGTGCAGTGGCTGTAATTGCCGACCCAGCCTGCACCAGCCTCGGTAATGGCCTGGAATACCGCATCCCGATGGGACTGTGGAACGTAGACGACCAGCTTTTTCAGCGTCTCGCGATAGTTCACGTCAAGCATCTCCACATTTTCGAGTCCGATGGCTTCTGCCAGCCAGTCATTCATGCCTCCTGCGGCTACATCCAGATTCGTATGGGCGGTATAAACGGCGATATCGTGCTTGAGCAGTTTTTCATACAATTTTCCGGCAGCCATATCCGTCCTCAGATGCTTCAGCGGCCGGTAGATGACTGCGTGGTGGGCGACGATCAGGTCTACACCCTCTGCGATGGCCTCATCTACGACAGATTCCAAAACATCCAGCGCCACCATTACCTTTTTTACCTGCTTTTGCAAGGTCCCTACATGCAGTCCAATCTTGTCACCCTCCAGAGCCATCGCTTTGGGTGCGAGCTTTTCCACATATTGAATTACGGTTTGTCCGTGGGCAAACATGCTATCACCTCATTGATCCATTCGAGTTCTTCTTTAATCTGCGCCGCACGTACGGCCGCCTCTTGTTTGTCCGAGCGACTGAGCTGCTCCAGCACCTTCGTCCACTTCTCACGTTCGCTCATCCACTTTTTTGCCAGGACGGGCGACTTTTCTTCCCAAAGAAAGGGACCGATGCGCAGCAATTCCTCAGGTGAACGGTCCTTGTTTCGATATGGGATCATTCCGTCTCCCTTGTCTGCTACCAGAATTTCATAAATGATCCCGTCTTCCTCCATGATTGTTTCCGCAGAGAGCTGCCAATTGTTTTCCACAAACCAGCGGCGCACATGCTCCTCCCCGACATTCGGCTGGAGAATCAGTCGGCTGACGCCCTCAAGCTTGTCTGCACCCGCAGATAGAATGGAAACGATCAGCTGTCCGCCCATTCCGGCGATGCAGACGACATCCACTTCACCCGGTTTCAGGACAGACAGGCCGTCGCCTTTGCGGACTGATGCCTTGTCCTCGGCTTGTATCGTATGTATTTGTTTCAGCGCTGCCTGGTAGGGACCTTCATTCAGCTCGCCTGCCACGACAAACGAAGCAATTTCTTCCCTAATCAAATAAGAAGCCAATAACGCGTGGTCCGATCCGATGTCGGCAACGCGGGCTCCCTTCGGGCAAAAACGGGCAATCGTTTGCAATCGCCTGGATATCATCCATGTTGTCATAAGCTCTTTCTCCTTCCAATGCCTTTATTCTACCCTATTTGTTCCTATTTTCCCAATGCAAAAAAACGCGAAAAGCCCCGTCTTTTGTCAAGACGAGGCAAAATTTTTGCGTGTTAACAGCCGATTTCACGTGCAATGACATTGCGGAGAATTTCAGACGTTCCTTCCCCGATCTCAAGCAAACGGGCGTCGCGGAAAAAGCGCTCGACCTGATACTCCTTCATATAGCCGTATCCGCCGTGAATCTGGATGGACTGATGGGTCGCGGACATGGCGACTTCCGAAGCATACAGCTTGGCCATGGCCGCCTCTTTGGTGAACTTGCGCTGGTTATCCTTCAGCCAGGCTGCTTTGTAAACCATGTTCCGAGCCAGCTCAATCTGCATGGCCATGTCTGCCAGCTTGTGCTGAATCGCCTGAAAACGGGAAATCGATTGGCCAAATGCAGTGCGCTGATTTGCGTATTGAAGCGCTTTTTCATAGGCTGCCTGCGCAATTCCGACCGCCATCGCACCTATACCGATGCGTCCGCCATCCAATGTAATCAGGAATTGCTTGAAGCCTTCCCCTTCACGTCCGAGCACATGGTCTTTCGGTATCCGCACATTTTCCAAAATGAGCTCGGTCGTGTTGGAGCTGTTCAAGCCCAGCTTCTCGTAATTGTTCAATACGGTGAAGCCCGGTGCGTCAGTGGGAACGATAAACGCCGTGATCCCCCGTGTTCCCTTTGCTTTATCCGTTACAGCAGTCAATGCGAGAAACTTGGCATAGGAAGCATTCGTAATAAAGCATTTGGCGCCGTTTATGATCCACTCGTTTCCATCCAGAACGGCCGTGGTTTTCGTCCCGCCAGCATCCGATCCCGCATTCGGCTCCGTCAAACCAAATGCGCCCAGGCTTTCACCGCTGCATATTTTTGTCAGGTACTCCTGCTTTTGCTGCTCGCTCCCGAACATGGCGAGCGGCGCACCACCCAAGGAAATATGAGCGGAGTAGGTGATACCGGTCGAAGCGCAAACCCGGCTCAGCTCTTCCACGACAATCGCAAAACTGATGCTGTCAGCCCCTGCACCGCCGTATTCTTCGGGGAAAGGAAGGCCCATCAGGCTCAAGTCCGCCATTTTCTCGAAAATATCAGTTGGGAAAGCCTTCGTCCGATCGCGTTCATCTGCCCCCGGCGCAACCACTTCCTCGGCAAATGACCGAACCATGTCTCTCAGCATCAGCTGTTCGGTATTCAAATCAAAATTCATCATTGATCCGCCCCCTTGAAAGCGTTTTTTCATTTGCTTGGACATAGATGGATAATTCCGACTGAGCGTTTGTTCAGTTTGCAATTCCATTATACACCATATTCCTTTGCTCTGTGTACGCCTTTTCAAAAAAATACGACAACTTCTTAAATAAGAAAGCACGCCTATTCATTGCGTGCTCCCATCAATATCGCTCCAAAGAATGAAGCTCCTCCCAGTATGTAACCTATGTTGTATGTCTTCATGCTTACGACCATCGCGAATGCTTCAAATCCGAAGAAAACCGCCGCCAGAAGAATCCCTGTCAGCACCCACATTTTTTTATTCAAAACTCTCACCCCGATGATTTACTCCACTCCACGTCTATTGTAGCAAGAATGCGCAGAAAAGGGAAAAGGCCCCTGCAGGAGCCCTCTATAAACGAAGCCATTGATACCAGTACCCGCGGGTAAAAAAGAAGAAAGCGGAGCTGAGAAATACCTTGATAAACAACAGCAATTGGATCAGATCCTGCCGGGCTGTCGGAATATAAAGAGATTGCACCTCTGCTCCAAAGAAAGCAATCATGCCGCAAATCGCAAAAACGCCTGCCCATTTTGGGTAGTTCTGGTGTACGAGGAAGCCTAATCCGACCATCAGACCGGCGATCGGTACCCAATACAGCTCTGATCTCCACCATGTATACCCGTCCCCTACCCGGTCCACCGTCGCTACTCCATATACGAGAGCCAGGGCCAAAACCCCGCAGTACAGAAGATAGGGAAACCCGAACAAAAATGCGCTGATGCACAGCAGTATGGAAATAATTGACAAATAGATCAGCATGACCGATAGCGGGCCGCCCAACTCGTGAATCATATAAAAACCGCCTAAAAGCAGTACTACAAAGGATAGTCCCAATAGCAAATGCGTGACAAGTGGCGATGATTTCCTAAAAGCGAATGCCAGTATATAGCAAATTAACGAGAAACAGGCAAAGATGGCAATTTGCATTAGGGGGGTAAAACGGTTAAAATGAAAAGCAAGTAAGATGATCCCAGCGATCAAAAAAGCGCCAATCAGCCAGGACAGAATCATTTTACCTGATATGGGAGCAGCACTTCCTGATACATACGGGGCCGTTGCTTTCGTCCCTCTTGCTACAGCTCCCTGTGACGTCGCTGCAACTTGCCCATAGCCAGAGGCAATACTTCCGCCGCTGCCCTTTCTTGCCATCTCTGACGATTGCGGCCTGTCTCCTTCCGTATACAAATTTAACAAGAAAATGCAGTAATGTTCGGGCAGCAAATGATTGCGCCGCCAGTTTTCGATTTCGGAAATGATGACACGCTTGCGCTGGTCGTCCAACGCGAGACCCTCCTTTGTCTTGACGGGTTGGCCTGAGATCGGAAAAAGAAAAGCCTACGCAGGCTAACGTAGGCCACATATTTCCTATATCGGTTATTCCAGAAAATCTTTTAAGCGTTTGCTGCGACTCGGATGACGAAGTTTGCGAAGTGCCTTTGCCTCAATTTGTCTGATGCGCTCACGCGTAACGCCGAACACTTTCCCTACTTCTTCCAGTGTCCGCGTACGCCCGTCATCAAGACCAAAGCGCAGGCGCAGTACGTTTTCTTCCCGATCCGTCAGCGTATCCAATACATCCTCAAGCTGCTCTTTCAACAGCTCATAGGCAGCTGCATCGGAAGGCTCCAGCGCGTCCTGATCTTCGATAAAATCACCCAAATGGGAATCGTCTTCCTCACCAATCGGTGTTTCCAACGATACCGGCTCCTGAGCAATTTTCATGATTTCACGTACCTTTTCAGGCGTCAAATCCATTTTTTCCGCGATTTCTTCCGGCATTGGCTCACGTCCCAGCTCCTGCAGCAACTGGCGGGAAACGCGAATCAGTTTGTTGATCGTTTCTACCATGTGCACCGGAATGCGAATGGTTCTTGCCTGATCGGCAATAGCGCGGGTAATCGCTTGACGAATCCACCAGGTCGCATACGTACTGAACTTGAAGCCTTTTCGATAATCAAACTTTTCCACGGCTTTGATCAAGCCCATGTTGCCTTCCTGGATCAAGTCGAGGAACAGCATGCCTCTTCCAACATAACGCTTGGCAATGGATACCACCAGACGCAGGTTGGCCTCAGCCAGACGACGTTTTGCTTCTTCATCACCCTGTTCAATGCGATTTGCCAGCTTAATCTCCTCTTCAGCGGAGAGTAGAGGAACACGGCCAATTTCCTTCAAATACATTCGCACAGGGTCGTTGATCTTGATACCGGGCGGCACGGAGAGATCGTCGAATTCGAACTCCTCGTTTTCCTCATCCTTCATGATCATATCGTCCACTTCTTCGTCGTCCTCGCTGTCATTGTTGACCTCGATTCCTTGATCGCCCAGATATTCAAAGAACTCATCCATCTGGTCGGAATCCTGCTCAAATCCCGAAATGCGATCAATGATTTCTTTATACGACAGCGCACCGCGTTTCTTGCCTAATTCGACCAGTTGTTCCTTCACTTGTTCAATGGACGCTGCTTCCATGTCTGAAGTGATGTTTTGTTTGTTCATCTACTATCCCTCCTTCCCCGGGAATGATCTGATGCTACCCTTCTTTTAAAGCATTTTCCAATTCAAGAATCTTCATCCCTACGACGGCAGCTTGAATTTCCAGTTCTCTACGCGCTTCCTCGCTGTCCGCTGCAGATGCCTTCATGTGAAGAGTTCGTAGTTCTTCACGCAGCTGCTCCAGCTCGGTGCGCTTCGGGTAGTGATTTACTTGCTTGATGTAGTCCCCGATCTCTTGATCAGATACGTCGTCTCTGCACTCCATCATGGCCAATCCCGAGGCTAATTGCTTTAACGGTTCGTCTTGCAGGTAATGTATAAACTGTCCAGGATCTTCCTGATGTCCTTCTGCGAAATATGCGTATAAATAGGCTGCCAATGCATCGTGTTCATCTACTTGGAACGAACCGGTACACTCAGCCTGAACCCGATCCGCGATATGCCGATTGCGCATCATATAGCCCAGCAGCATGCGTTCGGCTGTATGGTAAGCGGGGGGCAGTGTTTTTGCGAGCGTAACTTTGCCATTATTTATACTATTATTCCATGCTGGCGTTACTTTATCCCTTTGTCTGTCACTTTTTTGCTGTTTGTAAAGCCTTCGTGACTCCCACTTGATCGCTTCAAGGGTCAGGGAGTGTTCTTCCGCCAATTGCCGCAAATACAAGTCCCGTTCAACCGGACTGTCCAGCTCGTTTACGAGTTCAATCGCCTTTTCGATGAATTGCTTCTGATCGGTCTCATCCTGTATTACGTGCTTGTCACGCAAATGTTTCAGACGAAAAGCCGTGACAGGCATCGCCTGAAGTAATACCTGCTGAGAAAATGCTTCTGCTCCGTGCTGTCGAATGTAATCGTCAGGATCTGTACCGGGCGGCAAGGGAGCGATGCGGACAACGACCCCCGCTTCCTGCAGAATGTTGATCGCTTTCGCAGTCGCCTCTTGACCGGCAGCGTCTCCATCAAAGAGAAGCACAACCGACTCAGCATTGCGCCGGATCATTCTCGCCTGCTGCTCGGTCAAAGCCGTTCCCAAAGTAGCAATCCCTTGGGGAAAGCCTGCTTGCCATACTGAAATCACATCCACATATCCTTCGAAGAGCAACGCTTGTTTTCGCTTCCGGATATATGGGCGAGCGCGATGAAGGTTGAATAGTGTTGTACTCTTGCTGAAGAGTGGACTTTCCGGACTGTTTAGGTACTTGGCAGGCGCTGATGGGTCCAATGCTCTCCCACCAAAAGCGATTACTTTTCCCTGTGAATCGTGGATCGGAAAAATAACGCGCCCGCGAAACCGATCGAAAATCTTGCCGGCTTCACTTTTTGCAAGCACCCCTGCTTCAACCATCAGGTCCAACGAGAAACGTCGATTTTGCAAAAATGAAGTGACGAAGTTCCAAGAGTCCGGGGCAAAACCGATCCCGTATTCATCGATCGTCTGCCGTGATATTCCCCGCTTTTGCAAATACTTCATCGCCTCATGGCCATACGGCGTTTCCGTAAGGACGTAATGGTAGAGCTTAGCTACGAGCTGATGGGCCTCGAGCATAATCTGCTTGGCCTTTTTTTCCGGAGCCGCTTCTTCCTCCTCTTGCGCCTGGGGCACCGCGATCCCGGCACGTTCAGCAAGCCTGTGGACGGCTTCGGGAAATGTCAATTGCTCCAGCTTCATTAAAAAGGAAAAGACATCTCCGCCTGCCCCACAACCAAAGCAATGAAAAAATTGTCGCTCCGCATTGACATTAAAGGAGGGTGTCTTTTCCGAGTGGAACGGACACAAGCCTAGAAAAGCGCGACCGCTTTTTCGCAGCTGTACATACTCTCCTACTACATCTACGATGTCAACAGCGGCACGGACTTGGTTCACAAAATCAGCTGAATTGGGACCAGCCATGTCTTTCCACCTTTTTTATAAATTACGCAATGAGGTTATTTAGTTCGTCAAAATTCGTCATTTTCCTTCTTGAAAACGCTACTCTTTTCTTCTTTTCTACTTTTCCACATTTTCGCAGGCGGTAAACGCCTTCCGAGCGCTCCTTTGAAAAGGAGGCAATTCTCTTTTATTCTACAAAAAACGTCAAAACCCTTCTTAAGACCTATGTTCTTTTCGAAGATTATTCTTGCGGATGATTTCCAAAATGATATTGGCTGTTTCCTCTACCGCTTTGTTGGAGACATCGATGACAGGGCAGCCGACACGTTGAATGATTTTCTGCGAATACGCCAGTTCTTCGTTGATTCTGTCCAGATTGGCGTAATTGGCTTGTGCGGTAAGACCGAGAGCCTTCAGCCTCTCCGTGCGGATGCCGTTCAACTGCTCGGGATTGATGGTAAGTCCGATGCAGCGTTCGGGCGGGAGCTGAAACAGCTCTTCCGGCGGTTCCACTTCTGGAACCAACGGCACATTTGCCACCTTCAAGCGCTTGTTCGCCAAATACATCGAGAGCGGTGTCTTGGACGTACGGGACACCCCGATCAGCACGACATCCGCACGCAGCAGCCCGCGGGGATCGCGGCCGTCATCGTATTTGACCGCGAACTCGATAGCGTCCACCTTGCGGAAATACTCTTCGTCCAGCCGCCTGACCAAACCCGGTTTTCCGGTAGGCGGTTCATGCAGCATCTCCTGCAGCGTTGTCAGCAGCGGTCCCATTACATCAATCGTACGGATGCCGTGCTTTTGCGCCTGCTCGACGATATACGTTTTCAGCTCTGGCACGACGAGGGTAAACACGACCATCGCATTCATCTCTTTTGCAGAGGCGATAATTTCATCGATTGATTCTTTGTCCTCTATGTATGGATACTTGTGTACATCGATGGAAAAGCGGTCAAACTGGCTGGCTACTGCGCGCACGACCAGTTCCGCCGTTTCGCCGATAGAGTCTGAAACCACATAAATAAGCTGTCCTCTTTGATCCATTGTATCGCTTCTCCTCCTACACTTTCGGCTCGCTGCCCAATTCGACAAATGCCTTGGCAATCGTCGTTTTCGTCACTCTTCCCAATAGCTCCCAATGCTTGCTGTCCTCTCCCTGTCCGGGACGAACTACTGGCAGCGAGTCGATTTGGAAGTCGATCAGTTTCTTCGCCGCCGCGTAAAGCGTCTCTTCAGGCCCGCAGGTGACAATATTGGGCATCCTGGTCATGATGATCCCGACGGGCACATCCTCAAGGGTCTTGTTTCCGAGCGAGGCTCGAAGCAGGTCCTTGCGCGAGAGTACACCGGCCAGGAAGCCTTTTTGGTTGACCACAAAAAGAGTGCCTACGTCCTCCAGAAAAAGGGTCACGATTGCATCGTAGGCAGAAGCCGATTCAGATACGACGATGGGCATCGCCTTGTAGTCTTTGACGAGAAGCTTGTGAAGCCGTTCACTAATGATCGAGCCAGCCGGTCTGCCCGCATAAAAATAACCGACGCGAGGTCTGGCTTCTAAATAACCTGACATCGTTAGGATGGATAAGTCTGGGCGAAGAGTAGCCCGGGTCAGATTCAGCCGCTCCGCGATCTGCTCACCGGTAATCGGCCCCTCATCCTTCACGATCTGTATGATGTGCTCTTGTCGTTTGGTAAGCTCGATGACCAATCACCCCGGTTCTGTCTGGTTACTACCCCTAGTATTACTCTATTCGACGAGATATTCCTTCTTTCCAAGGGAAAAAAGGTCGCCCCCGCGAGTGCTGGCGGAGGCGAATCTGTATGGTTATAATCAGGCAAACACAAGCTTGGAGAAATCAGCGTACCCGTAAATCAGGCGGGACAGGCGCAGCAACAGGCCCAAACGGTTTTGGCGAACCGCCTGATCTTCCGCCATGACCATCACCTTGTCAAAAAATGCCTGAATCGGTTCACGGAGAGTAGACAGTGTCTCCAGTACGCGCTTTTGATCATCCAGCCCGCTTACTTCCTGAGCTACGGACACGTACGTTTGATGCAGAGCCCGTTCTACGTCTTCTGCAAATAGGCTCTCGGAAACCGCGTCCGCTTCTGCCTTTTGGGCCAGATTGTTTACGCGGTTAAACTGCTCCACGGTAAACTTGAACGCTTCGGACTGCACGGCGTTCATCAGTGCTTTTGCTTTTTGCAAAAGTACAGGCAGCACATTCAAATCTGCGGACAGAACAGCATCGATCACGTCGTAACGGACGCCTTCTTCCTGCAGTACATTTTTCAGGCGCAGTGCGAAGAAGTCCTTGAGGTCCTGTTTCACTTCATCACTCGTGCGTTTGGACACGCCTTGTTCGTTGTACGAAGAAAGCGCAGCATCCCACAGCTCATCGAGTGAGAGGGTCCAGTTCCGATCAAGCAGAATGGCCACGATACCGGCAGCCATCCGGCGCAATCCGTACGGGTCTTGGGAACCGGTCGGGACAATGCCGATCGAGAAGCAGCCGACGATCGTATCCAGCTTGTCGGCAATACTCGCAATCGCTCCGGGTGCGGACACGGGCAGCTGGTCTCCGGAGAAACGCGGGAGATAGTGCTCAAACACACCGTGCGCTACCGTTTCGCTTTCGCCAGCCTTGCGGGCGTAATCCTCACCCATCACGCCTTGCAGTTCAGGGAATTCGCCGACCATATTGGTGACGAGGTCAAACTTGGCAATCTCGGCGATACGGTCCACCTGGCGAGCTTCCTCTGCGGTGATGCCCAGCTTTTCAGCGATCAGGGCTGCTGTCTTGCGGACGCGGCGCACTTTGTCGCCGATGGTCCCCAGCTCTTCATGGAAAACAATCGTCTCCAAACGCTTCAGACAACTGTCAATCGAGAGCTTCTGGTCTTCCTCGTAAAAGAAGCGCGCATCGGACAGACGGGCCCGGAGAACTTTTTCATTTCCTTTGGCCACATTCTCCAGCGCATGGCTGTCGCCGTTGCGAACCGTAACAAAGTGATTCAGCAGCTGGCCGCTGGCATCCTCCACCGGGAAATAGCGCTGATGCTCCCGCATGGATGTAACCAATACCTCGCGCGGTATAGAGAGAAAATCCCGTTCAAAGGTACCGAACAGAGCTGTCGGATATTCGACGAGATGCACAACCTCGTCAAGCAGTCCTTCGTCCATCGGAATCCGCCAGCCGTTTTCTTTTTCCAAACGGCGGATTTGTTCGACGATCAGAGAGCGGCGCTCTTCTGCACTGACAATGACATGCTCCTCCGCCAATCGGCTCGCATATTCGGCAGGCGCTTGCAGGCTCACTGCCTGGCTGCCCAGGAAACGATGGCCACGGGTCACATTGCCTGTCTTTACGCCGGCAATTTCCATCTCAACCAGCTCTGCACCAAAAAGGGCAACGAGCCAGCGGATCGGCCGAACGAACTTCAGGTCATGGGCACCCCAGCGCATGTTCTTTGGAAAGTTCATGGACGTAATGACATCCGCAAGCGCTGGCAGCAGGCTGACCGTTTCTTTTCCTGCTTCCAATCTCCGTGCATGGACGTACTCTGCACCGTTTACTTCCTTGAAGTACAGCTGCTCTGTATCGACACCGTTGCTGCGTGCGAAGCCCTGTGCCGCTTTGGTCCAGTTGCCCGCTTCATCTACAGCGATCTTTTTTGCCGGCCCTTTTGCTTCCTCGTCTTTATCCAGCTGCTTTTCTGCAAGGCCGTGGATCAACAAAGCGAGGCGGCGAGGCGTTTCATAAGAATCGATCTTGTCGTATGGGATGCGCTGGCCCTCCAGCCAATTCTCGACTTTTTCGCGCAATTGCGCCGCTGCTCCGGCAATAAAGCGGGCAGGCATCTCTTCCGTACCAATCTCCAAAAGAAAATCTCGTTTACTCATTTGTGCTCACTCCTTCCTTGCTGTCAGCCGCGTGTTTCAGCATAGGGAAACCGAGGCGCTCGCGCGCAGCCAGGTAGGTCTGGGCTACTTCACGGGACAAATTGCGCACCCTGGCAATGTAACCGGTTCTCTCCGTCACGCTGATGGCGCCTCTGGCATCGAGCAGGTTAAAGGTGTGGGAGCATTTCAGCACGTAGTCATACGCAGGGAATACAAGATGTTCTTTCATCAACCGTTTGGCTTCGGCTTCGTACGTATTGTACAGGTTGAACAGCATGTCCACGTCAGACAGCTCGAACGTGTATTTGGAATGCTCATACTCCGGCTGCAGGAACACGTCACCGTAGGTAACGCCGTTCACCCATTCCAGGTCAAAGACGTTCTCCTTCTCCTGGATGTAGGAGGCAAGGCGTTCCAGGCCGTACGTAAGCTCGACTGCGACTGGCTTGCACTCCAGTCCGCCTACTTGCTGGAAGTACGTGAACTGGGTAATCTCCATACCGTCCAGCCACACTTCCCAGCCCAGTCCCCACGCACCGAGACCCGGGTGCTCCCAGTTGTCCTCGACAAAGCGGATGTCGTGCTCGAGCGGGTTGATTCCCAACTGGCGAAGGCTCTCCAGATACAGCTCCTGAATGTTGTCCGGAGACGGCTTCATAATCACTTGAAATTGATGATGCTGGTACAAGCGGTTCGGGTTTTCCCCGTAGCGGCCGTCAGCCGGGCGACGGGATGGCTCTACGTACGCCACATTCCACGGCTCCGGGCCGATCGAGCGCAGGAATGTCATCGGATTCAGTGTGCCCGCCCCTTTTTCCACATCATACGGTTGAACGACCAGGCAGTTTTGCTTTGCCCAATAATTCTGCAGTGTCAAAATGATGTCTTGAAACGTCATGCTCATGGACTTGTACCTCCCTGTTTTTTTCGGGCCAGCCTGTAGGGACAAAATAAAAAACCTCCCGCCGCCTACACTGTTGCCCAACAGTGTAGGGACGAGAGGATTTCCCGCGGTTCCACCCTACTTGACGACACGCCGACGCATCGTCCTCTTTCCGAAAAAAGCGTTGCTCCAGAATGCCCTTCGTCAGCTTGGTTACCGGGCTTTCACCCTCCCCGGTTCGCTTTGTCAGACCACCCGCACATCCCTTTTGCAGGTCCATCCGAAAAAACCAGCGGCCGACTACTCCTTTCTTTCACCGCAACGTATTTGAATTGGTTTTTATGATAGCGAAAAGTGTTCGGAATGTCAATCGCTCCCGGCGAGCGGCATTCGTTCCATCTGATCCAGGAAGGCTCTGCTCTTGAGCCGCAAATCTAGGTGCTCATCCATGAAGCTTCTGAGCACATGCTTGAGCTGGCTTCTGGTCGTCGGCTTTACCTCGATGTCCCCCAGACGCTCCAGATCAAAAACCTGGAACAGCCTGAGCAGCTTCCAGACCGACGGAGTCACAGCAATCGCATAGGCATCGCCGGCTGCACAAGCAGGGCACAGCAAGCCTCCCTGCGAGACGCTGATGACATAAGGCTCACGCTGCTCGCCGCAGTTGGCGCAAGCTGTCAAGCGTGGAGTGATTCCGGCTACCTGAAGCATTTTGGTTTCGAATATGCGGCAAAGAATCTCCGGGTCCCGTCCTTCGTCGAGGTGGCGAAAGAGCTGGTGCAACAACTGAAACAAAAAAGGATTTCCTTCTCCGTCTTCTGTCAGCCGGTCCAACAGTTCTGCTATGTAAGCGGCATAAGCCGTAGACATCAAATCCTGCCGCAGATCCCGAAACGAGTCAACGATCTCTCCCTGCGAGAGATCGGCCATACCGCTTCCGGGTCCCGTTTTACAGAGATAGTATCCGTGGGTAAAGAGCTGGGAGACGGCGCTCAACCGGCTCTTGGCCTTCTTGGCGCCTCGAGCCATGATCGCTACCTTGCCGCGCTCCCGGGTAAACAGGGTCACCACTTTGCTGGACTCGCCATAGTCCACGCTTCGGATGACGATACCTTCCCATTTTACAAGCATGCGTGTGTGTCACCCAATTCATCCTGGGCGAGATCAAACGGGGCCTCCTCACTGGCTCCTGACGTTTGAAGGTGCTCTCTGTAGAGGAGATAAGCATGGATATCACCGGTTGAAGCGAAATAACTCCAAGAAAACTCGTTGAGCATGGAGCAACATCCTTTCTGTTTTCGGCTAAATCCACTTCCTTACTTAGATTCACCTGTGCCCGTTATTCTATGCCTTGGAAAAATTACCTTCGATCGCCAAGCCGCTTGCCGCAAGCAAAAACGTCTTATTCCTCGTTGTAGAAGCCAAAGTTTCGCAGCATTCTTTCCTGGTTGCGCCAATCCTTTTTGACCTTGATCCACAATTCCAAAAACACCTTGTCACCCAGCAGCCGCTCGATATCCACCCGTGCGCGTTTGCCGATTTCCTTGAGCATCTTGCCTTTTTCGCCGATCAAAATGCCCTTCTGCGAATCGCGCTCTACATAGATTGCTGCATAGATATACAGCGTTTTGCCGTTTTCTCCCCGCTTCACTTCTTCGATCGTGACGGCAATCGAATGGGGAATCTCTTCGCGCGTCAGATGGAGCACTTTTTCGCGAATCAATTCAGCCATGACGAATCGCTCAGGATGGTCCGTCACCTGGTCGGCCGGGTAAAACATCGGTCCCTCTTCCATTTCATCAAAGATGGCCTGTACGAGAGATCCCGTATTATTCCCCTCCATTGCGGAGATCGGAATGATCGCTTTGAACTCGTACAACTGCCGGTACTCGTCAATAATCGGCAGCAGGGCTTCCGGATGGACCTTGTCAATTTTGTTGATGACTAAAAAAACCGGTGTCTTCACCTGTTTGAGGCGATCGATAATGTACTCGTCGCCCGCCCCGCGTTTTTCTGTCGCGTCAATCACAAAGAGCACCAGGTCGACTTCATTCAAGGTGTTTTCCGCCACCGAGACCATGTAGTCGCCCAGCTTTGATTTCGGCTTGTGAATGCCCGGGGTATCCAGGAAGATGACTTGGCCTTCTTCTGTCGTATATACGGCCGTAATTTTATTGCGCGTCGTTTGCGGCTTGTTTGACATGATGGCAATTTTTTGGCCAACAATGTGATTGAGCAAGGTTGACTTGCCGACGTTTGGTCTGCCCACGATCGAGACAAACCCCGATTTGAACGATGATTTGGTCTTGCGGTTATCCACGTAAATCCTCCTTGGTGAACGCCCCTGGCAGCAGGGCTGATACGGTTGTCTCCAAGACATCTCCATTCAGATTGGACAGAATGACAGGCATGTCAGGCGGGCATAATTCGGCCATGACCTGGCGGCAGGCACCGCACGGCGAGACGGGATCCGGCGTATCGGCTACGACGGCAATCGCCTTGTATTGTTTGTCTCCCTCGGAAAAAGCCTTGAACAAAGCTGTTCTCTCCGCACAGTTGCAGAGGGGAAACGCCGCGTTTTCAATGTTGCAGCCGAGATATACCTTGCCGCTTTCCGCCAGGAGCGCTGCGCCCACAGGAAACTTGGAATAAGGTACATAGGCCCGTTGTCTAGCTTCTTTTGCCTGCGCCAAAAGCGCTTGTTTATCCATATTCATCACTCTCTGTTCTGTGAAAAACGCTGAGGCGTTTTTCTTATTTTCGACTTCAAACACATACTTCTTGCACCGTTTTACGACTCCTCTGGTTGAATCAATGCGGTGGGCTCGCTAAGCCGCTCTTTTGGCGGAACAACACCGCCCGAGATGACAAATTTTAACCCATCTTCGATCGACATGTCCAGAAATGTTACCTCACTTCGCGGAACCAGGGCAAGCCAGCCATTGGTCGGATTGGGCGATTTGGGCAAAAACACGTTTACGTATTCCTTGCCCGTAAACTCCAAGGCCCCGCCCTGCGACTCTCCTGTTAAAAATCCGACCGTGTACACTCCCTTACGCGGATATTCCACCAGCACCACCTGCTTGAAGCTGGAGCGTTCATGCACCAGCGCTTGGGACACCTGCTGAACCGTAGAATACACGCCTCGTGCGACCGGAATGAACCCGAACAGCCGCTCCACCATGGAAAAGACATGCCTTCCGACCGGTGTACGGGCAATCCCCCCGATCAATAGCAGGATCAATAGCAGCAGCAAAACCCCGATGACCGGGATGTGGCCATGAAAAGGGACGCCAAGAAACCAGACGAGCTCCCCCTGCCTGGAGGCCAGTCCGGTTGTCAGCATCAGTTCTGTCAGCCATCCCCCGACAGCGCGATCCACCATGAAAAAAACCAACTGCAACAAGTAGACGGTTACAAACAACGGAAGCAATACCATGAAGCCAGCGAATACTCGTTGCCACACTGCAGTCATGCTCCTTTCACGCTGGTAGCCATGCGGACAATTTTTGTAGGATAGGAGGACCAAAGACGTACAATCCGACGATGACAGACAATACGGCCGCAACCAGTACAGATCCGGCAGCCGCATCCTTGGCTGCTTTTGCCTTTTCGTGTCTCTCGGGTGAAGCGAGATCCACTGTTGCCTCGATTGCCGTGTTCATCAGCTCTAATGAAAAGACGAGCGCGATAGAAAAAAAGACCAGCAAAACATCGTTGCGGGAAATCTCCAACCACCACGCCATCACCAGCGCCACGATGGCTGCTGCGACGTGAATGCGCATGTTTCGCTGAGTCTTCACGGTATGGGCAATTCCTGCAAAGGCGTACGAAAAGCTGCGAATAAAGCTGCTCCATGCACGCAAGGTATATCGCCTACCTCGTCAAGCCAATTTTCTGCAGTACTTCCTCTTGACGGGAAAACATTTCTTTTTCTTCCTGCTCGGTTTGATGGTCATACCCGAGGAGATGGAGAAAGCCATGGACGGCCAAAAAGCCCAGCTCCCGCTCCAGTGAATGACCGTAATCCCGGGCTTGCTCCTCAGCCTTTGGCAACGAAATGATGATGTCGCCAAGCATGTTGGGAAATTGGTCAAGCTCTTCTTCGTCGATAAAAATGTCCATTTCGCCTTCTCCCGCCTCGTTCATGGCGAAAGACAGAACATCTGTTGGACGATCGACATTCCTGTACTCGCGGTTCAGCTCGTGTATGCGTTCATTGTTAACCAATGTGACGACCACTTCTCCGCTGACTTCTTCCCGCTCTGCTGCTTCCTGCAGACAGCGGACGATAAGGGCTTCGAGCTGCTCGCCAATCGGTTCGATTTCTTCGTGAAGGACTTCTACAGATAACACGAATGCTTGTCTCCTTTACCTGGTGCTGTGTTCTACTTCGTCTTTGGCGTACGCCTCGATAATTTTTTGAACCAGGCTGTGACGTACGACATCCGCCTCCTGGAAGCGGATAAAGGCGACGTCCGGGATAGGGCCGAGAATCCGCTCAGCCTCTCGCAATCCGGACTTTTTGCCCTTCGGCAGGTCGATCTGTGTCACGTCACCCGTAATCACCATCTTGGAGCCGAATCCAAGACGGGTCAAAAACATTTTCATCTGCTCCGGAGTGGTGTTCTGGGCCTCATCGAGAATGACAAAGCTGTCCTCCAGCGTGCGGCCGCGCATATACGCAAGAGGCGCCACCTCGATCAGTCCCCGCTCCATCATTTTTGCCACCTGCTCTACACCCAGCATGTCGTACAGTGCATCGTACAGCGGACGCAGATAAGGATCTACCTTTTCCTGCAGGTCGCCAGGCAAAAAACCGAGACTTTCCCCTGCTTCTACCGCAGGCCGTGTCAGGACGATCCGTTTGACTCGTCCATTTTTAAGAGCGCTGACTGCCATCACAACCGCCAGATACGTTTTTCCGGTACCCGCCGGTCCGATGCCAAACACGATATCATGCCGTTTCATTTCGGATAAATAATGGCGCTGTCCCAGTGTCTTGGCGCGAATCAGTTTTCCTTTCTGCGTCCGAGCCACTTCCTCCTCGTAGACATGGAGCAGCTGTTCAACCTCTCCATTTTCGAGAAATTGCAGCGCGTACGATACGTCACGCTCAGAAAGGGGGATGCCTCTGCGGATCAGCTGAAGCAAAACGGAAAACAAGCGAGACAGCTTATCCACCTCTGCCTTGTCACCAGCGATGAGGACCTCACCACTTCGGGAAATGATTTTTGCAGTTGTTTTTTCTTCAATGATTTTTAGATACGCATCGTGGGGTCCAAACAACAGTAGTGCTTCAGATGCATCAGCAAACGGGATTTTTACCTCTTCTTGTACGTGCAACAGACTTCCATCTCCTTGCAGCAGTAATCATATGTTAGGGAGCTGGATCAGGCGAGGGCGGCGAGGCCACAATCGGCTGTTCCTCAGCAATATCTTCGATGACAGAAAAATGAATGCTCAAGTAAACTTTACCATTCTCTCTCTTGACGTGCAAAACTTTTTCGTCTCGAATGGCCGCATCCGCTCCCGCTTTTTGCAAGATATCCTCGCGTGCGATCTGTTGGGCCAAAGCGATTGCCTCCTCTTGGCTGAGCTCCTGCGCGACCGGCTCTACCTCCGCATGCGTAACGGTCTTCCAGCCGATGGGAATCGAGAACCCGGCTATCGAAGGCGAATATCTTTCTTCGGAGGACTCCGCTTTTGCAAATGGCTCGATTTGCCACGGCCAAATCTGCAGCGCGTATGGCCCGACCAGCAAGTACTGGTGTTCTTGCTTTTCCCCCGTGTAGCGGTATTGGGAACGGGTTAGCGGAACGGAGACGTTGCTGATATACCAGACTTCTCCTTTTACAGTCCCTTTGGCTGCCACTGCCTTTTGCCGTTGATCATTCCCGATGATCCCTGAAATGAGGATTTGTCCTTTATTGACAACCTGATTGACCGTCACCGCTTTCTTGCCTGCCTCTGGCAAAATGGTGGAAATGACCGCCCGCTTCTTTGCCACCAGATGGCGTGGCCCGATCGGATCAGGCAACTCCTGTTCCTCCTTCTCGACCACCTGGATGATCGCCTTCGTTCCCTGGATGTTCACCCATATCCAGGAGGCTTGCGGAATCAGCTTCATCATCTCCCGCCGTATTTCCTGCGGTTCTTTTAGTTTGGCCTTCCATACCCCTTCTTTAATCCCTACTTGTTCTGCTGCCTTGGCCACCATTTCCGGATGGAGCTTTTTGGTCCCCACTACCTCTATTTGCCAAACGAATGAGGAGAGCATGTACAATCCGAAGAAAAACAAAGCGACACCCGTGATAAAACCCGCTTTTTTCCGCAAACGAAACAGCCAAAACGGAAATCCCTCCCGCTTTTGCACATGCACCCGGCAGCCCGTCTCCTTTAAAAGCGGCCGCAAGCGAAAGTAATCCTGAAGCAGGATATCACAACTGCTGACCTCTGTACCGACCCTGCGAATGTTCCATACCTGTATTCCCTGTCGCACTGCCATGTTGAGGAACCTTTCAAAACGTTTGCCACGGACCGTAATCGTGATATGTCCGTTCATCCATTCCTGCAGTCCATTGCGCATGCTAGTCCCCACTTTCCTCGCGTATTCACCCTCATCCCCGCCGGGAATGGCAGACCACTGGCTCATCGGTGGCCCCCCATCCTTCCTGCGAGTCCGACTTACGTTTTCTCGAGAAATTTCACCCCGCCGATCCTGCCTTCCAATAGCACTTCTTCGGGTAAAATGGCGCGGATGACCAGTTGCTCTCCCGTCACAATCAGTTGACCGTTGGTTAACAGTAAACGGAGCTCCTTCTCACTGAAGTGGAGAACTCCGCGGTGGTTTTCAATATACATCTGCAAATGACCAATCATGGTGATGCGCGGGACTTCGAGAACCACATCCTGCGGCAAATCCAGCACTCCTACTGCCAGATTACGCAACCGGCGGCTCCATCGCCTCATGAGTAAGCCCCCCCTTTCGCTGACGCATCTATGGAGTATGGAGAAAGAAAATCGTCAAAGACAAGACAGCATCGTGCCCGCAATTCTTCTCTTATAACCGTATGCGGCATAGCCGGAGGAACATGCAGAAAACTTCATGTCACAAACGAAACGATAGGCGAGAGGACCAAAAGGCAGCCAAAATAAAAAAAGCCCGTCACTCCATGCGAGGAGGAGCAGGCTAGTTCTATCATCCTTGATGAACGGGTTGTTTGGAACCCTTCGAGGATCGCGAGGCCGCTTTCCACTTTTTCAGTACACGCTTTACTTTTTCAGCCGTACAACCGCAGGCGATTGCTGTCTCGTAGATGGATTTTTTTTCATAAATCACCAGCCGAATCACTTTCTGTCGAAATCGGCTCATCCCTTCCAATGCCTGTGGATTCATCCTTTTCTACCCCTTATCTTTTCTAAATATTGTAATTCTTTTCCTTCTTTAAGAATAGGAGATGGATGCAATCGACACAAGTAGTGTTATTCGATATCTTTCGACAGCGAAATCTACCAAAGGGAAGCCTTCTATGGAAAAAAGAAGAGCTGCCCTGCATGCAGTCTCTTCTGCTTTACAGGACAGCCCCTGCGGCCAAAACAGGTTTACAAGCTTCTTCTCGCTGGAAGATGGGGAGTGCGCGCTCGAGGTGGGCCATAAATCATCGCCCACTTCATCCCTTCCCGAGGATCGAACGTATCGTGCTGCTCTTCCTCACGCGAAACTGCAGGAGCGCTTGCAGACTCTTTTCTCTCCAGCGGACGTTCTGCCTCAACAGCGGTTTCCAGCGTCACCAAATGCTCCGACTCTTGCCACCCCTCAGTCTGTACGCTGCTTTCCATAGCAGGTGCCGCTTCAGGTCGAGGCTCAAGCGATGTGACGGTCCGCCTTTCTTCCTGCTCTTGCTCCCACGGCCATCCGCCGCCATCCGCTGGTGTAAGCACCGGGCGGGGAGCGGGTTTTTGATTCGGCTTTTTATTTCCTTTCAGACCTAACAGCTTATAGCCCAAGTAGCCCAGTATGACAAACCAGAACTTGCCGATCAGCGGAATTGCCCAACCCAGCAGATCAAATAAGAACTCCAGGAGATCGTCCATGATCCCGGCCTCTACTTCTTGTCATCCGGCGGGGTAATCGGTTTCTGTTTTTCACCCGCATGACCGAATGATTGACGCATCTGGGTATCCGCTGAAATATTTTGCAGGTTGTAGTAATCCATTACGCCCATTTTGCCGCTTTTCAAAGCCTCGGACAAAGCGAGTGGCACTTGCGCCTCCGCTTCCACTACTTTTGCTTTCATCTCTTCTACGCGGGCTTTCATTTCCTGTTCGGTTGCGACAGCCATCGCGCGGCGCTCTTCGGCTTTTGCCTGGGCAATGCGTTTGTCCGCCTCTGCCTGATCGGTCTGAAGCTGTGCCCCGATGTTTTTCCCTACATCTACATCTGCAATGTCGATGGACAGGATTTCAAAAGCGGTACCAGCGTCCAACCCTTTGTTCAATACCGTTTGGGAAATTCTGTCCGGATTCTCCAGCACGTCTTTATGCGCCTCGGAAGAACCGATTGTCGTCACAATTCCTTCTCCTACACGGGCAATGATCGTCTCTTCGCCTGCACCCCCGACGAGTCGGTCGATATTGGCACGCACGGTTACCTTTGCTTTCGCTTTTACTTCAATACCGTTCTTGGCCATCGCGGCTACGATTGGCGTTTCGATTACCTTCGGATTGACGCTCATTTGGACCGCTTGAAGCACGTCGCGGCCAGCCAGGTCAATCGCGGCCGCACGCTCGAAGCCAAGCGGAATATCCGCACGCTGCGCGGCAACCAGGGCATCAACAACGCGGTCTACGTTACCGCCGGCGAGATAGTGACTCTCCAGTTGATTGGTGTCCAGCTCAAGCCCTGCTTTTCTTGCCTTGATCAACGGATTGACGATCCGCGACGGGATAACCCGGCGCAGGCGCATAGCCACCAGTGTAATGATCCCGATCCGAACGCCGGACGCCAATGCAGATATCCAGAGCATGACCGGGACGAACGAGAAGAAGATGGACAGGACAACAATTGCCACTGCCACCATAAAAATAAGAGGAATTAATCCGCTTTCCAACATGTACAATCTACTCCTTTTGATCGATTTCCTGAACGACTACCCGAGTTCCCTCAACTTGGCTCACGACTATTTGCGAACCAGCGGCGATAAATCCGCCTGCGCTGACTGCGTCAATCCGCTTGCCATCAATCTTCACGACACCGGCCGGACGAAGCGGCGTCAGTGCCACACCGTTTTTGTTCAACAAATCGCGCTGGTCTTTCGGGGCGACGTATCCCGCTTCGTTTCGCTGAACCTCACCTAGGATAAACTTGCTGAAAAGGCCTTTTATCCCATACTTCTTGATGAGAATGAGCATGACGATAACCGTGACCAGAACGGCAATACCCAAAGACGCAAGCCCTTGCTGCGTGTCGTAAGCCGCCATGATCAAACCGGTGACGATACTGATAAAACCAATGGCTCCCACAATTCCGCCCGGCAAAAAGATTTCCATGATCATCAGCAAAATACCGAGGACGAACAGGGCGATGTGCAGCCAGGTGGCAAAACCTGCCACGTAATGCCCGAAGAAGTACAGGCCAAAGGCACACAGCGATATCGTCCCCGCCACACCAAAGCCTGGCGCAAACAATTCAACGACGATTCCGACCAGGCCGACAATCAGCAGCAGACTCATGACGACCGGACTTGTAACGACACGGGCGACACGCTCTCCCACTGTAGGCTCGATGGTCTGCAGGCTGTCCGCCTGAACACCCAGGTACGAAAGCAATTCTGCTTTGCCCGACACCACCTGATCGGCATATCCGAGCTCTTTGGCCCGTTCTGCCCCGAGCGAGAGGACGGTCCCCTTGCCTTTCAGCCCGGGATACTCTTTGTCGATCTCTACCATTGCACGGGCTACCTCTTCGTTTCGCCCGTTCAGCGCTGCTGCTTGGGCCATTTTTTCAGACCAGCCGGAAATGAGCTTCACGTCCGCCGCATTTCCTGCCAGATCGATTGGAGTGGCTGCCCCGATGCTGCTGCCGGGCGTCATCACAATCTCGTTTGCATTCAGGGCTATATAGGTTCCCGCAGAGAAAGCCTGATTGTCGATATAGGCGACTACGTGAACCGGGGATTGCCTGATCAGCTGCCCGATCGAATCGGCAGCTCCGATCTCGCCGCCCGGCGTGTTGATGTGCAGGACAATCAGGTCGGCCTGCTGGCTTTCCGCTTCGGCGAACGCTCTTTTTAGGAAACTTCCCAAGCCTTGCTCGATCTCATGCTCCACAGGGATCCAGTAAGCCTTGTGATAAGTTTTGGCATCGGCCAAATGTCCGGTGGTAAAACCCAAAATCGCTACAGCAATGCAAATGACTGACAGTAATAGCCGCAGAGGGTTCACCGTACGCCTCATTGAACGCATCCCATATACCTCCTTTCTTCGATTGCCTCAGATGTCAGCTACTAAGGGTATACGGAATACATCCCTAATCGTTTCATTTTTCCTTTGTTCATTGTCAGGATCGGCATTTTCACGCAAAATATCCCGCTTCTGGAAGCTTTTCGCTGATCGAGTAGGAGGGGGCGACTAACCCCCGTCCTCTCACACCACCGTACGTACCGTTCGGTAT
>NZ_RHHO01000004.1 GCF_003710865.1 Brevibacillus borstelensis | reverse complement strand
TTCAGCCAGCTCCGCGGTCAACTTGAGTGATTGAATCAACGCCTGGCGTTCGCTGAGGGGGACGACTTTGTTTTGATCGACAGCGTATGCCCCAGTCTTACGAATAGCAGGGATAACATCGTCAAAAATCCATCTTTCAAAACGCTCTGCCTTTTCTTTGATCTCGGTATTTCTGCTTTGATCCGCAGCTTTTACTATAAGCCTGTATATATCGCCTTCCGGAATCGCTTTTACTTCCTGCTCCCCGCCATCTGTAAGGACACGGTAAGTTACCGCCCCCTTGCAGTGAGTAGTAACTGCTTCATATGGCCTTGCATATCCAAGCGACTTTGCAACGTCATTGCCGACAGCATGAGGTTTGCCATTTATTTCGATCATTCTGATTTGGCCGAACTCAGAGTTATCAAAGATCCGAAGTTGTTTCATTGTTTCATCCCACCTTTATCCGATTTTCAGTTCAATGAATGATATGTTAGTAGGCAGTTCCACAGTAAGCCGACCAGCAACTGCTAGTCCCCGTTGCGCATCATAAGCTTTCATGTAGCGCATTAGCTGCCTTAGAGCCTTATTGTCAAAGGCATCCAATTTGACCTCAACTGGTATGACTTCATCTCCCAACTTAACAAATGAATCTGGCCAATGCTTTTTTAACCTCGGAACGCTAACGATCTCTGCCTCTGGTGATATGAGTTCCTTGACGCGCGATTTAAACAGATCCTGCAGAGCAAATTCATTTGTGGAAATATCAGAAATCCATGTGAGATGAGTGGCCATCGCTCCGTAAAGATTATTGAAAGTAGTTATGTTTTTTGGTCCCTTCCAAGAGTGGTACATTGTTGATGCAAGCTTCATGCATTCCCAAGCTTTTTTCTTGTTCTCCCTGGAATATTCGCTGATGATTTCTCCCGCAAGAGACAAAATGTCAAAAACATGGACATATAACTTGTCATCAAAACTTTTGCTGATCTCCAGAACCTCGCACACATCGCGCGCCACAAACCATGGTTCTCCATCCTTCACGACAACCCGTACCTGCTTTTCTTGAAAACTGAAAACGTTTTGAAGTGCTTGCATGATCGCTCCTCCTATCGGGCTTGTTTTTGTTTTTGGCGAAGTTGCTCAAGCATGGCCTTTAACTCGGGATAATCTTCGATCGTCTTAGGTTCTTCGGGGCCCATATGCTGCTGTACGCTTTGTTGCTCAAGCTGCCATTGAACGGACGCTGGAAGCTTGTCCACCATTGGTACGACATTGTTTCGTCTCTGTCTTGGCTGAGGATGACTACGAACAGGCATTGCTTGCGCGTCTTTTCCATTCCCGATCGCTCTGCTTCGTTCTAGCTTTTTCCATGCAAATGTTAGGCAATAGTTGATCGACGTTATCTTGTCATTTGGATACCGTGGCTGATACTGTTCAAAAGCTTCGTCTATAGCAGCGAGGAGCATGTCCACTGTTCCTCCGCTGAGAAGGAACGAATGGATATTTTTGGGTTCCTCGCCTTTCAAGTAGTACATGCGCCCTGTTTTCGCGATCATCTTTTCTTCCACACGCCTAAATGCCAATTCCATTTCATTCAGTTCAGGCTCTTCTTCCGAAACGGTGTCATTAATGCCGATCTCGGTATGTATCTCGTTCGTAGAAGAAGATATTTTAAAAGATTTATTTAAAAGACTTTCTTTAGACCCCTCTTTACTCTTAGAGCCACAAGAGTTTGAAGAGTTATCCCCATCATATTTTTCATTGTCACTTGTCATATTTTTTGTTGTTTCCGACAATGATTCGTTGTTCGCATCAATGTTTTGTAGTAGCGTCGACAACAAAACATTGGTGACTTCAATGTTTTGTAAGCTGTTGTTAACCAGCTTTTTCATGTGTTCCGATGATGTTTTTTTCTTGCGTGCTATCGTCCAATCGTCAAAATGTTTGTTGAACATGATGATTCGATGTTCTGGAAACCACTTAATAACTCGGTTCCTTTCCAGATACTGCAGCTCTTCGCTCACTACATTTCGATACACGCCAACAGCCTCAAAATCTGCGTATCCGTCATACATCCATGCTTTTTTACCGCACCCCCAACTCAACCTCAGCACCAAGTCAATGATGCTTCGCTGACGCTTTGAGAAGTCTCGCATGGCGATCTCTTCGAAGAGTGAGTGTGCTAATCTAAGGTGTGCGTCTGTGGGTTGTGGACTAACCATTTTGCAAAAACGCCTCCTCCCGTTGAACTTTCATCACCAATTGTTATCCGGATATATCTTTTGGAGATAAGCGATTTCTTCGTCATGGATGCCTGTTATTTTCTCCACAATCTTGAGTGCATCATAAGCACACTTCGATGGTCGATCCCAAATCTCCGAACCAGTAAAACGAAGCACCCGGTATTCCATGGATTGCAAGTCTCTATCTCGTTGCTTATCTCTTGCCGCTTGTTCTTTCGTCTTTTCGTGGAAATTATGACCATCACATTCAATAGCAAAGCTGTGCTTTTTCCCCTTAAACGAGCAATCTAAAGCAATGTCTATTCGATATTTTTTCTTTCCTCGTTCTACCGTTCTTTGTGGCTCGATGGTTATTAGAGGGAAGTTATCCCACTGTTTGTATTCCTGCTCACGCGCCTGAAAATAGTGCCTTAACCACATAAGCAGGATTGACTCGATCGGAGATTCGCACTTCGATATTTCCATCACGTGTAGGTATGCAGCGTCAGTCAGTATTACCTCTAATTCCTCGCGGACTTTGTCATCCAATTTCGAGAGTAGATTTAGAGCCATCTCCTTGTATCGCTCAATATCAAAACGGTTATGACTCATCCATCCCCCTCCTCTCCGCCAAAACTCTGTAATGTTTGATCTTGATTGGTTCCCATCCCGGGTAGTACCGCAGCATGTAAGCTGCGGCAAATCGCTTTAGCGTTTCTGGATCGTTTAGCGTGCGGTACAGATCCGGGAGGAGAAACCATTGAGTCCGTTCGTTCATCTCGATCCAAACAATGAGTCGATCTCAGCAGGATCAAATTCTGTCGATTCTTGATGATCTTCTCGGCTTTCTTCTGATGGTTCATTTGTTTCAGAATCTGGCCCCGATTCGTCGTCGATAACTTGGAAATCCGTATCGATCACGACGGAATTCGTTTCAGCGGCCATATTCTCTTGTGGCTCGGATTCTTCGGTATATGCTTGCTGCATCTCTATGGAGAGAATGCCCCACTTGGAAAGCATGTTGCGGATGACGGTCTTTTTAGCCATCGCGTCGTAATCGTTTTTCCAACCGAAATCACTCTTGGAAAACTTCTTTCGGTGGGCTTCAATCTGTTCTTTTGTCCAATACACCGTCTTGCGAAATCCGTTGATAAGCTCGAAATATCCGGCGTAACCGATTATTGATTCCGACTTTTTCTTTTCAAAGTCGATTACCAGTTCTTCCGTCAGCGGATTCCACTTTTGCAACTCGCCCTCATGAACCTCAATTACGTTGATCGCTTTGTATTTTGCGGTTCGTAATGCCAGTTGGATGTATCCTTTGTAGCCCAACTGAAACTGTGCGATCTGCCTACCGGACTTGTCTTTGTACGGGACCACCCAGGCGTAGCCAAGGTTTTTGTCAATAGGTAAGTCCAACGTTGCGGCTACCATTGCCGATGAAATAACGCTCATCGGCTCGCATTTTTGAAGGTAACCATCAGACGCATAAAGATTCACAATACTACTCATGAACTGCGGCGCCCGTTTGTCCATGATTTCTTCAAAGCGCTTCTTGATGCTCGGAGAATCCAGGAACGATTTGATCGTGGCTGCAGGTGACGGTTGTTTCGTTGTGCTGCCCTGCAGTTGGGTTTTCAGACTTGCGTTTGTTGCCATGCACTCTATCCTCCTTATGCAGTTGGCTTTATGCCGAACCGGCGCGATACGGATGGTTTGAGATACTGCCGATATATTTCTGGTTGCTCTTTCGCTAGTCGTTTGCTGTCGACTCGCTCTGATGTTACGGTTCTCCATGTCACGACGTGCGTTCTGGAAACACCGACTTCATTCTCACCCAGCAAAGCCTTGAGCCTGTTTTCTAACTCGGTGACTCGTTCCTCCGCTGTCTTCAGGTTGGCCTTCGCCACTTCCCACTCGGTGATTAGAAGTTCGGCATCAGAGGGCAAATGTATTTCACTACCGGCCACCGCGACCGGGTACATCTTTTTCAGCAGCTCTGTCGATGCTTCCGTACCGTCTACCATCGGGGGAACCTGAGGCACCACGTGGTTGTTCCAGAAGTCTGATTCCAGACCGATCAGGAACTGGATGATCTCCTCGTCTCGTTCGATCTTTTTGTAAACAAACTTGTTGCCGCCAATCAGGACGGCGATCCACCAGGCATCGTACCCGGTTACCGCCATATAGTGCTGGCATTGAAGTAGATAAGGAGCAGGTATCTCTTCTCCTTCCCATTCGCTCTTTAGGTATTCACTGGCCGTTTTGCACTCCAGGCCGACACGCTCTCCGACAATCAGCCGGTCAACGTTTGCCAGCATAAAGGGATAGTCAGGATGCTGGAGGATGGCATTTCGCCGCTTTACTTTCTGTCCAGTCCGGCGTGTAAATTCTTGCGCGACCACATCCTCCAGGATTGTTCCAAAATAGGCTGCCTCGCTTTGATTCTCTTCCGGTGGTGTTTGCCCGATCTTTTCTAAGTAGACAGCAACAGGTGACTTCCACTTGCTCAGACCAGCAATTGCCGCAGCGTCACTTCCTCCGATTCCCTTACGTCGGTACTGGAGCCACAATTCGCGGTCCATGTCTTTTGTTGAAACAATCGCTAATGCCATATTTCTCTCTCTCCTCCCTCTTGATTTTTAGAGGCGGAATCGGTATGCTTTAATTACCAGAATCTTGCAAGACGCATCACCGAAGACTCAGCGTTCCCGCGCTGGGTCTTTTGCTGTATATCGATCAAAACGATCTCCCTCCTTTCATTTAGTCACGAGGCCGCCACCGTCCCAACCTCTACGGCAGCCGTTGCAGTTCCTTTGACTGCGCCACGCTCTTGCCTCGCTATGTAAGGCCTGTCTCATCAGTGCCGGGCGGCCAGGTCCGGCAGACTGAGGCGGAGAGCCCCAGTTTCGACTATTTCAAAAGACGTCTCGCCTGTTCTCGGATATACTGTCGGAACTCTGCTGGAGCCATCGTCGCACGTGCGTCAATGATCAACTCCAATTCTTCGATCACGTCCCGAGCAGTCCATTCCAATTGGTTGCCGTCTTCGTCTGTATCAAAAGCCAGTGGCTGAAGGTACTGTTGTCTGATCGGCTCCGTTTGCTCCACGTAAGTCGGAAAATCAGGCAATTGCTGACTCATGCTGTTCCCCCTCTTGCAGTTTTTGAATGTCGTTTAACGTATCGTCTGTAGACATTTGCCACCAGTTTACATTCCTTTGAGCTTCTTCGATCTTCTTTTCAATCGCATCGCGAACAAATTCAAGTCGTTCCAGTTCCTTTGTAGCGTCGTTGAGGTTCTCTTGGCACCTCTTTAACTGGCGTTGTAAATCAGCCATAGTCATAGGGCTTGTCCCCCTTAATTCAATTGTGATATGCTCTTTGTAACGAATATTTGTTTCATGCCGTCTGTTGCGAGCAGGCGGTTTTTTCTTGTTTTGTGATCTGTTCAGTTAGTTCACGAGTAATTTGCCTATAGACCTCATGTGCAACCAAGTCGCCGGCCGTTTTCGCAACCATCATCATCCTTTGATAAAAGTTCAGCTTTTTTCTTAAGGTCTGTTCGTTCATGTCGCAATTTACCGCCCTTCCCAAGCAGCTGTTTTATCCAAAATTGCTCACGTTGACGCTTAATCTCCATTACCTTCTCAGCCGTTAGCCTCTTCTTTTGGGCATCTATTAGCAATCCAAGTTGTTCGCTTCTTCTTGCTGTATCCAACAGTGCATCCACGATGTGAATCAATTGCTCTTCGTCGAGTCCGTCCAGTCTTTCAAACACTTCGGTCATGTGAGAGCTCCTAATAGTAAGGCTTCCTGACGCTCCCGTCGCATCAGTTCGCGTGGATCACTCACGACGATCTCTTGCGCCCTGGCTTCGATCAGCCAGTTCTGTTGGTGAATAACCGGATCGATTCCGTACCTCTCGTCCATCAGGATATGTACATCGTCACCAGATTGGAAAAGGTCCTCGATTTGCTTCCCAAGATGGGTCAGCATACGCTCGTCGTCCTCTGTGAGCGGCTGCCATGGGCGCCTACTACGTTCCCACTCAATCGTTTCTTTTGCTGCCTCGATCACGTCCTCGCACTGCTTGATCAGGTTGTACAAGGCAACCGTTAGGCTTACCATCAACCGTGGGTCAGTCGGCGGCGGAGCGTCACCATACAGGTGTTTTAGCATGCGGGTTGCACGGTGATTCCCGCATACTTGGACAAATGCCTCTGCATCCTCACGCATCGGTGTAGCACGGCCGTTAATTACGTCGGAAACCCAACGGGCCGACCGGCCGATTTTCTTGCCAAGTGACTCGTGCGTCATTTGTTCTCCTGTTCTTTGGTGGCGGAATGCGTATTCGCAGATATCACTGATCCGCGACCGCGAGTAAATACTTACTGACACGTTACTGTTCCCCATGTGTTCGCCTCTCCTTTATTTGATTTTCAAAGTACTATAAAGGTGTGCTCATCTTTCAGGCTCTCCCTCGGTTTTTCCGAGGGAATTTTGTTTACTTTCGAATTAGATAGAAACTGAGTTGGCCAAAGTTATTTGAGATATGGAGCACTTGCCAACCCTGTGCTAGTTTTTCATTTGCCTCCTTTGCGCATTTCGTGAGGCAAATTCCTTTGATCTCGGATACGTCCAAGCTTCACACCTCCTTTGCTTCACACAACTGCATGCAGCGTCGAGTCTTGGCAGTGACCTAACCGTTTTCCATGCCTGACCTTTGGACCTTGTTCAGACAGCCCGGTTTAATGTATTCCGGTGCGGCTCCCTTTGCAGCTCGTGGCTCGCTCCTGCTCTTCGGCGCTCTATGCAGTTGTGTGAGTGATATTTTGATTTCTAAGCTGTGACCTTAACCCCGTACTCCTGTTCAATCCAGTTAACCAAGCTAATCTTTGGAACCCGTAGCATCGGACGCTTGTCCGATCCGATGTTAATCACCGGGAATCCGGTTCGCCGAGCTAGTTCGTATGCGTACTTGCGTTCAACCCGCAATATTCGGGCAACCTCGTCCATTTTGAGTAAGGGCGGGAACGAGTTGAGGTCAGTTGCTGCTGGTTGAGGCTGTGACAAGGTGTTCACTCCTTTCATTTATGCTGAGCAACCTTTCAGGCTGTTTTTTGTTCACATTTGTGAACGTTTTCGATAAAAAAAATATCTTCAAACTCTACATCTAAAGCTTCGCATATGTCCTTTGCAACTTGAGGACTAGGATTTCGACTTCCGCTTTCCAATTGGCAAATGTAAGACACTGCTCTGTTGATTGCTCGCGCAAGACCACGTTGCGAATATCCTTTTTTTATTCTTGCTTGAGCGAATTCACGAACCTTAACCTTTATCTTCATTGTCACCACCCTTTCGCTCGTTTCCTTCTGTGAACAGAATAACACGCCTTGTTTCTTTTTGCAATCACTTTTTGTTTCTTTTTGAAAACAATTGTTTTCAAGTGTTCACATGTTACAATAGAACTGTTCACAAACGCTAACTATCAAATCTGAGAGGAGCCGCTTTATGGATTTTGGCAAGTATATAAAGCAACTTCGTGAAAGTCGCGCCCTCTCTGTACGGGAGTTGGCGCGAAGGTCTGGAGTATCTTTTGCTCATATTTCACAAATTGAATCTGGTCAACGTGGTATTCCTAAGCCCGAGACTATTAAGAAGCTAGCAGATGGTTTAAATTGGGAATTTGATGACCTAATGCACAATGCTGGTTATCATAAAGAGCCCATATCCCCTTCCGACAAGAAGGACAAGCCCGTTAACCGTGCTTTCCTGAAGTTGCCAGAAGATACAACTGAGGAAGAGAGGGAGTTCCTTCAGGCTCAACTTGATCTGCAGTTGGAGATGTTCAGGAAGTTAAAGGGGAAAGAAAAAAAATAAACTGTATAACACACCACGGAACAAACAGCCCTGTTTAGTCTATAAAGACAAAACGGGGCTTGTTTTTGGAAGGAGAAGATGTTTTGACTGCTGTCTATACTATATGCACAGTAAATCAATTCCACTACAAGGAAGAGTATGTTTCTCCTACTCAAATTCGTATTCCAGATGTGGAGGAGGCGCCAGAAAGTAATTATAAGTTGGTGGATCCTGAATACCTTATGCTGAAATTTGATCAGCATGGTGAACCGATTACCATTGATGGATACAAAGCACATCAGGACTTGGTAATTAAGAAATATGGTCGGGTTTTTGGAAAAGAATTCCATTCATTCCTAGTCCCTCAGGATTTTTATATGTATTTTGTTAAAGAACTAAATATTTTGTTAGTTAATGCGGGCAAGGATACTGTGAAAGCATTCTTGGAACGAATGAAGGAAGACTCTCAATCGGGTTTTAAAGCTGAAACATTTGAGGTTGACTTTAATACAGTGATGCAGCTAATTCCAGTTATTTCAGGAGCGTGGGTTGCAGAAATCAAAAAACCTAACCTCCGATCAGCTGGATTCTTTGGGAAAAGTGTTGATAAGAACGAAGAGTTTAAAGCTGCAGCACAAGCAGGAGTAGTTAGTTCCTTGATGTTTGAATATTCCAGTTCCTGTTGGCCTTATTCCCTGAAAATTGCCATTACCAGAAATGGTGGAATCGTTTTTTATACCAGGGCAATTGATCCTAAAAGCAGAAAAATTTTCATTGATAAGGAAATTGAAATCGCAACTGAGCTCTTTCTTAAATACATCAAAAAATAAAAGTGCCTTATCTTGGAGATAAGGCTAAGTAATCTTTTGATAAGTTAACCAGTTCACCCATCGAGTTTGAACTGATTGTTAACTTATTTTTATGAAGATCAACTTGGTTATTCTGGACCTTAAAAACTACGTTAAATTGTAAGATCTCGTTTTGAGAAAGCTTATTGATATAGAGCCCATAATAAGGGTTCTTATCGTCAAAATTAACCGATAGGTAATATGTTTTACTTTCTGGTTTAATAACAGTTTCTGCTGATTCAATTAGTGGGGTAATAGTTCCCGTGAGAGTGTCTATAGCTTTTTCATATGCTACTGGATAATTAAGCATATGAATTTCAATCTCTTGGTCATCTACATAGAACACTTGGAGTGTCAATCCATTTTGACGCACTTCAACTTCGTTAGGGGAAAGATAGAGGATCTTTTGCCCCTCGTTTTTACTTCCAACGAACCGCTTTATAAGCTGCTCAAATGTTTCCCTGCTGAAATGCCCTTTATAGGTTATAACCATGTCCCAATTAGTCGTTGGGTTAATAAAGAAAAATCTGATCCTTTGAACGATCAGGTAAAACGATTCCCATCTTTGGTAAAAAAACCTGATTGAAAATGCAAGCCATCCAGAAACTCCTCCGATAATGGCTGCAAACTGCAATGGAAACTTCGCTAATACAACGCCAAGGAGGAGTACAATGAATAAGACCGAAACCAACAACATTTTTCGATTTCTTCTCATTAAGGTTTTCCTCCTTTTTTTACTTTAGTATAGGATTTGTAGTTGCGGATAGTCAATTTCCATAGCAATCAGTTTTTGGCAATTTTCTTCATTTCCCTCTTGAAAGGTTCGTTTTTTCTTCAGATAATAGAACATATGTTTCGTTAAGAACGTTTGTTCTTACTGAGGAGGGGTAACAATGTTTGATTTGTATAAAACCACCATACTTGAAGAGTGGTTGGAAAACCAGTACCAGGCTTTTGGAATCCTTTCTTTAGATGATCTTACCATCAATAAGGTTTCTTGTGCTTTTGATTTGACAGTAATACAGTTACCAGGAGCCAAAGAGGAGGCCATCTGGGACGATGAACAAACTATTATCTTCTTAAATTCGGATAAGCCTTATATAGAGGTCCGTGAAGCTTTTTTTCACGAGTTGTGCCACCCTCTTCGGCATGCTGGTGATCAGCTCATGCTTCCGCGTATATTTCGTGAACTCCAAGAGACACAAGCTAATCAGTTCCAACTGTACGCTGCCATGCCTTTCTTCATGATAAAGAAGATCACGCTACCTCCACATAAGAGTGAAGCGATTGGCTTATTAGCTCAACTGTTTGGAGTTACTACTCGTCTTGCTAGTCGCCGACTGGAGCAAATCGAACGACGCATTTACGAGGCTCGAACTCACCATGAATTTGTTCAACTTCTTCAAAGCCAGCGAAGAAAAGCTGATCCAGCTAACTGGTGTCCCGAAGCAAAAGCTATGTTTCGATTGGCTATTCAAAGAAAAATCCAAAAAGGTCAAGGAGTTGTTATTCGATGAAAATAGCCGTTTACTATGAATATTTTGAAGGTCAACTAGCACCATTTAAGTATGTCATAACTTTCCGCCAATCAGAAATTGACTGGGACAGATACGCAATTTATGTACCTATTGATGCTCCGTTTCAGCGCCTGGAAAGCGAGGATTTTAACCCCAGTTCTTTGGGGATCTCAGTCACCCTCGATGACATGACACTTCATTCTGATAAGGCCGGAAAATTTGGAATTCGCTTAGCTCCGCTTAAAATTCGTGCTATCGAGGGTGGTGTAGATTTCCGGGATATTGAACAACTAATCATCCAAGTTGCAGACCTGGAAGAACTTCTGCAGATGAACGTGTTCATTGCATAATAATTGGGGGAGAGCTAAGTATGGAAAAAAAATCGTCTTTGCAGAAAACCTCAACACCTGGCATATACAAGCGTGGGAATAGGTACTGTTTCGTGGTGGAGCTTGGACGAGATGAGCTAACGGGTAAAAGAAAACAAAAATGGTTCTCTGGCTTTAAAACGAAAAAAGAAGCTCAACAGGCCCAAGTCGAAAAATTGAGGGAGATTCAAACTGGTCTACTTGTGGAAACGTCTGATATGACTGTCGCTGAATACATGGACTACTGGCTCGAAAACTACGCGAAGGTGTCGTGTAGGCATACGACCTACAACGTCTATCGTCAACGAACACAACGCTATGTGATCCAGCTGATCGGTCGGATAAAACTGAAAGACCTCAAAACCATGCACCTGCAAAAGATGTATGCCGATCTACTGAAGAACGGTGCCAAGTACCGGGCTGGCGGTATATCCCCGATGACCGTCCGGCACATTCACGGCATGATGCATAAAGCTCTAGAGAACGCTGTCCGTTGGCAGATCGTACCGCGTAATGTAGCGCAGTTGGTGGAACTGCCACGCGTGGAGAAAAAAGAGACGCTTGTATTGACCAAGGAACAAGTTCAGCAGCTTGTTGAGGTAGCCAAAGGACATGAGTTGTACATCCCGATCTTGATTGCTGTCACAACCGGCATGCGCTATGCGGAGATTTTTGGGCTAGCCTGGAAAGATGTTGACCTTGAGAAACGAACGATTCACGTCCGCCAGCAAATCGTAAGGACCAGAGGAGAGTATCGGTTAACGGAACCAAAAACGAAAAGCAGTGATCGTATTATCTCCCTTTCGGAGAGCCTGGTAGCTCCTCTCCGCCGCTACAAGGCCGATCAGGCACAGAAGAAACTATTGATCGGGCCAACGTATAACCCTGACGGTTTGGTCTGTTGCCGTCCGGAAGATGGGCTTCCATATTCCGCGACACCGGTTCGGCGAAAGTTTTGCGAGCTTCTTGATAGAGCAGGACTACCCCGAGTTCGTATTCATGACCTTCGCCATACGGTTGCCACTCTGCTGCTAGAGCAGGGTGTCCATCCAAAAGTTGTTTCTGAATTACTCGGTCACGCGAATATTGGGATCACTTTGGATAGATATAGTCACGTATCCTTGACCATGCAAAAAGAAGCTGTGGACTCCCTAGAATCGGCCATTTTTAACTCAAAAAATGCACTTTAGTCGACAAAAGGTTTGCAGTTTGTTTGCAATTCACCTCTTTGACTATGCAAAAACATTGAAACATCAATGATTTCGAGAACAGATGTTAAATAAAAAACATTTTTGACATAACAGACACTCTCCTTGTTTATTTTTGTTTGAAGCAATCAAAATTTTGGCCATACCTAACACATCTGTTTTTTAATCGCATTTCACTTACGGAATAGCTTGATCAATCCAGTTGACCGCTCGATCGCGCAAACCGCCATCGCTGACTATTGACTCGTTAACCGACGACATGCTTGCTACGATGATTCCCAGTGTGAAAACAATACACATCAGAATCGAAAACAACTTGCTCATACCTATCCCTTCCTCAAGTCAGGTATTTGTCCAAAATTTCCGTAAGCAGCTTATACCAGGGAAACATAGCTACGAGTAATCCCATATAAAATGCCGGATAAACAATGACACTGTAGCCGATCCCCAGTGATTTGATTTTCTTTCGATGCCGAAACATCCGTCGATGATCGACAGCCCACTCCAATCGCTGCATGGTCAGGGCAACCTGACTTTCACTCAAGTTTTCAACAGTTCTCATACTGGACACCAGAATAACCGCATCTTCAACTCCCAGTTTTCGCTTGAATGTTTCCAAAGCTTCATCAGGATCCTTGTTCCATTCGGAAAGACTAGGAACATATTCCTTTAACAGACGGGTCGGCCGTGCCGCCTTTAGCATGGCACTGTATACGGGGACCTGATTCTCCAACAAATTGACGTATCTGTTGATAAAACGGGCAATATCGGTACTCAGCACCTCCTCCCGGTACCCGGCCCACACTTTCAATCCGATATACGGCAGCATAAAGCTGAGGGTAGAAGCGATCAGCAGCGTCCATAGTGGAAACGACTGCGAGCGGCTAAACATTGCAGCGAACAGAATCAATAAGCAGACAGTTGTTCCACTGACCAACTGGGAGAACACCCACTCAGGCTTGCCCCATCCAAACGGCCGTCCGGCGCGTTCGAGAAGCTTCTCCCATGCTTGATCTTCAGTTGCGTTCACCGTTTTTGTCCAAATATCTCTCCAGGGAACGGAGACAAACAGCTTGGGACGTTGAAGGCCAATCAAGCACCTCCCTATAAACAGACAACCAATAAAGACAAAGACTGCACCCAAGGTCAAAGTGACATACATGTAAACCTGTGGCATTAGCGATACCTCCTTCCCCAGATGAATGCCAGCAGGATGGAGATGGACCAGACGGTAACTGCCAGCGATAAAATCGCTTGTCCATCATTGGTAAAGAAGTATAGTCTGTAAGAATCTTTAAGCAGACTCTGATTGTAAGGAATCAAACAAATACAAATGATGATCACCACAATCAAACTAATCCAGATCGCATGAATTTCGCTGTTTCTTTCCTCTTTTTCGTCCTGTTGTATAAACATTTCATTCGTAAGCCGGTTTAACGCGGTTTGAATATCTTCGGTTTCTCCCTCCAGTCCGCTTGCCACATAGGTTGCGAAATCAGAGGCCCACGGATGGTCCAACCGTTCCGCAAACTGATTCAAAGCAAGGACAGGATCTCCCCCATCCGACAGCTTATTGGTCAACAGCAAAAGGTCCGGCAATAAGTCTTTCGGGCATTCCTCAACCATATCCCGAAAAGAGAGAATAATGTTTTTTCTGCTGCTGTAATAGCGAGAGAACAGGTCGACAAAGCGACAAAATGACATGATTTTTCGGTTGATAAGTACGGTATAACGGGCGTACAGCAAAAGAGTTGGAAGCAATAACAGCAAAACAAACAGCGAGAGTGAGACGACGATATTTCCAAGGAGGATGCCGGAAGCAAAGCCCGCCGCAGACCCAACCACGGAAAGAATCAGGTATACTTCTGGAACTCCCCCTGCCACCTGACACCATCGTTCGTACTGGTTGTATATGAATTGATTGGTTTTTCGCTGAAGCATTTTTTCCCGCCACGCTGCTACCGTTTTGGAAAAAAACACGGGGGGCGCGGACCATTTCTGATACAGATACAAGCCTAGCAAGTAAAACCCGATCAAAAGGCAAACAAACATGGGGATGAACAAAAATAGCTTCATATCAACCTTCCCATATCCGTCAGGCGCAGCTCTTTCAGGGTGTCCAAATCGGCCCTTCCTACATAGCACATGTATTCGACCAGGTGCCCATCGAGCTGCTTCCCTGTCCATTCGTACTCTCCGCTAATCCTGTTGCGATATACGAGCGGTACGGACTCGACTCGATTCATCAGATCATTCCATTCCGTCACGTGAATGGCATCAATAAAGCGATGTCCGTTGTTTCGATAAGTGAGCGAATTCACGAAATTGACGGCACGGCTGATCCTCTCCTGAGTCAGTTCGACACTTCGCCCGCCGTACTGATAAACCAGATCGGTCAAATCGTTTAGGGCTTTATGGGGAAACCGTTCATGCATCGCAGCGATCGTAGCGTCTGTTCCTCGCACTCCTGCATTGATAAAGTGATAGGCCTCGATCGGCTCCCTGATTTCTCCAATCAGGATCGTATTGGCGGTAGAACGATACATATCCTTAAAGGAATTCGCAAGTTCGATACCGATTTCTTCAACATTTTGCAGCTCAATGACTTCCCCGCTCCACACGTCTCCAAATCTCATTTCATGTTCGCTTTCAAAAATCGTAATGTACTCGGTTCGCGGGTCCTTTAGTTTGAGCATGCACAGCATTAAGGTCGTCTTTCCGGCTGCCATAGGACCAATGACCAACACATTTCCCCGGCCGTGCACTTGCTGCTCGATCAACAGTTGTACCTTTTCATCAAAGGTTGGCATCTCCTGTTTGCGGAGATCATCCAGCGAAAAGGCAAGAGTCGCAAAACGCCGTACAATGATGACAGGGACTCGGGAATACGGGAAGGTAAACATGGTCAGCCGCGCTTTTAAAGACTCCAGGTAACCACTAAGGCGCGGCTTCTTTTCATGGAAAGAAAGGCCTGCCGTATTAGTCAGCTTCTGTTGAAGCGTCTCTACCTCTTGCCATGTGGGCATATAGTTTAACGTCTTCTTCACTCCCTGCTCAATATAGGCAACCTGGCGGCCCGCAGAAACCCTCACTTCCTCTACCCACGGAGAAAGATGTAGTGTTGCGTCGATGATTCCCCACCCGTATGTCGAGAAAGCAAGCCCTTCATAAGCATTGACATGAGGAAGAATTTCTTCTTTGACGGGGCGTTTCAGCACTTCTTCAAAGTAGTGTTGCAGACGAAGGATAATATGACTGTGGCTGTCACGGTCGCCTTTTTCCGCTAACGTTAAAATTCGCTGCATTTCAACCTTTTCTTCACGTGTAGAGCCAAAGTGGTTTAAATAATCGCGTGCCGCCTGTTTGATATCTTCGATGGTCTTTATCTCCGATGGATTCCATTGTCTGACCGCCTTATTCATCAACACACGACCGCTCCTCTTACCATTTTTTCAGTTTCCATAATGGCTTGCAGGCTCATGACATAAGGCTTGGGAGGAAGAAATTCCTCTACCAACACACTATGGGTTCGGTGTGACTGCCGCAGACGATCATCGGAAATGCGTGGAACCACTCCGTATACAGAAATACCTTCACCGATACGATGATTCTGCCCCTTATCGATATGGCTAAGCATGACCTGATACTCTACCCCGCGCTTCTCCCAGCTTTTTATCCATTCTTTTGCTCCCTCGATGCTAAACGGGTCCGATCGGACAAACAGCAAATTGCGATCGGCGGTGTAAATCAATCTCTGCATCGCATCTGTCTCGGGAAAGCTGTAGCCCCAGTCAATGTAGATGTAGTCAAACTGTTCCCGCAGCGATGCCATCAAATTGGATATCTCCATGCTTCTCCAATTGCTTGTGGCGTTTGCATAAAACAGGTTGGGCAGTTGGTTGCTTTGTTTGCAAATTTTTCGCCATGTTCGCAAACAAGCTGTACGCAAATCCAACAGGTCCGGTCTGAACTGGCTTAGTTGATGTTGCTGCAGCTTGAAAAACCGGGTCAAATCCTGCTTGTGAACATTCATATCAAGAACGAGAATCTGTTTATCAGGGTTTTGCTTCGCCAATAAAATCGGGTAGTTGATGCAAAAGGTCGTTACCCCTGCACCTCCGTGACTCATCAAAGCGTATATCATGCCCCGGCCTTCATATGGGCCAGCCGTATCGTCTTCATCGTCCAGGCTCAGGATTTGTCCAATCCCCTTTCGTATCTCATCCTGGGTCAGATTGGCGGAAAGTATGTAAACACCGCTCAGATCAGCCTTCTGTACCACTTCCTTAATCAAGCTTTCATTGTGGTAAAGTGGTACGACAACAATCGGTGTTTGAGGATCCAACGTACTCCTTGCCAAGGGCAGCCACTCCCAGACAGGTGTCTCAAACATCTCGGCAAACAGTACCGCTGCTTCTGGTTGATAAAGTTTAGCCAAACGATAAAAATCGGCAGAAGACTCTGACACCAGAACCTGGCAACCCATGGGCATATACGTGTGAACAAGAGATTTTACCGGATAGCAGACGATCGTCTTCATGATGTTATCTCCACCTCCTGATTCGATAATTGACCAATCTGGACGATCCCGTATAAAAACGCCTCACTAATCGCGGTAAATTGTTGATCGGTCAGATTCAAACCGATAAAGGATGCAAGCGCAGTCGGCTGTGAACGGTAATCTTGGTAACGCTTTTCACCGTTTAGCAACGGTTTCTCTCGTGACCCATTAAAGACCGCATCCATATGGTCGGGAGATGGAAGGGGATTGGGCCTGATCGTATAAATTTCTGTACCATTGCTGTCTCTCACCGTTGCCAGCTGGGTCGTGAACAGTAAATCCGCAGTTCCATTGCTTTTCCTGAAATGACTTGGTTCAGGCAAATGTTCCAATTCGGAAGGTGGTTTATACGTGACCCATACCTTCACATAGTCGCCTTTTCTCAATTCTGTGACGGGATTAAAAAAAGTGAGAGGAAATTCATAGCGGGCCATTCCTTTTTCCGGGAGAAGCTGATTGTCCGTCAGCTTGCTCTGTAAAATCTGTTCACCCGAAAAGATCGTTTGCGTGCTGCGTTTTCCAAGGACACTCTCCAAGTCCCTGATTGCATCGGGCAGTATGTTGTCGATTCCCTCCTGAACCAATACGAGATCAGCTCTGGTTATCGGTTCGTACGGGGCAATTACCTTGCCTGGGGCTACCTTTACCACCGGGGCAAACAATCGCTTGAGAGCAATTGCATCAATATATCGAGTAGCCGCATAAAAGCAAGAGCCAGCCAGTATAAAAGAAATGATGCTAATAATGATTAACGTCTGTTTTTTCATAGCCCTCTTCCTTCGCTAATGTAAAAGTGAGGCAAAACCGCTCTCCTCTTCTGGAAACTGCTCTAGCAGCAGCATAGCCTTCGAGTGGGCTGCAAAGGTTTTATCACCATCAAAAAGCGGGATTACTGTATGGACTTGAGCAGAAATGCCCTCGTTCCAAAGAGACAGGGTTCCAGCCACTTTTTTCATAATGGCTGTGCGATTCCACTTTTCATTCCATTTATTCGCAACCATCCTGATCTTGCTTTGATTGCCTTGCCACCAGCTCGGAGCTTTTTCCGTCAAAATCATCCGGGTGAGCCGTGCTATATCAGAGTCAAATACGACCCAAATCTCATCAAGCATCGTCAGCAATCGCTCAATCTGATGATTTTTCCAAGATGAGGATATATCGATCAGGACAGTGGAGCTCTCCTTGCTCAAGCGAAATAGCCAATCAACAGCATCGCTGCAGGAATCCTTGTTTTTCAGCGGGGTATCAACATGGATGCGAAGACAATCATTTTGCATGTAGAGAGTGGAGGACAAGTCTTCTTGTGCAGCTTGATGTGCCCTCCGTTCAAAGTCGAGAGCAAAATACAGGTAGGAGCTTGTGCCAGGCAGTTCGCAAAGAGTAACAGCCGATCCGCTGCCTGCCATAGCAAAGGCGACATTGCCAGCCAAAAAACTGGCGCCAGCTTGAGGATACAAGCTCAAAACTGCAATGCATCGGCGATCCTGTCTACGCGTCTCTTCGATTGCCACGCTCGTCAGTTTCTCCTTCAGCTCTGCAAGGCGTCGCTCTTCTTCCGTGGTACGGATCAAATCTCTTTTCTCCAGTTCGCGAAACTTGCTGACAAATCGGTTTACTTGCTGAAACATCATTAGCCTGCCTGCGTGTCATTTTCGTTTTGTTTTGCTCGCAGGTATTCTTTGAATTTTTCTACCATCTCTTTCATCGTGAGATTTTTACGATGGTAGTAGTATATTTTCCGCAGCCTTTCTCGTTCCTGAAAGGTGAGATTTTGCTTGATCTGGCCGACCATTTCTTGCAATTGGGCCAGCTCGGCATTGTTTGGTCTGCCTCTTCGTGGAGGTTTGGCAAACAGCTGCTGCTGTTTTTTGCAAAACGCATGGGGCTGCTCCACCAGCCACATATCTACCAATGATTCAATATCCGCCAATGAACGTATTCCCAGCCGGAGCAGGTATTTAAAGTAGGCGGGGAGGTTTCGCTCACCGAGCTGTCCAGATCTCCAGCGGCGATAATAACCAGTCGGGGAGGTTAACATTTTCGTTACATCACGAACGAGGATATTGCGATCACCGGATTGATAATGTACGATCGTATCCTTTACCAAAGTGAAAAGGAGATCATGGTAATCGGCCTGCTGTTCATTTTTGCCGTGCTCGTGCGTGTACCACTCTTCGACGGCCCGGTCAAAGTCTTTTCGGCAATTCGTGAGATTGATGCTGTCCAAATGTTTGTAAAAGTACTCCAGTCCATAGCGGGAAACAATCTCATCTTGATAGGGACCGAAGACAAACAGGATAAATCTTTCTTTTAATTCCTCTACTGACATTAGGCAATTCGTTTGTTCGTAGCAGCGATTAACCAGTTCTCTTGCGTTTTTCACTGTCACTTCAAATTACCCCCAATTATTACATATTTATACATTAGTAGACATTTTGCTACATATTTCACCATACGTCAAACCATTTTTGCTTCAATGATAGGGGCCCGCCTTGGACGCATCCGTACAAGGCGAGCTTGCGGGTTACTCTACGAAAAAGTAGAGCTCTTCCCCGGTTGCGAGCAGAAGAGCAATTCTTCCCCCGCGCTCAATGACAGTCGGAGCACTCTCCATAACCACGATCCCGTCATTGAGGACAATCCTTTCTCCGAATCGGTTTACGGACTCGATCCGAAAGGTTCCCTGAGGCATGCGGTCCACTGACAGATGCCTGCCGGGTTTGTGCTTTTGGTAACGCAGGCGACGTCCCAAAAGCACATCCACTCCTGTAGAGCGGTCTTGGTGAGCTTCAACTGTTGCCAATTGCAACTCCTCCTTTTCTCACCAATTTTTTACGGCCGTTTCATACGCTTATAAGCTCATGAAACTATCCTTACCGTAAAAAAAGACAGCGTATGGATGCAAATAAATTTATCCATCTTCCCACAGGCGGGGATCGGCAAGCTCCGGGTACATGTCCGTAATCATGTCAAACGGGGAAAAGTACAGCGTATCTACAAGAATCTTGAGCTTGTATTTCCGCAAATAGTGGTAAGCCTGCTCCGTTTTTCCAAATATTCGCGGCAATTCGCGCAAGTCTTTAATGTTCATCAGTTTGTTGCACATATAGTCAAAACAAATTTTTGCCCTCTCCTCCCCCTTTACGCTTTGAAAGTACAGCGGGGGGAAATGGCGCCGAATGCCCGCAAGAACCTCCTCGTAAACCCATAGTATTTTTTGCTCCTCCGACGGCTTCGGAAGATACGGGTAGGCGTATTCCACGAGGTAGTATTTAACAACTTACAAAATAGCTGTTATATCAATGATTTTCCCATGTGGATTGATTGAAATGGGGACAATTTGGGGACAAACTGTGCAATTCATAGCAAAAAAAGAACCAAACAAAAAAGCTCTTCTCTAATGAGAAGGGCCCTTTCATGCTGGTTCTGTTATTTCCTTGATACAGTCAGGTACATCGTTTTTCGGGCTGCCCACCATTGCTGAAACTGGATAGGCCCGCATCTGTGTGGCGTCGTAGGGAACGAGAAGGGATTGCAGCAGGTCAGCGTCATATTTTTCTGACCTTCTGGGCGTGTCCAGGTGTCGAACAAACCAGCGAAGGCGTATGGTTCCCCGTTTCGTATGGTGATCCTCATCGGTTGTTTCCCACGGTCCGTGATCTTCCACTCATAAAAACCTTCGACTTCTCTGTAACCCTTTGAATTCCGTAACAATTTGGTTTGCAATGTTTGCAGAAAAAGAGCTCTTCTCAAGGGTAGGGCTGAGACATTTATAAAGGGTACCAAACTTTCCTAAATGATATACACTTGAAACCTTTGCCAATAAAATCCGTCTTATTAGGTAATGTGTTGTTGTAAGAAGTTAACAAAGGAGGTTGATTTTTATATGAAGAGATTTTTAATTTACACACTGATTGTTGTTGCCAGTTACATTACTGGTATTTTAGCTTTTAAGGCTACGTATAACCTACTCTCTATCCCAGAGGGGAGCGAATACGACTTACTATTCACAGGGATAAACTTATTCTTCATTTTCACTGTTCTTCCAGCGTATTTTTTTATTATGTCTTTATTTCGGTTGTTTCAGATTCGTTCAATAATATTAATGGGAATAACCTTAATACTGTTTGGAATCATCCCATCTACATTTGTCCCCTTTTTGGGTGGTTTCGGTTTCATTTACTTAAATTCACAGTATTTCCAATCCGAATTGTTTATATTACTTTATTCTTTTTTTGCGGCGACAGCCATTGCTTTTTCTATCGGGTTGTTTTTATCAAAAAAAACACTTACAGAATAAAAGAGGTTGTCCCCTACACACTTTCAGGGTAATTAAGCGATAAATAAAACCATCTCGTCCACTTCAGGCCGTGAAACGAGATGGTTTTCGTTCTCTTTTCTGGATTTTGTCTTTTGGAATTACCCTTTTGTGAAATCCCTTTTTTTAACCCCGTATAACACTAACTTTCTGATTGAATTTCAGTAGACCTGTATAGACGGTTTCTCCAGTACTTCTTGGGTCGTACGTGTGGAGAGGTAGTGGCCTTTCATTATCAACCTTTTTCCAAATTTCATGAGCCGGATAAGCATCATGTGTTCCTTGTACAGTTACTTTTCCATCTCTATATACCCGAATATTGTATTTCCAGTCAATATCCGGTGAAGGATTAAACGTCGGAATATTTACAGCTGCCTCTAAGAGGATATCTACATGCTCACCATTAGGACTAAATTGCCAAAAAGTACATTTAACCCCTGAATCAGATGCTTGACCAGTAATATCTGGGCGAATTGGTTTACCAGTTTCAATATCGACGGTCCGCTCGATTGTAGGTCCTACGCCAGGATAATGATAAACTCTCTTATTGGTAAAATCCACCTGTACATGTGAGCACAACTTATATGCATGTTTATCGTTTAGTGTATCATATTTGAAATACCGATTATTCCCGTTATAGAGAATTCTTACTTTACTGGTTCGCATAAATTCAATCCATTCCTCTGGAATAAATGCTGTTACACGAACTGCCACTTGATAAGCCATTCTTCATTTCCCCTTTTGTTGGTGATAAACGACGTTTTAACTGGGCATCGTCGCTTTCACCTATCTAGGAAAATTTTGGGGATAGAACGGAACAACTTTCATAAAAAAATGACGGGTATTTCACAAAGTAACTTTGGAGGTTTATATCATATCAAGCTGAAGATTGTTCTGACTCCCCCAAAAAGTACATCTGTTCAACCCCTCAACTTTTCGATAAACTTCGTTTTTATTTCTTGAATGCCATCTTCCTTCGACATTTTCAGGAAACCAGCTAAATGTTGGATCTCTGGCTCCATCTTCAGTAAAAGCATCGTTAGCGCATCATTATCTCCACATTTTGCTCGTTCTATCATTCTGCTAAATGAGTGGTTAGATATTGCCTCAACTTCTTTAGACCGCGATTCTTGCATTGAATCACTCCTCTCTCACCCATGTTAAGTTCTCTACCAATCTCTTTACCTGTAAATCCCTCTAAGACGATTTTTCGAATGATGTATCGCTCTTTTTCATTTGAAAGCTGTTGCAACAATTCATCGACAAAAAACGAGTCTCCCACATTATCGAAAGCACTTTGCCGATTACCAAAGTCGTCTAAAATAGGACACTCTTTTTTGAGACGTTTTCTTTCTCTGTAATTCAGATTCCAAGCAATACGTTGCAATAGTTTCTTACATTCATCTCTCGTCACCCTTACCATCTCCTACTACGATTATGTAGAGAATGAAAATTATTTTCTGAGGGTGTGATCGCAGAAGCAGTTAATATTCATCTTGTAAATACCTTATCAATTAACTTTCATCGAGGTATTCCGTTTTTGTATCAAAAACACCCCAGCGTATAAACACTGAGGTGTTTCAAAAGTGTAGTAAGAACGTTTGTTTTTGTATTATATGCGAACATCCGTTCTGAATTCAAGCAAAAAAATACTCCACTTTAAGTGGAGTTATGCTTGGGACATACCTATTATGTTGCCACCAATTGTTTGGAGTTTCGCTTAACTATTGCAGCTCGGATAATATTCGCAACAAATCTGTCAGTCCCACGAAACGTAGTAATGGATTTAAATTCCTCAAATCCCATCTCATTTACTAGCATCCCAAAAAACTCATCGGCAAATGAACTGGAAAGGGAACGTACCCCTTCGAAATCAAAAACGACTGGATTTGTCGCTGTTGCATCCAATAGGTACGGACGAAACTTTTCTTTCGCTACTTTCCCGCCATTTCTGGACTTTAATAACTCTTGAAATTCAACGAAGCGAATACGCATAAATAGACCTCCTTCACCAGAGATGGGCATCTATTATGTAATCCAGAACGTTAGCCGGTATATTGCTTCCCCAGATGATGTCTGGATCAATAACTTTATCCGTTTTAATTTCCAAATGGACTATAGTTCCGGGCCATTTGGGAACTTTAGTTACTGTCTTTCCGTTGCCATCTGCAACAAGACGGCCACTCCCGGAGGTTATAATCAGCCTACCCCCGTTTTGCTCAACAATCCTTCTTGTGCGGTATAGACCAACCCCACCGTTAGTGAGCGGGTTGACGGTCACATCTTCATCAACCGCATACCTAAGGGCATCTTCATCCGACAGATCCGAATAAATGTCTCGCTCTCTCAACCTGTTCCCAATCCCGATACCGCAATCTATGACAGCAAATGAGATTCGGTTATTTTTAGGATAGGATTGCCCGATAACAAACCCATCTACCTTTGATTTTGAATGGTTTATAACATTGTCAGTAACTTCAGCGATTGTCCAGTCCAAGCAAGCAAGGATAGACCTGTCTATGCCTTCCCAATGTCTCTCGAGCATTTGGATCACTTTTGAGGGAATTCCGGATTGAGACTCTTCCGTTAGACGTGTAATCGGAATAAATCTCCCGGTATCATCGTGTCGCTGGAAGAGTTCCAGGTAAGGATACCCGACATCTCTGAAAAAATTCATCCTTGCAACATAGTCCCTATTATCAGGGTGCATATTTGTACAATTTACATTTACCTCAAACTTCAACCTGAGTCTTTCGACGAATGAGGCAATTACCCCTAACACGATTGGGTTGATAAAACGCTCATAGTCAAAATCAATGGTAAGTTCGAGGTCTGATGAAAAAGGATCGAGGCTTGCTCTGATTTTTCTCATCTGTAAAAGGACCTGGTCCAAGTTTGAGTAGATAGTTATAACGTGCATTATCACGATCATCCTTGGCATTTTTGTATTTAAATATACCATGGATTGCGCCAAAAGTTGTGAAGATTTTTCCAACTGGCACAAAAATGACCAGTGTTTGCTTCCTGCGCTTGATCGTATATTTACATTATGCAGGAACATACGTTCGTTTTCAAGTTAAAAAAACGCTCCACCTTTTAGTGGAGCATTACTGGATATGGCCTTTCTCCAATGTCAAAGGCGTTACCTTCACCAGAACTAACGATTGGAGCTGGAGGATCAAATGGACCACGCAAGAACGTTTTCATGCAACCGCCTCCTTTCTTTTTCTCTATCATACAGACTTTTCAAAAAATAAAAAAGCCCCCACTCATTAAGAGTGAGGGCATACGCATCCATTTGTTAGTTTTACGCTCTTTGTCGTTCCATCCCATGTCACCTGCAGTCCAAGCGCTACCGCTAGTTCCCGAGCAGGAGCATAAGAAACCCCGCCAGCAATTACTACTGCCAAAGTGCGACCATTGACCTGTACCTGTTTCGTCGCCGCATCCCACTCAGGAGACACACCTACAGCCTCAGAAACGGCCCTAACCGGCAGATAAGAAACGCCGTTCTGAAGGTAACCTTTGACGAACAGCTGGACGCCATTTACCTCTATTGTTACTTTTTCCACATGTTTATCAACAGGCGGTGTGGATATTTTTGTGGCAAGCAATCCGGCCAGAAGGTCGACAATCGCTTTCCCATATTCAGCAGCTGGCGCCCACTTTCCGCCGAGGGATTCCACTGTCTTGGCTGTTCCGCGCACTGATGGGAAGTGTCGTGGGTCGACGATCTCGCCCTTTACTTCCACTCCAGCATACAGAGCCAGATGCTGCAGGTGTGCTCTGACCCCTTCCTCGTCATTCAGGAATCGGGCGTGCGCGAGTGGATCGGTGTTGCTGCCGCCTTTGGTTGTCTTGAGACCGCACCAGTTATGGAAATCGCGGGATAGTACCCCGCCGAACCGACCGAAGCTTGTCTCTTTCGCCGCTTGGGCGTAGCTGACTTCTGGACGGATTCCTAGCTCAGCTCCGATCCGCCAATACACGGGTGCCAGATCGATGAACGCCTGAGCTGCTTTCCTCTGCCGTGCCCACTCCTGGGCCTGCTCGACGGTAGCCTGGGCTTGTCCGGCTATGGGTGTGCCTGATGCTGACGGGGCCGCTCCTGCCTTCTTTAAGCCGTATACCTCGGCAATGGCCTGGACGATTGCTGCCGCACACTTCCGGCGATATTCGTCGCCCTTGAGCAGCTCCGCCTCTTCCCGGTTAGTCATAAACCCGCACTCTACTAGGATCGCGGTCATGTTGGATTCGCGTAGCACGTGCAGGTCGCCAGCCTTTACTCCGCGATCCCGGCGACCTGTAGCACGAACCAGCGCACGCTGCACGGCATCAGCCAGCTTCACGGCTGCAGCAGGCCGCGAGGCATAGACAAACGTCTCGATGCCGTTAGCGTCGTTCCAGTTGTTGCCGAAGGCGTTTGCGTGGATGGAGACGAATACATCTGCCTTCCAAGTATTTGCCTTGTCTGTGCGTTCCTTCAACGGCACATCCCGGCTGCCGTCGTCGGTGTGGGTGAAAAGGACTTCTACACCTTCGTATTGCTTCAATCCGTCCCGGACGTAACGGGCAACGACGCTGTTGAAGTGGAATTCCCGCATGCTGTCGTCCGGCGTTCTCTTTCCGGGAGTGTCTGGCCCGTGTCCTGCATCTATCGCTATCTTCATGACTTATCACCGTCCAAATATTTTTCTTTTTCCTGCCTACGTTTGATTGCGCGTGCCAGCTTGTGCTCGATTTCATCTGACACTGCTATTAGTGCCCACTCCGGCACCCATTTCTCCCAGCCTGCCCGAACAACATTGGCCGTCATGCTTTTCCAAATGTGCAAGCCGAATGCGGCAGTGAGAAAAATAAACGCGATGCCGGGCGTCCCAAGCACTCTATCGATCAAGTGACCTACTGCTGGCATGAAGAGCATGAACGCTGTCCGAAAAGCCCCGTTGATTCCGTATTCAGATGCGTAAGAACCATCGATCTTAGAAGCCCGGTAACCGGCTGCCCAGTCCATCGCGATCAACAACAGGTACAACACAAGGGCTAAATACCGAATTGGCCCTTCACCGTAAAAAAACTGAAAAGCTGAAACAAAAAAAGCGCCAGCTGCACCAGATATGATTGATTCTTTCATGTGCTCTCTCTCCCTTCGGGGCAGAAAAATAGCCCCGATCGGTTCGGGGCGAGCTCCTGTCGTGCTGCATGAAAAAACGCCTTTTCTCTGATGAGAGAGGCGTTACGCTGCTAGAGGCTTGCCATCGGTTCCAAAACCCAGGGCAGCAAGCTCTGCTATTACATCTTCTTTTATTGTTGAAGGAACCTGGTCTATGGTTCGGCGGTCATTGATGATCAAACAAACATACAGATCGACGAGAGCCATAATGGTGTCACCTCCTTTCCAGGTGATAAGCCAATATAATAACCTAATCAACATTTTCATCAGCATCCAATAGGGCCTGTACATCTCCCCTTATATTCTCAGGTACGTTTTCTATCTCTCTCCGGTCGTTTTTTACCAAGGTGTAGTAAAGTTCAATGATTTTTTCATTCATGATGGTGTTCCTCCTGATTGCAAAACAACAATCATCTCATAAAGTTCTGCAACTGCCTCCATGGTCATGAGGCTATCTGCTCTTAGCGCTTCATTTTCTGCCTTCAGTGCAGCGTTTTCCGCTTCCAGTCTCACAATCTTCGCTTCTGGAGTTTCCTTTTCGGCATCACGAATTTTACTGATATCCTTTACGTTTTGGAACTTCATCAGTCAAACGCACCTCCAAATCCGTCTAGTCTGACGCGCTCAGTGGCGGTGCCCTTCGCGATGACAACCCAAATATCAATCCGCCAGTCCTGTGCCGTTTTTGTCTGGTTGGTGAACAGATAACCTCTGCCGGCCGTTACAGCTGCCGTAGCATCTTCCCATGTTGGCTCCGCGTCGAGGGCATTGTTGCAAACCTTAACACTCTCGATTGATGATCCTGGTGGCAAGTAGCGCTCCAAAGTAAGCAGCACACGCTTTGGCATACCATCAGGCGTAAAGTGTGCAACTACATCCGGGTTGTCAAAATTCAGCAGAAACTCAATGTGTGTCTCCGTCCGGGTAAATGTGTAGGTCCTGGTTGACGTCAGCCCGTTGCTGTCTGACGCCTCCACGGTCAATGTGTGCGGCGTGTCCAGGTCTAGCCGGATCCATCGATCATGCGGGATGGTTACCGTCTCTTCCTGACCGGCTACGCCCGGGAAGGAGCGTATCACGATGCCGTCTATTTTCTCCGTGACCGTAAACTGGTTACCCTCGGGCTCCGTGACTGTGTATACCTTTGACGGAGGCACCATGATGGTGCCCAAGTCTTCGTTGGCCCCGCTTATTGAGGGCGGGCGATTGTGAATGACCCGGAATTTACGAGTAACTTCAGGAGACTTACCGCCTTGGTCATCATCTGCCCAGACAGTTAGTACATGGTCGGTGTTTTCAGCCAGATCAGCACCGACTACTTCCGCGGCACCGTCCCAGATCCGCTTGTTTCGATACGTCAGTACCCGGGCAAACGAAAGAGGCGTTACCCCATCGGATACGCCTGATGCAAGATTGCGGGTTGGGCCGCTATTGATGCGGTACTTGACCAGCACATTGTTGTCTACATCGAATTCCATGGCCGACCCCTCAACCTGCAGGGTCGCTCCCTCTGTTAGCATTTGTCCGTCTGCGGTCGTCAGGGTGACGGTGGGCAGTTGATTCAGGATGCCGTAGTATCGAACTGCATTCGATGTTTGATAGATGGTCGGGGGCACCGTGAATGGCGTCTGGAATGTCGGGTCATACAGCGAAGCTGGCTTGGAGCCCTGCTCTACGATCACCGGGCCGCTCCAAGTGGTGAACTCGTCAGTCGAT
>NZ_RHHO01000039.1 GCF_003710865.1 Brevibacillus borstelensis | reverse complement strand
TTGTCTTGTTTGGCAGACTCGCCCGGATACAACAGCCTCAAATTGGGTTCGTGTACCTCAGGTCGGGATTTTGCCGCCGGCTTCCTTCAGATTCGACCTCGCGGTCGACACCCTTGCCTTGAGCTAACGGTTGGTACAGCCAACCCCCGTTCGGGACTTTCACCCTATAGCTATCGCCCATGCTGGGCGCACCAAAAAAGAAAGGGCAGGCACAAGGCCTGTCCTTTCTATGGCTAAAGCAGGAATCCTGCTTAGTTGCTCATTACTTTTTCGAGAAGTCCGCGTTCTTTCAGTACTTCAACCAGCGTTTCGCCAATTACTGCAGGGGTTTTCGCTACGCGAACACCGCACTCTTCCAGTTTGGCAATTTTTTCAGCAGCTGTTCCTTTACCGCCGGAAATGATCGCACCAGCGTGGCCCATGCGCTTTCCTGGAGGCGCTGTTTGACCTCCAATGAAACCGATAACCGGTTTTTTCATGTTGGCTTTGATCCATTCTGCTGCTTCCTCTTCGGCTGTACCACCGATTTCACCGATCATGATTACTGCTTCGGTATCCGGATCTTCATTGAACATTTCCAGAACGTCAATGAACTCCATGCCTTTTACAGGGTCTCCACCGATACCTACAGCGGTAGATTGACCGATGCCGCGGGTAGAGGTTTGGTGGACCGCTTCATAAGTCAAGGTACCAGAACGGGAAACGATACCCACTTTACCTGGCTTATGGATGTAGCCTGGCATGATACCGATCTTGCACTCGCCCGGAGTGATAACGCCAGGGCAGTTTGGTCCGATCAGTTTTGTCTTTTTGCCTTCCATATAGCGTTTTACTTTCACCATGTCCAGAACAGGGATGCCTTCGGTGATGCAGATTACCAGATCAAGACCTGCATCTACAGACTCCATGATGGAGTCAGCAGCGAAAGCAGCCGGAACGTAAATCACAGAAACGGTCGCGCCTGTCTTTTCCACTGCTTCTTGCACAGTGTTGAATACAGGAATGCCATCGACTTCCATGCCGCCTTTGCCAGGGTTTACGCCGCCGACCATTTTTGTTCCGTACTCGACTGCACCTTGTGCATGGAAACGACCCGTTGCACCAGTAATATTTACGGTAATGACTTTCGTGTCTTTATTAACAAGAATACTCATCGCGTATATTTCCCACCTTTTTCATCACGTGTAGATACCGCTCGAAAATATGGCCTTTCGAACCTGTACGTCAGGGAATGTTTGTTATTTTACCAACGCTACGATCTTTTCAGCGCCATCTGCCATGGACTCGGCAGCCACGATGTTCAGACCGGATTCGTTAAGAATCTTTTTACCCAAATCGACGTTGGTACCTTCCAGACGCACAACCAACGGACGATCCAGTTTCACTTGTTTGGCAGCGGCCACGACACCATTTGCGATGACATCGCACTTCATGATACCGCCAAAGATGTTGACGAAGATCCCTTTTACTTTCGGGTCTTTCAAGATGATCTTGAATGCTTCCGTTACTTTTTCTTCCGTTGCGCCGCCGCCTACATCGAGGAAGTTGGCAGGGTCGCCACCGTAGAATTTCACGATATCCATGGTTGCCATGGCAAGACCCGCACCATTTACCATGCAGCCGATGTTTCCATCGAGTGCGATGTAGGACAGGTCGTATTTGGAAGCTTCGATTTCTTTCTCATCTTCTTCGTCCAGATCGCGCAGCTCTTGGATGTCAGGGTGGCGGAACAGAGCGTTGCTGTCGAAGTTCAGCTTGGCATCCAGTGCCATAACTTCGCCGTCGCCGGTAACAACAAGCGGGTTGATTTCAGCGATGGAGCAATCTTTGTCAACAAATGCTTGATACAAGCTCATCATGAACTTGACAGCCTTGTTAACGAGTTCATTTGGAATGTTGATGGCATAAGCCAGTTTGCGTGCTTGGAAAGCAGTCAGACCAGTTACCGGATCGATTACTTCTTTGATGATTTTCTCAGGGGAGCGCTCTGCAACCTCTTCGATTTCAGTACCGCCCTCTTCGGATGCCATCATAACGACACGACCCGTTGCACGGTCAACTACCACACCCACGTAGTATTCTTTCTTGATGTCGCAGCCTTGTTCGATCAAGAGGCGTTTTACTTCTTTTCCTTCTGGACCGGTTTGGTGAGTCACCAGAACTTTGCCGAGGATCTCTTGGGCGTATGTACGAACCTCGTCGAGGTTTTTCGCAACTTTCACGCCGCCAGCCTTACCACGGCCACCTGCATGGATTTGCGCTTTCACCACAACAACCGCTGTGCCCAGCTCTTTTGCCGCTTCAACCGCTTCATCGACAGTGAAAGCAACTTTTCCCTCAGGAACTTTTACACCGTACTGCTTAAGTATCTGTTTGCCTTGATACTCATGAATGTTCATTCTCCATCCTCCTATGGCAGATAAAGATCGGCAGTCCAACCGTGCCAAACGCTTTTTGCGCATGATAAAAACTGCCACTATCAGTGCAACATGACTATTCTACGACAAAATTCGCAAAAGTGGTAGTGTCATGATCGGTTTCTTCTCTTTTATCCTGACCATATGAGGTGAACTTCATGAAATTCGGCTCTTACTTTTTTGCTCCGAGGAGCCGGATCATTTCTTCATCAAGCTTGTTTTGGGAGTACCATTTCCCTTCGTAACGGAAATAGTCGTCAAAAAAATGTATGGTATGATTTTTCTCTCCTACCAAAAACGTTAACTGAAACCTTTCTTTCCCTACATTTTGAGGTACTTTTGTCAGGGCGACGCTGTTTTTTAACAGGCGGATACATTGATGAGCCATTCCTTGCTCAACTGTAGTCTCTGTCGGCTTTTTTTCCAACGCTGGCACTTTCTCGTCCCCAGTGGCGATCAAGCGTATCGAAGTGGCTTGATAAAGCTGCTGAAAAGAATCATCGGTCGTTTTCCGGGGAGGCATCCATTGGGTCAGCTTGGAAAACAGCGAACCTTGAATCCGGTAATATTGGGTCTCCCGTCCGAACGGAATGGCAATCATCGTTGGTGTAAGCAAAGTCGCGTCCAGCATTCTCTCCCCGGTGTCTACCCTCAGTTGATAGTACGGATGTAGCGGATACTGCCGTTTTTCCTTCTCTATGAGTGGTTCTGCCGCTAAAAACGTCTGCTGGACCATTTCTGTCTGTCCATTATCCAAGGACATTGTTTGGTTCAGATCGACAGCAGAAAGCACTGCATTCTTGTATGTGCCCGACAGCAAGCCGACTCCAGCCTGACGGTAAATCCATTGGTACAGCTTCACGGCACCCTGTCCCCGGTATGTATTTTCTCCATATTGACTGGCCTGCTCTCCCACTTCGACAACCAACGGAGCCTGCTTTGACCGGTACAAAACAAGGGTATATCTGATTTCATCGCGGGTCAGTACTTGATCAGACTTGTGCAGGTCTCCTCCCTGCTCAGGCAATTCCTTGAGAAACTTTTGCAATTCCAGCGGAACTTCTACACCATCCGTAGACAGTACGGTAACCTTTTCAACCGACCCAAGTTCGTTATCCATCTGTTTTTTCATGTCAGCTGGTTGTCCATTCGTGTTTTCTGCGCACCCAGCCAAGAGTAACCCGGCCATTAGTACCGGGAACAGATACGTACGCAAATTCCCCTTCATGCAGGTACCTCCCCATCGTGTTCGCTTTTCTGTCAACACACTCACAGAAGCCCCAATCGACGGCTGATTTCGCTGCCCAATTTACGCTTCACGTAGATTTCCCCAATCTGGTGTGGATCTTTGACTGCGACAGAGCGATTGTTCGTTCGGATGGCTACGAATTTTTCGTTGTTCTTATCCAAGCCGCATACCAATTCTGAGCCCACTTCCACGAAAATGGCGACCACATATTTGTCCTGCACTTTTCTTACTGTAATCTTGGGAAACGGAGTCAAAAACGGAACCGTCTTGTCCTGGATGTACTGTGTAATGGCCAGAACGTACTTGTCTGGGTCCCCATATTGTTCCACTTCATGGTTTACTCCGATGATTTCCCCCTCATCGGATATGCCCAAAAACAGATTGCCGTTATTGGAATTGGCAAAGGCTACTACCGTTTTAATAATGCCGCTTTTGGAAAGGAGAAAATCCCGCTTAAACTCAATCATGTCATTTTCGCCGAGCTGTGTAGCAACGACAGGGTCATCCACCCGTCCCAAATAGCGAAAACGGCTTATCGCGCCCAAGCGGTATACGTACTCCTCAAAAATATCGGCCGGCAGTGAAATATCGGTTAGAATCATATCTGCATTTTGCCAGAGCTTGTAGGTTTGCGGCGAGAAACACATGTCAAATAAAACGGAGCTTCCCAGAGAACGAATGTTCATCCCGATGGCTGCCGGCTGGGCTTCCAGCGGTTGATAAAGGACGCTGCTCTCCACTTCCAGTACCCCGTTGTACAAGAGATAATCGAAGTAATGGCGAGGCAGTGTGACAGCATTCTTCAGCAGCTCTCTGGATGTCGGCGGTCGTTTCGTGACGTGATAAAAGTCAAAGTGAACGCTTTTTTCATCCGTTTCCTTGATGATCGCTAAAAATGTACACGTATGGCGCATAATTCCCTCTTTTGGCTCCTGGTTCATTTGTCTTATTCTATATCAGCCCTTCAGCGATTGACCAGTATTTTTCTGTCAATTGCGGAAATGAATCCGGTTTTCCAGAAATTTGACTTGGATGTTTTCCCGTTTTCAAGGTGTTTGATTGCCTATTTTTTTGAGGTTATTGATACTTTTGCAGGATCGACTGCAGCTTGAGAGACAACCCCAAATCACCCTTCACTTTTAGCTTTCCCATCATGAAGGCCATCGTTGGATTTAATTCCCCCCGGACCAGCTTGATGAAATTTGAATCAGACATCTCCAATATGCAAGCGGCTTCGTCCGGACCACCTTCGACCACACTTACGGCGTTCTCGCTAAAGGTTATCTGGAAAAGACCGCTGTCCTTGAGCTGAAAATGGAAGACTGCCCGCAGTCCTTCCAAACCGGCCGGATTCGCGTTTATTTTGTCTGCTAATGCCGCCATTGTCTCTTGTACTGTCATACGGATCACTCCTCAATTCTCTTTTTTAGTTTTTGGTCCATTCTGTCCAAATATTCCTTCTATTCATTAGCATAGTCCGATTCAATGTGCAGAGTAAAGCAAAAAAGAAGCCGGACCTTCCTGCTGTCCGGCTTCCTCTTCTTTTTGGGGGTTACTGCTGGCGTTTATGATGCGTCGATTCCTGCACTGAGAGTAAGGCTTATCTGACTCTGACCGCTGTTCCGGTGGCGATTACCATCATCATGCCTTCTCTGAGGGTTTCGAAGTCGAGATCGACACCGATGACAGCATTCGCGCCGAGAGCACGTGCCCTGTCTTTCATTTCACGCAGTGCCATCTCTCTTCCTTCTGCAAGCTTGCTTTCATATGCCCCGCTTCGGCCGCCAATAATATCCGTAATCCCTGCCAAGAAGTCACGGACAACATTGGCGCCTAAAATAATTTCCCCACTGACTATATCGAGATACTCCTCGATTTCTTTCCCTTGCAATGTACTCGTTGTTGTAACGATCATCCTCGCACCCTCCCGCTTGTTTAAACTAAGTCGTCTTTCTACTAATACGTTATGATGTCACTCCAAGTTTCACATGTCGCTGTTTTACATACTGTCGCTTCACTCGTTCACGTTTCACATGTTGCGGTGCCTAATCCTTCGTTTATTAACGTTTGTTTTGCTGGTGCTCCCTGGATGTGGGCTCGGTCTGCGGAGCCACTTCGGCCGCCTTGCCCTTGCTGCTCTGCTTATGCAAATCGATGTTTTTGTTCTTGGACATGCAATCCTCCTGCTACAGTGTTTTTCTACAGTATGCCCGGAGCATCTCCTCATATTATCAGAGGACACGGTGCATTCTATTGGAAATGGAAACGACAGGAGGCCAAAGATGAAAGAGCCTTTTTGGACAAAGCGGCATGATTACGCGGATGACGCAGATGGCTTGCAGCAATTGGTCGAGGTCATCAACGCCAAGGGAGACACCGGCGAGCTTAACGAGATTCTGTCGGAAGATGAATCCATCGGAAGTCAATCCGATGCCGAATCAGATCGGCTCAAGCCCTGACATTCAAAAAAAGAGTATCCTTCATGAAGAGGGGCACTCTTTTTTGGTTTTCCCTCACCTGTTTTGGTGATACATTATTCGTATTGTATTTGTAATTGCGAAGGAATTGATGCGGAGGATTTGGACATGAATGGAATTCGGCTTGCTTTACAGGACATTAAAGAGATGTGGTCCTCACACCTACTGAGAAGGTCCGTACTTGGCTTGATGATTCTGCCCTTGTTGTACAGTTTTCTCTATCTCTGGGCTTTTTGGAATCCGACCGAGCTTGTCAACAAGCTTCCCTTGGCCGTCGTCAATCTGGATCAAGGGATGGTCCAAGGCGCCAAAAAGGTTACCCTCGGACAAGATTTGACGAATAAACTGATTGCCGATGAGAAAACCAATTGGCAGGAAGTTTCCTTGGCCGAAGGTGAGGAAGGGATCAACAAGCTTGACTATTTTATCTTGTTGGTGATCCCTGAGGATTTTACTGCAAAAGCGTATAGTGCAGGTACTTCTGCTCCAGAACAGACTCAGCTTCAGTACCGCATTAACGAAGGTGCAAACATGCTGGGAGCAAAAATTTCCAGAACCATCGCAGAAACTGTAGAAAAACAGCTCCAGCATGAGCTGACCACACGATATCTTCAAGTGGTATTTGACAACTTGATGGAAGGCGGAGAAGGCCTCCAAAAAGCGGCTGATGGATCGGCTGCACTTGCCGCTGGAACCGACCAGGCCCTAAACGGGGCAAATGCGTTGGCAGCCGGATTAAAGGAAACTCATTCAGGGATGGCAAAATTGTCCTCTGGACTTGCTGATTTGTCGACAGGTGCCAATCAACTGGAAAACGGAATCATACGGTTGGACACAGTGGCCGGACTGTCATCTGCCGCAATCGGAAAAACAGCGGAGCGCTTGCAGTCCCTTGTCTCGTCATCTGAAAAACTGTCAAGTGATTTGGATGTGATTTCTGAAGGAGCACAAGCGTCAATCCGCGAGCTGCGCAACGGTCGCCAGGCGATAGCAGCTGTCGCTGACTCTATCAATACCAGCGCTCAATCTGCAGCCAAATTGCGCGATGATGCACTGGCTCCAGTCAATACAGCACTGGATAAGCAGCAGGCAGCTATGGACGAACTCAATCATTCTCTTGTCAGCTTATTCGATTCGCATCCCGAGCTGAAGAATTCTGAAGCGGGAAAAAGGGCCTTGAATGCGCTGGAAAATGCCTCACGCTACCGACAAACCGTACGGGATGATATGGAGCAGGCTAAGAATTCGGTCGACCAGCTTAGAGCCGATATGGCTAGTGCCCATTCCAGACTGAATGAGGCTGACCAGAGTATTCAAAAACAAACCGATCAATTACAGGCGGCGCTGAACCGTATTCATAGCGGCATAAACGGCCTTACGAGCAAACTGAGAAACGATGCCGCCCTCGCTTCACTGCCAGAGCAACTGCGAAGCTTGTCTGAAAATATCCACAAGCTGCAGGAGGGCAGTACGGCCCTGGTAAATGGTTTACAGACCTTTGGCCAAGGCTTCTCCCGTTTGCAGGAGGGGAATTCCAGACTCATGGATGGAGCCGACAAACTAAGCAGCGGTCTGGGAGAAATCTCCCGCGGGCAGCATGAGCTGACCCAAAAGCTCCAAGAAGCAGCAGGCATGGCCAAGCAGGACGGGAAGGCCGATCAGCGAGTTCAGGTTATTGCCGACCCAGTCGTCGCTGTTGAGCAAAATCTGCATCCCGTGCCGAATAACGGCACCGGCTTTGCTCCATACTTCCTCGCGCTCTCGCTCTGGGTAGGCTCATTGGTATTGTTCTTTGTGATCGATATCAAGAAGGTATATGCGATGCCGAAACGACCGCTTTCTTATATCACAAACAAATATTTTGCTTTGGCTTCGGTCAGCATCCTGCAGGCGATCATTTCGGTGTTCATCCTGCATGCCGGACTGGGTGTCCATACGGAGCTCCCCCCTCTCCTGCTTTACGGTTTTGCTATTCTGATCGGACTGTGCTTTACTGCCATTTTGTTTATGCTGTTGTCTGTACTCGGCAATGATGTGGGAAGATTTGCTGCTGTTCTCGTATTAATGCTGCAGCTCACCTCTAGCAGCGGGTCCTATCCGGTCGAACTGGAGCCTGGCCTCTTTTCCTTTATCCAGCCGTTTTTGCCGATGACCTATGCAGTGGAGGGACTGCGCCAACTCATCTCTGTCGGCAACACGGGAATTCTGCAGATCGACGCCCTGGCTCTCTTCTTGTTTGGACTGGGAGCATTGGTTCTGCTTTATGTCACCAAACGCCGCAGTATTTTTGAGGAGATCAGCCAATCTGTTTAGCTTTGCAAGTTGTCTGTGATTCCGGTATGATTACCGGTATGAATCATGGTCAGGAGGCAGTTTTTTTTGACACTCACCTATAACAAAAAAAGATTTAGTTCCGTTCAAATCATCGTATTTTTGTACTTATGCAGTGTGCTGGTAGCTTCTATTTTGCTATGGCTGCCGTTTTTCCACCTTCCAGGTGTGAGGCTCTCCTTCATCGATGCCATGTTTACTGCAGCCAGCGCCATTAGCGTAACCGGACTGAACGTAATTACGATTCATGAGGTCTTTAATCAAAAGGGGATTATTCTGCTTACGCTGCTCTTTCAAGTTGGCGGAATCGGGATTATGACATTGGGAACCTTTTTTTGGATGATGCTGGGGCAACGAATTGGCTTGGAGTACCGCAAGTGGATCGCAACCGACCACAATCGCCCAACCTTGGCCGGCCTGGTTGAATTGATGCGCAACATCATCGTACTCGCCGTAGTAATCGAGCTTGTAGGGACCATTTTGCTCGGCAGCTATTTCCTGATCGCAGGCTATCACCAAGATTGGTACGAGGCTTACTACTACGGATTTTTTGCCGCCGTCAGCGCTTTTACCAATGCAGGTTTTGACATCTACGGAAACTCCCTGCAGGACTTTTCCCACGACTATATCCTGCAATCCATCACAATGGGCCTGATCATCTGTGGTGCTGTTGGCTTTCCCGTTCTGATCGAGCTGAGAAACTACTTTGCCCATCGACGAGTAGGGCAACGATTTGCCTTTTCTCTATTTACAAAAATTACGACTGTTACTTTTTTTTCTTTGATTGTTGTTGGGACATTGCTCTTTTTCCTGTTTGAAAAGGACTTCTTCTTGCAAGGAAAGAGCTGGCATGAATCACTGTTTTACTCCTTGTTTCAGTCGGTGACAACGAGAAGTGCCGGGCTATCCACAATGGATAGCAGCCTCCTTTCCACCCCTACGATAGTAGTCCTGGCTGGCCTGATGTTTATCGGGGCTTCTCCAAGCAGTGTAGGGGGCGGGATTCGGACGACCACCTTCTTTGTTCTCGTCGCTACAGTGGTCGCATATATGAGAGGCCATAAAGACGTAAAGGTCTTCCGCCGGGAACTGGTCGAAGAAGACATCATTCGTTCGTTCATCGTCTTCTTCGTTGCCGTCATACTTGTCATCGCAGCGGTTGTGTCGCTGATGTGGATTGAGCAGCTCCCGCTTCCGCAGGTTCTGTTTGAGGTGTGTTCCGCCTTTGGAACGACAGGACTGTCTATGGGAATCACCCCCGAGCTGAGCGGTGCCGGAAAAATGATATTGATTGTCATGATGGTCATCGGCCGGATCGGGATCATCAACCTGTTGCTCTTCCTCAAAAAAGACGATCGCATTATTACGTATCACTATCCAAAGGAACGCATTATCATCGGCCAGTAAATATTGGGGCCGGACGAGAATGCAGCTTTTTGTACGAGTTTGCAGTCCGTTTCTTTCCCTCGACCCTCTTCATCTGAAGAGGGTTATTTTTATATCGCAGGAGAAATCAATGATGCTTTCCCATCCGCAAAACTCTCGTTCAAACAGCGATATTGCGATCTAGCGCCCTGTAGCGGATTGCTTCCGCCACGTGCGCGGACCCAATATCTACCGCTCCCGCCAAATCCGCTATTGTCCGGGCCAGTTTTACGATCCTGTCGTAGGCTCGGGCGCTCAGCCCCAGCGTGTCGAAAGCCATCTGGAGCAGCTCCTGTCCCTCCTTGTCCAGTTTGCAGTAACGACGCAGTTCTTCTCCATTCATTGCGCTATTGAACGGTGCTGCAGGGCGATTCGCAAACCTCTTGCTCTGGATCGCTCTGGCTGCTTCTACTCGAAGGCGAATTTCAGCGGAGCTTTCAGCTGCGTTCCTTTCGTTCAGCAACTGTACCGGGACTCTTGGCACTTCTAGGTGAAGATCGATACGATCGAGCAAAGGGCCGGAGAGCTTGGCGCGATATCTGTAAATTTGCTGCGGTGTGCACGTGCATTCACGCTGGTCTTTTGAGCCGTAGAAGCCGCACGGACAAGGATTTAACGACGATATCAGCAAAAACCTTGCTGGAAACGTAAAAACGTGCCGCGATCTGGCGATAGTCACAACTCCCGCTTCCAACGGTTGCCGAAGCGCTTCCAATACGTGCCGTGAAAACTCGGGCATTTCATCGAGAAACAAGATGCCGCCATGAGCCAGACTGCATTCCCCCGGTCTCGGGCTATGGGCTCCTCCGCCGACAAGCGCTGCCGTCGTCACTGTGTGATGCGGAGAGCGAAATGGCCGCTCCTGGATGAGTCCTCTTTTATCCGTCAATTGCCCGGCGATACTGTAAATTTTTGTAACATCATACGATTCATCCAGATTCATTTTTGGCATGATGGACGGCAAGCATGTTGCCAGCATTGTCTTTCCGGAGCCTGGAGGGCCCATGAGCATCACATTGTGAAAGCCGGCGGCAGCCACTTCAAGTCCCCTCTTTACAAAAGTTTGACCGTAAACCAAGGAGAAGTCGGGTAAAGACTGCCGGGCAGAGTTGTCATCTGACCTCTCTTCAACTCCCTCCGGCGCTTCGAGGGTCGTTGACCAATACTTTACAGCAGCGCTTAAACTCGCAGCCGGCAGAACGGTCAATTCGGCCAATTTCGCCTCGGCTGCATTTTGCTCAGGCAGGATCACATGTGTAAAGCCTTCCGCCTGTGCCTGCAGCAAAATGGGCAAAACACCGCTGACCGGCCGCAATGAGCCGTCCAATGCCAGCTCCCCCAGCAGCAAAATTGCTTCTCTTCTCTGTGGAATCTGTTTGGACGCCAGCAGGATTCCCATTGCGATAGACAAATCAAATCCGGAGCCTTCCTTTCTCAGATCAGCGGGAGCAAGGTTGACTGTAATTCGCTGCATCGGGTACTCGAAGCCGGAGTTGCGAAGCGCTGCCCTGACGCGATCGCGCGATTCTTTTACAGCTGATCCCCCTAAGCCGACCAGATCAAACTGGGGCAAACCATTAGCTATATCGGTTTCAACAGCGACCAGCATGCCGTTGATCCCGTAAACAGTTCCGCAAAAACTGCGTGCGTACATAGACAAGCATCACCTCTTGCTTCCACTGTAGAAAAAGTAAGAGGGGGCTGGCAAATAAGTTTCCAGCAGCCATAAGCGATGGTACAATAATAGCTGGAAATTAAAGTGAAAGGAGTTGAACAAATGGATACGACGATTGAAAGGGCACTCGGCGTGATGCTGGAAAACTGGGACCGGTTAAAGAAAAGTCAGGAGGATGACGCAGAGGAAGATGCAAATCAATTTGAGGCCTCCTTCTACGCTTTGATAGATGAGATTCGGGACTGGTTCGCAGGCCTGGAAGAGGCGCCCAAGTCGCTTGACGAAGCTGTTCGACTCCCCGAGATGGAACAGATTTTGAAACGATTGCCTGGCGAACTCGTCTTAAATTTTGAGACTGAGTTGGAATTGATCGTCGAAGGGGAAACAAGAGAGGAAGACGAGAGGTACGACTAAGGATCAGCATAAAAATTGATAGAAACAAAGGAAAAAATATGATGAAAAAGAAATGGCTCCTCATTGTCTCATTAGTCGCTCTTCAATTTGCATGTGCTTTTTCACCTGCTCCTGCGGAAACGGATTCTGCTTCCACCCCCATTTTGGAATACCATTCCATCGTGGATAATAAAGACAACATGTATTGTGTCGACCCCGTTACTTTTGAGGAACAAGTAAAAACAATCTTGCAAATGGGCTATCAGCCAATTACGGCATCAGAATTGCTCGAAATGTGGAAAGACAAGAAAAAGACGGTCTCCAAGCCTATTTTGTTAACATTTGACGATGGTTATAAAGACAATTACACCACTGCTTTTCCCATTTTGAAAAAATATCAAATAAAAGCTACCGTGTTCCTCGTCACTTCCTCCATCGGGAAACCGAATTTTTTGTCATGGGATGAGATTAAGGAAATGCAGGAAAGCGGTTTGATAGATTTTCAGTCGCACACGATTAGCCACCCCAATCTGTTGAAATTGAAGGCGGAAGAGGTACGGAATGAGTTTATCGAGTCAAAGCGAATGCTGGAGCAGCACCTGAACAAACCTGTACGGATCCTCGCCTATCCATACGGCTATCATCGCCCTTACATGTTTCCCATGTTAAAAAAGGCTGGTTATGAAATGGCGTTATCCACGTATCCGGGTCTGGCTGGGGAGCGGCAAGGAATGTTTGCTGTGCGTCGTATCTCGACAACCAAGGATCCTTTGGTATTCCTTCGTTGAATGAATGGCTCCTTTTTGGGGCAGGATCAGCTTAGAAATCGGTTAAAACAAATTGACAAAGGATTGCTGTGAAACTGTCAGCAATCCTTTTCTTCGTTTGAGTTCTAGCTGGTTTCAGTTGATTAGATGAATGAAAACTTATGGATAATGGGGGCCCTCGTCTTCACGTTTATTCCCTAACCAGCGAAGTGCTTTGCACTTCCTGCTTGCTCGCTGCACATTCCAGACAAAAGCGTTTCGACCCGGAAAAAGCGGTGTAGTACTTTTCTTTTGAACATCTTCTGCATTTCCAGTAAAGAGCACACGACATCGAATAGTTCTCCTCCGGCGCATTCCTCTCAAGCTGCACGTGAGCGCGATGCTTCATTAACAAATTTGCTGTGTTGATCGAGTCTGTAACAGCGGAGTGAAGCCTTCCCTGAACCTCCAGCCCCGATTGCAGGACAGCGTCCTTCAGCTTCATTTGTGTACGACCGCTCAAGTACTGGCTGATCGCCGGTTGAATATCATTATAATTTTTCAACCAGTTCAGGCTTATTCCGTATCTCGCGCAATGCTCAACGAATAGTAGTCTGTCATCCCCTCCCCAAGAACATAAATAATAGTCATCACCGAGCCAATCGATGAACTGCCGAATGCCTTGCTGAAACGGTACTACTCGCTGCAAATCCGCTTCTTTCATCCCTATGAACTTTCTTGTTCTCAGGCCGATCTTTCCTCTTATCTCTGGATGTGTATAGCACTGAAATGTTTGCATCTGTGCCGACTGAGGATCAGATAAGTTTATTTTTCTTGCACCAATCTCGATAATTTCGGGAGTTTGCCCCTTTTCGTATGTAAATGTAGTCTCCAGATCAAACACAACTGCATCCATATCTTCACCTCAAGTGCACCATCATGTAGTCAATCAGTTTATTATAACTCAGCAGGCCCTACTGCCATACGATTTTCAAATATTTGCGATAGAGTTCATCAAGCTGCTGTGTTGGATCGGCAATGACGCTCCTTTGCAAAGCTGCGTAATCCGTATAATGTGTCATTTGCTCTTCGATGAACAGATGTAATTCATCGATCCGCTTTTCCAGATGCAGCTCCTCTCCCGCTATCTTTCTTTTCAGCAATTCCTCGATTATGTGTTTTATCTGTGAATCATCGAGCAAATCATCGAGCAATTCCTGAAACAATATGGGCGGATTCGTGTTGTATTTCTCGATCCACATGCATGCCAGCAGAGGGCGAAGCACGTAAAAGTATTTCTTTATCCGGACCTGTTCGCCTTGCAAATAATCCCGATAATTGCCTTTGGCCATGCTGAGATAATGGTGGAGGGACGACTTTGGAGAGAATACTTGATGCCTAATATTCAGCATCTCCTCTTTAAAACCGTACGCATCGTGATAGACAATATCGGAATTCAGCCATTCCAAGAGCGGCGGATTCGATTTTCGAAACAGCTTTAAAGCCTTTCTGATATCCCAACCGCTACTATCAAGGACATCATTGATCGGTTCCTCGATGACATCCCTTTTGTCGTCGATAGACAGATACCACTCAAGGGGTTTGATATACACAAACCTCACGTCGTAGTCACTGTCTTGAGACGGAAACCCCCATGCCCTGCTCCCTGATTCCACAGCAAATAAAATGCGTACCTGATGCTCTTCTTCTATTCTTTTGAGCGCTTTTTGAATGGTTTCGATCATTTTTCGTCCCTCGTCCTTCTGATCCACGTCATTCCTTGCCATTTTTGCTTTTTTCGTAAGCAGTTCAATGATTTTCTCATTTTGATCAATTTGGTGATAATATTGGAATTGAGCCCATTTTCATTCCCAACCAGACACACTGTTTTCGATTGAGATGGCATACCGTAATTTGCTTCCTAGCAATCAAAATGACTATCTCCACCGCCTCTTCCATTCATGAACCTCATAACGCTTCCTCAAAACCAATATAATGGAATATACTTAATGAAGCTACTAAAGTATGCAAACCGACTGAAGCTCGTCTTCCTTTTTACAGATAACTCTCTCCACTTCTTAGTACGATTCTTACCAGTAGGAGTTGTTCCCATTGATTTCGCTCAATTTCGCTTATGAGGAAAAATACCGTTCGCATACTGTTACACTGAACGTAGAAGAAACCTCTACTCCCGATACATACTCGCATGCCATTGAAAAACTTATTCATGACTTTATCCCCTATATCGGGAAGACGCAAAATGATATGTATTCCCTTGAAATCATCGTGGCCGGGGAGGAAATCAGCGAACCGGCGTTTTGGGAAAAGGCGATTCTTGATTTTCGTTTGGAGGACTTGGCAATCCGTTATCACAAAGCATTGATACATCTTGTTAAATCCTCAAAACCTGTTTGGCTCGATGAAGAAAATCCTGCTGGACGAAGTGCAGCCTTTTATCTGTCCAAGCTATCAGTCGCTAACCTCCCCTATTACACTGAGTACATAAAATGGCACGACATGGATCACGAAGTGTCAGAATATCAGGATATCGAGGAACTGATTAAAATGTACGGTTGGTGTCCTGAAACTTTGGAGCTCGCAGCCGTTCGCGGCGGCATCGGATGTGGCCAAGAGGGGCTCTGGCAGTTTGACAGCTTTGTGAAAGAAATGGGGCTAAGGGAATACTTGCTGGAAAACAATTTGCTGGATCATTTTGTCTTTGCGGTATTCCTGGAGAATTACCTCAAGCATTACGGAGAGATCATGAAGAACAACCGTCATTTTCATTGGCCATTGTCATACTGCCTTGATTTTGTTTCCGATATTCTTGCCGATTTGATCGAAGATGAGGATGTCGCTGGGGAATATTTTGCCAAATGCCGCTCCATTGCCGAGAATTATTACGCGGAGCATAAATTGCCGGTGTAATTCAGATCGTGATGTGATTTCTCTACCAGGACCATGACTGGAGAAATGATTGGGAAGCTATGAACAGCAGAATTATGCCTTTCCAAAGGACAGGGAGTGACCGTTGCGGAATGAATGCTCTGCTCAGGGGAACAAAAAAATACCCCCCGGCGAAGCCGGAAGGTCAAGAGATGGTGCTTGGAGGAGTTTCATCGCGTCGAGTACAGTACATAGTACGCGATCAAACGGCCCTCTGCTTTAGACGCATCCCCAGTAGGCGGCCTATTTGGCGCCCGTTTTTCGGTTTTAAAAGGCATACTCGACATGGGTAATGACTGGTGCTTGGACCGTAATGTCCATATTGGCCCTATCGTTCGCTTTGCCCGTATGATACTGGATCCCCACTACATCAAAGCGAAACTGTCTCACCGAAATCATCTTCGCTTGCATGTACGTGAGCGCCATCTCCCTCAGCTTTTTTTGCTTCTGCCATGTAATTGACTCTAAAGCAGAGCCGTATCTCAGGCCGCTTCGAGTACGAACCTCGACGAACACAAGAACATCCCCGTCCCAAGCAACCAGGTCGATTTCTCCCCTCGCTGTCCGGTAATTCCGTTCTACGATCCGAAGCCCTTTTTGCTGCAAATACGCTTCCGCCATGCGCTCGCCTCGATGGCCCAGTTCACGGCGTGCATCATTCACCCCAACTTTTTCCCTCCTTTGTCCAGACGGTAGACGAAAGCGAGGACTTCCGCTACTACCTGGTACAGCTCGGGAGGGATTTGCTGGTTCAGATCGAGTTTGCCCAGCACTTCTACCAGTGATGGATCTTCCTGAATCGGAATATTGCTGTCTTTGGCAGCCTTCAGCAGGTTTTCCGCCACGTAGCCCTTGCCCTTGGCCACAACGGTTGGCGCCTCCATCACGCCAGCCTGATAACGCAATGCAACGGCTTGCTTTCGCTTTTCTCTTTCAAAGGGAGGGGTGCTCATACGCGAAAATCTACCCCCTTGTAGTCTGCAAGCATGTATCCACTATTACCGCCCAGCCGGGGGGCCGTCCGTTTCGCGTCCGCGTCCGGGATGCTCTGTACCCTCATGGAGGAGAGCTGATAGCCAATGCCTTGCAATTGGTCAGCCAGACCCTCTCGCATGTTCTGGACGAGCGGTTCTACCCAATCATTGTTGTTGAACACCTGGATATTCACAATTCGGTTGACGATCCCGACATCCAGCATGGTCGTGCCCATCGCATTTAGATCGAGATGGAAAAACAGGCGGCAGTTTTCCGGGTCCAGCTCTCCTCCGCCTTTTTTCTTGGACTCGATTTGTACATAGGCCGTGTCCTCGCCATCGTTTGTCCGGATAGGGATTTGCATGACCACTTGTGCAAACGGCTGATTGGAGGGCTGTGCGAGCATGAGCTGCTGTCCGGTGACTTGCTGCAGCAGAGTGTCTGCCGCATCGCGCAGACCTGCAGGCATGCCGTTTTGCGAACTGGAGGCAAGCTGCAATAACAGGGACTTTACAGACTCCAGTTGCCTCTGAGCTTCTTGTGCACCCTTCATCGCATGTCCCAACGCATCGCGCTCGTGGGAAAGCCCCAACTGACGAAACATCTCCAAAATCGGGTGGTCATTTCGCGGAGTTTGCGAGGACTGGAGGGATGCTGCTCTGTCGGTACCTGTACCGATCGATTCCGCTTCCCATATGCCCGCAGGCTGGTCGGCGGAAGTGGTCAGACCTCCGGCTCGTGGCTGGCTGAATGGCTGATTCCCAGACCTCGAGACCTGCTCTGTCAGCGTCCTCAACTGCTGCTCGCCGAACTGCCCAGTCGCCGCTCCTTTTGCATGGCCGGCCATAGCTGCAGAATTTGACGCTGGCTGCGGTGATTCGGACACATCGCCATGTGGCAAAGCGACTGGCAGTTTGGCGACTTTATCGCGGAGCTGTCCGACAATCATCCGAAGCTGGGCGTTCAGAAGATCGGCAGCCGCATTTCCCGCTCCACTGCCGCCTGAAGGCCTTGCTTGGCTTCCGTCTTGCGAGAAGCGATTCGCCCCTTGTTCCTCAGATTGCAAAAAGCTGTCGGCTTGGTTCAAAAAATGTTGTATCACTTGAGCGAGCGGCTTTTCTGACAGAAATGCTTTCAAGCCTGCAATTGAGTCGGGCGTCACCGGTAGATTGCGCTTCAAGGCAAGCAGGAACGCATCCAGTGTCCCCTGATCCGCTCCCAACTGCTGTGTCACGGCAGCATAGCTTTGTACAGCATCCCGATTTACAGGAAGGTTTGACGAAACCAGTGCTTGGACGATCGCTCGGTTCTCTTTTGTTTCCGCGAAGCCCAGAGATCTCATCAAGCCTTCGAGGGATGCATCTGCGACCGTTCCACCCTGCGGAGAGTTCAGCACCTTCAGTGTGATGACACCGCTGGTCGGCTGGACTTGAAGCCAGGCTCGCTGGCCTGCTTCCAGATTCGCTTCCAGCTTTGCCTGGACCTGCATCCCCCCGATCTGGACCAATGCCATATTTTCTGGATATGTCCTCACTACCGCTCCTGTAAATACTTGGCCAGGTGTAAACTCAATCGGTTTGGGAGCCGCAGCGCCGGTGCGCTGCATGAGTGATTGTACCATTTGCGCAGGGGAAAACATGTCATGCCTCCTATATCGCAAGCCCGGTGCCGGAGCGTCAGGCCTGCGCCTTTACCCCGGTAAACGTCCTCCGATGGATCGGGGTCGAACCGCAGCGCTCCAGAGCCGCCAGATGCTCCGCCGTACCGTAGCCAGCGTTTTTTTCAAAGCCGTATTGCGGATAGATTTCTGCGTATTTTGCCATGATTCGGTCTCGTGTCACCTTTGCGACGACCGAGGCCGCCGCGATGGAGACACTTTTGCCGTCTCCGCCGATGATCGGCAATTGTCTGTAGGGCAGATCCTTCAACTGAACAGCGTCGATCAGGCAAGCGTCCGGGGCAATCGAAGCATCTGCGATAGCCAGCTTCATCGCTTCTTTCGTCGCTTCCAAAATATTGATCTCATCGATGCGTTCGGCGGATACGATGCCAATCCCGACCGCAACCGCTTTGGATGCAATGACTTCGTAAAATGCTTCTCTCGTCGCAGCCGGCAACTTTTTCGAATCATTCAAACCAGGCAGGTAAAAATCTGGCGGCAAACAGACAGCCGCAGCCACTACAGGCCCCGCCAGAGGGCCTCGTCCTACTTCGTCGATGCCGAGAAGATGCTCATATCCCTCAGCCCGGAGCGACCGTTCAAACGTGGTCATCTCCTCCCACTGGCAGGCAAGCTTCTCCTGTCTGGCCTTGGCTTGCTCCATTTGGCGCACAAGGTCATGCACGCCTTTTCGTTTATCTTCTTTCAGCAATTGTAAAAAATCTTTCGGGACCTCGTCCATTTTTTCTAGCAGATCCCGTATTTCTTTTATCGACATTTCGGCCAGATTCATTGATTCCATCACCTTACGCTATGTATTTACGAAAAAACCCGTCTACCCATTGGATAGACAGGTGTGTATCTGTAAGCCTCCTAAATGAGGGCTTGCGGCTTGCCGATCGGTTCTTCCATTTCCCAATCGATGGGGCGCTCCAGCGTAACGGTCCCCAATTTGCCTGACCGCAGGTCGCGCAAAAACAATTCGGCTGCCTTGTCATAGTCGATTTCTCCGCCTGATATGAGGCAGCCGCGCTTTTTGCCGATTTCCTCGAGCATGGTGACCCGGTCTTGGGGCAATTCCTTCAGCTTGAACCGCTCTGTCAAGCGTTCCGGGTAATAGTGCATCATGTAGCTGATCGCAAAGAGCGCTACTTCTGTAAAATCGATCAATTCATCCTTGATGGCGCCGCTCGCTGCCAGCCGAAGACCGACCATCTGGTCCTCAAACTTCGGCCACAGAATTCCTGGCGTATCGAGCAGCTCCAAGGTGTCGCCCATTTTTACCCATTGCTGCGCCTTGGTAACAGCCGGTCTGTCACCCGTTTGCGCCACGGCACGCTTGGCCAGTCGGTTGATCAGCGAGGATTTCCCCACGTTTGGAATCCCGAGAATCATAATCCGGATCGCTCGGGCCTGCATGCCGCGCTCCGCTCGCTTGGCCAGCATATCCGCTGCCAGCTCCCTGCAGACTTCGGGCAGCTTGTTTACACCCTTCCCGCTCAGTGCATCGATCGGTAGGGTGCGGAGGTTTTGCTCCCGGAAGTATCGAACCCACTCTTCCGTTACCTTCTCATCTGCCAAATCGGCTTTGTTCAGCAGCAGCAGCCGCGGTTTATCGCTCACGATCTCGTCGATCATCGGATTGCGGCTGGATAGCGGCAGCCTGGAGTCAAGCAGTTCGATTACTACGTCAATCTGCTTCAGCTTCTCCGTAACCTGTCTGCGGGCCTTTGCCATATGTCCGGGAAACCACTGAATGGCCATGACGTCTCACCTGCCTTTTTGTCATACATATTCGTCCGATCAACGGGTTACCCGTATGTCGGAGAAGGGCCAAAATACAAACTCGGCACGTCCCACCACGCGATCCAGCCCTACTGGGCCGATGGCGCGGCTATCGTGACTGTTCAGGCGATTATCGCCAAGCACAAAAATTTGTCCTTCGCCGATCTGGAAGGGGCCGAAATCCTCAGTCAGCGGAATCTTCCTCTCCGCTGCTTCCTTGCGATTTTGGGCCAAGTAGGGCTCGTCTACGACTTTCCCGTTTATCAATAACTGGTCATCTTTCGCTTCGACCGTATCTCCCGCTACCGCGACAACCCGCTTGATATAATCCCGTTTTTCCTCAGCGTGGAAAACGATAATATCGCCGCGCTTCGGCTCGGAGAGATAGTAGATAGCTTTGTTGACCACCAATTTTTCGTTGTTATGTAAAGTGTGCTCCATCGATTCACCGTCTACGATGAAGGGGGCGAACAGAAACGTTCGGATGATAAACGCCAAAATGATCGCTATGCCTAGTGCCTTGAGCCATTCCCATGTCTCGTTTTTGGCTCGGCTGGAGGCGACTTCTTCGCTCATATTTCGATCCCTCCGCTTCTGCCGGTATGGTCCCCGAAATAGGGTTTTTCCATTCTTCTGCAATGGAAAAAGAGGCCCGGCTAGCAGGCCAGACCCCTTTTCTATCGAACACTTGCTATTATCGACGAATTTCCTTGATGCGGGCTGCCTTACCAACGCGATCGCGCAGATAGTACAGTTTCGCACGGCGAACTTTACCGTGACGCACAACCTCGATCTTGTCGATCTTTGGAGTGTGTACCGGGAACGTACGCTCAACACCTACGCCGTAAGAAATCTTACGAACAGTGAAGGTTTCGCTGACACCTGTACCACGGCGGCGGATCACAACGCCTTCAAACAGCTGGATACGCTCGCGCTGACCCTCGATAACCTTAACGTGAACACGAACAGTGTCACCAGGTCGGAACGCAGGAATGTCCTGTTTCAGTTGCTCTTTTTCCAATTCACGAATTACTTGGTTCATCCTCAATTCCCTCCTTCCGATCAGACGTTCTTACTCGTCTATCAATAGCCGGCATGAAAACCGGGATACGAGTAGCGGACCGCCTTAGTCAGCGGGCAAAATTGCCACAAGAAGTATATTAGCATATTGATCTGCAAACTACAAGGTTTATTCCTTAGACAAGCCCGAATTTTTTTCCTCTTGTTCCAGCTCGCGCAGCAGCTTCTGCATGTCCTCGGTCATTTCCATAGCAGCCAGCAGGTCGGGCCTGCGCTCTTTTGTTCTCCTCAGGGATTCCTTCATCCGCCAGCGAACAATATTGGCATGGTGGCCCGAGAGCAAAATATCAGGCACCTTCCACCCGCGGAACTCAGCCGGGCGCGTATAGTGAGGATGCTCCAGCAATCCGGTGGTGAAGGAATCCTCCACAGCCGAGCTCTCATTGCCCAAAGCCCCGGGTTGGAGGCGGACGACACTGTCGATCACAACCATGGCAGCCAGCTCGCCACCTGTCAGCACGTAGTCGCCGATCGATATTTCATCGGTCACGAGATATTGGCGGATGCGTTCGTCATAGCCTTCGTAGTGCCCGCATATAAACACCAGGTGCTCTTCACGGGCCAGCTCCTCCGCCAGCTTTTGTCGATACGGCTTGCCTTGCGGACACATGAGGATAACCCGAGGCTTCGCCTCAGCGGTTACTGCCTCGACAGCCCGAAACAACGGTTCCGGCTTGAGAACCATGCCCCCGCCGCCGCCGTATGGCGTATCGTCCACGGTACCGTGCTTGCTCTCGGAAAACTCCCGAAAGTTTGTCACGTGAAAGTCCACGATTCCCTTTTCCTTGGCCTTGCCGAGAATGCTGCTCCCCAAGACTCCTTCGAACATTTCGGGAAACAGTGTCAATATGTCAATTCGCACCCATTGTCCTCCTCTACAGCAAGCCTTCCATCAGGTGGCAGACAACGCGTTTGCCGGCAATATCGACTTCCTTGATGCAATCGTCAATATACGGCAAAAGGATTTCTCCGCGCTTCCCTTTTACGACCCATACGTCATTGGCACCGGGCTGGAGGACATCGACGATTTTTCCCAGCTCTTCTCCCGTATCTGTCACCACCAGACAGCCTACCAGCTGGTGTATGTAAAATTCGTCTTCCTCCAGCTCCAGCAGGGCATCGTCCGGGATTTTCAGTTCGCCGCCCTTGTATTTCTCCACGTCGTTGATAGACGAGTACCCTTCAAAACTAAGGATTTCAAAATCCTTGTGGGAACGGCGGGTCGCTACTTTAAGCGTGATCGGCTTGTCCAAGGAAGGGTGGAACAAATACAGCTCGCTGCCTTTTTTAAACCGCTCGTCAGGGAAATCAGTCGTGGAAATGACCCTGACTTCTCCCCGCAGCCCTTGCGTATTTACCAGCTTTCCCACGGTATAGAAACGCTTTTCACTCATGCGGTTCCTCCTTTCGGTTCGCGAAAACCTGTGTTTCGAGTACAAGCAGTGACGAAGCACGGCTGTTTACCCGTTAGTCGGCGGTCCGTTTCTAATCTCGTTAACGACACCGTCTTTTATCAGGATTACCGTTCCTGACATTTTTTCTTCCCAAACGTCGCCAATTTCAATTTGAACCGGGCTTTGTACCGTCATATAGTCCAATTCCGCACCCGCAGGCAAGGTTTCCACCAGCCTCATCTGTACATGCAAATGCTCCTGCTTTTCCTGGCGGCGGCGCTCTTCCTGCGAAATTTTTTCCTGTACCTGCTGCAGCATGTCTGCCGATCGTTTGCGGGCATCAGCCAAAAGCTTTTTCGCCTGAAACTCCCACTGCTGCCATTCGTCCTGCTGTTGGCGAAGCTGCCTTTGGTACTGCTCGGTTAGCGCGGCACGAGACGCTTCGGTCAAAACGATTTTCACCTGGACCGTACGTAAGATCGTGAGCACGTCTGCCATTTCCTCCCGTAAGGACTAGTCGACATCTGGACCTATAGAAAAAAGACTGGGACACCTCCCAGCCTTTCCTAGACAATCTCAACCGTGACCCGCTTGTCCGTTTGCACAGATGCGGCGGTCACGACAGTGCGAAGAGCCTTCGCTATTCGCCCCTGCTTGCCGATGATCTTCCCCATATCATCGGGATGCACCGACAGTTCGTAGACGAGCGTGCGCTCTTTCTCCACCGCATTGACACGAACTTCATCAGGATGATCGACGAGAGCCTTTGCGATCGTTTCGACCAGTGCTTTCATCATCGGACCTCCAGATGAACGGCTTACTTGCCGTATTTCGTTTCGTGTACTTTCGCCATAACGCCTGCTTTGGAGAGCAGGTTGCGAACGGTATCAGTCGGAGCTGCACCGTTCAGGATCCATTGCACCGCTTTCTCAGTGTCAATGTTCACAACAGCCGGTTGAGCAACCGGGTTGTAGTAACCGATTTCCTCGATGAAACGGCCATCACGCGGAGAACGGGAGTCAGCAACAACTACACGGTAGAATGGAGCTTTCTTGGAACCCATACGCTTCAGACGGATTTTAACTGCCATGTTGTTCACCTCCTATATGGATCAACGCAATCAACTATGCGTTGGCAATGCTTATCTGAACCATCGCCGCCCTTGCTTTTGCAAAAAGAGGCGAAGAGATCATCCCACTTATTTAAATGGCGGCTTGAAATTGAACGGGAAGTTGTTTCCTCCCTGATTGCCGCCTTTGCCCATGAACGGAAGTCCGAAGCCTTTTTTCTTCGCCTTCTTTTTCATCTTGTCCGCGACGCCGGTAAACTGCTTCATCATTTTTTTCATCTCGTCAAACTGCTTGATGAACCGGTTTACTTCCTGAATCGTTGTCCCGCTGCCTGCCGCGATGCGTTTTCGGCGGCTGGCGTTGAGCAGCTCAGGGTTGGAGCGCTCTTCTTTGGTCATCGATTTGGCGATCGCCTCGACACGGGCAATCTGTTTTTCATCCACCTTTACGGAGCCCTTCATCTTGTTCATTCCCGGCATCATGCCGAGAAGGTCCTCAAAAGGTCCGAGGTTGCGCATTTGCTGCATGGCGTCGAGGAACATGTCAAACGTAAATTCCCCTTGGCGCATCTGGCGTTCCATCTCTTTGGCCTTCTCTTCATCGACGGCTTCCTGCGCCTTTTCGATCAGGCTGAGCACATCGCCCATCCCGAGAATCCGGGAGGCCATGCGATCCGGGTGAAACGGCTCCAGAGCATCCAGCTTTTCGCCCATCGCGGCAAATTTAATCGGCTTGCCTGTCACTGCTTTTACGGACAAGGCTGCACCGCCGCGCGTATCGCCGTCAAGCTTGGTCAGAATCACGCCCGTCAGCTCCAACTGGCTGTTGAAGCTCTCTGCCACGTTGACGGCATCTTGACCTGTCATCGCGTCGACTACGAGCAAAATTTCGTCCGGCCTGGCTACTTCGCGCACTTGCTTCAGCTCTTCCATCAGCGCTTCGTCAATATGCAGCCGGCCCGCCGTATCGATAATCACATAGTCGAGGTGATTGGCTTTCGCATGGTCGATCGCTTGTTTGGCGATCTCGACCGGACTTACCTGATCACCCAGAGAGAAAACGGGAACGTTCAGTTGATCCCCCAAAACCTGCAGCTGCTTGATGGCTGCCGGACGGTAAATGTCGGCTGCAACCAATAGCGGTTTGCGATTTTGCTTTTGCAAGTACTTGGCCAGCTTGCCAGTCGTCGTCGTCTTACCGGCTCCTTGCAGACCAGCCATCATGACGACTGTTGGCGGTCGGTGAGACGCGGCCAATTGGGCGACGTTTCCGCCCATTAATTCGATCAGCTCTTCGTTGACGATCTTGATGACCATCTGGCCGGGAGTGAGGCTCTTGAGCACCTCTTGCCCGACTGCCCGCTCTTTTACGCGAGCAACGAAATCCTTTACGACCTTGAAGTTGACGTCGGCTTCCAGCAGGGCCAGACGGACTTCGCGCATCGCCTCACTGACGACGGCCTCGTCGATCTTGCCTCTGCCGCGCAGTTTGTCAAATGCGCTCTGCAGCCGGCTGGCTAAGCTTTCAAACGCCATACGAGCCCTCCTAATCCATCTCTGACAGTTGGTGGAGCAAAGTCATCAAGTCATCTCTCGCTCCGCTGTCCGCAAGTCCCTCGACGATGCTCTCCATCCGGTTCAGCAAAGCCTGCCGCTGTTCATGCCGGGCCGACAAACGCAGCTTGTCTTCGTATTCGAAGAGCTGTTTCTCTGCCCGCTTGATGTGATCGTACACAGCCTGTCTGCTGACCTCGTGCATCTCGGCAATTTCGCCCAGCGACAAATCGTCCAGATAATACAATTCCAGATATTCGCGCTGCTTGCCCTTGAGGAGCGGTGCGTAAAAGTCAAACAAGAGATTAACTTGATTGGTTTTTTCGAGCATGTAACCAATCCTTTGCTGAGAGGTACTCGAATCATCCTGTAAAGACTTTTTCCTTTACAGCACGATACCTATACTACCTAATTCCCCATGTACTGTCAAGCTTTTTTATTGACAAGATTTTTGGAACAACAATTACGGTTCCTGTACGCGAAAGATCAAGCCTCCGGCTGCTGCTCGCCCTCTGTCTCCTGCGCGATCAGTCCGGCGAACAAGGCGTGGACAAACTGTTCCGGGTCAAACGGCTGCAAGTCGTCCATCCTCTCGCCAAGTCCCACGTATTTCACCGGGATGTTCAATTCGTTGCGAATCGCGATGACGATGCCGCCTTTTGCCGTACCGTCCAGCTTTGTGAGGACAATCCCTGTCACGCCGGCAGACTTTCCGAACGTTTTCGCTTGCGAGAGCGCATTTTGTCCCGTCGTGGCATCGAGCACGAGGAGCACTTCATGCGGCGCTCCTGGCAATTCCCGCTGCAGGACGCGGTGGACCTTGCTCAGCTCTTCCATCAGGTTTACTTTGTTTTGCAAACGTCCCGCCGTATCGCACAGGAGGATGTCCACTCCCCGCGATTTTGCCGCCTGCACTGCATCGTAGATCACGGCCGCGGGATCGGCTCCCTGCTGGTGCTTGATCACGTCCACGCCTACGCGGTCTCCCCACACTTCCAACTGTTCGATGGCGGCTGCGCGAAATGTATCGCCGGCTGCCAGCAGCACTTTTTTGCCTTGCTGCTTGAACATATGCGCCATCTTCCCGATCGTCGTCGTCTTTCCGACGCCGTTGACGCCGACAAACAGGATGACGTTCAAGCGGCCGTCCTCGATGTTCAGGCCCGCGTCCATGGAATCGTCATTTTTCAGCAGGGCAACCAGCTTCTCGGACAAGATCGGCTGCAAGTCCATCGCGTCTTCGATCTTTTGCTTGCGAACCTCGGAGCGGAGCTCGTCGATCAGCTCCATGACGGTATTGACCCCGACATCGGCGGTGATCAAAATTTCTTCCAGCTCTTCAAAGAAGTTCTCATCGATTTTTTTGTAGCGACGGACGAGATCCTCCACCTTTTCCACCAAGAGGTCTCGGGTCTTGGCCAATCCGTCTGTAAACTTCTGCGTGACTGCTTCCGATTTTTGTACAATCGCATCCCGCAAGCGTTTAAAAAAGCTCATCTTCATCTTCCTTTTCTGTCTGAGTAAAAGCGCCATGCCTTTACATGACTGGCTTTATCGGGCTTCTCAAGCCGACTCGATATATTTGCGCGTGTCCTCCAGCTTGACGGAAACGATCTTGGAAACGCCGCCCTCCTGCATCGTGACACCGTACAGCACATCGGCGCTCTCCATGGTGCCTTTCCTGTGAGTCACGCAAATAAACTGTGTCTGACCGCTGAATTGATGCATGTATTCGGCAAAGCGGTTGACATTGGCCTCGTCCAGCGCAGCCTCTACCTCGTCGAGCACGCAGAACGGCACCGGCTTGACCTTGAGTATGGCAAACAGCAGGGCCATCGCTGTCAGTGCGCGTTCTCCCCCTGAGAGGAGGGCGAGATTTTGCAGCTTTTTGCCGGGTGGCTGGGCGACGATGTCAATGCCCGTATCGAGCAGACTGTCTGGATTGGATAATACCAGATCGGCCCGGCCTCCGCCAAACAACTGGACAAATACGTCCCGGAACTGCTCCTGGATCGCGTCAAAGGTCTCCTTGAACCTGCGGGACATCTCCTGGTCCATTTCTTCGATCACCTGGTAGAGCATCGCTTTGGCTTCATTCAAATCCTCTTCCTGGGCACTGAGGAATTGCTGTCGCTCCGAAAGGCGTTCGTATTCTTCAATCGCGCCGAGGTTTACTGTACCGAGCGCGGCAATTTCTTTCTTCAAGCGGTTGACGATTTGCTGCTCGCTTTCAATCTCGCCGCGCGGCGGATATTTTTGCTTGGCCAGATCATAGCTCATTTCGTACTCTTGGGAGAGTTTATTCAACAAGTGATCCAGTTCGACGTCAAAGCGGTTGACCTTGACCTCCTCCTGATGCAGGCTGTCTTCCAATGCTTTGAGCCGCTTGCGGATCTCTTTTACCTCCAGCTCCACCTGCTCCTGGCGATGGTACAGAGTCGCGCGTTCGCTACGGCGTTCCTGGATCAGCGAAGCGACTCGCTCTTTATCCTGGCGCAGCTCGGCGATCTTCTGGTCGAGCTCGGCACTGCTTGTTTCGTTCGTCGCCTCCAGCTCGTCGTAGGAAGCAAGTGTCTTATTCAGCTCTTCCCATTCGCGCTGCAGGGTCTTCTTTTGCTCTTCCAATCTCTCTACCTGCTCGACGCGGGATTGATGCTCAGAGCTCACCTGCGCATCCAGCACCTTCAAGCTGGTGATCCGTTGATTCATCTCTTCTTTTGATTCCAGTTGCTCCTGACGCTTTGCTTCCGCAGCGGCAATCTGGTCCGACAGCGCTTTTTCTTCCTCCGTCATCAGGGCGAGAGCTGCTTCCAGCTCCTCCAGCTTTTTGCGGGCTTCATTCATTTCCCGTTCGTAACCGGCAATGTCCTGATCGACCACGAGCAGCCGGTCGGAGAGATTTTTCCCTTCTCCCTCTGTCTGTTGCAGGATGACCTTCACTTCCTGCTCCTTGAGGCGAAGCTGTTCTCCCTGATTGCGCAGCTGCTCCTGCTCCTGCTCGATCTGAAGCAGCTCTTTGGTTACATTTTCCACCAGTGTAGTATGCCCAATAATGGCCTCGTCGATCTGGGTCATTTGCGCTTCCAGCTCTTCAGCCTGACGGTTTCTCCCCAGCAGGTTCGTCGAGTTTTTCTTCAAGGCGCCACCCGTCATGGAACCCCCGGCGTTGACGATGTCCCCTTCCAAAGTCACGACCCGGTAGCGGTACCCGATCGTGCGGGCTACGCGATTCGCCTGTTCAAGAGACTCTGTCACGATCACATTTCCCAGCAGTGACTCTACGATGGTCCGATACGCAGCATCATAGGAAACCAGTTCGCTGGCAATGCCGACGACGCCCGCCTCCTTGCCGAGAAGGCGCTTGTCCTCCGGCTGCAGACTGCGCGGACGGATGACATCCAGCGGGAGAAAGGTAGCTCGTCCCGCGTTGTGCTGCTTCAAATAAGCGATGGCAGCCCGGCCGGCAGCCTCATTTTCCACCACGACGTTTTGCAGCGCTCCGCCAAGGGCCACTTCCATCGCTGTCTCGTATTTCTCCGGTACGACAACCAGCTCCGCCACGGCGCCGTGAATACCTTGAAATCCGCGTTCCCGGGCCTTCAATATTTCCTTTACCCCTTGCTGGAAGCCGGCAAAGTCAGCCTGCATTTCCTTGAGCATATCCAAGCGGGAACGGATCGCTTCTTTGCGCTGCTCCGCCTGCCTCAGCTCGCGCCGGGCCGTCTCCAACCGGGCTTGTCCCTCGCGAATCCGTTCGAGCGATTCCTTGTAGCGGGCCAGCGTCTCCTCAAGTGCCGCTTCGATCTCCCGAAGCTGCCCCCGAAGCTCTTCGATTTTTCCGATCCGGGTCGCTTCCTCCTGGTCAAGCCGCTCTTTCTCGCTCGAAAGTCTTTCTGCACGGGCAAGGCCTGTCTGCAGTAGCTGCTGCTGATGGCGAATCTCATTTCGCAAATTGGCCAGATCGTTTACTTTTTCAAAGTAGTCGCCCTTTAGCCGCTCTACGTCGTCGGTCAGCGATTGGACCATGGCGTAAAACTGGTTCTCCGCCTCGCGCAGGGCAGCTTGGGCTTCCGAGAGCCGCTTGCTTGTCTCTTCCTTGCGGGCCAGCTCTCCCTCTAGTTCCGCTTCCACGGCGTGCTGCTTTTCCGTAATGCGGTGAAGCTGCTCGATTGTTTGCGAGCGATTGGCTGCCAGGTTGCGCAGCCTTTCTTTCAACACTTCCCGCTGCCCCTCTACTTTTTCCGTCTCCTCACTGACGGTCAAGAGAACCTGCTGCAACTCCTCAATCGATTCATCTATCTGGCTGACGTGAAACTTCGCCTTCTCCAGATCGGCTTCTCTGGAGGCTGCCTGCGCCGACTGTCCGGCCAGCTCTTCCTGAAGCTCCTGGACGCGTCTTCCCGCTTCCTCCCACTTCGCATGGGCGGCTTCGATCTGCTGTACGTAAAGGGAGATTTCATGCTCAACCAGTGTCTGATGCAATTGCTTATAGGTACGTGCGGTTTCGGCCTGTTCTTTCAAAGGGCCGACCTGCTCGTTTATCTCGCTGACAATATCATGAATACGAACGAGATTTTGTTCCGTTTCATCCAGCTTTTTCTCTGCTTCCCGCTTGCGGCTCTTGTATTTGACGATCCCTGCCGCCTCTTCGAAAATGCCGCGGCGGTCTTCGGATTTCGTGCTGAGGATTTCCTCGATCTTTCCTTGTCCGATGATCGAGTATGCTTCTTTTCCGAGCCCGGTATCCATGAACAGCTCCATAATGTCCTTGAGCCGGCACGCTCGTTTATTTATGTAATATTCGCTATCGCCCGAACGATACACCCGACGGGTCACGGATACTTCCGAATACTCCACGTCGAGAGACCTGTCGGTATTGTCCAGCGTTAAGGTCACTTCTGCATAATTTACCGGTTTTCGCGAGTCGCTGCCGGCAAAAATGATGTCTTCCATCTTGGCTCCGCGAAGAGACTTGGCGCTCTGTTCGCCGAGCACCCAGCGGATCGAGTCCGAGACGTTGCTTTTGCCGCTGCCGTTTGGTCCGACTACAGCGGTGACACCAGGGACAAATTCAAGCTCTGTCCGGTCTGCAAACGATTTGAACCCTGCCAGTTCCAGGCGTTTCAAATACATACGAATGGTCCTCCTACCAAAAAAGCTCCTGTTTTGAAGCTCTACAAAGAAACTGTCACTACTTGAATAGCGTTCTAAAAGAAAGCTCCTGCCTGGGACAGGAGCGCAAGATTTTTTCTAGGACATTCCCTTTATAGTGTACCATATAACTGCAATCGAGCGGTATCTTTCTCCGTCCTGACAGATGGAGCCTTTGCTGTACGCTTCTACAAACCATATGAAAAAAGAGCGAGACAAGCACAGGCGCTTCCTCACTCTCCTTCATACTCATTTTCCGTATTACTTGGCACCGAGTAGAATCAATGCTTTTGCGGCTGCCTGTTGTTCCGCTTCTTTCTTGGAACGGCCTGTGCCAACACCCAGCGACCGATTGTTCAAAAGCACTTCGGACACAAACTCACGGTTGTGAGCAGGGCCTTTTTCTTCCAATATGCGGTAGTTGATTTCACCCAGGTTATCCTGCTGAACAAATTCCTGGAGCTGGCTCTTGAAGTCCGTCAGGTTGGTAAACTCCCCTTTATCCACGCGCGGATAAACGTATTTTTCCATAAAGGTGAAAACCGCATCCAGACCTTGGTCCAGGTAAAGCGCTCCGATAAATGCTTCAAACACATCTGCCAACAGAGCGGGCCGCTGCCGGCCACCCGTCAATTCTTCCCCTTTTCCCAAGAGAACGAGCTCACCAAAGCGAAGCAGCTCAGCAAACTTTACGAGTGAGGGCTCGCAGACGATCGCTGCTCGAAGCTTGGTCATTTCGCCCTCGCTCATCTTGGGAAAAGTTTTATACAGGAACTGGGAAACGGTAAGCTCCAGGACAGCGTCGCCGAGAAACTCCAGCCGCTCGTTATCCTGTATACGCTTGCCGCGTTGCTCGTTGACGTAAGAAGAATGGGTGAACGCTTGCCGCAAAACACTCTCGTCGCGAAACCGGATGCCAATGGTTTCTTGCAGCTCGGCGAAATTCATCACCCTCACCACCATCCCCGAAGACTTCCTACTCTTCTTGTGAGCAGGGACCATTTATGCCTCGTAACGCTTTAAAATAATGGTTGCGTTGTGACCGCCAAATCCAAACGTATTGGAAAGGGCCACATTCACCTTCGCCTTGCGTGCTTCATTCGGTACATAATCCAGATCGCACTCTGGATCGGGGTTCTCCAGATTAATCGTCGGCGGCAAGATTTGATCACGGAGCGCGAACGCCGTTGCAATCGCTTCTACCCCGCCTGTTGCACCGAGCAGGTGCCCCGTCATCGATTTGGTCGAGCTGACTGCAAGCTTGTATGCATGCTCGCCAAACACTTCCTTGATCGCCATCGTTTCCGCAATGTCCCCTTGACCCGTGGAAGTACCGTGTGCATTAATGTACTCCACTTCGGAAGGTTCGATACCTGCGTCTCTCAGTGCGTTCTTCATGCAGCGGGCAGCACCCTCGCCTCCCGGTGATGGAGCGGTGATGTGATGGGCGTCCGCGCTCATGCCGTAGCCGATCACCTCTGCGAGAATGGTAGCCCCGCGTTTTTTCGCGTGCTCAAGCTCTTCGAGAATAAGCACGCCCGCACCCTCGCCCATGACAAATCCGTCGCGGTCGCGGTCAAACGGCCTGCTGGCCTTCGTCGGTTCGTCATTTCGCGTAGACATAGCCTTGGCAGAACAAAAGCCGGCAAACGCCATCGGACGGATCGTCGCTTCTGCGCCCCCGGTGATCATGACATCCGCTTGATCGTATTGGATCAGGCGAAGCGCGTCGCCAATCGCGTTCGTTCCAGTCGCACATGCGGTAATCGCACTGGAAGTAGGCCCTTTGGCTCCGTATTGAATGGACACGGCTCCAGAAGCCATATTCGCGATAAGCATCGGGATAAAGAACGGGCTGACGCGGCGCGGCCCTTTTTCCAGCAGCACCTGATGCTGCTCCTCCCAAGTGCTGAGCCCCCCGATGCCTGATCCGATGTATACACCAACACGTTCGGCATTTTCAGCTGTGATTTCCAGCTTGGCGTCCTCCACAGCCATCTTGGCAGCAGCCAGTCCAAACTGAACGAATCGGTCTGTACGTCGAATATCTTTTTTATCCATATAGTCTTCTGGATTGAAATCTTTGACTTCCCCTGCAATTTGCGTCGGGTAGTCAGAGGCATCGAAAGAAGTAATCGGTGAAATGCCCGACTTTCCTTCCAGCAAGCTATTCCAGAATGTCGTCGCGTCATTGCCAAGCGGCGAAACAACGCCAACGCCGGTAATCACCACTCTGCGTTTCATAAGGTATCACCTCTATAATGAAGTCAGCCATACGCTTCCTTGTTGCTTTTTAGGGGTTGAACTGCGATCGGAAATGGAGAAAGGAAGGGGGAAGCCCCGACCATGCGGGACTTCCACTGAATGGAACTACTTGTTAGCTGTTATGTAGGAAACAACCTCACCAACAGTAGTGATCTTTTCAGCGTCTTCGTCGGAAATTTCCAGATCGAATTCGTCTTCCAGTTCCATTACCAGTTCAACAACATCCAGGGAGTCAGCACCAAGATCTTCTTTGAAAGAAGCCTCCAAAGTGATTTTGGACTCATCTACACCCAGACGATCTACGATGATTTTTTTCACACGATCAAATGTATCTGCCATTTTGCTTCACCCCCTCTCCCCGTAATTATAGTGGATGAGCCTATGAAAAACTAGCAGGCTCTTTGTTACATGTACATACCGCCGTCAACGTGAAGCGTCTGTCCGGTCATATAGCCAGCAGCATCTGAAGCCAGGAACAGAACGACGCGGGCGATGTCCTCGGCCTGTCCGAAACGGCCCAACGGGATTTGACCCAGCATCGACGATTTCACGTCTTCCGGCAAAGCGGCGGTCATATCGGTATCGATAAAACCGGGAGCGACCGCATTTACCGTGATACCGCGGGAGGAAAGCTCACGCGCAGAGGTCTTCGTCAGTCCGATCACGCCCGCTTTTGCGGCCACGTAGTTGGCCTGGCCCGGATTGCCCATCACACCGACAACGGACGTGATGTTGATAATCCGGCCGGATCGCTGCTTCATCATCGGGCGGGTCGCTGCCTTGATACAGTTGAACACGCCTTTGAGATTGATCGCGATCACATCGTCCCATTCCTCTTCTTTCATCCGCATCAGCAAATTGTCGCGGGTAATTCCCGCATTGTTGACGAGGATGTCAATGGTTCCAAAGTGATCCAAAGCCTCTTTAAACATATTGTTTACTTCTTCGGCATCGGCTACATTCGCCCGTACCATAATCGCGTCGCGGCCCAGCTCTTTCACCTTGGCAACGGTTTCGGCCGCAGCCGCTTCACTGCCTGAGTAGTTCACCACGATATTGGCTCCCGCTTCAGCCAGAGTCAAGGCGATCGCACGCCCAATTCCCCGGGAAGCACCCGTAACGAGCGCCGTTTTTCCTGTGATCATAGGATACCTCCGTTCAACAGCTCCGTCAGCGATTCCATATCCTGTACGGAGACGATTTTCGTCTCGGCCGGGGCGATTTTTTTGATCAAGCCTGCCAAAACTTTTCCTGGACCTACCTCAACGAAGGTTGTGACCCCCTGCTCGACCATCCATTGAATGGTATCTTCCCACAATACAGGGGCCGCTACCTGTTGGATCAAGCTGTCCACAATGGTTCCCGCATCCGAAACAGGACGAGCCGAGACGTTCGCCACTACCGGCACAGAAGCAGCCTGTACGCTGACTTCTGCGAGCACAGACTGAAGCTTATCGGCCGCAGGCTGCATCAGACTGGAGTGAAACGGTCCGCTTACGTTAAGCGGCAGTACCCGCTTGGCTCCGGCTGCTTTGGCCTTTTCGCCTGCCAGCTTTACGCCCTCAGCCGATCCGGAAATAACGATCTGTCCAGGGCAGTTCATATTGGCTAGTTGGACAGGGTTCCCGGCACCGCTGACTTCCTCGCAAACAGCATGCAGGGCTCCGCGCTCCATCCCGAGAACGGCTGCCATGGCGCCCTGGCCTGCTGGAACGGCTTCCTCCATGAACTGGCCGCGTGCCCGTACGACTTTCACCGCGTCCGTGAAGGACAGGGCTCCTGCCGCCACCAGCGCAGAATATTCGCCCAAGCTATGGCCCGCATAAAAATCAACCTTCATATCCGCTTTCTTTTCCCGAAGTGCCTCCAGTACGGCTACACTTGCCGTCAAAATGGCCGGCTGTGTATTGGCCGTCAGGCGAAGCTCTTCTTCCGGACCTTCAAAGCAAAGACGAGAGAGGGAAAAACCGAGCGCTTCATCGGCTTGTTCAAAAATGCGCCGTGCGGCATCTGACTGTTGCGACAGCGCCTGGCCCATCCCGACAAATTGAGACCCCTGTCCCGGGAACACAAATGCCACCTTACCCATTACTTTTCTCCTCCTTCCGCTTCTTGGGTCGACCATTTAAGCAAAGTCGCACCCCAGGTGAGTCCGCCGCCAAAGCCGACGAGAATCACGTTGTCTCCTTCCTTCAGCCGCCCTTCCTGGATCGCTTCGTCCAGCGCAACAGGGATCGATGCGGAAGACATGTTTCCGTAGCGGTCCAGGTTAATGGCCACTTTATCTTCGGAGAGGCCGAAGCGTTGAATCGCCGAGTCAATGATGCGCTTGTTTGCCTGATGCGGCACCAGCAGGTCGATGTCTTCCTTGGAGGCACCCGATTTTTCCAGCACGGCTTCCGTTGCGGAGTTCATGACACGCACCGCAAACTTGAACACTTCTCCGCCAGCCATCGAAATGTAGTGGAGATTGTTTTCAATGGATTCGGCGGAAGCCGGGATTCGGGAACCGCCAGCCGGTTGAGACAGAAGTGCGCCGCCCGATCCGTCTGCCCCCAGCTCAAATGCCTGGAACCCGAGACCATCCTTGACCGGTCCGAGTACCGCAGCCCCTGCACCGTCTCCGAACAAAACGCATGTATTGCGGTCCTTGTAGTTGGTGATTTTGGAGAGCGTCTCCACCCCTACGACGAGGATATAACGGTACAGTCCGTTGGCGATGAACTGGCTTCCCGTTGCAATCCCGTACAAAAATCCGGTACACGCAGCCGAAACATCCAGTGCCGCCGCTTTTTTCGCCCCCAGCTTTTCTTGCAAGATGCAGGCTGTCGATGGGAACATCGTGTCAGGCGTAACCGTAGCCACAATAATCATGTCAAGCTGTTCCGGACTGATATTCGCTTTGGCCAGCGCTTTTTTCGCGGCTTCCAGGGCCAAATCGGAAGAAGCCTGCTCCGGTCCGCAAATGCGGCGTTCCCGGATACCCGTGCGGCTCACGATCCATTCATCCGAGGTTTCCACCATTTTTTCCAGATCAAAGTTGGTCAGCACTCTCTCAGGTGTATAGGAGCCTGTCGCCAAAATTCCAACCGAACGCGTTCCTTTCATCTGTTCTCACTCACTTTCTCCCGGTGTATTTTTCTGCAAGGCGTCCTGAATGTACCCGTTCACATCCTGTGAAACGAAACGTACGCCACTGGCTATCGCATTTTTGACCGCTCGTTCGTCTGACGAGCCGTGCGCCTTGATGACTGGTCGCCGCAATCCCAAAAGCGGTGCTCCTCCGTATTCCGCGTAATCCATCCGTTTGCGGAACCGGACCAGACCCGGTTTTAGAATAGCCGCCCCTACTTTATTAATCAAACTGGAAGTAAATTCCTGCTTCAAGACAGAAAAGATTGTCGCTGCCGTGCCTTCCATTGCTTTTAACAGCACGTTTCCAACAAAGCCGTCAGAAACAAGCACGTCGCACTCGCCCTGCATGACATCGCGGGACTCCACATTTCCGATGAAATGCAAATCGGCATCCACGAGCATTCCGTAAACGGCTTTTGTCAGCTCGTTTCCCTTGCCTTCTTCCGTCCCGACGTTCAACAGCCCCACGCGGGGACGTTCAAAGCCAAGCACCTTTTCCGCGTACAGGCTTCCCATGATTGCGTATTGATAGAGATGCTGCGGCTTGGCGTCCATATTGGCTCCAACATCAAGCGCCAACGTGACCCTTCCTTTGATGTTGGGGATAAAGGCAGCAAGCGCAGGCCGTTCGATTCCTTCCATTCTTCCGCACAGCAGAAGTCCGGCTGTCATAAGCGCACCCGTATTTCCTGCCGAAATCGCAGCATCTACCTTGCCTTCCTTGGCAAGCTGCACCGTTACGACGAGAGACGAATCCTTTTTTCGCCGGACGGCCCGCACCGGTTCATCATCAGCCTCAATGATTTCCGACGTATGGTGGATTTCCAAACCGGACGGAAGCTCTCCAGGCAGTTCACGCCGTATGGCTTCCTCGTCTCCCACCAGCACCACCGTTAAAGCCGGATTCTCTTTGACTGCCTCCCATGCGCCCAGTACAGCGCTTCGCGGAGCGTTGTCTCCTCCCATCGCATCCAATGCGATTCGCATCCGTGTCCCTCCTTGTTTGCTCATATATTTCTCGTGCTGACATTTGACATCCCGACGACTCGGAATGTCGCTGTAAAAACGAGCTCTCCCTGCACCTTTGTTTCGACGCGAACCTTGCATTCATCGCCATCGCGATTTCGTACGACCGCTTTGGCTACCAGCTTTTCGCCCAGTCTGACCGGGCGGACAAAGCGAATGCGTGCAGTCGCGGTCAAAGCCACATCGGCATCGATGACAGCGACTGCCAGTGAATTGGCTTGCGCAAATATGTAGTGGCCTCGAGCGATTTGTGTCCGAGCAAAAACATGCTCTTCTTTAATTTCAAGTACAGAGATTGCCTGTACGTCCAGTTGAAGGTCAACCACGTCGCCGATCACTTCATCGATCCCAAGCGATTTTACCGGGTCGAGATTTTTTTCGGCAACGGACTTGATACGCTCGCGCAGCTCCGGTATTCCAAGTTCCAAACGGTCTAACCGTATTGTTTGAATACTGACCTGAAATAACTCAGCCAGATCCTCGTCAGTGGCAAAAGGATTCTCCTGCAGAAACTGCACCAGACGATTCTGGCGGTCTTTTTTTGGCAAGCGGGCGATGATCAACACCCCCAGTGCGTCTTTATTCGCATCCATATGTTTACGAGCTGTTTTTAATACCAGGTACCAACCAAAGTATAAGGGAGGATGCTTGCAATTACAAGTAAAGATCAGGGGTTGCGGCAAAAAAACGACCATAGACCTGTGATTTTTGAAGGGGAATGGTTCCCCAAGGTCCATTTTGAAGCAAAGACCTTCGCCTGAAAGAAAATCCGGCTTCCATCGCCGGTCGAGCAATGTAAATACAAAAACTAAAAAGGAGCCCCGACCATCAGGAGCTCCCCTTTGATAAATTTGCCTGCCGTCACGCTGTTGCCATAACGCCGGCCCGGCAAAGTTTATCCCGTTTCACTATTCGGTTGCATCCTCTTTAGCCAAGTGCTTGGTCGCCTGAATCCAGTCCACATTGTTGGCCCGCAAGGCATCCTGAATCTCTTCGGCAGGTTCTTCGTCCGTAATGACGACATCGATGCGCTCCAGTCCCGCTACCCGATACAGCAGCTGGACGCCGAATTTGGAGTGGTCGGCAAGCACGTAGATCGCGTCCGCGCGGCGCATCATCTCCCGGAGGATCAAGCCATCCTCCTCAGACCACGAGAACAAGCCATGCACTGTGATTCCGCAAGCCCCGATGAACAGCTTGTTGACGTGAAAATCGGAGAGCATTTGCACCGCTCGGGGACCGTACACATACCGGTTCTCGAGATCCAGATCGCCTCCGAGCAACTTGACAGAGACATTGCCCTTGTCGGCGAGAACCGTGGCAATATCAATCGAGTTCGTAATGACCACGTTATCCTTGGATTCCATCTTCTCCGCTGCGAAGCGAACCGTGGTGGAGGCATCCATCATCACCGATTCGCGGTCCTGGATAAAACGCGCTCCAAGCATGCCTATCGCCCGTTTCCCCTCAGACTCCAGCTGAAGCCGTTCCTGATAGGAGCGGATTTGTCTTGCTGAGCCGGGCAGGATCGCCCCTCCGCAGGTGCGGACGATTGACCCCTGCTCCTCCAGCTTGAGGATGTCTCTGCGCGCCGTATCGCGTGAAACCTTGAATTGCTCTACGATATCCTGGACGCCGATACGCTCATGCTGCTCCAGATAGCGAAGAATCGCCATCAATCGTTCTTCCTGGTACACACAAGTCAACTCCGTAATGGATTTGCATCGTTCCTTGCTTCATTGTATGCATTATTTTCAGCAATTTCAAGTGAAATCAAGTCATTTAGGTGCGTTTTATTTCATTTTTCCTTTTAAACACTTACAATGACTTATACAAGCTTCATTCTATGCAATACTCCCCACTCCAACAGCCAAACAAAATAAAAAAAGCAAGGTGATTTCTCACCTTGCTCTTCTTACTTCGACACTTTCACACCTTTGTAGTGTCCGCAACTCGGGCAAACGCGATGCGCGAGCTTGTATTCGCCACAATTATCGCATTTGATCATGCCAGGAATCTCTAATTTGAAGTGCGTACGACGCATTCTTTTACGGGTTTTGGAAGTTCTCCGTTGAGGTACTGCCATCTTCCTTACACCTCCTTCAACTGGTAAATGCTCAAGAAGCTCTATAGGGTGGATGGAATAGGCGAAACGCTTTTTGCCATCCGTTCAAAAATGAGACGCGCAGACCATCAGATCTGTCGTCACATCTTGAAAACAAGTTTACTTTCCGTCCTTGAAAAAGTCAGCCAATCCGGCCAAACGAGGGTCGATCCGCTCGTTTTTGCAGCCGCACGCTTGCTCGTTCCGATTGACGCCGCAGGTCGGGCACAAGCCCTTGCAATCATCCTCACAGAGAGGAAAAGCGGGTATGTCCAACAAAAAATCCTCTTGCAGCAAAGGAATCAGTTCGATTTCATCGCCTTCGAGCGGGATGATATCACTGTCTTCCTCATCTGCGAGCAGTGATTCCTCAGAGGCGAAGGTTTCGGAAAACGGAACCTCCGTATGCTGACGAAACGGCCTCAAACATCTGGCGCAAACGTAATCGACATCGGCTTTCATGTTTCCATTGACGTAGTACAGGTCACCGAGCTTGGTCGCTTCGCCCGACACTTCTACCGGCGTCAGATTGCGAATTTCGTGATGACGGCGCTTCAGCTCGTCCGCATCCAACGTAAGTCGAAATGGCAGCGGCTCCCCTTTGCGATGATCCAAGTCTACAATTTTAATATTCACGGCTTTTCACCTCATGCACAACAAGGATGATTATATAATCTGGGTTTTTCTTTGTCAACCATTTTTCCTTGACAGCAAGTCCGCTCAAGATTTTTTCAGAGGCTGAGAACGAAGGTAAACAAGTGCATCCTCCACTGTACGGACTGGCACTACTTTCATCGAGGTTCCGATTCGTTTTGCCGTAGCCAGCGCTTCCTCGTAATTGGAGATCGGTCCCTGATCATCCTGCGGTGCAAAAAAGATCTCTGCTCCTGCCTTGTCTGCAGCGACAATTTTGTGGTTGATTCCTCCGATTCGTCCCACAGTGCCGTCGAGCGAAATCGTCCCCGTCCCTGCTATTTGATAGCCGCGGGTCAGATCCATTTCCGTATTGAGCTGATCATATATCTCCAGCGTCATCATCAACCCGGCGGAAGGGCCTCCAATGCCCTCGGAAGAGATCGTCACCCGATTGGGCACGATAATTTCCTGCTTGTCTTCGGGCCGGATGCCGATCCCGGCATTTTTCGATTGGGGCAATTGATCGAGAACCAGTGTCTGCTTTTGCTTCTTGCCGTCCCGCGTAAACTCGATCTCGACGGAATCCCCCTTGCGTTTTTCTGACAAATACCCGAGCAAGTCCTCTTTTCGGGACATTTTCTTCCCGTCTACTGAGGTGATAACATCCCCTATTTTCAGCACATTTTTGGCCGGCATGTTGTCAACCGTGCCCATCACCCAGACGCCCTGATTTTCCACCTTCACGTCGTATCCTGCCATCCGGAAAGCGACAGCCTCCGCAATTTTTTGCGAGTTGTCCATGACCGCAAGCTCGCGTCTGGTAAAGTCCTCGTTGCTTTCCCCTTTGCCGACAACCAGCTCTTTTTCCATCAGCTCGGCATCCGGGGAGAGCTGCGCGTACAAATACCAGGCAAGATTGGCCTCTCCCATCCGCACGGTCGTCAGCATAAAGGCACCGGTCTCGTCTTTTTCCCCGCCTTCGACATCGATCATCGGGGCCAGCTCAATAGCAGAGCCAGGTCTTGTAACATAATACGGCGTAGGTACAAAAAATAACAACCCCAGGGCAACCGGGATTACAACCATCAGCCAGCGGGCAAAGCCGTTTCGCCCACTGGCACTCCGGTGTGTCGTTATTCTTTCTTCACTCATTCTCCTGCCCCCAGTTCGCGATCATTTCCTGAATTTTGTCTACGTATTCCAGTGCCGCCTGTTCTCCGAGCGCAATAATCTCTTCTATTCCTGTATACGCGATACTGCTATAGTGTCCAACATCGGGGCGAATTACGAGATCGGCTGAGAGGATTCGATGGCGCAAAATCTCCCGCTCCATCACGTCGATTGTCTGGGCGATGACATCAAAAATGGTCGTTACTTTCATCGGCGTATCAAACAGCGCGACATCAACGGCGATGACCAGATCAGCTCCCATGTCGCGGATGACCGTGATGGGGACACGGTCGATGACCCCGCCGTCCACCAGCAGCCTTCCGTCCACCCGCTCCGGTACAAAAATGCCCGGAATGGAGATGCTGGCACGGACAGCCTGATCGACCGGGCCTTCCTGAAACACGACCCGCTCTCCCGTCTCGATGTCTGTCGCCACGATGGCAAGCTCCCTTTGCAGTTCCTCAATTCTTTTCCCGTGTGTCAGCAACCGAATTAATTGCTTGATTTTCTCGCCCGTCACAAAGCCAAGGCTCGGTACCGTCAGATCGAGCCAATGCTTGCGCTTCAGGTTGAGGGCCAGCTTTTCCATCATATGCGGCTCAATGCCGTTGGCGTAAACTGCCGCAATCAGACTGCCCATACTGCTTCCCGCCAGCATATCGATCTTGATGCCATGGGCTTCAAATACCTTGAGGACGCCGATATGGGCAAATCCCCGCGCGCCCCCCGATCCCAGGGCAAGCCCTATCTTTGGTTTCCTTCTCTTTTCCATGTCCACATCCCCCTTTTCAAGCGTATGTGGCCGATCGCCAAACTTTTCATGCAAACAACGCAGGCGAATAGTTTTGTCCTTCCTCACGTAGACATGTACTATCTAGCTGCAGGACAGGAGGTAGCCATGACACGCCGCTCTCCCATTCTCACATTGTTATACGCTTGTTCAGCGATCGCTCTGGTCATCATTCTGGTCTCCCATCCGCAGACGTCCTTCGAGGCGGCGATCCGGGGCTTGAAAGTATGGTGGGAGATTGTCTTCCCATCCACTTTGCCATTTATCGTATTGTCTGAAATTCTGATGGGCGTAGGTGTCGTCCACTTCGCAGGCGTTTTGTTAGAGCCTTTGATGCGCCCCCTCTTTAACGTTCCGGGGACGGGCGGCTTTGTGCTTACGATGGGATTCGCTTCCGGGTATCCGGTCGCAGCCAAGCTGACAACCAGACTGCGGGAACAAGGAAGCATAACGCAGGCAGAAGGAGAAAGACTGGTCTCGTTCACGACGACAGGCGACCCCCTGTTTGTCATCGGGGCAGTCTCCATAGGCTTTTTCCACAGTGAACAGTTCGGTTTTGTCCTCGCCTTCAGCCATTACGCGTCCGCTTTGCTGTTGGGGGTGATATACCGGTTTTACTCGCCTTTTGCCCCATCCAGCAGACCTTTGGAAAAAAATCGCCTGCCCCTGCCGCTTCGAGCCTTGCAGGCGATGCACCGGGCCCGTATTCGGGACCGTCGGCCATTCGGGCGGCTAATGGGAGAGGCGGTTCAATCAGCCCTCCATACTTTGCTGATGATCGGCGGGTTTATCATCGTCTTTTCCGTCCTGATTCAGTTGTTCGCCACGATTGAGCTGACCCGATTTTTAAGCAGTCTGCTCGCCGTGTTTCTCGGTCCTCTGGGCGTCCCTTCGGCCTTCTCCTCCGGAATTATTGCCGGTTTGTTTGAGGTCACGCTGGGTGCTCAAGGAGTGAGCGTCGTCAGCTCTTCCGTACCTATGATCTGGAAAGCGGTCGTTGCCAGCGCCATTATTTCGTGGGGTGGGCTCAGCGTGCACGCTCAAGTGGCAAGCATCCTCAGCGAAACGGACATCCGCGTTGCTCCGTATCTGATCGCTCGGGTCATTCACGCCGGCCTCTCCGCTTTACTGGCCTTTTTCTGCTGGAAACCGTTAACGGCTGCTTCTACCTGGTTTTCCGAAAGAGACGTCCCGGTGTTTATGCCGACGACCTCCGGCGTGCCTGTCGTGAGCTGGTGGGATTCCTTGCTTCATTCCGGCCTCGCAGCAGGAGCTCTCCTGTGTGTTCTGCTGCTGCTCAGCTTTTTGTTGCGCGGCACGAAAGGCCACAAGCCGCAATAAACCGGAGGCAAGAAATCAACGGAGAAGGTGTCACTTGCCGGCAAATTTTTTCGCCAGCGCATCCTCTACCGGGGGCGGCACCAGCCCTTTAACGCTTGCGCGGTATTTGGCCAATTCCCTGACGATGCTGGAGCTCAGGTAGGCATACTGCGGGTTGGTCAAAAGAAACATCGTCTCTACATCCTCGCCAAGCGTTTTGTTGGCCGCCGCGATTGGCATTTCATAGTCAAAATCCGCATTTGAGCGCAGACCGCGGAGGATAACGCTTGCCTTCTGTTTGCGCATGTAGTCCATCAAAAGTCCACTGAAGGAATCGACTTCGACATTAGGCAGGTGTGCGGTCGACAGCTCCAGCATTTCTACCCGTTCCTCTACGGTAAACAACGACTGCTTTTGCGAGTTATTCAGTACAGCAACGATTACTTTGTCGAATATCCGGGCACCTCGCGCTATGATGTCGAGGTGTCCGTTCGTTACTGGATCGAAGCTTCCCGAACATACGGCAATCCTCATAGATTTCCTGCCCCTTTGCGTAGTTGTAGAATCATTCCGGCTGCTGGTCACTTTCCGATGCAGCTTTTGGTTCAAGTTCGTCCGTTTGCTCTTGCTCCTGCTTTTGATCCGTCGGGCCGCCCGGTTCGAAGCGGTAGATGGTAATCGTCGTTTCACCATATGTAGACGTGCGGTCAAGACAGCATTCGCCAATCACGTCGGGCAAGCGGATGGCGCTGTCGTGTTCGGCGACGATCCAGGCTCCTTCCGCGAGCAGTCCTCCCTCCTGCATCTGCATGATCTCCTCGGCGATATGCTGATGGGCATAAGGTGGATCGAGAAAAACAACATCGAAGGCGATCTTCCTTTTAAAGAGCTGCTTTAATGCTCTGCCCGCATCGTTACGGTACAGCTCGGCCCTCTCCTCCAGCCGGCAGGCGGCTACGTTCTGTTTGACGACGGAAAAGGCCTTGGGATCCCTTTCCACAAATACGCATCGCTCGATTCCCCGGCTTAACGCCTCAATCCCCAAACCGCCTGTACCTGCGTACAAATCAAGAGCAATTCCGCCCGAGAAATAAGGACCAATCATATTGAAGATGGACTCTTTTATCTTGTCAGTAGTCGGACGGGTCCCTTTTCCGGGCACCGCCACCAGCTTTCGTCCCCTGTGTTCACCTGAAATTACGCGCATAAGCCATTCACCTTTGCAGTCTGGTTTTATTCCTCTTGGTTGAGAATGATTTCATACTATCACAACGGCCTAGGCCGGTAAAATTATTCAGATGGAAAATTTTTTCGCAGATGCTGAATAAAACGCACCTCCACTGGAAAAGAATATGGATAGCGACGCAACGGTGTCGCTGACAACCGCGGAGAAGACTTACGTTTCCCCATAAGCTCTTCCTCCGGTTTCTCCTCTCCCATAATTGAAAAGCAGTTCCTACTCGCGCACGGCGTGTCTGATAGGAGCATTCCGTGCCACCGCTCCCGAACAGGGAGAGATGGACTGCTGCCTCACTGCATTTGCGGTGAGGTTTTTTTTCTGTCTGCAGGGCACACTAACGCCAGTTTCGTGTACTGGAGGGATGAAACATGGCTGAAAAACTTCCATCGAAGCAAAAGCAGGAGGCTGCAGCGGCTCAGTCACGCGCTGACCGGACAGGAACAGGCAAGGAAGAAGCTCGCCTCATGCAGTCCGCAGCAGATCAATCGGACATCGTCAAGCACGGACAATAAGCAAACAGGCCAGCCTGAAAGCGAAGGCTGGCTTTTTCTATGGAAAAAAGCGCTGCTCCCACAACGGCGCAAATCGCCTTCTTTTCCCTACCCGATCCGATCAAAACATGCGGATACTAACGTAACAAGAGCAAAAAAGGGGGATTTTCGTGCATACCGTCTGGAAGGGGTCGATCAGCTTCGGACTGGTCAACATACCTGTGCGAATGTTTACTGCAACTGAAGAAAGGGATGTCCGTTTTCGCCAGCTTCACAAGGAATGCCATACACCGATCCGGTATACGAAAATGTGTCCGCATTGCGAAAAAGAAGTGGGTGCCGAAGACATCGTTCGCGGTTTTGAGTATGAAAAAGGAAATTACGTCATTATTCAAGACGAGGATCTGGAAGCCATTACTCCCGAAACGCGCAGAGCCATCGAAATTGTAGATTTTGTCGACTTGACCGAGATTGATCCGGTTTATTTTGACAAAAGCTACTTCCTTTCGCCACAAGAAACCGGGGACAAGGCTTACTCCCTGTTGCGGGCAGCGATGAAGGAAACGGGAAAAATCGCGATAGCCCGGGTGACCATGAGAAACAAGGAAAGTCTCGCTGTCATTCGCCTCTATGAGCACTGCATCATGATGGAAACGATCTTTTATCCTGATGAGGTGCGCCCGGTAGCTCAGGTGCCTGCGCTTCCAGAAGCTGATGTGGCGCTGGCGGAAAATGAACTGAGGATGGCTGCCGAGCTGATCAATAATATGACGACAGCTTTTGAGCCGGGCAAGTACAAAGATGAGTATCGAAGCAGCCTGCAGGCGCTGATCGAAAAGAAAAAGGAAGGAAAAGAAATTGCCGTGGCTCCCGCTGCGCCGCGCGCCAACGTCGTCGATCTGATGCAGGCGCTCCGAGAAAGCTTGGCGGCGACTGGAGATCAGGCCACTCCGGCAAAATTGGAGCCGCATCCAACGCCAGCCCCTCCAGCAGGAGTCAAGAAGCAGCCTGGAATCAAGCCCGAACGCAAAAGCCCCGAAAAGCCGACCGCCGCGACAACGACAACAAAAAAACTGCGCAGAAAAAAAGCAGAAACGTCCTGACCCGTCTCTGCCCTTGTTTATCTGGCCAGCCGTTCATCCGGCTCAATATGAATGTGCACGGTCCCGATCTTGTGTTTTTCCTTCATGTGTTTCTCAATCTCTTCTGTAATGACATGGCTCTCCAAAACATTCAGGTCCGGATCGACATGAATAACGGCGTCGACGATTACACTGCTTCCCAGGTATCGGGCTTTGATGTCTTTGATCTCGGCGACACCGGGTATTTGTGAAATCGTGTTACGCAGGACCTCCAATTCACCGTAGTCAAATCCATCGGTGAGACGGTGGGCGGCTTCTCTGAAAATCTCCCACGCAGTTTTCAGGATGATCACGCCGACTACAAGCGCTGCCAGCGGGTCCAGCCAATGGAGTTGGAACTGGGCCCCGGCAATCCCCACAAAAGTACCGATGCTCACCCATGCGTCGGAGCGGTTGTCCTGCGCAGCAGCAGCTACAGCTTGACTGTCAATCAATTTGGCCAAACGGATGTTGTAACGGTAAACAGCCAGCATCACCACAGCAGAGCCCAGCGCCACCCATGCAGCCACCATATCGGGCGCCTGCACCTCCGGATTGAACAGGGATGGCACGGCCCTCGTCAACACTTCAATTCCGACCGCAAACATAATGAAGGAAGCGACCATCGAAGAGATCGTCTCTGCCCGGAAATGCCCGTAGGGATGATCTTTATCCGGCGGCTTGCGGGCGATTCGAAGTCCAATCAAAACAGCAATGGATGCTATCACATCCGTCGTGTTGTTCAATCCGTCAGCCAGAAGCGCCTCCGAGTCGGCAAACAAGGCAACGACAACTTTTATGATCGAACAGAAAATGTACGCGGCGATACTGATCCACACCCCGCGTTCTCCCTGCTTTAAATTTGCGTAAACATCCATCCGAACCACTCCAATACAATCCATTTCAAGCGATCTTCATCGTATCAGACCCGGTTCGTGTGGGTCTACAGAAACAGTTTTAGTCTGACCCATGATCGTAGAGGGGGGGAAACTATGTTGGCCTTGGTCAATTTTTCAACTCTCCAAAACACAGTGATCAGCAGGTACATCAACAACCGCTTGAATACTGGGCTGTCGCAGTGTGTATCCCTCTGTCCACTCGGCAAATTGGACCTTCACCGTGATCTTTGGCGTCAACCAGACAGCTCCTTTGACTCTCGATGGTTTGTTGGCAAAGGGTGAATTCTGTTGCGTCAAAGGCGCTATCCTTTCTGTAAGGGCCCTCCAGTCGCTTTGAGTGAATCTGCCTGTTCCCGCATGGCCAATGTAAAATAAATGCCCCTCTTGATCATACAACCCCAAAAGAAGGGCATTTACGATGTTATCGCGGAGTGTCACTCCCCCAACAACTGCGATGGTGTCCCGGTAATATTTTTTCTTTTGCCACTGCTTCTCTTTGCCGCCAATGACATATTTGCTGTTCAGATCTTTCATGACTATGCCTTCCATCCCATGCTGCTGGATAACATCATACAAAGCCTGGCCATTGTCATTGCCAGGAACCAATTGGACGTGCTCATTTGGCATGATGATTTCCGACAGCAGGCCCATGCGTTCACGCAACGAACGATTGATAATCCACTCGCCATCCAGGAAAATCACATCAAAGATCATGTAGGTAATCGGAACCGCCTTTTGTGCCTGACTGACTTTTTCCGGTCGCCGAATGCCATCCCGCCGCATCACTTCATGAAATGACGGTTTTCCGTCAGACCCTAATGCGATGACTTCTCCATCCAGGATTACGGAGCGAGCTTTGCAGTATGTTTGTATGTCAGCAAGCTCCGGAAATTGGATTGTCCGCTCATTTTTTCTCCGGTTGAACAAACGCGTTTCCTGTCCGTCAAAGTAGGTAACAATTCGGACCCCATCCCATTTAACCTGGGCTATCCAGTTCGGCCCTTCGGGGATTGTTTCGCAGCTGATCGGTTCCATCGGAATGATTGGATGCATCCTTTCACCTCATGAAAAGGATTAATTCGTACCTCTTACCATCAACATCTCCACATTCGGCCATTCAAATGCATGATGCCGGCAGAACACAAAAAAGCGGTTCTTTTCTTAGAAACGGAGACAGCTTTGAATCACTCGTTTTTGGCTGCTGCGAAAAAAAGCAGTGCTAGCCCAAGACAGAAAGGATAGCCTCAGACTTTGCACTGCCTTTATTTATTTCTGTTCATCAAGTTCTACAAAGTAGTGGTCCTTCCGATATGACACTGCCTCCATCGTAGCTATCAGATTTTCCTCGTGACATTTATCGATCCGATAGAATCCTGTACGAACGTTTCGTTTAACCTCCGTCGCACGGGCAACGATTCTGTCTCCGGCTTTGCTGATTCCATAAACTGAATAGTGGTGGAGATGCCTCAAGGATGTATTTCCGTACGCGTTACAGGCAACCGAAAATGCGTGGTCAGCCAACGCATAGATAACTGCACCATGTACGGTTCCCTATGCATTTACCATATGATTTTGAACATCCGGCACCGCTTCCGCAAAACCGGCCTCAAACTTTGTTACCTGAATACCTGATGATCGGGCATACGGGCCGCTCTGTACCTTTGATCATTGCGGAACTCATTTTAACGGGAAAAGCAAAGCGTCGAGGAAAAAAGGCAGCTTGTCCAGTCGGCCAATTCCATTTTTTCTGGTATGTTCCGCAAGCTGCAGGAAATAGCCGGGGATGAATCCACTCCGCTTTATAGCGACATGCTCTCAGATTTGGCCGCTTTATGTTTGCTATGGTACCAAATGCCAACTGGTATCAGCAGCAGTGAAAGAACGCCGCCGCCAAGCGAAAGGGCCGCGTAGCTGGAATGCGCTACGACCATGCCGGATAATGCTCCGCCCGAAGCCCCCGCCAAAGCAACCAGGACATCAATGGTACCTTGCGTTTTTGCCCGAGTAGACGGGTTGGTTGCATCTACGATAAGCGCTGTGCCGCTGATCAATCCGAAGTTCCAGCCAAGCCCGAGCAGAGCGAGAGCAATCGTGAGCAGCAGCATGGAATCTGCAGGTGCGACAGCCGACAGGACCCCGGCTGCAAGCAGAATCGCCCCAGACGCAAATGACATCGCCACTCGTCCCACCTTGTCAACGAGAATACCGGTCACAAGAGACGGCAGGTACATGGCGCCAATATGAACGCCGATGACCAACCCTACCTCACTGAGCCCATGCCCGTGGTGTTTCATGTGAACAGGTGTCATCGTCATGATCGCGACCATAACGATTTGGGTTAAAATCATGACGGTCGCCCCGACAATAATGCCCCGGGTGTTTGCGGATACGAGCGAGCTTTCTTTCGCAGCCGGGCTTTGATCCTTTTTGTGTGCATCAGCGATTGCCTTGGCTACAACGAATGGGTCCGGACGGAGGAAGGTCAGAAATACAAGCCCTGCCAGAATAAACGCGGCGGCACCTAGAATGAAAGGACCTGCCAGAGCCGGAACTCCGATCGAGGCGGCGAATCGCCCCATTACCTCCACCAGATTTGGACCAGCAACCGCACCGAAAGTAGTGGACACCATTGCAATACTGACTGCTGTTGCCCGCTGTTGCGGCTTAGCCAAGTCCGTCCCTGCATAGCGTGCTTGCAGGTTTGAAGCCGTGCCTGCACCATAGAGCAGCAGCGAAGCGAAAAGAAGCCATATATTGTGACCAACAGCCGCAAGCACTACCCCAACCGCACCTACGCCACCAGTCAAGAATCCTGCTGCGAGTCCAAAACGACGTCCGAAACGCTGAGAGAGCCGCCCGACCAGCATCGCGGCTACTGCAGAACCAAGGGTGAGCAGCGCGGCAGGAATCCCCGCAAAGCTGTCCGTTCCGAGCATATCCTGGGCGAGCAGCGCTCCGACCGTTACCCCGGCTGCAAGGCCGGCTCCTCCGAAAATTTGTGAAATGACAACGATAAGCAACGTCCGCTTGTACAGCTTCCCCTGCATTTCCGGGGATTGAATGTAATGGTGGAAGCTCGATTTTTGATTTTGGTTTGCGCTTGCATCACAGGGTTCTTTTGACACGAACGGGAACCACCTTTCCAGTCTAAATTTTGGGCAGCCTTGCATATTGATCGGTTTCATGTTCCCGTTTCGCATGAATCAGGCAATCAAACCGTTGCGAGATCATCAGGCAAGAAGAGGCTGGCTGCATACTTACGAGCAAACAAGTATTGGCGAAGATTGTAAATCCACTTCATGGAAAAGTCAAATCATTTTGAGCAATCCCAGGATTGCAAAGGTCGTACAAGTGTAAAGCCGGTTCCACCCTTGCCCTGGTGAAAACCGGCTCTTTCCGACAGCTCAAGCTCTGTTTCTCTAAGCCCTTCTCGCGATTGATTTTGCTCGCTCCATGATATGATTCAGGGACTGCAGTTCCAAATAAGAGAAGATAAACGCCGCCAAAAATCCAAAAAAGTAAACGGCACCGAAAACTCTTCCCCATCCCCCATAAAAGGGCTCTATAAATGAACCGATCAAAAGAGAAATCGTGCATATGGCAAAACATATCCACCACAATCGTGTGTATCTGCGATATTTCTTTAGGAGAGGGTGGCTGCCTTGATCCGAGCCTGCTCTCTTTCCTGCCTTTTGCCGTGCGGACAAGAACAGCAATAGCAACATTGGCCATTGGATCAACGGAACAAGTACAGGCAATACAAAGCCGATGAAGTTATTCACGTCGTTTATGTGCGGAAAGGTAGTAATGCTGAGGATCAGGACAAACCAGCCAAACGGCCCGTTGCAATACGTATAGTCCTCCCTTCTGGTCAACGTCCCGATCCCGATCAGTAGGGTCAAGTAGGTGATGACCACTTTAATCGCGAAAGCGGGAAACCAGATGCTGAACAGCATCACCTCGAACCGGTCGAGGAAGTCAGTCAAGTGGATCTGCTCAACGAGAACATATACGGGATAATTCAAGCGGCTTGTGATCAGGTATCCCATGACACCCAGTTGAATAATCAGGATCAGCATTATTCCGAAGCCGGCCATCGTCGCCCCGTGCTTAACCGCCGAAAAAAACAACCGGGATTGGGAAATGGCATGCAAAAAAGCGCCAAAAACAAAGATATCCCCGTACAACCCCCCTGACATCCAATTGCTCAGCAGCAACGCGACAAACTTGCTGTCCATAATCGGCTCGAGTCGTCGAAGATCATATTCGTTGGACAAGATAAAATACATCGAGAAAGAGAGTATAAAAAACATCGGGAAATACATCTCATTTACCCGAGCCGCCACTTCCATGCTGGACCGCCCGAAATACTGGAGAACCACGACAAAGACGAGAAGAATAATCTCCAGCGGGGTCTCGCTCAGCAAACTGAGATGCAGAAAATGACCGACTCCTTTTATATCGCGCAAAAGGATGAGCAAGAAAAAAAGCAGCAGTATTCCATTAAGCAGGCTGCCGGCAACACGCCCTCTGGTCTCTATCAAGATTTCAAATATGTTCTTCCCCGGATAAGCCCGAATGAGCCTTTCAAACACATAGGCGACAAGAACCGTATACATGACAGGCAGCAATTGGGACAGCCAGGCATCGTTTCTGGCCACGACCGCCAGTTGCTGCGGAAGGCTGACAACGGCCCCTGTCATAATCACACCGCTCGTCAGCCAGGCGATCTGGCGATGGTTGATCACTTGTTTGACTTGCAAATTTTCCTGCCCCCTTAGTAAAGGCTCATCATCCATGCTTTAACCCTTGACTCGAAAGCACTGATCGTGTTTTGAAAGGGCTTGAAGATATCAACCTGGTAAAACGCAGCGACGAACAGGCACAGCGTTGCGATATAGAGCAGATAGATGACCACTCTCATTTTTGAAGAACGGTGATGCTGTAACATGATGTCACGGATTGCCATCAAAGAGAAGGAAAGGAGAAAAATCCCTGCAAAAATCAGGTTCATTTTATCTCATCTCCTCCTTGGTTAGGTTCTCTGTGGTTTGTCCGATGTTTGGAACAGTCGCTCTGGTACGAATCTCAAATGTCACTGCTTTCAAATGCTTGTCCCAGTTTTCGCGAAACGATGTTTTCCATAGCTGAGGATATTTTCTTGCGAGCACCAGTCCCAACCCCGCTATGTCGCTCTGGTTTTTCACCATTTCCTGAAGGGTTGTTCGTATGCCTTCGCTTATGTTGGCAGCCAGCTTGTTTTCCAGCATGCGCAAATTCTTCGAGTTTCCCCAATCGGTACCGCTGTGATCTTCAATGATTGCCGCTCTCGCGTGGACGTTTATTTGAAAATGAACCTTTCCATTACGGACGATCGGTGTAATTTCCATCCTACCTTGATTTACTTGAACACTGATCTCCCTGTTTTTTCGGATATCAAAATCCGTAGCGTACGAATAGAAAGTCGGTTGGAACCATCGAATCCCTTTGGCATGCTCCAAAGTTAAAAAATGAGCGAACCGATCATCGCGAAACATGGAAAAACCGATCAGCTCGATTTCCTTTGATTTCCCTTTTGGTCTGGAATCAACGCTTGCCAATACTGGCAGATACGCATCGACACCAGGTGTATTCAACATCTGCGCAATGTCTTTTACCGTAACGGTAACACCCACCATTTTGATCAATTCTCTCATCGCTTCCGCAGAAAATCTCTCGAACTGAGGCTGGGCTTTGAGAAGATCGAAGCCTTTCCCTTTCGCCACGACCATGTATGCTGTCAGGCGGTTTTCCGGAAAACGGGCGATGACATCAAGTATTTCTCTCAGCCCTGATTTGGCTGTCTCCTCGCCAATGACAATCACCCGATGATGGGCGTAAAAAAGCTTTCGACTCATCCTTGACTGCAAAACGTTGTTCGCTTCCCGGAGTGTTTTTCCGGTAGCCGAATCCACATAATAACTCTTGTCTCCACTGGTCCCTCCACCACCGCCGGAAGGACCTCCGAGACTGCTGACCAGGGGGAGTTGTACAGACATCCGGTACAAGCCGTCCTCTTCCTTATCCACCGCGAAAGCAAGGATGAGCGCCAGATCGTTCACTTCTACCCGATCCCAGCACCCGGTAAGCAGCAGTGAATGAATCAGGATGACGATGATACTAGCAATTTTGAAGCGGGAACTCCTTTTCACAGTACCACTCCCCCGGTTATTTCTGTTTATTTTAGCCTCCTCAATCGCTCGTTTGTCTGGACTTATTGATCGAGGCTGTGTTCAAGCGTTTTTCGTCCTCTACCCCCGTAAAGCTTGGGCGTTTCTCCATTATTGTCCAAGGAGCACGAATCAGCACATCCTTGAAGTCGCCTATCGACATCGGCGCCAGCGGGGAAAGGTACGGCACCCCAAACGAGCGAAGGTTTGCCATGTGTCCCATAATCAGAAGAATGCCGACCAGAATGCCGTATATTCCCAAAAAGGAGGCGGCAAACATCAATGGGAAACGAAGCATCCGCAAAGCGATCGATGCATTGTAATGCGGCACGGTGAAGGAAGCGATTCCCGTGATCGAAACGACAATTACCATCGGTGCCGAAACGATTCCCGCCTGGACGGCAGCCTGTCCTACGACAAGCGCCCCCAGAATGCTGACTGCCTGCCCTACTGTTTTCGGCAATCGAATCCCCGCTTCGCGCAGGGCCTCGAACGAAATCTCCATGATCAGCGCCTCGACAATCGCCGGAAACGGAATGGATTCCCGCGCTGCCGCGATGCTCAGCAATAAAGTGGTTGGGAGCATCTCCTGATGGAAGGTCGAAATCGCTACATAGCCTGCCGGTGTAACAAGAGAAATAGCCAAAAACAAATAGCGCAGCCAGCGGACGAGTGTGGCCATCTGAAAGCGTTCATAGTAATCCTCGTTGGCTTGCATCATCATCCAGAACGTAGTCGGAACGATCAGGACCATTGGTGTCCCGTCGACAAAAATAGCAATCCGCCCTTCCAGCAAAGCGGCTGCAACCGTATCAGGCCTTTCCGAATATTGGACCTGCGGAAATGGCGACAAAGCATTATCCTGGATCATCTCTTCGATATAACCCGATTCCAGAACCGCGTCGATCTCGATGTGCTCGATTCTCGAAATAACCTCGTCCCGTAAAGCAGGGTCTACTATTCCTTCCAGATAGGAAACGACGAGGTTCGTATTGCTCTCCTTGCCAACGACGATTGATTTCATTTTCAATCGGGGCGTTTTCAGCTTCCGCCGGAGAAGGGACGTATTCGTCCGGATATTTTCAATGAATCCCTCCCGCGGCCCCCGTACGACAGCTTCCCCTTCCGGTTCGTTTACGGAACGTTTTTCGGCTCCGCGAATCCCGAGCGTGAGAGCAATGTCGTTGCCGTCTACGAGAATTCCCGTATCTCCCCCAAGCACAGCCGACAGAAAATCCTTGTAGCTCGTGACCTCGGAAATTTGCGAGACGGGGAGAACTTCATGCTCGATGCTCCTGATGCTCTCCCGGCCACCCTTCAGGATCATCAGCGCCCTCAGTGCTTCATTAACGGATTGCGTATCAATCAAGCCATCTACAAAGACCGCACAAGCTTGAACACTGTCTTTCAGTTGAAACTCACGCAGAACAAAATCCGAGCAATCCTGAAACAGATGTTCAAGAATCTCAATGTTCTCTTCCAAAGAAGAACGAACGGGAAAAGACTCCAGCTCGCTCAGACTTTTTTCGTTTAACTGGGCAATATTTTGTTCCTTCTTTGACTGACGAGTATGCTTCATACGATTCACCAACTGTTGGTAAGCTACCCGTATTATGTTACTCGGGTTTCCAAAATATGCAGGTGCCTCGCTTGCATATGTTTGGCCAATGCGGGAAAAGTAGGGGCAGCACTAGTCCCAGAGGGAGGGATTTGTCTTGCCTACTGAAGCTGCTGACATTACCGTTGCCGTTGCGGGCAAGGAATTGACGATTACGAATCCAACCAAACCGCTTTGGCCGGAAGCAAACGTCACCAAATGGGATTACATCGGTTATTTAATGGAGGTCGCCTCTCCGTTTCTGGCTTATACGAAAGACCGCCTTTTAACTGTTATCCGTTATCCCCACGGCATCCACGACAAGCATTTTTATCAAAAGAACATTCCTGAGTACGCTCCGGACTGGATCGCTTCCAGCGTATGGGAAAATACCGCTTATCCCCTCTTAAATGATGCGGCGACTCTTGTTTGGTTGGCGAATCAGGCGGCACTGGAATGGCACGTCTCGTTTCACCTGGCGGGAGACGAGATACCGACTGAGCTCGTTTTCGACCTTGACCCGTCTACACCGGAATTCGCTCCCGTCGCCGAAACGGCCATGCTTTTGAAGGAGCTGTTGGACGATTTGCAGCTCCCCTCTGTCGTCAAGACTTCTGGCGCATCGGGCTTGCAAATTTACATTCCGATCGAACGTCGTTATACATTTGAACAAACGAGACAGGTCGGGCATTTCTTGGCGACCTACCTGGCGGAAAAGCGGCCTGATCTGATCACATTGGAGCGCCTGGTCAAGAACAGGGGCACGAAGCTCTACATCGATTACTTGCAGCCCTGGCGGGGAAAGACCTTGACCGCCCCCTATTCGACGCGGGCCCGCAAGGAAGCGACCGTTTCCACACCGCTTCGCTGGGAAGAGGTTCCCCATATCCACCCGACTGATTTCACCGTCCATACGGTTCCCGAACGGTTGCAAAAGTTCGGCGATTTGTTCGCTGCCGTCCATGACCAGAAGCGTGCTTCCCTTGATTCGATCCTGGCCTTTCTGAAACAAAAGCCATAAGTGCGGCGGTCCACAGGCTGCCTGCTGTTGCCATCTGCACAATTGGAACTGCGCATGCGATTTGTGCTATACTGTGCAGAGATGTTTGGAGGCAAGGAGGAATACAACATGATTGATCCGATAGCATTATCACTTGGCCCCATCAATATTCACTGGTACGGAATCATTATGGGGTTTGCGTTTTTTCTGGGAACCTATCTCGCCCGCTACAATGCCAAGCGTTCGGGCATAGATCCTGATCACGTCCTGAACATGGTCGTACTCATCATTCCCGCTGCCATCATTTGCGCTCGTGCTTACTACGTCATTTTTGAGTGGGACCAGTACAAAGACAATCTCCTCTCCGTTTTCTACGTTTGGGAAGGAGGGCTGGCGATTCACGGCGGCTTGATCGGCGGCGTTCTCGCCGGTGCCTGGTATGTCCGCAAGCACAACCTGCCGTTTTTGCTGCTGGGGGATGCGATGATTCCCAGTGTCATTCTGGGGCAAGCGATCGGCCGCTGGGGCAACTTTATTAACCAGGAAGCGCACGGCGGACCGGCAACTGCGGAGTACATGGCTCATTTTCCTGCGTTTATCCGCGACCAGATGTACATCGGGGGGCAGTATTACCACCCAACGTTCTTCTACGAGTCGATGTGGAACCTGCTCGTCTTCGCCATCCTGATGGCAATGCTGTACCGCTTCAAACGCTTTGACGGACAAGTATTGTTCAGCTATCTGGTCCTGTATTCAATCGGCCGCTTTTTTATCGAGGGCATGCGTACAGACTCTCTCCTGATCGGCGGAACATTGCGCGTTGCCCAATTGGTCAGCCTTTCTCTAATCGCGGTGGGCATTATCTTGCTGATCGTGTTTGCGAGAAAAAGCAGACAGTCCATCCAGTCCCACAATACTTCAGAATAAGAAACAGAATGACAGAGCCACCCTCCAACGAGCGGTGGCTTTTCTTTCGGGGCACCTGCGTCTGAATTGTCGAAAAGATGGGCATACTGAGGAAAAAACAAGGCGGGTGTTTTGATATGAATGAGGGTATGTTGGAGGACTACCTCGACAGGGATGTCCGGGTTCACTTCGCACCGGCGATGATTTCCGCTGGTACATCCTCCTTTGAAGAGGGGCGGCTCTACGATTACAGCGAAGACGGCATTCTTCTGGAGATGACGGACGGGTCTCTCGCGTATATTCCCATCTCATCCATACGCATGGTCACCATCAAACCGAAACAAGGCTTTTGGGCGCGTCTGACGCGTCCGTCATAACTTTGCAGGGCAGCAAAAAGCGTCCTTCCCCGTACGGCAGGAAAGGACGCTGGCATTTTATTTATGAACGCTATAAACGAATTCCTTTTACAGGAACACATCGTACACCACGTAACAGGCAGCAGCCAGTAAACCTGTAGCCGGCAACGTGATTACCCATGTGACCAAAATCCTTCCGGCAAGCCCCCATTTAACAGCTGAAAACTTTTGGGAGGCACCTACGCCAAGAATCGAGGAAGTAATTACGTGCGTTGTACTGACCGGCAGCTTGAACGCCGTAAAAATGGTGATGATCATCGCCGACGAAAGGTCTGCAGAGAAGCCGCTGATCGGCTTGATTTTCATGATCTTGCCGCCCATCGTCTTGATAATCCGCCAGCCGCCGACAGATGTCCCTAGTGCCATCGCCACCGCAGCGGAGATTTTGACCCAGAGAGGAATGGAGAAGTCACCGTTTTCCGGCGTCATAAATCCACCGGAAATCAATGCGAAGGTAATAATCCCCATCGTTTTTTGCGCATCGTTGGCTCCATGGCTAAAGGATTGCCAGGAGGCAGCTACGACCTGCAGCATCCGAAAACCTTTGTTCGTCGGATGATACGCCATATTGGCTACGATCGCCGAAATGATCTTGATTACGGTAAAACCGACGACAAATGCGATCAATGGAGAAAAAATCAAGGCTTGTACAATGCTGATAAAGCCTGCCATGTTAATGGAACCGACGCCAGCAGCACCTACGACTGCCCCAGCGATCCCGCCAATCAGCGCGTGCGAGGAGGAGCTGGGAATTCCGAACCACCAGGTGATCAGGTTCCACAGGATGGCTGACGTCAATGCAGCAAGCACGACGACCAATCCGTTTTCCAACTGGAACGGGTCGGCAATCGATCCTCCGATCGTTTTCGCTACCCCTGTGTACGTGAGCGCCCCGATCAGATTTAAGAACGACGCGATAATGATAGCCGTGCGCGGGCTTAACGCTCGGGTAGACACTGAAGTCGCGATGGCGTTAGCGGTATCGTGAAATCCATTGATAAAGTCGAAGCTAAGCGCCATGATCACAACGAGGATCAGGATAATCATATCCGGGGAAAGACTAGGCATTCTTCAGCACGATCCCTTCTACCAGGTTGGATACGTCCTCGGCAAAGTCGGCACAGTCTTCCAGTTTGTCGTAAATTTCCTTGAGCTTGATCGCTTCGATCGGATCAGCGTTAGGAGCGTTGAGCAAATCAGAAACCATTTTACGGTAGTTGGAGTCGGATTCATGTTCCAATTCCTTGATTTCGGCAGCGTATTTGGATACGACCTGATGATCCAGTTTGCGCAGCGTACGGATCAATTCGATCAGCTTCGCCGAGCATTTCACCAAAATGTTGGCCTGTGCAAGCACGCGCGGATCTGGCTGGCGCACCTGGTACAAGTACATCCGGTCTGCTACGCCGTCGATGTAGTCGATCATTGAGTCCATCGTATGGGCCAACTGGTGAATATCTTCCCTCTCCAGCGGAGTGATAAAGGTAGAGTTCAATTCATTCATAATCCGGCGAACGATCTCGTCTCCTTCTTTTTCCACCGACTTGATTTCTTTTACTTTGGATTCCAAGTCCTGGTAGTTCCCGATCATTTCATAAAACAGATGGGTTCCCTTGTGGACATTGGCAATTTGCTGCTCGAACAAGTCAAAGAAGATGTGCTTTTTGCTTTTTAACATAAGATCAGTCGTCACTCCTTTGAATAACTAACGCCTCACCGATTATATCGAACAACTTTGTGAAGGTAAATTTAAAAACAAGGACAAATGTGTATTTTTTTCTTTAAGAAATTGTTAAGTTTTTGTAAAGACAGATGACAAATGAAAAATGATGCGTTAAAACGGCCCCGATCCTTATTTTCTGAAAGGATAAAAAAATACCCGTCCGCCTAGGGTACGAGTGTTAGTGTTGCCAGTTGTTCACTTTTTATTTCCCGGCTGCCAGCATGCCGTTTTTTTCTTTGACTTCCCCCTTTGCTGCCTGGACTCGGCAGCAGGAATCAGCGGCGGTGCGTGATCCGGTAAAGCTTGCGCTGGCTGGCGTAGCCTTCGACCAATTCAATATCGTTGTCATATGCGTGAAACCTCTTCTTTAACAAGGCACGGAGTTCGTCGTGTGTCTGGCTGTCCCTTGGAGATCCTGTCACCTCGACGACAAGCATTCCCTTGAGTGTCTCCCCCGTTATGGCCGTTCTCTTTTTGCCCGGTTTGACCCAGAGAGTCAGCTCTGTGACCTCCCGCTTCCATTCCGCCGCCTTCTCCAGCTCCTGGCTGATGATCTGAAAAGACTTCCCGGGTGACTGCTTTCTCCTCGCCGCCTCCATCTCCCTGCTGGCCGCTCGTGCTGCACGCTTGGCAGAAACGACGCGGCTCGGCTGAATTTCGAGCGCCTCGACTCCGCATATCCGGTCGAGAAGCCTTGGCAGGCGGTGCAAGAACTGCAGGATTGTAGCGTAAGGAGGGTCTTCGCCGCAACGCTCCGTGACGACTTTGTAAAGCCCGTTTTCCACCATTTCGGCGATCATCAGCCAGCCCGGTCCGTCTGCCTTTCGTACGGTCAATTTCATCCTTCTCACCCCAACTAATTGTATATACAACCATTAGGGTAACAAAAGGAGGTTGCATATGCAACCATCATTTCTCCAGGTGGTCCCTCAGCCTTACCACCATGCTTAGAAACATGTCTTGTTCAGCTTTCGAAAATGGCGCAAATACGCTTTGCGTGAAATGGTCCCGTACTGCCTCCAATGTTTCTTCTATGACCTTCACTTTATCAGGCGCCATTTTTACGATGTAGCTTCGGGCGTCCTGGGAATGGGGCTCCGTTTTCAGCCAGCCTTTTTTCAGCAAACCGGGCAAAATGCGCGATATCGTCGTCTTGTCACGCAAAGTCCGCTTTCCCAATTCCGAGGGAGTGAGCCCGTCCGTCTGTGCGGTCGCAACCAACAGTTGCCACTGCTCGGGAGTTATGCCAAACGGCCCAAGCGCTTTGGCTGTCTCTTCCCTGATCAGTTGGCCTACGCGATGAAGGTTGTGGCCGAGGCTGTCTCGAAAGCGATCTGTCATGTACCCTGTCTCCTTTTATTCTACCCTTGGGGGATCTGGTCTTCCTGCGATAATGCAGTTACTTCCTATAGAAACACAGGAGTAAGCATCCGTCAAAGCTCTTTTATAGCTTTTAAATCTCTGAAAGTTGCCAACAGAAACAATTTCCTTTCTTTTCAATAGACGCTCCCTTATACTTATGTCTTACTAAATAACCTTTTATCGGAAGAGAGGAATTTGTCGCATGGCTTGGCTGCAGAACATCATCTCACGCTATGATACCACGATTTGGATACGCGTGATCGGAACCATCCTGACAACGTTTGCCGGTTTTATGCTTCGCCCTTTTCTCGCTTTCTATTTGTACGATCGGATGGATGGGAATCTTCTGGTAGCAGCAATGGTTACAAGCCTTCAGCCTCTCACCAGCATCGTGGCCAGCGTATACGCCGGTGGACTTGCCGACCGCTATGGACGCAAGCCTTTGATGGTGGCCGCTCTGGTCATCGAGTCGATTTCGATGGCGGGCTATATTTGGGCCGAATCCCTGATCGCCTTTGCTTCTCTAACCATCCTGAATGGAATTGGAGCCGCTTTGTTCTGGCCTGCTGCCAGCGCCCAGGTGACAGACGTCGTCCCGGAAGAAAAGCGCAGCGAGGTGTTCGCCCTGCTCCATACCGCTTTAAACCTCGGAGCAGCCGCAGGCCCTCTTATCGGGGTCACGCTTTACAAGATCAACCCGGCTATCGCCTTCGGAATTTGCTCGGCGACGCTCATGATCTATTGTCTGTTGATCATGTGGAAAATCCCGGAGACACTCCCCAAGGAAAGAAGGGAATCCGGCAAACAGAAAGGGGGGCAGCCAGAGGACGTGTCAAAAGCGCCGAAGCTCCGCTTGCGGGAGCATACCACCCTGCTGTGGATGACATTGGCCGCAATCCCCGTCTCACTGTTGTACTCGCAGGTGGAAATTATCCTGCCGCAGCACTTGCGCACTCGCTTTGACGACTTCCTGACGGTATTTGCCACCTTGATGACAATCAATGGAGTACTGGTCGTCTGCTGTCAAATCGCCATTGCCAGGTTTGCCGATCGGTTCCCGCCCGAGCGAATTATTCTCGCCGCTTACCTGCTGCTCGGATGCGTCGGATTCGGTTACGGTTGGGCCCCAGTATTCTGGCTGCTCGTAGTGGCCGAAGCCATTTTTACGATTGGCGAGATGCTCTATGGCCCGCAGATCCAAAAGGCGATCTCCGTACTGGCACCAGCGGAGCTCCGAGGGAGATACTTTTCCATTTTCGGCGCGAACTGGGGAATCACCGGTACGATAGGTCCGTCCACCGGAGCCGTCGCGTTTCGCAATATCGGCGGCGCGTACTGGTTTTCCATCGTCGGTCTGCTCTTGCTGATCGCCGGAGTGTTTCAATACGGTTTGGTGAAAAAGGCTGTCAGAAAGTCGTCTTCCGCACCGGCAGAAACTTCTGTGAATATGTCCGCATCATGAGCCGCAATTATTGTTGCTGGAACAAATAGGAACATACCTGCTGGCGGAATCTTGGCTGCGGATTGCAAAACAAGCTAATGTCTGGTCGTTGCCAGGCTTTGGCTTGTTTTTGTTTTGCTTGCTTCCTGTCACGAATGTATTCCTTGCGGTAGGGAAAAATGGAACTACTTACCTTTTAGAGGAGGTGAGCTCGCTGGCGCGGATTACTGCTGCTGCTACCGCTGTTCCTGCTTATGAAGTGACGCAAGAGGCTTCGATGGCCTTTGCCCGCCTGTTGTTCCAGGATGCTTTTCCGGACATCGACCGGCTGATCAGCATTTTTTCCCACAGCCGGATTCGCAAGCGGCACTTTTGCATGCCGCTGGAATGGTTCGGACAAGACCACAGCTTTGCCGAAAAAAACCGGTTGTACATACAACACGCTGTAGCTCTCGGTGCCGAGGCGGCGAAACGCTGCCTTGAGAACAGCAATTGCAGAATAGACGATATTGATTGCCTTGTATTCGTATCCAGTACGGGTATAGCCACACCCAGTATCGATGCCCACCTGCTGAACCGCCTGGGACTGCGCTCTGACATCACCCGCATTCCTCTGTGGGGGTTGGGCTGTGCGGGCGGAGCGATGGGACTCGCCCGCTCCTGCGAATATGTCAACGCCTACCCCAAGCGCCGGGTCCTGTTGCTCAGTGTGGAGTTGTGCGGCCTGACATTTATTCGCCAGGACGTTTCCAAAAGCAATCTGGTCGCCACCTGCCTGTTCGGGGACGGCGCTGCAGCTGTGCTCATCGAAGGGGATGAAGTGGTACATACAGGCGTCTCTGATCAGCCGCAGCTCCATTTTTGCGCTGCCCGCTCCAGGACGTGGTCCGATTCGCTCGATGTCATGGGCTGGGAAGTGACCGACCCGGGACTGAAAGTTGTCTTTTCCAGAGATATTCCCACCCTGATTCACAAATCCATGCGAGAAGAGCTGGAGAGCTTTCTTGCGCCCCTCGGCACAACCGTGGAGAAGCTGAGGCACTTTATTTTCCACCCGGGCGGCGCAAAGGTGCTGAACGCCTACCAACAAGCATTGCAGCTCCCCGCTGACTCGATCAGGTTTTCAGAAGAGGTTCTGCGGGATTACGGAAACATGTCGTCCCCTACCGTCCTCTTTGTGCTGGAAAAAAGCTTGCAGAAGCCGTGGTCGAAGGGAGAACAAGGCCTGCTAGCTGCCCTTGGTCCCGGCTTCAGCTCGGAATTCATCCTGCTGGAAGCGAGGTGAGGCCGTGTCCTTTTTCCTGATTGTCTATATGGCTGTTGTCCTCCAGCGCCTTCTGGAGCTCAGGCTCGCCTCGCGAAATGCCCGGTATTTGCGTTCGATTGGCGGGTATGAAGTCGGTGCTGACCATTACAAGTACATCGTATTTCTACATGTCGGTTTTTTTGCCGCGCTGCTGGCCGAGGGCATCTGGCGAAAAGGCATGCCTGCCCCTTGGTGGCCCCTGTCTTTTTCGCTCTTTCTATTCGCGCAGACTCTTCGCTACTGGTGTATCCTGACTCTCGGAAAACGTTGGAATACGCGGATCATCATCCTTCCCGGCGCTCCCCCGATTACACGCGGCCCTTACCGTTACATCCGGCATCCCAACTACTGGATCGTGACGATCGAGCTTTTCACACTGCCGCTGACCTTTTCCGCCTATGTTACAGCCATGTTCTTTACCATCTGCAATCTCTGGCTGCTGCTGCGGGTCCGTATCCCAGCCGAAGAACGAGCCGTATACAAGCATCGATAAAAAGAACCCGACGCTTCAAATCGGGTTCTTCCGCGTGTTTATTTCACATGATCAGCGGGTAGATAGAAAGTACGATTTTTTTAAGTACCTTCCCATTTTCCATTACTGACACGAGGTGACCTGTTTTGAAAACGACCAGCATGGAAGGCCCCCATGAAGTAAAACACATCATCATCCGTGAATTTTACAGCATGATTGAGCACTTGCCTGATAACGATCAAACCGCCACGATTCAAAAACTAGTCCGTTACTTGCAAGGGCTGCTGCGCATCAAGCAGGTAATCCCGCCCGTCGTAGAGATCATGACCTTGATCAAGAAGGCAAAACCGACCTTGTACAGCGCCACACGCAGAACGGTGGCTGCCACCAGCAATCTGCATATGCTGTTTCAGGTTGACATGGACCCTGTGCTTGCTGAACAGCGCATGCGCGATTTTATAAAATAACGGTTGCCGATCAGGAGCTGAGGTTTTCTGGGTTGAGACATTCTAATTCCGGAATGACAAACCGGCCGTCCTTTCGGATCAGAACTTCGTCAAACCAGATCTCCCCTCCGCCCCAATCCGGTCGTTGGATCGATACCATGTCCCAGTGGACAGAGGATTTGTTTCCGTTGTACGCCTCGTCATAGCACTGGCCCGGCGTGAAGTGGAAGCTTCCGTCAATCTTTTCGTCAAACAGAATGTCCTTCATCGGATTTCGGATCAGCGGATTTACGCCGATCGCAAACTCTCCGATATAGCGCGCACCCTCGTCTGTATCCAGGATAGCGTTCAAGCGCTCCGTATCGTTGGCTGTCGCCTTCACGATTTTACCCTGCTCAAAATGCAGGCAGACCTGTTCGAAAGTAAATCCGTTGTACGGAGTCGGCGCATTATGCGTAATCACTCCCTCTACGGAATCCCGTACCGGCGCTGTGTACACTTCTCCATCGGGAATATTGCGCAATCCGGCACATTTGACAGCCGGGATGTCCTTGATGGAAAAACGCAAATCAGTGCCTGGTCCTACGATTCGAACGCGAACTGTCCGGTTCATCAACGCAACAAGGTTATCCATCGCTTCGTTCATTTTACTGTAATCAAGGTTGCACACCTGGAAGTAAAACTGTTCGAAAGCATCGGTACTCATGTTCGCCAATTGCGCCATGGACGGATTCGGATAGCGCAACACCACCCATTTTGTCTCAGGCACCCGGACATCCATGACAGGCAGCTCGTAAAGACGCGAGTACATACTCATCCGATCAGCTGGCACATCTGCCATCTCATTGATGTTGTCGCCTGCGCGTATCCCGATATAACAGTCCATCTGTTTCATCAAGGCTGTCTCATGCTCCGCCAGCAGCGTCAGCTGTTGCTCTGTACACTCTTTGGCGAGCTCCCGTTTGATCTTCGGATCGACCAGTTGAACAAACGGGTTTCCTTTTGCCAGATACACCTCCCGAATGATCGCCTGAACCAGCTCAGGCGTATGGCCTACCGCATGTATCAGTACATTTTCTCCCGGCTGAACACGGACAGAATAAGAAACAAGATTGCGCGCCAATTCCTCCAAACGCGGATCTCTCATACGTTCACCCCTTTTTCAATTTTCTGACTCCCTTCTATTGTTCGCAATCAACCCTTGCAAGTCAATAAAAAATTTTTTATTAAAGACCGGCAGCTCGGACCGATTACACATACCTAAACAAAAAAGCAGCCTCTTCCCGGTGGAATGAGACTGCTTTTTCGCGTTCATTTATTGGACTGTTCCTTATTTATCGTTATCGGATTCAGGAGCGGACCATACCCAGCCGGAACGAGTTCCAGTGTCAGCACCTTTGCTGGAAATGACGATGGTATTGTCCTCTGTCGGAGCAGCTACCCAACCAGTGCGTGCAGCTTCTTGGCTAACAACTGGAGAGATGACGATTGTTTCGTCTTCCTTCGGCATTTGAATCCAACCTGTCGGCTGAACATTTTGCGCCTGACCGCGCTCCAAAATGACATACTGGTCTTCTACCGGCATGTTTACCCAGCCTTGTGTTGGTGCTACGAAGGCACCCCGGTCGCTGACTACGATTGTTTGATCTTCCAGAGGGGCATTTACCCAGCCTTTAGCCGCAGCATTGCTGTCAATTTTATTGGTAATGGTGATCGTTTGATCTTCCAATGGCATGTTAATCCAGCCGCCTTGGCCGTTTCCAAATACAGGTTTTTCAGGTTGAGTCGCTACTTCTTTAGCAAATGCAGCGTTCGTAAACAGCGTTGCGCCCAGCACCATGGTTCCGAGCATGAGAGTTGTCATTTTTTTCATCATTCATACACTCCTGTCTTTTCACGCTGTCCATGAAATATCTCTTAGCCGCTATGCTACGCGATACCGGTTGCCCAACAGGCAAACGCGATCCTTCATTCCTCGAGGCCTTGTTTCATTTTTCGCAAATAGGTTGCAAACTGCTCAAGCTCTTCGTCGCTCAAGCTCTTCAACAAGCCCTTCATCAGGTTCCTTCGCTTGCATAGCAACCGTTCGATCAAGGGGATCGCTTTATCGGATACGGTTACCCAAACAACCCGCCGGTCCTGTTCATCGCGAATTCTGTTGACGTATCCGGCTTTCACCAGACGATTCAAAGCAATCGTCGTTGCACTGTTGGATTGCCGTAACACAGTTGCGAGATCCGAGACGGTACTGCGCTGCTTGTCGTAGAGGACACGGAGCAGTATGAATTGTTTTGGACTGATAACCTCATCTTCATCCAATAGCCAGTGACTGATAAAGTAACGGGCCATCTCGATAAAGGCTTGATCCAGTTCCTCGATTTGAACAGCGCGAGACATTTCGCTCACATCATCACCCATTTTCAGAAAGTAAATACTTTTACTATAAAACTATATAGCGTTTGGTTTTATAGTGCAAGTATTTCGATAGTTTCTGCGCATTTATGTACCCGCCTGAAAATAGGTTGATACGAGAGTGGACAATGCGTTTATGATTTAATATTTTTACTGTAAAACTAATTTGCAATGTCATATTACCTCATAATGAAAAACATGGCAAGATGTTTAATGGTGACGAATTTGTGAACAGGAGGCAAGTCCCATTTCCCACCGATTTCCATGAATCCGGCTTCTTCTTCGCTTTGAAAGCATGTATAATAAGAACATCTGTCGGTTTTTCCCCAAAACGTGAGAAGACCCGCTACATACAAAGATATGCCGACGGAGAAACTTGTACATGGGAGATTGCTTATGGAACAAATTGAACGTGCTGCCAAGTGGAAAACAGAATTGCTTGATTGGGTAAAATCGTTTGTCTTGATTGGCGGACTCACCGCTTTTATCTATGTCTTTGTCATGGCGCCTTATGTTGTACAAGGCCGCTCCATGGAAAGCACACTGCACGACCGTGAACGCGTCATCGTCAACAAGGCCATCTTCTATTTGAAGAACCCGCAAATCGGTGATATCGTCATCATTCACCCGGATGCTTCGGGGGAAAATTGGATCAAGCGGGTCGTCGCCCTGGCCGGCGATACGGTAGAAGCGAAAAACGACCAATTGTACGTAAACGGCCAGCCTGTCAACGAGCCGTTCCTGACAGCCAACAAATTAAAAGCTGCTGCTGAAGGTGTCACGCTGACGGAAGATTTTGGACCGATCACAGTTCCGGAAGGACATATCTTCGTGATGGGTGACAACCGTAACAACAGCATGGACAGCCGTGCAATCGGGCCTGTCAGCCTTGATCATGTCGTGGGACGGGCCGAGCTTGTCTACTGGCCGCTGGGAAGCATCCGTCTGCCCAAGTAATTGCAAGCGAGTAATGAATCCTCTTCCTTTCGCTCATCCTATGATGGTACGGCATAACGATCATCAGGAGGTTGGGAAGATGCACAATTTGCAACATACTCAGCAGGAAATCGCTCAGTGCAAGCAAATCGCTCAGCAAATGATTCAGCAAACGATGCAAGCGAGCAATACGTATCGGCAAATGCTCCAACAGGAACAGCAAAACGCAGCCACTCTGCAACAGCTTGCTGCGCGTGAATTTGAGGCCGTTCGGATGATTCAACAGGCTTTGCAAGGACATGATACGGCTATCCGGCAGCTGCAGCAGGTCATCTCTTACTGCGATCAAATGGAACGCGAGCTGCTTCAAAGATCGTACCAGCAGCAGACCGCTTTCTCTCAGCCGTCTTTGACCGCAGTTACGGGAAGACAGTAGCTGTTATTACCGGGAGTCCTGGCTGCCTGGATTTATCCGGGAAACCATTCAAAAAACATGCAAAGAGCATGACGCGGGGGATTGTCCGTCCTTCCCGCGTCTTTTTGTTTGGGAGCAGTTCTCTGTGCAATGACAAAAAAATACCGCCAGATAGCAGCTACCTGGCGGATGGTTTCCTTGAAGCGAATTGGTCCTGTTTGTTTACGATTGGCTTTGCACAGCAACAGCATCCTGGAAGTATTCCTCCAGCGTGATGCCCTTTTCCATGATTTCTTTGGCCATCGTCGTTCCTACATACCGCAAATGCCACGGTTCATACGCATAGCCCGTGATCTCTTCCTTGCCCTTTGGATAGCGGATGATAAAGCCGTGCTCTGCACAGTGAGCGGCGAGCCACTTTCCTTCCGGCGTATCGGCAAACGGCTCTTCCAGTCTGGTCCGGGAATCGGCACCGGAAACGTCCATGGCAAGCCCGGTCTGGTGTTCGCTTTTGCCGGGATTGGCACTGTAACGGGCAGCGTGCTCTGCTCCCTGCGTCTTTACGTAGCCGTCAAAGAGCGATTTTTGCGTCCGGTAGGAACGATATCCCGACACGCCGTACAACTGGATTCCGTCTTTCTCCGCGGCGGCAAACAGCGATTCGAGAGCACGAGCGGCGGGCTCGCGGAGAAGCTTTTTCTCAGCCTTGCCGGAAAACGGGAAGGGGACGTTTGGTTCCGTTAATCCTGGCGGGATATAATCGACAGGCAGCGAGCGCTGCTTGTTCACAACAACTGCAAGATCAGTAGGATTGGTTACAGTCGGAACACTGTTTACCATCATAATGGTTTCAGCAAGCGACGATTTCACCGTAATTTGAGCCGTTTTGGTTTGCCCCTGATATTCTACGGTTACCTCTGCCTTGGAGCCGATCGCTGCGTGCTCGGAAATGGCCAGCTTGCCATCCGGCGATACCGTTGCCACATCTGGCGCAGAAATGTGGTACGTGACTCCTTCTCCATGAGGCAGTGCTTTCTCGCTTCCCGGAGCGAGGACAAATGTCTCAGGAATGGCATTCCAGTCGATAGATGGCGCTTCTGGAATCGTCGTCTCTTCTCCTGTCGCTTGTCCTTCCGGTGCCGTAGTCGATTGTCCGCCTGATCCAGAGATCCACGTGCTGACATCCGGAGCTTCACATCCTCCCAGAAGCGCGCCGGAAAGTGCGGCTGCGACAGCGAGAATGACTGTTGGTTGCTTTTTCATCGGTTATGCCTCCTGGTTTCCATCAAGACAAATACAGTCTTCAGTGTCTTTACTACCTTACCATGTATGAAGACGTATGAAAAGAATGGAACGTAACGGGCCAATTGGCTGCCGCGACTCATTTTATTCTGCCGCCAAGCGCTGAATCAAAGGCACAAGCCAATCAGAGAGCGACCGAAACGCATAGCCTTCCCTCCGGGCTTTGCCCGTATCCAGAACATAGGAATCCGGGATCGCAAACGGAGACAGCTGTTCGGCCGTACCGCCGGTCAAGATTCGGGCCGGTTTGCCGATTGCGTCTTCGACTGCACCGAGCAGTTGGGGAAGTGTCCATGCGTCGTCAGAACAAGCGTTGTAGGGCCCGCAAGCCTGAGCGGATTCGCCAGCCCACTGCAGAAACCGGGCCGCTTCGTCCGCGTCTATATAGGATTGCCTCGCATGCGGGTTTCCGACATAGATCTCTTTTTGAGCTCGTATCTGGTCCACATAAAAATGCAGCCTCTTGGTATAATCCTCCACACCCAAAACGATGGGAAATCTGACGGCAATCACCGGAAAGCCGGCTTTTTGAAACAAGGCGGCCTCCGCTTGCCGTTTTCCCTCTTCATAGGAGACCTCTTCTCTCGTACCGGCTGTGATCGGACATGAATACGGGTCAAAATCAGCTTCCCTCCTGATCAGCGGAGAGTGTTCGTACACAGCTCTTGAGGAAGTGACGACGAGTCTCTTTACTTTCCCCTCCAATACTTGCAAAATGTGGCTCGCATTTGCTCCCGTGTAGCAGAGACTGTCAAAGACCAGCTCCCATTCAGAGCTTCCGATGCGTTTCAAGGAATCCAGATCATTCCGGTCTACCTGCATACGGGCAATCTCGTTTCCAAACGGGTCGGCTTGCCTTCCCCTGGTGGCGATCGTGACGTCATAACCGCTATCAACGAGACCTTTTACCAGCCTTTTTCCAAAAAATCGCGTCCCACCCAATACCAGAACTTTTTTCATCTCGCACTCCTCTTTCTTTTTTTTTGGTTGTCGGTAAACTACTTCTCCTATTTCGCACGCATCCCCTGCTCTCTTTGCATGAAGAAAGGGAGCCCAGTCTTGGAGCTCCCCATTGGCTTTTCATTTTGCTTGGTCCTGTCGGAATCCAGTCTCTATCTCCTATTGCTTTTGCAAGGAGACAACTTTTTCCTTGGCATCCCACGTCACCGTAAATCCTAGCCCCTCTGCTACTTTTTTGACGGGCAGAAAAGCGCGTCCGTCGATGAAGGCCTGCTCGCTCTGGAAGGAACCTGGTTTTGCGTGCAAGCCGAGCAGCAGTTTATCGGCCTGGACGTAAGGCTCGCCTTTGTACCAAGCCAGTTGATCTGCCGTATACGGATACAGGTTTCCGTTTACCTTTATCTGGAAGGCTGCTTTTGGCGATTCCTTCGGGGCGGGCGGCTCGGCAGACGTATACGCGACCGCGTCTACGCCCAGCACCGTTCCCTCACGGGTATTGTCGGCTCCGCCGTACATCCTGCCGTTTTCCAGGTCGTAGATGATCGCCTGCACGTTTCCGATGTTTTCCGGCTGTGCCTTGAACGCATGCCCCATCCCCATCAATTGAAGGATCACATCCTGATCAATGCCTGCCTCCCAACTGACCGTCGGATAGCTGCTGGAGAAAATCCGTGGAGAGAGGATCGCTTCCTGGATCGGCATATCGTGTTCCAGCACATTCAAAATCGTCTGGGAGACGGAGGCGATGATCGTCGAGCCGCCTGGCGATCCGACCGCCATAAACGGCTTGCCGTCCTTGAGCACAATCGTCGGCGTCATGCTGGAACGAGGCCGTTTCCCCGGCTCTACCTGGTTTACCCCTCCGGGAACAGCATCGAAGTCAGTCAGTTCATTGTTCAGCATGAAGCCGTAGCCCGGGACCATGATGCCGCTGCCAAACACGTCCTCGATCGTAGTCGTATAGGAAACGAGATTGCCCCACTTATCCATGACCGCAAAATGCGTAGTCTGTTTTACCGGAGACACCTCGACCTGAGACATGGCCTTCACCGCTTTTTTGCCCTCGTACCGCCATGGGTCTCCCGCCTTCACATCACTGCTTGCCTTTTCCGGGTTGATCAGCTTTCTCCGCTCACTGATATACTCATCATGGATCAACCCCTTTTTCGGCACCGGGTAAAAGTCCTCATCCGCCATATAAGCAGCCCGGTCGGCATACGCCAAATGATTCGCTTCGATCAGCCGATGGAGATACGCGGCAGAAAGAGGGCCGTCCTTCTTGTTGTCGAAGCCCTCCATCAGCTTCAAAATCTGGATCAGAGTCAAACCGCCAGAGCTGGGCGGAGCCATCGAGACTACCTCGTACCCGCGGAAAGTGCCCTTCACCGGCTCCCGTTCTTTTACCACATAATTTTTCAGATCCTGCATCGTCATGGCTCCGCCTGTGCGCTGGACCTCCTTGACCAAAGCCTCGCCGATCCCGCCCTTGTAAAGTGCATCGGTCCCTTTTTCCTTGATCAGCTTAAACGTTTTGGCCAGCTCCGGCTGAATCAGAAGCTCTCCCGGCTTCAGCGCCTTGCCATCCGGAACAAACACCCGGCCAGCCGTACCGTGTTTTTGGAGCTTCTCCGCAGAGTCCGCAATATGCTGGGCGGTGATCCAGTTCACCGGCACTCCTTTTTCGGCCAACGCGATGGCTGGATCGATCACTTCTCCCAGCTTCATTGTTCCGTACTTTTTCAAAGCAGTATCCAGTCCAAGCAGGGTACCCGGAACCCCCACTGCCTTTCCGTTGGTATGACGCTCTTCAAAAGGTACCGGCTTCCCGTCCTTATCCAAAAACAGCTTCGGATCAACTGCTTTCGGCGCCATTTCCCGACTGTCTATGACTGTGATTTTTCCTTCCTTTTTCAGGTAGATCATCATGAAGCCGCCGCCGCCAATGCCGGACATTTGCGGTTCGACGACATTTAGCGCCAGTTGAATACCGGCAGCGGCATCCACCGCATTGCCTCCCTGCTGCAGGATATCCTTGCCCACCTGTGCGGCTGCAGGATGGGATACCGCCACGATTCCTTTCGTCGCGCCCGTCGTTCCCTCGGGAATGCCCGGGACCTTGGCTTGCATGGGGACAGCCAGCAGCAAAAAAGAAGCTGCCGAAGAGACGATTGCTTGAAGCTTTGTCTTCGTCGTCGCTTTCACCTTCCTCATCCTTTCCTTCCCGTCTATGTATTGCCTAGCTTCATTATAATTTTGAATATTCCGACCAGTCAACGTGGAGAAAGTCTTATCCACCCGGAGAGGACAGCCGGAACGACGTCAGAACGAAAAAAACCCTTTCTCGTTTGCAGAAAAAGCCTTCTTTTCCTGCTTGCGAGAAAGGGATTTCGTCTGTCTTCCCATGACTGTTACGGCAAGATGACCAAATTGCTAGATACCGGCCGCTCTTTGCCTCCGGATGGACGGTTCAGCAGCTTGCCGTTGTAGAAGAAGGCACTGGAGCCGCCGCCGTCCAGATTATAGGCATCCACGACGTGAAACTCCTGCAGCTTCCGCTGAGCCTCTTCCAAGGTTACGCCGTTGCTCCACCCCTTGCGCCGGCCGTCGATGACGATCAGCAGCAAGTCGCCATTGTCAAAGTGACCAATCAGTGTCCGCGGCTGACGTGTATTCGCCCATTGCTTCGGTATCGTCATCCGCTTGCCGTTTTGGAGCAGGGTCGGCAGGAAGCTGGCCCCTTGCAAAATGCCCTTCTTGGTAATTTCAGCCTGAGAGGAAATCTTTCCTCCCACCAGTCGCCCGTTTTTGTTAAAGCCGACGAAGCTCAAATCCGTATTATTGGAAAACGTGCGAATCTTGCCGTCAACGACCGTTGTGCCAATCGGCGTCAAATATCCGCCTTTGCTCATAAAGCCCCCTGCATTGATCGCCAGTATGGCGCCAGTCCGTCGGGCTGCGTGACTCGTCGTCTCTCCGCGACTTTTGACCGAATCGCCCGCGAGCACCATCTTGAGGGCATTTGGATTGTTTAAGCGGACTTTGGCCATGTACCCCCGATAGCCTGCTTCCTCCAGGGAGTAGACCTTGACCGTTGCATTTTTGCCAAAGGTTTGGCCAATCGGGTTGCCGAGCATGTTGGCCAGGAGCTTGTCCAAGACGTCCGCCGATTTTTGCGTTTGCGACTTGCTGGCCTCCAGGAGGTTGTGGATCGATTGGTTCTGCTTCTCGTACTCTTCTTTTTCTTTGGTGGCTTGCTCGCGGATGTCTTCGATCAGGAGTTCCGTATTGCGAAGCAGATCTTTCGTCTCGTTCATTTGCTCCTGCAGCATGGCCACCTGCTCGTTCGCGGCCTTTGCTGATAATGCCAACCCTTCGTAAGGCAGCTTGTCTACCGGATTGGCCTGGGAGAACGCCAGCAAAAAGCCGACAGCTGGAGCGAGCAGAAACGCAAAGAAGCGATGGATCTTACCAAGCACGAGCCGCATCCTCCAGTTTTTTCAGCGAAGCTTTCAAATCGACCAGCTGTTTGTTCAATTGATCGATCCGATCCTGCAGGGCCTGCTTCGTCTTATTGCTTCCGCCGAGCGTCTCTCCAGTGAGCTGCAGCTCCTCCTCGATGTTGGAAAGCCCGCTTTGGACCTGCTTCATCTCATCTTGAACCAGTGCGATCTGCTCCTCCATCGCCTTCATTTGCTGAGCGTTCTGCGTCTGTATCGCCTGAATTTGCTGGCTGACCAGCTGCTGCTGCTTGTCCAATGTATGTACGGCAAAAGCGTACCCGGCCCAAGCCAGCCCTCCCCACAGCACAACAGCCAGGACGATTGGAACGGCTGAGCGTTTCTCCTCCGAGCGGGGCGCTAGCGTTTGAAACAAGCTTTTAAACAAACCGTTGCGCTTCCGTCTTCCCTGCTTGCTTTGATCGGGAGCATGTAACGTTGTGGATGGTGACGACGATGCGGACAAAATTTTGTCGCTCATCAGTTCCCCCTCCTTTCGTGTGACAAAGAATGAGGTTTTATTATATCATAAAACAATTTTCGACACCTCTTTGCGCAAAAGATCAGGACCATCGTCCTGATCTTTATCTTCCGATCATCCATTCATGCTTGAGCTGCTCATGAAGCCGCAGGACAAACCCGACCGGATGCGCTTCCGCCGCCTGTCCATCCGGCCAATCGATCCGCGTGCAGATGCGGCGAACAATCTGCATGGCCAGTTCAATCCGTTTCCCCTCAGACAAAGAGGGAAGTCTGTCTACGAAGGTTGCCAGCAGGTTCCAGTCCTCACGTGTAATGGCCCGCTTTTGCCGCTCGTCGAGCAGTACCGGCGGGGCTTCCGCCTTCCATCTCTCCACCTGTCTGCCCCATCGTCCGCGAAAACGGGTACGGGCCGCGCCTTCCTCGACCACAACGATCGTCCCTGCCACCAGGTCGCCGATCCGCTTGTCTCGCGGATGAAAAAACGAAACGATGCTTCCCAGCAAGTAGCCGGTCGGCAGGCTGTCAATAATCCGAAACAGATTGCGGATCACCGCTGACAAAAACGTTAGTGATTGACCATTCTCCTGAATCACACGGATTTTCATCCATTTTTTGCCAGGCGTCTGACCGGCTCGAAAGTATTCCCAGACAAAGAAGTAGCCAAAGTTGAACAGGAACAGCGCGATCATTATAATGGCAATCGCATAGCTCTCCGACTCCAGGAAAATATCCTCTCCATTTCCAAAAACAACTATGCCAAACAAAATAAATACAGTAATATTAACCAAGAGAAGCAGCCCTGTATCGATCAGATGAGCAGCCGCCCTGCTACCGAGACCGGCTGTCTGAAACCTTAGCTGGACGTGCTCCGGTGTGACGATGGCAACTTCTCGTCCCGCCTGGTTTGGTATGTGTTGTTCATTCATGCCGGTGCTTCACCCTTCCTGTACACTACACTCTTTATGAAAAAATTGAAAGGAGGCCCTTTTCGTGAATCTGACATCATTTTGGCAGGCGCACAAAGCAACCTGGGCTGAGCTCGACCGCTTGCTGGAGCACTTTCAAAAGCGCCCCCGTTCTATCGGGGCGGTGGAAATAGACCGTCTGACGCTTCTGTACAAAAAAGCTTCCGCCCATTTGGCTTATATCCGAACCTACCATCCAAACGATGAGGTGACCCGCTATTTAAACCAACTGGTAGCACGGGCCCACAACATTGCTTATCAACAGCAGTCCAGCAGTCTCGGGCAGCTGTCCCGCTTTTTTTGGGTCCATCTGTTTTCGCTGGTGCACAAGCGGATCTGGTTCATCGGCCTGGCCGGGCTCCTGTTTGCCATTGGCGGAATTTCCGGCTTTGCAGCAGTCATGGTCGATCCATTGAATCTGTATTACGTGCTGCCGGAGGGAATGGCTGCCCAAATCGATCCCAGCCGACTGGGAGAAGGCCATGATGCCATCAACAGTCCGCTTATGTCCACCGCGATCATGCTGAATAACATCAAGGTGGCATTTCTGGCCTTTATCAGCGGCATTACGCTCGGCGTGTTCCCCGTTTACCTGCTGCTTTTCAACGGCCTGTTGGTCGGAGCGTTGGCATCTGTCTACAGCCAGGCTGACAGCAGCTATGCCTTCTGGGCTTACATCCTGCCTCATGGCGTGATCGAGCTGACGGCCATCTTTATTGCCGGAGGAGCCGGACTCCACATGGGCTATCGGCTCCTTGTACCCGGCATTTACCATCGCAAATTTCAGTTTTTGCAGGCAGCGAAGGAATCCGCACAGTTGCTGCTGGGCACGATGCCGCTGTTTGTCATCGCCGGGATCATCGAAGGGTACATTACTCCGTCTTCGCTCTCTTTGGAGGCGAAGTACAGTGTGGCCGTGCTGACGCTCCTCGCCTTGGCCGGCTGGTACCTCTACGGATTGTACCGCCATCGCCGCAGCAGCGGTCAGAGCGCTTCTCTCGACTTGATGTCCAAATAAGAGTTTACAACAGTCAGCGTCAATTGATCGGCCGGAATGTCCAGTACCTGGATGCCCGCGCCGATCATTTTTTGTTGAAACGCTTTGCGGTCCAGCCAGAAGCGCTGCGCCAGCGCCTTGATGTACGCCAGACGGCTGTCTTTGGTCTCCGTCCTGCTCCACTCATGCAGCAGCGGATCAGCCAGCGAGAGCAGCAGCAGCAAATGACTTCGCCGCAGTCTCCACAGGTATGCTCCCAATTGATCCTCCAGCAAGTAATTCTCCATGTCGGAGAAGAGGACGATCAGACTCCGCCGCTTCTGCTGCCGATGCAGGTACTCCAGTGCCTGCAGAGGATTGGATTCGACAAAATCGCTTTGCAGATCGTACACCGCTTCGACGAGCGTATGCAGGTGGGCGAGCCCGCGGCCAGGCGGCACATACGTTTTGATTTCGTGGGAAAAAGCGAGCAACGCTACTTGATCTCCCTGCTTCAACGCAACGGCAGCCAAGGTGAGCGCCGATTCGATGGTCAAATCCAGCTTCGTCTTCCCTTCCAGCTCGACGCCCATCATCCGCCCGCAGTCCAGGAGAATCGTCAGCACTTTGCCTTGTTCCGGACGGTATTGGTTTGTCATCAGACGCCTGCTCCGCGCTGAGGCAGACCAGTTTATGTAGCGTGGATCATCATCCTGCACATATTCGCGGATCGCATGAAATTCTGTACCGCTTCTCGTACGCAAGAGAATTTTTTTCCCGTCCACAATCAAGCTGTCCTGAAGGGACTGCAGATAGCCCCGGACGGCGGTGAGATCCGGATACACCTTGATCTTTTGTTCACAGGGGATTTTCGCCTGCTTTTCCCACAGCCGGATTTTTCCCTGATAGCGCAAATACAAATAGGACAGCGTAAACAATCCCCGCTCGTTTCCTCGCGTTGTGTACGATACCGTTTCATACTTTTGTTTCAGAATGCCCTCTACCGCTTCCGGGCGGTCAAAGGAGATGGGCAGATCGTCTCGCAATCGGAACAGGATCGGTTGACCGCTGTGGTTCTCCAGCTCGATTGACACCGTCAGTTCCTGGCCGATGTCGGTCTGCTCAGGCAGCCTGCGAACCGCTGCGATCTTCTTTGCTCGGGGCATCGTATACCAGTCGGCGATGCTCGCCAACAGCAGCAAAGCGTTGTACATCCAAAAAAGCGCATAACCGAGTCCGGCCAGCGAGCCTGCCGCAGCGACTGCAGCACCACACCCGAGCAGGATGATCATTCTCTTGGTGGGCAGCACGCCATTTTCCAGCAGCCTGTTAACGAGGGACCGGAATGGCCGCGAGCGTTTCGTCGATGATGTGGTCACTGTTTCCCCCCTCCAATTCCACTTGTGGAGCCACAATCAGCCGGTGACGGAGGGCTGGACGGGCGACAGCCTTGACATCGTCTGGTGTGACATACATCCGGTTATCGAGCAAAGCCCATGCCTTGCTTGCCATGAGTACGGCGATGCCTGCACGCGAACTGGCTCCCAGCAATAGTCTCTTTGTCTCCCGCGTCTTGCGGATGATCGTCGTGATGTAGGCGAGAATTTGCTCCTCCACCACTACGTCCTCCAGCTTTTGCCGCTGCAAAACAATCTCCTCGATTCCGCATACGACCGTTTCGCTCTCCTTCTTTTCGGCAAAGAACGGAACATGCTGCTTCAATATCTCCAGTTCCTGCTCCTGTGACGGATAATCTACCTGCAGCTTGAACAAAAACCGGTCCAACTGTGCTTCCGGCAATACATAGGTCCCCTCGTACTCAACCGGGTTTTGGGTAGCCATGACAAAAAACGGATTCGGCAGCTCGTAAGTGACCCCGTTTATCGTCACCTGGCGCTCTTCCATTGCTTCCAGCAGCGCTGCCTGTGTCTTTGGCGGGGTACGGTTGATCTCGTCCGCCAGCAGCAGATTGGAAAAAATCGGTCCTTTAAGGGTTTCGAACGAGTTTTGCTGCATATTGAAAACGACGTTTCCGACAATGTCGCTCGGCATCAGGTCAGGCGTAAATTGAATCCTTCTGTATTCACCGCCAATCAGCCGTGAAAGGGTCCGGACCATTTTGGTTTTCCCGATGCCGGGCACCCCCTCCAGCAGAACATGGCCTCCAGCCAGCATGGCGGTAATCAGCAGGCGGATATTTTGCCGTTGTCCGAATACGTGCTTCTCCATTTCCTGTAGCAATTGCTGCACGTTTTGCTTCACTCCTTTTCCAATCGCTTGGTCACATCATCTAAAAGCCGGCTGTCGGCTACCAGCCGTTTCGCCGTGTAGTGCCGGTCTTTCTTTGCGTCATCCAGCCGGGCGAGAGCGTGGCTCAGCTTGCCGGCCTCTTGCGCTGTCCAGTGGCTTTCAGCTACCCGGACGATTTCGTAATCGGTCGTGCCTTTGTGCAATCCCCATCGGTCCGCAAGCAACTGACGCAGGTACGCCTCCCGAATCTGCAGAGCGTCCTTGGCCAGCCGTCGCCGTTCGTACCAGCTCGAAATCGCCAGAAGCGTTTCATCTCCACGACGAACTGTCCATTCTCTAAGCGTATAGACGGGGCCAAAGCGTTTCCCCTTCCACCAGATAAAGAGCAGCAGAGCGATGGCGAGCTGTGCCAGGCTGGCAATCAGCCAGTCCGGATAGATCGCCAGGATTCCCGGTCTCTGCTGATAGCCGTGATGGTACTCATCTATCCAAAAAACGCTCCAGTCTCCCTGGAGGTACGGCCAGATCAATTCAAAGTGGTTATGTTCCATTATCTTGCCGTTCGTGAGCCACTCCGGGACGAGAAACAAGCTTACTGTCCCTTCTCCCACCCGGCTCCGCCCCGCCAGAATCCCCTCCTGGTCAGAGAGCAGCGGCTCCATTCCATCCGCAGGATCGATTCTCCACTCCGTATCTGCCTGTCCGAAGCCGGGATTGTTCAGCAGCGAGCTTTCTACTCGCCGTTGTTCCGACTCGTAGCCTCCAACCAGACTGACGCTTAGGTCGGCATCCTCCCATCCTTCCGGCTCCCTTTGAAAGATGAGCAAGTCATTCCCTTTTTCCACCCATTGCAGGAGCTCTTCCTGTTCTTCCTCCTGCAAGCTATATGGTTCTACAAGCAGCATGGCCTGGCTTGTTCCTTCCGGAAGGAATCCCGTCGGTTTTCTCCATTCCTTGATTGCCTCACGTTTTTGTCCCAGCAGCTCCATTACTGCCTTCGTTCCATTGGGGTTGGGAGAAAAGGAGACATAGGCAGAATACGATTGGCTCGACGGTTTGAGCAGCATGATTCCCGCCACTAAGAAAAGCAGGATCGCCGCTCCCAGAACCAGTCTTGATTTAGCGGCGTTCGTCATGTTTTCCCTCCCCGTGCAATCTCCTCTCCAATTCGCTCAGCGATTCCCAGAAAGCAGCCGGAGCAAGCTCGGCCCTTCCATACCAAACCTGTTCAAAAAGACGGGCATGTGTGCGGAAGAACGTTTCCCACTCGGGTTGCCTTGCCTGCAATTCATCGAGGTACTCCCAATTTGTCTTCCAGCTCTCAATCCGAACCCAAGAGCGCTCCTGCATAAAACTGAGCAGAGCCAAAAAAGAATAGCGCACACCTTCGCGCCAGTCTTCTTTTTGTCCCCGTTCTTTTGCCTCGCGCAAGTAATCGGCATACGTGCGGATCCGTTCTTCTCGGGCGAGCAACTGGTTCTCCGCCGGGCCCCTGCGGACCATTCTCCGCCACCAGATCAAAAGAAAAACGATGACGCCAATCACAGCCGCGGCAACGATAACCTTTGACAACACGCTTGCCGTCCCCGGACTGACATCAGCCGACTGCAGCATGCGGGCAATCGTATCGAGGATTTCCTCGAAGAGGGCATCCAGCCAGCTCTTCCCCTGCTTTTTTACTTCCCCAAATTCGTCTCTGGCCAGAATGTCCGCAAGCCTTTCCTTGTCTTGGGTAAGCATTTCCGAATCGATCATGGCCTATCTTCCGCCCCCGGGGCAGTAAATGCCGGTTCTGTCTGTTCCTGAAGCAGCGCTTCGACATCCGTTCCGTCGTGGCGTACTTTCAGATCGAGATAGGCAAGCGAGTAAACGATCATCATCCACGGAGTCAACAGACATGTGAACAGAACCATCAACAGCTGTCCCAAAACGGATATGCCGAATATACCCATGAGAAGGGCCTGAATGCCCCCTGAAAAAATCGAATAAATGACCATGAGCACCAGGTACAGCCCGACTAACCGCCAGAAGTTCCCCTTCGTCAGCCTCCAGCTCCGTCCGATCCCGATCCCGTCGCGTTCCACCAGGACAACCGGCAGAAAAAACGCCCAGCGCAGGAGAAAATACCCGGGAACCAGAATCATCAGGACCAAAAACAGCAGATAGGCCAAGATGGCGAAGATGACGATGACAACCGGATTCGGGTCGTCAAACTCAAACAAGCTGCCAATGCCAATCCCCAGCATCGACAATAGAAAAATAGCCACGCCAAACGCGAGCATAATGCCAATTGCAATCAACATATAGACGACCGTGCTTCCTGCCATCGGCCAGAACCTTCCAAATGATTGCTTCAAAGAAGCCTTCAGCGAGATCGATTCCCCGTACACAGCAGCCTGAGTAACAAGCAGCGTCGCTCCCTGCAGCTGCGGATAGACCAGCAGGATACTCAGCGGCAGCCACAACAGCAAATACACCAGCAATTTCCCGATGTCGTCCGTCATTGCCTCATCCGATTGGATAAAACGGTTTTGCAAAAACTCTTCAAAACTGCTCGAATCATCGTCCGATACCAACAGCGGCATGCTGCCTACGTCATTGAGCAGTACCTCCTGCAGCAACAGCAGCGGAGCAAACAGGATTAGTGCCAACAGAAAAAACGTGGTAAAATGTTGGCGGTACACCGAAAAGCTCCGGTCCAATAAGCCCCCCACTCCCATGGGTTCAAGCCGCTTTCGATCCATTCGTGAAACCTCCACCATCTCTGTATTTGGGATTACCCGACCATTATACACGATTTTCCTCTTTTTTGAAAAAATTCCTCTCTATTTGACACATCATGTCGGAACACGAAGCCCTTGCAAAAAGAAAGCACTGCTCCTTTTGATGTGCAGTGCTTTTTCGACTCCATTTTTCTATTCCGTGACGCGGATCACCGCACTCGCCGCTCCCCGCTTTTCGCCGTCCTCTTGTTCTACCTTCACTTCAAACGTAAACGTCCCTTTTCGTTTGGGGACAAAGCGGATCACAACCTTCTGGATTCCCCGCTTTTTGTCGTATTGCCGCGTAATTTCCTCTGCCTTGTAATTCCAGGAGATTTTATGATCCTCCCATTTGCCGATCTTGTAGTAAGCTACCAGGTAAATTTCGTCTCCCGCTTTCATGGTCGCTGTGCCCGGACTGAGAGAGACAAGTATCTTGTCATGGTCCTCGACGGTAAACTCGGTGACGGCGCTTGCCTCAATTGTCTCGCCTGTCTCTTCGTCCTCCATACCCGCAAAGAAAAATGGCTTGTAAACTCCCGGTATTTTTGGAGTAAACGTCCCCGTCGTCACGTACTGGTTGTTTTTTGGATCCAACTCAGTCTCCAATTCCTCTACAGGCTGTGATTGATCAACAGAATTAAAGAAAAACATAAACTTCGGCTCGGATACGAGTTTACCTTTATTGGGTGTATAGACAGTAAACTTGATCGGCTCGCCTACCTTATAATATTCTTTCTGCTCAATTTTAAAGATGGACTCTACAGAAGGATTCATGGGCGGCATATTGTCAACTTGGATCATTTTGCTCGCATGTCCGAACCACTTTTGCTCTCCGTCATCCATAACGATTTTGTACACGAGCTTATAAGAAGTGATTCGACTTCCCGTCGAAAAGACACCCTTTGAGACATACTGGCCGTCGACCTCTTCGGTTTTCACAGGAATATCCAGTCGTTCTCCTTTCTCACCGTAATTGTCGATGGACATCTCGACCTGGACCAAATCGCCCTTTTTCTCCGTCATGGCTATGGCTGTAATCTCTTGTTCGTAATTATATTGCTTGTAGTCTGGTGTTAAACGAAGCTGACTCTCCAGTTCACTCGCTGTTTCTTCCGCAGTTGCTGGTTGAACGCAAAAGAAGCCAAGTCCAACAGCCAACACGGCGGTCCAAACAAACATTGACCAACTGGCTTTGTTGCTTCCCGGAAACCATCTGAAGCGCTTCATACCTTACAATCCTCCTCGGCCATATGGCTTAGGTCATTTTCTTTTATTATAGCGAAACAAATCGACTTTTCATCCATTTTCCAGTTATGTAAATATACAGAGTTCACACGAGCAAAAAAAATCCTCCAGCCATTGAATCAATAGCCGGAGGCATAGTACGTGAATGGTTCTATTATATGAAAAAGGCTCGGGAATTTCCTTCGTAGGTTGCTGGCAAGTCAGGCAACATTGCCTTGGATTGGTGTTTTCTATGTAAAGAAACAGGCCCATTTTCTTGAAAAAGATCGAATCCCCTCTTCCTCTCCCCGCCCCTACCGGTTTATACTTGCCGCATATTCTTCCTTGAACTGTTTATTGTACGACGAGATCAGACTCACCTTTCGCAGCAGCTCCTTTAAGCTATGGCTGAAAAAATCCGGCTCCTTGCATCCGTCCACATGTCCGACAGCAACCGATATGGATACTCCTTCAAGCACCATTGGCCGTCCGATCTCCTCGAGATATTCCTCTACTTGCTCTTGATCCGCTAACGATATCAGCACAAATTCATCGCCAGCATACCGGCACAAATAGTCGTATTTCTCCTTGGCGAGCGCGGAAAGCCGTTGAGATAAAGTCCGAATCACGTCATCGCCAAATGGATGGCCGTATTCTTTATTGATTCGACCGAAATCGTTTATGTCCACAAAAATCAGGTGGAACGGCTGACGCTGTTTGAGGAACTCCTCTCCAATGTACTGTATATAGGGAGCCCGGTACAAGCCTGTATGCGAATCCATGAACTCAGCCAGCTTTCGCATCACTTCTTCGCGAGTCACCAGCCCCTTCATCTCTGTCTTGTCCATGACGAGAATCCGTTCAATCTGATTCTCCGTGAGCATGCGATAGGCGTCCCAAATGTCGTGATCGGGACTGATCGTGACGGGATTGGGAGTCATGGCATCTGCTACGATCCGATTGGGATGGGATGATCGGACATCCCGGGAAGTGATGATTCCCTGTACCTGGTCGTGATCGACTACAATCAGCGACCCGATCTTCCATTCATTCATTTGCTCCGCCGCATAGGAAACACTTCTTCCCGACGTAATGGTGTGAACGGAAGTAGTCATGATTTCGGAGACCTTCATGACAGATCCACCTCGCGCTGAACAGAAACAGCGATTTTCAACTCAGAGCGAAGAACCATCGAATCGCTGATCATGTTTTCTGCTTCCTCCAGAATAATGTTCATCAACACATCTCTATCCAGCATCTGCATCAGCGAATTTCGGATGAGGACAGCCTCAATTCTCGGATGATCTATCTTCACCAAAGTAAATTGCTCCGGCGAAAGCGCCTCTGCCATCCGCCTGACGGCCTCTGGCCCAATGGGGGCTTTTCTTCCTACGATTAAGAGATCCTGCATCGGCGGAACCTCGAATTCCGAGATTCGTAGAGAAAGCGTCGCTTTCCGGGAATACACGTTTCTGTCACTCATCACATATTTCCTCCAGTATGTACACTTTTCATGAATATCGATTCAGTCGTCCCGGTTTCCCGAGGTAGTAGCCCTGACCGGTTTTTACGCCGAGGCTCGCGGCGCAGCAAAAATCCTCCTCGCGCTCAATCCCTTCCAAAATAAGCTCAGCTTCATCCCGGCAGTACTCAACCAAAAGCTGTACGATTTTTTGTTTCTTTCCTGAATGGGCCAAGCCATCTGAAAAGAACTTGTCCATTTTAATAAAATCAGGGGAGATCTCGACAATCTTGCGAAAGGTTGTCGCTCCTTCTCCGACGTCATCCAGCGCGATCTTGAAGCCGATCTTTCTAAGCATGGCGATTCTTCTCGTAAACAGCGGGTTCAGCCATATTTTTCGCTCTACGATGGATTCGTTGATTTCCAGAACAATTTTGCTCAGATTGGGACGAAACCTGCTCATGATGCCATCAATAAATGCCGGAAACTGATCCTCCACGATCGTAGACGGATAAATGTTGACAAAGAGAAACTCTCTTTTTTCCTGCCTCTGCTGGGGCATGAAAAAAACAGTCAATGCCTGTGAAATAGACAGGGTATCCAATTCAAATAACTTATTCTGTTCAGTCGCCTTTTGGAACAATGCTTCAGGGCCGATAGGGGATACGCTGCGAATCAGCGCTTCATATCCTATAACCTTTTTTTCCGGAAGGTGACAAATCGGCTGGAATACGTGGTAGAATCGTCGATTTTCAATAAATTCTGCTATGCTCTCCATCGTCTTACCTTCCTTACATGTTTGATTAAAATGATCGTACCCTGCACCCTCTTCAAACGGACACGCCAGCTGGTTGTACAACCAGCCCGATCATCTATTTAGGTAAATAGACTCACTATTCACAAAGAGTCCTTTTGACAAATAGCTCCATTATCCCTAATTATTCGCTAATTTTTACCTAATTCCTTTTCTTTTTTATGTAATTTGAACTACCTGATTATTTTTTTCTGTTGGCAAGGATATTTTTATGGAGTAAACGCTTTCTTTTGAGCGCAAAAAAACCTTTCCCCAGCCGACTCTCGGTGAAGAAAGGTTCGTTCTTGTCGATTTTGTTTGGCTTGCGGTTTTATGTCGTCAGGTTTCCGCTTGCCTTGCTCTTTGTGACGATGTGATGGCCGACGGGCAACCCCCGCTGCTGCAGCTCGTCGGACGTGAAAATTTGGAGCGTCTCACTTTTGCATGGCATTGGCATCAGGCCGCCGAGAGGGCTCATCACTCGCCCGTTTGTGTCTGTCTCGATCACGACGTACAGCCCCTTGCTCTCCAACTGCTGGATAAAGTCAGTCCAGCGCTTGGCGGTCATGTGCCCCACGTGCTTCGTGAAAATGACACCCATTTCTTGTGCTAACATGTACAATCCCCTTTGGTTCCCATCAAGTTTGATCAGTTAAGACATTCTAACGATACAAGGAAACATTCCCTTCTGGCAAAATGCGTTTTGAACAATAATCTGCGAAAAAATCCGGTTTTTCCCCGCTTATCGTTTTTAAGACCCTTCCCTCGTCACCGCACACAACTTTTCACCGCGGGCCGCTGTTTTTCGCTGTTTGTCCTTGTCCTCCCTATTTTTACCGATAGGTGACCGCTTGTTTTCCCAATGCTTCCCAACTGTTCTTCAGCGCCTGGTGAGCTACTCTCCGCTGTTTTTTTACTGTCAGCGGATCGTTGACATAGGCGTAAGTCTCATCGTATCCGACCAGCAGTACGGCATGCTCGTCAAAAGGAACCACGATCTGTTTGCCGTCGCTGTCCCAGTACTCCCACTCAGTCGGCGGCGTAAAGTCTCCGGTCGCCCATATGACTACGGGATACCCTGCGGCTACACTGTCCAGCAGCGTCTCGTAGCTTTCTCCAGTCAGATTGACCGTCCGCTCCCCCATATAATGCCGAAGCAGTTCCTCCAGCGGTTTATTGTAGACGGCAAAGCCTTTTTTCTTTCCTGTCATATCCCCGACAAAGCCTTCAGCCGGATCCCCCCATTTTTTGATATCGCCATTTTGCTGAACGATCGGTTCCGGGTCCTTTTTAACTTGCCGGGCCAGTGTCATTTTATCTACGGAATGACCGGCATGCTGCAGCAGCATCGCCAAGCTCGTCACCTCGCAGCCGTTCTTTAATTCCGGATTTTGCGCGATAACGGGAATATCCAGCATCGCTTGAGCGGGTCTGGCTGTATTTGTATGCAAGGCCAGCCGCGGTGCCGGAATCGCTGATTGTTCGCTGCTTGGGTGCTTGCTGCTTAGTCGCTCGCTGCTTGGAACAGGCTGGGATTGTTCGGTTTGCGGCGCTGCTGCACCGCATCCCGTCAGCAAAACTCCCCATGCCGTCAGAGTGGCAATGGCCGTTTGTCTCACGGAATTGATCCCCTTCGATTTTATCCACAGGATGCCCTGGAGTCGTGCAGTCCATGTACAGACTCTCTCAGGAGATCGCTTCCAGCTCTACCGCAAGCAGGCTGGAAAAGGGAATCCAGACGGTCTTCTTATCCGTGTGCAGCTTTATCTTTTTTAATGCCTGATCGACGTGGGCGATTTTCCCCGTCAAACCGCAAGCACTTTTTCCATCGTAATACGTCAGCACGACACCCTGACCTGTTTGCAGTGCCTCCCAGATACGCCCGCTTATTTCAGCCATCTGCTCCTCGTCGAGCCCAGGCGGCACATAACGAAGCTCTTCCGCTTTGATCCTGATGTACATCTCACGGTGCTCCGGCAGCACAAAACGGCTTGCCACAAACAAATTATCCCGTTTGGAAACGCGCTTTTCCCTCATGTCCTTCTCTCCTCTTTGCTGACTGCGCCTTGTTCTTCCTCTCGCCTCTGAAACATTGCTCGCGGTTCATCCGCAAAGGATTTCGGCCTTGCCGTCATCCAGGAGCGGGCCAATTCCTGACACTCGGAGCGAAGCACTTCGATGGAATAGACCGCTTCCCTGACATATCCGCGATGTCGGTACTGTACCACATAGGTGCCATCCTGCCGGGTCGCCGTCAGCAAAATGCAGCCCATCTGCCGAAGCCGGCGCCGCAACTGATGATGCTCCCGCTCTGCCCAGCGGGACAGCTCCTGAAAAAACCAGTCGTACGAAATTTTGAAGGGAACGGTCCGCCCCTTTCCCATATCGACCATCGCAACCCGAAACAACAGGCCAAACAACACGTACAAGCGGACCAGTTCTTGCTCTTCCTCAGCGTCCTGCCTCTCCGTCATTTATAGTGCCCCCCGATCTTGCGAGCACGCTCACGAGCCTGCCCGGCTCCCGACATGGAAGCGGCACGCAAAATCGCATCCGCTCCGTAGCGATTGCGGATATCGTCTACAGCTCGGGCAAGTGAACGCTGCTTCTGAGTATCGGTAAAGAGGTTGAGCTGAACCACGTTGTCAGGCACCAGCTGCTCCAGACTGACGCCGACGCTGCGAACAGGGGTTTCCTGCCAGTGCCGGTCAAACAGGCGGCAGACAGCTTCGTAAAGCGTCATCGCGTCATTGGTCGGCTCCGGCAGCTTGAGCTGACGTCCAAATCCTGTCGGCACGTCAAAGTCGGCTCCCCGGCATCCAACCGATACCACCCAGCCCATCAGCTCTTTGCTGCGGGCCCTGCGGCATACCTCTTCACACAGCTCAAGCAGCACCACCTTGATGTCAGCAGCTGTATGGTAGTCGCGCGGCAGCGTCATGTGGTGACCGATCCCCTTCTGGGTATCATGCGTACGAGGCGAAACGGGCGAGTCATCCATGCCGTGCGCCGTACGCCACAGCACCTCCCCATTGACGCCCCAGCGCCGGGTCAACACAGCGGGCGAGAGCTGCGCCAGCTGCCCGATCTGGTATACGCCCATGCGATGAAAATGCCGTTTCATCCGCGAGCCTACTCCAAACAATTTTTCAATCGGCAGCTTCCAGAGCGTCTCTGCAAGCTCCTCCCGCTTCAGCCAGAAAATGCCTTCCTCCCGCTTCTTGGCGAAATTGTCGCACGCCATTTTGGCCAGCACCTTGTTTTCTCCAATACCGACCCGTGAATGTACTCCTGTTTCCAAGCGGATGCGCCGCTGGATCTCCTCTGCGATTTTCCACGGACCTCCAAACAGCCGGACACTTCCCGTCACATCCAAAAACTGCTCGTCGATGGAATACGGCTCCACCAGATCGGTAAACGACTCGAATATGCGAGTAATTTGTACAGCCACACGGATATAGGTCTCCATCCTCGGGCGAACCACGACCAGATGGCGGCACTTTTGCTGAGCCTGCCACAAGGCTTCTGCCGTGGTGACGCCGTACGACTTGGCAATCGGGCAAGCAGCGAGGACCACCCCGCTTCTTCGTTCGGGATCGCCTGCTACGACGATCGGTTTGTCGCGCAGCTTCGGCTGAGCCGCTTTTTCGATACTGGCATAAAAGCTCTGCATGTCAGCGAGAAAAATAATCCGTTTGTTGTCATGAGCCATTACAACCATCCCCTGAATAGGAACAAATGTTCCCGTTTCATTTCTGTTCTTATTATAGCAAACAGATGTTCGCTTTTATACCATGTACTTTTAAAAAAGGGCTGGAAATTGAAGGAAGTCGCCTGACAGGAGAGAAATTAGTAAGCATCAAAAGCGAAGGAACCGGTGGAGCGCCCGGATGGACATCCCGTAACGAGCAGCAAGCCGGATCAGGAGCTTCACGAGCAGAAAGGAGAAAAGGATGGACATTCGTCTGCGTCCCACTGCATTGGCAGATATACCGTATGTATACGAAACCGAACAGATGGAGGAAAACCGCGCTTACATCCTGCCGTGGGAGAGCACGCGGCATGAGCAGTCTCTCGCAAACCCGGATATCCGCCATTTGATTGTAGAAGATGCGAAGAAGGGGAACAGCGTGGGATACGTGATCCTGGCCGGACTGGCCAATCCGCACGCGAGTATCGAATTCATGCGGATTACCATCTCCGAAAAAAGAAAAGGATACGGGCGCAAGGTGCTGCAGGAGATCAAAAGGCTGGCTTTTGACGAGTGGGGGGCCAACCGCCTCTGGCTGGACGTCAAGGAGGAAAATCGACGAGCGCTTCAGCTCTACCTGTCGGAAGGCTTTATCATGGAGGGAAAATTGCGGGAGTGTCTCAAAACGAACGATCGGTACGAATCGCTGATTGTCCTCTCCATGCTGGCACGCGAGTACAAAAGCTGGACGCAAACTTGACTGAACGGAGTTATACGCCAAAAGCAAAGATAATGGTGCAAAAGATGAAGGTGCAAGGAAACGCAAGCCGGGAAGAAAAGGAAAGTGGAGACTCTCGTGCTTGCAAAATGCTTGCCGGGTGGTGGAATTAGCGAATATAGCACCATCCGCTAATTCCACTTGCCGACCGTTTTTCTCGTCTTGCAGAATTCAAGCTGGTCTTCACATAAGAGGTGCGCTGTCTACCAAACTATCTCCATCTGGGAAAGGCTTTCCTGCTCAGTGCGGCTGAAGGTCGCCGCTGCTCAGCAAGTACAGCCACTGACCGTCAGCGCTTGCACCGATAAAGCTGATTCCGAAGGAGAGGTCTGTGATCAACGTGTCCGTCTTTCGCTGGTCAGCGTCAAAAGCCATAATGTCCATCGCGACCGCGTGCCCTTCCGCGTTCTCTTTATGTCTCGCAAACAAATACCGGTGACTGTTTGGGAGCCACAACCCTTCTCCCTGGAAATCCATCAGGTGCTCCTTTCCTTTAAACAGCCCCGCATTCCAATACATCTGATACATCCCGTCATCGGTTTGCGTATAGCCAGCCCAAGCATCTCTCGGAACAGGCGGGTTCCACGCGCTGACCTTTTCCGTCTTCCAGTCATAGCGGTAACGCAATTGGTCGAAGGAACTACGGCTCTGCCGCATCGCAAAAGTGAACTGCCGCCCGTCATCATCAAAGGAAATGGGGATGACATCTCCGTACATTTCATCGATAGGCACAAAGCCTTTCAGCGCACCGGTCAACCGCTGCTTTTCTCCGGTTTCCAGATTCAGCAGCAGCAGGTCCAGATTTTGCTCCTGGTCTTTGGGCCCAACAGCCATGATCAGCTTTTTTCGGTCATGGCTAAAGTCGGCTCCGTGAACGAATTCCCCTATCTCGACGGGAACCGCAGTTTCACTGACAGGCATGTTTTGCCCCTCTTGCGGTGCCGCATAAAAAAAGCCGCGCCGGTCGGCAACAAATGCGCCTTCCCCCCGGTAACTGGTGGTCAGCTCCACTGGATAGCGAGTCAGCTCGTTCGTCTGCCTGTCATAGATCCCGTACAGGAGGGGATGCCGCGCGTCGCATTCGCAATATTCCGTATACCGCCTCAAGAGCAGATATCGCTGCTCAGGGTCGAGAAAAGAGTCGCTATGATACGAGCCGGGATACCCGCTGATCTGCTCCCGCACCTTTCCATCCAGGCTCACCTTCCACAATTGGTTGGGAGCAAGAACAACAGCCAGGAAGCCAGGGGGTTCCGACAGAACATGGCCGCTGGCGGTGCGTGCGCCTTTTACATCCAATACATACTCCTTTATTCCGTCTTCCGGCTGTACTCTCGTCCTGGGTGTCGCCCGGAGGTGAAGCTGTTTATCATGGACCCAACGGAACTCCAGGTCGGGCTCGATAAACCATTCCTCGGCAGACGCCTTCTCTTTTATCCGCGATTCAATCGCTTCTACCACACTGCTTCGGTCCATCGCCTGACGAAAGAACAACGTAAATGTCTGCGGTCCACTACCAACCGGAGTCCTGATCGGAGATTGCAGTACCGGCTCCTCATCCAGTCGGATCACAACATCTGCTTTCATCGATGCATAGTCAAACGGAATCTCTGCTGGATTCCACTCGGCGGAGGAAGGCGTTGGCGGATGCCCGGAGGAGGAATTCGGGGTTGTCCCCGGAGTTGTACTCCCAGGTGGCGCTTGTGATTCCGGCTGTTGATTTCCGCCGCTGCCGGATGGCGGTGTGCCTGTGCTTGCGGCAGGAACACATCCGGTTAAAAGCAATGTGCCTGCGAGAAGCAGCGCGAATGCCTGTAAGCGTTTCATCTGAACCATGATTTCGCTCCTTTGACTTCTTAACAATATTTCCCTGTAAGACGTAGGAAAGCGTGTTTCGTTTCAGCCATACGGCCGGGACTGGTGGGAATTACAGCGGAATTGGCTTGAGTTGGCAGCATCACAACTCATCTAGCATCACAACTCATCTTATGCTGTCCCGCTTGTTTGATCCTTCGATAAACAAAGTTCATTCCAACAAAAAACGCCCTTCCGAGTCCATTCACTCGAAAAGGCGCAGTCGTCTAGCTGCCTTCTATCCAGGACGTTTTGGCTGACGACGATCAATCAAAGACGATCCCGTCCAAAACACCTTCCCGCTTCAGATAACTGCGAAGCCAGACGTATTCCTTGTTTTTCCAAAACTCTTCCTTCTCTACCAAAGCAGCCGTCTCCTGGCGAGCCACTTCCAATGCCTTGAAATCGCTCATCAGATCGGCCACCTTAAATTCAGGCAAGCCGCTTTGCTTTGTCCCGAAAAAGTCGCCGGGACCGCGCAGTTCCAAATCGCGGCGCGACAGTTCGAAACCGTCTGTCGTTTCGCACATAACGCGCATCCGCTCTTTTCCGATCTCCGATTTGGGATCGGCGATCAGCACGCAGTACGATTGCTCCGAGCCGCGGCCAACACGGCCTCTGAGCTGATGCAGTTGGGCAAGCCCAAACCGCTCCGCATCATAAATGATCATGAATGTCGCGTTTGGGACGTTTACCCCTACCTCTACCACGGTCGTCGAAACCAGCACCGCATACTCCCCGGAAAGAAAGGCCTGCATCACCGCATCCTTTTCCTTTGCTGGCAGGCGCCCGTGCATAAGACCGACCCCGTACTCAGGAAATACCTGCGAGAGCTGAGCATGAACGTCAATCGCATTTTGCACGTCCAGCTTTTCCGACTCCTCGATCAACGGGCAGATGACATACGCCTGCCTGCCTTTCACGAGTTCCTCTCGCATTTGCTCCAGCACCTGGTGAAACTGCTCATGCTTTTTCCACGTAGTCTCGATCGGCTTGCGCCCCGCCGGCATCTGGTCGATCGTGGAGACATCCATGTCACCGAAGGCGGAAATCGCCAGCGTGCGCGGGATCGGTGTGGCCGTCATGAACAACACGTCGGGAGTAAGGCCTTTGTTTCTCAAAATGCGCCGCTGCTCCACCCCGAAGCGATGCTGCTCGTCCGTGATTACCAGGCCGAGCTTTGAGAAAAACACATCCTCCTGAATCAGGGCATGAGTCCCGACAACGACGTCAATCAAGCCCATCTGCAAGGCTCCGATCACCTCGCGACGCCGTTTGGCTGTAAGCGAGCCGGACAGCAGCGCCACCTGGATGCCGTGCGGGGAAAGAAGCCCTGTCAGCGACTGGACGTGCTGCTCAGCCAAAATCTCTGTCGGCACCATCAAAGCGCCCTGAAAACCCGCTTTGACTGCCGCAAACAAAGCGATGGCCGCGACTACGGTTTTTCCCGAGCCGACGTCCCCTTGAAGCAGCCTGTTCATTGCGTACGGCGAACGCATATCGGTGAGAATCTCCTTGATTACCCGCTTTTGTGCATCCGTCAGCGGGAACGGCAACGACTTCACAAAGGTGCGCAATTCCTCCATCGGAATTTGCAGAGCCGTCCCTTCTGTCTGCTCCCGGGCAATCCGGCGAAGCGCCTGCATTTTCAATTGGAATAAAAAAAGCTCTTCAAACATGATCCGCCGCCGCGCCTGGCGTCCGTTCTCGGCATCCTGCGGAAAATGGATCGACCGAATCGCGTCAGGCCGGGGCATGAGCCGGTAGCGACTGACGATATCGGCCGGCAGAATCTCCGGGATTTGCTCGCCGTACTGGCGAAGCGCCTGCTGGATCGTTTTTCGCAAAAGCGTATGGGTCACATCTCCGCCGAGCGGATAAATGGGTGCCAGTTCCCCTCTCTTTTGTGCCCGGTCGGAGTCGGTTTCGGTCATTTCACTGACGGTGATTTGCAGCTTGTGCTTGTCCCACTTTCCGGTCACGAGAATTTCTTTTCCCGGAGAGAGCCTGCTTTTCACGAATGTCTGGTTGAACCAGACCGCCGTCACCACCACTCTGTCCATGACCAGCTTGACGGAGATACGCGATTTTCGCTTGCCGTAAAAGCGAACAGAGGGTTCGCCGTAGACCGTGCCTGCCAGCGTTACCCTCTCTCCGTCCTTCACCTCTGTCAAATCGCGGACGCGGTAGTCCTCATAGCGGCTCGGGAAATACTCCAGCAGCTCCCCCACAGTCTCAATGCCCAAACCTGCGAAAGCTTTGGCCCTCTCCTCGCCTACCCCATGCAAGAGCGAGACGGGCGCGTCGTACCATTCGTTCATTTACTTTTTCTCCAGCTGCACACCGAAGATTTTGGCCTCGATCTGGCGTCCGGTCTGCGTCGCGGCCAAACCTCCCTGTGCTGTTTCCTTGAGGGTAGTCGGCATGGAGCAGCCAATCCGGTACATCGCTTCAATCACTTCGTCAGTCGGCACCACACTCTTGATCCCTGCAAGCGCCATATCGGCAGCTACGGTTGCGATCGCGGCCCCCATCGCGTTCCGTTTGACACAGGGAACCTCTACAAGTCCGGCCACGGGGTCGCAAACGAGACCGAGCATGTTCTTCAGGGCGATGGCGACAGCCTGAGCCGACTGTTCCGGCGTACCGCCTGCCATCTCGACAATCGCAGCGGCAGCCATCGAGGTCGCCGAGCCCACTTCCGCCTGGCAGCCGCCGGCAGCACCGGAAATAAACGCGTTATTGGCAATGCAGTAGCCAATCGCTCCGGCAGTAAAGAGGTAGTTGACCATCTCCTCGCGCGTCGGCTTCAGCTTGTCTGATACGGCAAACAAGGTACCTGGCACAATTCCGCAAGCACCTGCCGTCGGCGTAGCCACAATCGTGCCCATCGCCGCGTTTACCTCGTTCACAGCGACCGACATGGAGACGGCATTGAGCAGGGTGGGGCCAGACAGAAACGGCTTTGTGCGCATGTACTCCTGCAGTTTTTTCGCATCGCCGCCAGTCAGTCCGCTGTGCGAACGGATGTCTTCCGTCAGTCCGCGCCGGACGGCTTTTTCCATCACGTCCAGATTCGTGTACATATCCGTTAAAATGGTCTCGCGAGTCCGCTGGGAAACCTCCATCTCCGCCTCAATCATCACCTGCGAAATTTTTTTCCCTTGGGACTCAGCCAGTTCTACCAATTCTGCTACGTTGCGAAACATGTCCTGTTCACTCCTCTCCTCCCGCTTTACTGTAAAGAAAGCAGTGAGACATCAAAAATATACGGGATGTTCCCGATTTCCTCCAGCACCTCTGGCAGGACGACAGAATCCGTCTCGATCGCCATCAGCGCGCGTGACCCGCGGTCGTGCCGGGAGACTTCCATCAGTCCCACGTTGATTTTATGCTGCGTGAGCACCTTGGCTACGCCGGCGATCATTCCGAAGCGGTCTTCGTGCAAAACCATCAGTGTCGGCGTATCGAAGCCAAGCTGGAAGGCAAAGCCGTTGAGCTTGGTTACCTCGATCTTGCCGCCCCCGATGGAAACACCGACTACCTCCACATCCTTCTCATCGTCGCTCAAGCGAATCCGCGAAGTGTTCGGGTGACCGGTCAATTCTTCGGAAGTGTTGATCACAATATCGATACCCAGGTCTTTGGCAATCTGCAGGGAGTCCTTCAGCCGCAGATCAAACGTATCAAAATCAAGAATGCCCGCGACTGTCGCGACATCGGAGCCATGCCCTTTATACGTTTTGGCAAAGGAACCGTAAAACGTGATCTCCGCTTTTTTCGGCTGTCTGCCAAAGAGCTTGCGGGCTATCCGCCCGATCCGGGCAGCACCGGCTGTATGGGAGCTTGAAGGTCCGACCATGACCGGACCGATAATGTCAAATACACTTTTATATTTCACCCGGTTCTCCTCCTGAATGCAAAGGGGTTCTCCACCTTGAAAGGTTCACTCTCATTTTATCTTACCGCCTCTGAAAGCGCTACAGGTTCCTCTCATTGAAACTGGGCCATCACCCATTCCTGCGGCAGCTCATATACTGCAGCACGGAGCATGATTGTGCAAGCGCGATTTGACCAGGAAAGGAGCGAGCAAGATGAGCGAACGGAAGGACTCCGGAAGAAGAAAATGGACAGGCGTGGAATATCTCGGCATTTTCCTTGTTTTGTCGTCTCTGGCTTCCCTGTTGTTCTGGCCGCATGCGCTGGCCGGCCTGTTCGATGCCATTATCAAAAAAGTATTTCCGATTGTTGTCGACATTTTCCTCACGGGGGAAGTGGGAATTGCCGTCATTGTCAGCGTCATCGTCGGAAGGATGCTGGAACGGCTCGGGTTTACAGATGCGCTGTTCCGCGTATTTGCTCCTGTCATGAAATGGCTGTCCATAAATCGGAGCTTCCGCGTTTTACTCCCGGCACCGCTTACCTCAAAACGGTCTTTGACGCTGCCAAAGAGGGAACGGAGCTGCTCTTGCTGGTCATTATCCCCGCGGTTGCTGTCGTATTTGGGGTCATCGGCCTGTTGGAATACATTGGCGTTTGGCAACCGATCGAGAACGCTTTTACCCTGCTGCTCTCCGCTTTGAGCATCGAGCCTGCGACAGGCATGCTGTCCCTTTTGGCCAGTCCCACGCTGGCGATGGCTGAGCTGCAAAAAATCGCCGCAAGCATCGACCCGCGCCTTGCTGTCGGTTCCTTTGTCCTCGCCTCCTCGGGGCTGCCCTTGTCAGTGATCTTCGGACAGGTTCCTGCGACATGGGCGGCCCATTCCGACTTGACGGAGCGTGAAGCGATGGCAGCCGCTGTCATCGGCATGCTCATGCGGCTCGTCACTGCTTTTGTGATCGGATACTTTGTGACGCCTTCGGTGGTGTAAACATGAGCGGAACGTATATGATCAGGGCCAAGAAGCTGGTGACCGTAACCGAAAAAGGCAGTATCAACGACGGAGCCATGCTTGTGAAAAACGGGCTGATCGCTGACATTGGCCCCTGGGAGAAGCTTTGGGTAGAGCATCGGGCGAATGGAGTGGCTTTGCTCGACTGCCGGGACTGGGTCATTGCCCCTTCGCTGGCGGACTGCCATACCCACCTTTTGGAGTTCGCTCCCGGATCACTGTTTCCGGTAACGGAAGAAACACATGGAGCCGCCGGCATGTCGCTTCTGCTCAAGGCACTGTCCTGCGGGATTACGGCCCTTGGGGAACAAATTTGCGGGCATCCAAAGTGCAGCTTCGACCTCGCTTTTTATCGTCGTCTCGCTTCCTTTGTGCCCATCGATGTCTGCTTTTCTCTGTCCAGTATCTCGATTGGATTTTCGCAGCTTGCTCATTTTACCGCGGCTACCGGCCCCCATCCGGTCGAGAGGGAGCGCTTAGCTGCCCCTGAGATCGTGCACGTGCTGGCGGGCGAGAGCGAATACCCAGGAGAGAATCTGTTTCTCAACGCCACACCGGCCAATTTCAAGCCGGAGGAGGTCCCTCGGGCGGGCGAGATCATTTATGAACAGAGCGAATTGACCCAGGTCGTCGATGCTTTCCACCGATCGGGCAAATCGATTGGCGTTCATGTCGGCGGCGAAGAAGCGATCCGTATGGCCCTTGCTGCAGGAGTGGATGTGCTTCATCACGCTCACGGGATTACCGAGCAGCAAATTATCGAAGCTGCCCAAAAGAACATAAAAATAGTCGCGACTCCGCTGGGCGGCACACATGAACTGCCGAATTCCCCGGAGCAAATCAGCCGCTTGGTTCAGGCCGGGGTGACCACCGCCATTTCTACCGATGCCTACTTGCCTCCACACGAGCAGGCCTCCTGGCTTTCTTTTCCGGATCGGGAATTAAAGGGGCCGGAGACGCTGATGGCCATCGCCCAGCCTGCGATGAAGCTTTTGCAAAAGCAAGGGTATGGGGAAAACGAGATCCTCTCGCTCATCACCCGCAATCCAGCAATGGTCCTTGGGAAGGAAAAGCGTTACGGCAGTTTGGGAAAGGGACTGGAAGCGAATTTTCTGGTGACAGCAGGTGTGCCTGGACTGGAGATAACCTCCGAAGAGGACATCAGGCAGGTGTACTATCGCGGGGTGAAGGTAATTGATCGTATCGGAGAAGGCTGATTGAGCTGGTAGCGCAGAACCTCATCCCGGTATGGGAAGGGAAACAGGCAGAAGAGACAGTTCGGGTGGCGTCTGCTTGAGACACCCAGAATTGGGAATCGTCACGCTGGATCTGTCAGAAGTCAAGCGGATTAAAGAGCAGTACCCGTTTATCTACATGGAGAGCCGTCGGGCAGACATTTATAAAGCGAATCACTTGGTATAGAAACTGATGGGGAGGCTAGGCACTTTCAGCCTTGCCGCGTTAGAGAATACAGCGCAATGCTTTTCCCGTTGAACACGATTTCACGTTCAAAGTTCATGCCTTTTTCCGCGCTACCTTCACTGAGCTATGATTGTCAAATTGGATGAGCGAGATCAGCCGCTTTTTTCCCAGATGAGACAGGCCGAAATTCCGCAAGGCCAGGGCAGCTTCGGACGCATAGCCTTGTCCCCAATGCCTTCTCGAGATCCAATACCCAACCTCTGTCTCTTTGCGCTCATCGACGAGCTGGGGAACAAGTCCTGCGTGCCCAATCAGTTCACCATCAGACTTCCTTGCCACGACCATCAGTCCAAGCCCCTGCTCCTCTTCATAGCGGTTCATCTACATGCGCAGCCGTTCGGCGGTCTGTTCTCTGGTCCAGACATTCCCTTGACCGATATACCGCATCACCTCCGGATCACCTGTCATCGACATCAAAAAATCCAGATCCTCTGCTGTATACGGACGAAATACAAGACGCTCTGTCGCCAGCATGCAAATACACCCTCCTTGTTTTTTCAAACATGCTCATTGTGTAAATGACAGTCCCCCTGTTTTCCAGAGCATATGGTCCGCAACTGCCATGCAGCGCGCCGCAACATGTACCGGGAGAGCACAGGACCGTATAAAAAACCTCCTCGAAGCACACGAGGAGGTTTTTCTTTCGAAAAGGACGTCTATTCTTTTACCATCACAAATCCGAGCAATCCCGGGCCTACATGGGTACCAATCACCGGGCCGATCTCCAGCAAGAAAGACTCGGTCACCTGAAACTCCTGCTTGATCGCCGCCAAATGCTCCGCCGCTTGATCAGGTACGGCGCTGTGCAGCATCGCTACCTTCACCGGCTGGTCCGAGGCGTATTCCTTCAATGCTTCCTTCACACGGGCGATCGCTTTTTTGGTCCCTCTTACTTTGTCAAAAGCAGCTACGTACCCCGCAGGGTCCAAGGTCAGAATCGGTTTAATGTTAAGCAAGGAGCCGATGACCGCTGAAGCCTTGCCAATGCGGCCACCCTTTTGCAGAAACTCCAGCGTGTCAACGATGAAATAGACCTGCACTTCATCGAGAAAACGATCGATCATGTCGAGTATCTGCTGCTTGCTCTTCCCTTCGCGCGCTGCTTTGGCCGCTTCGACACAGAGCATGCCGTAAACAAATGAAGCTTTACGCGAATCAATGACGGTGATATCAAGCTGTTCTTCCATCATCGATTGTGCGATGACGGCAGACTGATACGTACCTGAAAGCGAACCGGAGAGCATGATGACGATGATTTGGACATCTTTGCCGTGCTGCTCCCGAATTTGTTTGTACGTTTCAGCGAAGTCGAGCGGGGACGGTTGAGATGTGGTCGGCATCACATCCGTATGCTTCAATTTTTCAAAAAACATGGCAGATGTAATGGAGACCCCGTCCAAATACGTTTCTTCTCCAAACATCACCTTCAGCGGAACTGCTACGATTCCGAGCGACTCCCGCAGCTCGGAATCGATGTCAGCCGCACTGTCCGTTACGATCACAATGGACATCTACACAACTCCTCTCCAGGGAAGCGAGTCAAAAGCGCAGCCCTCTATGACTACTCTACAGCGAAAATAAACGGATAAAGCGGCTGTCCGCCCTCGTGGATTTCCACGTCCACGTCCGGGAAAGCTTCATCCAACGCCTGTGCGAGTTCGTCCGCTTGATTCTCTTCAGCGCCTTCCCCGATAAAAATCGTCACGATGCCAGTCTCGTCATCGACAAGCTGGAACAGCAGTTCCTTTGCGATCGCCATCATATCCGGGCCGGATGAGACGATCTCTTTTTCAGCAATGCCGATAAAGTCTCCCTGCTTGATCTCGACATCGCCCATTTTCGTATCGCGAACCGCATGGGTTACCATGCCTGTTTTCACTTGTTCGATAGAAGCAGTCATTGCCTGCTGATTGGCCTCCGGAGACGCGCCTGCGTTAAAAGCAATCAGCGCAGCCATCCCCTGCGGAATGCTCTTGGACGGAACAACCGTAACGGACTTGTCCGTCAGCTCGGCCGCCTGCTTCGCCGCCATCACAATATTGCTGTTGTTCGGCAAAATAACAATCTCGTCTGCATGCAGCCCGTCAATCGCGGAAAGGAAGTCTTCCGTACTCGGATTCATCGTTTGGCCGCCTTCCACGACTACGTGAACACCCATGCTGCGGAAAATATCAGCCAGTCCAGGACCAGCCGCAACAGCAATCAATCCATAGGGCTGAGCGGCTGCTGCCGGAGCAGTTTCAGCAGGCACCTGTGCGGCCGCTTTCCGCTCCTCCTCGCGAAGGATGTTGCCGTGCTGTTCCCGCATGTTTTCGATCTTGATCCGATGCAGGCTGCCAAACTGCTGTGCGTATTGGAGCACGTTGCCGGGGTGCTCGGCATGTATATGTACTTTGACCATATCATCGTCAGAGATGACTAACAGAGAATCCCCCATCTGATCGAGCTGGGTACGGAATGCCGCTTCTGAAAACGGCTTTTTGTTGGCTTCCGTGCTATGCGTCAGCCAAACCATAAACTCTGTACAGTAGCCAAAATGAATGTCCTCTGTTTTCATATGGACTTGTGCATTGTGGTGCTCGTGAACCAGTTCTTCCATATCGAGCGAAGCAATCGATGGCTTCGCTTCCTTGACCTGATCCGCCGTTTCACCGCGAAGCGCACGGATGAAGCCCTCGTATACAAAGAGTAGTCCCTGTCCGCCCGAATCCACCACGCCTACTTCCTTTAGGACGGGCAGCATGTCGGGTGTGCGCAGCAGCGTCTCCTGGGCCTGCTCATAGGTTCTTTCCATGACGAAGAGAACATCGTCTGTCGTGCGTGCCGTCCGTACAGCTGTTTCGGCCGCTTCTCGGGCTACAGTGAGAATCGTGCCCTCAACCGGCTTCATCACTGCCTGGTAGGCGGAATCTACTCCGGCCTTTAACGCTTCGGCAAACTGGCGGGCGTTAATCTCGTCTTTTCCGTTTACCGCTTTGCTGAATCCGCGAAACAACTGGGAGAGAATCACGCCGGAATTCCCCCTCGCTCCCATCAGCAGACCTCTGGCAAGGGCGGCCGCAGACTCTCCGATCTTGGGAGATTCCTTTCGTGCAAGTTCCTCTGCTCCCGATGTGAGCGTCAAATTCATGTTTGTCCCCGTGTCACCATCTGGAACGGGAAAGACGTTTAATCCATCCACCACTTTGGCGTTGCTGGACAGGAGCCTCGCCCCCAGATAAACCATCCGGCTAAACAGCACGCCGTCAAGACGCGTATGTACCAACTGATGTTCCTCCTTACGTATCCCTGTCTGTACGGACTCCCTGTACAAAAATATTAACTGCTGTCACATCAATGCCTACCATCTGCTCCAAGGTGTAGCGAACGCGTCTTTGAACATTGCCGGCAACCTCAGAAATTTTCACGCCGTAAGTGACGATAATATGCATGTCCAGAATGACTTCGCCGTTCTGGTTATGGACGACTACCCCTTTGCTGAGGTTGTCTCTGCCCAGCATCTCGGCAATTCCGTCTTTGAGCGCTTTGCGTGAAGCCATGCCGACCAGGCCGAACACTTCCATGGCGGCGCCTCCAGCGATCCGCGCGATCACATCTTCTGTCACATCGATTTTACCAAGAGGTGTGCTCATTTCCACTGTCATGCAAGGACTCCTCCTTTTTTCAAACGGCATCGCCGTCTATTGTAACAGTAACCGTACCAGTAAGCATGTACGACATTGCCACCATCCATACCGCATAGATCTGCTCCGATATCCACTCACCTATTGCAAAGTGCGTGTACAAAAAATGCCGCTTGTCAAAAGAACTTCTTCGATTGAAGAAGCAGCAACCCAATGCATTTCCATGCTTCTCCCAATTTTACACTATCAATAGGTAGAAATGAAGCGTTTTGTCGAATGACCCCCAAAACAGAAGGAGAATGGCTTTTCCTCATGTCAAGTATTGCAATTGACAGGGGCGTATGCTAAGATAAGCAAGTGTTTGTATTATCTAAACAAAACAAAGTATCCCGTTTATATGCATCTGAGGGAGGTGGATCGTAATGGCACGTCGCTGCTTTGTAACTGGCCGTTCTGGCAAAACTGGTAACGCTCGCTCCCACTCCATGCGCGCAAATCGCCGCAAATGGGGTGTTAACGTACAAAAAGTGCGCATTCTCGTAGATGGTAAACCGAAGCGCGTTTATGTAAGCACTCGAGCGCTGAAATCCGGCCTGGTAACTCGCGTATAGTTTCGCGTTTCAACCGAACATCAGTAAAAAAAGCACCCACGAGGTGCTTTTTTGCTTTTCTGCTGCTTCCCCTGCTTCGACTGAAGGAGACCGCTGCCTTCATTTCTTCTTATTAAATGCCTCGATGACAGCGCGAATCATGCCACCTATAAACTTCGGCAACTTGATGGTGTAAAACCGCATGACTACCCCTCCTTACCGAAATTACTTCTTGTGATACAAATACCAGCCGGCCCCGATGAGTCCTACCGCCAACAGGCTATACCAAACCCATGGAGGTGCCGAGTACAATAGAATGGTAATACCTCCGACAGCCAATGCCACCCCGAGAACACGTCGCAAGGCGCCCCCCTGTCGCAGGCGAAAGGAGCGCAATCCCATTTCATGCCGCACCTCCTTCGGGCGTTCTTTCGAAACGTGCATATTACATCTTATTCCGCTCTGGGATAAACATGTGTCTCACCTTGTCGAAACAAAAAAAATTCAGGCAACATTTCGCTGCCTGAATACTCTATGCGGCACCAGCCGCCAATATGCGTGTTTCTTTGGTAAAAGCTTCGTTACGCCAGTCTGTTTCGCACCGGGAACAAAAGCTGAGGCGCACTCGACATGACGACGGTCAAAACAATCCCTGTGATGATCATTTCCGGGAGCAGATAGGTGATGTTGTAGACGAAGGAGTACAGCGCAGCCGGCATGCCCTCTGGCGCATATTCGCCGAACCAGATCACCCCGGAGAGAAAGTGACAGACAAACCGTCCGATCACGCCGACGAACAGGACGCTCCACAGAGCCGTAACCTTGTTCGTACGCTTCTCGATCGCAGACAGGCGGACAAGCCCTGCCAGTCCCAGAGCGCCGAATGCGACCGGATAATCGAGCAGCAGCTGGACCGGATGAACGTAACCGCTGCCAAAGAAGGTTTGCAGTACACCAACCAGGATACCGCATGTCACTCCCGGCAAAAGGCCGCGACGCACCGCGAGCAGCGCGATCGGCACCATCACGAGGGACACAGATCCCCCTTGCGGCATTTGAAATACCTTGATCTCGCTGAATACAAGAGCGAGCGCTGTCATCATCGCCATTTCCAGCAAGATAAGCAATCGTTGCCTAGACATTTGTTTCTACACTCCCTTTTCATTTGTAAAAAGGCAATACCGAATATAAATAGCAGAATACACCAATAATTACTCGGCTCAACCTGATTCTAGCCCAAGGCCGAATGTCTGTCAAAAAAGAAAACGCTTCGCAGCCTGCAGGCTCCGAAGCGTGACATCCATTCTTTGTTACAGCATTTTTTCCAGGAACTGCTTGGCCCGCTCGCTTTTGGGATTCACAAAAAACTCGCTCGGAGGCGCATCCTCCACCAATCTTCCTCCGTCAAGAAAACAGATGCGGTCGGCGACCTCGCGGGCAAAATTCATCTCGTGCGTCACGATCGCCATTGTCATCCCCGTATCGGCAAGTCCCTTCATGACATCCAATACCTCTTTGACCATTTCCGGGTCGAGCGCCGATGTCGGCTCGTCAAACAGCATGATTTGCGGTTCCATCGCCAAGGAACGGGCGATCGCAACCCGCTGCTTCTGTCCGCCGGAAAGACGATTCGGGAAGACATCCGCCTTGTTGGACAGCCCGATACGAGCGAGCAGCTCCCTTGCCTTGGCTTCCGCCGCCGCTTTGGAGAGTCCCTTGACCTTGACAGGAGCGTACGTGAGATTGTCCAGCACGCTCATGTGCGGAAACAGGTGAAAATGCTGAAACACCATGCCGATCTTTTGGCGAATGCGCATCACATCCGCTTTCGGATCCGTAATGGCTTGCCCGTCGATGACGATCGTTCCCTTTGTCGGGGTCTCCAGCAGGTTCATGCAGCGCAAGAGCGTCGATTTGCCGGAGCCGGATGGACCGATGATCGCCACCACGTCACCGCGGCCGATCTCAGTGGAGATGTCGTGCAAAACATCGAGCGAGCCGAAAGACTTGCTCACATTCTGAATCTTAATCACTGCGTCTCATCCTCCTCTCCAGCACACGCGCCACCCAAGTGAGCAGCATGACCATGACGTAATAGAGCAAGCCCGCCAGAAGGTACGGCTCAAAGTAGCGGAAAATCGTCCCTTTGACGATATTGGCGTTCTGCATGATGTCCGCAAGGCCGATCGTAGATACAAGTGCCGATTCCTTCAAGAGCGCGATCGTTTCGTTTACCAATGCAGGCAGGATGTTTTTCACTGCTTGCGGCAAAATGATATCCGTCATCATTTTGCGGTACGGAACGCCGAGAGCTTTGGCCGCTTCCCATTGCCCCTTGTCTACGGCCATAATTCCGCCGCGGATCGTCTCGGAGATGTACGCCCCGGAGTTGAGCGTAAAAGTCAAAACGGCGGCTTCAAACGCTGAAATGTTGTAGCCTGTAATCTGCGGCGTGGCAAAGTAGACGAACGTCAGCTGCAGGATGAGCGGCGTGCCGCGAAAGACAGACGTATATGCGACCGCAAATCCTTTCAGCAGACGAATGTTGGAAATTTTGATGAGTGCCAGCAAGGAGCCCCAGATAAAACCGAACACGACCGACAGAAGTGTTACCTGTAATGTGACCTTTATCCCGTTTACTATAAAGGGGATATAGGGCACAATTTGTGCAAAATCCAAACTCATGCCCTTTCGACTCCTTTTCGAATAAAACTGCGCTGTCTAGACCGGGAACAAGGCCCTTCTGTCAGCTGATTATTGGCCGAACCATTTGTTGATCAGCTTGTCCATCTCGCCGTTTTCCTGCATGGTCTTGATCACCTTGTTGAACTCTTCCACATGCGGAGAACCCTTCGGGAATGCGATAGCGGAGCCGTTAACCTCATCGCTTTGGATGGTGGTGAACTGCAGTTCCGGATTCGCTTCCACATAACCCTTGGCTACAGTATCCTCCAGGATCGCTGCATCCACACGGCCTGTTTTGACTTCTTCCACGATCTCACCGGTTTTGTTCAGCGAAACGATCTCCAGACCTTGGATGGTCTTTTGCAGTTCCTTGGCCGCACCTTCCTGAATGGAGCCGGTTTGTACGGTGATCTTTTTGCCCGCAAGCTGCTCCGGCTTGGTCAGATTGCTCTCCTTTTTGGCGACAATCGTATTTTTCGCATCATAGTAGATCGTCGAGAAGTCGGCGTTCTGCAGACGCTCAGGCGTTGGCGTCATGCCTGCCATGACGAAATCGGCGCGCTTGGTCTGAAGCGCCGGTACCAGTCCGTCAAAGTTCATGTCGACCACTTCGATTTCATAGCCGAGCTCTTTTCCAATGTACTTGGCAATGTCGATGTCAAATCCGACGATCTCGTCCTTCCCGCTGGACAAATCGTGAAATTCATACGGTTTGTAGTCAGCAGATGTAGCCATGACCAGCTTCTTTCCGCCTCCTGCGGCTTGTCCGGCAGAATCCTGGCCTGCAGGATGCTGTGCAGTGCCCGGCTGATTTCCTGTGCCGCAGCCAGCCAGTACGGCTACAGCCAAAAGAGAAGAAAGTGCAAGTGAAGCGAGTGCAGATTTTTTCATGATGAATCCCCCTTCGTCATCTTGTATCTGTTGAATCGTTTTACAAAAAACATAAGTGCAAAACTGTTTGTAACAAGGAATAAAAAGAACTTTGCCCAACAACTAATATTTATACAATGAAATGAGTATTTTAATCAATACTAAAATTATTTCGCTGAATATTTATAAAATTCACATAAGAATAGGGACATCATTTCTGATCCGCGATTCATGACAGCTGGTTCTTGTTGTTTCGGTACGAGCTTGTCTCTTTTTCTCCCCTTCACTTTAAAGCGAAATGAAAAAGATGATAGATAATGAACAAATTTACAGAAAAAAAGAATCATTCGTCAGCGCTTTCTGGCATAATGAATAGGATCAAAAACAAACATACAATCACAGGAGGATGGAATATGACTGCGAACTGGACAGCATACTTCCGCGATCAGCTGCCAGACATCCTGGAGGAGCTTCGCCGTTATGTGGAAATGGAGTCGCCTACACACAACAAGGAGGCCGTAGATCGGGTAGGCGCATTCATTGCCGACCGTTTCCGGGCCCTCGGCTGCCGGGTGGATACATATCCGCAACATGAGTACGGAGACCAGCTGCGCGTGGAATACGGTGAGGGCGAGGAGCAAATTCTTGTTCTCGGTCACTTCGATACGGTCAAAGAGATTGGCAGCTTGAGCCGCGAGCCGTGGCGGATCGAGGACGGCAAGGTTTACGGGCCGGGAACATACGATATGAAAGCGGGAATTGTTTTTTGCTACTACGCATTGCGGGCCATCATCGAGCAAAAGCTGCCCCTCTCCCGCAAGCTCGTTTTCTTCTGGAATACGGACGAAGAGACAGGCAGCCTGTCTTCAGAGGAGCTGATCAAGGAAGAGGCCAAACGGAGCCGGTGCGCGCTAGTAATCGAACCGGCAGCCGGTGACGGTTCCCTCAAGACAAGCCGAAAAGGCGGCGGAGAATTTTTGCTGAAGGTCAAGGGCCGGGCCGCACATGCTGGGAATGACCATGCCAAAGGAATCAATGCGATTGAAGAATTGGCCCATCACGTGCTGACGATTCAATCCTGGACGAATTACGAGGCTGGTACCACCCTTTCCGTCGGAACCATCCAAGGGGGCAGCGTGAGCAACGTCGTGCCGGATTATGCAGAAGCGGTCATTGATGTAAGGGTGTCTACAGCAGAGGAAGCGGTACGGATTACCCGCTTGATGCACCAGCTGCAGCCTGTCCTGCCTGGTGCCGAGCTGATCGTCGAAGGAGGCATCCCGAAACCGCCGATGGAGCGGACAGCCGGGACGGAACATTTGTTTTTCCATGCCCGCGAACAAGCGCGTTTGGAAGGCTTCGATTTGACGGAAACAGGCGTAGGGGGCACCAGCGACGGAAATTTTGCCGCTTCAGTCGGGACGCCCACACTCGATGGTCTGGGACCGAATGGCGATGGTGCCCACGCATCCCATGAGCACGTCGAAATCGACAGCATTCCACAAAAAATCGCTCTCCTGGCAAGATTGTTCACAACCTTGTAATTTTTCCTTTTTGTGCATATAATAGGACAAAAATATAGGAGTGTGACAACATGGAAACAGCAAAACCATTGCCAATTAACCCTGTCGGTTTTTGGCGACGCCTAGGTGCAAACTTGCTTGATGGAATTATTATTGGTGTTCCATTGATCCTTCTCACCTGGTTGATCACAGGAGGCTTGGAGGACAATCTCGTCTCCAATCTGATCTCTACCCTTTACTCCCTGCTGCTGCCAGTATTTTGGTATGGCTATACGGTTGGGAAGAAAATCGTCGGGGTTCGCATTGTGAAAGTAGACGGCAGCCCGGTCGGCATTGCACGATGCTGCTTCGCCTGATTGTCGGCATGGGACTCGTATACGGTCTTACTTTTGGCATTGCGGCCATCGTCAGCGCCATCATGGTGGGCGTTCGCGAAGACAAACGCGCCATTCACGATTTGATTGCAGGTACGTATGTGACTTCGAACCAGCCATAATACTCTTATCATCAAGTATGCAAAAAGACCGGGAGCTGATGTCCCGGTCTTTTTCGTGCACTTTTTTACCCGCGAATCGCAGCAATGGCCGCTGCCCGATCCGCCTGATTGAACACCGCGCTGCCAGCCACGAGGACTGTCGCCCCCGCTTCTTCGCACAGCCTGGCTGTCTCGGGGTTTACCCCGCCGTCAATTTCGATCTCGACGTGCCCCAAACCGCGCTCGTCCAGCATCCTGCGCAGCTCTCTGATTTTCGGCACGACGCTGTGGATGAACTTTTGGCCGCCGAACCCCGGGTTGACCGTCATGAGCAGAACGATGTCCAGGTCGCCAAGCATCGGTGCAATGGTCGAGACCGGTGTAGCCGGATTCAGGACAACGCCTGCTTTTACTCCCTGCTCCTTGATCAGATGGATCGTTCGATGCAGGTGACGGCAAGCCTCCTGATGGACAGTGATCCAGTCTGCTCCGCTCTTGGCGAATTGCGGGATGTAGCGGTCTGGCTCTTCGATCATCAAGTGGACGTCCAGAGGCAGCGTCGTCACCGGACGAATCGCATCGACGATCAAAGGTCCAATCGTAATGTTGGGAACAAAGTGTCCATCCATTACATCTACGTGAATCCAATCCGCGCCTCCGCGTTCAACATCGCGGATTTCCTCGCCCAGACGGGCAAAGTCTGCGGACAAGATTGAGGGGGCGATTTTTACCATGGTTTGTTCCTCCGTTGGTATTCTTTCAGTTCTTCCCGAAATTGCTTGTAGTGCTCGTAACGCTCCAGGTCGATTTTGCCTTCCTCCAAAGCGCTTTGGACGGCACAGGAGGGTTCGCTGACATGAAGGCAGCCGCGGAACTTGCACTCGCTGCTGAGAGCGGCAAAATCACGGAAGGCCTCAGCCAGATCGAGCTCGTCGATTCCGATGAATTCAAGCGAGCTGAATCCCGGCGTATCCGCTACATAACCGCCGCCCTCCAGCGGAATCAGTTCTACGTGGCGGGTTGTGTGGCGTCCCCTCCCCAGCTTTTGGCTGATATCGCCTGTCTGCAGACTCGTGCCAGGGAACAAGGCATTGATCAGGGACGATTTCCCCACACCGGACTGACCGGCAAAAACAGAGATACGATCACGAAGCACCTCCCGCACCGAATCAATCCCGCGCTCCTGCTTCGTCGAGGTAGGGATGACGCGGTAGCCGATCGCTTCGTACTTGCGAACGATCGCCTCCACATCGCTTTCCGAAGCCTTGTCTGCCTTGGAAAGTACGATTACGGAATCGATGCCTGCATTCTCCGTATGCACGAGAAACTTGTCCAGCAAAAAGGAGGTGAAAGCAGGCTCGACCATAGAAAAAACAAGGACTGCCTGATCCACGTTAGAGATGGGAGGACGAACCAGCTCACTAGTCCGTTCCCCCACTTCCATGACATATCCTTCCGTCTCACTGGTCGGATCGTACACGACCCAATCCCCGACCAGCGGATTTACTTTGGCTCCTTTTTTCTTGAACAACCCTCGCGCCCGGCATTGGTAAACCCGGTTGCCGTCGTCCACATAGTAGAACCCGCTTAACGCTTTGACGATCCGTCCTTCTGGCATTCATGTCCCCCCAACTGCTTAGTACATAATACTGTCGTAACTGATTTCTTCGTTAGATAATTCCACACCGGCGCGGATAACCTTGATCGTTGCCTTTTTCTTCGGAGACAGGACAATGGGAATATCGAAGGTCCTGCTTTCCGTGATTTTCTCGTCTACGACAACCTGATTGTCTCCCCTGGCGTCACTGACAGTGATTTTCACCGGGATTTCTCCCTCACCCGGATACACTTCTACGTAAACCGGGGTGCTGGTGATCTTGGCGTCTGCCGGGTATTGCCCGTTGCTGACTGTAACCGGGATGGCTGTGCCCTTCTCGACCTTCATCCCCGGATCGTACGGCAGGGTGTGAATCACTCTGTTGGGCTCGCCATACAGGTATGACGGCTCTGCTTTGATCGCTGTTTCATCGATCAAAAGACCTTGCTTGAATAGCTCTATCCGCGCTTGCTCCAGCGTTTCCCCGCGAACATCGGGCATGGTTACCTGTGCCTTTCCTTTGCTCACTTCCACGAGGACTTCCGTCTTGCCGGGCACGACCTCCTGATCAGCCGGCGGGAATTGATTAATGACCTCACCTGCTGGGACGTCATCCGATTCTTTTTCCGTGAACGTCTTGTCGGTTATTTTGAATCCTTTTGACTTCAGTTCATTTTCTGCGACTGTCCGAACCGTCCCGACCAGATTCGGCATTTTGATCGCCTCTTGTCCAGTGCTGACATACAGCGTAACGACGGCATTTTCCTTCAGCTTCATCGGTGGTGACGGGTCCTGGCTGATGACCATCCCTTTCTCCACCGTATCACTGGCTTCCTCCACGACGTGGGGGACGAGCTTGGCCGCCCGGATCGCCTGTTCCGCAACCGTCCGTTCGCTCCCCTGGACGAGCGGCACGTCTACTTCCGGCACAGAAGGAAACAGCTCCATGACCAGATTGAAGCCCAGAAAGGCGAGAACGAAGAACAATCCGACCGCTCCCGTCCACAGGGCCGTTTTCATCCACCATGGGCGTTTGGCTTTCTCCTCTTCGGTCTCCTGGCGCGATGGCGTTCCTGTCCGCCCTTGTCCTTCCAGCATTTCCTGCGTAATGACGGGATAGGCTTTGGTCGCTTCATCGTCAACAGGGAACTGGATTTTTTCTTCATTCAGCCGCTCCGGCAACAGGCACGTTTCCAAATCATCCAGCATTTCGCGAGCCGATCCGTAACGCAAGGTCGGGTCCTTGACCAATGCCTTCAAAATGACGTTCTCCACGCTTTGCGGGATGGCTGGATTAACCTGACGCGGCTCCGGCAGAGGCTCCTGCAGGTGCTTCAGAGCGACAGAGATCGGCGACTCACCGGAAAAAGGCAGCTTGCCGGTCACCATTTCATACAGCACAATACCGAGCGAGTAGATGTCCGATTTTTCAGCCGTAATACCGCCACGCGCTTGTTCAGGCGAAAAGTAATGAACGGAACCGAGCACCGAATTTGTATGGGTGATTGTCGTTGAAGTAACGGCTCTCGCAATGCCGAAGTCCGTTACCTTGATACGGCCGTTTTTCCCGATCAAAATGTTGTGCGGCTTAATGTCGCGGTGAATAATCTGGTTGGCGTGCGCATGATCCAATGCATCACAGATTTCCGCTGCGATCTCCACGGCATCCTCAACCGGAATAGCCCCGTTGCGATTTATCAATTCTTTCAGCGTATACCCTTCCACGTATTCCATGACCATGTAATGGGTATCGCCATCCTGTCCCACATCGTAGACACCGACTACATTGGGATGAGACAGGCTTGCCACCGCCTGAGCTTCCCTGCGGAAACGGGTGACGAAATCTTCGTCCGTCCCAAATTGCGAACGGAGCACTTTCACAGCTACCGGTCGATTCAAAACCAAGTCTTTGGCCCTGTACACGATCGCCATCCCGCCTCCACCGACGCGGGCTTCAAGCTGGTAGCGTCCCCCCAGTCGTTGACCTTCCATCTCGCTCACCCCTCTTTCTGAACGGTGTCAACCTTTGCCTGATTGCGAACGGCCACCAACGTGATATTATCCTCGCCGCCTGCCTCCAGGGCCTGATGAACCAAACCGTCCACCTGATCCTGCAGGGACACCGGCTTTTTCAGCCAATCAATCAAAGATGCGGACTGCACCTTATTTGTCAAACCATCTGAGCACAGCAGAACGACATCGCCCTCCGACCACTCAAACTGGCCAAGGTCGATGCGGACATCAGGCTCCGTGCCAAGCGCTCGCATAATCACGTTGCGCTGCGGGTGAACAGATGCTTCCTGCGCAGTGATCTGACCGCTTTTCAACAGCTCGTGAACAAGCGTGTGATCCTCTGTCTTCTGCACCAGCTCTTCATTTTGAAAATGGTACAGACGGCTGTCCCCGATATGGGCGGTTACGACCCCTGTCGGGCCGAGCAAAGCGGCCACAACGGTCGTGCCCATGCCATTGCATTCCGGGTGCTCCTGCGCGTATCGATAGACTTCGTCGTTGGCGAGCAGAAGAGCGTTCATCAGCTTCTCCCGTTCGTCCTCCCGATCCAGTCCTGTATCCAGATGACGCAGTTCTTTTACTATTCGCTCAACGGCAAGGCGGCTGGCTACATCGCCAGCCTGATGCCCGCCCATTCCATCTGCTACGACTGCTAACACACGTCCGCTCACATCGGCTATGCACGCATAAAAATCCTCATTGACCTGGCGCACGCAGCCGACATGAGATTTCATTGCCATTTCCATGGAATCACCCCACGGTTTCTTTCGCATATTGGGCTCTTAACTGTCCGCAGGCAGCAGCAATATCGCTTCCCTGCTCGCGCCGGATCGTGACGTTGATGCCCCTGTCCTCCAGGATGTTTTTGAACTGGAAGATTTCATTTCGCGGAGTCCGTACGTAATCCCGCTCCGGCACATAGTTTACCGGAATCAGATTGACGTGGCACAGCATGTCACCGATCAGATCGGCCAACTCCTCGGCGTGTTCGGGCTGATCGTTTGTCCCGCCGAACAGGCCGTACTCAAAGCTGATGCGTCGTCCGGTCTTGGCGATATAGTAACGGCATGCCTCCAGCAGCTTCTCCAACGGGAAGCCGCGGTTGATCGGCATCAGCTTGGTCCGCAGCTCCGTATTCGGGGCGTGCAGCGAGATTGCCAGATTGACCTGTCCGCCGCGTTCGGCAAACTCGTAAATTTTCGGTACGATTCCGCTTGTGGATACCGTAATATGGCGGGCCCCGATGTTCAGGCCGCGATTGTCGTTAATGATTCGCAGAAAGGCGATCAGGTTCTCGAAGTTTTCGAACGGCTCGCCAATCCCCATAACGACGACGTGGCTGACGCGTGCGCCCTCCTCATCGAGCTTTCGCTGCGCCATCAGCACCTGGGCGACGATCTCGCCGGCGTCCAGGTTGCGCTTCAATCCGCCCAGCGTGGATGCGCAGAACGTGCAGCCGATCCGGCAGCCCACCTGGGTCGTCACGCAGATACTGTTGCCGTAGCTGTGACGCATGATTACGGTCTCGATGGCGTGACCGTCGACAAGCTTGAACAAAAACTTGACGGTTCCGTCCTGAGAGGTCTGGTGGGTGATCTCTTCCATCGCTTCGATCCGGAAAGTCTCGGACAGCTTTTGGCGAAGGTCTTTGGAGAGGTTGGTCATCTCTTCAAAGGAACGGACGCGCTTGACGTACAGCCAGTCAAAAATTTGCTGGGCACGAAACGCCTTGTCTCCGATTTCGACGAGCCATTCTTTCATCTCGTCCGGTGTCAAACTGTAAATGAGCGGCTTTTCGCTCGTATAGGAAGTCAGTGGCATTCTTCTTTTCACATCCTCAAGTCATTAGCTTGGTGCAAATCGTCATCTTATCATTGTACCCTGCATTGTCTGTCGCATCAAACAAGAAATCGGTGGCACAACGCAAAATGCATCGCTTCTCCTAGTGTAAACCATTCCATCCGAGTACAAACGGCAAGGGAGCGGCTTATCCGGAAAACGGCATGCCACCCCCTTGTTTGCTACGCTTTTCGTTTCAATCGGGCGATGAAAAAGCCGTCACTTTCAAAGTGGTGCGGCAATACTTGAACAAAGCCCTCAGTAGTGTCGATTTTATCGCGAACCGACGCTGGCAGGTCGTCTGCAAGCGTTCGATCAAGCTCAAAAGCCGGGTGATTTTTCACAAATCGCTGAACGATTAGCTGATTTTCCTCCGGTTCAATCGTACACGTGCTGTATACGAGCAAACCTCCCGGAGCCAGCAGCGCAGCTACGCTTTCCAGCAGCTTGTACTGAAGCTCCGCGATTGCTTTGACGTCATCCGGCGTCTTGTTCCACTTGAGATCCGGCTTTCTCCGAATCACGCCAAAGCCTGTACAAGGGGCATCCAGCAGGATTCGATCAAATGTACCCAGTTTTTTCTCGCCTAGATGCAAGGCGTCTGAAACAATCGGTTCGATAATGGTGATCCCCAGTCTCTTTGCATTTTGGGCAATCAGATCGCGCTTGTGGGGATGCACATCACTTGCGATGATTTCTCCGCGGTTCTGCATCAGCGCGGCGATATGGGTCGTTTTCCCTCCCGGCGCCGCACAGGCGTCAAGCACCCGCATGCCCGGATCGGCAGCGAGCGCAGGGGCCACAAGCATAGAGCTTTCGTCCTGAACAGTGAACAATCCCTGGCGGAACCATTCTGTCCCGGCTGCATGGCCGCCTTCCATGACAAGGCCGTCTGGACTGACGATGGAAGGCTCGACTGCTGAAAACTGCTCCCTCAGCTTGCCCAGCAGCTCATCTCTCGTGGACTTCAGTGTATTGACCCGAATGGAAGTGCGCGGCGGGCGGTTGTTGCTTTCGAGAATCCGCCTCGTCTCTTCTATTCCGTATTGCCCCGCCCATCTGCGCACAAGCCATTCCGGATGGGATTGTTCAATCGAAAGCCGTGCAGCGTCATCACCGCTGCCCAGCTTGTCCCACAGATCGGGACTGCGAAGAGCGTTGCGCAAAACGCCGTTTACCATTGAGGCGATGCCCTGATGTCCTCTCCGCTTGGCGATTTCTACCGCTTCATGGACGACCGCCCGATCGGGAATCCGGTCGAGAAAGCGAATCTGGTATAGACTGAGGCGAAGCAAATTCTTCACCCATGTCTGCACCTTCTTGCCCCGTATGAAACGATCCAGTGCCGTATCCAGCGTCAGTCGGCGCTGGATCGTGCCATACACCAGCTCCGTCACCAGCCCGGCATCGGGAGCGCGCAACTCCTCTCGGTTCAGGACGTGTTTAAGCTCCAAATTGCTGTAAGACTGATGTTCTTCCACCCGGTTCAAGACATCGAGGGCAATGTCACGCGCACCTTTTTTTGCCACTTGTCATTCTCCTACCTTTGTGCCGATTTCCAAGCTGCCGCCCGCTCCCCGCAAAAAGTCGAGAGCGCTCATCCGTTTTTTCCCTTCCGGCTGCAATTCGGTGAGCTTGACCGCCCCGCTGCCGCAAGCGATTACCAAGCCGTCCTGCTCGAGGGCGATGATCGTGCCCGGCTCGGCGCCTTGGCTGGTCGCAGAATGCTTTTCTACCCACCATATTTTCCAGTTTTTTCCTTGATACGTTGTAAAAGCAACTGGCCATGGGTTTAATCCTCTGACCTGGTTGTACACTTCCTCCGCTGTTTTGGTCCAGTCGACCTTCTCCTCGGACCGCTTGATCGTCGGAGCAAACGTCGCTTGCTCGTGATCCTGCGGCTCAGGCACGATTTCTCCGGCCAGAAGTCCCGGAAGTGTTTTCACCAGCAGCTTGGCGCCTTCTGCCGACAGCTTGTCAAACAGTGTGCCTGCTGTATCCCGCTCTTCGATGGGGACGGTGACTTTGGAGAGCATGTCGCCTGCGTCCAACGCTTCCACCATGTACATGATCGTTACGCCCGATTCCTTTTCCCCGGCGATGATCGCCTTGTGGATGGGAGCGCCGCCCCGGTATTTCGGGAGCAGCGACGCATGGACATTTATGCAGCCAAATCCCGGTGCTTCGAGCAATTGCTTGGGCAGGATTTGCCCGTATGCAGCCGTGACGATCAGATCAGGGCGAAGCGAAAGCACTTCCTCCAGCGCTTCCGGCGCTTTGATCTTCTCCGGCTGCAGCACGGGAATGCCATGCCGCAAAGCCGCCTCCTTCACCGGAGGCGGCGTCATCACTTGTTTGCGTCCGACAGGCCGATCAGGCTGGGTGACGGCCGCAACAACCGTATACCCGTCTGCGATCAGTGCCTCCAGGCAGGGAACGGCAAAGTCGGGCGTTCCCATAAAGAGTATGCGCACGTCTTTCAATTCGATTTATTCCCCTTCCTCGTCCGGATTTACCGTATAAACCCGGTCTGCCACGTCAATAAACAGAACGCCGTTCAGATGGTCAATCTCGTGCTGGGCACAACGGGACAGAAGGTCGTCCGCTTCCATTTCAAAGACATTGCCGTTGCGGTCTTGTCCGCGCAGCTTGATCCATTTGTGGCGGCGGACATCCCCGCGCAGTCCCGGGATGCTGAGGCAGCCTTCCGGATAGTCAAACTGCTCTCCTTTGTGGTCAATAATTTCCGGATTGACCACTTCGATCAGACCGTCGCCGCAGTCCATGACGATGACGCGTTTGGAAATGCCTACCTGCGGCGCCGCCAGGCCTACTCCGTCAGCATCGTACATCGTTTCCGCCATATCATCGAGCAGCTTGTGCAGGTTGGCGTTAAAATTTCTTACCTGGATTGCTTTTTCCCGCAGGATTGGATCTGGGTGTTTGACAATTGTGCGAATAGCCATTTGTTGTTTATCCTCCCTAAAGCAGTACGTACGGATCGACGTCAATCGTCATCAGTACCTTCTGCTGTTTGTTCCATTCTTCAAATGCGGATGTCGCCTGGGCCAAAAGGTCCGGCAGCCGCGATTCATCACGATATTTTAACATGATTTGGAACCGAAATCTATCTTTCACGCGTGCAATGGGCGAAGCGACAGGGCCCAGCAAAATCGTCGTCTCCGCCAACCGGGGACGTAGATAATCGGCGACCAGATGTGCTGCTTTGATGACGACCGGTACTTCCTCATGGGAAAACGTGATCAGCACGAGCCGGAAATACGGCGGATAGCCAGTGCGCCTGCGCTGCAGCATCTCTTCCCGATAAAAAGAAGGGTAGTCATGCCTTGTCGCGTGCATGATGCTGTAATGCTCCGGGGTATAGGTCTGAATCACCACATCCCCTTCCAATTCGTGGCGTCCGGCGCGTCCGCCTACCTGGGTAAGCAGCTGAAAGGTCTTCTCGGCGGCGCGAAAATCGGGTAAAAAGAGCGACGTATCAGCGGCAATGACGCCGACCAGTGTGACGCGGGGAAAATCAAGCCCTTTGGCAATCATTTGCGTACCGAGCAGCACATCTCCCTGACCGGTGCGAAACTTGCGGAGCAGCTCTTCATGCGCCCCTTTTCGCGAGGTGGTATCCACGTCCATGCGGATCACCCGGATCCCGGGAAACAGGCGAGCCAGCTCCTCCTCGACCTTTTGCGTTCCCGTTCCAAAAAAGCGGATATGCTCGCTCTGGCACTCCGGGCAGTGGCTCGGCTGCTTGATCGTATACCCGCAGTAGTGGCAGCGAGCCGTGTGATTGGTCCGATGGTAGGTAAGCGAAATATCGCAGTGTACACAACGAAGCGTATAGCCGCAGGAGCGGCACATGACGAATGTGGAAAAACCCCTGCGGTTCAAAAACAGCACCATCTGCTCCTGACGCGCAAGCCGCTCTCCGATCATCTCATGCAGCTGACGGCTGAACATCGAGCGGTTTTCGGAACGCAGCTCTTCTCTCATATCGACGACGTGAACGCGGGGAAGCGGGCGGTTTCCGACGCGGTCAGGCATCGAAAGCAGCGTATAGCGGCCCCGTTCGGCCAGCGCATAGGTCTCCAGGGCAGGTGTCGCGCTGCCCATGAGAAGAACGGCGTTGTTTTCCTTGGCCCGCCAGATAGCGACCTCCCTCGCATGATAGCGCGGTGTCTCCTCCTGCTTGTACGAGCTTTCATGCTCTTCGTCGATGACGATCAGCCCGACGTTTTGGAACGGGGCAAAAACAGCGGAGCGGGCCCCCACGACGACGCTTACCTCTTTGCGGATGATCTTGCGCCACTCGTCATACCGCTCTCCCTGGGACAGGGCGCTGTGCAGGACCGCTACCTCATTGCCGAATCGGGCCTTGAATTTCTCCACCATTTGCGGAGTCAGCGAGATTTCCGGCACCAGAAAAATCGCTTCCCGCCCTCTGGCCAACGTCTCTTCGATCGCTTCGAGATACACTTCTGTTTTGCCGCTTCCGGTCACTCCATGCAAAAGAAAGGCGCCGTACTCGTTTTTTTTGATCGACAGCTGCACGGCTTGCAGGACATGCTCCTGTTGGTCGGTAAAGACGGGCTTTTGGGCTGCCGCAAAACGCCTGTGCGCATACGGGTCTCTGTATACCTCCAGTTGTTCGATCGCGATCCAGCCTCGGCTCTCCAGGCTTTTCAATGGAGAGCGGGTAATCCCGAGCTCTTCCTGCAGCATTTTTACGGAGAAGGACTGGCCTTCCTGCTCGATCAACAGCTGAAGAACCCGCCGCATCTGCTCCGCCCGGGCCGGCAGGCTCTCGGCCGCTGCCGCAAGCTCCTCGCGAGTCAGCAAACTGCGGACAAACGATTGCTGTTTGCGGGTCACCCGATCGGTTACTTGATAGCCTGTGGAGAGAAGTCCGCTCGAAATCCACCCCGGCACGAGCATGGCTTCTTCGGGAAAGTGCTTTTCCACCTCGGCAAGCGGCAGCTGCTTTCGTCTGAACAGCTCCCACAGCAGCGGAGAGCGGCCGCACATCTCTTCCTCCAACTGGTCTGAGGCGAGCAGCCATTTCTCCGACTTCCCCTTCAATACCGCCGGAATCATCGCCTGCAAAGCAGTTACCCATGGACAAAGGTACTGCTTCGACATCCATTCCCCCAGTCTGATCAGCTCGTCTGAGAGCGGCGGCTGATCATCGAGAACCTGTTCGACGTCCCGCAGCTTGTCAGCTGCTCCCTGTTCGGCCGCTTCCTCCAAGCCGATGACATATCCCTGCAGCTTGCGGGGGCCAAATGGAACGATGACTCTGCTGCCCGTTTTCATCAGCGGCACGAGCCACTCAGGAACGCGGTAATCGAACGGCCGGTTCGTCCGGTTTACGGGAACATCTACAATGACACGGGCGATCATAGCTTTTCGGGCAGAGGCTGATGGTCCAGCTTGAGCAAGATCGCATCAAGCAATTTATCCGCTACTTCCCGCTTGCTCAATTTGTCCAGCGCCACCTGCTCTCCCTCCCTTGTCAACAGGGTGACGATATTGGTGTCGCTGCCCATTCCGGCGCCTTCCAGCGAGACATCGTTTGCTACAATCATATCCAAATTTTTTCTGTCCAGTTTCCCCTTTGCATGCTGCAGCACATCCTGCGTCTCTGCGGCAAAACCGACGACAAACTGCTTTTCCTTTCTCTGCCCTACCTCTTTGAGGATATCGGGTGCCTTGTCCAGCTCCAGGACGAGTGGCCCCTCTCCTTTTTTCATTTTATGCTCGTGCACCACTTTTGGCCGATAGTCGGAGACTGCGGCTGATTTGATGACAATGTCGCTGATCGGCAGTTCAGCCATGACCGCATCGTACATTTCCTGCACCGATTCTACCGGTACGAGCTTTACTCTGGCGGGCGGAGGCAAATGTGTCGGACCGCTGACCAAAACGACATCTGCTCCCCGTGCCTGAGCGGCTTCGGCGATCGCATAGCCCATTTTGCCCGAAGCATGATTGGTGATGTAACGGACCGGATCGATCTTTTCTCGCGTCGGGCCGGCGGTTACGAGCACCCTTTTCCCTTTCAAATCCTGCTTTTCCCGTGTTTGCTCAGCAAAAAAGCGAATAACCGCTTCTACGATCTCCTCCGGCTCGGCCAGCCTGCCCTTCCCGACCCAACCACAGGCAAGCAGCCCTTCGCCCGGTTCGATGAAGCGATAGCCGAAATCGGTCAGTTTTTGCAGGTTTTGTGCAACTGCCGGATGATGATACATATTTACATTCATCGCAGGTGCCAGCATGACCGGCGCTTTCGTGGCGAGCACAGTGGTTGTCAGCATGTCGTCGGCGATCCCGTTGGCCATTTTTCCGATCACATTGGCTGTAGCCGGGGCGATCAGCACCAAATCCGCCTTGTCCGCCAGATCGATATGACTGATCACGCTTGGTTCCGGCTCCTCAAATATATCTGTATACACCGGCCCATGGGACAGCGCTTGAAAGGTGAGCGGCTGTACAAATTTTGCGGCGTTCTGGGTCATGATGACACGCACCAAAGCCCCAGCCTGGGTCAGCTTGCTGGTTAGCGCTGCAGCTTTGTAAGCGGCTATTCCCCCTGAAACACCCAATACGATTTGTTTGCCTGTCAAAGGAAGCATCCATATCTCTCCTCTCTAGGTGGGTATCTCCAGTCCGAAAAAAAACAACCTGCGCGAGGTTGTTTCGTAACGAGGTACGCGGTTAACGGTCCGCTTATTTCCGAGAATCAATCGTATCGTGGATCAGCTTGTCTTCGATCAGCTCTTCCAGCGCTTGGCCAACAAACTTCTTGGACTTTGGCTTATCCACCTGCACAGCGCTGTTCTCGCGGATTTGGCGGGCGCGCTTGGAAGCGATCGTCACCAGCGTATATTTGCTTTCAGCCTTTGCGGTCAGCTTGTCAATCGAGGGGTACAACATGATTCATTCAGCCTCCTTCAACCATTTGCGAAACTTGTGGATTTGACGTTCTTTCTTTAAATGTTCGGCTGTAATGATCGATTGAATACGTTCGCAGGCACATTCAATCTGATCATTTACTACTACGTAGTCGTACTGATCCATCAGTTCGATCTCGGTGCGAGCCATTTCCATGCGGTGACGGATGGTTTCCTCTGACTCCGTGCCTCTGCCCACGATCCGATTTTCCAGTTCGGCCAAATCCGGCGGAGCCAGGAACAAAAACGTCCCCTGCGGGAACTTTTGCTTAACCTGCAAAGCTCCCTGCACTTCAATTTCCAGGATCACGTCACGCCCGCTGTCCAAGGTCTCTTCCACGAACCTGCGCGGCGTTCCATAGTAGTTTCCTACGTACTCTGCCCATTCGAGCAGCTGGTCCTGCTCGATCATCCGGCGAAATTCTTCCTTGCTCGTAAAAAAGTAGTTCACTCCCTCTACTTCACCCGCACGCGGCGAACGCGTCGTGGCAGAAACAGAGTAGACCAGGTCCGGCATGCGCTCCCGAAGGGCTTTGCAAACCGTTCCTTTCCCTACGCCTGACGGTCCAGAGAGAACCAGAAGGAGACCCCTATCGCTCATGAATGCATTCAACTCCTGCTTTATTCGTCCGATTCATCGTCTTTGTTCGTCAGCCGCTGCGCGACCGTTTCCGGCTGAACCGCGGACAGGATGACATGGTCACTGTCGGTGATGATCACTGCCCTTGTTCTTCTGCCGTATGTAGCATCCACCAGCATGTTGCGGTCTCGCGCTTCCTGGATGATCCGCTTGATCGGCGCGGACTCCGGACTGACAATGGAAATAATACGGTTGGCGTTGACGATATTGCCAAATCCGATATTAATAAGCTTAATGGCCATGACGGCACCGTCCACCCCTTCATCGCTACTCGATGTTTTGAACCTGCTCTCTCATCTTTTCCAATTCTGTCTTGATCTCGATGGCCAACCGTTGAATGGAAAGGTTGTTGGCCTTGGAAGCTATGGTATTGGCTTCCCGATTCATCTCCTGCAGCAAAAAGTCGAGCTTCCGCCCAACTGCTTCCGGCTGTTTCAGCAGCTCTGAAAACTGCGTGCAGTGACTTTCCAGACGCGTGATCTCTTCGCTGATATCGCTTCGATCTGCGAAAAAGGCAACCTCCTGCGCCAGCCGCTGCATGTCAAGCTCAAACGGTGCGCCTTGCATCCATTCACTGATACGCTGCTGCAACCGGGCTCGGTACTCCTCCACTACGACAGGAGCGCTCTGGGCGATTTCTCTGGTCCAGGAGACAATGTCGGCAAGCCGACTGCTGATATCTTCCGCCAGCTTTTGTCCTTCTTTTTTCTTCATCGAAAGAAGGTCTTTCGCGGCTTCTCTCGTCACTTCCAGAAGCGGCTCACAGAACGACTGGGGCTCTACCGCTACTGTCTCCTTCTCGGAAATCACCATCGGCAGCTGCAGCAAGTCTTTCGCTGCCAACGGTTCGCTGAGAGAAAACCGATCGTTCATTTCACGCAACGCCCTGACGTACTTTTCTGCGGCGTCCCAGTTTACTTGAAACTCTGCCTCGCTGGATGCCGCCTCATCGATCGAAATCATCACTTCTACTCGCCCGCGGCGGACGTATTCGGCCACCAGCTTGCGAACCGGATCTTCCAGTACACCGTAGGCTTTCGGCAGTCGAACGATGATTTCCGCATAACGATGATTGACAGCCCGCATCTCCACGGACAACCTGAAAGCCCCGTACATGGTTTCCTTTCGGCCATAACCAGTCATGCTTCGGACCATGGATATCACTTCCACTGTCGTAAAATCGTTAATTCATTATAGGAGACAACTCTTTGCAGTGTCAACCAAAGCCGCCCATGCTTCCAATACCGTCAAAGGGGGTAATATGTTACACTGTGTCTGACGCTAGGCGACAATCATCCTTATTTATGAGAAGAGGTCATGAACCGTTCACAGCGTATTTTGTATTTTTTAAGAGCTAGAGGTGAAGAAAATGGCTTTTGACGGTGTTGTGACTCGTGCCGTTGTACAAGAACTAAAGCGATGGGAGGGCGCGCGGATTGCCAAAATCCACCAGCCCCATTACAGCGATATTGTCATGCAATTGCGAATGCAGGGGGAAACGGGCAAGCTGCTGCTCTCTGCCAACCCGACCTATCCCCGCCTCCATCTGACTACCGAGGATTTTACCAATCCGATGGAAGCCCCGATGTTTTGCATGCTCCTTCGAAAGCATTGCGAAGGCGGATTGATTGAATCGATTGAGCAGGTCGGTATGGAGCGGATCGTCCATATGGATATCCGTGCCCGCGACGAGCTGGGCGATACGACGCGCAGGCGGATCGTGATGGAGATCATGGGAAAACACAGCAACATCATCCTGCTCGACCCGGCGACCGGTGTAATCCTGGACAGTGCGCTGCATGTGACTCTCGCCATCAGTCAGTATCGGCAGGTGCTTCCAGGCAAAACGTATGTCGCTCCGCCCGGTCAGGACAAAAAAAATCCCCTGCTTGTATCCCAGCAGGAGTTTATCTCGCTGTTTAACTGGAACGGCGGCCGTTTCGACAAGCAATTGGTCGATACATTTACGGGGATGAGTCCCCTGCTCGCAAAAGAAATCGTTCACCGCTCCGGACTGCCGACCCGCGAAGCATTGTGGCAAGCGTTTTCGCAAGTGATGCAAGACATTGCCCGACACGACTACGTCCCTCATTTGGCCGTGGCCAAAGACAAAACATACTTTCACGTCGTTTCCCTGATACATCTTCAAGATGCTGCCATCACTTCCTTTCCCACCGTCAGCCAATGCCTGCAGGGTTATTTTGAAGGAAAGGCACAGCGGGATACGGTCAAGCAGAAGGTTCACGATCTGATCCGCTTCGTAACCAATGAACGGAACAAAAACGTCAAAAAAATCGAGAAGCTGGAGCAAACCCTGGTGGATGCCCAGGAAGCGGAGCAATACCGCCTTTACGGCGAATTGATCACGGCCAATATGCATCTGCTGAAACGCGGAGATACCGTGCTGGAAACAGTCAATTGGTACGACGAGGATGGCGGTGTCGTCCGCATCCCGCTCGATCCCCTAAAAACACCTTCGGAAAACTTGCAGGCGTACTATAAACGATACAACAAGGCCAAAAACAGTCTTGGCATTGTAGCGGAACAGATCGCGCAGGCTGAAGAAGAAATTGTTTATCTCGACGGCCTGCTCGTTCAGTTGGAGCATGCGACTGTACAGGATACGGAAGAGATCAGAGAAGAGCTGGCGGAGCAGGGCTACATCCGCAACAGGCAAAAGCGTCAGGCCAAAAAGAAAAAAGACCACCGCCCCGAGCTGGATACGTATACGTCCTCAGAGGGTGTGGAAATCCTGGTAGGCAAAAACAACAAGCAAAATGAATACTTGACCAACAAGCTGGCGTCCTCGGGTGATACATGGCTTCATACCAAGGATATCCCCGGGTCCCACGTCGTGATCCGCGGGCGAGATTTCTCGGAACAAACACTGAAAGAAGCGGCACTGCTCGCTGCCTATTACAGCAAAGCCCAAAACGGCAGTCAGGTTCCGGTCGATTACACACTGGTGAAGCATGTGAAAAAACCTAGCGGAGCCAAGCCCGGATTCGTCATCTACGAGCAGCAGCGCACTCTTTATGTCACACCTGACGAGAACAGCGTGCGCCGGTTGAAATCGAATTTCCGCGATACGAATAGCAAGACTACCTAGGATCATACTAAGAGCATGAAAGGAGGTGTTCGTTCTTGAGCATCTTGATAAAGCTCCTCTCAAACGGGATTATTGCCGTTCCGGGGCTAATGTGGTCGGGAACGTCACTCTCATTTGCGCTCGTCACCAGCGTAGTCATCAGTCTTATCTCTTATGTGGCCGGGGATCTGTTTATCCTTCCGCGTACAAACAACACATTCGCCAGTACGGCCGATTTTGGGCTCGCCTTTGCCCTTCTCTGGCTGAGCTGTGCCCTATTTGCAGTGCCCTACCGTCTTTCGGGAATATTTTTAACCGCTTTTGCCATCTCCATCGTGGAGTATTTCTACCATAATTACTTGCAGCACCGCGGTGTCCACCATTCCAGACACCCGGGTTGATACACGACTTTGACAGCTAAGGAGGATCGGGATGAACGTCATCGGGATCATCCAGACGGACTTGAATGAATTTAGCGTCCTGTTCGAGCCTGAGCAAGGTGGACAGCAGCAAGGCGGACAGGGGCAGGGACAAGGACAGCAATCACAGCAGCAGGGTGGCGGAGATCAGGACGACTCCATGTTCCTCAGCTTTTTGGAGGACCAAACCGGCGACAGCAGCGGCGGTCAAGACCAAGGGGGAAACAGCGGCAATCAGCAGCAGAATGGTCCCCAAGAGCTGACTGTTCGGATCAAAGGCATTCCCGAGGGCCAGAAAGCAAACTTCCTGCAAATGTACCAAATCATCCAGGATGCAAAGGACAGCAAGGACCTGGAGCAGACGCTGACCATCGTGAACAATGGCGATCAGCAAAATCAAGGCGCAGGCCATAACATGGCCGGCGGGAATAACGGAGGCGGCGGCAGCAGCTTTTCAGGAGGCTCCAATTCCTCCAAAAACCAATAGCGTCCCACATCACGAATAACAAAAAAACCTGAAGCGACGAGGCCTCAGGTTTTTTATGTACAATTTTTGCCACATAGGAATGGAAATTGCTTTCCAGGCTTGGACAAAAAAATCCCCCGCTCTGCCGTCCGACCTAATGTTTCTGTAACCTGTGCTCACACAGGTGGGCGACCCGTCCACGTTTTTGCCTTCCCATGCGTCCCATACAGGGAGGTGGGCCTGACATCCGCGTGAAGTTCTGTCTCCCAGAAAATACGTATAAGGTTAGAAACATATACAGCCTAACGAACATCGCAGGATCTTGTTGTTATTTACTTTACCATAGGTATGCCCTGTTCTCAATGGATAATTTCCCCTGAAAGGCCCGTTCTTTGATGAAAAACTCTCTTGGCGCTTTACTCTTTTTTCAGCCGCTGGCGGATGACCGTCTGAAACTCTGGATGGGCGATCAGTTTGGGCTGCTGCTGTTTTTCCCAGGCTAGAGCCTCCTCCATGTTGAGCTCCAGACATGCTGTCAATCCCATTTTGGTGGTCTCCCACGCCAGCTTCGGCATCCGCAGCAGGACTTTCGCAAGCTGGTTTGCTTCTTGTTCAAGAGCCGCTGCATCGACTGCCTTGTAGATCAACCCTATCTTCTCGGCTTCGCTTCCGCTGATTTTTTCTCCCAGCAAGGCCAGTCGTTTTGCCTGGGCCATACCGACCAGCCTTGGCAACAAATACGTGCCGCCAAAGTCGGTAGTCAATCCGATATGGACAAACGGTTCCTGAAGCACGGCCTCCTTTGCAGCCAGGACAAAATCCGCATGGAGAGCAAGGTTTAGTCCTGCTCCTACCGCCGCGCCTTCCACAACAGCAATCACAGGTTTGGGCATATGATGCAATTGCAGCAGAAAGTCGTTGATGATGGTCAGCGCCTGATGGGCTTGATCTGATTCACTCAGCATGCTGAGCACGCTTAAATCGGCGCCGGAACAAAAATTTCCGCCTGCTCCCCGAAAGATCACCACTCTTACTTCTTCCTTGGTAGCCGCAAAGGAAATCGCATCTTTCAGGAGAGAAAACATCTCGATCGTCATCGCGTTCAATACGCGCGGACGATTCAGCACAATAGTCAGAACCCCCTCATGAAGCTCGGTATAGAGAGGAAGTGTCTGTTGGTCATTCATTCACAAAACCTCCGTTTATGCTAGTATTCAAACGAAAATGACTCCGTCCCTTCCCAATTGGGCCAACTCTTCAAGCGACAGCCCCAGCTTCTGCGTCAGTACCTGGCGGGTATTCGCTCCATAACCTGGCGGAGGCGATAGGTCCCGGACCGGCTCGTCCCTGTCAGAAAGACTGGCTCGGGTGCGAACCTGCAGTCTCTCCCCGTATTCTCCTGCTTCAAGCGTAAACGTCAGTTGTCTGTTTTTTATAAAAGCGCTATCCAGCCAAGTATCTATCTCCTCTACGGGAGTCAGGCAGCAGTCCACCTCGCTTCCCAGTTCCCCCCACTCGGGCTGTGTCCTTGATAGAAAAAGCTTTTTCATTTCTTCGTACACATGCGGGTGTTCGTCGAGCCCCGCCCCGTACAGGTCTTCCCAATCCTCGCGGCCGACTGCCCTGCAGAAATTGAGCCAGAACTTTTCCTCGAGGGCCGCGAGAACGACGTACTTTCCTTCCGCTGTTTCAAAGATCTGGTAGGCAAGGCGACCTTTAAAAAACCGGGCCATCTCTTCTTCCCGTGCATGTTGGGCGCAAAGGACGTGCATGCCCATCCAGGAGGACAATGCGTCAACCAACGAAATGTCCAGATACGCTCCCTGGCCTGTTTGGTACCGCCTGATCAATGCCGCGCAGATTTGCTCGGATGCGTACATGCCGCCCGCATAATCGGCAATCGGGACCTCTGCAGCCACCGGTTTTCCGTCCTCGCCGCGGATCGCAGCAAGGAGTCCGCTTGCTGCCTGGAAGTTGAGATCATGCCCGCCTAGCTGATGCATCGGGCCGCTCTGTCCATACCCGGTAAGGGAGCAGTAAATGATGGAGGGATGGCTTTTGGAAAGTCTTTCGTAGTCAAGGCCCAAGAGCTTCATTACTCCGGGCCGAAAGCTTTCGACAACTACATCGGCCTGCCTGGCCAACTCATACGCCAGCTCTTTGCCTTTCCCCGTACGAAGATTGAGTGCCACGCTTTGTTTATTTCGGTTGGTAGAAAGAAATATTGCTCTTGCCTCCCCGATTCTCGGTCCCATTGCCCGTCCAGGGTCTCCGGACGGATGCGTCTCCACCTTGATCACTTCTGCTCCCAGGTCAGCCAGTCTCATGGTGCAAAACGGTCCGGGAAGATGGCGCGAAAAATCGACTACCGTAATCCCTGTCAACATGGCTTTGACCGCTCCTTTCCAACCCTTTCCATGTTCATTTCGTTTTGAATGCCTTCAATCCTCTTTTTTCCAAAAAATAAAACAGTCTGACAACAAAAAAAAGCGCCCGACAGAAGACCTGTGTACACACAGCTTCTGTCGGCGCTTTTGGTGAAAGACGGATCGCATTCTTTCACATTTGGAGGTATGACCGCTGGCGGTCAGCACATGCTCCCGCTTAAATGGGAAGCATGTTATTTCTGTTAATAGCGGCTGTCGTAACCACCGCTGGAGGAAGAGGAGTCGTGACCGTAGCCGCCACCATACCCTTTTTTATAGCTATGGCAGTCGTACTTATAAACGGGTTTGTAATAGCATTTTTTCTTGTAGTATTTCTTTTTGCAGCATTGTTTGTGATAGCAATGGCCGTAAGACTTTTTGCATCCGCAGCTCACTCGCTTCACCCCCTCTTCACTTGGTACAGTTACAAAATATGTCGAGGGGAGTGCTTCGGCACGGTACATGTATCTATTCAATGGGAAAATGAGCATCCGCCCTACGCGCTGGCTAGAGGCTTTTTGACTCGAGAAACGGTTCCGCCGGGGAATTCCTTTGTTTATTTCGCTCCGCCCAGGCCACACCGATGAGAACGAGAAAACCTCCCAGCACAGTCATTGCGGTCAAAGGTTCGTGAAGAAACAGAATAGCCGTCGCCACATTGATCAATGGTGTTGCATTCAGGTAGATGCCTGCCCGGGCTGCGGACACTGTCTTCAATGCCTGATTCCACAAACTATAGGCACAAACCGTGCAGCCGAGCGTCAGGAAGAGAAAGCAGGCAAAGGTCTTTCCGTTAAAAACAGGGGGCCCGTACATCCAGACCTCCGCCAGGGCGAACGGAATCACCATGATTCCTCCGATCAAAAGCGTCAGGCAGGTAAACCATTCGCTCGGCATCTTCTCTTCCCCTGCGGGCCGTTTTTGTTGAATCACATAGATCGCGAAAACAAATTCGCCAGCCAAAACGAGCAAATCCCCCAAAACCGAGAAGCTGGCTTTGCTTTGAGATTGCAGTGTGATCATGAGTACGCCTGCCATTCCGATCAGCAGGCCGAGCCACTGGGAGATTGTAACGCGCTCTTTTAAATAAAGAGCCGCGAGCGAGAGTGTAAAGAGCGGCAGCATCGCAGCGATCATGCTGGCGTGCACCCCGCTGGTAAGAGACATCCCGGAAAAATTGCAGAGAAAGTATCCCGCGACACCGGTAAATGAAAGCATGGCCATTCGCTTCCAGGGAATGATAAGTCCTTCTTGCTGGGCGCCAGCATGACGCCTTGCTTTGGCGTTTCGTTTGGCAAAGAAAAAAAGAATGAGTCCGGCTGTAAGAAGTCTCATGCACATCAGGGAAAAAGGGTGCAATGTTTCCATGGCCCATTTTACCGGGACGACCGTCAGGCCCCATAAAAAAACGGCTCCCAGCAGCATCCAGCTCGCTTGTTTCATGAAATTTTCATCTCCGTTGGCTTTTACTGGGTGACGATTTTCCTTAGCTCATTGATCCCGTGGTGGTCAGGAATTTCCTGAAATTCCTTCACCTTGGGCAGCGTCAGGAGATGCGGCCGGGTCATGTAGCCCGGTTTGGAGATGTAAACGACGTCGCAATGGGCTATCAGCTCGAATACGTCCGGGGAATTGGCTTCTATCGTTCGCAAATCCAAGTGGGTAATACCGGCATTATGCAGATCGGCGATCATTCCTTCGGCTCCACGGAGGGTTGCGCAAATGAGACCTACCTTGGTTTGCTGCGGGTACGCCTCCATGGCAGGAATCACGGTAGTCGGGTCCGGAATGAAATCGAGACTGACAATCGGCGGTGATTCGCGCGGCAACGCCTGCTTCACTCTGGCGCTGACCGAAGGATGCGTGACAATTGCTTTATACTGACACAATAGTCCTCCTTCTTTCTCCAGCCAATCCCAAAAGTCATCCAGTGTTCGCCCTTCCACCATCGCACTGGGCAAGTGATATTGGACCAAACGCAAATATTCGGCCAGCTCCAGCTCTGTAAAACGGATGAAGAGGACGGGAAACTGATTGATCTCATGCATCACTACGGAAAGCACCCGCGTGAATTCCTCCATCGAATACCCCATAGCCTTTACTTTGTGAATCGTCTCTTTGGCCAGCAAAGCTAGATGGGCGGGGTTGCGGGTCAGCAGGGGATCATTGACGACATTGCTGACAATCGTTCCTCTTCCTTGCCTGGAGTCGACCAGGCCCTCCTGTTGAAGCCGCAAGTACACGCTGCGAATCGTGTTGTAGTTTACCTTGAGCTGTGCCGCCAGTTCTCTAACCGTGGGGAGCTGTGCATGAGGCGGCAATTCACCGCTGCGTATGGCCGCTGCGATCTGCTGGTACAATTGTTCGTGATACGAAACATTGGAATCCTTTTGCAAAGACAGGCGAAGCACGTGGCAACCTCCCCGTATATCATTTAATTTCAATCGTAAATCAATTCTGAATGTATCGTCAACATGAACAATCAGGATGAACCACGCTGCCGTATGAAATACTAAGCGTGACGATTACATCGCATGGAAAGAGGGGAATATAGATGGGCGAGCGCAGCCGTTTTCACGAGGGAGACAAGTCTCCGAAAAACGCCGTATACATGGAAATCGGGGAGACTGGAGCGAGTGTCCAGGACCCGATGATCATCGAACTGGGGAAAGGCGACAAATTTCCTCCCACCCGGAACAAGAATCGGGTTTGGACTCAAAAGTAAAGAATAAAGAGAAGAACCAACCCCCACCGGAAGGTTGGTTCTTCTTCATGTATCAATCAGCGCCTTCGTCTTCCTCGCCTTCTTCGTCATCATCGGTCACGTAAATAATCGAAACCCCCATGCTCTCAAGCAGCTGGAGCACTTCCCGGTTCAGCGTCTCGTCCCAGAGAAGCCCCAGACTCTCAACCAGCTCCAGCTCCTCCAGATCACCCGTTTCCGCATCTTGTATCAGTTCAATCACATCTGTCAATTGCTTCTCTTCCAGAATGGCAAGAATTTCTTCTTTGGTCATTTTCTTTCCTGCACCTCGTTTTCTGTATGTATCCTCCTCTATAATAGTACATAGTGAAAACGGAAAACAAAAGAGTGAGGTCATCGTTATGTACCCCCAACCCTATCTGGAATACCTGATACAGTTCCATGCCGAACGGGATTATTTTGAATGCCACGAAATTCTGGAGGAATATTGGAAAGAAAGCCCTCCCGGAGAAAGAAGGGCGGTTTGGGTCGGCTTGATTCAAGTAGCCGTGTCGCTCTACCACCAGCGCAGAGGGAATTTTGCCGGAGCCATCAAAATGATGGACAGCGCGATCAAGATCCTCAATAGAGAGAGGACCGACGTCCAGTCGCTTGGCCTGGACCCGGATGCAACCATCCAAACGCTCAGCCAGCTCCTTGCTGAGATGAAGCAAAACAGTCCCTATCACAGCATCCGATTGCCTATTGCCGACCCGGCCTTGCTGGCCGATTGCCGGAAGCGTTGCGAAGAACGAGGCCTTCATTTTGACAGCGAAAGCGATCTGTTCAATACATTTTTGTTACATAAACATACACAGCGGGACCGGTCGGATGTAATCGCCGAAAGGCTTCGCCGGCTCGATGAGCGCAGTCAGCGGCGCTCAGGCAGCACCGATGCGGATAAGTAAGCAGCAGGAATGGCCTCGGCAAAAAAATAACGTTCCGAGCCTTGATAAAAGCGTATCTTTTGCTGCCATGCATCGTGGGCACTGACTGCAAGCAAGACCAGTGTACCTTGCTCCTCACCGATATCGGCCGGGCTTGCAGCCAACTGCACATGTTCGTTTGCAATTGGCAGGAGTCCTCCCTCGGCTATTTGCGGGATCAGCTTTCGATGCGTACCATAAAACAGCTGCGGCGGCGGCTCCACCTCCTCGCCCCATTTTTTCGGACCTGGCAAAAACCCGTACGTAGCGCGGATCAACGCTCCGCCATCCCAGTCGATCCGGTGCTCCGGATCGTGATCGACCACTTGCCGGATGTCGTTCAGGGTGACACCGCTGCAGCCTTTTAACGTGCGGATGTAGGCCAGCAAGGCATTCACAGGCGTATATCCATATGTATCAAAATAAAGCAAAGGCTGTTCTCCGTTTTGTCTGAGAGCCGAGAGCAGCCTTTTCCGCAGCCGTTGTTCTTCATAATCCTTGAGCATTCGGCACCCTCCTATGGTCAATTCAGTAAACCCAGATGTGCAGTGCGAGAATGATCCCCAAATCGGCCATGAGGTGGCTCAGCCAGGTCGCGTAAACGGTCGGGAACAATCCTTTCAGCCAGCCCCACAAAAGGCCCGTTCCAAACACAAGTCCCGTGATCAGCACTCCCCATAACAATCCAAACAAAATGACTCCGACGACGAGATGATACAAGCAGTAAAAAAAACCGCTTATCAGCACAGCGACAGGCCGGGCCAGCGCATCCAGCAGACGCTCCAGAACAAAGCCGCGCCAGAGCAGCTCCTCCAACAAGGAATTGACAACGACCAAATACAGGGAAAACGGGAGAAGCCAGTCAGGTGTCACTCCCCAATCATTTAGCGTGTATTTGACGTGACTGGCGTTCACTATTCCCCCGCTGATCAAGAGCCAGGTCCCCGCCATCACTCCCGTCATGAGCATCGCTCCTAGGCCCAGACCGTATAGCATTCCTTTTTGATCAAAGGGCACCCATGCCCGCTTCCACTGTGCGGACAGCTTTTCTTCCCACATGCCGTGAAACAGCGGCACCAACAGACAAACGAGCAAGTGAAACAAGAGAAAGGTGGCAAACAGGCTGCGTTTTTCCACCAATCCGTAAAATATCGCCAAGGTAGCTGAAAAACCGTAAGCCACCAATAAGAGCAAAGCTCGCTTTCGTTTCACAGAGGAACACCCCTTTTGACAAATATAGGGTTCCCCATTTTCCGTCGCGCATACGACAGCCGGGAATCAATATACAAAATTTTGGGCAAATGCTATACTGTGTGAATCCAATTAATAAAAAAATTTTGAATAGGCAGAAGGAGTGGCTTAGATGTTGTGGCGCAATCGTACCTTTCTCCTCCTAATGACCGGAGAAGTGATCGCTGGTGCCGGTATGTGGATTTCCATTATCGCCAACCTCCAGTTCATGCAGCACATGATCCCTTCCGACACGGTCAAGGGATTGATTCTGATGAGCGGACTGATCGTCAGCATTCTCTTGTCACCAAAAGCCGGCGTCATGATCGACGGTTACGACAAAGGAAAGATCATGCTTTATGCGAGCCTCGTGCGTTGTCTCAGTCCGATATGCATGCTCCCTGCGATCTACTACGGCTCCCTTTCATGGATGGTCGTCTCTCTGGTCATCATGCAGGTCTCTGCCGCTTTTTATTTTCCGACCGTGCAGTCTTCCCTGCCAGCCATCCTCAGTCCGGCTGACTTGTTGAAGGCAAACAGCGTCTACCTCAACCTCTCGACATTGTCACGGATTGGCGGAACAGCCATAGGCGGCATACTCGTCGCGAACATGGATTTATCCCAACTCTACCTGTTTTCGCTCGCGGCTTATCTGGCTCTGGCCTTTGTCACCAGATTTTTGCGTATCCCCGCAGTCGATTCCCGCAAGCGACAGGAAAAGGTAGAATTCCGCGAGGTGCTGACCGTGACGAAGAAAGACCCTGCGCTGATGGTTGCCTTGCTCAACACAGGCCTGATTACGCTGTTTCTCGGCGGCTTTAACCTGCTCGTGCTCAATTTCAGCGAAATCCAGCAAAGTCCCGAGCTGATGGGCTGGATTTATACGGTAGAGGGCATGAGCATTTTGGCGGGCGGACTCCTTGCCAAGCGTTGGATTGGCGGACGCAACCTGATCGCCGCATCCACTGTTTTGCTGTTCTTTTTTGCCCTTTCGCAGTACGGCATGTCGTTTGCAGACAGCCGGTTCATGGTCTTGGCTTCATTTGGCGTCTTTGGCTTTACCGTCGCTTTCTTTTTCCCCGTGACCACGACGATTTTTCAGCGCCGGCTGCCAGAGCACCAGCAAGGCCGGTTCTTCTCCTTCAAAGGGATGCTTGACCGCGGGTTCTTTCTCGTCGCTTTGGGAACGACCGGGATTTGCCTCGATCTGTTCGGCGTCTCCGGTTACATGCTCGGGATCGGCTCCGTTACGCTGCTGATGGCCGCGCTGACGATGGTGTATAGCAAGAAGCACAAACTCGACGTCCGCGAGACGGATGAGCCTGCAGTCGCCTGACACCCGTCTGACTGCGATTGCTTGCAGAAATGGAAAAGAGCGCTTTCCTCTTTTTTAAAAAATGGTGTAAACTAGTACCATCATGGAGTAAGGAGGAGCATTTCCATGCACATCCTGTCAACGACCGCTCTCGGGATGCTTATCCCGTTACTCATGGCTACCGCGGTTATCTTTCTGCGACTGCGCGGACAGAAAAAGCCGGTCTCCGCACGCCGGATAATCCTGCCGCCATTGTTCATGTCAACCGGTTTTGCCATGTTTCACTTTCCGGAAACGGCAACACCGCTGATCTACCACGTGATTGCATTTGGTGCAGGGATGATTCTTTCCATTCCGTTGATTATGACGTCCCGTTTTGAAATTGTCGGGCAGGACGTATATTTGAAACGATCCAAAGCGTTTTTTATGATTCTTTTGGCGTTGCTCGTTATCCGGACCGTGATCAAGCTGTGGGTCAACGACTCGTTTTCAGTCATGCAGACAGCCGGCCTGTTCTTCGTCTTGGCGTATGGCATGATCGTTCCGTGGCGACTGGCGATGCTCTACATGTATCGCCAATTTACCAAAAATCCTGTCCGGGAATCGTAACAAAACACGTGCTTCCAAAAAAACAAGAGCAGTCCCCTGCGGAAAACCAGGGAACTGCTCTTTTTCGCATCAAATGGACGACCACTCGTAGTTGCCGCCGAAAATTCCTGCGCTGTGCACGCTGGAGCCGGGACCTGCAAAACGGATGAGAAAGGGACGTTCCCCTCTGGTGGACAACGCATCCTTGGTGACACCGGCTCCCATCGGTTGACAGAGCAGCAGATCGGCCCCGTCGCATTGGACGCGCCGGCATTTGGCTTGCAGCCGTTCGTCCGCAAATTCTTCGCCTGCCACAAGACCGAGCCACTCCTGCCAGTCGCGGGCCGCTTCGTCCAAATTGCCGGTAGCAAGCGCAATGTATGCGATTTCTTGTGAGCCGTTTTCATGCGGGGCGATCATCCCTCGTCTGGTCAAGTCATTCACTCTGGCTTCATCTGACTCATCCCATTGGATCAGAAAGGGAATGCGGCGCTGCTTTTCGGCCCCCTCGGCAAAAAGCATTTTCCACTGAATGAACGTGCCGTCCTCCCGCTTTCTGCTGCCAGGCAACGGCCCTGTCACCTGGTATCCGCGCTGTTCAAAGCGCTCTGCCCACCGCTCGATCTCATCTGTGCGAAAGGCAAGCTGCCCCATTCCTTCGCCGACTGTCGCCTCGGCAACCAATTGCCGGACGAGCGGATTCTCTGCACTCGCGGCAATATCGGGAAATTCTACGGCGAGAAACTCCACGTAGGATAAGCCGAAATAGCTGAGGCTGTTGTAAGTCCCCCACGATTCATGCCGTCCCCCCGCTACTGTATGAAAGCCCGCCTTTTTCAGCCGATCAGAAGCCTCCAGGGGTGGTCTGTAAAGAAAGTGAACGAGGTGATCAAACGAAAGTTTCATCCTATCCGCCCTCTTTTCTTGAACGTCCTCATAATGATCGTTTCAAAAAATAGTACCTGATTTTTGGGAAAAGTCAATTGATTCCCCAACATGATCGGATAGGTCCTGCTCATTTCGCGGGAGATTTTTCAGCGAATGCAGGTAGTTTTGCGCTTCGGCATTCTGGCGAGCTGCCTCTGCAGCGCTCCAGCCCAGCTCCTGTGCCATCAGCCGGACGACAAGCTCTCTTAGCTCCTCGGCCTTGTGCAGTTGAAAATAGGTCCATCCCGTACGCAGTCGGAGGAAATCAACGGCCTGGACGGTCATTTCTTCCTCGATTGCATACTTGATCTGTGCCGCCAGCAATTGTTCCCGGGTGGGTGAGCCCTCGGAAATCCGCTTGTAAATGCTCAATGTGTTGCTACCGAAAGTATCGATCCACTCCTGCGCTATCTCCGTTTCTACTCCCAGCTCGATTCCCTGTCGAAGCATCTCTTTTTTCCAATCCCCGTACTTTTCATATCCATGGTGTACCCCTCCGCTGATGACAATGCGGTCGGTGGAGCAAGCCGGGTACTCCTTGCCTTCTTTCTCCTTCAGCTTGTGGGCGATCGTGTCGACCACTTTTTCCGCCATCTTGCGAAAGCCCGTCAGCTTGCCGCCAGCGATGGTGATCAATCCGGTAGGCGAGTGAAAAATTTCATCCTTGCGGGATAATTCCGACGGTCCCTTTCCCTCCTCGTAAATGAGCGGACGAAGCCCGGCCCAATTGGAGTGGACATCTGCCGGCTCCAGCCTGACGGACGGGAACATGCTGTTTACGGCACGGAGCAAATAATCCCGGTCCTCTTCTGTCGTGCGCGGATGGTCAATGGAATGCTCGTAGGCCGTATCCGTTGTGCCGATGTACGTGATTCTTCCTCTGGGAATGACAAAAACCATCCGTCCATCCGGCGTATCAAAATAGGCGGCCTGCTTGACCGGCAATCTGTCCGCCGATACGACCAGGTGAACACCTTTTGTCAAATAGAGCCGTTTGCCTTGCAGGGAGCCGTCCACTTGCCGTACGCCATCTACCCATGGCCCCGTCGCATTGACGACATATTTGGCATGAATCGGGTAGCTCTTGCCTGTTAACCGGTCTGTGACGAGCGCCCCCGTTATCATGCCGTTGTCGTACAAAAATTGTTCAGCCTTCGCGTAGTTAACGACCGTTGCGCCCAATCCAACGGCTGTTTTCATGATGTCAAGCGTCAGGCGGGCGTCATCTGTCCGGTACTCAAAGTACAGGCCCGCGCCTTTTAACCCTTCCGTTTTGAGCAGCGGCTCCCGCGAGAGTGTTTCCTTTCTCCCCAGCATCTTGCGCCGTTCCTTCCGCGCCACTCCGGCGAGCCAGTCGTACACGTACAAGCCGACAGACGAAGCCAGGTAGCCGTAGGTCCCTCCCTTGTAGATCGGCAAAAGCATCGGTACAGGGATCACCAGATGAGGGGCATTTTTGTACAGAATGGCCCGCTCTCGTCCCACCTCCTGAACCAGCCGCACTTCCCCTTGCTTTAAATACCGCAGACCTCCGTGAATCAGCTTGGTCGACCGGCTGCTCGTGCCGGAACCAAAATCGTTCATTTCCAACAAGCCTACCTTCAGTCCGCGTTTGCTCGCATCAAGCGCAATGCCGGCACCGGTAATGCCTCCACCGATGACGAGCAGGTCAAGCGTATCTGTGGACATTTGCTGCAGAAGTTCCTGTCTGGTCCGTGCTGAAAATCGGTTACCCACTGGTTGCCTCCTCTCCGGCTTCGTGCCGGATGTTTTTGATCAACGAAAAAACCCCCATGAAAAGATCGGCCTGCCATGCAGACATGCCGTCTTTCCAAAGGGGTATCTCCTCATCTCTTCCCTTTTTCCTATTCAGGTGAAAACCAAAATTCTTTTGTTCCGACCGACACGGCCAGGGCGCCAGCCGCCAGTGCCTCGTCGATTTCCTGCCTGGTTCCGATCAGGCCGCCCGCGATGATCGGCAGCGGAGTGAGCTCGGTCATTTCCCGGATGACTCTGGGCATCACACCCGGCATGATCTCGACAGCATCGGGGGCGCTCTGCTCAACTACCCTGATTCCTTTGACTACCGCATTTCGGTCAATTAAAAATATCCGCTGAATCGCCATCAGATCCATTTCCTTGGCAACTCGGATCAGGTTGCTTCGCGTGGAAATAATACCGGTAGGGGCGATGTTTCTTGCCACATAGGCAACCCCGCTCTTGTCCGGTGCGATCCCCTCGATAAATTCCATATGCAGAAACACCTGTTTGCCTGCTGCTTTGCTTCTGTCGACAAGCTCCTGAATGTTAAAAATGGAGCCGGTCAACAGAAAGATGATATTGACATTGCTTCTGAGTGCGTCATCCAAATCGGCTTCGGATTGGACGGCAGCAATGGTTTCATACTCGACCAGATCTACAATAGGATACATCCGCTACCTCCATATGGTGCTTGGTTGCTCCCATTATAGCATCGCATGTCTAAAGATTCACAATTTCTTTAATACTGTTTAAAATGTACCGCGGATTGTATTCGCTTTGCTCGGCCATTTCCCTGGTCGAAATTCCGGTCAAGACCAAAACGGAGTTCATGCCTGTATCGTTCCCCATTTTGATGTCCGTTTCCAGCCGATCCCCTACCATGTAGCAAGCATGGTAGTCCAGACCGAGGTGACGTACGGCCGCTTCGGCTGCTATCGGAGAAGGCTTCCCGACCACCAGATCAATCGGTCTTCCCGTCGCGCCTTCCAGTGCCCCGATGAAGGCCCCGGTATCGGGTATTTGGCCATCCTCCAGCGGGCAGGTGCGATCCGGGTTGGACGCGATCACCTTGGCCCCGCGAATGGCGGCTTGATACAAGTCGTTTAATCCGTCATACGTGAACTGGCGATCCCAAGAGAGAACGACATAAGACACTTCATTCGGGTCTTCGCTCATCTGTATGCCGTGCGCGCGCAGCTCGTCTCGAATCGGCTGCTCGCCGATCACCAGTACTTTATCTGTCGGAGTCATCACTTGCTGAAGGTATCTGGCTGCGATCAAGGATGAGTTCAGCACATCCTCCACTGTGGTGGGAATTCCCATTTTGGTCAGCTTTTCCGCGTAGGATTGACGGGTCGCGATCGGTTTGTTGGACAGAAACACGACCTTGTCCCCGCGGTTCCTTAGTTCCTGAATCGCTTCTGCTGCTCCCTCGATCAGGCGGTCTCCGAGATACACCGTACCGTCGAGGTCGAAGATAAACCCCTTCACTGCCTTTCCTCCTTAGTACAGTTGATCCTTGGTCAATTTTTTCGCCAGGTACTGCAGGACAATGACGATCGCAATGATCAGAATCGCCATCGCTGACGCGGTGTAGTATTCACCCCGCAGCAGGTTTTGGAATACCGCCAGGCTCATCGGCGCCCAATCTGTCGGGGCCAGAAGCAGGGAAATGCTCGTTTCCTTGATCACCGTTACGAATACGAGGATAGCACCCGCTGCAATGCCGGGCAGCATCAGCGGTCCGATCACGGTCACGGCGGCGAGCAGGTTGGATGCCCCCATATTTACCGCTGCCTCTTCGATATCCTTGCGAATCGCCATCATCGAGCTCATCGTCGAGCGGATCATGTACGGCATTCGCCTGATCGTATAGGCGATGATGAGCAAGATCGCTGTTCCCGTAAGCTTCAACGGAGCGGTATTAAACGTTTGGATAAGCGCGATTCCCAGCGAGATGCCCGGTACGATCAGCGGAATGGACGAGATAAAATCAAGTCCCCCGGAGTTGCGACGCACGACAAAGTAGGAGACGAAGGTGGCAATCACCACGCTCAGGACCAGCGCTCCGCCGGCAAGAACCAGACTGTTTAGAATATTTTTATGCGACGTGCTGAAAATCGTCAGATAGTGGCTGAGCGTATAGCCGTCCGGCAATGCGTGACGTCCCCATGTAGTCGCGAGCGACGACAGGAAGATGGATGCGACACCGAGTACGGGAATCAGTACGACCAAAAAGGAGTAGGTGGTCAGTACGGAGACTACGCCCTTGTGATCGTTCATTTTTTGGCGAGTCGGTTTTCCCGAGATCGTGCCGTATTCCTTTCCCTTGATCACGAGGCGCTGGAGCCAGAAGAAGAAGGCTGCGACCAGGAGCATGATGACGGTCAATACCGCGGAACCTGCCCAGTTGAAGAAGCCGGCCATCTCCCGATACGCTTCGACCACGATCAGGTTGAGATCTTTTGGCGCCAAAATAATCGGTGTCCCGAAGTCGGAAAAGCTGACGGTAAAAATCAGCAGCATGCTCGAAACGATCCCCGGCATCGCCAGCGGCAAGGTCACTCGCATAAACGTGTACCAACTATGGGCACCGAGGTTTTGCGACGCTTCTTCCAAGGTCAGGTCGCTGATCTTGAAGGCTGCCACCATCGGCCACAGGGCGTAAGGAAAGAAGTAGAAGACCTGTACGAGCACAATCCCGAGCATCGACTGGATGTCAAAAAGCACGCCTTCCCCGCCCAATGCTTGGTAGATGTGATTGACCCACCCCGTTTTTCCGAACATCAGCATGAAAGCATAGGACGAAATAAACGTGGGTACGACCAGAGGAATTGTACACAGTGTGGCAAAAAGTCCTTTGAACGGCATTTTCGTCCGCGCAAAGGCGTACGCAATCGGAATGACAACGATGGTCACAAGCAGTGCTACTCCGGTACTCAGCTTCAGGCTGTTCAGGAGGGCATCAAAGTAGCCCTTGCCCTCAAACAGCGAGGAGTAGGCCTCCAGAGACACATTGGACAGCTTCTCGATTGTCTTTGCCAGCGTTTTTTGGCTGACCAGGCTGCCAAACAGGTTGATCGGCTGGCCGGTAAAGCTGACGAGCAAAATCGAGAACAACGGAACCAGGAGAAACAGGAAGAAGAACAAGTAGATAAACCATTTCAGGACCGTAAACCCGCTCAATGATTCGAGAAATCGCTTTTTCATAGGATCACCACTAGATGAGGATCGATGGAAAGATAGACCTTTGTGCCTGGCGGAAGCAGCGGCGTTCCTGCTTCAAACGTCTTGTCCACTTCGATCTGCATGTTTCCGACCTGTACGTCATAGCGAATGCTGGGTCCAAGGTAGGTAGACATGGTGATGGTACCCTCTATCGATTTATCACCTGCATCGACCGGTTCTCCGGCAGCCAGGCGAATGCTTTCAGGGCGAATGATTACCTCTACATCTTCACGTTTCGCGGAAAAAGCCGATGTGAGCAGTTGCCCGCCTTCAAGCTGAATGACTGTACCGCTTGCCTCCGTTCCTTTTACCTTGCCCTTGAAAATATTGGACGAGCCTACGAAATCCGCTACAAAAGTGGAGCCCGGATTGCTGTACAGCGCGGTGGGCGTGTCCACCTGCACCAGCTTGCCTCCCTGCATAACTGCGACCCGGTCAGCCATGCCCATGGCCTCTTCCTGATCGTGTGTGACAAAGATCGTCGTAATTCCTACTTTTTGCTGAATCCGGCGGATCGTGACCCGCATGCTGTTGCGCAGCTTTTTGTCCAGGTTGGAGAGCGGTTCATCCATCAACAGCACAGCCGGCTCCATGATCAAGGCCCGAGCCAGCGCCACCCGCTGCTGCTGGCCGCCGGAAAGCTGTCCCGGCAGCCTGTCGGCCAAATGACCCAACTCTACGAAATCCAGTGCATCTCTCACCTTTTTTTCTGTCTCTTTGTCCACCCTGCCCAATTTCCGATTGAGCATATTGCCGAGGACTGCGAGTTTGGTGCCAAAGCCGCCTTGGTAGAAACGGCGCACCTGCAGGCTGTAGGCGACATTTTCAAATACATTCAAATGAGGGAACAGCGCATAGCTTTGAAAAACCATTCCGCAATTGCGCTGGTTGGCGGGGACGTTGCTGACATCGCGGTCCCCGATAAAAATTTTGCCGGATGTGGGACTTTCAAACCCGGCCACGCAGCGCATAGTCGTCGTTTTTCCGCAGCCGGACGGGCCGAGAAGGGCGAAGAACTCGCCCTCCCGAATGTCCAGACTGACGTCTTCCAATGCGGCGATTCCGTTAAACGATTTGTGCAAGTTCTCAATTCTGACCGACCCCATGGAAGAACCTCCTTATTGGAATTTTTGCCGCCATTCGTTGCGTACGCGGTCGTAGTTTTGCACGACCCAATCTACGTCGAGCTCCTGTGCATGCGGGATGACCTTTTCCAGCGTGAGCGGCGTTTTCGATTCAACCTCTTTGGAAATCGGGATATGGTACCAGTTGGCAAGCGTTTGCTGTCCTTCCTTGGACAACAGGTAGTCGATCAGCGCTTTGCCGCCGTCAGGGTTCGGTCCATCCTGGACAAGAGATACCGGGTTGACGATGACAGGAGTTTTCTCAGGAACGATAAAGTCCACCTTTTCCCCCTTTGCCTTCATTTCGTATGCCATGAAGTCAAATGCGATCGCGACATGGGCTTCGCCTTTGGCTACCGCTTTTCCGGGCGCCGAGCCGGAGTCAGGCATCGCGCTCATCTGATCGACCAATTTTTTGAAGTACTCCCAGCCTGGTTCCTCCCCGCGCTCCATCAGTTGGCTCAGAACCGTAAGCGTGGCTGTTCCGGATGCTGCCGGGTTCGGCATTTGGAGCTTGCCTTTCCATTTCGGGTCCAAGAGGTCGTCCCATGTTTTCGGCGCTTCTTCCGGTTTTACCAGGTCGGTATTGTAAACAAAGCCGAGGACGAACACCTCTGCTCCGATCCATTTCCAATCCTTGTCGCGGATTTTGATCCCGTCGCGCACTTCCGGCCAATCCTTGATCGCTTCAGGCGTATAGGCCGTAATAATATCCTTGTCCTTCGCCGACTCAAACGGCAGGAAACCGCCTCCGCCATACCAGACATCCCCCATCGGATTGTCCTTTTCGGCAATCATCTTGTTCACCAGAACGTTGGTGCCGGCGTACTGAATGTTAACGGTCGAGCCCTTGAAAGCCTTTTCAAAATTCTGACCAATTTCTTTGGTCATATCAGGTGTCTCAGGCGAGTAGAGTGCAATTTGACCCAGTTCTTTTGCGGCACCCGAACCCCCGCCAGCTTCTCCTTGGCCCGTACTGGATGAGCCCGTATCCCCCGAGGAACACCCTGCTACTGCCACCGTCGACAACAACGCCGCGGTCGCTACGACATTCAGCCACTTTTTCACCATTTGTCAGACCCCTCTTTCTATTCGTGTTCATTTTTCTGTTGATCGAATAGTTTGACGATAATGAATAAAAAGAAAACCCTTACGTATATAAACACACTCCTCCCCTTAAAAGGAATGTGTTTACGGGTAAGGGTTTTCTCCGTTTTCTCCGCCTAACCGTATTTCCGTATGTTTTCGTGCTGCACGATCAACTTTTCTAAAGTATAACCATAGTTTTCAATAACTGTCAATGAAAATGCTTACACAAATGCTGCCGCAGCCCGGACAGCCTTTTGCCAACCGGCATATAGCCTGCTGCGCTCCGTCTCTTCCAGTCTCGCCTCGAATGAGCGCTCAACCTGCCAATTGTGCGAAATCTCCTCTTTGCTTTTCCAAAAACCGATGCCCAACCCGGCCAAATAGGCGGCACCGAGCGCCGTCGTTTCATGTACGCGCGGACGCTCGACGGTGACACCGAGAATATCGCTTTGAAATTGCATCAGGAAGTGATTCGCTACGGCACCGCCGTCTACGCGAAGCTTGCTCAGCGGAATGCCGGCATCTGCTTCCATGGCTGCCACCACGTCTCTGGTTTGGTACGCCAGCGACTCCAGTGTGGCCCGGATGAAATGCTCTTTTTTGGTTCCCCGGGTCAGTCCAAAAATCGCGCCGCGGACCTCGCTGTTCCAGTAAGGAGTGCCCAAGCCCACAAAAGCCGGGACGACATAGACGCCTTCGGTGGATGACACGGCCGTTGCGTAGCGTTCGCTGTCTGCCGAGGTTTTGAGCATGCGCAGGCCATCCCGCAGCCATTGGATTGCAGAGCCTGCGACAAAAATGCTCCCTTCCAGCGCGTACTCCACTTTTCCGCCAAGGCCCCAGGCGATCGTCGTCAGCAAGCCATGCTCGGAGCGAACGGCTTGTTCTCCGGTGTTCATCAGCAAAAAACAGCCGGTGCCGTATGTATTTTTGGCCATGCCCCGCTCGAAGCAGGCTTGCCCGAACAAAGCGGCCTGCTGGTCTCCTGCAGCCCCCGAGATCGGAACCTCGACGCCAAAGAACAAATCCTTGTCGGTTACCGCATACACCTCCGAGCTGCTTCTCACCTCAGGCAGCATCGCACGCGGGACATCGAGCAGAGCCAGCAGCTCATCGTCCCACTTCAAATCAAAAATATTGTACATGAGTGTGCGCGACGCGTTGGTATAGTCGGTCACATGCGCCCGGCCGCCGGACAGCTTCCAGATCAGCCACGTGTCAATCGTTCCGAACAGGAGGTCGCCCTGCTCCGCCAAAGCGCGGGCGCCTTCCACATGGTCGAGAATCCATTTTACTTTTGTGCCCGAAAAGTAAGCATCGATCAGCAGACCGGTCGTATCCCGAAACAATGGGTCGTATCCCTTGCTTTTGAGCTCTTCGCAAATTCCCGCTGTCTGTCTCGACTGCCAGACAATTGCGTGATAGATGGGCACTCCGGTATGCTTGTTCCACACCACGGTCGTCTCGCGTTGATTGGTGATCCCGATGGCTGCCACTTCCTGCGCCGAAACATTGTGGCTGGCCAAAACCTCGCCGATTACGCCGACGACCGATGACCAGATGTCCAGGGCATTGTGCTCTACCCATCCTGGCTGGGGAAAGAGCTGGGGAAATTCTTTCTGGGCCATCCCGACGATGCTTCCTTGCTTGTCGAACAAGATGGCCCGGGAACTGGTCGTCCCCTGATCGATTGCGAGCACATACTTTTTATCCATGAGCTTCCTCCTTCTACCGCGGGATATGGGCACCCTTTTTCTCCTCTATTAGGGGTGAAACCGGATGCGGTCTATATCCCGAAGCATTGGGCCGTCTCCGCTCACAACACGGGAAACACTTCCGCCCTGATGCCGAAATCGCGGTGCAGCGCCTTCTTGTGCTCCTCTGCAAAACCGCTGGCAATCATGCCGATGCGCAAGACGCTCGCCCAGTCATATTGTATTCGCTGTTTTTCCACGAGAACTCCTGCCCGATCCAAAAAATGCGTGACTTGATCAGGCGTTCCCCGCAACGCTTTACTTTCCAGATAGCAAAAGCACCGCTTCTCCCCGGCTTCCCGATTGCCTGCCGGCTCGCTTTCCTGCCAGACCGGCTGAGGAGTGAAGCGCTGGGTCAGCAAATAGGCCAGATCCTCCACCACAGCGCTTGCTGTCGGAAGCTCGCCTGCCCCTTTGCCCATGAACAAAAGGTCGCCGACGATATTGCCCGACACCTGCACGGCGTTGTAGGCATCCTGCACCTGCGCGAGTGGGTGATCCAGCGGCAGAAGCGTTGGACGGACGGAAAGCTGTAGACCGCCCCCGGCCTTGGAAGCCTTGGCCAGCAGCTTGATCCGGTACCCCAATTCGCGGGCGAGGCCGATCTGTCCGAGATGCAGCTTTTCAATCCCCTGCCTCTCGGCTGCATGCAGCGGCAGCGATTCACCAAATACGAGCTGGGCGAGGATGTACGTTTTGTACAAGGCATCCCAGCCCTCTACGTCCGAGGCAGGGTCCGCTTCGGCGTAGCCCAGCTCCTGCGCCTGCTTCAGCACTTCGGCGTAGGGAAGCTTTTCCTGTTCCATCCGCGTCAGGATGTAATTCGTCGTCCCGTTTAAAATGCCGCTGACCGATACGATGTCATTAGTCCGGAGAAACTGGCGCAGCACGCCGAGAATCGGAATCCCTCCGGCTACGCTGGCCTCGTACGCGAGCTGAACGCCGTGCCGATTGGCTAGCCGCACCAGCTCCGTTCCGTGCTTGGCAAGCAGCTCCTTGTTCGCGGTGACGATGTGACAGCCCTTTTCAATCAGTGCACGGACATAGCCGTATGTCGGCTCGACGCCGCCCATCACCTCGACGACGATGTCCACGTCCGACGCCAGCACTTCTTCAAACCGGGTCGTGATCAGATTGTTCTCAATCGGTACAGACCGCTGCTTTTCCGCATTGCGGACCAGCGCCTTGACCACCTCGACACGTCTGCCCAACCTGTCCGACAGCTTTTGCTGCTGAGAGCGGATCGTTTTCAAGACGCCGCCCCCCACCGTCCCTACGCCAAGCAATCCTACTTTTACCACACTTGCACTCATGTACTCCACCTCTTTTTCTCATTTCAAACATAAAAAAGGCCTTCTTCCGTTTAAGAAGAAGGCTCGCGAGCTACAGGGGGCCTCCTTCTCATCTGCCAAGACATACTGCTGCTGTCTTGCAGGAATTGGCACCTTGCCACAAACTGCGTGACGGTTGCCGGGCTTCATCGGGCCAGTCCCTCCACCTCTCTGGATAAGAAAGAAGTTATGAAGTTGCGATAACTCAAAAACATTTGATCATACAAATAAAAAACCTTCTCCCGTTAAGAAGAAGGTTGGCATCCGGAATGGACGTACTCCCGCTTCTTATCTGTCAAGACTGTCATCAGTCCTGCAGGAATTGGCACCTTGTCACAAACTGCGTGACGGTTGCCGGGCTTCATCGGGCCAGTCCCTCCGCCTCTCTGGATAAGAACAGTATTTTCCTGTTGGCAACATTGTAAGGAATTCGGTTTGAGCCGTCAACCAGATATTTCCGACATTTCATCTTCGGACAATTCCTTTCATTTTTGAAAAGAAAGGTTTCTCATTTTTAATAAGGTGTTCTCATGCAGGTGATGGCGCACCAACAGACATTTCCAGCACTTTGTTTTGGTTTTTGCTTTCTCAATAGTGAGAATAATGGTACTGCCGATGCTCCTTCATACTGCACAGGAAGCAGCCGGTCATTTGGTATCATTCTTGCATATATTTTCAGAAAAGTCAGAGTATAATTCCCTTTTTCCATTCGCATGGGACGTCGGGTGCGTCGAATATACATGAATAAAAGACGCTCCACTCTGACTTTTTCAGCAGGAAGGAGGTGCTTTTTTTGAGTAGGCTGCTGCCTGTTTTGATCCACGATCGTCCCACTTAGCTTCGGTTTCTACTATGATCTGCCCGTGTGCAGAAGGAGGGTGTTTGGATGAGACTTCGTCCGCGTGAACCAATCGATGTTGCGACACAAGTCGCGGTATTTCCTGCTACGATCGATCTGCATTTGCAGAAATGGCTGTTTCGAATGCGAAGATAGAACGTTTTCCAAAAATGGAAGGAGGACTCTATGCGAGTCGCTATTTTAGGAGTTGGCGGTGTAGGACAAGTAAGCGCGTGTGAAATCGTGAAATCGAAGTATTTGCAAAAACTGGTGCTGGCAGATATATCGATCGGCCCGGCTGAAGAGCTGGCTGCCGAGCTGCGCCGGGAGACGGATGTGGAAATCCAGGTAAAACGTGTCGACGCACGCGATGTATCGAGCGTCCAATCTATTTTGACTGACATTGACGTACTGCTGCATATCGGCTTGCCGGAAAACAACTTTGAAGTGATGAAAGCGTGCCTGAACACGAAAACCCATTATATCGACACGGCTTCCAGCGGCCCGCAATGGCTCCGCAAGCAGCTAGCCTGGACCGATAAATTCAAAGCGGCAGGCATTCTCGGAATCATGGGGCTTGGGTGCGATCCCGGCTTCTCCAACATCGCGGCGCGGTACGCTGTGGATCAGTTGGACGAAGTCGATGAGATTTTGATTCGCGACGGCGACAATTCCGTCGTCGACTACGACGGCTTCTGCTCCTTCTTCAGTCCGCAGACAGCCATTCAGGAGTGTTTGGCCAAACCGAACTTCTGGACGGCTGACAAGGGTGAACAATACTTGCCTACTCCCTTTGCCAACAAAGAGGAGTTCGAATTCCCCGAGCCGATCGGCTGGCTGGACTGCTACAACGTGGAGCACGAAGAAGCGACCACTCTTGGCGAGACGATTGGCCGCGCAAAAGGGTGCAAATACGTGGACTTCAAGTACGCCCTCCATCCCGACTTTGTGAATACCCTCAAGGTGCTGAGCTATCTGGGACTGGACAGCGACGAAGAGATCGAGGTCAAAGGCGTCAAGGTAGCGCCGCGCGATGTAGTCGTGACGACCATGCCGAAACCGGCCGATCTCGCCGGAAAAATCCACGGATACTCCTCCGTCGGCGCACTCGTCAAAGGCAAGAAGAACAACAAGCGAAAAGAAGTTTACGTCTACACGATCGCCAATCACGATGAGGTTTACTACAAGACGGAATTTCAAGCAACGATCTGGCAGACAGGCATCCCGCCGGTCGTCGCTGTCGACATGATCGCTGAAGGATTGTTGACCACGACCGGCTGCATTCCGCCCGAGCTGATCGACCCGCTCCCCTTTTTAGAGCGGTTAAAGGCTCGCGGCATGACTTGGGATGTGATTGAGAAGACTGCCCCTCTCAGGCAAATATCGTAGTACGTAACTTGAGATATAGAAAAAGATCGGGATTGGCAGCTGTTGCCGCTGTCCCGATCTTTGTTAAATACAGATCGGGTACGTTTCTTCCGATTCATCAATCCTACATGAAACGAAGGTGAAACCTCTCATGATGGAGAAAAAGCGGACAAGCCTGTTCATGCTCATCTTAGTCGCTGCTCTGGTTCTGTTGACCGGATTGACTGGTTGCGGAAGCAGCTCTGTCCAGCCGGGTCAGCAGGTCCAGGGGAATGGCGCTCCCTCGTCGGGAAATGAAACTGCCAAAGCGGGCGGAGACAGCCAGGCAGGATTGTCCAAATCGCTCAACCTCTTTATCTGGTCGGAGTACATCCCGCCAAGTGTTCTGGAGGCATTTGAAAAAGAGTACGGCGTAAAGGTGAATATCAGTACCTACTCCTCGAACGAGGAAATGTTCGCCAAACTGTCTGTCAATTCTTCGGGCTATGATCTTGCCGTCGCGAGCGACTACATGGTAGACTTGATGCGCAAACAGCAATTGATGGAAAAGTTGGACTACTCCAGCATCAGCAACATCAAAAACGTCGGTCCGGAGTTTTTGAAACGCTCCTCTGATCCCGAGGGGGCTTTCTCTGTGCCGTACATGTGGGGAAATGTCGTGATTGCGGTCAATGCGGACAAGGTTTCCATCCCCATTTCCGGTTACCGGGATCTGCTTAACCCAAAGTTGAAGGGATCGCTGGTCGTACTCGATGACGCCCGCTCGATGATCGGCATCGCCAATCAAATGCAGGGCAAGTCACTGAATGAGACGGACCCCGCCGTACTGGAAAAATCGAAAGAGCTGCTCAGCCAATTGATGCCCAACGTAAAGGCTTTTGACAGCGACAGCCCGAAGACGCTGCTCGTATCCGGCGAGGTGGCGGCCGGCATCGTCTACGGTGCCGAGGCTTCGCTAGCCCGTCAGGAAAATCCGGCGATCAAAACGATACTGCCCCAGGAAGGCATGGAGCTTTGGCAGGATAATTTCGTCATTCCCAAGGGCAGTCCAAACAAAAAAACGGCAGAGACATTCATCAACTTCATTCTTCGCCCGGACATCAGCGCCGAAATCTCCAAACATTACCCGTATGCGAATCCGAACCTGGCCGCCCACGAGCTGATCGACAAGGCCGTTTTGGAAGACCCCGCCGTCTATCCGCCGAAGGAGGACTTGGCAAAAGGGGAATACATGGTGGACATCGGGGATGCCGCCAAGCAGTATGACCGGATTTGGCCGGAAATTAAACTTGAGTAAAAAGGTGGATGACGCGTGAAACGGACAACCTGTTTTCTGGCAAGCCTGCTGCTGCTCGGTTCCCTGGGCAGCTATGGCGCAAATGCTGCACCTCTGCCTGCGGACAAGCAGGCCGATCTGATTTTGCAAAATGGAGCCGTTTACACGGTGGACAAAAACCGCAACTGGGCGGAAGCCGTCGCGGTCAAAGACGGGCGCATCCTTTTTGTCGGAACCGATGCCGATGCGAAAAAATATGCCGGCCCCAAGACCGAAGTCGTCGATTTGAAAGGCAAAATGGTGCTGCCCGGCTTCTTCGACAGTCACACCCACGCCAGCGAAACGGTCAAGCAAATTCATTCTGTCGATCTGTACGGCAAGCAATCGGTGGATGAATATTTGCAGGCCGTGCGCGAATTCGCCAAAAAGCATCCCGATGCCAAAGTCATTACCGGTATGGGCTGGAGCAACCCGCTGATCCCGGGCAAAGGGCCGAGCAAAAAAATGCTCGATGATGTCATTTCGGACATTCCCGTCGTGCTCACTTCGGAAGACGTTCACTCTGTATGGGCAAATTCAAAAGCACTCGAGCTCGCCGGCATTACCAAGGATACGAAAAATCCCGAGGGCGGCGTAATCGAACGGGATGACGCCACGGGCGAACCATGGGGGACGCTCCGCGAAAAAGCCGTTGATCTGATCGCTGACGTGGTTCCCGAATTTACTGTCGACCAGTATATGGATGGCATCCTGGCCTATCAGGAAATGGCAGCAGAACGCGGTGTCACGACAGCCCACGAGCCAATGATCGGCGGTCCCAACGTTCTGGCCGCCTACAAAAAAGCCGAGGAAAACAACAAGCTGACCATGCGTTTCCGCAATTCCTTCCTGGCTGATCCCGGAAAAGGGCCGGAACAGCTCCAGGAGTTCATTAAGGAACGGGAGAAAAACAAAGGACCGCTCTACCAGACAAACAGTGTCAAAATCTTTATGGATGGCGTAATCGAAGGCAGCACAGGTTATTTGTCCGAGCCTTACGAACATATTGATTCACATGGCGAGCTTGTCTGGAGGCCGGACAGCTACAAGCAAATGGCAGCGGCCATCGACAAATCAGGCTTTCAGGTTCATGTTCACTCCATCGGAGATGCGGCCACTTCGATTGCGCTGGACGGACTGGAAGCGGTGCAAAAAAGCAACGGCAAACGCGACTCCCGCCATCTCATCACCCATCTCCAGCTTGTCAAGCCGGAGGATATCAGCCGCTTCAAGGCTCTGGGAGTGATCGGAGTTCCTCAGCCGTTCTGGTTCTTTAAAGAACCGGGCTATTACGAAGACATCCAGGTACCGTACCTCGGTCAGGAACGGGCTGACCGCGAATACCCGATGAAGAGCTTTATTGCCGCCGGGGTACACATGGCCTCCTCGAGCGACTATCCGGTGACGCAGGAGTTCTCTCCCCTGGATGGCATCGAGCGCGGCGTCACTCGGGCGGAGCACGGTTCTACCGATCCCGGCGACATTCTCTGGCCGGAGGAGAGAGCCACGCTGGCTGACATGATCGCCAGCTTTACGATCGAAGGAGCGTATGCCAATTTCCTCGAAAACGAGACTGGCTCCATCGAGATCGGCAAAAAGGCCGACCTGGTCGTCCTGGAGAAAAATCTGTTTGAGATCCCGGCGACCCAGATCAATGAGACAAAGGTTCTGCTCACCTTATTTGAAGGCAAGCCGGTTTATCGCGACAGCTCATTTGGACCGGCAGGCAAATAGCGTTTGATAAACAAGAAGCATGTTTTCCTCAGGCAGCCGACCGGGAGCGCTCTGCAAAATTCTTTCCTGAGCAGAGCTTGGCGGCTTGGTGGAAAGCATGCTTCTTTTCGTTTCACCTTCGCAGTCTGTTTGTCATTCTAACAACTTTTTAACCGTCACAGCCTGTTCGTTATCCCAACTCGATCTATAAACCGCTCTTCCTCTTACATCCACATTTCCGGCAAGAGGTACCCGGAAGCTACCCACCTCGTCGGTCCTCCGAGAACGATGTCTCTGACCAGATTGTTTTCAAGGCGCAAGGAAACCCTAAGCTCTCCTCCCCTGGTCAAGACTGTTACCGGCGACGCGACCAGACCGAGCAACGACGACGTGATTGCGCTGGCCGTCGCACCCGAGCCGCAGGCGAGCGTCTCTCGCTCTACTCCCCTCTCATACGTCCGGATCTTGAGCTTGTTTTCGTCAGCTATTTGCACAAAGTTCACATTGACGCCGTCAGGAAAGATCGAGTGATCGTACCGGATCGCTTTTCCCCAGGCTGATACCTGCTCGTCACTCATCTCTTCTGTATCCGCGACAAACCAGACCGTATGCGGCACACCGACCACGGCAAAATGGTATTGACGAGCTCCATCCATGGCTTCATAACGGCGATTCAGGAAAAAGTCAGCCCTGTCCATTGCCGGAAAGTACACGTCTACCCATCGACCTTCCACAAGAGAATGATACAGGCCGTCTTTGGCAGCAAACCGCATCGCTGCAGGCGCAATCCCTTTTTCAAAGGCGTAACGGGCAATACATCTGGCCCCGTTCCCGCACATTTCCCCTTCGCTGCCATCTGCGTTGAAGTAACGCATGGAAAAATCGGCAACGTCGGACTTCTCCACCCACATGCATCCGTCAGCTCCCAATGCCGTTTCCCGATTGCACAGCCGACGGGCGATTGCTCCGAGCTCCTTGCCCTCCCATTCTTCCTGCCGATTGTCCATAATCAAAAAGTCGTTGCCGCAGCCATGCATCTTCGCAAAAGGGATGCACCTTTTCATGATCTCAATGGAATTTCCGGGATTCATGCTTTGTTCATCCACCCTTTGCCCTCGAGGATGCGAGAAACGAGCATGCTGGCGGCAGTATCCCCGGTAGCGTTCACCATCGTCGCAGGGGGATCGACCAGCGTTCCGATCATCGCGACGATCGGCAGTGCTTCCGGCGGAAAAGCGTACATCGTAACGATCAGCATTTCCCCGATAAAGCCGCCGCCCGGGACGCCAGACATGACCACACCGCTCAGAACAGCGATGACAATGGCTGTCACGTATGTCTCAAACCCGTGAAACGGCATTTGAAACAAGCCAAACAGAAATGAAATTTTCAGAATGGCGCTCAGACAGGAACCATCCATATGGGCAGTGGCTCCGAGCGGGATGACGATCTCGCGGATGTCCTTTGGCACACCGAGCCGGGCCGTCGCTTCCAGATTGACTGGAATGGTCGCTACGCTGCTCGATGTCGCAAGCGAAGTGACGGCAGGAGAGACGGCTGCCCGCCAAAACTTTCCCGGACCTCCCCTGCCTGCTGCCATATACGCATACAACGTGAAGAACAGGAAGAAATACAAAATTGCAATCGGATAGTACACCGACATCGCCCGGGCGTACGAACCTAACAGCTCCGGGCCGAATACCCCGACGAGCGTGGCAAAGTAGGCACCCAGCCCAATCGGAGCATAGTACATCAGCAGCTTGATCAGCTTGATCATTACCTCGGACAAAAGAGAGAGGCCGTCTGCTACCCTCCTCCCTTTTTCTCCGGTAAGACTTACCGCAAGGCCGAACAAGATCGAAAAGACAATGAGTGCCAGCATGTTTTTCCGCGACAGCAGATCGCTAAAATTGGGCACGGTAAAGGCGTTTACGAACTGCTCTCCCGTTTGCAGCCGCTTCAGCTCGTCCGGTGCTTTGAGTTCGATTTGAACACCATCAGCCGGCGGAACAAGCGAAACTCCGACGATCATCAGCACAGATGAAACGATACCCGTAGCGACAAAGACTGCCAGCATCACGCCCAGGATTTTTCCCAGCCGCTTCAAGTTTGCGATGCTGGCTACCGCGCTGCTGATGTTGACAAAGACCAGCGGCACGACAATGGTGAACATCAGATTGATAAAAATGTCGCCAAACGGTTTGAGCACATCTGCCTTCGGTCCGGCCACCCACCCTATCATGCCGCCGATGAGGATCGCAACCAACAAAAGGATGGGATACCGATACGCTTCCCATGCCCGGCTTTTCCCGGATTCCCCCATTATTTTCACCCCTTTTTGGACTTGTGTGGAGTTGTCTACTTAAATATATGGAGGAACGCTCGATACATTTCTGAAAATTCACTAAAATAATGCCTGTTGGTTCAAAGTACGAGAACAGGGGAAAGTGTGGCACTATCACCCGCTTTAAGACTTGAAGCTTCTCCACTGACAAAAAAACTTCTCTCGAATGGAGACATTTTTCCATTCGAGAGAAGCTGATTACTCGCCGAGCGGCCGCGGATTGTAGCTGGAGCCGGTCCAGTCGGTCAACTCGCTGATCGCCTTCCATAACACCGGATAAAACTCGTGTCGGACCCCCTTCTGCAGCGCTTGGGCCGGTATCCCCTTGAGGCTGTTTGTCTCCAGGCCGATCATCCGGCGCACTAGCTGCAGATGCTGATAGCGAAAGCTTTGGAAGCCCTCGTCAAACTGGATCAGCTCCTGCATCAGCTGATACAAGGCGAGATGTGCCGTGGGCTCTTTGTGCACGTCGAGAGGAGACAGTCCCTTTTCGCCCAGGAGCTTTTCAAATGGCTCCCAAAGGGTCGGGCCAAACTGGAGGATCTGATTGAACCCCGGCGAATCCTGTCCGCTGCCCCTCCCGAGCGCGAGCCGTATGGTATGGTAATCCAACGGACTGATCACTTTGACCATCGTAAATACTTCCGGCAGATGCTTCATGTGGAGATTGACGCGGTGCAGATGTTCCTTTGCCTTGTCAGGCTCCCCTGCGACCATCGCCGATTTGGCCATTTGCAGATATTGCATGACGAGTTTGAAATGCAGCTCCGCGATCTGATGAATCACCTGAAAGGTCAGTTCATCCGCGCACGCCAACTCATCCTCACGCTTTTGCAACCCGAGCAGTTCCTCTGTCCGAATGTATTTCTCGTAATCCGACAGCTCTCTGGTCAACGGCTTTTCCTCCCCTTTTTCAAGTAACAGCGAGCAGCATGGCCGAAAGCATCCGGCTCCGGATGTCTTATTCATTTCCCTGTGCTAAACGGCGCAATACGGCACGAACAGGACTTCCGTCCGCCTGGACGAGCGGCAGCGGCAGGGCTATCAGCTCGTACTGTCCCGGCTCTACATGATCCAGCAGCAGCCCCTCCAAAATGTGAATATGGCAGGCGTGCAGACTGTGATGAGCCGGCAGCTCCTTGCTGTCCAGCGGATCGACCGACGGGACGTCGACACCGATCAGGCGAATGCCCTGCTCCGCTAAAAAAGGAGCCAGATCAGAGCGGAGATAACAGATATCAGAAGGAAAACGCCCAGGATCGGGCCACGAGCCGGTACGGAGCAAAAGCCGTTCCACCCCTGTCAGATCGATACCGTCCAGATCGGCGGCTCCGACGCTCTGTTTCCCGGACACATCCAGAACTATAGCCGGACCGATGTAAATCTCGATCGGCAAATCAAGAATTTTATTCCCGTCATCGTCAAAGTGATAAGGAGCGTCTACATGTGTACCCGTATGCAGGCTCATCGTCAGCTTGCCTACATTGACAGAGCCGCTCTCGGATTTCGGCCAGCTCACCTCGTAGTGAAACGGCGTATCGCCAGGCCATGTAGGGGCACCGGGCGCGAGCGGACGCGATATGTCAATCCAGTTCATATTCCTGGCAGCTCCTCTCCTGCGTTTCCGGCAGATTTATTGTGCTTCAAGCGACCACGCCGCGTTTGTTCTCGTAACGTTCATACGTCCGCTCCTCCATAATCCGCTTCAGGATTTGGACGGCACGCCATACATCATGGTATGAGGTATACAGGGCTACTGGTGCCAGGCGTATCACGTTTGGCGCCCGAAAATCCGGAATCACCCCGCTATCTTTCAAAGCCTTGCAGATGCGGGCCGCTTCCGGATGCTCCAGGCTGACATGTCCCCCTCTCCTCGCATCCTCTCGCGGATTTCCGATGACAAAGCCGTGATCCGCAAGCTCCTCATCAAGCAGATCCATCAAATAGGCAGTCTGCTGCAAGGACTTCTGGCGAATCTGGTCTATTCCCGCCTCCTCGAACATGGACAGCGCTCCGAATAAGGGGGCCATGCTCAAAATATGCGGCGTCCCGATCTGGTACGCTCCAGCCGTCTGCGCGGGCGAAAAGCTCAGCTCCATATCAAACTGTTTCTCTTTGTCCGATCCGAACCAGCCGGCCAGTCCTGGCAACCGCCCGAAGTGCTTCCGGTTTACGTACAGCGCGCCAACACTGCCAGGCCCGCCATTGAGGTACTTGTAGTTGCACCAGTAGGCAAAGTCGACATCCCATTCGCTGAATCGATGCGGAATCGCACCGACCGAATGACAGCCGTCAAAGCCGATCATGATTCCCCGCTTGTGCGCTTCCTCCGTCAATCGCGGGATATCGAGGAGCTGTCCGCTTCGATACAAAACAGTGGGGAGGACGATCAGGGCGATCTCTTCAGTCATGCAAGCGATGATGTCGTCCTCCTCCAGAAAGCGGCCATCGCGGCTGGCTGCCAAGACCAGATGCTCATGCGGATCGAGTCCACGCAGCCTGATCTGGCTTTGCAAGGCATAAATATCCGAGGGAAAGGTAAGCTCATCGGCGAGAATTTTGGTCCGTTTCCCCTCAGGCTGATAAAAGGTGGACGCCAACTGGTGGAGATTGACCGTTGTGGAACCGCTTGCAATCACTTCATCGGGATCCGCTCCGACAAGCGGCGCCAGACAAGCCCCCAGCCTCTCCGCCTGGTAAAACCACGGTCGCTCCCCTTGTGTCCACCCATCAATCCCCATCCGTTTCCAATCGTTCAGCGAGTCCATGAGGGTACGCTCGGCCCTTTTTGACAACATCCCAAGCGAGTTTCCATCCAGGTAGACAATACCTTGCGGAAGGTAGTACTCTTCGCGAAAAGGACCCAGAGCATCGCGATTGTCCTGCTCCAGAGCAAATTCTTCCGTGGGCGAAAACGCAGATTCCTTCAAGGGAAAACCTCCTTCGTATCGGTTGTTAGCACAAGATTACAGAAAAGTTGACATAGTGTCAATATTTTGAATTAGTTTGCTTTGGAGTCCGCCTCTCTTCCTTTTTCCCTTATTTCCCTGTATTCTAGTTGGTAAAGGAGGGCGGTGCTGTGGAAGAGACAAAGAGCGTAACGGATGGACGCCATTTGCGTTCGCTGCACACCCGGCACAAGCTGTTGGAAGCAGCCAAAGAAGTATTTCCCGAGGAAGGCTTCCACAAAGCGACGATCTCCCAGATCATCAAGCGGGCAAAAACAGGATACGGTACCGCCTATGTCCACTTTACAGGCAAGGATGACCTCCTGATCGTTTTGATGGAAGATGTCATGACGGCATTCTACAGTATTGCAGAGCTTCCCTTTACACCCGCTTCCCGCGCCGAAGCTGAAGAGCTTATTCTGTACCAGACGACTGCCTTTTTACGAATGGCTGAGTCTGAGCGCAAGATGCTGCAGGTATTTGGAGAGGCGATTGGCGTCTCGGCCTCTGCTTCGCAAAAATGGGCCGAGATCCGCGAGCGCTTCATCAACAGAATTGCCCAGGACATCGCCTATTCCCAGCAGAACGGCTTGGCACGGACCGGACTTGATCCGGAGCTGGTCGCACGCGGCTGGTTTTACTCGCATGAAATGTACCTCTGGGAAATCGTTCGGGGAGAACATCAAGCTCAACTGGACGAGATCGCGAAAACATTGGCAGCCATCTATACGGGTGGATTGTATTCATAAGCAGCAAAAAAGAGACTTGCAGCCCGCTTGTTGACGGACAAGTCTCTTTTTTCCGGCATTTGTACAATTTCATTCCTTTTCACGGAATTTCGGTTTCCACTTGGGGGTTCTTCATGAAAATGAAAAAAAAGCGATCTACCCGCGTTTTATTGCTGTTGTCGCTGCTTGTTCTACTGACGGTGTCTCACGCAGCCTACAGCATTTGGTCCTTTGCCTCCGTCCGCTATTGGGGAAAGACAGATGCGGCCATCGTCCTCGGAGCAGCCGTCTGGGATTCGCAGCCTTCCCCGGTGTTTCGGGAACGGATCGACCACGCTATCTGGCTGTACCAGAACGGGTATGTCCAAGGAATCCTGTTTACAGGCGGCAAAAGCGCAGACAGCGCCGAAGCCGAATCCGAGGTGGCTCGCGATTACGCCATCAAGCATGGGGTGCACCCTGCCGATATTTTGGTGGAAAACCGCTCTACTATTACGGAAGAAAACCTTTCATTCGCACTCGAGGTTGCCCGTACCGCAAACTGGCGCAGCTTTACGATTGTCAGCGATCCGCTGCACATGAAACGCTCTCTGGCCATGGCCCACGACCTGGGGATGGAGGCATACTCCTCGCCGACGCCCACCTCAGCCTATCAAAGCCTGAAGACAAAAGCTCCTTTTTTTCTTCGCGAGCTGTTCTATTACCTCGGCTATCAAGCCAGCAAGCCGCTCAGGTGGCTGGGCCTTTACCGATAGCGCCCCCATTTTCGCACTGCCCGGTAAATGAAAGGGGAGATCCATGTATATATGCAGAAAGGGACGTAGACCATGGCGAGGACTCCCGCAGCCCCCTCCCAGTCTAGCTTGCCGAAAAGAAAAACGGCCCCGATAAAACAAATCCACCAGACGACCGGCCCGCCCGTTTTCTGCATCAAGCGATTCGGGAAAAAGACCGGATGGATGATCTCGTCGATTTCTTCGATCGCATACAAGAGCGGTTCATTGCCGGGATCCAGCAAATAGGCCTGCCGGTAACACTCCCGGGCTTCCCGATAATTTCCCCGATCCAGTGCGGCCAGCCCCATTTTCAGCAGCTTGTCAACATCACTTCCGGCGATTTCGTTGTATTTTCGGATCGTTTCCTGCTGGGCTTCGACCTCATCGTACGCCCGCAAAAAATGGTAATGGTAGTGCAGGACGACTTCGCTTTCCGGGTCGACTCGCATCGCTTCAGCCATCAACAGCTTCGCCTTTTCCTCGTAACCGGTGACCAGCATCAAATACCCGTATTGGGCGAGCAAATCGCCGTCCTGCGGATTTTTGGCAAGGCCGGCCAAAAAAAATTCTTCCGCCTCAGCGTAAGCGCCCTTTGCCTTGCAAATAATACCAAGCAGCGAGTATACCTCTTCCCCGAAGTAGCCGACGCGCAAAGCTTCGCGGGCAAACGTCTCGGCTTCGTCCAGCTGGTCCAGCTTGAAAGAGCAATAGGCTACGAAGAACAGCAGCTGACCGTCCTCCTGACTGGTTGCCAAAAACGGCATGAATTTTTCTTTTGCCTGTTCATAGCGCCCCATGTGGTACAAATGCATGGCTTCCTGCCAGGCTACGTTATTGTCATCCCTGATCAAATACATCGTGAATCCCCTTCCCCATCGTCACCAGCCAACTGTCGAATACGATTCCGGCCACCACGGCAAGCAGTCCCCACCAAAAAATCGGCTGATCCTCACCGATGATGACGGAATGCAGCTTGTAGCGCTTTCGTTGGGCGTATCGATAGACAACTGCCAGGGCGACGCCCATGATCCGTGACAGAAGCGCTACGCTGTCGGCTCCCGTCCAGGCGACGTAAGCGAGCTTCAATCCGCAAAGAAGCAAGCTGGTTCCAAGCAGCATCGCGATCATCTTCTTGCTGCACCGCAGCCATATCGCATTTCTCGTACCCAAAATCATGACCGGCAGCACGCCGCCGAAAAAGCCGAGATAAAAAAAACGATCAATGTCGTAAGATTTGGTTACACGTATCTCTCCATTCGCCAAAGAAGGCTGTAAAAGCTCCCGGTTCAACAAACTGTCATCTCCAATCCCGATAATGCAAACACCATTAATCTTACTAGCATACCAAGCATTGTCAAGAATTGACAAACAAAAAGTGCCCGGTTTCCTACTGCGAAACTTTGGGCACTTTTTTCCGTTCCCCCTGGCTGATCTCGGCTCCTACTTCAAAGGAAATCCCTGCTTCCTTAAAAAGTCGCCAAGATGCGGACGCCTTGGTTTTTGCAAATAATCGGCCATCTGTTTGGTCCAGCCTTCCGCATGATCTTTCCTTGTTCTGCGGGCATAATATTCGGCGGAAACCGCTTCGTACTCCTCCAGCGCTTCCGGCAAATGCTCCGTCCGGTATTCCTCTTCATGGATGACCGCACGCTTGGGCAGTCTTGGCTTTTGCTCCACGTCTTGATCGGGATAGCCCAGGCACATGCCCATGATCGGAGCGGTTAGCACAGGAAGCTTAAGCAGGCGGGCGACATCCTCCGGCTGATTGCGTATTCCGCCGATCATTACTCCGCCCAGACCGTGAGAACGAGCGGCGACTAGCGCGTTTTCCGCTGCCAATGCCGTATCTACGGCGGCCACCAGCATATTTTCCACCTCGTCAGCCAAAAATTCGCTTCCGTGCATGTCGCTCGCCAGCTTCAACTTGTAGAAATCAGCGCAAAACACAAGAAAGACGGGACATGTCTCCACCCATTTCTGTCCCCCGCATAGCTGGGCCAGCTGTTTTTTCTTTTCCGCTGAACGCACGACGACAATGCTGTAGGCTTGAACGTTGTGCGAGGAAGGAGCCCACTGGGCGCTTGCCAAAATATCCGCAAGCACGTCGTCCGGGATCGGTCTGTCCGTGTACTTGCGGATGGAGCGGTGCGATTGGATCAACCTGGTTACATCTGTCTGCATCGTATGCCTCCTGTCGGTAACTGAACGAATATTTGATCAAGCTTATTCTTCCTTATGGTTTGCCGATTCGGTTTTTCCCCCGTAAGCCTGATACCACTATTATAGCTTGTCTGCCCCTCTTTCGTCTGAACAGCAAAAAGCTGCGGGAAAATCCGCAGCTTTTTGCACAAGCGTGATGATCTGTTGTCCCTCTGCTTCGTGCTACACGCGATCAGGAAGAAAAAAAGGTTCTGGGCGATTTGCGCCAGTCGGCGAGAATGGATTCCTGATCAGCAGTGATAACTCCGTTCTCTTTGGCAGCTTCCAGCAATGCCGTATAGTTGGACAAGGTGCTTGCCTCAATGCCGGCTTCCGCGAACAGCCCCGAAGCGTCGGGGAATTGGTAGCTGAAGATCGCGATCACGCCAAGCACTTCGGCTCCTTCCTCCGCTACAGCCTGGGCCGCCTTCAGCGAGCTTCCGCCTGTCGAGATCAAGTCTTCGATGACGACTACTTTTTGGCCTTTGTGGAGGGCGCCTTCAATTTGATTTTGACGCCCGTGGCCTTTTGCCTTGTCACGAACATAGATCATCGGCAGATCGAGAATTTCCGCCACCCAAGCCGCATGCGGAATGCCAGCTGTCGCCGTGCCCGCGATCACTTCCGCTTGCGGGTACTTTTCGCGGATCGCTTTCGCAAATGCTTGCGCGATCTGGCGGCGAACAGTCGGGTAGGACATCGTGATCCGGTTGTCGCAATAAATCGGAGACTTGATCCCCGACGTCCAGGTGAACGGTTGATCCGGCCGCAGATGCACGGCCCCGATCTCCAGCAATTTGCCCGCGATTTCCTTGGCAGTAGTTTTTGTATTTGTCATCATTGCTTTTCCTCCCCCATGCGCGCTAGATGCGTGCCGCTTCTGCCTCTTGCACGATTTTTTCCCATGCTTCCGCCGGGTCCGGCGCACCCGTGATCGCCCGGCCGATGACCAGATAATCGCTGCCTAGCTGAAAAGCCTTCTCCGGTGTCGTGATACGGGTCTGGTCTCCTTTGTCCGAACCGAGCGGCCGTATCCCCGGAGTCACAGTAAGAAACGAGCTGCCCGCTGCCTGTTTGATCACGGGGACCTCCAGAGGAGAGGCAACGACCCCATCGAGGCCCGCTTGCTTCGTCATCATCGTGTAGTGTACGACTACATCCTCGACATTCCCGGGAATAGCCAGCTCCTGGTTCATCGTCGTTTTCCCCGTAGATGTCAGCATCGTGACTGCGATCAGGAGCGGGCGTGCAGCGCCCGCCGGCGTTCCTTGCTCCAGGCCTTCCCGTGCAGCGGCCATCATCTGTGTGCCGCCTGCTGCGTGGACGTTGACCATGTCTACCCCGTGGCGGGCCAGGCTTCGCATCGCTCCTTTGGCCGTGTTGGGAATGTCGTGCACCTTCAGATCGAGGAAGACTTTGAGGCCCTTCTCTTTCAGGAAGTGCACGATTGCCGGACCTTCCGCGTATGCCAGCTCCATTCCCACCTTTACATAGCGGACCCGTCCATCCAGGCGCTGCAGACATTGCTCTACTTCTTTTTTGGTGGAAAAGTCCAGCGCTACGATCATCCGCTCGCGAACATCTGTTGGTTGTGATTGCACACTACTCTCCTCTTTTCTATCCCGTTTCATTCAAGCTTACCGTTCCCTTACACGGTTACCGCAACTTGCGCGCCAGAGCGCTGCGCCGGCATGGCCTCCGTGGAGAAGGTGATCGTCTCCAGTACATGCAGAAGTGCCGTCGCCGTATCCAGCGAGGTGAGACATACCGCCCCGTTTTCCACCGCTTCGCGTCTGATGCGGAATCCGTCGCGCTGCGGCGTCTTGCCTTTGGTCAAGGTGTTCAGCACGATGTTGGCTTCGCCCCTGTGAATCATGTCCAAGAGGTTCGGTGTGCCCTCTGACAATTTGTTCACGCGGGTGACGGGGAGACCTGCCTGCTCCAGATAGTCGGCTGTCCCTGCCGTAGCCAGCAGCTTGAACCCGAGCATGCGGAAGCGTTTGACGATACCCAGCGCTTCCTCTTTATCCTTGTCTGCCACGGTGACCAGCAGGGAGCCGTGAGTCGGGATGTTCATGCCCGCAGCCACCAGCCCTTTGTAAAGCGCTTTGGCCAAGGTGCTTTCACGCCCCATGACTTCCCCGGTCGATTTCATTTCCGGTCCGAGCGTGATGTCTACCCGGCGCAGCTTGGCGAAGGAGAAGACAGGCACTTTGACGGAAACCATCGCTTCTTCCGGATGGTAGCCCGGTGTAAAGCCTTGCTCTGTGATCGAGTGGCCGAGGATGGCCTTTGTCGCGATGTTGGCCATCGGAATGCCGGTTACTTTGGAGAGGAACGGCACGGTCCTGGATGATCTCGGATTCACTTCGATCACGTACGGCTGGTTTTTGTAGATGACAAACTGGATGTTGAGCAGCCCTTTGATTTGCAGTGCGCGGGCCAGCTTGGTCGTCATCTCGATCAGTTCCTGCTTGATCGTATCTGACAGAGACTGCGGCGGATAAACCGCGATGGAGTCGCCGGAGTGCACCCCTGCGCGTTCGATGTGTTCCATTATTCCCGGGATCAGGACGTTTTCGCCGTCACAGATCGCGTCGACTTCGGCTTCGGTCCCTACCATGTAGCGGTCGACCAGCACCGGGTGATCCGGGTTTACCTTTACGGCCTTTTCCATGTACTCCAGCAGCTCGTCATTGTTGTAGACAATCTCCATCGCGCGTCCGCCCAGCACATAAGACGGGCGGACCAGTACCGGGAATCCGAGCTCTTCCGCAGCCACGACTGCCTCTTGTACCGAGGTGACCGTTTTTCCGGGCGGCTGGGCGATGTTGAGATTGCGTAACAGAGCCTCGAACTTCTCCCGGTTTTCTGCTGCGTCGATGTTCTCCAGGCTGGTTCCCAGGATTTTGATCCCCCGGGCTGCCAGCTTGTCTGCCAGATTGATCGCCGTCTGACCGCCGAACTGGACGATCACGCCTTCCGGTTTCTCCGCATCGATGATGTTCATTACGTCTTCGATGTAGAGCGGTTCAAAGTAGAGCCGGTCGGATGTGTTGAAGTCGGTGGAGACCGTCTCCGGGTTGTTGTTGATGATGACCGCCTCGTAGCCCGCTTCCTGCAGCGCCCATACTGCGTGTACGGTCGCGTAGTCAAACTCGATCCCCTGTCCGATGCGGATCGGACCCGAGCCCAGCACGATCACCCGCTTTTTGCCTGTCTCGATGCGCTCATCCTCTACTTCGTAGCTGGAGTAGTAGTAAGGCGTTGACGCCTCAAACTCAGCCGCGCAGGTGTCTACCATTTTAAAGACCGGCGTAAACCCGTGCTGCTTTCTGAGTGCGCGAACCTCGTCTTCGGTTTGCCCCGCAAGCTCGGCGATTTTCCTGTCCGTAAATCCGAGGCGCTTGGCTGTATACAGCTTTTCTTCCGTCAAACCTTGAGCCAGCTCCGACTCGAATGCCACCAGCTTGTGGAATTTGTGCAGGAAGAAGAAGTCGATTTTGGTCAAGTCGTGAAGTCTCTCAAGGCTCCATCCGCGGCGCAGCGCTTCTCCCAGAAGGAACAGCCGCTCGTCGTCGGCAGCGATCAGGCGAGCCGTCAGCTCTTCTTCGGCAATTTCCGATGCGCCTTTCATCTCCAGGTGATAGGTGCCCACTTCCAGCGAGCGGATCGCTTTCATGATCGATTCCTCGAATGTTCGACCGATCGCCATCACTTCTCCGGTCGCCTTCATCTGGGTGCCCAGCTTGCGGTTGGCCGATTGGAACTTGTCAAATGGCCAGCGCGGGATTTTGCTCACGACGTAGTCGAGTGTCGGCTCGAAGCAAGCGTACGTTTGTCCGGTAACCGGATTGCGCAGCTCATCCAGGGTGTAGCCGATCGCGATCTTTGCCGCCATCTTGGCGATCGGATAGCCGGTCGCTTTGGAGGCCAGGGCCGAAGAACGGCTGACGCGCGGGTTGACCTCGATCACGTAATACTGGAAGCTGTGCGGGTCAAGCGCATACTGCACATTGCAGCCGCCCTCGATGCCCAGTGCGCGAATGATGTTCAGCGCGGAGGAGCGGAGCATTTGGTATTCGCGGTCCGACAACGTCTGGCTAGGCGCGACAACGATGGAGTCGCCCGTATGCACGCCTACCGGGTCGATATTTTCCATGTTGCAGACCACGATGCAGTTGTCATTGGCATCGCGCATCACTTCGTATTCGATTTCCTTCATGCCGGCAATGCTTTTCTCGATCAGGCATTGCGTAATCGGCGAGTATTTCAAACCGCTGGCGACAATCTCGCGAAGGCTCTCTTCGTCCGCGCAAATGCCTCCGCCGGTGCCGCCCAGCGTGTAGGCCGGACGGACGATGATCGGGTAGCCGATCTCGTTGGCAAAATCGACTGCTTCTTCGACCGTGCTGACGATTGTGGAATCCGGCACCGGCTCGCCCAGCTCCTTCATCAGCGCACGGAACAGCTCGCGGTCTTCCGCTTGTTTGATGGAATCCAGATTGGTACCGAGGAGCTTGACGTTCTCCGCTTCCAGCACCCCTGCCTCGGCAAGGGCTACCGCCATATTCAAGCCTGTCTGTCCGCCGAGCGTCGGCAAGAGACCATCCGGCTTTTCCTGCCGGATGACACGCGTGACAAATTCAAGCGTGATCGGCTCGATATACACCTTGTCTGCCATATTTGTATCTGTCATGATGGTGGCCGGATTGGAGTTGATCAGGACGACCTCCAGTCCTTCCTCTTTCAGCGCCTGGCAAGCCTGCGTGCCTGCGTAGTCAAACTCTGCCGCCTGCCCGATCACGATAGGACCGGAACCGATAACCAGAATCTTTTTCAAATCAGCGTGTTTTGGCATGCGAACTCTCCTCCTTGGCGTTTTCCATCATTTCGATAAAGCGGTCGAACAGGTAACCCGAATCATATGGACCCGGAGCGGCCTCTGGGTGGTACTGTACCGAGAAGGCCCGCTTCTCCGGGCAGCTCAGCCCTTCCACGGTTCCGTCATTGAGAGCCGTATGCGTAATCGTCAGACCGGTTCCGGCGATCGACTCTTCCTTCACCGCGTAGCTGTGGTTTTGCGAGGTGATATACGTGCGTCCGGTGGCGACTTCCTTGACCGGATGGTTGCCTCCGCGATGCCCGAATTTCATCTTCATCGTGTCCGCCCCGGATGCGAGCGCGAACAACTGGTGGCCCAGACAAATTCCGAAGATCGGGTATTCTCCGAGTATTTCGCTGATCATCCGGATCGCCTGCGGGACGTCTTTCGGATCGCCGGGGCCGTTGGAGAGCAGGATTCCGTCAGGCTGCAAGCGGCGAATTTCCTCGGCGGTCACGTTGTACGGCACCACGACCACATCGCATTGGCGCTTGGTCAGCTCACGCAGGATGCCGTGCTTTGCGCCGAAATCGACCAGCACCACGCGATGTCCCGTCCCCGGGCAGCTGAAAACGCTCTTGGTCGATACGCGGGCCACCTGATCGGTCATGAGCGGCGTGCTGCGCAGCGAATCAAGCAATTCGGAAAGCGGAGCGTCACTCGTCGTGATGAGCCCTCTCATCGTTCCGTGGTAGCGGATTTTCCGTGTCAGCATCCTCGTGTCCACCCCGGCGATTCCCGGGATGTCGTACGCCTTGAGCAGCTCGTCAAGGGTGCTGGTGTTGCGCCAATTGCTCGGTTCGTCGCAGTGCTCTCTGACCACAAATCCGTGGATATACGGACGTACAGCTTCGAAGTCGTCGCGGTTGATCCCGTAGTTTCCGATCAAGGGATAGGTCATCGTGACGATTTGTCCGCAGTAAGACGGATCGGACAATACCTCCTGATAGCCCGTCAAGCCCGTGTTGAACACGACTTCACCGTATGTTTCCTTCACCTTTCCAAAAGCCGTTCCGACGCATTCCGTACCGTCTTCCAAAATCAGTCTCGCTCGCATCTTCGCTCCTCCTTTTTTACGCTTGGCGGTAAACGATTTTCCCGTCAACCAGTGTTACTGCAGGCCATCCTTTGCATTTCCAGCCGGCAAACGGCGTGTTTTTGCCTTTGCTCGCAAACGTATCGGGGTCTACTTCTTTTTCTGTATCCAGGTCAATCACGGTCAGGTCGGCTGGCGCTCCGATTTCCAGGCGTCCGTATGGCAACTGGAAGCAGTCAGCCGGCTTCACCGTGAGAAAATCGACCAGTTGTTTCAATGTAAGCTCGCCTGTCAGAACGAGGTTTGTGTACAGCAGCGGGAAGGCCGTCTCCAGACCGACGATGCCAAACGGCGCCCGCTCCAGGCCGTTTGCCTTTTCCTCTGCCGTATGCGGGGCGTGGTCCGTCGCGATGATGTCGATCGTGCCGTCCTTCAGACCCGCGATCAGCGCCGCGCGATCGTCCCGGGACCTCAGCGGCGGGTTCATCTTCCAGTTCGTATTCAAATCTTCCGGGATGTCTTCATCGCACAGAAGCAGATGGTGCGGAGTCACTTCGCAGGTGACGTTGACTCCGGCGCGTTTGCCGTCGCGGACCAGCCGTACGGATTCCTTGGCGCTGATGTGGCAGACGTGATAGTGAACGCCTGTCTGCTCGGCCAGCAGAATATCGCGTCCCACATGGACCGACTCAGACTCCGACGGGATACCGGGCAGCCCGTGGCGGGCGGCCACAACGCCGTCGTGCAGCGCGCCGCCCGGAGGCAAGAGCGTGTCGTCCTCGCAGTGGGCGACGATGGAAAGACCCAAGGCCGCCGCCTCCTGCATCGCTTTTTTCATCATGCCGGCCGATTGCACGCCTACGCCGTCGTCTGTGAGGGCAAAGATCCCTGCTTCCTTCAATCCGGAAAAATCGGTCAGCTCTTTGCCCAACTGGCGGATCGTAATTGCGCCGTAAGGGAGGACGCGGGCAGCACCTGCTTCGCGTGCCTTATCGTGGATGTAGCGGACTGTCTCGACACTGTCGATGGAGGGCCGGGTATTCGGCATGCAGGCAATGGTCGTAAATCCGCCTCGCACCGCCGCATTCGCTCCGGTCGCGATCGTTTCCTTTTGCTCCAGGCCAGGCTCGCGAAGGTGGACGTGCACATCGATGAAGCCAGCGGAAATGAGCCCGCCTCTGCAATCGATCCACTCGTGTCCGGCTCTGTCTACCTTTTCCGCTATCGCCGTGATCCGTCCGTCAGTGACCAGCACCTCTGCGGGGATCAGCTCTCCCGTCCGATTGATCAGTTTGCCGTTGCCAAGGATGATTCCCATTTCACATCGCTCCCTCTCAGTAATGTTTCCATGACGGCCATGCGTGCCGCTACGCCGTTGGTCACCTGCTTATGGATCAGCGACCGCTCGCAGTCGACCAGATCCGTGTGAATCTCCACTCCGCGATTCACTGGAGCAGGGTGCATGATCACCGCTCCCGGCTTCATCATGCGTGCTCGCTCCAGCGTGAGTCCGTGGGCCAGATGATACTCTTCCTTGGATATGAACAGCGAGGAGGTGTGCCGCTCGAGCTGGACACGCAGCATCATGACCACGTCAGCCGTCCTGACGGCTTCGTCGATATCGACGATTTGAACTCCATGAGGGACGAGCTGGGGTTGCGGCATCATGCTCGCAGGTCCCGCAAGCAGCAGATGGGCGCCCATTTTCGGCAGAGCGTGCAGATGCGAGCCGAGGACGCGGCTGTGCCGCAAGTCGCCGATGATCGCGACGCTCAGCCCTTCGATTTTGCCAAATTGCTGCTGCATGGTCAGCAAATCGAGCAGGCACTGCGTCGGGTGTTCGTTCGTACCGTCCCCGGCGTTGATCAGCTGGAGCTCTACCTGATCAGCCAGCTCTTCAAACAGGCCGTCCTTGCGAGTCCGGATGACCGCTGCTTCCACGCCCATCGCTTCCAGTGTTCGCACTGTATCCAGGATGGTTTCCCCTTTTACCGTGGAGGAGGTCTCCGGGATGAAGTTCAGTACATGGGCACCGAGCCGCTTCTGGGCTACTTCAAAAGAGAATCTGGTCCGCGTACTTGCTTCAAAGAACAGGTTGGCGACGAAGCGTCCCCGCAACACCTCTGATTGCACGCCCGGACTCTTTGCCCAGAAATCCGCACGCTTCAAAAGGCTGCCGATCTCTTCTCTAGACAAATTCTTGATTCCAGTCAGATGCCGCATGTTACTCATCTCGAATCCCTCCGTTATTTCCGATTTTTCCAAACCGTATTGTAGATGTGTGCAAAAAAAGCTTCTTGCCAAGCTGCCGCGTGAGGCGGGCATAGGCAAGAAGCTTTTCGCTTCGTTCGACAAGCAGGGCAAACAGCGCCCTACTTCCTTGCCAGCCTCACGGGACTGTTTTAAAGGAACTTGGAACGTGTCAGGATTGCGCTTCGCGGTGAGCTTCTCCCATCGCCGATTCTTTCCCCGGGAGAATCACGTGCAGGATGATCCCGAGGAAGGTAGCGAAGGCGATGTTGTCAATCGTCAGATTGTGCAGGAATGCCTGCCAGAAGGTAGCACCTTCGAAGCTTATTTTGTAGCCGCCGATCCCGGTTACGAGGATCGCGGCAGAGATGATCATATTGCGCTTGTTGGAAAAGTCGACCTTGTTTTCGACGAACATGCGCAATCCTTGGGCGGCGATGATTCCGAACAGGATAATGGAGACGCCGCCAAGCACCGGTGTAGGGATGGTCATCAGCAGCGTGCTGATTTTGCCGACGAAGGCGAACAGGATGGCACAGACAGCAGCCAGTCCGATCACGACCCGGCTGTAGACCCGAGTGATTGCCAGAACTCCGATGTTTTCGCCGTACGTCGTCGCCGGAGGTCCTCCGATGAACGCGGCCAGAGAGGTCGCAATCCCGTCACCCAAAAGGCTGCGGTGCAAGCCGGGGTCTTTCATCAGGTCACGGTCCATGACTTTGCTCGTAACAAGCAGATGACCCAAGTGTTCTGCCAGTGTCACGAATGCGACCGGCGCAATGATCAGCGCTGCAACCCATGCGGAAGGATTGCCGATTACAGCTGCAACTTCGCCGAATTTGAAGTGATCGTGAAACATCCCCGAGAAGCCGACAAACCATTTTGCTTCAGCCACTTTGTTCAGGTCGATCAAATCGGGATGGCGGAGCAGGGTGTAAAGATACCCGACGATGATCCCGATCAGAATCGGAATCAGGGCGAAAAATCCGCGCAGCATCACTGCCGCAAGGATTGTCACGATCATCGTGACAAGCGAAATATCGATGGAGGTCAAGGACAGGTGCGATTGTCCGTCTACCGTTACCTTTGTCGCCATATCGACAGCGACGACAGACAGGCTAAGTCCGATTACGACGATGACCGACGCAATTACCACCGGTGGCAGTACCCGATCCAGCCACTTGACACCTGCCTTCTTGACGATGGCCGCCACGATGATGTAGACAAGGCCTGAGAGCAGACAGCCGAGCAGTGCAGTACCGACTCCGTAAGCCTGGCTCACTGTGATGATCGGACCGATGAAGGCAAAGGAAGAGCCCAGGTAGTTTGGAATCTTTCCTTTTGTAATCCAGAGGAACAGAAGCGTCCCGATCCCGCTGGTAAACAGTGCGGTCGCCACGTCCAGGCCTGTCAAAATCGGCACCAGTACAGTCGAACCGAACATGGCAAACAGGTGCTGAATGCTGAGCGGCAAAAGCCTGGAGATCGGCGGCGTTTCGTGCACATCAACAAAGTTTTTTTGACTCATTTTCGATATCCCCCTGTGCGTGTATAACGTTTCTGTCTACTAAAAAACCTCTTTGCGAGAGGCGCAAAGAGGCATACTCCTTCCATCGAAAGACGGGAAGCAAGTACCTCTTTGCAACCTCACGGGATTGCCATTTAAAGAGGTGTATGCAGTTAGATCAACTGGCGAATGGTCACCATGTCCATGGCGTCCACTTCCGCTAGCTGTACATCGATAATTTCGCTACGCGAGGTCGGAACGTTCTTTCCTACAAAATCCGGCCGGATCGGCAGCTCGCGGTGGCCCCGGTCTACCAGTACGGCCAATTGAATCATGCGCGGACGCCCGTTGTCGATCAGCGCGTCCAGCGCCGCTCTCACCGTACGGCCGGTAAAGAGCACGTCGTCGACGAGAATCACCGTTTTTCCAGTAATTTCATCAGGCAGTTGGGAACCGTGGAGTACGGCGTCCTCGGACTTGTGCTGCAAATCATCCCGGTAAAATGTAATGTCCAGCTGTCCGACAGGAACTCTTACATTTTCGATCAGTTCGATCCGCTCAACCAATCGCTCTGCAAGGTAAATCCCTCTCGTCTTGATGCCGACGACGATGCAGTCTTCCACGCCCTTGTTGCGTTCGATAATTTCGTGGGCAATCCGGGTTAAAGCCCGACGGATCGCAGCTTCATCCATAATCACGCTTTTGTTGATCATGTGTATTTCCTCCCCCGACTGACAGCTTGACATATTTGACGAGATGAAAAAAAGCTTCTTGCCGGTTGACAAGAAGCCACTGGGCATGACAGAAGAAAAGCGGCAGAGCCCCATTCTCTTTTGTCCATGCTTGTATCCGTGCCCTTGCCAGCCTCACGGGACTGGATTTAAAGGTTCTCGATTCGTCAGAACACATTATGTCATGAATCGGGCAAGGTGTCAACACTTTTTCATATTCCTCGAATCATTTCACTCAGATTGAATCCAGTAAACTCCCACCCATTCGGGCAAATAATTCGCATAGTATCCCGGGTCACCCGTCACATGGCGAACCAGCTCTTTCTCTTGCCCATCCGTTGTGCGAGCGTAGACAGAGCCATGCTCAGCTCCATCCAATCGGACAAAGATCAGCTGCTTTCCGTCTGGAGAAGGGTGGGGATACGTATCGGCTGTACCCTCGGGTCCCTTGGTGACTGGCAGCGCACGGCCTTGCGTATCTCGCATCCAGATTCGTTGTCCGGAGATAAGAAGCTGTTTCGGATCGTAATTCCCGAGCCATTTCGCATTTTCAAACCCTCTCGCAAAATACAAGCTGTCCACTGCTTTCTCGGGCCAACGCGGAAGGGCGTCCACTTTGCCAGGCTGTCCTGCATGTACAATCTTGCCGTCTTTATCTGCAAGGGTCAGATGTTTGTTTTCCGTTGCGATGCGTCCGCTCCCGTCGATAAAAGCCAATCGGGAACTATCCGGCGACCAGGAGAACCATTCCGGATAAGCCAGCCCCACCCCGATCTCGACCGGCTTTCGGTCCGGCTTCGTCAGGTCAAAAAGCTGAATGCTTACGCCATCGGCCGACAGTGAGCCCGATGAAACCCGGACATAGTAGGCCACCCGTTTGCCGTCAGGGGACAATGTGAGTCCTTCGGCCGAATACGGATAGATGCCTTCCTCGACATTCGGCGGCCCCCCCAGCGCATAGGCGGCCAGCTTTTTCCCTGCAAGATCGGTCAACTCCAAAGTAATAGGACGCCCCTTTGCAGCAGGAACAGACACAAGCAGACGCTTTCCATCCGGCAGCCAGGCAAAATCCTCAATCTCCCGCCTTTGCTCCAACAGCTTCTGTACCCGCTCCCCATCCAGTCTTGCCACGACGAACTCGGGAGAATAGGCATTGTCTGGACCACCTGTTTGAGTGGATTGAACCATGTATGCAAAGGTCTTTGCATCACTCGCCCATTTCGGTTTCTCCAGAACCCGGCGCGGGTCCACCTGAAAGGCTCCGGATCCATCCGCTTTCACTGCCCACAGAACATTTCCGGATGAAGCATCAGCCGGATTTTGGTTGTGCAAGTAAAACAGCCATTTTCCGTCTGGCGACCATCCTGCAATCTCCACTGCACCGGTTGTCGTGATCTGCTTGGGTTTTGCCTTCGGGTCACTGCCGTCCAGCAGCCATAATTGCGCGTTGCTGGTAAACGCCACTCTTGCAGGTACGCTCGCCTCAAATATTCTCTCAGGTGTCAGGATTTGTTCGGCTGCACTGCCGATACCGCTGCCAGCAAACAGCACAACTGCTGCGCAAACGATACCGGACAGGATGGAAACACACTTCCGCATCGCATTTGCCTCCCTCATTCTTGTTCAATCGTACGACGCATTTCGGCTGTCTTTTGTTACCTCCCAAACAAAAAACGCCAGGGAAATGATTTCTCAATCCCTAGCGTTTTCCAATCGCATCGCTTTTATGTGACACCTATACCAAGGCTGGCTCCATCAACAAAAACAGATTTCCGTACAGATCGGCAAAAATGGCTTCGCGCCCGTACATCTGATCACGCGGCTCAGTGACAAAGTGCACTCCCCGTTCGCGGAATGTCGCATACGTCTCGTCAAACCGATCCGTCTCCCACACCCACATCGGATTTTTCCCTACCAGGGCCAGCATTTGTTCCGCCGTCTCCTGATCGTGCCAATGCGTCGGGTCGTGCAGCACAATTTCCACTTCCTGCCCCGGGAGTCCGACCGTCAGCCACCAGGCTCCCGAGTCCATTTTGGCACTCATCCGCACCTCAAAGCCCAGCTTTTCCGTGTAGAATTGCAGCGCCTCTTCGCAGTCCCTCACGTACAGCGTGACATGTGCCAGTCTTCGCAGCATACCTTTGCCTCCGTTACTGTGATCATCTTGAAAAAGCCCTTCCAATCGTACGCTTTACGCTTGCCGCAAATAATCGATCACATCGACCATTTCTTCTGGCAGCGGCGCTTCGAACTGCAGGCGCTCCCCTGTTCGCGGGTGGTCAAAGCCCAATGTTTTGGCGTGGAGCGCTTGTCCATCCAGATCAAGCGTGTTCTTCGGTCCGTACTTCGGATCTCCAGCCAGCGGGTAGCCAATGTACTTCATATGTACACGGATTTGATGGGTTCTGCCCGTCTCCAGCTTCAGCTCAACGAGTGTATACTCTTTGAAGCGTTCCAGCACGACAAAATGAGTCACGGCCGGCTTGCTGTTCTCAAAGACGACTGCCATCTGCTGGCGATTTTTCGGATCACGGCCAATCGGCGCGTCAATCGTTCCCATCTCGTGCGGGATGACCCCGTGTACGATCGCCACGTACTTGCGGTCTACGGTATGCTCCTTCAATTGATGGGCAAGCGACAGATGCGCCTTGTCGTTTTTTGCCACCATCAACAGTCCCGACGTGTCCTTGTCGATCCGGTGGACAATACCCGGTCTGAGGACGCCGTTGATCCCGGACAAATCCTTGCAATGGGCAAGCAGGCCGTTCACCAATGTCCCCGAATAGTGTCCCGGTGCCGGATGGACGACCAAGCCCCGCGGTTTGTTGACGACCACGACATCGCTGTCCTCATAAATAATATCCAGCGCCATCTGCTCCGCCTGGATCTCCATTTCTTTCGGCGGCGGTACGCGCAGCGTCACCTCATCGTCGGCAGACAGCTTGTAGTTGCTTTTGATCGGCTCTCCGTTTACAAAGACTCGGCCTTCCTTGATCCAGGCCTGCACCTGAGAGCGGGACCACTCCTCGTTTTGCCCGGTAATAAATTTATCGATGCGCTCTTTTGCATCCGATGGCTCTGCCACCCAGTCATACCTTTCAAACAGCTCCAAATCGTCCATGATACTCTCCTCTGGTGTAGTCACTCTAGTATCCGTCAATATCCGTTTATCCATTAAACGGCCTTGCGCTTGCTATCCAGCAGAACATCGAGCAAAAGCAGCCCCACACCGATTGTAATCGCCATGTCGGCTACGTTGAAAATCGGGAAGTTGATCACGGTCACATCGACAAAGTCAACTACTTTCCCTGTGGTGACGCGGTCAATAAAGTTGCCGATCGCTCCGCCTAAAACCATCGAAAGCGCAAGTGAAACACGCGGTTGGGACTTGCCGATCCGAATAAGCGAGATCAAAATGCCGACCACGACCGCGATCGTGATCACAACGAACAGCATTCGTTGGTTCGCAAGGATGCCGAAAGCCGCTCCCGTGTTGCGATGAGATGTCAAATGAAGCACATCCTGAATCAAGGGAATCGACTGTCCCAGCTCCATATGTTTTACCACCAGAGACTTTGTCCACTGGTCAAGCGCAATAATGGCGGCAGCGATGATAAAGTACATAAATGGAAGTCCTCCTTAAGTCCCGACTACAGACAGCCGCAAAAGATTCACGTCAAAATATTATTGTACCATAGGTGGAATAGCTCAACAATCTCGCCTCTCGGCCACTTACTTTCGCAGCAGCCTGGACAGCTTTTTGTAATAGCGATACCCTCTTCGGATCCCTTCCAAAAGCCACAGCGGCATTTTCCAGCCGCGGTCTTTGATAAACGGCAAATAAAACCGGTAGTACGCTTTTCGCAGATCACGCCACTTGCTGTCCGGCTTGTCGCTCTTGTAGTAGTCGGAGACGTCGATCAAATAGCCGCGGCCTCGGTCCATCAAGACGTTTTTGCCGTGAACGTCATGTGGAAACAGGCCTTTCGAGCGGGCCTCCTGCAACGCCTCCTCCACATCCTCGATCACCTGGGGAGGGACGGGAATCCCGTAGCGGAAGCAATCGTACAAGGAAATGCCGCGTATCCGCTTCAAGACCAGATAGTGCGGCTCCGCCTGGTAGCATACCGGGAACGAACGTGTCTCCCCCAGTTTCCGGTAGACCTCGACCTCTTGTTCCCAACCCGGCCGTCCCGGTGCGTACAGCTTGACGACGACGTCGGGATAATCGGGATGTCCGAATACGGCCGCATAATTTCCCGTACCGACCAATTCCCATGGATAGGGGGTCGACAGAACGACCACAGGATCATCCGGTGAGCGACTTTCTATTTTTACCGTTTGCAAAAAGGGGGTTAATACATCCCGATGAATGCGCATGTGTCCACTTCTTTCATGAGTAAAAAGCTGGCATTTGGCAGTCTGATGCAAAAAAAGCATCCACTCGTTCCTCCAGACAAGATTTATTGGGCGGGTCGAACGAGACCAAGATAGCTTCTTTTGATTCTAGCAAAACGCCAAAACGGTCGGCAACTCACAAAAAGGCCCTTTCACCAGAAAAAGTGAAAGGGCCGCCGATTCTACGCGTTGCTGGCTACGAAAACCAGTCGCGGATGGCTTCCGTTATCTTGTTCAGCGCTCCGACACTCGCTGCCTCGCAATAAATCCGCAAAAGCGGCTCTGTACCGGACGGGCGGATCAGGACCCAGTGTCCTCCCTGGAGCAAGAGCTTGATCCCGTCCATTCTGTTCACGCCTGTGACAGCATAAGGTCCCACTTTTGCAGGAGAAACGGTCCTGATTTGCTCCAGCCAAGGCGTTTTCTCCGGCAACCGGATGTCCATACGCGTACTGAACAGTTCGCCAATTTCGTCATACACGTCCCGCAGCGTCTGGTCGATGCCTTTCTTTTCCCACGCACACATCTCCGCCAAGAGCAGGTTGATCAGGACGCCATCCTTTTCCGGGATGTGACCCAAAATACTGGCACCCCCGCTTTCCTCTCCGCCCAGCAGCACGTCGCCTCGCATCATTTGGGCACCGATGTACTTGAACCCGACAGGCGTCTCCACCAGCTCCAGATCGTAACGCTCCGCCAACCGATCGAGCAAATGAGTAGTAGCGACCGTCCGAACGATTCTGCCGCGAAGCCCCCTGTTTTTTACGAGATGATAGGCGACCAGAACGAGGATGGCATTGGGCGTCAAATACTGGCCGAACCGGTCCACGACGCCAAAGCGATCCGCATCGCCGTCATTGGCGAGTCCCAATGCCGCTTTCTGCTTGATGACCTCCTGCTTGAGCAAAGAAAGGTGCTGATCCTTTGGCTCGGGCAGCTGTCCGCCGAAAAATGGATCAGCTGTTTCCCGAATCCCGCAGGTTTCTACGCCTGCTTCTGCAAGCATGCGGCTGACATAGCCAATCCCGGCACCGTGCATGGGATCGACCACAACACGAAGATGCGCCTGCCTCATCTTGTCAAAATGGATCATGCGACGCAGATGGGCTTCGTAGTGGGGACGCAGCACAATTACTTCAAGAAGCCTGCGGGCTACTGCTTCCTCAGGGGTGATCGACAGCACTTCTCCCCCGTTTTGAATGCGCTGAATTTCCTCCTCCAGTCTCTCGGTAATCTCCGGCGTTGCCGGTCCCGCGTAATCGGGTATATACTTGATGCCGTTGTATTCGGGAGGATTATGACTGGCCGTGATCATAATCGCCCCGCTGACGGCAAAATGCTTGACTCCAAAAGCGACAACAGGCGTCGGGACGGATTCGTTTGCCAAATACGTCCGAATGCCATTGGCGGCCAGGACACCGGCAACGGCAAGTGCAAAGCGTCTACCCAAAAACCTGGTGTCATGACCGATGATAATGCCTTGCTCCTCCTGACCGATTCCCTTCGTATAAGCAGCAATGGCTTGGGCCACGACCCGTACATTTTCCATCGTAAACTCATCAGCTACGATGGCTCGCCAGCCGTCCGTGCCAAAGCGTATTGCAGTCACATTGTTTCACCTCAGCTCTCTTGCTTCATTTCTCTCGTCTCCTTTATGGATCCATTTAAAATGGAAAGGCTGCAGATTTCCTTCCTCCCACATTTTACGCCGCGATTTTCCCCCTGATAACCATGGACAACCGGCTATCTTTTGCCTCACTGCAAACGGAGCGCAGCCCGTCTCTGAAGAACCAAATCCGCCAGCGAAAGCTCCTTTTTGCAAAGGTAATCTACGATGCACATGAGTATGTAGACAGCATCCAGCTTCGGATGGAAACGGGCCTCATTGGTTCCCTCGCTTCTCGTCTCGCTAAAGATCATTTGCAGATCGGCAAGCTGGTCCTCCGTCAACCGCTCGCCCGTATGGGAAAACAGCTCGAGCGCTTCCCCGCTTTGCAGAAGCCGTACGCCCATATCCGCCTGATAGCTGCTGACGCCGTCGGCAATCGAGCCAACCAAAGCGGTCATTCCCAGTTCAGTGAATAAAGGATATAAAAGGCTAAGCAAAAAACGGGATTCACATTCAACCAGTACTGTATATCCCCTGTGCTTGATTGTTCCGCCATCGACTTGCATAAACAATGCCTGTTTATACGCATCCCAAACGCGATGCTCCACATGCAGCTGACCCAAGCGCCCCAGGGAACGAGCGTACATCTCCTGTCTACATGACAACTCGATGCTTTGCTGCATCTCACGGTTGATGGGCAGTCCGTCTTGATCCGCAAATCGAAGCGTTACCTGCTTTTCTCCATGCTGCTTTGCCATCTGGATATGGATGCCGCCGGTGCAGGAAAGGCTTTGTACACCATAGCGAAGCTGAGGCGCAATACCGACACCGAAATCGATTGTATCAATCCCTGCTGCACATAGGCTGGTCATGACGCTATGCTTGAGCAATTGAGCAAATGGATGATCGCAAGCGCAAAGCGCTATTCGGCTCCCCGGCGGAAGCTGATAGGCGTAGGCAGCAGCCAGTCGGGAAACAAACTCCGGGGTTATGTCAACATTCCCTATCCCCGTAATGCCTTGGCTGTCAAACAACCTCCTCGGCTGCGTATTGCCGAAAATAACCGTATGGTTCACCGTTGCTCCTTCCTCAATTCCTTTGTGGGGCCAGATCAGCACACCGGCTTTGACACTGGCTGCGCGTCCGATGCGGCAACCATCCCCCACGACTGTGTTCTCCCCGAGCAGGACGCAATCGCCGATGCTTGTGTTTCTCCCGAGGATACTGCCCGACACATCCGCTTGCATCCCGATATAGCTGTTTTCCCAGAGGATCGTTTGTGTCAATGCTGACCCTTCTGCTACGACAGATCGGCTCCCGATGACAGAGTAAGCCCCAACCGATGTCCCTGTTTGCAGGTGGACCCCTTTTCCGATCAGGAGCGGTCCTTCCAATCTCACAGAGGCATCGATTGCAAGATCTCCCTCCACATAAATTCCGGGAGCCAGCTGCCTGGCGGGGATAGCCCTGTCCACCTTGCCGTCCAGCAGATCGCATTGAACCTGCTTGTATTCCATCAGCGAGTGTATTTTCGACCAATACGCCTTCATGACATAACCGCTCAGAGGGATTCCCTGTTGGAAAAGCGAGTGAACAAGCTGTTCCGGTTCCGCTAGTTCGCCTTCATCCTCAAGCAGCGAAAAAATCTCCGGCTCTATCAACACAATTCCCGTACCCAAGGCAAAACTGCCTTCTTCGACTGATTGTTCCGCAACCCCTGTTACGTTGCCTTCCCGATTTGTCCATACGTGGAGACCTTGTAAACGAGACTCGTCACCAGACAGCACCAGAGTCGCCATCGAACGCCTTTCCCGATGGAAGCCAATGGCTTCCGACAGATTGCAGTCGGTCAAGATGTCTCCGCGAATGACGACGCTTGTATCATTCAGAAATTCCGCAAGGCTCTGCCGATTTTTTTCATCGCCTGCAGACAGCCTCTGCTCCTCAAAATAGGTAAGTGCAACGCCGAACCGGGAACCGTCGCCAAAGTAATCCCGAACCAGCTCGGGAAGGTACTCTAGCGAAACGGCAATATCTGTAATGCCATGCTGCTTTAAGAGCTCGACCGTGTACTCCATGCACGGGCGATTCAATAGCGGTACCATCGCTTTTGGAGTACGCACGGTCAATGGAAGGAGCTCTTCGCCCTTTCCGTCCGCCAAGATTACAGCCTTCATCCACGGTACCTCCTTGTTTGCACAATCATCCGGAACCCCCGGGAAAGAAGCGTACGTTTACTCTATTCCGATTTTCCGACCAATAGAACAAAACGGCGGATTTACTGCTTGAAATGAATTTGTCCTCTATCGGCTGCCTCCCGCATGCAGTCTTTGCCAAAACATCTGATTCCTCGCTGGCATCGTCACTGGCTCCGAGCGCAGGACAGGACAAAATCGTCTATCGTGAAATAATCCGAAATCAACGAGATACGTTCCACCCGGGCGCAAGCGATCAACAACAGTTTCCCTTGTATCCGCCTGCACGCAAATCTCTCTGATCGGATGAGGAGGTTTGCCATTTATTCGCAGATTCGTGGCATCGTACACACGAAGCCCTTGGGCTACTTCTTGTTCGTCAGCCTGCAGGTAGGAAGCAATCATCCGCAGCCGGGCTGCGCCTATTTCCCACTTTACACAGAAGGCGTCAGGTCTTTTTACAGCAGTCAAGATTCTGTTGTGGCCAAACGGACACGGGCTCTCCTGAGAATCGGACTTCGACTGTGAATGGATTGGAACTGGTTGAATGAGCACCGTACATCGCTCCCTTCTGTCGTATTCCCATATGTAGTTCTTCTCTCCTATCCCACGAAGACTGTTTACGGATCAATCACCATTGCAATCATAGCGGAAGTGGCAGACAAAAACTGTCGAACGCTGCAAACATATCGCTTGTTCTTTTGTCGAGTAAACAGCTCTTTTTCGTCATCATCGTACAAAAATCGTTTTGACCGTTTTGATTGGAGGGAATCACTTAAAATTGTTGCATCTTGAACGAGGAGAAAATTTATGGAAAATGTCTACATCGTAAGCAGCTATTTCCAGCGACCTCAGGCTGCATAGCTGTTTCAACTCAAAAGAAAAGAGCCCACCTGTGCGGTGAAGTGCACCCCTTAGAA
>NZ_RHHO01000038.1 GCF_003710865.1 Brevibacillus borstelensis | reverse complement strand
TCGGTACTATGAACCCCTCCGACTCCCTCTCTGCCATCCACCACTTCCCTTACGGTTATAGGTTTCCGTTTTACGCTCCTGACGGGGCGTGCAGAGTAGGGTCTCCCCAGTTCCGTTAACTACTTTCTCAACATACCGCTCCCCATACCCCGAGGGATTCATAGGTGCTGTATTCCAAGTTCTCCACACCGTCCTTGGCCTTCGCCCATATGAAACAAGCTCGGCTTCCCTTTGTCCACCTCTCGGTGGTCTTTCTTAACGAGGCTGCAGGATTCACTTTATGTTACGGCCTGCTGATTTGCTCGCACTCTTTCGAGTTACTTTGTCACAGGGCTTCAACCTTAGGATTTCTCCACCAGTTGCCTGTCAGCTACGAGGTGACTTGGCTCCTGCCTCGGTTGGACTTTCACCAACTAGCAATTAACGGCTTGCTGGGCACGCTTCACACAAAAAACCACGCTCATCTGGGCGTGGTTGCGTCTTAAAGCGGCTAGCTTCACCATTTCACCGTTCCATCGCTTACCTGCTTAACTTCTTCACCGCCTCACTGCACCAACTGCAATAAAAATGGCGAAGCCTCTCCTGAATAAGTAAGCGTAAGCATATGCATGGCTCTTGTGCAGGCGATATACAGCAAGCTTCGGTCCATGTCTGTCTTGTAGTTTTCCGCATCGACAAAGGGCACGAGCACTTGATCAAACTCAAGGCCTTTGGCCAAATGTGACGACGTGACAATGACCCCCTCACGGAATTGATCGCTGCCAAAATCCAGTAGATGGACGGCTTCGCCACTACTCGCGATCTCTTGATACAGCTTTTCCGCCTGGCTTTGCGACTTGCAGACGATGCCCAAAGTACGCTGCTCCGATTTCTGGAAGCTTGCGATGATTTTCTTGATCTGTTCAAGCTCGGCGCTGCTGTCACTCGCCTTTTTGATCTCAGGGGAAGGGCCATGGCGTTCGATCGGAATCATTCGGCTGTTCGGGTTGATTTGCTGGGCAAACCTGATAATTTCCACGGTCGAGCGGTAGCTCTTTAACAACTCAACGGTTTCCGCATTTGGAAACACCTTTTTGATCTCTGTTATCGAAGAGGAGGAGTAAGGATTCACGGATTGATTGCAGTCCCCCAGAATGGTCTTTTTGCATGTGAACAAACGGGACAAAACGGCGTATTGTACGGGTGTATAATCCTGCATTTCATCCACCAGCAAATGCTTCACTTCCTCAAAGCCCTTTGTTCCTTCCAGGTGGATTTTCATATAGACCAGAGGAAAAACATCGGAAAACTCCAGCATCTTTGGCTTTTTCAGCTTGAACAATTCCGGTCTTCCCATGTATTCATAGAAATCCTTGTAGATTACAAGCAAATTCAGAGATGCAAACATTTTCTTGATTGCCGTTTTGACTTTTTTTGCTGTGGCTGCCGTTGCCTTGTCGCCATTTTCATCCCTTGCGTTTGCCGCAATGATCGACGCTGTTTTCTCCAGTCTTTGCTTGATTGGCAGGTTTGCGGCACCGCGATAAGCGCGCATGATGTCTTCTTTTGCGATATGCACGTTGTCGAATGCTATATCATCTGGGACAAAGGAAGCCTCGCTCATATGGGCCAGAAACTGATCCAGACGTTCTACCATCTCTATGCCGGATTTATATTGGATGCGTTCAATGAGAGACTGGTCGTTCGAGGCTGCAAGCTCCGCCACCTGCTGGCTGAAGCTCTCGAATTTGCATACGCCGTCAAGCTCTTTCTCCGCAATCTCTTCGATCCCGATCTCCATAATCTTCTCCTCCCCCAGCTCAGGGAGGATGTTGGAAATATAGTCGGAAAACACTTTATTCGGGGAGATAATCCATATATTCTGCGAAGTGATCGTCCCTTTGCTTCTGTACAGCAAAAAGGCGACCCGGTGAAGGGCGACCGAGGTTTTGCCTGATCCGGCAACGCCTTGAATGATTAGTTCATGGGAATGCTCATTGCGAATGATGACGTTTTGTTCCTTTTGAATGGTAGCGACAATATTTTTCATCTTCTCGTTGGATGTCTGACTGAGCTCTCTTTGCAGGACTTCGTCGTTGATGTTCAGCGAGCTTTCAATCATGTATTGCATGACGCCATCTTTGATCTTATATTGTCTTTTCAAACAGACCTCCCCTTCAACCTGTCCTGCCGGAGAGGGGTAAGAGGCTCTGCCTACCTCAAAATCATAGAACATGCTCGCGACAGGGGAACGCCAATCATAGATGAGGTTCTTTTGGCTGTCCTCTTCGCTGAAAGCATGGACCCCGATGTAGTGGGAATCGCTTCTGCTCTGGCCGTCAAGGACGAAATCCACTCTTCCGAAATACGGGGACTCTATTAGTTTCCGAAGCCTTCTTTCTTTGTCGACAGCCTTCTCTCCCTGGTCAATCGTGAGCATGATGTCGATCTTGTTTGCTGCTGTTTCCGCCGGGTCAAGCTCGGACCTGTTCTCCCAAAGGTATTTTTTGGATTCCATAATCTCATGATGTGCCTTGCTGATCTTTTGCTCAATCGTTTGCAGCGCTTTTTGCAGCTTGGACACGATGTTGGCCAAATGTTCTCTTTCTTCCATTTCCGTCTGATTCTCGATCATAGACGCCGCCCTCTTTTCTTAATAAGAATGTACTCATAAGTGTAGAGAACTTCGCAAAAAAATATAGACTTATACTTTTCTTTGTAGTATTATATTTTAATCGTGGGTCCAAAAAACGGCATACAAAAATGCCATAAATTTGCATATTAAAGATGACAAAAACCAAGTTCCTGAGAGCAGGACTTGGTTTTTTTGGTGATTAACCATGACAGAAATCCTTGATAATCTGCTTCTTTACTTCCTCAACCGGATAGCCGGGGTACACAGTCATCAGCAGCATAACACCGTGAAGCGCGGAGGAGAAGTATAAGGAACGGAGTGCTGGATTCGCTACTTCCATTCGCTCGAATATTGCACACTGGGTTTCGAATTGCCTGGCCATTTCCTGGTTTAACATTTGGCTGTATTTGGATAACACAGCATCCTCTTCAGGCTGCGTCTGCAGATGAAGGAGAAACCGGTACGCCTTCGGATTTTGTACAATGTGGCTTAACGCGCCTTCAACAATATGTGCCAACTGATCTTTTGGTGAAGGGAGCGCGGACGCCGTTTCGATGACATTCGCTATCTCGTCTGTCCGAATTCGAACGATTTCTGCCAAAAGGCCTTCTTTGCCCTGATAGTAGTTGTAAAGCAGCCCCTTGGAGATGCCTGCTCTTTTGGCAATATCCTCGACAGATGAAGCATGGTACCCCCGTTCAAGGAAGACCTCCATGGCTGCGGTACTTATACTGTTCTTGGTCTGTTGGCGAATTCGTTCGTTTTCTTCCCTGCTGCGTGGCATGGATCATTCACTCCTTCGATTTTAGAAAAGAATGAATATGCGTGGCAAGGTCCTCAGCGTGCGTCAATGTCAACATATGATCCGCTCCCTCCACCTTGGCGAAAGCGATCGAAGACACTCGCTCAAACTCCTTGGCCACACCGAGCATGTCGCTCCACTCTTCCGTTCCGTGTATAAACAGAGTAGGCTGGGCAATCAGCTCCAAACGCTCTATGGCAAGCGGCTGTGGCCAAATCACTTCAAAGCTCCGCCACTCCGAAAAGACGCGGGTCATGTATTGGGTATGCATTTCAATAAGCAAGTCACGGTAGTCGCTTGCCATTACAATTCGATAATTGGGACCATCCAATGAACACTTCACCATTTTACCGATATCAGGAGCTAGCGAATTAATCTCGGCCATCCAATCCGTAAACACTTTGGAGTAAGGATATCCCGTCAAAGACGGCGCGATGACAATCAGATGTTCCACTCTTTCCGGATAAGAGAGCGTGAAATTGGTGGCCAATTCGCCTCCTATGGAATGGCCGACAAGCGTAACCCGATCCAGCTTCAAATGGTCGAGCAGTCCTAGCAAATCAGCAACGAGGTCCATCGGTTCTTCAGGAGCTGGCGAACGACCGGTGCCTCGACCATCAAAGGTGACGACCCGATGGAAGTTGGCAAGCAGCGGGATGAGCTCCAACCATTCTCTTGAGTCGACACCCCCACTGTGAATCATGACAATCGCCGGTCCATTTCCATACGAATTATGGTTCAGATTCATGAAATAGCCCCCTTTCCTTTTTTGGATTGGAATTATCTCCATCTATAGTTTATTTTATGACTGAATGTCCAGTCAATAAAAACGCTAGCGATGCGACTGCCAGTTGCACACAAAAAACGCAACCCATATCAGGTCGCGTTGAGTTTCATGCTCCCACCGATTGACGCTATCATTGCTACGATTAACCAATAGAAATAGACCGCCCTCGCCAAGATAAACGGTCTATTTCTTCTATCGCAACTTCCGAAGCCGAGCGCTTTTGAAACGGTCTACTATGCCTGGAAGTCTTCTTACCGGACGGCTCCTTCCCTCGTTTTATTGTACATTTTCCCATTTATGCGTGACATGTTCGGGTCACAGTAATAAACGCTGGAGAAGGTAAAGCTCACTTCTTTCTTAGAAAATGGTTATCGCAGAATAGATGAGCAACAAGCACATGATCATATTTATGATCCTATCGTATTTTGCAAATATCTTTTTAAAAGCCGCACCACATAAGGCCCACAATAGCAATGCTGCGCAGCCAATCAGTATGGTGACGCACATAAAAAAGAGCTTGGCTTCATTTGAGTCGTGATAGGGAAGAATGAAAGTTGACATGGCAGTTAAGAAATACAAGATGCTTTTTACATTCAAAATCTGAAAAAGCAGGCCTGCAAAAAAAGAAGACCGGCTATTCGTGTCCGTACCCTCGGCTCCCTTGGAAAATGCCATTTGCCATGCCAGATACAACAGGTACGCCGCACCCGCTGCTTTCAAGTATGGTTCTGCCATGGGAATCCACTGATAAAGACTTGCCGTCAGCAGCGAGGTACCTATCCCAAGCATAATAAACCCTGAAACTATTCCCATGTTGAAGGGAGCAGATCCTTTGAAACCATATCTTCTTGCCGTGTTCATCACTAACAGGTTGCTTGGCCCCGGGGTAATGGATGTAATAATGATATAGAGAAGGAATGCGGTAAGATTCATTTCCTTGATCTCTCCTCTCGTTAATCAGTTGCAAAAGAATACGTGATTCATTGTAATACCTGCCTATTTATCGGTAAAATTGAAATCACGAATACCAAATATCATTTTTTTGAATACACAAGAGGAGGCCAACCCTTTTGGATATACGACATTTTCTTACGTTTCGAACCATTGTCGATGTCGGCAGCTACACGAATGCCGCCAAAAAATTGGGCTATACGCAATCAACCATTACTTCTCATATACAAGCGTTGGAAAGGGAGATCGGCGGCGAATTATTTACTTACATCAGAAGAGAGCTGCAACTGACCTCCCTGGGAAAAGAACTGATTCCCATGGCCGATGAATTGCTCGATACGTATCATCGCATAACCCAGATGAAAAACCATGACAAAGTAAGCGGAGAGCTAAAAATTGCTGCCCCGGAGTCATTAACGATTTCGCGTTTGGGGCCCATTCTGAGGGAATATACAACGAAATATCCGGATGTTACGATCATCGTAAGCAATGGCACCTGCGGGCAAAACCAAAAAGATTTGATGAGCGGACTCGTCGATATTGCTTTTATGGTTTGGCCCAAATTGGAAATCGATCATTGCATCCACCATCAATTGCACAAGGAAGAGATCGTTTTGATCGCCAGTCCAAAAAAAAGCGGCACTTTGATGAATATAAAGGGACTGACGAATACTTTATTGCGAATGAAGATGGATGCAGTTATCGCACCATGTTTGAGACGTATCTCGTGCAGAATCAAATCCCGACATTTCAAACGATGGAACTGTGGAGCCTGGAGGCCATCAAGCAATGTGTGATGAGCGGTTTGGGCTTTTCAGTATTACCCTATGTCACCGTAAAAAATGAAGTTGAAAACGGATTATTGAATATTCTTGAACACAACGAACAATTTGAGCCCATTTACTCGCATCTGCTCGTCAAGTCAAAAAAGTCGCTTTCTCCTGCGGTGCAAAAGTTTATTGAGCTGACGTTGGAAGCTGTGTAGGTACGGAGAATGGAAATGCTGAAACGCAATGGGTCTCTGCTTTTATAGCATTTTTGAAGCTGGTGGATCGTAAAAGTTCAATAGCCGATATTCTACTTAAAGAACATCGGCTTTTATTTTTTTATATACCGTACAACTTTTCATGTTTTACACGGCCAGTGTAACGTTTCTACCGGCTAGGGTTAAAGACGCTTTGACACGGATGATCGGTTTTGGTCCGCTTCTTATTGCACTGCTCTCACTGATTGTCGCGATCATTGCTGCGATTAGCCAAAAGAAATAGATCGCCCTCGCCAAGGTAAGCGGTCTATTTCTTGGTCACAGATCCGAAGCCGACTGCCTTTGAAGCAGTCTGCTGTGCCAGGGAGTCGTGTTACAGCATGGCTCCTTCTTCTTCTTACTAAACGTTTTCCAGTTTTTACAGGCAAGATTCGCGTCATGAAAATATACAGACTTGCTTTACGGCAGTGGATTAGATGCCTTCATCAAGTATTTTCCCGTGATCGACTGTTCTGCATGGATGATCTGCGAAGGGGTGCCCTCGAACACCACCTGCCCGCCCTTGCTGCCGCCGTCCGGTCCCATATCGATGATCCAATCCGCTTGGCTGATCACATCGAGATTGTGCTCGATGACGATCACCGTATTGCCGGCATCCACGAGACGGTTCATGATCCCCAGAATGTGACCGATATCTGACATGTGTAGTCCGGTCGTCGGCTCATCCATCACATAAATGCTGCCTTTCTTATGCAGCTCGCTTGCCAGCTTGATACGCTGGCATTCCCCTCCCGAAAGCGTGCTGAGCGGCTGACCGAGCGTAATATAGTTCAGCCCCACATCACTCATCGCCTGGAGCTTGCGAACAACCTCTTTTAGCTCAAAAAAATCCAATGCCTGCTCCACAGTCATCTCCAGCACTTCTGCAATTGACTTGCCGTTCAGCTTGTACGCGAGCACTTCTTCCTTGAATCGTCTACCTCCGCATACTTCGCATGGCAGCTTCACGCTGTCGAGGAATGCGAGGTCTGTATACACAACACCCAGCCCTTGGCAGTTCTCGCAAGCCCCCTTGGAGTTGAAGCTGAACAATCCTTGGCTCACCTTGTTCGCGGAAGCAAACGCCTTGCGCACATCATCCATAATGCCCGTATAGGTCGCGGGATTCGAGCGTGTTGACACTCCTACCGCCGATTGGTCGATGACAATCGCATCCGGATGCTGGCTGAGGAATACTTCGTTAATCAGCGTGCTCTTGCCCGAGCCGGCGACACCCGTAACGACTGTGAGCACCCCCGTTGGAATATCTACACTTACATTTCGCAGGTTGTGCAGTGTGGCATTCTTTATGGACAGCTTGCCGGACGGCTGCCTGCAATCGTGCTTCAGGAGGAGCGGCCGCTTCATATGGGTGCCCGTCAGCGTATCTGCTTCGAGCAGCCCCTGGAAGCTTCCTTCATACACGATGGTACCGCCGCGGCTCCCGGCATATGGTCCAACATCGACGATATGATCCGCCACCTTGATCACATCGGGATCATGCTCGACGACGATCACGGTATTCCCCTTGTCGCGCAGCTTCTGAAGCAACCCATTTAACCGGTGTACATCACGGGGGTGCAAGCCAACGCTGGGCTCATCGAAGATGTAAGTGACATCCACAAGACTGCCGCTCAGGTGCTTCACCATCTTGACGCGCTGCGACTCGCCGCCGGACAATGTATCCGTCTCCCGGTCCAGCGTCAAGTAGTCAAGTCCGATATCCACCAAATGCTGCAACCGCTCTGTCAGCGATTTTACGATCGGAGCGGCGACCTCGTCGTCAATCTCCCGTATGACGCCGATGAGCTGTCCGACCTCCATGGAGGACAGCTCCGCAATGTTCCGTCCATTGATCCTGCAACTGAGCGCGGCCTGACTGAGTCTCGCGGCCGTGGCAGCTGGAGCAGGTACCTTCGGTGATGTACGGTGCAACAGCTTTTTGTGTGCGCTCCGATTTCGTCTTTACATCCTGCTTGATGTACTTGTTGGTGAACTTCTCGATGACACCCTCCACTGTAATATTCATTGCCTTCCCGGCGAAATCCATCTCCACTTTCCTCGCCTTGGCGTACAGCAGCTGCTCCAGCTCCTCCTCCGAATAATCGCTCAGTTTCTTATCGAGATCGAAGGCCCCCGATTGCACGATCATATTCCACTCCCAGCCGTTCACCTTATAGTCAGGGAGCAGGATGGCCCCTTCATTCAACGACTTTGACATGTCCAGCGCCTTGCTCATGTCTACTCCCAGCCTGCGGCCGATTCCGTTGCACTCGGGACACATGCCCTGCGGATCGTTAAATGAAAACATGTGCGCTTGTCCAATATAGGGCTGACCCACTCGGGAGAAGAGAAGACGAAGAATGGGAGAAATGTCGGTAATCGTGCCCATTGTGGAATGGGAACCGCCGCCCAGCCGCTTCTGATCCACAATAACCGCCATGCTCAGGTTCTCGATCGCATCCGCATCTGGCTGCGGATAGCGCGGCAGGAAATTACGCACGAACATGCTGAAGTTCTCATTTAGCAAACGCGTGGATTCTGCGGCAATCGTATCGAAGACGATTGATGACTTGCCCGATCCGGATACCCCGGTGAAAATTGTGATCTTCCGCTTGGGAATGCGCAAGGATACGTTCTTGAGATTGTTTTCCCTTGCAGCCGAGATTACGATATATTCCTGATTGGATTCGCTCATGTTATCATCCTTCCGAAAGTGAATTTCTGCTTGCCTCCTCGCAGAACGGCCGCAAGCGCTTGAAGATCAGGGTTTGGCATTGGCGGTTGATACGCACTCGTTCCAGGTTGCCTGGTAGTTCCGAGAGCAATTCGCGGTAAAGCTATTGAGCCCTGTCATACGTTCTCCTTTCTTTTGTAGTCGTAGTCGAACATATTGTCTTCGAAATTGTCGAGTCGTTCTTCCCACAGGATGCTGAATGAATCGAACCATTCATCCAGCTCCTGAAACGGCCGGGCTTCAAGGCTATATATTCGCTGCTGGGCCTTGCTGCGGACGCGTACCAACCCAGCCTCGCTCAAAATACGCAAATGGCGAGACACTTGCGGTTGGCCGATGTTGAGAGCCTGAACGATTTCACTTACGGATCGCGGTCCTTGTTTTAAAAGTTCGACAATGTTAAAACGGTTCGGCTCGGCGATCGTAATTAATGTTAGTTGCATCGATGTCGTGTTCATGTTTTTAATATACACCATCGCGTATATACACACAAACGCATATAACGACTTTTTTAACCACCTCACTATCAGGGAACCAGCATTTCTTTCCAGCTTCAAAACTCCGAAGCTGTGAGTGCGATTTTTTACGTTCGATGTCGGAAACCGCCAGTGAACGTCTTCGACGGAACTCCGTCATTTAAAGATAAACAAAAAAACGGCATCTCTGCCGTGTAGAAGGAAAACGGCGGCTACATACCTGTTGTCAAAACCGCCGTTGACTTTCAGTTCTCAATTATCAAAACAACTTCTGTTTGTATTCTGCATTTTTTTAAGTCAAGCCCGCTAGCGCTTCGGATTGACTCGTTGGTTATCCTTTGCTCAAAAGCCTTTTGAGACAAATTCAAGATTTCCCGTAACAAAGCAGATACTTTCAGCCGAGATGGATAGGGGCTTTTTATGTGTAATTCGATAGGCATGGAAAAATCAATAGCGGGCCCTCGTATTTTGTACTTTGGAAGGCCAACTTCAGCTCCGTTTTTCTGTATCAGCTCCGTATCCATAGCATATTTCTCCACAAGCTCTCCGTTATTGCTATGGAACCCCTCCAATATTTCGGAGGCAATGCTTTTGGGATTGATACGGGAGTAAATAGTCATATTCCATGTAGAATCGCAATTTGAACATTTATAGATTAACCATATATCTAAATACTTGCGTTGAGCATTTACACGAAATAATCCGGAACAAACATACTCTGTTTTTTTGCCACATTTCTTGCAATACTTGATTGCAGGTGGTGGAGATAGATACTGTATATCCACGTTTACGATTTGCATAAAATGTTATCCTTCCTATTCAGAATGAAATAGGAAAGAGAAAAGGCGGATTGTCACAAATCCTTTTCATAAACGTCCCCCCAGTCTGGCATTTCGTCTACCTACATTGTATGATCCTGTCCTGCAAAGCCAAACCTCAAAGACTTTTCGTAAAAGAAAATGAGCCAATACAGTAGATAAACTGCATTGGCTCATTCTATGCTCAAGGAATGTTTCTTTGTTCCCGTATTATCCTTTGCATGCTTTTCAAAGACAAAAAATATTTATCAGCTAATTGTTGCAGACTATTCCCCGCCAAATACTCTTCATAAATCTGCCTATTTCGCTGCTGTAATTCTGTGCGGGTAGATGTACTTGACCCCATTCTTTTTTCTTGCCTGATTTTCTGGGGATATAGATAAACTCACCGTCTACATACTCTTGCACCATCTCAAGCAAGTCATTCGGGAGTATATGAATCGCCCTCTTATAGCTCATTTTGCTCTCCTAAAAGTTTTATTTTTAGGAATAGCATAGGCTATGTTCGCATCTGATTTCTACCCTTGTAGCTGTTCATTGCAATAGCCTTTGCTATGCAATGTTAACGATTGGATTAAGCATATATACAAGCCTCCTCCTGCCTAATTTTGTAAAATTATAACACCGCCCTGCTTTGTTATCAAGAACAAGAGCATTTTGGTGCAGCACCGAGCGTGGGCTCCAGATGGGACCTACCCGGGATCGAACCGACGACCACTTGACTGCCCAGTGTGGCGCACTCCCGTAGTGGTTTATTCAACTGCTCCAAAAAACTGATTGGGTACGATCCGCGACTGCAACGGGAGCAACCGTTACCTATCAGAATAGTGCTTGAGCAGCTCTTGTGACAGGAAATAAATACGGTCAATCATTTCACGCGGCTCGATAACCTTTGCCGCAGTACCTAACTGGAGAAAATACCTGGATACAAATTCGACTTCACTTTTATCAATCATAGTGTCAATGTATCCTTGATCTTCATTCATCATCACAATATCAGGCTCCAACCAGGGCTGGCTCCGGCATTGTCTCAGTCCTTCCCTCGTCAACTCCACGTATAATCGGAGCGGATTCATTGGCGATTTGGCAGTGTGTCTGTCCAACCATTCGTGAAGAGTAACTTGCGGGTCTTGATGCCTTTCCATAACCTTCAAGGATAAAATCCGATCAGTCCGAAACAATTTTACCTCGTTATTGGCAAGATCAATGGCGGGCATATACCAGAATCCATTGTACGTATAGATACCGATTGGGGAGACTTCGCGGATCGTATTCTTTTCTTTTGACGCGTATTCGATTTGCAGGTTCTGCTTCTCTACAGAAGCTTCGATAATTTCCTTTAGAAATTGTGACGGAACGCTTCTTTTTATATTCCAAAAGGACAACACACCCTCCAGCCGATCTATTTTTCTCTTTATATCATGCGGAAGGCTTGAATACAGCTTTGCGGAAACAGATTTGATCTCAATGTCAAAGGGCAGTGATTGATAGAATTGTAGTGATTGAAATGCAAAGAAAATGGAGAAGGCTTCATTCTCGTCAAAGATAATGGGTGGCAGCAGCCTGCTGTTCAACACTCGATAACCGCCGTTTCGACCAGGCTCGGTATAGAGGGGGACGCCCATTTCACTCAACTCTGACAAATACCTATGTGCTGTTCGCACCGAAATATCGAATTCATAGGCAACGTCCTGAGCAGTAAAGGAGCGCTTCGCATTGACATACATCATCAGGTTGAATAAGAGCTTTGCCTTGGATATAAACATTCACTCCTCACCATAAAACATGTCAGTTATTGTCATGGTATTCTTGTACACTTTCAATTGCAACAAAAACACAGGTCAAATGAGGAGGTTGCTATGATTAATAAGATGGATACGATGAAAGCTGCGGTGCTTAATCGGTTTGGTGGTCCTGAAGAACTCGTTCTGCAAAAGATTGATTTGCCCGAGATCGGACCCGAGGACGTGCTGATTCGCGTTGAATACGCAGGTGTGGGAGAATGGGATACATTTGAACGTCAAGGAGGGTATGCGTCAATGCTGGGCATAGAACCCCGTTTTCCTTATGTATTAGGTTCAGAAGGGGCTGGAACTGTGGCTGCAACAGGCGAAAAGGTTTTGGCATTCAACATTGGCGATAAAGTGTACGCCCCCGGCTTTCTTAATCCCCGAGGCGGATTCTATGCAGAGTATGCATCTGTTCATGTCAAATACGTGTCTCCGATTCCAAATGGTATGACCGTTCAGGAAGCAGCGGTGGTCTCCGGAGTGGGGATTACTGCGCTGCGTGGACTTGAAGATGTATTGGAGCTTAAACAAGGAGAGTCTATCATGATTTTTGGCGCCAGCGGAGGAGTAGGCCACTTGGCGGTACAGCTTGCGAAGTGCAAAGGGGCACGAGTATTTGCCGTTGCTTCAGGTAAAGACGGCGTTGAGATGATACAGAATCTCGGCATCGATGCGGTGATGAACGGCCGTACAGAGGATATTGCTTTGGCATCTAGTACGTTCGCTCCTGAAGGTTTCGATGCTGCCTTGTTTTGCGCAGGCGGGGAGGCCGCCAATGCAGCGATGAAATGTATTCGCAGGGGGGGACGCGTCGCATATCCCAATGGCATACGCCCCGCGCTGCAGGCACGTGACGGAATAAGCGTATCTGGATATAACGGCGAACCGGATACCGACATTATTAGGCGATTGCATCATTACCTTGAAAATGATCAAATAACCGTTCATACCAGCCGCACGTTTTTGCTGGAAGAAGCACGCGATGCACATATCGCGATCACGAATCATTACCTGGGGAAATTATGTCTGAAAGTAAGCTCAGAATGATGGTGGCATGAAATCAAAAAACGCAGCCGGGATTGGCTGCGTTACTTGCTATATATGGTGGAGCATAGCGGGATCGAACCGCTGACCTCTACACTGCCAGTGTAGCGCTCTCCCAGCTGAGCTAATGCCCCATATTTTCCTGAACTTCTCTCGCTTACAAATAGGAGTATAGCACATCCAAATTTATGATGCAACTAAAAATTTCGCTTTCCAAACCTAAAAAGTTTAACCCCCGCCTTTCAATTATATCCTCCATCCCCCTCGGAAACACTCCCCCGTTTTCACTCCCTGCCCTCAACAAAAAACAGTTGACGATTTCCCCTCTCCCCTATTACTATAAACAACAGCATTGATAATGATAAACATTATCAATTACTTATATCCAACTTTTATCTCTTCCTTATTCATTCGTTCAACCCATACTTACTGACCAAAAATCAAAACACAAAACGCTCAACCAGAAAGGGGAAAACTCCCGTGTCCATCAAGTCCAATCCTACCAAATTCCTCGCAGTTCTCAGCCTGTCGGCGATGCTTGCCGCTTGCGGCCAAGCCGGAACCGCCGAAAAAACGGACACAGCGGCCGGTCAATCGCAGTCCGACGCAGTAGCCGGCACTAGTCAAGCCGGTGAAACCACTCAAACTAGCCAGTCCGCCGCTTCAAACGAAGCCGACCAGGCAGCGATCGAGCAATACCACAAATTCGTCATCAGCCAGACGGATCAATTTGTAAAAGAAACCGACGCTTTCGTCAAAGCGGTCAAGGCGGGCGATCTGGAAACGGCCAAAAAGCTGTATGCGCCTACCCGCATGTACTTTGAAAGAATCGAGCCAATCGCCGAATCGCTCGGAGATTTCGACCCGTGGATCGACGCTCGCGAAGGCGATGTACCGGATAGCGAATGGCGCGGCTTCCACCGTTTGGAGAAAGCGCTATGGGTAGACAAGTCAACCAAAGGCATGGGCAAAGTGGCTGACCAGCTGCTCCAGGACGTAAAACAACTCCGCGTGAAAGTAGAGCACGTCGAGATCGACACCCAGATGCTCGTGACCGGCGCTGTCGAGCTGCTGAACGAGGTCTCCTCCAGCAAGGTTACCGGCGAGGAAGAGCGCTACTCCCATACCGACCTTTACGATTTCGCAGCCAACGTCGAAGGCGCCAAGGAAATTTACCTGGTCCTGAAGCCGACACTGGAGAAAAAAGATGCAGCCCTGGCGAAAGAAATCGACACCCGCTTTGCTGAGCTTGACCAGTCGCTTGCACCGTACCGCAAAGGAACCGATTTTGTTCTCTACACAGAACTGAAACCGGAAGAAACAAAAAAACTGAGCCAAACGATTGACGCTTTAGCCGAGCCGTTGTCCAAAATCGGCACGGTGTTGGAGGGGTAACGGATGGATTCCAATCAGGACCGGAAAACATACACCCGACGCGACTTGCTGAAGCTGGCCGGAGCAGGAGGCGTCGGGCTGCTGCTCGGCGCCGGCGGCGTGGGCAGTCTGATGATGAACAGCAAGACAGCGGCATCTGGGTCCCCCGATACTCATCCATCTGCTTCCGAAGACATCGTTCCGTTTTACGGGAAGCATCAGTCTGGCATTGTGACGCCCATGCAGGATTTTATTTGCATGGGTGCTTTTGATCTGACGACGACCGATGTCCAAGCGGTGCGGGAGCTGTTCAAAAGCTGGACAGAGGCCTGTGCGCGAATGACTGCAGGGCAGGGCGTCGGGGATGAAAGCACGAATGCATTCCTTCCCCCTAAAGATACGGGCGAGGCCATTGGGCTATTGCCGACACGGCTCACCTTTACATTCGGGGTGGGCGCTTCCTTCTTTGACCAGAGGTTTGGCCTGGCTGGAAAACGGCCGGAGGCACTGATCGACATGCCCCGCTTCAAAGGGGACGCGCTGGTCGACGATTGGTCGGATGGCGATGTGGTCGTGCAGGTATGCGCCAACGATCCGCAGGTCGCCTTTCACGGAATACGCAACCTGGCCCGGATCGCCCGGGGGAAAGCTGTCCTGCGCTGGCTCCAGCAAGGCTTCCAGCGTACAGGAGCGGCTGATCCGAAAGGCTCCACTCCCCGCAATTTGCTCGGCTTTAAAGACGGGACGAACAACCCCGATGTACAAAATGCGAGCGTTGCCGATGAGGTCGTCTGGGTTTCCTCCACTGACGGTCCGGCCTGGATGACAGGCGGCAGCTACATGGTCGTCCGCCGGATTCGCATGCGTATCGAAGTGTGGGACCGCACCTCGCTTGGCGAACAGGAGCTGACCTTTGGCCGCCACCGCGATTCCGGTGCGCCAATCGGGGAGAAGGACGAATTCGCCAAGCTCGATTTCAGCAAAAAAGATGCCAAAGGAAGGCCGCTCATCGACCCGGCCTCGCACGTGGCGCTTGCCCATATGGAGGGCAAGGTGCAAATCCTGCGTCGAGGCTACTCCTACTCGAACGGCATTGACCTTAAGACCGGCCAGCTCGATGCAGGCCTGCTGTTTATTTGCTACAACCGCGATCCGCGCAAGCAATTTGTCCCGATGCAGCAAAAGCTCGCTGCCCAGGACCGGTTGAATGAGTATATCGTTCACGTCGGCAGCGGACTGTACGCATGCCTGCCCGGTGTCGGGCAGGGCGGGTATATCGGAGATACATTACTGTGAGGTTGGAGGTGGGCATTTTGAAACGCACAATATCGATTCTGCTGCTATGCTTCCTGCTGGTGTTGCCGGCCTCCTCATTCGCCGCTCCCGAATCGGGCGCCGCCAAGCAGTCAGACCAGCTGATCTCCCTCGTCAGCGATGCGTTGATCTCAGCAGGAGACAAAAATCTGGATCAAGTGAAGGACGCGATCTCCAAGCTGAAGACGCTCTGGGCGGAAACAGCTGCAAAGGAAGCTGAGGGAGCTTCCTCGCCTGGTACGAGCAGTAATTCTACGCCAGGCACAAGTACGGATTCCCCGGACGCCCCCGCCCCGATTGCGGGCGAGGCCAAGAGCAACGGTCCAGAGGCGAAGGCTGTCACGGAGGCCATTGCCGCTGTCGAGCAAGAGCTCTCGCAAGCAAATCCCGATACGGATGCCGTTTATGCGAGCGTGTCTGCCTTGGCAAAAGCGATCGATACGTACGTCTCTTCCCTCGACGGCGAGAGCAAGCAGGAAAAGGCGCATGAAAGCATCAAGAAAATCCTGCCGCTCATTCAAAACAGTCTGACCGCAATCCAGTCGGAGAAATGGGAAGAGGCCAAAAGCAGCTACCAATCGTTCGTCAATGGATGGTACAAAGCAGAGAGCCTGATCCGCCAAGAGGACGGCAAGTTTTACGGAAAGATCGAAGTAAAAATCACCGGCGTGCGGATTGCGCTGAATACAGAGCCGCCGGACAAGGCAAAGGCCGTGCAAAAGGTGCAAGAATTGATCTTTGTCCTGGACGACTATCTGGCCGGCAAATCTGCTGCAGCAAGCGGCGATACGGGGGCTATGGGCGAGATTCACAGTATCTCCGACCTGATTCAGCTGCTCAACGCTGTGCAAACGGACGTGCAAAACGGCCGGGCGACAGACGCAGCGGACAAAATGGACCAGTTCATTGTAGCCTGGCCAACGGTCGAGGGAGTCGTTTTGACGAAGTCGCAGGATGCGTACAACCGGATTGAAAGCAGGATGGTTTCCATCCCCAGCCTGCTGCTCTCCCAGCCTCCGAAGCTGGAGCAGGCGGATGCATTGTTAAATGAGCTCCGTGATGAGCTTGCGCCGTACAGCCAGTCCGTTTCCTACTCGGCTTGGGATGCCGGAGTGATCCTGTTCCGCGAAGGCTTGGAAGCTATCCTGGTCATCGCTGCCCTGCTGACGTTTTTGAACCGCACGGGCAATGCCGACAAGCGAAAATGGATCTGGTCCGGCGCCGGTGCAGGCGTGGTTGTGTCTGGAGTGTTTGCGCTCGTCCTGACTGTATTTTTGTCCCACCTGTCCACAGGCAACTCCCGCGAGCTGATCGAAGGGGTTACCGGTCTGATCGCCGTTGTCTTCATGGTGACGATCGGGGCGTGGCTGCACAGCAAGTCCAATCTGCGCGCCTGGAACCAGTTCGTGGAAAAATCGATTGGGGCATCGGTGGCAAAAGGAGCGCTCTGGTCATTGGCTTTGACGTCTTTTCTGGCTGTAATGCGGGAAGGCGCAGAAACGATCATTTTCTACATCGGGATGGCGCCTTCTATTCAAATGTCTGACCTTCTGTTCGGCATCGGGGTCGCACTCGTTTTACTGGCCGTGATCGGGTACGCGCTGATCAAAATGAGCTCTCGCATTCCGATTCGCTCGTTCTTTTTGGTCGCGAGCCTATTGCTCTACTATTTGGCGTTTAAATTTATCGGCGTGAGCATACATGCCCTGCAGATTTCAGGGAAGCTTTCGGCGCATATGTCTGATCTGTTGATCGACGCCCCTTCATTTGGTTTGTACAGTAGCTGGGAGGGCACCATTCCGCAACTGATCGTTCTGCTTGTCATTGTGTGGAATATAATCCGGGTCGAGCGGAAAAACCTGAAAGCCAGGGCTGCTGTCTCTTAACGCTGAGCATTCCCATTCAATAGAAAATCCCTCTGGCAATACGGCGACTGCTCTTTCGTTTGCAGTCCGCCAAAGCTAGAGGGATTTTTTATTGACTAACACAAATCTTTTTATTGACTAGTTACTACACTTATCAAGGAAGAAATATCACGTTAAGCTCTGCCGTCTTTTCGGGCAGCGGACAAAAACGGTTTCCCCCGCTTCGCCTATTCGTTGCTGATCACGACCGAGTTGGAGTAAGCATCCCAGCCTACCTTCGCTCCCAGCGCTTCGCTGACAAAACGGATCGGCACCATCGTCGTGTCTCCGTTAAAGAGCTGGGCCGGGACGTCCAGATTGATCTTTTTTCCGTTCTTATACGCGACCTTGGACCCGATCGTCAGTTGAATCGTGTTGTTGTCTTTCGTAGCCGTTACGGTTTGGGTCGCTTCGTCCCATTCTACCTTTGCCCCTAGCGCTTCAAAGATGGCACGCAAAGGAACCAGCGTACGACCGTCGATTTCGACCGGAGGCATTTGGAACACTTGCAGCGCCCCGTCGATGAAAATGACGATATCCCTCGTTTGGTTGACGGTGACAAAAGCCGGCAAAGAGGTTGCCCAGGAACCGCTGGCCGTATCCTCCACCTCGATCACAATCGTGTATCCACCTGTCGGCAGGTTCAGCCCTTGCAGGGAGAAGACCGGATTCTTCGGATTCAGCGAAATGCGCTTCACCGACTTGCCGTACTCATCATAGACGACGACATACCACTCATAACTGCTGTACGAGCTTTTCCACTCCAGGGTGATGCTGATCGTTCCATCGCTGTTTACTTTGATGCCGCCCGGAAAGGAGGCGCCGCTCGGAATCGTAAACGTCGAGCTGCTTTTCGTTGAGATCGTCCACGAAATGCTGGAGGAGTACGATTTTTTGCCGCCGTTCACCATTTCCAGAACGAGCGCGTATTCGCCTGCCGGAAGGGACAGGCCTTTGCCGGAGATGGTTGGATTTTTCAGGTTGATCGGAATGCGTTTGACGACCTTGTCGTCCTCATTCAAGACGAGGAGCGTAAATCTCGCCTTTGCGTACTCACTGGTAAGGTCCAGACGGATCTGAATGGTGCCGTCGTTTGACAGGCGGATTTGTCCAGGGAAGTTGAGGCTCGGTACAAATCCTCCGTTGCCCGCAGTTCCTGTGCCTATTCCTACACCTGCTCCCGGTCCTGTACCGACATTACCCGCGCCGCTTCCTGCCGTTCCCGCTGTCGGTATGACAAGCACAGCCGATTCGGAGCGAAGAACGTCACCGCCGTCTGTGACTTCCAGATATATCGTGTATTCACCGCTCGTCAGCTTCAGGCTGCCAAGTGAAATCTGCGGGTTCTTTGGATTGATGCTGATGCGCTTTACTTCCTCGCCATTCTCATCGATGATCACCATCACCCATTTGGCTCGCGTGGAGACAGCGGATGACTTGATCGTAATCTGGATGGTGCCATCCTTGTCGACCTTGATTCCTCCAGGAAAGACTTTCTCCGCTCCCGCATCAGGCAGCACGATTTGCTTTTCCTTGGAGTACTCTTCTCTCGTCACGTCCGGTACGAAAAACGCGGTATCGCGTCCCCGTACGATTACCGTGTACTCGCCCGGGGCGAGATCCAAAGCCTTCGCCGGAATGGTGAATGTCAGTGTTTTGATATTGATTTCAATGCTTTGTCCAGATGGATGGAGAACTCTTTCCTTGCCGTTCTTTGCTTTGGTCGTCACGCCCGAAGCCAGCTTCTCTTTGCCTCCATTCCAAATCTGAATCTCCCTGCGATTCTTTCCTTTTTCATCGGTAAACAAGAGCGACACGTCTGCCTCGTATCGCGTATCGACCACCACCGTACCCGTAATGCTTCCTGTCTGATCTGCGATTACCTCCTGAAAAACAGGGGGAAACGAGTACGTAGAGACAAGCTTCGCCGTATCGTAATCTGCTGCGTAGGCGGGACCTATCCCTGCTGAAAGAATGAGAGAAAATACGGTAAATACGATACTGCCTGCTTTGAAACCCCTTTTCATGCTGTCAGTCTCCTTTTGTCTGATTAAAAGAATGATGGCCGTTCTCCTGAGTGTTCAGGAGATATATTTGTTGCACATTCTTTTATCGGCAATAACCGATGCGAAATTTAGGTATTTGTACCTGATCTTTAAGTCCGAACAAACGAAAGAACCCTGCACATTCGCAGAGTTCCCGTTGCTGATAGACACGCTATTTCTGTTGCACTTTTTCTTTCTGTTGCATTCGCTATTTCACGATCACGACCACCGGTGTACGCTTGCCGCCATACGTGACCGTAATCGTCGCCTTTCCTGTACCCGTCGCCTTGATGATGCCGTCCTTCACGTCGGCCGTCAACAGGCGGGAGGTTGTCCAGAGAGCCGGTATGGTTACGTCTTCTTCCGTGCCATCCGTATAGGTAGCGATCGCCTTCACCTTTCTGGTTTCTCCTTTTTGCATTTCGATCTGAACCACGTCGGTTTTCAGATACTTCAACATATCCACTTCGACAGGAATGGTAACGGTCTTTCCGTTGTAGCGGGCAGTGACGGTCGTCTTGCCGTAGCCGACGCCCGTAATTAATCCTTTGGACACATCGGCGACTTTGTAGCCGGACACCCTCCATTCGGCATCTGCACTGACGTCCGAAGTCCTGCCGTCGGAGAACTTGGCGGTCAGCGCGACTTGCACGCTTTTACCGGATTTCAGTGAAACAAATCGCTTGTTTGCCTCCAGGGCCGTCACGATTCCGACTTCGACCGGCACGGTGACGCTTTTGCCTCCGTAAGTGGCTGTAATCGTGGCGCGTCCGCTGCCATAACCGATGACATGCCCTTTGTCGACATCCGCCACCTTTGGATTGCTCGATTTCCATACGGCGTCATCCGTAACCTTGCGGGATGTGCCGGAAGCGTCTGTTGCTGTCAAAACGATGTCAGCCGACTCGTTGACCGTCAAAATCAGCATGCGAGGCTCCATGCTCAGTGTTTGTGCCTGATCGACCTCGACGGGAATAGAGATCGTCTTGCCGTCAAAGACAGCCGTAACTGTTGTTTTTCCTGAAGCCATCGCCGTTACTTTGCCAAGCACGACTTCAGCAATTTCCGGATTGGCACTTTTCCATACAGCCTGGGCGGTGACATCCTTTTCTTCGCCATCCGTGTAGGTAGCGGTCAGCTTGATCGTCTCGCTTTGTCCATTCTTCATGACCAGCTTCTTCTGGCTCGGGACGATGCTTTGGATGACACCTACGTTCACCGGCAGACTGACAGAGCGGTTCGCATAGGTGACCGTAATCGTAGCCGCACCAGTGCCGACGCCAATTACCGTACCTTGGCGCACAGTCGCTACATTATCCGCGCTGCTCTTCCATTCCGCCTTTTTGGTTACATCTTCGTTGGCTCCGCCCGGATAAATGACGGTCGCCTTTACGTCTGCAGAACCGCCGATTTGGAGATTCAGCGAGGTTTCATCCAGTGTCAGCTTTTGCGGCAGGTCTACATCGACCGGGATGGTCACTTGCTTTCCGCCGTATTTGGCTGTAATGGTGGCTGATCCGGCTTTATAGGCAGAAACAACGCCGTCCTTGACGAACGCGATGTCACTGTTGGAAGAAGACCACTCTGCCTTGTCGGTAATGATTTCCGGTTTCCCGGAGACAAAGGTTGCTTCCAGCGTAATTTTCTCAGAGCTTCCAGAGCGCATTGGCAAGTATGCAGGCTTCGGATCGAGATAGCGGGGCACCTCTACATCCACCCGGATTTGCACGCTTTTTTCTGCGTATTTGGCAGTAATGACCGCTTCGCCTGATGCGTGGGCAATGATTTTTCCTTTGCTGACAGAAGCGACCTCAGGCTTGTCGGAGCTCCATTCCGCTGTTTCTGTTACCGTATCCTTGTTGCCATCTGCGTAGAGAGCCGTGAGCTCAAGCGTTTCCTCGTCGCCAACGTGCATGAACAGATCCTGCTTGTTCACTGTCAGCGTACGAGTCGAGTCAACATCTACCTTGATAGTAGCTGTTTTTGTACCGTACTTGGCCGTAACGACCGCTGTACCCGGCCCGTATGCGGTGATTTTCCCCTTGATCGCATCCGCTACCGCTTCGTTGTCGCTGGACCATTCTGCGACACCGGCGACGTCTTCTTCGACCGAGCCATCCGGGTACAAGGCGGTCAATTTAATCGTTTCAAATTTGCCATTCAGCAAGGAAATTTGCGTTTTTTCCGGCTCCAAACGACGGACAATTTCCACGCTGACCGGGATGGCGACGGTCAGGCGTCCGAACTTGGCTGTTACCGTAGCCGTACCCGAGCCATGACCTTTGATCAGTCCGTTGGTCACAGTGGCTACCGATGTATTGTCGATCGCCCAGTCCGCTTTTTCTGTTACCTCTTCCGTTTTGCCATCACTATAGGAAGCGGTCAATTTCAACTGTTGGGATTTATCCTTCCTGATATCGACCGACTGCTTGTCCACTGTCAAGGCTTTCAGCTTTTGGGTGACCGTGACTGTAGCCACCGCTTGTTTTCCCATGTAAGAACCTGTAATGACAGATGTCCCTACCGCTTTGGCTGTAACCGTTCCTGCGTAGACAGTGGCTACGCCTGTGTTTTCACTATTCCATTCCGTCTTTATCGTGACATCCTCTGTCTTCCCTGAGACATATACCGCAGTTACTGACAGCGAGATCGTGTCTCCGGTCTCCATCGCTAATTCGTTTTTGGACAGGACCAGACGTGAGATTTCATCCGCTGCCAATGCTGTTCCCACGGTTCCGCCTCCACATATGAGCAGCAGAGCGAGAAACCCAAGTAACAGTTTTCTCCAGTTCATGACTTTCCTCCCCCGTTGGTATTTTGAAGTCCCTTTTATGGTTATCGGCACCAGGGAATAATTTTACATGAGCCTTGCGTTTTAATTGTGTCCAAAATGTGTCTGAATAGTGTCAAGGCAACCGCCTTTGGAAAAACTCCCCGGAAAAACATGCGCTCCCGTAACGCTTTTCAAGCTAGAATCGTCATTAATACTTGAAAAGCTGCTCGACCAAATCCATGACGTGTCTTGTGGTCCGACTGCAGCCATACAGCTCCGAGCGTGTGCCGAAGTACCGAACGTGTACCGCGTCCGCAGGAGGCACCCTTTTCCGCAAAAAAAGCAGCCGTCGGGGCGGGCTGGGCATTTATCATTGGTTCGGACGATTCTTTTGGTCCAGCCGATTCTACATAATTGATACAGGAGCTTGAGGAAAAATGAATGTACAAACAGGAAATAACGATGGAAGGTCAGTTCGAATGAATCCATCCCGCATAAAGCCCAGCAAGAGCCGAAAGCAGCGAATATTTCGAATCCTCGCTGCCTGTATCGTGATCTTGGGCTGCTGGTCCGGATATCTTTTGTGGAAAATCGAGCGCACGATTCAGGAGGCTGTGCCGCGTAAGGCGGATGTGGCGATCGTTCTCGGTGCTGGCGTCTGGGGTGACCGTCCGAGTCCGGGACTGCGGGAGCGGCTGGACCAGGCGCTGGAGCTTTATCGGGAGGGGTATGTACCATACCTCTTGGTTACGGGGGGGCTTGGCGAAGGGAAAACGTCCACGGAAGCAGCCGTCATGCGAAACTATCTGGTTGAACAGGGGGTGCCCGAGGATCGGATCTTCATGGAGCATCAAGCCCGGGACACCTACGAAAACCTGCTTTTCAGCAAGGAAATCATGCAGCAGCACGGGCTGTCGCAAGCTCTCGTGGTCAGTCACGATTACCACCTGGCGCGAGCGGTCGACATGGCCGAGTCGATGGAAATAGACGCTTCGCCCGTCGGAGTGAAATCCCACGTCCTGTACGGCCCTTACCATAAAGCAAGAGAGGTGCTGGCTCTCACCAAATGGCACCTCTCTCATCCGTTTTGACTATTTTCCTTCGATCCGCTGGTTTTTTCGCATAATCGGATATACATCGACATAATGGCGGATTCGCTCCATGACGCGAGCCGCCTTTGTTCGTTCGATCCGGTTGCCGTTGGAGATGGACATGTGCTCCTCCAGCTCTTCCAGCGAGTAGTTGGAAGTAAACAAGGTAGGCAGGTGATTGTTGACGCGATGGTTCAAGATGACGCCGATAATCTCGTCTCTCACCCATGGCGTCAGGTTTTCCGCCCCGATGTCATCGAGGATGAGCACGGGCACTTCCTTCAAGACCTCCAGCTTCGCCGAATGGGAATGGTCAGCCAGCGAGTCTTTCATCTCCCGGATGAAATCCGGCACATAGACCATCAGAGAAGGCACGTTCCGTTCGGAAAGCTCGCGGGCAATCGCCCCCATCAGGTAGCTTTTTCCGACTCCAAACGGTCCGTGCAGGTACAAGCCTTTCAGCTTTTCCCCTGTTCCTGCCCGCTCGCTGAATAATATCCCCGCTGCGACAGCGGCCCGATTCTCCGCATCCAGCTCCAGTTTTTCAAAGCTGGCCTGCATCGTCTCTTCGGAAATATAGTAGCTGCGCATCAGCCGGCGGCGGCGCTGGTCTTCCTCGTACACTTGCTGCTTTTCACATGGCGTAATCGGACTGACGATGGAACCTTGAGTCACTTCGAGTTTGCTCCTGTGTCCCTTGACCAGGTTCGGGCATTTCTCCAGCCCTGGACAGCGCTCGCACCAGTATTGCTCCTTTACGGCTGTATAGACGCTGGAGAGCGCTTTGAGATAGTCATCGCGGCCAAGCTCGGGATGCGCCTGCTGAAACGCCTGGAGGTACCCGGATGAACGGAACATTTTGTCCAGCTGCTGGTCAGGCGTCAGTAGCTGCCGAGGCGTCCGTTTGGCCAGCTCTTGCATAAATTCTCCGATTGATTCCATCTGCCTTTTTACACTCCTCTCTGCCGCTTCCTGAGGGATTCAAGCATCTTTTTCAGTTCCGGATCATCCTCGATCGTCTTGACCCGCTCCGGCTTTGCTTGTGGCGTCTCCTGATCGCTTTGTTCCCGCTGCTGCTCCTGGGAAAGCTGCCATTCTACCGAGGCAGGCAGCTTGTCCTGCAAAACGGCGCGGCCATTTCGGCGGACCGGTGTATCCTTGCCCGTTTTTGTTTGTCTTGTTTTCTCCGCATGCTGAGCCTTTTGGTCGGCACGCTCCAGTATCTGGCGGACGGCTTCGTCCACTGTCGTAATCCGCTTTGCCTTCCAGCTGTCGCGGATCGTCTCCATGTAAGCCTTTGGCAGTTCCATCTGCATGCTGCTGAGCGTATGGAGCAGCAGCGCATTGACCACCTCGACCGTCATCCCGTCGTTGAACAGCAGGCTCTCCGCCCGCTCCAGAAATACTTTGCTCACGCGGCCTCCGACGACCTTTTCAAGCAGCGTCAGCGGAGAGAGCTGGCGGCAGACCCGGACGAACATTTCGCTGCCTGGCTGAGGAAGCTGGCCCGGCCCCCATTCCTCTTCACCGGGAACCGCGCTCGGCGCTATCCGCACGAGCTTGTCGTCGGTATAGCGTTGAATCAGCCGTTTGCGGAGCACCTCGCTGTCCAGCGAGCCGTCCGGCTTGTACAGCGTCCAGTCTCTGAGCTCCTGGCCCAGTCCCCAACTGTCCAGCTGGTAGAAATGTTGCAGCCTGTACAGAACCTCGACGCCTTCTTTGGAAAACACCTTGTCGGACTTGGCGTTGTCCGGAAGGTAGTGACGCAGCGAAGACAGGCTGAGCGGATGGTCCACGGCAGGCTCAAACCCGGCCTGCATCGGTGCGGGAGGATAGCTCTTTTCCATCTCCGAGAGGAACTGCTCCCGCTCCGAGCCCCGATGCACTTCCAGCTCGGAAGCTTTCAATGATTGAAACACTTCGTGAAAATCCTTGGTCACATCTTCGGTGATCGTATATTCCTGATCCAAAGCCGCTCCCAAGTGATCCGCATATTTTTGTCTGAGCTGCTGGTAACGAATATTTTCAATCTTGTTTAACAACATGAGCGACAATACGTAATCCGCAAAAAATTCATTCGGTGTCAGCGGAGGCTTCACCATGTACTCGTAAAAGTAGTCTCGCTGCAGGTTTTCCCTGCGCCGGACTGTGACGAGGCCGAGTGCTTCCAGCCGCTCACGGGCCAAGAGCAGTCGATCCAGTGTAAGTCCGCTCATCAGCATCAGATTGCGGTGTGTGCTTTCAGCTGCGGCCCCGCTTACCTCCTGCACCTCGTGAACGAGCAGTTGATAGAGGGAAAACGAATCTGAACCGATGATCGGCAAATATAGCTGCGTGACGTAGCCCAGCTCGGCGAAGCTGAGAGGTCTCATCATTCGGACCACGCAACGATCTTTGGGCATCAGTTCGTTCCAAACGAGACGGCGCATGTATCTTGTTCCTTCCTGTCCATTCTGGTTCTCCTATTATAGCATGTCTGACTGGTGATAGATACGAGAGTGACTGGAAGCCGGGAGCCAAAGCGGCTGCAAAGCATGCCGTCTCGGTCCGTCGAATATGGGCTGCCTTTCGTCTGTACGCCAAAAAAGGCGGAGGCTGAAGCGCCTGTCGCCTGAGACTAAGTACCCAGAAAAATTTATGGTGACCGCAGTGGCTTTTTATGATTCCGTGTTGCCGCGAGCCTGGGACAGCAGCTCCTCCAGTTCTTTCATGAAAACATTGATGTCTTTGAACTGGCGGTAGACCGAGGCGAAGCGGACATATGCCACTTCATCCACATGGTACAAACGCTCCATGACCTTCTCCCCGACATCCTTGCTTGGTATTTCGGCTTGACCGCAGCTGCGGAGCTCTCTTTCAATCTCATTTACCACATTTTCCAAGACTTCGAGCGTGACAGGCCGTTTCTCGCATGCCCGGACCAACCCGCGCAGTACCTTCTCCCGGCTAAACTCTTCTCGTGTTCCATCCTTTTTAATGATCAGCAGCGGCGTTTCCTCGACCACTTCAAACGTGGTGAAACGGCGCTCGCATTCTTCACATTCGCGTCGACGTCGGATTGACTTGTTATTGTTAAAAGGGCGGGAATCTAGGACTCTAGTCCCGTTATACTCGCAAAACGGACATCGCATCCGAAATCAACTCCAATACTGTCAATACTTTTAATAGTGTCCCTCAATTTGACAGCCAAAGTCAAGTCAATCCTTCTACCTATTTCATGCACCTGACTATTGGAGTACAATAATGGTACAAGCTGGAGGGATTCGTATGAGATTAGTTTCAATCAGACATGTGCAACCCGGGATGAAAGTGGGACGCACGATCTTTACGGAAGACGGCAAGGTTTTGCTCGGCGTTGGAATGACGCTTACCGATCGCCTGATCCAGGGATTGCAGCGATCCGGTATTGACTCTCTGTACATAGACGATCCGCGCACGGCCGATATTGTGGTGGAGGATGTCATTCGTCCGGAGACCCGTCAGGTTGCTGTCGAAACCATTGAGAAAACCGTCAAACAGATCACCAATTCCAATAAATTGGCCCGCAAAATTTCGCTCAAGGAAATGGGGCTGCACTTTCAACAAGCATTCGGCTCCATCTTGGACGACCTGATGCAAAACAGACAAATCGTCATGCATCTGGCCAATATATCTACTCACTCCCCATCTCTGTACCATCATTCCGTCAATGTCGCGGTGCTGTCTACCGCCGTGGGAATGTCGCTTGGCTACAATCGCAACCAGTTGATGGAGCTCGGGATTGGGGCAATGCTGCACGATATTGGCAAGGTGGAATTGCCCGCCGAGATGCTGAAAAAGACCGAGCGCTGGAATCAGGAAGAAATGGAAGCTGCCAAACAGCACTGCATTCTGGGATTCAATATATTGCGCAAACAGCACGATATTTCACTTCTCTCTGCGCACGTCTGCCTGCAGCACCACGAACGGCTGGACGGCAGCGGATATCCACAGGGCCTAAAGGGTAAGAATATTCACGAATATGCACAAATTGTTGGCATTTGCGATATTTACGACTCGCTTACTTCTCCGCGTCCATGGCGCAAGCGCTACATGCCGCAGGATGCTCTCGAATATCTCCTCGGCTCAGGCGGCCATTTGTTTGAACATCGGCTGATCAATGCCTTCCGCAGCCACATCGCGATTTTTCCGATCGGAAGCAGCGTGGTGCTCAACACGGGCGAGGTAGGCGTCGTCTGCCGCGTCGATCCGGAGTACTGCCATCGTCCGACCGTCCGAATCCTGAAGGACGGGCGCGGTAATGACGTGCGGGCAAGCTATGATCTGGATCTGAAGACGAATATCAAGCTGTTTATCGTCGGATTTGAGGACGATCAGCTCTTCTCCCTCGGAGGATTGTCGGAGAGCAAGACGACGTAATTCCATTACTTGGGAATTCCCTCTGCCAGGAGTTGTGATTTCGAAGACAGGACGCAGAAATTGTATCTGCGTCTTTTTTGTGCGTGGCTTTTGTAACGGGAGCGTAAGTATGGTACACAAAAAACCCCCAAGCAGTTGGGGGTTTTCGCAATTTATTGTTTCATTCCGCTCATTGATTCTGTGTTTCCATTCTCTAAGCTTCTGCATTACTTCGCTGCGACTGCTGCCTTCGCCTCTTGGCGAGCCTGATTGTGGTCTTCGGAGACGTGGCGAACCAAATCGACTACACGGCAGGAGTAGCCCCACTCATTGTCATACCAGGCGATTACTTTGACTTGGTTGGTGCCCATTACGAGAGTGGAAAGACCGTCGATAATAGAGGAATGGTCATTGCCGTTGAAGTCGCTGGACACGAGCGGCTCATCGCAAAATTCGATGTACCCCTTCATGCTGCCGTCCGCCGCTTCACGCAACACGCGGTTTACTTCCTCTACAGTAACTTGCTTTTTGGTATTGATCACCAGATCGACCACGGAAACGTTTGGCGTCGGTACGCGCAATGCAAAACCGTTCAGCTTGCCGTTCAATTCTGGCAATACTTTTCCTACGGCACGAGCTGCACCAGTCGTTGTAGGAATGATCGATTCGCCAGCTGCACGAGCCCTGCGCAGGTCTTTATGCGGATTGTCGATGTTTACCTGGTCGTTGGTGATGGAGTGAACAGTCGTCATCAGGCCCTGCTCGATGCCAAATGCCTCATGCAGCACCTTGGCAACCGGTGCCAGACAGTTGGTCGTGCAGGATGCGTTGGAGACGATGTGGTGCTTCTCATGATCGTAAATATCGTGGTTGACCCCCATAACGATGGTTGCGTCTTCTTCTTTGGCGGGAGCTGTGATCACTACTTTTTTCGCACCGCTCGCAAGATGCTTGCCTGCCCCTTCGCGGTCCTTGAACTTTCCGGTTGCTTCCACCACGATTTCCACGCCGAGCTCTCCCCAAGGCAGCTTGAGCGGATCGCGGTCAGAAAGGACAACGGTCGGTTTTCCGTCTACGATGATTTTGTTGTCTTGTACTTCCACTTTATGGTTAAACCGTCCATGAATGGTGTCGTATTTCAACAGGTGTGCGAGTGTTTCGGGCGGATAGCTTGCGTTGATAGCGACGATTTCGATGTTGGGGTCCTGAACGGCGCGGCGAAATACCATGCGCCCAATTCGGCCGAAACCATTAATACCTATTTTGATAGTCATATTTAGAAACCCCTTCCCTTATTGAGTTACACTTATCCGTTACTCTTATTATAATAAGTATGACACAATTATCAATGTGTTTTACTGAAAAATAAATATTTGGACGATTTGCCTGATGCGATTGTCCTGAATTTCCGCTGATTTGTCCTGACGTTCCCTGGTTTCGGGCCTCTCTTCGGCCTGATTTTTGCCTGCTTTTGGCTATTTGGAGAGGCCTATAAAAACTCATTGAGGGGCTTGAGTGGAAGAGATGAAAAAGGGAGAAAACGGCACAAGGTTCGGTGGGACACTGCATGGAAGCTACTCTGTCCGGCCCGCGTCCAAAAGCAGTATATTCAGGAGGCAACTCAGAGGTTGGACGCTAAAAACGTGTTTCGCTTTTGGAAGCAGGCCTGGGTCGTGTCCCAAAGACCTTCGCTGTTTTCTCCCTTTTTCATCTCTACAGCTTTTTTCTTTGGCCGTCTTTTTTTGAGAGCGAATCATGGTGGTTTGCTGTTTGCTCAAATAACTGGATTTGGCTGGCGGTGATTCGCCAACGGCAGCTATGTTTGGGGACGCTTATCGGTTGATTCCACGATTGCAGAAGATAAAGTCAAAAAAAAAAGAATCTACTATTGTTTATTGGAAGATCAGGTGTTGGATAGGAAATGATATGTGATAATTACTTTCATAGATACTTCAACATATTCATTTGGATGTGCTCGCAAGTGTGATTGAAGCAAGTCAAAATAATTGGAGGCGTTCCAAACATGGTACAGTCAATCGTACACATCGCTCTCGTTGTGAAAGATTATGATGAGGCAATCGAGTTTTATACGAAAAAGCTGAATTTCACATTAGTAGAGGACATCTACCAACCAGAGCAAGATAAGCGGTGGGTCGTAGTATCTCCCCCCGGTTCGGCTGGCACGACGTTGTTGCTTGCAAGGGCATCCAAGCCTGAACAAGAGCCCTTTGTCGGAAATCAGACAGGCGGCAGAGTTTTTCTCTTCTTGCATACAGATGATTTTTGGAGAGATTATCATGAAATGGTTTCCAGAGGTATCGAATTTGTGAGAGAACCCAAAGAGCAACCATATGGAATGGTTGCGGTATTTAAGGATCTGTACGGGAACCTGTGGGATTTGCTGGAACTAAATGATGATCACCCCATTTCTCAAAGAATGAAGCGGGGAGAAGGTTTGTCCTAAACAGAAGCAGTTTATAACGTGAACTATAGTAGGCGGCAATCGTGAGTTTGCCGGATAGCATTGCTCTGCAGGAGATTTCCTGACAGTGAATACTGTCAGCAAGCAAGAAAGCCGCTTGGCCAGCAATCCTGACCGCTTGAGCTCTCGTATTTTATTCAGTCGAGTGCTTAAAATTAAAAGTTAAAAGTTATCGCTTATAAAAAAACACGGGCCCCTGTGTAGGCGACCCGTGTTTTGCATTGTTCTTTTTCATTGTTTCAAAATTCTTCGCCGCTTAGTCCAGCGGCTCGACTTTCATGGCCTCGTCCACCCAGTCCTTTAGCCCGGAGATGGCTTTGTCGGCACGCTCGATGGCCGCTTGCACGCGCTTGCTGCCGGTGCCGCCGAAGACGTCACGGGCGTCGACCACTGTCCTCACGTCGATGGCTGCATACACGTCCTGCTCAAAATGCGGGCTGTGCTCCTGGTACTCCTCCAGTGTGAGGTCGGCGAGGAATTTGCCCTGGGTGATGCAATACAAGACCAGCTTTCCGATCACCTCGTGCGCCTGGCGGAACGGCATGCCTTTTCGCACCAGGTAGTCTGCGAGGTCTGTCGCGTTGGAGAAATCCTCCTTGACTGCCTGCGCGAGCCGCTCCCGGCGGACTTCCATCGTGCGGACCATCCCCGCGAACAGGGCCAGTGCTCCTTTTACCGTCTCTACGGTGTCAAACATGCCTTCCTTGTCTTCCTGCAGATCCTTGTTGTAGGTGAGCGGCAATCCTTTGAGCACGGTCAAAAGGCCGAACAGATTGCCGTACACTCTGCCGGTTTTTCCGCGCAAGAGCTCGGCCACATCGGGATTTTTCTTCTGCGGCATGATCGAGGAGCCTGTGCAGTACGCGTCGTCCAGCTCGACGAAGCCGAATTCGGTGGACGACCAGAGCACCATCTCTTCGCAGAAGCGGGACAGGTGCATCATCAAAATGGAGGAAGCTCCGAGGAATTCCAGGACGAAATCCCTGTCGCTCACGGCATCCATCGAGTTGTCGTACATGCGTGCAAAGCCCAGTTCTTTGGCGACGAGCTCCCGGTCGATCGGAAACGTCGTGCCGGCCAATGCCCCGGCTCCCAGCGGCAGGATGTCAATCCGTTTGAGCGCATCCTGCAGCCTTTCCGCATCGCGGGCAAACATGCCAAAATACGCGAGCAGGTGATGGGCCAGGAGCACTGGCTGGGCCCGCTGCAGATGAGTGTAGCCGGGAATAATCACGTCCTGATGCTCCCTCGCTGAATCCGTCAAGGCTTGCAGCAGCTCTGTCACCAGCGCGATGATCTGTTTCGTTTCACGGCGCAGATAGAGGTGAATATCTGTCGCCACCTGGTCGTTCCTGGATCGGCCGGTATGCAGCTTGCCGCCCACGGGACCAATCCGTTCGATCAGTTTTTTTTCAATGTTCATGTGGACGTCTTCGTTTTCGACGGAGAACACAAACCGTCCTTCCCGGACATCCTGGAGAATGCCCCGCAGCCCTTCAGAGATCGTGTCAGCGTCCTCCTGCGGTATAATGCCGCAAGCGCCCAGCATCTTGACATGGGCCAGCGAGCCACGGATATCATCTGCCGCCATCTTTTGGTCAAAGCCGATCGAAGCGGTAAATTCCTCGACCAGCTTGTCCGTCGGCTTGGTAAAACGTCCGCCCCATAGTTTCATCCTGCTTCTCTCCTTTTGGTTCAATCGATCAGTGGTTGAGCACCTTCGCCAGGAAGTCTTGCGCCCGGTCCGTTTTCGGGTTGCTGAAAAATTCCTTTGGCTCCGCCACTTCAACAATCTTTCCTTCCGCCATAAAGACGATTTGATTGCATATTTCCTTGGCAAAGCCCATCTCGTGGGTCACGACGGCCATCGTCATACCCGTCGCTGCCAGCTTGCGGATGGCATCCAGCACTTCCTTGACCATTTCCGGATCGAGCGCCGATGTGGGCTCGTCGAACAGCATGACCTTCGGGTCCATCGCCAGCGCTCTGGCAATCGCCACGCGCTGCTGCTGTCCACCGGATAACTGACCCGGATAGGAGGCGAATTTGTCCCCCAGCCCGAGAGAAGCCAGCAGTTCTTTTCCTTTTTCTTCCGCTTCCTTTTTATTGGCGTTTTTCACATTGACCGGAGCGATCGTGACATTCTCGAGAGCTGTCAAATGCGGATACAGGTTGAACGACTGAAAGACGAATCCGATGTTGGCCCGAAGCTTGTTGATATCCGTTTTTTTGTCATGGACAGAGACGCCGTCGATCAAAATTTCCCCTTCCTGGATATCCTCCAGGGCATTGATCGTGCGGATCAGCGTACTTTTCCCCGCTCCGCTCGGTCCGATCAGGGCAAACACCTGCGACTGCGGAATCTCCAGATCAATATCGTGCAGGACCTTTACCTGCCCGTAGCTTTTGGAGACGTTCCGGATGGAAATCATGAAGCAGTCCTCCTTCTCCTTGTCAAAAGTTATTCCAGCACGCGGTACTTCCGCTCAAAGTAACGAATGATCTGCGAAAGGCTGAATGTAATGACGAAGTACACCGCGGCGATAAACGTCCATACCTCCAGTACGCGGAATGTCGTCGCAACCAGATTGTGTCCGACCAGACTGAGATCGACGACGGCGATGACAGAGGCAAGCGACGAATCTTTGATCAGGATGATGAATTGGGAAGCGAGCGGCGGCAGCACCTTTCGCAAGGCCTGCGGCAAAATGATCAGCTTCATCGCCTGAAAGTAATTCATCCCCGAAGACCGGGCCGCTTCCATCTGCCCGCGCGGCACAGACTGAATTCCAGCCCGTACAATTTCCGCCACGAAGGCGCCGGAGAACACCGCAAGACCGATAACCGCCGACCAAAACGATCCAAGCTTCATAAATTTGCCGAGAACAAAGAAAATCCACAGAAGCAGCACCAACAGCGGAATCCCCCGGATGACCTCTACATAGCTTGCCGCCAAAAACGAGAGGACACGATTGCGGGAGATCCGGCACAAACCGGCTATGATCCCGATCGGTATGCTGATCGCAAGCGACAGCGCGGAGATTTTCAAGGTAACCAATAATCCTTCCATGAAAATGTCGAAATTATCGGTGATGACGCTCCAGTCCATCTGGTAATTCACATGCTCACCCTCCCACTTGCAACATTTTTTCTTGATAAGACAGAGGCGGGAAGAACCAGACGATCGGCTCTTCCCGGCGAGGACAAACCCGTGCTCCTATTTCTTCTGCTCCACATTGCTTCTCCAATCGCTAGAGTTAAACCATTTATCGATGGATGCCTTGTCTTCCGGGCTGTTTTTGTAGGCAGCCAGGAATGTATTCAGCCATTGCAAGGTGGCAAAATCATTCAGTTGAACGGCAATCCCCAGATTTTCCGCAGAGATCAGGTCATAGATGCCTTTGACGCTGTAGTCTTTTTGCGCTTCGTATTCGCGAACCACCACTTCTTCTGTCACGACCCCGTCTGCTTGTCCCTGATTCAGCGCCAGCGCAGCGGAAGCGACGTTTTCAAAGTCCATGACCTGGGCTTGCTTGAAAATTTGCTTAGCCAAAAGGGCTCCTGTCGTGCCTTGCGATACGGCGATTTTTTTGCCTGGCTGATCGAGGTCCTGCCAGGATTTTGTCACGTTGTCCGCTTTCGGTACCATGATGATTTGTCCGGTGGAATAGTAAGGGTCCGAGAAGCTGACAGACAGCGCGCGGTCGCCGCGGATCGTCATGGCGGCAATGGCCATATCGATGTCACCTGTCTGCAGGGCCGGAATCAACCCGCTGAATTTCATTTGCTTGAATTCTACCTCTACGCCCAGCGCCTTCCCGATGGCATTCCCCATGTCGATGTCATAGCCGACAAAGTTCCCATCCTTGTCTTTCATTTCAAACGGCAGATAGGCGACACCGGTACCGATGACCAGCTTCTTTTTCTCTTTCACCCGGTCAAGGGTGGAAGGGACCTGCTGACCCGGTGCAGCAGTTTCCCCAGAACACCCGGCGGCAAGTACGACCAAAAGCAGAGACAACAGAACGATAAGTACTTTTTTCATAGAAACATTCCTTTCCGGCATCAAGCGATCAATTTTAGGGTTATTTAAGGGTAAATACCCTGATATAAGTATTATAAGGAATACTTTGAGTATTTCAACACTTTTTTCACCTCGATTAAAAAAACATAATACTGAATAAATATAAATCATGTACGAATTTTTTTCCATATGACGAAAAAAAATAACCGCCCTTTTTATTTGGGCGGTACAAGAGACAGGTGCTTGTTCATTTATTTCAATCGATAGATTTTGCTCGGCCTTCCGCGTGTGGATACTGATTCTTCGCCTATGCATTCCGCGAGGTCCACTTCGCATAAATATGCGACAATTCTCCGTGCATTCCGCTCGTCCAGATGGAGGTGCAGTGCGAGATCCTTGGTCGTAAACTCGCTCCACCCCATTCTCCGGATCAATGCCTCGATCTTGTTGTACGTTCTGACGCTGATATTTCCCTTCTTCAGCTTTTCCAGAAACTCTTGGTCCTGCATGCGGTATGAATACGCAAGCTCCGATTCCAGGCCAGCCGCTTCGATCACGGTGCCATCCTCCTGGACGATGACAATTCCCCGCTCGGCTTTTTCCTTTGACTGCCCAATCGCGCGGCGAGCGTTGACTTCCGCTGTAAACACCGTCTCCCCAAATCCGACGCCGACCGCTACCATCGACTCCGAGACGAGCGACAACTGCCTGATCGTCTCACGCAAAATGTCAATCTCCCGTTCAATCGCTCCCCGGGAGCTGAACACAACGTAGCGTCCATTCCCTTTTTCCAAAAGCGAACCGTTGAGCTTTTCGCACAAATGCAGCAGCGCTTCCTTCAGGCGCAGCTCCAGATGCTGCAGGTGATAGGGGCTTTTCGCTTTCTCCGCGACCCTGTCAAAATGCTCGATCTCGATGATTTCGACCCCGATCTGCGTATCCTTGAAATACAGGGTCCGCACTTTTTCGGCCACGATCCGAAACGTTTGCAAAATCTCCAGTCGTGTCGGGGTAAACCAGTAAACCGGCACTCCCGCCGCTTTCAGACCTCTGTAAATCCCTTCGAAACAGGTGATGGCCCCGTCCGTTTTGCCTTCTCTCCACATCTGCAAATGAAAGTCGAGCAGCTCCTCCGGATTGGTATCTACGTCGTAAATTTTCAGGTAAACGTCGCGATGCTCCATCTCCAGCTGCTGCAGCGCATAATCCAGCTGCGTCTTTTCCAGCTCGTCAATGCTGACCCGCTCCAGAAATCTTCCCTGTTCTTTTGCCATCATCAAAAAACATTTGTAGAGACTCGCTTCCGTATGCTGGACATGCACCATATTTTCCGCACTGCCAAGCTCCTGTCTGGCGATCATATACGACAGCTTCCCCGAGAACAGCCATACATCCACCTGATGATCGTTGGCCTTCACCAGCTCGCGCGTTTCTTGAAACCTCTCGTAGGGATAGGGATAAAAACGCATGTCCTTCTCAAATGCCTTGCCCATATCAATCATCCGTTCCACAGATGGCTGCGGCCCGACGACTCCGATCCTGTGCATACGATACCTACTTTCCCAGTTTCGTAAAAGTACACTAAGTATAATCGATCGCGCTCGATTTCGCTAAACCTCCGTTTGAGACAAAAAGCAAAAGCCGCTTCTCCTTTTGACAAGAGAGCGGCTTATTGCAATTGATCCGTATAGATGCTCCGATATCGATCATGGTAGTAAAGGACTCGCTGGACGTACTGGCGTGTTTCCCCGAACGGAATGTCTTCGATCGTCTCACGCTTGCCGTCCCACTGTTCCCGCATGAGCCAGCTGCTCACCTTGCCCGGTCCGGCATTGTAGGCTGCGATCACTTTCACGACGTCTCCCTCATACCGCTTCTCCAAAAAAGAGAGATACCACGTGCCCATGTTGATATTTGTCACCGGGTCGTACAAATACTTTTCATCCGCTGGCCCCAGACCGGCTTGTTCCGCGATCCACTCCGCCGTATCAGGCATCACCTGCATCAGTCCGATGGCGCCCTTCCTCGATACTCTGTCCGTCTCAAAACCGCTTTCGGAGCGGATCACTGCCAAGATCAGGTACGGGTCTACCTGATAGCGGCTGGACGCCTCCAGGATCTCCTTTTGGTATTTGATCGGGTACATCCATTTCCAGACAATCGGTGAATTGATCAGGAAGAAAACAGCCATCAAAAAAAACAGAAAGACTGCCGCTCGCTTGCTCCTTTTCATGGAGCCGTTTCCGCCTTTAACCGGCCCAGCAGCTGGATTACTTGTTTCTCGGTCTCTTCCCGTGAACCGGTATTGTCGATGACAAAGTCAGCATCAGCCCGTTTTTGCTCAATCGGCAATTGCGCACGCAAACGCTTTTGCGCCTGTTCTTCCTCAAATTCGTCGCGTTCCATCATCCGGGCCAATTGCAGATGGGCGGGGGCGTAGACGACGACAATCTTGTCCACCATATGCTGCAGCTTGCTTTCAAAAAGCAGCGGAATGTCCATAAACACAATCTTGGCGCCGTTTTTCTCCGCTGCCTCCGCCTCCTCGCGCATGACGCGGCGGACTTCAGGGTGAACGATCGCATTCAGCTTTTGACGCTCCGCTTCATCCGAGAAAACAATTTCCCCCAGCTTTTTTCGATCGATCTGTCCCCCTGGGAGCAAAATCTCTTTTCCGAAGTGGCGAACAATGGCTTCATAAGCCGGTTTGCCCAGCTCAACCACTTCACGGGCAATTTGATCCGCATCGATGACAGGTATTCCTTGCTCCCGAAGCATAGCCGTAACCGTGCTTTTTCCAGTGGCTATGCCTCCTGTCAGTCCAAGAATCATCCGCTCACCCTCCTTTTGGCTGCTGAGCCCCTTTTTTTCGCGTGACCGCCGTCTTTTGACAAGCGGGACAAATATGCGTCCCCCTTCCGCCAACGACAAAGCGGATGATTTCCGTACCGCAGTTTACGCATGGCTCTCCCTTGCGTCCGTAAACCAGTAGCGATTGCTGGAACATGCCCATCTCGCCTTGTCCGTTTACGTAAGACTTGACCGAACTGCCTCCTTGCTCGACAGCTTCGGAGAGCGTGGCTACAATCGCCTCGTGCAGCTTCGCTACCTGCTGGGCGGTCAGCTTTCCGGCGGGACGCTCGGGATGTATCCGCGCCCGAAAGAGGGACTCGTCCACATAAATATTCCCCAAACCGACGATACATTCCTGGTTCAGCAGAAGCGGCTTGATTTTTGTTGTCCGCCCCTTGAGCAGACTGCGCAGCACCTCTGGCGTAAACTCCTCTGCCAATGGCTCGACACCGAGCTTGGCAAGCGGACCTTCTACGGTCTCCTTGCCGAGCGGAAAGAGATCCATCGTCCCGAACTGCCGGACGTCGCGATACCGCAGCTCTGTTCCATCGGTAAAATGGAAGATCACATGTGTATGTTTTTCGACGGGCTCATCCGAGCGGTAAAGACCGTAGCGCCCCTCCATCCGCAGGTGAGAGATCAGCACGTCCCGATCCAGTATGAACTGGATAAATTTGGCGCGACGCTTGATCTCATGGATCGTCTGCCCGACGAGCATCGCTTTGAACTCTTCCATATCGTCCGGTCTGCGGATGATTCGCGGCAGCAGTACGCTGACGCTCCCGATTGTTTTTCCCAAGACGAGTTGGCGCAGCGTACGCACCACCGTCTCCACCTCTGGCAATTCCGGCATGGCTCTCCCTCCTCCTGTTGTCTGTTTGTCATGCCTGCGCAAAGCAAAAGCACAGCTTGTCTCTTATGCAGTGAACCCGGCTTGCCGTGTCAGCAGTGGCCTCGGCTTGCCGGCTTGCAGTTGCCCTGGGCACTTCCGCCTCGTTCCTTGTTCGTTCCTTGCTCGTTACTTGGCTTCGTACCAGCTTCGCCCGTAGTTGACATCCACCTTCAGCGGAACCTCCAGCTTCAGGGCGTTTTCCATCACATCGGGGACGAGCTGCTGCATGATGTCCAATTCCTCTGTCGGCACTTCAAAAATCAGTTCGTCATGCACCTGAAGCAGCATGCGGCTCTTCAGGCCTTTTTCCTGCAAGCTCTCCTGCATGCGGATCATCGCCAGCTTGATAATGTCAGCCGCCGTACCCTGGATCGGCGTGTTCATCGCTGTCCGCTCTGCAAAGGAACGCAGGTTGAAGTTGCTGCTCTTGATGTCCGGGAGATACCGTCTGCGATTCAGCAGCGTCGTGACGAACCCGTCTTCCTTGGCCTGCTTGACGATGTCTTCCATGTATCGCTTGACCCCGGAGAAAACGGCGAAGTAACGCTCGATAAACTCTCCGGCTTCTTTGCGGGTAATATTCAAATTCTGAGACAAGCCGTAGTCGCTGATGCCGTAAACAATACCGAAGTTGACGGCCTTTGCTTGGCGCCGCATGAGAGAAGTGACCTCGTCCTCGGAAACGTCAAACACATCCATCGCCGTCCGCGTGTGAATGTCCATTCCTTTTTGGAAAGCGTCGATCAGATTCTCATCCCCCGAGATGTGAGCCAGCACCCGCAGCTCGATCTGGGAGTAGTCCGCCGCCAGCATGAACCATCCTTCCTCGGACGGGATAAACGCCTCCCGTATTTTCCGTCCTTCCTCCAGACGGATCGGGATGTTCTGCAGGTTGGGGTCCGTACTGGACAAGCGGCCAGTCGCTGTCGTCGCCTGGTTGAAAATGGTGTGAACCTTGCCCGTGCCTGGATGGATTTCCTTTGTCAGCCCTTCGATATACGTCGAGCGCAGCTTGCCGAGCTGACGGAAGTGAAGGATCGACTCAATGATCGGATGGTAAGGGGCCAGTTTTTCCAAAACGTCGGCGCTGGTGGACGGCCCCGTCTTTGTTTTTTTCAACACCGGAAGGGCCAGCTTGTCGAACAGGATTTCCCCCAGCTGCTTCGGCGAGTTGATATTAAAAGACGTGCCGGCCAATTCATAGATTTGTCCGGTCAGCTTCTCCAGCTGGGCGTCCAGTTCTTCACCCATTTGCTGCAGCCGCTGCTCGTTTACCTTGACCCCCTGTTTTTCCATCGTGGCCAAAACGAGGCTGAGCGGTCCTTCCATCTGGTCAAGCAATTCATCCAGCTTGCTTGCGCCCATCTCTTCTTTGATCTTCGGTACGCTCTGGTACATGGCGGCAGCCTTCAATGCCACGTGTTCGCTCAGTACATCCGTTTCCGGGACGAGCCGCTTTGCTCCTTTGCCGTAGACCTCTTCGTCCGGCATTACCCGCACATCCGCATAGTGAACGGCAATATCCGACACCTGCGGACTGCTCTCTGCCGCATTGAGCAGGTAGGAAGCCAAATAAATGTCAAAGCCGATGCCGGCCATGTCCAGTCCGTGCCATGCCAATCCGACCGTGTCGCGCTTCCCGTCAAATACCCACTTTTCCTTCGTTTCATCTGCCAGCCACTGGCGGAAAGCGGACCATTCCTTGGCTACATCAAAAGGAATGTAGAGCGAAACGCCTTTTGCAGCAAGACCGAAGCCCAAAATCGGCGCTCGGTGGTAATTTTCTCCGTCCATCTCCACGCAGACCGCCATCGGCGAGGTCAGCTTGTCCTCAAAGCGTTCCGCATCCCCGCTGTAGACCACATCGAAGGCAAACGGAGCGGCATCCCGCTGCTCGCCCTCAACCGCATTGCTTGTTCCTTTTACTTTGGGCAAAAGGGATTTGAACTCCATTTTTTTAAAGAATTCAATAACCGAATCGGCTGTATAGCCGGCGTAGGCGGTCTCTTCCACATCCACTTCCACCGGAGCGTCGCGCATGATCGTTGCCAACGCCTTGCTCAGCTTGGCCTTGTCGACGTTTTCCCGCAGGTTTTCTTGCAGCTTTTTGCCCGACACCTTATCAATATTCTCCAGCACCGATTCGACCGAACCGTATTCGTGCAGCAGCTTCAGCGCTGTTTTTTCACCCACCCCGGGCACGCCCGGTATGTTGTCCGAGCTGTCCCCCATCAGTCCCTTCAGATCGATGATCTGCAGCGGCTTCAGGCCGTATTTCTCGGAGATTTCCTGTGGTGTGTACATCTCGATCTCGCTCACGCCTTTGCGCGTCAAGGCGACCGAGACGTTGTCGGAAACAAGCTGCAGCATGTCCTTGTCCCCGGTGATAACCGTCGTTTTCCAATTGTTTTCGTCCGCTCGGAGCGTCAGGGTGCCGATGATGTCATCCGCTTCATACCCTTCCAGCTCAAACCGCTGGATCGAAAATGCGTCCAGCAGCTCGCGTATCAGCGGGAACTGCTCCGACAATTCCGGAGGCGTTTTGCTCCGGCCACCCTTGTACTCGGCAAACTCGCTGTGGCGAAACACCACCTTGCCCGCATCAAACGCAACCAGCACATGGGTCGGCTTCATTTCGTCCAGCACCTTGAGCAGCATGGTGGTAAAGCCCAGTACCGCATTTGTGTGCAATCCCGCTGATGTGGACAAAAGCGGCAAAGCGTAAAACGCCCGGTTGGCGATACTGTTCCCGTCTATCAACACCAAATGGCTCATTTTGTCCGCACCCTCTCACTTTTTTCGCTATCCTTCATCTTACCATAGGGGTCGGATAACGGCAAAGCTCAGGTGTTGCCAAGCAAGTCGGGTAATCGGCGGCTGGCTGACACACACTAAGAGGAAAAAGAAAGGCTGGCGATGCACATGACACTCGATAAACGGGGAAGCCTGCAAAAAGCACTCGCGTTCACGATTGCAAGCATGATCGTGTCCATCAGTATGTTGGCGGGAACGACAAGTGCTCAGGATGTCATTGAACGTCCCCCGCTCAAGCCGGTTTCTGGGCCAAAAGCCAATCAGGTCGCGTTTGTCATCGATGACTTTGGCAACAACATGGAGGGAACAGAAGAGATCCTGGCTTTGCCCGTGCCTTTGACGGTGGCTGTCATGCCCTTTCTGCCGAGCACCAAGCGGGACGCGGAGCTTGCCCATGAAAAGGGGCATGATGTGTTTGTCCATTTGCCCATGGAGCCGATGAAAGGAAAGGCGTCCTGGATGGGGCCAGGAGGGATTACCACGAAAATGAGCAACGAGGAGATTCGCAAGCGTGTGGAAAATGCGATTGACGACGTTCCTCATGCAATCGGCATGAATAATCACATGGGCTCCAAGGCGACCGCAGACGAGCGCGTGATGCGAATTGTCCTGCAGGTTTGCAAGGAACGCGGCCTCATTTACCTGGACAGCAAAACCACGGCACGCAGCGTGGCGCAAAAGATCGCAAAGGAGCTGGGCGTTCCTTATCTGGAAAACGGAATATTTCTGGATGACGTCTACACCTTGTCGCACATCACCCGGCAGATGGAGCGGCTGTGCAAACGGATCGACAGCAAAGCCGGACCTGTGCATATTGCGATCGGCCACGTAGGGCCTCCGGGAAAAAAGACGGCCTCCGTCCTGTCCGAGTACATACCGCGGATACAGAAGGAGGCGTCGTTTGTAACGATTTCCATGTTAATTTCGAACGGGATGCCATAAACGTTCCCACCAGGTGCGCTTTTGCTCTCCCATTGATGCACGGCTGCCATCTCCGGCGAGCTCGCCCGTCAGGAGTAGGTATTCGCCAACAGCGTCGCTGATCACCCGGGCCAGCTTTTCCTGCTGCTCGGGATTGGTCAGCATGGTGCGGTCAGCGTAATTGCTAATGAACCCCATCTCCACAATGACAGTCGGACAATAGTCGTGGCGAAGCAGATAGTACGTCCTTCCCTTTACGGGTCGGCTGTTTGTCTTCGCCATCTGATTCATCGCATCCTGAAGCAGGGAGGCGAGCCAGTAGCTTTGTTCATTTTGCTGGTAAATGACCACCGGTCCCCGTCTTCTGCCGTCGGAAGACCAATTGACATGCAGACTGATCATCAGCTGTGGCCTGATCTCTTTGGCCAACTGTCGTCGTTGGGCCAAATCGCGGATATGTCTGGAGGGATTGTTCAACCATTGATTTTCATCGCTCAAGGCAACGTCCCGATCCCGATTGAGGACTGCTCTGTACCCCTTTTCGGTCAAAATCCGATATAAGCGTTTGCCCACCTCCAGATTAATCTCTTTTTCGAAAATCGTGCCGTGAGATGTTCCCGAATCCACACCTCCGTGCCCCACATCGATCAAGACCTGGACATTGGTTAGCGGCACTGCGGCAGCGGGCTCCGGCAGCAAAAGAAGGAAAGCGCTCAGCATCAAAAACAGCCATCGTTTTCTCATAGTGTTAGAATTGCCTCTCACCCGGCCATTCTATCCTTGATCTGGCATCGTACAACGATTGTGAATTTTCCGCAAGGCAGGTACAATAAGATTCATGCGAGCGATTATGACAAGAGGTGCTTCCCATGAACAAGCCGTTAGACAAGCCTTTATTTCCTCCGTATTTGGCCTTATTTTTCGGAGTTTTAGCGATATCGACATCTGCCATTTTCGTCAAGCTGTCTGACGCGCCTTCGCCGATCATTGCGACCTACCGACTCGTTTTCTCGGTCGTCTTGACCCTTCCGCTGCTGTTCTGGAATCGGGGAGCCATAGCGGAAATTGTGCGAATGCCGCGAAAGCAGTGGTTGCTTTGCGCACTGTCCGGCGCATTTTTGGCCAGCCATTTTTTGCTCTGGTTCGAATCGCTCAACTATACATCCGTAGCCAGCTCGACTGTCCTGGTAACCTTGCAGCCGCTGTTCGCCTTTATCGGCGGGTACTTCTTCTTTGGGGAAAAGCTGCGCCCGCTCGCGCTGACAGGCGGCCTGCTCGCCATCGCCGGCAGCTTCGTCATCGGCTGGGGCGACTTTCGCGTCGGGGGCATGGCCCTGTGGGGAGACATCCTCGCTTTGGCCGGAGCCGCTACTGTTACCGGCTACTGGCTGATCGCCCAGTATATTCGCCAATACCTTTCTTCCTTCAGCTATACATTGGTCGTCTACTCGATCACGAGCGTCATCCTGGTGGCGTACGATCTGGCATTCGGGTATTCGCTCACGGGCTATTCTGCAGCGAATTGGGGGTGGTTCTTCTGCCTGGCGCTGTTCCCTACCTTGCTTGGCCACTCGATCCTGAACTGGATCATCAAGTGGCTGAACACGACGACGATCTCCATGGGCATTCTCGGCGAGCCGATCGGAACTGCCATTCTCGCTTATTTTATCCTCGGAGAGGTCGTCACCATGCCGCAGTATGTCGGCGGTCTGATCATTCTGGCCGGTATCTACCTGTTTATCCGCAACAATCAAACATCCAAAGGAGTGGAATCCGGTGAACCAACCTCCCCGCCGAAAAAGCTTGCGTGAGTACGTCAAAGGGTTAAGCGTCTGGGCCAAGATCGGCTGGACGATCTTTCTCGGCTACATCGTCGGCCGTATCGTGTACTGGATCATCAAGGTGTTTTCCTGATCGCTTGACCGCTGCCTACTTTTGTTCGTAAGCTTCATGCCTGGCCGTTATTTCAGCCCCGATTTCCACGATGCCATACGTATAGAGCGGCTGTTTTCGCTTGTCTGTCGGAGAACCGGGGTTGAACAGCAGGATGCCGTTCCTCTCTTCCCATAGCGGAATGTGGGAGTGGCCGAAAATAATCAGATCGACCGTTTGACCGGAGAATGTATCGACGGCCCTTTGCGGGGTCGTCTTTCCTTTTCCGTCCCCGTGGACGACGCCGATCCGCTTTCCTTTTGCTTCCACGATTTCTACCCGGTTCAGCCGGGCTTTGACTTGATCATCGTCTGTATTGCCCCATACTCGGACGACGTGGGCGATCTCGCTTAGCTCCTCGTAAACCTGGAGGGTATTCCAGTCGCCGGCATGGATAATGAGCTCCACTCCGCGCAGTCCTTCGATTAGCGGCTTTGGGAGCGTGTGTCCCCGTTTGGGGAGGTGAGTATCTGATACGACACCGATTTTCATCTGCTTTCTCCTCCACTGCCACTCAACTGGCAGCGTTCAGTAAGACTATTCTTCTTTCTAGCCCCAGGATTTCCATTCCATACATGAAAAAAGAAGGCACAAAAGTCCAGTAAATGGAGCTTCCGTGCCATCGGCTTTTCACTAGATTCCATTGATCAAATCCGTGTTTCTTCTTTTTATAAAACCTTCACTGTCCAACCGAACTTGTCCTCAACCTCGCCGTACTGAATGCCTGTCAGCGTGTCGCACAGCTTCATCGTCAGCTCGCCGACTTCCTGACCGTTGATGAACATTTGATGCTGGTTCCAGTTCAATTCTCCGATCGGGGAAATAACAGCGGCGGTACCGGTTCCGAACGCTTCTTCCAGCTCGCCGTTGGCGTGTGCCTGCTGCAGCTCCTCCATGGAGATGCGCTTTTCATGAACGGGAAGTCCCCAATCCCGGAGCAGCTGGAGTACGGAATTTCTCGTTACGCCGTCGAGAATGCTGCCGTTTAATGCGGGCGTCCAGATTTCCCCTTTGACTTTGAAGAAGACGTTCATCGCGCCGACTTCTTCAATGTACTTGCCTTCGACGCCGTCCAGCCACAGTACTTGCTCGTAGCCCAGAACCTTGGCTTCAGACTGCGCCTTCAAGCTGGCCGCGTAGTTGCCTGCTGTTTTGGCGTTCCCGGTCCCGCCTCTGACAGCCCGCACGTACTTGCTTTCTACGTGGATTTTAACAGGCTTCATGCCTCCAGCGTAGTAAGCCCCTACCGGCGAGAGGATGATGACGAGCTTGTAGGAATGAGAAGGACGGACACCCAAATACGGCTCTGTGGCAATCATGAACGGACGGATGTATAGAGAAGTGCCCGGCGCGGACGGAACCCAGTCCTGGTCAATCTTGATCAGTTCCCGCAATGCCTCCAGGACGAAAGCTTCATCGATCTGCGGCATGTCGATGCGCTCGTTGGACACATTCATTCTGTGCATGTTTTTGTCCGGACGGAACAGAAGGATGTTGTTTTCCCGGGTCCGATACGCTTTTAACCCTTCGAAAACGGACTGGCCGTAGTGAAACACCATGGCTGCCGGATCAAGCGTGAGCGGTGCATACGGCACGATACGCGGATCATGCCAGCCCTTCCCTTCGCTATAGTCCATTACAAACATGTGATCGGTGAAAATCTGGCCAAAGCCCAGCTTGTTGAAATCGGGCTTTTCCTTTTTTTCAGTGGCTAATGAAACCTCAAGCTGTAGGGCCATAGGTCATGCATCTCCCTTTTTATGAAGTACAAGTCAAAATCTTTTATCATGATAATTAAAACACAATTTTCTGCTTTCGGCACCTTTCTTTCCACAAGGCAAACCTTGGGAAGCACAGGCGACAGGAAAATGCCCTAACCCTATTTCCGGCCACAGCAAGGGGTAGTACCAGCGTAGCCTATACAAATCTTTCATTAATGATGTAATCCTGCTCTTCGTTTGTACGCGAAGATTTCCTCGACGGCTCGACGATACCCACCCGCAGCTCGGAACGAATCGCCAATTTCTGCACATACCTTTCGCATGGACGCATCCTTAAACACCCGTTCCGCCGCCTCTCTGAGATCTCCTGCGGTTAAGCCTTCTGGATTTAGGTGGATGCCTGCCCCGAGTTCAGCTACCCTTCGAGCCAAATAAGGCTGGTCAGCACTTTGTGGAAGGACAATCAGCGGCACACCGTAATAAAGGCCTTCACTCGTGCTGTTCATGCCGCCATGCGTGACAAACAATTTGGCGCGTTGCAGTACTTCGAGCTGCGGCACGTAGCTCTGAACAATAAAATTTGCCGGAATGTCTCCCAAATCCAATAGATCGGTTTGTCTGCCAACAGACAGGATCACGGTGTACTTCGTTTCGGCGAAGGCCGCAAAACAAAGTTTGTAAAAATCCACGGCTCGATTGATTACGGTGCCAAGTGAAATATAAATCAGGTGTTCTGTATTTATCGGGGAGAAGTCAAATTGATCGTGTGGGCGGGGCACGATAGACGGTCCAACAAAGTTGTATGTCTCGTCGAATTGTTCTTTATCCGGTTGAAAAAGCTTCGACGTATAAATGATAGTCATTGGCGCGGGATTGCAGAAAATCTCATAGGCAGCACCAACTTGCACATTGTATTTCGCTTGCACATGACTCCGCAGCTCTTGATACTCCTGTTGCGAACGTCTAATATCGTTCCCTGGAAATTTGCGTGAGAGGTTATCTTGCAGACGGTCAAAGCTATCTTGCTGCATTGCAAAACTGCTACATGAGCTGATTGCCGGCAGGTCGAGTATTTGTGCAAGCAAACGCCCACAGCCGAACATCGAGTCATGAATGAGGTAATCAAAATGGTCTCCTTTTGTTTGAGTAAGGAGACTGGGAATGACGATGTCGGCGGTGCGCAATAGCCCGCCCACTCGGGCCCAAGGATTTCGTCCCCCGGCAAGGAACGCTTCTACAAATTTGTTTCCATCGAACGTGATCACCTCTGCGCCCGTTGGCTCTACGCGATCACGATATTGTTCCGCTGTAAAGTAAACCACTTCTTCGCCTCGACGGATAAGTTCTTGAACAACGCCGAGGGTTGGATTGATATGTCCTTCCGAACCTCCGTTGATGAACAAAACGCGTGCCATAGTCATCACCTTTCATCATGAAGTACACAGCTCCAGGCGCAACCTATTTGCGTCGTCGCCACCACTATACATTCACTAACGCTCAATCCCCTCCATACGAAGGTTATTGATTAATTGTAGAACCCACTCTTCGTCAAAACGGAGTTTGTCCAACCTATGCCGGAACCAGATCAAATTGTAGTGTCGTTCCGCATCGGGCATCATTTCGTCTTTGCTCACATTCTCCACCCGTTCTTCTTCATGGCGGATCTCAAACCGCAGGTAATCCTTGTACTGGTGCAAAATCAAGAACTGCAGTTCTCTGCTGATCATGTCAAAATTTGAAAACTTGGTATAAAAATGCAGCTCATAATCCGGCGAGTATGGAATCGGTTCTTCCATTAGCTGAAAAAAGCGGCGTCTGCCATCCTCCGTTATTCTGTACATTTTTTTCTTCTTTCCTCTTCCCTGCCGGACACCTTCCTGCTGTTCATCGGGGACCTGCTCGATCAGCCCATCTGCAACCAGGCTATGAATAAGCGGATACAGCACCCCCCAGCTGATTTTTCTCGTAGGTCCGATAATCCCGTTCAAAATCGTGTGCAGCAAATACCCATGCATCGGAGATCCCGTCAATTCGCCTAGTATGAACAATTCGGTCAAGCTTATGGCCTCCTTAATCGATTGATCTGCCTCCATTATATCTAAAAGATATAATATCACAATATATTTTTTTGTTATAAAAGACGCCCAAGAGGTGCAGAAGAACAAAAAAAGAGGCGTCCCCAAAACGAAAAAACGCTTTGAGAACAACCTCTCGCTTCTTGAAATATGCCAGCCATTACGCTGCCGCTTTTTGCTTTTCTTCCGCGGCGCCTTGTTTCTTCGGCTTTTTGTGCAGGAAGTAAATCAGCGGGATCGAGCAGAAAATGGGGATGGATGAAATCAGCATCGCGTCGGCAATGCCGCGCACGGTTGCTTCCTTTATGATCATCCCCATCAGCACGGAGCTGGCTCCGCCTTGCGCTGTTGCCGCATCTACGCCCGCCTGGGTAAACATGCCGGTCAAGCCTCTGATAAAGTCAGCAGCTGCCGTAGATGTGATGGTAATGCTTTCGGAAATCGTCGCAGAGTGGAAGTTCGTCCGAGTCGTCATGACCATCGTCAAGAGCGCGATCCCGAACGAGCTCATCACCTGCCGGATCACGTTGGACAAGGACGAGGCTTTCCCTACGATCATCCGGGGGACGGCGTTCATCCCTACGGTTGACAGCGTCATCATGCACAATCCGATTCCCAGACCGCGAATCGTCAGGATCGTATTGAGCCAATGGTGCGGCGTATCCGCCTCCAGATTGTGCAGCTCAAATGTCGTGATCCCCATGACTGTCAAACCTACCAGGGCAATCGGACCGATTCCGTATTTGTCAAACAGCTTCCCGCTGATCGGCATCATGATGGCCATCGCGATTGATTGGGGCATGAGCAGCAAGCCTGAATCCATCGCCGACATGCCCTGGATGTTTTGCAGGAAGATCGGCATCATGAAGATCCCGCCCATCATCCCCATCATGACGAAGCTTGAAGTGATCACGCTGAGCGTAAACACCGGTATTTTAAACAGACTCAGATCAAGCAGTGGCTGCTCCTTGCCAAGCTCCACCCATACGAACAGAGCCAGACTGGAAAAAGCGATGAAAAACAGGCTGACAATGAAGAAGGAGCTCCATCCTTCCGACTGGCCTTTGCTGAGCGCCAGAAGCAGGGTCCCAAAAGCGATGATCGACAGAATCGCTCCCGGGTAATCAAACTTCAGATCAGGCTTCTTCTCCGTTTCCTTCAACAGGGCGCTGCTCATGATAATCGCGAAAATGCCCACAGGGACGCTGACCAGGAACAGAAAATGCCAGTTGAGGTATTGGATCAAATATCCGCCGAGCGTCGGCCCTACAGCAGGGGCCACCATCGAAGCGATCCCGAACAAACCGAGCGCCATCCCGATTTTTTCCCGGGGGACGATCATGTAAATCATCGACATCCCGATCGGCATGATCAACCCCCCGCTCAGACCTTGAATGATGCGGAAGGCGATCATACTCGTGTCGCTCCAGGCCATCGCGCACAAGACGGAGGATGCCGTAAACGCGATCAGCGAGATCAGGAAGACCCGTTTGTATCCGAATTTGTCGCCGAGGGAACCGCTCATGGGAATGACAACGGCGTTGGCAAGCATGTATCCCGTCAATACCCATTGGATCGTATCAGTGGTTGAACCGAATACGTTTACCAGCGTTGGCAAGGCGACGTTGATCAGACTGTTGTTCAAGATAGCAACGAAAGTCCCCATGAGGATGGCCAGAAGTGTAATCCACATTCCGCCACTCCCGCCGTCCTTTTGCTGTGTCGCTGCTTCCGCCATTTTTATCACCTCCGCTAGTTGACGATTACTTTGCTGCCTTCGGCCAATGAATCAGTCGGTGTCAGCACCAGACGGTCGTTTTGGTTCACACCTTGCGTGACACTCGTCCATTCGCCCGATGTTTCTCCTACAGAGACTTCCACCTGATGAACGACATCCTGGTCTACTTTGAAAACGTAATGTTTATTGTCTTTCGTTACGATAGAAGAAGCGGGCACTTTCCAAGAGTTGGATGCTTCTGCCTGATTCGGCAGGTACACCTCGGCAAGCATGCCGGCGCGCAGCTCGCCGTCTTTATTGTCTACCGTTACTTTGATTGGGAAAGAGCTGCTGTTGGCGTCAGAGATCGGGCTGACGAACTCTACGGTTCCCTTCAGCACCTTTCCGCCAAGACTGTTAACCTTCACATCGACCGGGGCGCCTACCTTGATCTGGTTAATCTGCTCTTGCGGAACGCTCGCTTCCACTTTTACCCGGTCCATGTTGACCAGTACGAGGAGCGGCGCGCCCGGCTGTGCCATTTCACCCGGATCGATGTTTTTCTTGGCGACGATACCGGAAATCGGCGATTGGATCATCGTGTTTTGATAAGTGTTTTTCGCCAGCTCCAGGCTGGATTGCAGGCGGCTCACCTCAGCCTGCAGGGCTGCTATTGTATTGGAGGTAGGTCCCTCCTTGGCCAAATCGTATTGGGCCTGTGCCTGGTCGAGGGCTGTCCTTGCCTTTTCCAGATCGAGTGTAGTCTTTTCGTACTCGGCTTGGGAAATCGCGCCCGAGTCAAACAACGCCTTCATCCGGTTGGCTGTATTTTCAGCCACCTGCAGCGTAGCTTTTGCCTGCTCCACACCGCTTGCCAGGCGTTGCAGCTCTTGTGTCCGCGCTCCTGCCTGGGTGTCATGCAGCCGCGCTTGTGCGCTCGCGATCGCGGCTTCGGCTTGCTTCATTTGCTCCAGGTAATCTGTCGCCTCCAGCGTTACGAGGATATCGCCTTTTTTTACGACAGAGCCTTCCTTTACATTGACCTGTGCTACTTTTCCGGACAGCTTGGAGACGACTTGAATTTCATCAGCTGCTGCTATTTTACCGTTGGAGATCGCACTGGTTCCGGCCATGTCCGCTTTCCATACCTTTACAACCGGAGCGCTTTCTGATGGTCCGGCTGAAGACGGCTCACTGCATCCAGCCGCAATCAGCGAAACGGCTGCCAATACGGTACCCAGCGTCTTCCATTGTCTCGCTTTATTCATGTTTTTACATCTCCTTCACGTGCACTTTGATTTCTGCGTTCAGTCCGGCGGCCAGATGAAGCCCAGCGGTATCGTCGATCGCGATTTTGATCGGAATGCGCTGGGTGACTTTGGTAAAGTTGCCGCTTGTGCTAACAGCAGGCATCAACGAAAAAGTGGAGTTTGTCGCTTGGCCGATCTCGATCAAGTGTCCAAGCAGCTTGGTTTTCGGATAGGCATCCAGCACAATGTCCACTTTTTGTCCCAGTTTCAGCCGGTTGAGCTCTGTTTCCTCCACATTGGCAGAAACGTACAGCTTGGATTCGTCAACGACCATGGCGATGGATTGACCCGGGGAAACAACCTCCCCTTCCTTTGCCAGCGTTTTGATCACCGTACCTGTAATGGGTGCGCGAAGAAGAGCATTTTCCAGAAGATTGGTCGTCAGATTGGTCGTATCCTGTTGCCCTACGATTTGATCGGCAACGACCGTATCGCCATCCGCAATGGAAAGCTTCTGGAGCTTTCCGGCAATACGCGGCATAACGCGGTAAATGTCTCCGCTGATTCGTGCGTCTTCGGTAGTAACGTAATGACTGCCTTGATACCAGTAGTAATAGCCGATGCCTCCTCCCGCTGCCACCACCAGGAGCAAGATGACATACAAAATGATTTTTCGCTTCATGGTTTCTCCTCAGCTTTCTTTCTCTAGTTTGGTGATCAGAGTCTCCAAGGCGCGAACGATTTGCCCCAGCTCTGCATCAGAAAAGTCGCTAAACAGTGTACTGTAGTACGCTTCAGAAAAGATCGGCAGTTTTTCGAATTGCTCCCTCACTTTATCCGTCGAGCGAATCCAGACAACGCGGCGATCTTTTTCATCTCTTAGACGTTCTACCAGCTGCTCTCTCTCCAACCGATCAATGATGCCTGAAACCGTACTGTAAGACAGATCGACAGCCTTGCTGATCTGGCCGATGGTGAGCATTTCATCTTTAAGATGCCGCAAAACCATCAACTGCGGATAGGTCAATCCGACTTTCTCCAATTCTCTGGCAGCAATCATGTTGATCGTCTTGTTCAGGCGTTTTAAAAGGTCGCGGATGACCACTGGCTTGTTCATGGCTTCCCCCTTCTGATCAAGTTATTTCGCACACGAAATTTTATCACACGAAATACTATACGTGTTTTCGTTTATGATTACAACCTTTTTTTGAATTGCCTTTGAATAAAACTGTCTTCTGTTGAACATTTTTTTCTTTAAAAACGAGGAAGACAGCCCCCTGGAGCAGGTGCTGTCTTAAACTGGAAGCTGCGAACTGACAACTGTTGTACCCTTATGCGAAACAGGACCGGCTGGCTCTTCTTCCGGAAGCTGAAACTGTACGCTTGGCACATTTCTCGGTTCGTATTCAATCTCCGGGAATGAGTGAATCGTCACCATCATGCTTCCATTCGCGGAATAAGCACGGATCAGGATCGGATATGCGTATTTGTTCTGGAAGACGAAATCGGGGCCATACCAGCTTACGGTAGCATCCCTGCCTGGAGGAACATACGGCACGTTGCGGCTGTGCGAATACCTTTTCACGATATGTAGGCCAGCTTTGTCAACTGCATTGAACAGAGTCGAAGAAACCTGGCAAATCCCGCCGCCAATCCCCTCCGACAGTTCTCCTCTGACGATAATCGGCGCTTCGAGATAGCCTCTGCTTTTCGTTCGCTTGCCCACCACTTTATTGAAAGAAAACGTTTCTCCCGGCAGAACGACATAGTTGTTAATCGCTTTCGTAGCCAGCTGTATGTTATGAGAGCGATTGTGGTTTCGGGGATTAAAATACGTCGTGTATTGACCGATCCTGCGCTTGCGCACCTGCTCCAGCAAAGCGCGGTCCACACGCGGAAGCACATCGCGCACGACAGGGGTGATCTGGGCCGGGCCGTTTCCGTAAAAGTAGGCATACACCTGGCCCCAAAAGGCCTTTTCATCCAGAGCTTGTCCTCTCTGTTCAGCGATAATCTGCCCTCGCTCATTGATAGCGGCATCTACCGGTGCCCGATAGACTTGAGCCGCAACACTTTTTCGCACCTCATCCAGCCTCGCCTCGTCTATCAAAGGGACGCCCGAAAGCGGCAATGTGTAATCGGCGCGATCCAGATAGGCAATCGGGGTTCCCTGCCAGACGATCCGGAGGAAATCGGTTGCGTCCAAGGGATGCACAAGAAGCATCAGTGCCATGACAAAAGAAAAACCCATCCGGCTGCTCACCTCCTTGGCATAGTATGAGCAGTCAAACGGGTTTCATGCGAATGGTCCGTTCTCCAGTCGGCCTCTCTGGCCGACTAGCTGTCAGTTTCAAGCAGGCTATCTGTCAGACCCCAGTTGGCTGGAGATCGCTGCCTCAAGCTCTGCGAGTTTTCTTTCGTCTGTCGCTTCCTGATAGATCAGAGACAAGCGGATCCGGCATTCCTCTGCCGCCTTCAAGCAGGCAGTGCCTCTTTTCGTCGCCTCCTTGTAACGCTTCTGGAAGGTGGCGATTTGACTTTGATACCGCTCATCCGTCCCTGGCTGGATTGCCCTCTCGTACATGTCGATGACCTCATCGGTTTCCCGCTCCGGAAAGTATTCATGCGGGGCTGTACTGTCAAAGATGGCGAGACCCCGTTCCGGCAGGACCACCATATCCAGGCTGTTCGGGTCCAGGCCGCAGTGGTATACCTCCGCATCAAATCCCCGTCTCTGCGCTTCTGCGACCAGGCGCTTCAAGATCGTGGATTTGCCCGATCCCGGCCTTCCTTTTATCAAATACCGCTTCGATACTTCCGCTGTCAGGTTGGGGACGAAATCCTTCGGACCCGCAGAAGTGGCTGCTCCCAAATACATCCGTCGGACTCGGGCTCTCTTCGCCGCTGTATCCTCACCGAAAAACAGGCGGATCACTTCGTCGCCCACCTGATTCGCCTTTTCCCGGTCGAGGTGGGCGATAAAGATACCCTCCCATTCATCGTGAATCCGCAGCGCTTCCGCAAACGCTTGGTGCGCCTCCAGCGTGCTTGCCTCGATCCGCTCGAGCAAAGAAACGATTTCTTCGCGATGAGACGCAAGCTTTTGTTTATCCACAGCATCTTGCAAATTGACATAGGTCTCGATCAAGCCGGGTCCCTCGGGCTTGAACTGGCGCGGGTATCCGCCGTCAACTACTGCTGCACTCCACTCCGGTATCACTACGCCATCAAAGGCTCCATTCACAAAAGGAGAGTGAATCCATTCGACCCGCTGGCCAAGTCGAATCGCCTGTTCTCCGATTTTTTCGATTAACCTGCTGGCGAGTCCCTCTGCATCGCCAGTAAGAACAATGCGCCGATCGATCCCGGTCAGTATCGCGTTCAAAAAAGACCGATACCCTCTCGCTGTATTTCCGCCTGCATAAATATGACGCTCGTTGACGCTCATGGCAATCCCTCCTGTAGAACTAAAAGCAAAATCAGCTTCCCGATATCGTATGCAGCAGCCGCCCATTAGGCGATTGTACAATACGGACGTGCCGGCGTTCAGTAACAGCTTGCAGGCAAGCAAAAAGGCCGCTCTGCGATGCAGTCAGCGGCCTTCTTCCCGAGTCTTCTATTCTAATTGTTCAGATCGGTCATTTTTCCGGTGCTCATGTATATAATCCACTCGCAGATGTTGGTCACATGATCCGCGATCCGTTCCAGATACTGTGCCACCAGCAACAGATGCGTGCCCTGCGAGATCGACTGTCCGTTCTTGGTCATCACGTCGATGAGATCCCGGAAAATCGTCGAAAACAATTTGTCGACAATGTCGTCGCGGGCCGCAATCTCTTCTGCCGCCTGCTTGTCAATCCCGATATAGGCATTCAGGCTGTCCCGCACCATCGCCTTGACATGATCCGCCATCAACGGAATATCGATCAGCGGCTTCACATACGGCTCGGCCATCAACCTCCGCGTAGTCTTCGCAATCGAGACCGCGTGATCGCCCATCCGCTCCAAATCGGTCACCAGCTTGAGCATCGTCCCCAGCCGCCGGAGGTCTCCGCCGACCGGCTGTTGCAAAGCGATCATCTGAAAGCAGCCGACCTCGATCTCGTGCTCCAGCTCGTTGATCAGGTGGTCGCTGGCGATGACTTGCTCGGCCAGTTGAACGTCACGCTCGACCAGGCTTTTGATCGATTTATGAATAGCTTCCTCTACTAGCGTCCCCATCGACATCAGCTTGCGATGCAAGCCGTCAAGCTGTTCTTCGAAAGCATGTCGCGTCATACCCTGTTTCCCCCTCATTTGTCTGTCACGACCATGGTACAAGGGGAATGTATACCGGGAGTAAAGGGAGTGTTATCTTTGTGTAAATGTTTCAAAAGCTCTCTACCATTCGATCGGCAGTGTCACTGTAAAGGTGCTGCCCTTTCCTTCCACGCTCTTCACCGTGATTTGCCCGTGGAGGCTTTCTACCAGATGCTTGACGATGGCAAGGCCCAATCCCGTGCCGCCCGAGTCGCGGCTGCGCGCTTTATCGACCCGATAAAACCTTTCAAAGATCCGCGGCAAATCCTGTTCCGGGATGCCGATGCCCGTGTCTGTCACCTGGATTTGCACGTGCCTGCTGTCCTGACGAAGCTCAAGCGTAATAGCCCCGCCCTCCGGCGTGTAGACGACAGCGTTGGTCACGAGATTTAAAATAATCTGCTGCAGACAGTCCTTGTCGGTCGTGAGCGTGATTCGCGGCTCTGCTTTGGGCAATGTGATCGAGATTTGCTTGCGCTGCGCCTGGTCTTGCAGGAGCGCAACGGTCGAGCTGATCAGGTCCTGAACATTGACCTGCACCAAATTCAAGGAAATTCGCTTCTGCTCGATTTTGGAGAGGTCGAGAATGTCCCGGATCATCCGATACAGTCTCTCGCTCTCATCAGAGATGATCTGCAGGAAATTGCGGCACGTCTCTTCGTCCTGCATCGCTCCGTCCAGCAGTGTTTCCGTAAAGCCCTTGATGGATGTGATCGGCGTCCGCAGCTCATGCGAGACGTTCGCCACGAAATCGCTCCGCATCTTTTCCAGACGGCGTACCTCGGTAAAGTCGTGCAGGACGACAACGACTCCTTTGGCTTCCCCTTTAAAGTTGATGTAGGGAGCAAAATTGACCTCAAGGATGCGCTCCTGCGGATAGTAAATATGCACTTCCTGCCGGAACTTTTCTCCGCGGTCCAGACAGCGGTCGATATACTGGCTTAGTCCGAAGCTTTTCCCCGCTTCGATGTGGAGCTTCCCGATCAAGTCGTTGGCCGAGGTTCCCAACAGCCGCTCTACCGCCGGGTTCACCAGCATAATCCGGCGCTGTTCCGAAATAAAAATGACACCGCTTGTCATATTGGTCAGCACACCCGAGAGTCTCTGCTGATTTTCCGAGATTTCGTACATCTGCTGCTCAAGGCTGGACGCCATGAAATTGATCGCGGTTGCCAACTGCCCGATCTCATCTTTTGCCTTGATCCTGACGCGGCTCTCGTACTCGCGCTGCGTGATGTTTCTCGCTACCCGCGTAATTTCTTCGATCGGCCTCGTGATGTTGTAAGAAATGCGGGAAACGACGATCGAGCCGAGCACCAGGGTAACGAGCAATCCCGTCACCAGGCTGTACCACAGATTGTGTACCGTGTCGGTAATATCCTGCATCGACATCGCCGAGCGGACCGCACCGATAATTTGATCTTCGACAACGATCGGAACCGCGACATACATCATTTCGTAGCCCAGCGTCTCGCTGTAATGTCTGTCTATACCCGTCTCCCCGCGAAGCGCGGCCGAAAACTCGGGACGGTCGGCGTGGTTCTCCATTCGCTCCTGTTCATACGTATTGTCAAACAGCACGCGGCCTGTACGGTCTATCAAGGTAAGCCGCACCTCTTCTCCCGGAGCCACCTGTTCCACCCTCTTGGCCAGTGTAATTTCGTCACTGAGCACTTCCGGGCGGACCGCCTGCGCTACCAGCTTGGATTCGCGGGTCAGAAGCTCGCTCAACGTCTCCAGGTAGGAACGCTCCAAAACCTTGGCAAAATACATGCCCATCAATAATAAGACAAGAGAAATCAGTCCGAGAATCGTGAGGGTGAGTTTGATCCGAAATCGCGTCAAGGAATCAGTCCCCCTGTCATCCTTCCAGCTTGTAGCCTAGGCCGCGAACGGTTTTGATATAACGGGGACTTTTCGTGTCTTCCTCCAGCTTTTCGCGCAAATGGCTGACATGCACGTCGACGATCCGCGAGTCGCCGATGAAGTCGTAATTCCAGACGGCATTCAGCAATTGGTCCCGAGTCAGGACTCTGCCGTGATGGCTGGCGAGATAATGGAGCAGTTCAAATTCCTTTGGCGTCAGCTCCACCTTCTCACTGCCTCGAAACACTTCGTATTTTTCCGGATAAATCCTGATTTCCCCAAATTGCAATACTACCTCGTCCGGGGCGGCCGCTGCCTCGGAAGATGTCTGGGTACGGCGAAGAATCGCTTTTACCCGGGCGATCACTTCTCTGGGGCTGAAAGGCTTCGTCAAGTAATCATCCGCCCCCAGCTCGAGACCAAGGATTTTGTCCAGTTCATCGTCTTTGGCTGTCAGCATCAGGATCGGCGTGTTGTTGCGCTCCTGGCGCAATGTTTTGCAGACGTCCATGCCTTCCATCTTGGGCAGCATCCAGTCGAGAATAATAAAATCAGGCTGCTCCGTGCGAGCCATATCCAGGGCCTGCTTTCCGTCACAGGCAGTTATTACTTGAAAACCGGCTTTTTCCAGGTTGAATTGCAGCAATTTGACGATAGACGCCTCGTCGTCTACCACTAAAATCTTTGTCATTATGTTTCCCCCCTACGCTGCCGTCCTCGGCTCTTCTCTAGTGTTCTCACGTTCCAGTCTGCCAAATCCAGCTTAGGTAAGACAAGTAATTTTTTTGTAAAGATGTTGTTGGGGCTGTGGTGGAGGAGATGAAACAGGAGAAAACTGCTGCAGGTTCGGTGGGACACTTGCTGGGGGCGGGGGGGTGTCCGGCGCCAAAGCAAAAGCGGAACCGCGTCCAAAAGCAGCAGGTTCATTGATGTCTCTCAGAGTTGGACGCTGAAAGCGTGTTCCGCTTTTGCTTTGGTGCCTGGGTAGTGTCCCAAAGACCTTTGCCGTTTTCTCCTGTTTCATCTCTACAGCCATAGTGGTTGGAGGGGGTGTTTTTAGCAGATACAGGAAGCATAAGGGTGAAAGCGATTCGAAGATGAGCAGGCATGAATCATTGTTAACTTTTTTCAGGAAAAATCAAAAGACGCCCCCTTGGGAGCGTCTTTCACTAGTAATAGCTATTGCGGGACTTTGTTATTGCAAAACCTTCATGACATTGCGCACGGAGTCGGCGGATTTGTCGAGGGCGGCTTTTTCTTCCGCCGTCAGTTCCAGCTCGATGACTTTCTCGATGCCTTTTCCGCCGAGCAGGGTTGGCACGCCGAGGTAGATGTCATTGTAGCCGTACTCGCCTTCCAGATAAGCGATGGAAGGCAGAATGCGTTTTTTGTCCTTCAGAATGGCTTCTGCCATTTGAACGAGAGAAGCAGCCGGCGCATAGTAAGCGGAGCCGTTGCCCAGCAGGTTGACGATCTCTCCGCCGCCTTTGCGGGTACGCTCGACGATCGCGTCCAGGCGATCCTTTGGAATCAGCGTTTCCAGCGGTATACCGCCCGCATAGGAGTAGCGTACCAACGGGACCATGTCGTCGCCGTGGCCACCCAATACAAAGCCGGTAACGTCTTCTACGGACACGTTCAGTTCCATCGCTACAAAGGTGCGGAAACGGGCTGTATCCAGCACGCCGGATTGGCCGATTACGCGCTCTTTCGGGAAACCGGACGTTTTGAAGAACGTGTAGGTCATCGCATCTACCGGGTTGGACAGAACCAACACGATGGAGTTCGGAGCGTGCGTTTTCACTTGCTCTGCAACGGAGCGCATGATGCCTGCGTTGGTGTTGACCAGATCGTCGCGGGACATGCCTGGCTTGCGGGCAATCCCAGCCGTGATGATGACAAGGTCAGCATCCTTGATTTCCGCATAGTCCGCTGTGCCCGTGATGCTGGAGTCAAAACCGAGGACCGGAGAAGATTCCATCATATCGAGCGCTTTCCCTTTTGTCGGGTTTTCCAGTTGCGGAATGTCTACCAGCACGACATCTCCCAGTTCTTTTTGAGCCAGAATGAATGCTGTCGTTGCACCAGTGAAGCCGCTGCCGATCACTGCGATTTTTTTGCGTTGGAATGCCATATAAGGTCGCCTCCATAGCATTGCTTTTTGTTGGTTTGCTAATGGTCCCAGAAAGCCTTTTTGCTCGGTACTTTACACTTACATGTTTTTGATCAGGGCGTCAGCGAACTCGGAGCATTTCAGCTCGGTTGCGCCTTCCATCAGACGTGCGAAATCGTAGGTTACGGTTTTCGCGGAAATTGTTTTTTCCATGGAGTTGATGATCAGATCTGCCGCTTCGTTCCAGCCCAGGTGACGGAGCATCATTTCGCCGGAGAGGATGACGGAAGACGGGTTCACTTTGTCCAGACCGGCATATTTCGGAGCAGTACCGTGAGTCGCTTCGAAGATTGCGTGTCCAGTCAGGTAGTTGATGTTTGCGCCAGGAGCGATACCGATACCGCCTACTTGTGCAGCCAGCGCGTCGGAGATGTAGTCGCCGTTCAGGTTCAGTGTAGCTACTACGTCGTACTCAGCCGGACGAGTCAGGATTTGCTGCAGGAATGCATCGGCAATCACGTCTTTTACGATGATTTTGCCTGCTGCTTCTGCTTCTTTTTGCGCTTTGTCAGCGTCGCCGCCTTCTGCTTTGATGCGGTCGTATTGCGCCCATGTGAATACTTTGTCGCCGAATTCGGCTTCAGCTACTGCATAGCCCCAGTTTTTGAACGCGCCTTCGGTGAATTTCATGATGTTGCCTTTGTGTACGAGGGTTACGGATTTGCGCTTGTTGTCGATCGCGTAGTTGATCGCTGCGCGAACCAGACGCTCGGTACCTTCTTTGGAAACAGGCTTGATGCCGATACCGGATGTTTCCGGGAAGCGGATTTTCTTCACGCCCATTTCGTTTTGCAGGAAGTCGATTACTTTTTTCACTTCCGGTGTACCTTCAGCCCACTCTACGCCAGCGTAGATGTCCTCGGTGTTTTCGCGGAAGATCACCATATCTGTCAATTCAGGATGTTTTACCGGAGAAGGAACGCCATCGAAGTATTGAACAGGACGTACGCAAGCGTACAGATCGAGCTCCTGGCGCAGCGCCACGTTGATGGAACGGATTCCGCCGCCGACTGGTGTAGTCAGAGGGCCTTTGATTGCGATCAGGTATTCGCGAACAGCAGTGAGGGTATCCTCAGGCAGCCACTCGCCGTATTGGTTGAAGGATTTTTCACCTGCGAATACTTCGAACCAAGCGATTTTCTTTTCGCCTTTGTATGCTTTTTCTACGGCTGCATCCAACACGCGAACAGATGCATTCCAAATATCAGGACCCGTACCGTCCCCTTCGATGAACGGGATGATCGGGTTGTTCGGTACTACCAGTTTGCCGTTATCTACTGTGATCTTTTGGCCAGAAGTTGGCTGCGACAAGTTTTTAAACACAAGAAATCCCTCCAGTATATGGAAAATAATGGTAGAAAAATATTTCCAGACGTAGGAGAACTACCACACTCGGTGGTAGTTCTCAAGCAGGTGCTTAGGAGTGTGGGCCCGCTATGGTGCCGCCTCCTCCACGATCGGAATAGCAAGGGTCATTAGCGGCGGTCGATTGGCACGTAGTGCTGGTTGACCGGTCCAGTGTAGTCGGCGCGCGGACGGATCAGGCGATTGTTTTCGTACTGCTCCATGATATGCGCAGTCCAGCCGGACATTCGGCTAATCGCAAAAATCGGCGTGAACAGATCGCTTTCCAGTCCGAGAGCGGTGTAAACGGAAGCGGAATAGAAATCGACGTTTGGCTTGAGGCCTTTTTCGCCAGTCACCATTTCTTCCACCTTGACGGACATCTCATACAGCTCTGGACGTCCGATTTGAGCGGTGAGCGCTTTGGACATTTGCTTCAGCCATTTCGCGCGCGGGTCTCCGTCTTTGTACACGCGGTGTCCGAAGCCCATGATTTTGTCCTTGTTGTCCAGCTTTTGACGGATGTAGGATTCCACATTGTCCATGGAACCGATTTCTGCCAGCATGGCTGCTACAGCTTCGTTGGCTCCGCCGTGCAGAGGGCCCTTCAATGTGCCGATCGCCGAAACGATACCGGAATAGATATCGGTCAAGGTCGCTACAGTCACACGCGCTGCGAACGTAGAAGCGTTGAACTCGTGGTCCGCATGCAGAATCAATGCTACGTCAAATGCTTTTTCTGCGGTTTCGGTAGGCTCTGCACCAGTCAGCATGTACAGGAAGTTTTTTGCAATCCCGTAAGACGGATTCGGAGCGACAGGTTCCAGTCCCTTGCGCATACGTGCATACGCTGCGATCAGGGTTGGGGTTTGAGCCATCAGGCGAATCGATTTCCGGTAATTGGCCTCAGGAGTCATGTCCTGCGCTTCTGCGTCGTAGAGCGCTAGCGAAGAGACAGCTGTGCGCAACGCCGCCATCGGGTGTACGCCTTTTGGATAGGCGCGAATGCTGTCGATTACCTCTTTCGGTACCGCAGCATTTTCGCCCAGTTGCTTTTTCAAAGCATCCAGCTGATCGCGCTTCGGTAGGGCTCCATGCCAGAGCAGGTACACAACCTCTTCAAAGGTAGCGTTTTCAGCGAGCTCGTCGATGTTGATACCTCCATAGCAAAGTACCCCATCGACAATCGAACAGATCGAAGATTGAGCGGCGACCACGCCTTCAAGTCCGCGAGTAGCTGTCATGTAACTCTCTCCTTTTCCACTCTAAGCTATATGAAATTGTCCTGGTGGTTCCTTTTACGACCACCCTCCGCACATGAATGATTGACAAATCGGCTTACATAATCATTCGCTTTTATAAAAAACGCGTATATCAGGGAGGAGAGACCCACGGGTCCTGCTGCTGCATGGTTATAAAAAGAATCCAACCATAATTCGACACAATTATAAAAGATTATTGCGATTTTGTGAATGATAAATGTACAAGATGCAAAAAAGCCGGTGTATATGGCAAAGCTTGCTTGCACCTACCAGCATACTGCATAATAGTTACAAAGCGGTCACGATCGTTTTTTCACGCTGATCGGAGGGACAGCCGCCTGGAAACATTTATGAAAACAACGAATCCATCTCTCTATTCCTCCGTGGATAGAAAGGAGAGTACTATTGAACCGGCATAACTGGGTTGAACGCCTCTTTCAAATCATTCGGTTTTTATGGGTTTGCCTTGTCATTTATCTCGGCTTCAAGCTCATTGTATTCGCATCACCTTTACTGTACCCATTTCTAATCTCCTTAGTCATCGCACTTGTCATTCATCGGCCTGTGACGTTTTTGACCAGAAAGGCCAAGTTCCCCCGGTGGCTGTCCGTAACGATCGCCCTCCTTCTTTTAATCGCGATTTCCGGCGGCGTCGTCACGCTCGTCATCACCGAGACAGTCGTAGAGATTGGAGAATTGGCGAGAAAGCTTCCCGGATTTTCCAACGAGCTTGCTCAATACCTGCAGCGGACGATTTCCCAGGATTTTCTGACCGGCCTGTATGAGCAGATTCAATGGTTCTACTCGCATCTGGACCTTGCGTACAAGGATAAATTGGACAACACGATCAGACAGGGAATTACATCGATTACGCAAGCTGGACAGCAGCTCATTGTGCAGTTTCTCGATGGCTTGAAAAACTTCCTCGTGTCGCTGCCGAACCTGGCGACAGTGTTCGTGATTTCCTTGCTCGGCGCATTTTTCATTGCCAAGGATTTCTTCCTGTGGGAAGAGCGCTTCAGAAAGCTTCTCCCAAACGGCGTCAACAACCGGCTTGACGAGATTTTCAAGGATCTGAAAGCCGCTTTGTTCGGCTTCCTCAAAGCCCAGCTTACGTTGATTTCGTTGACAGCTGCCATCGTCATCATCGGCCTTTTGATCCTGCGGGTCGAATACGCAGTCACGATCGGACTGATTACCGGTCTCGTTGATCTGCTGCCGTACCTTGGCACAGGGACGGTATTTATCCCGTGGATCATTTACCTGTTTTTCAAAGGGAACTACAGTCTGGTCATCGGCTTGTCGATCCTGTACGGAGTCGTGCTGATATTCCGGCAGATTATCGAGCCAAAGGTCGTTGCCGAAAACGTCGGATTGGACCCGCTGCTAACGCTGGTCGCTCTGTTCGTCGGCTTGCAGATTTTCGGATTTCTCGGCCTCATCATCGGGCCTGTTTCCCTGGTGTTGATCAACGCGCTTGTAAAGGCGAAAGTATTTACCGATATTTGGAGGTACATCAAAGGGACCGAAACGTAAGAAAAAGGAGGCGACGGCCTCCTTTTTTGCTTGTTTTTATGATGTCAGCGCCGGAAGAAGAAATGAACCCGCCCGGAAGAGATCAGCGACCACAGCCATCTTTTTATGAAGTGGCGAATAATCATCCGTGTATAGGGAACAAGGAAAATGACTCCGACAACATCGGAAAAGAAGCCTGGCATCAAGAGCATAATCCCGCCTGAGAGCACCAGCGCTCCGTCAATCAGGGTCTCTGTAGGCATTTGGCCTCGGGAGAGCTGCAGCTGGAGCATCCGCATGACCTGCAGCCCCTGCTGCTTGGCCAGCCACGCTCCGACAAAGCCGGTCAAAATCACCAGCGCGATCGTATACCATGGACCGATCACCTTTCCGACCGCGATCAGCCCCCAGAGCTCTACCGCGGGAACGACGATAAACAGAACAAGCAATATGCGAAAAAGCATGGCTATTTCCCCCCAGCACACCGCTCTTCCAGCAGCGCGTATACCTCCGGCACCACGCGGGCCAGCCGGATCGGCTTCATCTCCATCGTTGTAAACGCATGCTTGGTCTTGCCTGCAACGAGCAGTTGTTCGTCAGCCACCCGGTATATTTCATAACCGAACGTCAATCGGACCATAGACAGCTCCTCCAGCTGCGTCCTGATTTCCACCCAGTCATCGTACCGTGCCGGCTGCTTATACGATAACGAGACGTCTGTAACGGGCAAAAGGATTCCCTTTTCCTCCAGACTCCGATAGGTCACGCCAGTCTCGCGAATAAATTCAGTCCGTCCCACTTCAAACCAATTGAGGTAGTTCGCATGGTAGACCACTCCCATCTGGTCCGTTTCACTGTACCGAACACGTATCCGATGCGTATAAACAGTCGAGTTCAACGCGATCGCCCCTTTCTATCCTTATTGTATCACAGACAACACCTTTTCTACTTCTTTTGCCGACTCGATTATCGGCGTCGCCCTTTCGTCATTCCGCTTCTTTCCCAACCCGGCGGCTCCATCCGGGAAACGGTTTTTGCACTGTTGCGTCTATCATACAGTTGGAAAAAATAGAAAAAGAGAGAAGGGATCAAATGCTGTACCGCCGACGTACCTATCAAATTGATCCAGCCAGACAAGCGGCATTTCAGTCATTTTTCCAAGAATACCTGCTCCCTGCCCAGCTCAAGCACGGTGCCCGGCTGGTCGGACGATGGTCGACAGAGCGCGGCGACGAAGTGACTGCCATCTGGGAGTACGACAGCATGGAAGCGTATGAAAGAATCGAGAACGCTGTCAAGTCTGACGAACTGCATCGCCTGGCTCAAGAAAAGCGCAACAGCCTCGAACCGTTGTACCTGTCATGCAAACAGGACTTCCTGATTCCTGCCAGCACCTACAACCCGCCCAAGCACATCGTGGCAGCTTTCGGCTATATCACGAACGACGACGGCGAGGTCCTCCTGGTGAAGGCCCGAAATCGTCAGGATACATGGGAGCTGCCCGGCGGACAGGTAGAGGTCGGCGAGAGTCTGCTGGATGCTGTCATCAGGGAAATCAGAGAGGAATCCGGCATCGAAGCCCGGCTCACGGGCATCACCGGAGTCTATCACAACGTAAGCAGCGCCATCGTCGCTGTCGGCTTTCGCGGAGTCGCCATCGGGGGCTGCTTGCAGACATCGGAGGAGACCACAGATGTCCGTTTTGTCAAACTGACAGAGGAAAACCTGCATGAATACATCACCCGTCCCCAACTGGCCAGCCGTACGCTCGACGCCCTGACAAAAGGCTCTATCTGCTTGGAGATGTTTCGGCTGTCCCCCTATGAGCTGATCTACCGGATGGAAGAACCGACAGCCGCACCGCAATAGCAAAAACCGGAGCAGAACGATTGCGCCGTTCTGGCTCCGGTTTCTTCATATCCATGTATGCGATTAACGAATCGGGCAAGCCCCTGTCTCGCACGAATCTGCCGTCGAAAGATCGGAGTCTCCCCCTCTTTCGAACATTTGCAGAATCGCCGGATCAAACGGCTTCATGCTCGCCTTGAGCGCTTCGTACTGTTCTTTCGTGCACGCTTCGTAAGGCGCCAGTTGATAGGTTCCTCCGTCCAGCTGCAGGAAGGATACCCCGACGAAGTTGTCCCAATTGCTGTAGACGATCTCCTCTACCTCGTCCCACTCCTCTGGACGGACGGTAATGGTGTTGGACGAGTTGTGCTCCGTGTACTCTTTTTGGAAACGGAAGTAGGTGTCAAACTGGCGTTTGGCGTTTACTTCATTTTTCGTCTCGCGCGCACCGGAAGCAACCGGGAAATCGATTACCAGCGTACGGGCATTAGCCATGCGCTCCTCATGGGTTTCCCCAGGCGTCCCCACCTCGGGATGAACCGTCCAGCCCAAAGTCTGAACCGCTTTTGCCAACGGATCTTCGGCATTGATCCGAATCCGGCGAATGTAGTACGGAGAATGCGACCAGTGCAGACCGCTGGACACGCCTCCAGCTACCTGGGAGAGCGTTCCTTCCGGCTTTACTGTTGTCACCAGCAGCGGCGAGTTGACTCGCAGCTCATATGCATAACGGTCGGCCTCTTCGCGGGCTGCATTGCCGAGCAGGCGGAGCAGCTCGACTTCTTGTTCCTCCGTATATCCCAGCGATGCGATCGCATCCTTGACGCCTGTCAGAGAGGTTCCCAGCAGTCTGTCGCGCTGTTGAACGACATCCCAGTGAGGCAATTCGAGCGTCACCAGAGTCATGCGCAGGCCGGCACGTGCCGATTTGCGCTGTGCATCCAGAAGTCCGTCCAGATCGAGGTATTTGGAGCCGTCCGGACTCTCTTTTACAAATTGGACCAGGTTGACAGTCGTCAGGTTGCACACGCCGTAAGAGTCCAGCAGGATTTCGGCGCAAGGATTGAGGCCTTCCGCATTCGGACGGCGGCGGTTGGCTTCCTCCAGATTGACGAAGCCCGGTTCGCCCTCCAGCTGCATCATCGTGAATACGAGATGCAGGAACTCGCGGCTCGGCATTTGGTTGAACGCGATCGAGTTGTTGGACATGCGGCGGTGATCCAGACCGAAACGGCCGTCGCCCACCTTTTGGATGTTGTCAAACCAGGAAGGCTTTTTGTCGCCGAGCAGCTCTCCCACTTTTTGGTGATGGGCGATCTGCTGCTCTGTCCAGAAGCCGTTGATGCCGTATTTGGCAAACAGGCACTCATAGTCATCGTGGTCGAACAGGAAGATCTCTGCCGTACGGCGAACGCCGCCCACAACGACGTTTGCGCCGATCAGATTGCCGATATCGAGGACGTGGATCGGGCGAATCTTGCCGTAGCCTTTCTCGTCGACTTCGATCGGATCAAGGGAAGCGTCAATCTGGTTTTTCAGCACCTTGTCGATGCCTTCGAACATTTCGCGAAGCGGTTCATGGCCGCTGGCAGTTCCGCCAAAACGCTTCAGGCGCTCGCCTTTTGGCCGTACGCTGTTATAGGAAATCTTGACAGTATGAATTTGCTCATATGCAGGGTCGGTCAAAATATGCAGATAGTGGCGGAGCGATTCGACCCAGCCTTCCTTGCTGTCGCCAACGTAAATTTTGGCGTATCCGTTCCCCAGCACCTTCAGCTCGGAGCGCTCCAGTCGCTGATGCATCGGCAGCGGCTTGTACTCGGAAGAAAGCAGAGTGACATTCGTCCGGATCGGAGCCAAGCCTTCAGCCATTTGCTTTGTGCACTTGAAGCCCACTCCTGTTCCCACCAGCAGCAGGTAAAAGAGGTCGCACAAATCTTCCCAGGATTTGATGTTCAGGAAGGAGCAGTTGAAATTGGCCAGCGGATACAGATCGGCTACGCCATTTTCCGCGCCGCCAACCCAAAGTGTGCGTCCGGACAGGAATTGCTTCAGGTTGAACATGTTGTCAAACAGACCCTCGGCCTCTGTCTCCAATTCACGCAGATCAGGGGTGAGTCCGATTTTAATCATATGCTGGTAAGCCAGCTTCATATTGTAGTCGATCGAACGACGGCAGGTTTCTTTCCACGTCTCGCGTCTGCCGAGCTCAGGGATAAACCGGGAGTAGGTGCGATAGTAGACAAATTGCCCCAACGGGTTCATATGTAACGGAAAATCCGGGTATTGATTCAGGAAATCATCCCGCAGAAAACGGGTTCTTGTTTCTGTTGCCAGCATTTCGGTTCCTCCTTCTGATATAGCCAAACTACGTCCGATGTACCTGTCCGTAGCTACGCGCTTGTGCCCACATCTTGTCTTGCAATCTCTCTTTCTAGTTAACTATGTTTCCCCCAAAAACACAATAGATTTTTCTATATATTGTGCGAAAGATTTTTCGACAACACAATATATTGTGTTTTCCGCAAAAAACAGGACTTGACAAGCTTTTGCTGACAGACGATCAAGAGCAGGCGAAAATCCAATTTTACCAGATAAAATTGTGATTGGCACCCCTCGTCCGATAGGAACATATTCCTAATTGGACAAGCGTGCGACACAAAATACTCACTTCCTGCCTCGAACAAACCATACTTTTCTCCTATAGACTACCAGCGGAAGATAGACAACAAGCACGACAAAGAGAGGGTACATATCGGCACCCTCTCCCCATTATATGGAAAACACTTTTGCCTAGTTCCTACAGTACGCGTGCATGTCCGGTGTAAATGTGGCCACGCTCTGCATCAACAGTCACGGTTTGACCGTCTTTCAGCAAGTCCGTAACCTTTTTGACGCCTACGATGACCGGTACGTTGAGGTTCAACCCGACGATTGCGGCATGGGACGTTAGTCCTCCCTCTTCCGTAATAACTGCCCCCGCTTTTTCAAATGCAGGCACCATATCGGAGTCTGTCCCGATCATCACGAGAACGCTCCCCGCTTCGGTCTTTTCCAATGCTTCAGCAGCCGAACGGGCAACGACAACCTTGCCACTCACGATTTTGCGGCCGATTCCCTGCCCTTTCGCTACAATGTCGCCAATTACGTGGATTTTCATCAGATTGGTGGTTCCGACCTCCCGTACCGGAACGCCTGCCGTAATCACGACCAAATCGCCGTGGCGAACGAAGCCGGCCTCCAGTGATTTCTGCACGGACAGCTCCAGCATCTCATCCGTTGTATTGGCTACTGTTCCGAGCACCGGATACACACCGTTGACCAGGGCCAGTCGGCGCATGACGCTCTCATGCGGAGTGACCGCCACGATCGGGGCCTTCGGACGATATTTGGACACCATTCGGGCAGTGTGTCCGCTTTCGGTAGCCGTAATCACCGCTGCCGCGTCCAGATCCAGCGCCGCATTTGACACCGCCTGGCTGATGGCGTCCGTGATCGTCACCTGTTTTTGCACCGCGTGAGCAAACAGAATTTCCCGGTAGTTCAGCTCTTGTTCCGCTCTGACCGCGATCCGGTTCATCGTCTCCACAGACTCGACCGGATACTTCCCTGCTGCCGTTTCGCCGGAGAGCATGATCGCGTCGGTGCCGTCAAAGATGGCGTTCGCCACATCGCTTGCCTCGGCCCTTGTCGGACGCGGGTTCCGCTGCATGGAATCGAGCATTTGGGTAGCGGTAATCACCGGTTTCCCCAGATCGTTGCATTTCTTGATCAGCTGTTTCTGTACGAGCGGCACTTCTTCTGCCGGAATCTCGACGCCAAGGTCGCCGCGCGCCACCATCAAGCCGTCGGCAACAGCGAGAATTTCATCGACATTGTCTACGCCTTCCTGGTTCTCGATCTTGGCGATGATGTCGATTTTGGCATGATGACGCTCCAAAATCTCGCGGATTTCCAGAATGTCCGATGCCTTGCGGACAAACGAAGCTGCGATAAAATCTACGCCTTGCTCGATGCCGAACACAATATCCTGTGCGTCCTTCTCCGTAATGCCCGGCAGATTGATCTTGACGCCGGGCACATTGACACCCTTTTTGCTCTTCAGTGTACCGCCGTTTTTGATCTCGCACACAATTTCGTTGCCTTCTACTTTTTCTACAAAAAGTCCGATCAAGCCGTCGTCGATCAGGATCGTGTCTCCAGCCTTTACGTCGCGGGGAAGCTCCGCATATGTAATGGAGACGCGTTCGGCTGTGCCTGCCACTTCCTCTGTCGTCAGGATCATCCGATTCCCTTCGACCAGCTCGACAGAGTCTACACCGAGTGTGCCTGTCCGAATCTCCGGCCCTTTGGTATCCAGCAGGATCGCTACCTGTTTGCCTGTCTCCTCGCACGCACGGCGAATATTCACGATGCGCGCGGCGTGCTCTTCATGCGAGCCGTGGGAAAAATTTAGCCGAGCTACGTTCATTCCTGCGTGAATCAGTTTTTTCAGCGTCTCGACTGATTCGCTGGCAGGTCCAATGGTACAAACGATTTTTGCTTTACGTAACACAAGAAGTCCCTCCTAAGCTATGTGCTCCCGATTAAATGGAGAGCGTACGTGCCAATTGATAGATGGATAAGTCAAGCTGATGCTTTTGTGAAAGTGCTTCCTGGAAATCGACGTCGACGATCACATTGTTGCGAATGCCTACCATGCGGTCCCGTTTTCCTTCGATCAGCAGATCGACCGCTGCAGCTCCCATTCGGCTGGCGAGCATCCGGTCAAATGCAGTCGGCGAGCCTCCCCGCTGAATATGGCCAAGCACGGTTACACGCGTCTCCAGGCCGGTCAGCCTTTTGATCTCGTCAGCGTAATAATTCGCGCTGCCTACGCCTTCTGCCACGATGATGATCGTATGTTTTTTCCCGCGGCGGTGTCCCGATTCGAGCCGCTCTACGATATCCTCGATATCATTCTCCGCTTCTGGGATCAAAATAGACTCCGCCCCGGCTGCGAGACCTGCCCACAGGGCAATATCTCCGGCATCCCTGCCCATCACTTCAATGATGTAGGTACGCTCATGCGATGTGGCTGTGTCCCTGATCTTGTCAATGGCTTCGACAACTGTATTCAATGCGGTATCAAAACCGATGGTGAAGTCCGTGCAAGGGATATCGTTGTCGATTGTGCCGGGAATACCGATTGTCCTGACACCCTTTTCGGACATTTTCTGGGCCCCCCGGAAGGAACCGTCACCGCCAATGACGATCAATCCTTCGATTCCGCGTCTGTTCAGTTGATCCACCGCTTTTTGCTGCCCGACTTCGGTCTTGAATTCTTCACTTCGCGCTGAATAGAGGATGGTTCCGCCGCGGTGGATGATATCACCGACCGAGCCCAGCGTCATTTCCTGTATATCGCCATACATCAAACCCTCGTAGCCATGATACACGCCATACATTTGAATCCCGTGGTACGCGGCTCGCCTGACTGCTGCGCGCACGGCTGCGTTCATGCCGGGTGCATCCCCGCCGCTGGTTAAAACTGCAATTTTCTGCATGGAAACCACCTCATCCATTCTTTCCGTCATTAGGATGCCTTGAAACCAAAACAGTATGTACGATATTCCCTTTCTTACACGCTGTATTAGTCACAAGGACATATCTGTTACACTCACGGGAGCAATGTGCTATACTTTTAGAAAGATCTGACAAGTCCCGGTTACGAATACGATTGTATCAGATTTTATCGACAGAAAAAAGCAAAAAGCGCCCCCCATTTTAGAGGGAGGCGTAAGAACCGATCTGTTTAAATTTCTCGTAACGATCCTGTATCAATTCTTCTGGACTGAGCTGTTCTAGCTGTTTCAGCCCTTCCAGCAGCTTGGCCTTGACGAGAGAAGCTTGCAGCATCACATCGCGGTGAGCGCCGCCAAACGGCTCCTCGATGATGTCCTCGATAACTCCCAGCTCCTTCAGATCGGGAGCCGTGATCTTCATCGTTTCCGCCGCGCGCATCGCCAGACTGGCATCTCTCCACAGAATGGCCGCCGCGCTTTCCGGTGCGATCACGGAGTAATAGGAATTCTCCAGCATATAGACGCGGTTCCCCACTCCGATCGCCAAAGCTCCGCCGCTGCCGCCTTCACCGATCACGACACAGATGATCGGCACGCGAAATCTCGCCATCTCCAACAGGTTGCGGGCAATCGCTTCGCTTTGCCCCCGCTCCTCCGCCGCTTTCCCCGGATACGCCCCCGAGGTGTTGATGAAGCAGATGATCGGACGGCCAAATTTGTCAGCCTGCTGCATGATGCGGAGCGCTTTGCGGTAGCCTTCGGGATGGGCCATACCGAAATTGCGCTTGATGTTGTCCTTTGTATCTTTGCCTTTTTGGTGCCCGACAATGGTAACCGGACGTCCGTCCAGCTTGGCAATGCCCCCGACAATCGCCAGGTCGTCTCCGAATAAACGATCACCGTGCACTTCCAGAAAATCAGTAAAAATATGATCAATGTAGTCCAATGTGGTGGGTCGCTCCGGGTGACGGGCGAGCTGTACGCGCTGCCACGGCGTCAGGCTTCCGTAGATCTGTTCGGCCAAATCCTTGGCCTTCTGCTCCAACCGCGCTACTTCTTCGGAAAAATCAATCCCTTTTTCTTCGGTGAACCTGCGCAATTCCTTGATTTTATCCTGCAACTCCACCAATGGTTTTTCAAAGGGAAGTTCGTTCGCCATCTTTATACTCCCTCCCGAATCGTGTGCATCTCAACGAGCTTGGATAGCGTCGAGCGCATGTCCTTGCGATGCACAACCATATCGAGTTGCCCGTGATTCAGCAAGAACTCGGCTGTTTGAAAGTCTTTTGGCAGCTCCTGACGGATTGTCTGCTCAATTACGCGTCTGCCGGCAAAGCCAATCATCGCTCCAGGCTCGGCAATATTGTAATCGCCAAGGGAAGCAAAGCTGGCAGAGACACCCCCGTAAGTAGGGTTGGTCAGGACAGACACGAACAACTGGCGTTCCCGGTCCAGCTTTGCCAATGCCGCGCTTGTTTTCGCCATCTGCATCAGACTGAGCACGCCTTCCTGCATCCGCGCACCGCCTGAAGCCGAAAAAAGGATAAAGGGAAGCTTGCGCTCTGCAGCCTGTTCGATCGCCCTCGTAATTTTTTCACCGACGACCGAGCCCATGCTGGCCATGCGAAAACGCGAATCCATTACGCCGATAATGACGCGCTGCCCATCCAGAAGCCCTTCGCCTGTCATGATTGCCTCTTTCAGATTCGTCGCTTCCATATCCTTTTCCACTTTTTCCAGGTAGCCTGGGAAGCCAAGCGGGTTGGCTGTCACCAAATCCGTGTCGAATTCTTCGGTCAGCACGCCGTCGTCAAGCAATGCCGCAATGCGCTCCGGCGCCGACATCGAAAAATGGAACTGGCATCCCTTGCAAACGCGGAGATTCTTCTCCAGGTCCTTGGAGTAGTGAATCGTTCCGCAATGCGGACACTTATTCATCAGTCCCTCGGGAACTTCCTTGCCTTTTGTGACGGCTTCGACAGCGCCGTCAGCCTGGGGAGTTCCACGCGATATTGTTTCCGAGGGGACTGTAGCAAATTTGCGCTTTTTACCAAAGAGATCCTTAAGCACAGTTACACCTCACCTTTCCCTTCAGTGAAGGATCGTGCCGAGTACTTCCTGGACTTCGTGTACCTCGCTCTCGGGGACGAGAATCTCGTACTGTTTGGAGACCTTCGCCTCGCGAACCTTTACCAGGAATCCTTCATCTGTCAATCGTTGCTGTATCCGTTCCGCGATTTTTTCGCTGGGAGCGATATAGATGACCGTCCACATGGTGGCTTCCTCCTTGATCGTCCAATACAGGTCTGCATCATCATATCACAGCCCCAGCAACTGCCGCAAATCGGGCCGGGAGAAGTCAGAGCTTGGAGTTTTCCAGATGCTTTCTCATCCGTTCTACAGCCTGCTCCTCGTCTCCTGCTCGTATCGCTTCCATGATCTGACGATGCTCGTTTACTGCTGATCTGGCCCGTCCTTCACGGGAGAGCGATTCACTGCGGACAGAATCGCTGTATTCCACAAGCGGCGCCCAAATCCGGTGGAGGATGGAATTGCGGCTGGAGCGGCAGATTACGCGGTGGAACTGGTAATCCTCTTCAGTCGGAATTTCTCCCTGTTCGATCCGCTCCTCTGCCGCAGCGAGGATCCGCTCCATTTCTTCAAAGTGCTTCGCGGTAGCCCGGCGGCAAGCCATCCGAACCGCATCCAGCTCCAGGACCTGGCGCATCTCAATCAAATCTTTTTTCGTTTTGTAATCCCGGAGGATAAAAAAGCCGAGAATATCAATCAGGCGGTTGTGACGGTAATGCTTTAAAAAGGTGCCTTCTCCCCTGCGGGTTTCGATCAGGCCAAGCAGTTCCAATGCCCGCAGCGCTTCGCGTACAGACGAACGGCCGGCACCCAGCTGCTCGGACAGCTCCCGCTCGGAGGGCAGCTTGTCACCAGGACGCAAATTTTTTTCTTGAACGATCTGATGGATTTGCAGGAGAATGCCTTCGTATACCTTTCTCTCCTGTAGCGAATCAAGCATCCTTTCGCTCCTCCTCCCCGATTGCCTTCGGTGAAGCACCCTCCAAGGATCGCTTTGTCCCGGAGGGTGTTAGTCACATGACGTCCGCAATTTACGCTTTTTGATAGGAAATGGCTGTCAGCGCCGCCGTTTTTTGGCGGATCGCCTCCGGATCGACGGAAAGGCGAGCTACGCCTGTCTCCATCGCCGCTTTTGCCACGGCCGCAGCTACCTGTGGAGCCACGCGCGGGTCAAACGGAGCCGGAATTACCTTGTCCGCAGACAGCTCTTCGGCCGAGATGAGGTCGGCGATGGCGTAAACGGCTGCCAGCTTCATCTCTTCGTTGATTGCTGTTGCGCGCGTATCGAGCGCGCCGCGGAAAATGCCCGGGAATGCGAGTACGTTGTTTACCTGGTTCGGGAAGTCGGAACGGCCCGTACCGACGACAGCCGCCCCAGCCGCTTTCGCCTCTTCCGGCATGATCTCGGGAGTCGGGTTTGCCATCGCGAAGATGATCGCGTCGCGGTTCATCGATTTCACCATTTCCGGCGTGACAGCGCCGGCTACCGAAACGCCGATGAATACGTCAGCGCCCTTCATCGCATCAGCCAGATTTCCTTCCAGCTTTTGGCGGTTGGTGATCTTCGCCATTTCTTCCTTGATCGGGTTCATGCCGAACGTACGGCCTTCGTACACGATGCCTTTGGTGTCGCACATGATGACTTCCTTCACGCCCATGGACAACAGAAGCTTGATGATGGCGATCCCCGCTGCCCCGGCCCCGTTGGCTACGACACGGATTTCTTCCAGCTTTTTGCCGACAACGCGCAGGGCATTGATCAGACCGGCAGCAGTAACGATTGCCGTACCGTGCTGGTCATCGTGGAAGATCGGGATATTGGTCTCGCGCTTCAGGCGCTCTTCTACCTCGAAGCAGGCAGGCGCCGCGATGTCTTCCAGGTTTACCCCGCCAAAGGTCGGCTCCAGCATTTTTACAGTTTCGACGATTTTGTCCACGTCGGTTGTATTCAGGCAGATCGGGAACGCGTCAACGCCTGCGAACGACTTGAACAGGACCGCCTTGCCCTCCATAACCGGCATAGCGGCCTCAGGTCCGATATTGCCCAGTCCGAGTACGGCTGTACCGTCGCTGACAACGGCTACGAGGTTTCCCTTCATGGTGTACTCGTATACTTTCGCCGGGTCGTCGAAAATCTCCTTGCAAGGCTCGGCAACACCTGGGGAATATGCCAGGCTCAGATCGTGCGCATTGCGCACCGGCACCTTGGTTACAGCCTCCAGTTTCCCCTGATGTTTTCTGTGAAGTTCCAGTGCTTCCTCTCGTAAATTGGACACAAGTACCACTCCATTCTTCATTTGTATGTATGTTTGGGCTATCTATACTGAACCTGCGCTTAGTGGTCAGACCACTTTTTTAAATTATGTTCTCATTATAGCAAAACCGTTTCTCCTGTAAACCTCTCGAAATCGGCAAAAAAGGGAGGACTTTGGTCATCCTCCCCCGTTTACGGGCAATTCTTTTTGAATTACGCTGTCACGTCCCACAATTTCTCGCGCTTGCTCCAAAAATGACTCGTCCACCTCTACCCGAATGGCATCCGGAAGGCGAATTGTCCGTCTTTTCCCCTCGTAGTACAGAACGACGGGAATCGTACCTCTTTTTTCGACAAAAAGGCGCTGCAGGCTGTGAAGCGTCGAATCATGCTCCTGCTCTGCCGATATTTTGACAAACAACACGGGTTCCATGGATGGCTTGGGCAGCGAGGCGGCATCCCAAAAGCGGTTGGCAATCAGCTTCACGATGTCGTCCTGATGATCGATCCGCGCCTCTGCTACGACGACCTGCTCTTTTTTCAACAGCTCCGCGTATTTGGCATACACCTTTGGAAAGACAACGGTCTCCACCTGGGCTGTCTTGTCCTCTAGCATGAGAAACGCCATCGGCTCCCCTTTTTTGGTCTGGATGCGCTTTTCCTCCGTAATCATGCCGACGATCTTGACGGTCTGCTCCCGGGAACATTCGGACAGAGCCGATACGGCGTGCACCTCCGGCCGGTTGAAGAGATGCGAATACTGATCCAGCGGATGGCCGGACAGATAGACGCCGAGCAGATCGCGCTCCTCCTTCAGCTGCTGGCTGCTGGAAAAAGGCGGCACCTCCGGATATTCCGACGGCTGACGGAGGGAATCCGCTTCGCTGTCTCCGGCAAACAGGTTGAGCTGGTCGGCATCCCGTTCGCTTCGCTTGCTTGTCGCCTTGCCCATCGCCTCGTCCAGGAGCACCATCAACTGGCTCCGGTGTCCCGGCAGCGAGTCCAGCGCGCCGCAAAGGATCAATGATTCGACGACCCTCCTGTTGACCAGTCGTCCGTCCACCCGGGCACAGAAGTCAAACAAGTCGCGGTACGGCCGTTTTGCCCGCTCCCGCACAATCGATTCAATCGCTCCGTAGCCGACGTTCTTGACGGCTGCAAGGCCAAAGCGGATGGCATCGCGGCTGACCGTAAAGTAAGCCTCGCTTTCATTTACATCAGGCGGCAATACCTGCAAATGCAGGCGGCGCGCCTCCTCCGTGTACTCCGCAATTCTCGTCTGGCTGCCGATGGACAGCGAAAGGAGGGCAGCCATGAACGCGAGCGGATAGTTGGCCTTGAGATAGGCCATGTGATAGGCAATCATCGCATAAGCGACGGAATGGGCTTTATTGAATCCGTAATCGGCAAAACGGACGATCAAATCGTAAATCTCGTGGCCAAGCTTCTCCCCGTAGCCTTGGCGGATACAGCCGGCGACGAACTTTTCCCGCTGCTCGTTTAACAGCTCCCGCTTTTTCTTGCCCACGGCGCGCCGCAGTATATCCGCTTCGCCCAGACTAAAGCCAGCCAGTCGGGAGGAAATCTGCATGATCTGCTCCTGGTAGATCATGAAGCCATGCGTTTCCCTCAGAATCGGCTCCAGATCGGGATGAGCATACTGAACGGAGCTCTCTTTGTGTTTGGCCCGGATGTACTGCGGGATAATCTCCATCGGCCCCGGACGGTACAGCGCCAGTACGGCGATGATGTCATCGAGTCCGGTCGGCTTCAGGTCCCGCAAAACATTGCGAAAGCCGGTCGACTCCAACTGAAAGACACCGGTCGTCTCTCCGCGGCTGAGCATCTGGAATGTCTTCGGATCGTCCGGCGGAATGTTCTCCAGGTCCACGTCTACGCCAGCCTGGCGCAAATGCCGAAGCGCTTCCTGAATAATGGTAAGGTTGCGCAGGCCGAGAAAATCCATTTTCAACAGCCCGATTTCCTCCAAATCCTCCATCGGAAACTGTGTCAGGGCCAAGCCTTCACTGCCTGTCTGCAGCGGGACATACGCAGTCAACGGTTCAGGGGCAATAACCACTCCCGCCGCATGCGTGGAGGCGTGACGCGGCAGCCCCTCTACTCCCTTGGCCGTCTCGATCAACTGGCGTGCCTGGACATTTTCCGCACACAGCTTGCCGAGGTCCGGATTGAGCTGGAACGCTTTGTCGATCGTCATTCCCGGCGACTGCGGGATCATTTTCGCCACGCGGTCTACCAGTGCCAGCGACATGCCCAGCGCCCTGCCTGTGTCGCGGACCGCTGCACGGGCGGCCATCGTTCCAAAGGTAATGATCTGGGCAACGCGGTCACGTCCGTATTTGTCCGCTACATAGTGGATCACTTCATCCCGCCGCTCCACGGAAAAATCGATGTCGATATCAGGCATCGTGACCCGCTCGGGATTGAGAAACCGCTCAAACAAGAGGTTGAACGCAATCGGGTCGACATTCGTGATCTTGAGGGCGTAGGCGACCAGACTGCCCGCCGCCGATCCCCTTCCCGGTCCCGTCGCGATTCCTGCTTCATGAGCAAAACGCATGAAGTCCCACACGATCAGAAAGTAGTCCGTAAAGCCTGTGCGGGTAATGATGGACAGCTCATGATCGAGCCGTTCGCGGATTTCATCCGTCATCGTCCCGTAACGCTCGATGCAGCCCCGCTCGCACAGCTCGCGCAAATATGCTGTCGGATCCTGTCCTTCCTCCAGCGGATATTTCGGCAGGATGTGCTGTCCAAACGACAATTCCCATTGGCAGCGCTCCGCAATCTCTACCGTATTGGCCAGTGCACCAGGCACATGGGCAAACAGCTTGGCCATCTCCTCGCCGCTTTTCAGATAGTACTGGTCCGTCTCGTAGCGGAAACGGTTTTCTTCATCGACCGTTTTTCCCTGTCCGATCGCCAGCAAAATATCATGCTCGCGGTGCTGCTTTTGGTAGACGTAATGGACGTTGTTCGTGACCACGAGCGGCAGTCCCAGCTCATGACCGAGTCTGAGCAGGCGCTGATTGAGGCGGCGCTCGATCTCCAGCCCGTGATCCTGCAGCTCCAGATAAAAATGCTGCGGGCCGTATACATCCCGGTACCACAAAGCTGCCCGTTTGGCCTCCTCCGCATCGCCAGACAGCAGAGCTCTGGCCACCTCTCCTTCCCTGCAGCCGCTAAGAGCGATCAAGCCTTGCCTATGCTTCGCCAGCGCCTCTTTATTCAAACGGGGCAAAATAAAATGACCATCCGTGCCTGCGATTGTGGCCAGCTTTAAAAGATTGGCGTACCCTTCCTGATTTTCTGCCAGCAAGACCAGATGGCTGGGCGGCGGCGCACTCCGGACCCGATCCTGAAGGTTTCCTTCTATTACATAGACCTCCATCCCGATGATCGGCTTGATCCCCGCTTCTTTACAGGCCTTGTAAAAGGGGACAGCCGCATACAAATTGGCATGGTCCGTCACAGCCAACGCTTTCATTCCCAGCTCTGCGGCTCGCTGCACCAGCTTCTCCACTCGTGCCGCCCCGTCGAGCAAACTGTATTCCGTATGCACATGCAAATGCACAAAGGGGGTCATCTCGATTCTCCCTTTCCTGCTTTCCCGTCTTCTTTTTCTTTCTCTCTTCATTATAACGAAGTGGTTCCCGATAAAAAACGCTTCGGTCAAAGACCCCGCATCCGCGCGGCCTGCCTTTACAATCACGCGTGCGGAAGGTATAGTGAAAGAAAAGGACCGAAGCGTTGCCGCGCTCCGGTCAAGTACAATCGGTGCCCGCAGAGGAGCGGCCCGCCGGAAAGAGGTAGCTCGCCGAAAAGATCCGTCAGGTGCGAGCTACTTCTTTTTGTTGCTCAGATCATGGGTGACGAGTAGAACGACCAGGGAACCGAAAGACAGCATAAGACTGATGGCTTCGAATACAGTCATGGCATCACCCCCCTTCCTTCCAAAGTGGGGATGAGCTCGCTGCCCCTGGCAAGCTGTCCGGATTGTACAAGAAAATTATACCACAAAGTATAACCAGAACAAACATTCCCATACCCGATTTGACCTGTTTTGCAAACTTTAGTAGGATTATCCTAGATTCCAGGAGAGGATGAATCCATTTATGTGGTTTGCTACCTATATGACGGGCGTGATCGCATCGTTGGTGGCCAGCGTCTATTACAGCGTGACAGCCCGTCAGCGAGGCATTCACCCGCTCGTCTCCAGAATGACGCTCGGCAAAATGAATATATCGCTCGGGGTATTGGTCACCTTGTTCGGGTTGAACCAATTTTCCTTTGATGAGCTGGACAAGATTCGGATCTTTGTCGCTTTGCTGCTCCTGTTCGTCGGAGTGATCAATCTGGTCCTGGGCACACGCAACTATCTCCGCTATCGGGCTGCCTGGCAGGCGGAAGTGAAGAAAAGCTCCTGACCATGGTGGAGCTGTAAGCTTTGGGGCTTGCGCGCCTTATCCTTTTAAAACGGGAAGCTTTTCCTTTATTCCCATCCGTTTTTTCTGGCTAAACGTTTTTTTCTTGCGCTATAATGGGCGTGTGTGACATTCTATGCTTCAGACAACCGGAGAGCTGTGCCGACGGTTGTCCTTTTTATTTTCTTGGAAACGATTTCCACTCTCGTTCGTAATACATAGCAAAACGAAACTGTTATGCAGGGGGGCTTGGACTGTATGCGCAAGCAATCACCGAATCATTTACTGCTCTACCTGGGGTATGGACTGATCGGTTTCTTCGGCTTTCTGGTGTTCGTTGGCATCATCAACTTCCTCCTCAGCAGCGCCAGATAAATATTTGCGAGAAAAAAGGAAGGCGAGCATGTAGGCTCCCTTCCTTTTTGTTTCATCTATTCGGTTCGATCCTACCGGTCAATAATCTGTGCAGTCACCATCGCCTGCCCTACCATTTGCTCTCCTTGATAGACGGACACTTCGACTTTCCCGAAGCGCCGGCTGATGTCGAGCAGACGCGGACGGACGTGAATCCGGCTCTCCATCTGAACCGGCTTCAAGAAGTAGACGGTGATGTTTTCCGGCACCATATCCCCTTTTCGGTGGATGCGCAGCAGGTTGCAGCCGACCTCAGCGATCACGGTCGTCATGATGCCGCTGGCGATTGTCCCCAGATGGTTGGTCATTTGAGGCGTAACCTCTCCCGTATAGACGATATCCTCACCCTGCCGCTCTTCGCGGAAATGGGACATGATCAAATTGGGGAAGGTCTCGCTCATCTGCGGCTGCTTGGCCGTGTACTGGAGCGCTTTCAACACGTCGTTGCGGCTCAGCACCCCGACCAGCTTGCGGTAATTGTCCACCACCGGCAACAGCTCGATTCCTTCCCACACCATCGTATGGGCGGAAGACGCAACAGAGACTCGCGGCGAAGTGGTAATCGGATTTTTCGTCATCACCTTGTCGATAGAGGCCGTTTGATCGTGGCCGATGATGTCCTTGGACGTCACGATTCCGATCAAGCGCATCTGCTCGTCCACGACCGGAAAACGCGTATCGTGGTACAGCTCCGTATACTGATGCCACTTGGCTACCGGATCGGTAGGCAGCAATACCGGCGTCTCTGCCAACGGCTTCAAAATATCTTCGACCATTACGATCTCTTTTTTGATCAGCCTGTCGTAAATGGCCCGGTTAATCATGGCGGCGACTGTAAATGTGTCGTAGCTCGACGAGATGATCGGCAGCGCCAGGCGGTCCGCCAGCTGCTTTACCTCTTCACTTGTATCGAAGCCGCCGGTAATCAAGACAGCAGCCCCTTGCTGCAGCGCGATTTTATGTGCTTGATAGCGGTTGCCGACCAAAAGAAGGCTGCCCGCATCGATATAGCGCATCATCGCTTCCAGCTGCATGGCGCCGATGACGAATTTGTTCAGCGTCTTGTGCAGTCCTTCCCGGCCCCCGAGTACGTGGCCATCGACGATGTTGACGACTTCGGCAAACGTCAGCCGCTCAATGTTTTCCTTTTGCTTTTTCTCGATCCGGACCGTCCCGACACGCTCAATCGTGCTTACATATCCTTGTGTCTCCGCTTCCTTGATGGCACGGTAAGCCGTTCCCTCGCTGACATCCAGATCTTTGGCGATTTGGCGCACCGAAATTTTTGACCCGATCGGTAACTTGTCTATATATTGAAGGATTTGTTCATGTTTGGTTGCCATCTGTTTCGTGCCCCCCTCCCCTTTCTCCATACACGCAATCTCCTTGGAACAATATACCCGATGAGCGGACAAAAAAAAAGGGTAGCTTTTCGGCTACTCCGGCAGAAAGTATATCATTAAGGGGGTTTTCATCGTGTCTTTATCTTACCCCTGGAATATTACAGGATGATTACAAGCCGTTTACAGTTTCGTTTCAATGTGACAAAACTACCCAAACAAAAGGGATAACAGGCCCTGCACAAGCCCGATCATGCCTCCGAGGATGAATCCGAGTACCGTAATCATGCGAAATTCCCGTCCCGAAATGCCGACAACCATCTCTTCAATCCTCTCGATCGGGAAACCTTCCACCTGCCGTGTTACGATCTCGCGGATCGGAAGCCTGTCAAACAGCTTTTCCACGTTTTTCTCAAGCGTCTCTACCAGCCAGCCGGATACCTTGGGGATCAGCACTGTAGTGACTGTCCCGCGGAGCGGGGCCAACAACTCAGACAGAGGCTTGTCTGCCCAGCGGAGCACTTGCTCCTCCAATTTGTAGAAGGCTGCATCCGACCATGACTGGATTTGCTCGCTCCCGATCCAATTCTCCACATCTCCGACTGTCTTGTCCAGCAGCTTGTCGGCTTCTACGCGCAGGACCTCATATATTTTCCGGGCCAGGGCCGGATTGGTCAAAAGCTCGTCCAGCGCAGGCAGAAGCTTTCCGATGATCTTTTCATCTCCGAGGAACATATTGACCAGACCGCCGAACATCCCCCCGCCACCGCCGACGAGTCCGCGAATCATCTGCTGCAGCGTTTGCAGGCCCTCCGGGGAATGCAGATAGGCGCGTGACTTTTCCAGAAAGAGGCGGCTCACTTCCTCCAAAGCCGTTTCCAGCTTGGCCATCCCCGCTTCGGGAATCATCTGGCGCAGCGGTTTTTCCCGATATTCGGCAAGCCGGGATTGAAGCCACTTCTCCCAGGCCTGTTTTACCGGCAGGCGAATATGCTCGCTGATACGCCCATTTTCATCGATTGCTTGCGGATACAAAGTCTGTGTCCACTGGTGTAGGGTGCGGCTGTCCTCCATCCATCCCCGGGCCGCTTTCTCCAGCCACAAGCTCAGATTTTGCTCCATTTCTGCTTGGGCGAGAGCCCTTTTCACACCCTCCTTGGTCAACAGATGCTCTTGGACCAATCGTCCCATCTGAACCGCGATCTCATCCCGTCTGCGCGGGATCAGCCCAGGCGTAAAAGGCACTTGCCACCTGCCGATTCGCCATGGGCGATGGGGGCGAAACAGCATGCGAATAGCCAGTTCATTCGTAATGCCGCCGATGGCGGAGCCCACGATTACGTTTATTGCCAGCATCCAAACGTTCATCTACATTAACAACCTCTCTTTTCCGCATGGAACCAAAGTAAGTGCCTGCTCATAAAATAGACCAACTTCATGCCTGATGGGAAGGGGATTGCCATGTCGTATGTTCCAGTCATTTTGCAATCGTACGAACCCAAAACAGACACCGACCTGTACCTGCCCCAGGCGCACATGCGCAAATGGAATCTCACACCGTCTTCGGTCACCGTTCAATTTGGCAGCAAAACTGCCAGGGCCAAAGTGAGCGGCCTGCAGCAAGCCCGAAATTCCCTGATCCGTCCGTCTCTTGCCCAGATGCTTCATCTGCCCAAGGGAGTTCCCCTGCTGGTACGTTATCAAGCGAGCCAGCAGCGTCTTGTTTTTGGACCCTATCTGGGCATACTCGTATCCGCGTACAATCCCCAGTACTCTTTATCCCCTTTTGGCGGACTCACCCCGTTCTTCAATGAGGTGGCCGACAGTTGCCGCAAACGCGGGGGAATCGTTTGCATCTTCCGGATGCAAGACGTCAATTGGAATACCGGGATTGTAAGGGGTATGGTACGGCAAAATGGGCAATGGAGGCAAGTGATTCTGCCGCTTCCGCAGTGCATCTACAACCGCGTGGTATCTCGCCGGCGAGAGCGCAGCGAAGCGATGAGCGACTGGATGCAGCGGTGCAAGGAAGCAAATATCCCGTTTTTTAATGAACAGTTTCTGAATAAGTGGCACGTGCATACCGCTCTGGAAAACGAGCCGGGTGCTTCCGAGCATCTGCCCCGCACCATCCTCTATCAAAGCAAACAAGACTTGGAAAGCATGCTCCAGTCCCACAAGACGGTATATGCCAAACCGGTAAACGGAAGCATGGGGCGGGGAATTGTACGCATTCGCCGTACAGGTGGCGGCTATCAGCTAAGCCGCTCCGGCGGCGGCTCCAGACAGTTTGGAAGCATCAGCGACCTGCACCGTCATCTGTATCAGCAAACCAAAGGCAAGAAATATTTGCTTCAGCAAGGGCTTTCCCTCATCGGCATCCAGCAGCGTCCAACCGATTTTCGAGTGCTGGTGCAAAAGGACCGGCAGGGTGCTTGGGGAATCACTTCGATGGTCGCCAGGCTGGGACAGAACCGGGTCGTATCCAACGTATCCCGCGGCGGCTCCATGGCTGCACCCGCCTATGCTCTTCGGATATGCGGTCCCTGGATGACAAGTGCGCGCCCGACCGTCCAAACGTTGCGCAGCGTTGCACTCAAGCTGTCACAGCTGCTGGAACAATCGCTCAGTGGCCATTACGCGGAGCTTGGGATCGATCTGGGAGTAGATGTCCGCGGACACGTCTGGCTGCTCGAAGTGAACAGCAAGCCTTCCAAGACGACAAACTCCCTCCCGATGCAAGGCGGAGAAGACGGAACGTCCAGACGGGTGCGACCATCCGTATTGCGGATGCTTGACTACTCCTCCTACCTGAGCGGCTTCCCGCGGTCAGGGAAAAGCAAATCAGAAGCACGCAAGAAATCAAGACGAGGGTGACCTTATGTTGGCAAACCAAAAAAGCCTGGGCATCATTACGATTTGCCGCGGCTCTTCCTTTGTCGAAAAAGGGTATTACAAAAAATTGACCTTGATCGGTCGCAAAGCCGGTATCCGCGTGTTCGTCTTTTCTCCGCGCCAGGTGGATTTTTCCACACGCACGGTGACAGGGTTTGAATATCGCGACGGCAGCTGGCGGAGCGGAACCTTTCCGTTGCCCGCCTATATCTATGACCGCTGCTTTGTTGGTCCTTCCTACCGCCACTATAAACCATTCGTAGAGAAGTTGCAAAACGATCCATCCATCACGTTTTTGGGGCATGGGCTGTCGGGAAAATGGCAGGTGCATCAGATGCTGATAAAATCGCCTCTGCTTGCAAAATGGCTTCCGCCTACGAGCCTCTTTTCCTTCCCCAAGCTCCAGCAGACACTCAAGCGGCACGGCTCTGCCATCATCAAGCCGATTGCCGGCACACATGGAATCGGTGTGGTGCGGATCGATCAGACCGGAGACAGCTACCATCTCACTGGCCGCAATCTGGAAAATCAGCCTTTCTCCAAAACGATTCGCACCCAGAATGGGTTAAACACCTATTTGGCCGGATTTATCGGCGGACGGACGTTTCTCGTACAGCCCTATCTCTCCCTGCATACACCAGACGGCACGCCGTTTGATGTCCGCGTGCTGGTACAGAAAAATGGAAACGGCGAATGGGAAACGACCGGAAAAGCCGTACGGCTGGGAAACAAGCAAAGCATCACGTCCAATTTACACGGCGGAGGAAAGGCGGCCCCGCTGCCGATCTTTCTCGCCAAGCACTTTTCCGAGAAGACCAGAAGCAAAATTGAGATGCAGCTCGATCAGTTAGTAGCAGAACTGCCTCCCTTTTTGGAGCTTGAACACGGCCGACTTGTCGAGCTTGGGATTGACGTCGGCATCGATACGTCAGGGAATATCTGGATCATCGAGGTGAACAGCAGGCCGGGGCGTACGGTTTTCCGAATGATTGATGATCCCAAGGCAAGGCTTCATTCCATTACTCAACCGGTCCGCTACGCCCGTTATCTTATGAAACATGCGTAGGAGGTAAATATAAGCATGGAATCGATCAGAGTGCGGCTCCGCTTCCTGTCTTATCCCCATTTATCCGGCATTATCCTGCCGTCTGCACTTGTTACGAAGCTGCAGCTTCGTCCACGGCAAAAAATCAGGATTTCTCTGGGGAAACGGGAAGTGGTGGCTACCATTTTTCAAGACCGTCGTAATCAAGAAGGCAATGTCGTCAAAGTAACCAGCATGCTGAAAACAAATTTGGGCATCCCGCACGGTGGTCTGATTCAGTTGAAGAAGGAAGGAGAAACCCTGCGGATTGGTCCCGCAATCGGCATCGTCACCACTGGCCTCAAACAAAACGCCCGCCAACCGATTGGCCAGCGCACATCATTTTTCCAAAAACTGCTCCAGGCCCAGGAAGGAAAAGGCGTCTTCTACTTCATCTTTGCGCCAAATGAAGTCGACTGGGAGACCAATCGCGTGAATGCCTGGTTTTTGCGGCCGAGCAAGCAAGGCGGATACATCTGGAAAAAGATGAATACTGCTCTACCAGATGTGGTTTACGACCGGATACCGTCTCGGTCAGCCGAGCGCCATGAAGCAGTTCAGGAATTCAAGCTGAAGCTGGCCAATTATTCAACGCCGATGTTCAATCAAGGATTTTTCAACAAATGGGGAGTCCACCAGCTCCTCTATCCCAACCCGGAAGTAAACGAATTTATACCCGAAACGTACCCTTCCCCGTCTTTAGCCACTGTCCGCTCGCTGCTGCGCAAGTACCCGATCGTCTATCTCAAGCCGAAAAACGGCAGCTTGGGCTACGGCATCGTCAAGATCGTTCACTCTCCCGGCAAAGGATATGACGTGTCCTATCACAACGGGGGAGGAAATGTGAAACGGCGCTTCACAACCCTGTCCGCACTGTACCAGCATGTCTTCCGTACGCGCCGAGCCAGCGCCTACCTGGCCCAACAGGGAATATCGCTGCTGACATTCCACGGCCGTCCCTTTGACTTCCGGGTCCATCTCCACAAAAATCTGCAAAATGAGTGGGTCGTATCCTGCATGGCCGCAAAGGTGGCCGGTTCAGGCAGTGTGACGACGCATGTCCGTACAGGCGGCACGGTAATCCCCGGAGACGAGTTGCTGAACTACTTGTTCGGCAAGCAGAAAGGCCTGATGAAAGAACGCGTCTCGCAAGCAGCGATCCGGTTGGCGACTGCCATCGAACAGGCAAAAGGGATGGACCTCGGCGAGCTGGGTCTGGATATGGGCATTGATACGCACGGACATGTTTGGATGTTCGAGGCCAACTCCAAGCCTGGACGCTCCATCTTTAAGCATGCCCGGCTCAAACAAGCGGACATTGAGTCGAGAAACCTGCTGGTCGACTACAGCTGCTACCTCGCCAACTTTTGACAGACGACCAAACCACCGTACAGGAAGGAGGAACACCCATGCCTCAACTGCGCTCCGGGTGGTTGACCATCTTCCCCGGCGGCCGTTGGTTTTTGCAGTTACCGCGTCAAAATCTTCATATCCTGCGCGGACGCAAACAGCTGTACTCCAGACTGGGAGCGTTTGATACGCCCAAACGCGTGTACCTCGGCCTTCCCAAACGGCAGCCAGGCCGCATTCGCACCCGCATCAACTGGAGAACAGTGAATGACACCCTGAAGCTGGGCCCGTTGATCGGGATTTTGACAGTGGGAAACGGTCAACATTTTTTTGGCAATCGACAAAACTTTAAAGACATTGCTCTCTCCGGCAAAAAGCTCGGTGCTCTCGTGTATGTCTTCACTCCGCAAAGCATCAACTGGGACAAAAAAAGCGTCCGCGGCTTCCTCTACGACGAACAACAAGATCACTGGCTGGAGGCAGACCTTCCCTTTCCCCATGTGGTGTATAACCGCATTCCTTCACGCAAAGCGGAAAAACGCTCGGATGTGCAGGCGACATTGAACCAGATCGACAGCTTGCAAAATGTGACGTTGTTCAACCGCTGCTTTTTCGATAAGCAAAAACTGTTTCAAACGCTGAGCAATTATACCGAAGTAACCCCTTTTCTTCCGGAGACAAAGAAGTTTGATTCTCTCCAACGCTTCCGTCTGTTTTGCAACCAGCATCGGTTCGTATATCTAAAGCCGGTACTGGGGAAAGCAGGAGAGGGAATCATGCGGGTGGAGCACAAACGAGACCACTGGCTCGTACAGCGGCTCAAGGAGCAAAAAGCCGTTACACGCCAGTTTTCTACTCTCGAAGGTGTTTGGAAGCATGTAAAAGGGCACACACGCGGCAAGCATTACATCATGCAGCAGGGAATCCATCGGGCGCATTACTTGAGAAAGCCATTTGACGTCCGCGTTCTGGTCCAAAAAAACGGCAAAGGGGAATGGGGAGTGACTGGCATCGGCATTCGCCGGGCAGGTATCCAGAGCATAACGACCCACGTCCCGCGCGGCGGCTCGATCCACTCTCTGGGAACCGTCCTGCGAGCGATCTTCAAGGAGGATGCCGGCAAGATTGAAGGCAAAATAAAGGAGACGGCCTTGACCATTGCCTCCGCTTTGAATCATGCGATTGAGGGACTTGCAGAAATGTCGATGGATATGGGGCTGACAAAGGAAGGGCAGCTTTGGTTGTTCGAAGCAAATGCAAAGCCGGAAAAATTTGACGAACCAACGATCCGACGGACCTCGCTCTCCAATCTGATCCACTACTCGCAATACGTCTCCCGGCTCCAGAACAATCGGGAGCTTGCTTCGGGGTAGCACACAATGAAAATCATCAAGGTGTCCCCCATTGCCTTGACATCAATCAAAGCTACCCTGCTCCGCTTTGTCAGGCTGGAGGGTGAACGCCGGATTACGGCAGAGGCGCGCGACTGGCTGGCAGAGCTGACTCCGGAAAAACTGAAAAGACAGGAAGCCGTCTTGCTTGCAGCTGTCGAAGGAAAGCGTCTGGTCGGCTTGTTCGCCGTCTCCAAGTGCGGGCTCGCCCACTCGTTCCTTGTCGTCGACAGGCGGAGACGAGGGCACGGAATCGGCAAGGCGATGGCTTCCCGGATGTGCAGGCTGCTGCCCAAGCTTTATGTCAGGATCGCGATCGACAACGAACCGAGCCTTGCTTTATTCCGCAGTCTCGGATTTGCGCCGGCAAAAGCATGTATCGGCCCTACCGGCAAGCCTACTCTATGGCTCGCATACGGCCAATGGACTCCCGAGGATTTGCAGGTGTCTGCGGGGTAGTGCCCTTCTGCCCTTACTCTCCCAAGCTGACCGCTTTGACCGGTACCTTGGGAGAGTTTTTTTGTTATGCAGATATTTTCACAAACAGCACAAATCCGAATTCTCTTTTAACAGGGGGGGATGAATCAGCTACTAAACATTGGAAAATATAGTTAATGGAGGTGGTCAAAATGACCTTTCAAAATTACTTGCCGATCCAACAAGCTCCTTTTTCCAGCTCTGCCAACGCCGTTTTTCAACCCGGATTTGCCGGTACGAATGCACAAGAGGTCCGCTACTTGAATAACGGTGGACAAATTCCGGCAGCATCTACATACGGAGCTCCTGTGCAAGGCGGTTTTGGCGGGGTACAAGCTGTTTTCCAACCTGGCTTCGCCGGCACGAACGCCCAAGAGGTACGTCAACAGAACCAAGTCGGATTCGCTTCCTTTGGTCCTGGCGCAGGCTATCAGCAAGCCGCATTTGGCTATCCGCAAGCCCAGGCTGGCTATCAGCAGCAATTCGCCGGATCGGCACAATCAATCTTCTCTCCTGGTTTTGCCGGTACGAATGTACAAGAAGTGCAGGCCCGGAATAACACCTCCTTTGGCGGAGGCTTCAACAATGCCTATACAGGCTTTGCCGGACCCGCAGCAGGCAATGTCGGCAGCATCTTCTCTCCCGGCTTCGCTGGTACGAACGTTCAGGAAGTACGCCATCTGAATCAGCCAGGCTACTCGTCGTTCGGTGCAGGCTTTGGCTTCCAGGCGCAGCCGCAGCAATCGTTTGCAGCGCCGTTTGGCGGCAGTGTACAAGCTGTGTTCCAGCCAGGCTTCGCAGGCACGAACGTGCAAGAAGTACGCGCTCTCAATGCAGGCCAGCAAGCCCCCTATGCCGGTTATAATTTCGCTGGCTTCTAAATGAAACTACGCTTATAGCGAGCAAGACCGTCTGGATGCGAAGTCCGACGGTCTTGTTTTTGCGCTTTACGTCTACTCGCTTTCGGCACGTACTGCCGCAATCGCTTCGTACAGGGCATGCAAGCTCTCCAGGCTTTGATTGTCCACTGTAAAAAGGATCTCTCCAAACTGGTACAAATCCCGTTCTGCTCCCGGCAGTCGCCGATTTTTGGGATCGCCTTCCCATTGGGCATCTACGCATTTTTCCGGCTGCTCAAGGTAATGGCGGACGTTGACATGGGTTTCCAGCACGCCCCGAAACTGCTCCATGATCCGGGCGTGTCGTTCATCGTTTTTCGCCAGACGGTAGAGCGCCATTTCGATCTGCAGCCAGCACGTTACATAGAAGTGAAACTCCAAAAACAGCGTCGTCAACGCCCCGTTAACCGCCTGCTGCCGCTGTTGCCGTTCATCCTCCTTTGCGCCTGTCCACTCTGCCAGCGCCCGCTTCACATCCGCTTTCTTCTCCTGGATCAGATCGTAGTGGTTCACAGCTCCCCGGTAAAATTTGCGGACGATGTTGTAGAGCATCTCCGGTGTGCGCGGCGGCAACCCCTGGTACCGGTTTTGTACATCTCGCATAAGCAGCTCGCCTCTTCTCTTCCTTATTCTCGCTGACGGCTTTTCTTTCTCTCATTGTACCCTACCAGCTAAAAAGAGCAAAAGCCCGCTGATGGCGGTCAGCGGGCAGGGGTTTGCTACTATGGGTACTGCTTACAGGGTTTTCATGCCTGGCTTCCAGTTTGCCGGGCAAAGGCCACCAGCCTGCAGCGCCTGCAGGATGCGGAGCGTTTCGTCAACGCTGCGGCCGACGTTCATGTCGGTAACAACCTGATAGCGGAGAATGCCTTCCGGATCGATGATAAACAGTCCGCGGTGAGCGGCACCGGTCTCTTCATCCAGAACGCCGTAAGCTTCCGCAGTCTTTTTGGTGATGTCGCTGGCAAGCGGAAAGTTGACTTCTCCGATGCCTTGTTGGTCGCGAGGGGTGCGAATCCATGCGCGGTGAGTGTGCACGCTGTCTACCGATACACCCAGTACTTCGCAATCCAGATCCTCAAATTCCGCGATGCTGTCGCTGAAGGAAGTCACTTCTGTCGGGCATACAAAGGTAAAGTCAAACGGCCAGAAGAACAGGATCAGCCACTTCCCTTTGTAATCCGCCAGAGTCGCGCGCTCCTCCAGCGTCTCCAGATTTTTTGTGGTCACCATATTAAAATCAGGTGCTTTTTTTCCTACTTGCAGTTGTACGCGATCGCTCATTGATGTCCAGCTCCTCTCATTTTTACAGATGTCTGTTCCTGATTATTCGGCAGCTTCTAGCGCAGCCAGCGCTTTCTTGATCCGATTCGGGTTGAAGCCGAGAATCTGCTTTTCGCCGATCAGTGTCAACGGAACAGACATCATTCCGAGACGGGCCAGCTCTTCGCGGTAGGCTTCATTCTCGTCAATATTGCGTTCATCATAGGAAATGTTTTGTTCTTCCAGATACGTTTTCAGCTGCTTGCAAAAACCGCAGTTTGTGCTGGAATATACGATTGCTTGTGCCATGTTCACTCTCTCCTTGCCGAGGGTTTTATTTGTATTGGGGAACGATCTTGCTCCGTTTGTTGATATACCTGTCGACAGCCATGGCCGCGATCGCTCCGTCAGCGGCTGCCACCACTGCTTGCTTGACAGGCGTTTTGCGAACTTCGCCCGCGCCGAATACTCCCGGCACAGAGGACTGCATAAATTCATCCAGGATCATGAAGCCTTCATCATCAAGCGGTACCTGATCTTCGAGAAAATCCGTTCCGGGCTTGCTTCCCGAGAGGAAAATAAACACTCCGTCCACCGAGACGAGCTCTTCCCTGCCATCTGCGTGGCGTATTTGAACACCTTCGACAGACTGCTCTCCGACAATTTCCACGGGACGAGTGCGGAACAAAAATTCCGTTTTGGGCAGCTCGGGTACTTCGTCTACCCCTTGGAGCTCTGCCCGAGGTACGATAAAGACAATCTTGTCTGCAAACTTGGTCAGTGCATGCGCCTCTTCCAGTGCTTCCTCAGAATCCCCGATCACCGCAACACTTTTTCCTTGGTAAAAAGCTCCGTCGCACGTAGCGCAGGTACTGATGCCTCGGCCCAGCAGCTTCTCTTCGCCCGGGAGCATGCGGTTGCGCCCCTTCGAGCCGGTTGCCACAATCACGGCCTTAGCCTCGAATGTGCCGTCTGCGGTGTAGATGCTTTTGACTTCATCCTCCACATCCACAGCGGTAATCGTTGTTTGCAGGAATGTCGCACCGAAGCTCTCCGCCTGCCTGCGCATAATATCCAGCAGCTCTTTTCCCGTCATCTCGCCTTCCGCCCCTGGGTAGTTGGCGATTTTATGTGTCAGCGCCAAGGCCCCCGTATTGGGTGCTTTGTCGATCACCAGTGTCTTTAAGTTGCCGCGCGCCGTATAAATCGCTGCAGATGCTCCTGCTGGTCCACCGCCGATGATGATTACATCGTACATGCACGCATTCACCTCACGATCCATATTTTATAATGATTATTAACTAGTAACAGTTATCATTTTACCCAATACAATATAAAAGTCAATATCTTTTTGTAATTATTTTAAATAAAGGGCAAATTGCTCTTGCTTCTTTCCAAAAGATGCATTACTTTTTAAAGGAGGAAACTGTTCAAAAATCACCCAAAATGAAAATCCAGGTAACGAACGCTGCCACTAGATGGCAGCTTTCGCGCTTTACAGGGGATGAAACTGTTTCTCACTTCATATATGAAAGGAAGACATGCCGATGAAAAACATGGATTATCACCATCTCGATCACGTCAAAGACCAGCAGACATCCAAAAAGACACTGTGGATTACGCTGTTCATTACCCTGTTCTTCACCATCGTTGAAATCGTTGGCGGACTGCTTTCCAACTCGCTCGCGCTCCTGTCGGACTCCGCACATATGATCTCGGACGTCCTGGCGCTCGGACTGAGCATGACAGCCATCTACATGGCCTCGCGGAAACCGAACAGCCGCTATACCTTTGGATACCTGCGTTTTGAAATCATCGCATCCTTTCTCAACGGAGTGGCGCTCGCCGTCATCGCGGTCGGAATCTTCATCGAGGGGATCAAACGGATGATCACTCCGCAGGACGTGGATCTCAAGCTGATGCTGACGATCGCCTCCATCGGCTTGGTCGTCAACATCATCCTGACCGTCGTCTTGAGCCGCAGTTCGAAAGAAGAGGAAAATTTGAACATCCAGAGCGCCCTGTGGCACTTCATTGGAGATTTGCTCAGCTCGGTCGGGGTTATCCTGTCCGCCGTCATCATTTACTTTACCGGCTTCACCATTTTTGACCCGTTGATCAGCATGGTAATCGGCGCGATCATCTTTACCGGCGGAGCCAAGATCATCCGGGCATCGTACCTGATTATTATGGAATCCGTTCCGGAAAAGTTTGACCTCGAAGAAATCCGCCAGGACATAGCGGCGGTGGAGGGTGTCGAGGACGTGCACGAAATGCATCTTTGGGCAATTTCGACTGACCATTATTCGATTACCGCCCACGTGTTTGTCCGCGAAGATATTCAGCCGTTCTGCGTTATCCTGGCAGTGAATGAGACTTTGAAGAACAAGTACGGCATCAATCACTCCACGATCCAGGTGGAGCATGCGCAATTCCACGATCACGGAGAGTACGGGAAGATGTTTCTGCAGCAGCGGGAGGAGCAGTTTTCTTCCTGATCCGATTGCTTTGCGTCCTGGCTGGCAGCCATTGTCAATAATAAAAGCCGCTTTTCCGGGATTCCGGGAAAGCGGCTTTTTGTGCGAGTCGGCACCTGTTCATATTTGCGTGTGGAGATGGCCCGCCAAGCTGCCGGCGATAGCGTGCTCGTGCTTCTTCGCTTCTTTGCTTTTTTGCTTTTTTAGCTTATTCGCTTCTTAAACGGCTTCGCCGCCGCTTTGATCCATATACATGACTTCCCACAGATGGCCGTCCATATCCTGAAAGCTCCAGCCGTACATAAAGCCGTGGTCAAAGCGGTCATTTGAAGCTTTTCCGCCTGCTTCCAGCGCTTTGTTCACAATCTCATTGACCTGCTCCCTGCTCTGGGCCGATAACGCCATAATCACTTCCGTCGTTTTTGTTGCATCGGACAGCTCTTTTTTGGTAAATGTCTGGAAGAAGCTCTCGACCAGCAGCATGACAAAGGTGTTGTCATTGATAATCATGCAGGTAGCATTCTCATCTGTGTACTGGGGATTGAATTCGAATCCGATTTTCGAAAAAAAGTCGATGGATTTGTTCAGATCCTTTACTGGAAGATTCACAAACGTCATTTTCGCTTGAAGTCCCACGATCAATCACCTCTACGTTATTTTTTGCGGTTGGTTTGGCAAGATAGGCCTATTCTAGCATGTGCCTTTTGGCTTCATTTCTTATGAATTGCTATGTTTGCAATCTGCAGACAAATTCGTTTCCTTTATTCGAGACTTTCTGCCAATTAGACGAATATACTGTTTACATAATTATTTTGCGATTGCGAAAACTGCCGAACGCATTGACGTATTCAACCATTCAAGCTAAAGTACCCCTATCGCTTGAACGCGAAAAAGCGAAAAAGCACAAAAGCATAGCCGCACAAAAGCGGCGGTGCAGACGAGTAGGAGTCGTTATTGCCATGAACAAATCGATCACCTTTGGGCAGAGCCTCTCTGTTTTGCTTGTTGTCTTTGCCATATTGTTTCCCGCCCTGTTTTTCGGAAAAGCAGAGCCTCATATGCCATTATTGACCGCTCTCGTAGCATCCGCGGTTTTTATCCGCCTTTTCGGAGTGACGTGGGAGGAGATGGAGGAGGGCATTATCAAAGGCGTTCAGTCAGCTGTCGCCCCCCTGCTCATCCTGTCTCTCATCGGCATCCTGATCGGTGTTTGGATGATGAGCGGGACGGTGCCGACCATTTTGTATTACGGGATTTCTTTGATTTCGCCGGAGTATTTTACGATCAGCGCTCTGTTTTTGACCATTCTCGTCTCAACAGCCACAGGAAGCTCCTTTACGACTGTCAGTACGGTCGGGGTAGCGTTGATGGGGGTAGCCACTGCACTGGGGATGGACCCGCTTGTTACGGCTGGTGCCGTCATTTCAGGGGCCTGTTTCGGGGACAAAATGTCTCCGTTGTCCGACACGACGAATTTTTCTGCGGCTGTAGCCGGTGTTCCCCTGATGTCGCACGTCCGTTTCATGACCCGAACGACGGTACCTGCGATTGTCTTGACGGCTGTCTTTTTTGCCTTTCAGGGCCAGCCTGACGCCGTCAATCTGTCCAACATCGCGCTTATCCAGGCGGAGCTGGAGAAGCACTTCTCGCTGTCGGTCTTTACACTGCTGCCCGCTGTGGTCGTGATCGGGTGCTCCCTCTGGCGCAAACCGATCCTGCCCACGCTGATCGCGGGTATCGCCAGCGGAATTGTTACCGCAGCCATATTCCAGGGAGAACACTCGCCGCTTGCGTGGCTTTCCGTGATGCAGAACGGATTCCACGGCGAGTTTTCAAATGAAATCGTCGGCTCGATCGTGAACCGCGGCGGGCTGTTGTCGATGACGTGGTCGCTGTCGTTGATTCTGATCGCCCTTTCGCTAGGCGGTCTGTTGCAGCGAAGCGGAGTCTTTCATGCCCTCTTTGGTTCCTTGCTCAAGCGAATCAGGCACGAGGGCGGCATCATTACCATGGCAGGCTCGTCCTCCATACTCGTGAACGGGTTGACTGGCGAGCAATACCTTTCCATCCTGCTGCCGGGGCAGATGTTTCGTGATTCCTTCGAATCCAGAGGCATTTCTCGCGTAAGGCTCTCCCGCACGCTGGAGGATTGCGGTACGCTGATCAATCCCCTGATCCCATGGGGCGTAAGCGGTGCATTTTTCACTTCCACCCTGCATGTGGCAACACTGGATTATTTGCCGTACGCCCTGTTCCTCTGGCTGTCGCCGCTCTTTACCTTTTTGTTTGCCTGGATCAGGAGATAAGTTATCCCGCTCCGTAAACGGTCGCACAGTTTTTCCCTCTTTTCTTGGAGCGGTACAGCGCCTCATCCGCGGCCCGTTTCAATCCGTCCGCGCTGTCGGCATGATCGGGATAAAGCGCGATCCCGGCACTCACTGTTGCCGGGATGAGCCGCCCTTGATAAACCAGCGGGTGTTTGTACAGGTATTCACGGATGGCGAGCACCTTGTCCATCATTTCGCGCAGGGTTGCATCGGGAGAGAGAAGCATGAATTCGTCGCCGGCGTATCGGTAGACGCTCTCCCCTGCTCCCGCGTTCACTTTCAGCGCCTCGGCGATACAGCGGATCAACTCGTCTCCTACGTGATGACCGTATTGGTCGTTCACTGCTTTCAAATGGTCCGAATCCAGCATGATCAGTGCTACGGATGACTGCCCCTCTTCCAGAAGCTTCTCCAGATCGCGGTGAAAAGCCCGATAATTCAGGATTCCGGTCAAATCATCCCGAAAGGACATCTGGTACATCCGATCGTACAGCCTCGCTGTCTCGACCGCGCTGGCTACTTGAGAGCCGATGATTTTCAGCAGTTCCTCGTGCTCTTTTTTGTAGGCAAACTCCCGATACGATTGCGCGGAAATGACGCCTTTCATCTGATTCCCCAGCATCAAGGGGACAAAAATGCACGTATTTGTGTCGCTTTCGGGATTGCCCCAACGAACGGCAGAGGCGCCCACTGTTTCATCCCGGGAGGTTCGGAGATGTACGGTTTCACGAGTCGCAATCACTTTGGAAATAATCCCTTCCCCGTAAGGAAGCGTGATCGGACCGTAATTGACTCCTGAATCGATACTGATCGGGATTTGAATTTCACTGTCGCCTTCTTCGTAAAGCGCGATAAAAAAGGCATCCGTCCTCATTACACGGGAAACCAGCTCAAAGGCCTTCGTGAGTATCTCTTCCTCATCGTAGGTTCTGGAAAACGTGTGGCTGAGGTCATGCAGTATTTTCAAATGCTCGGATAGCCAGGACAAATGTGCCACTTTTTCATTTAGTTTGACTATTTTGTCCAGAATCTGCTCGTGCTGCTCCAGTTCGGAAACACCCAATATCCCTCCCAGTTCCCGAGAGATTGCGAATATTTCTTCCCGGTCAACAGACTCGATATGGTTTAGCCATTGGTTGTACCGATCGAGCAATCGCTTTACGGACTCTTCCCTTGACCACGTATTCTCTACCATGCACTACCCCCTCGTACACTCGGGCAATCCAATCAATTTTCATTGCAATCTAGGAATTCGGAATCAGGACTGCCTTTTTGTCTCCAGAAAGCGTTCGACCGCAGCCCTTATCGCCTGCAATACAGCCCCTTGTCCCGGCGCCAGAAAACGCTCCTGAACGACCTGGGTGATCTCCGTCATCCCGCCTGCAACCGACCTGCCGCGAAGCAGGCCGGCTAAAAAATCGCTGGTCTTATCCATCACAAAGGTAAAGCTGGCGTCACAAATGACTTCCTTCTCTACATCGATGATGAGCACGCAGCCAACTACTGAAGATACTTCATACAGAGTCGTTCCTTTTGGAATTTGAGCAAACCCAGCCGTAAGTACAGTTTTTGCTTGAGACCAGTCGGTCATCTGCCTCTGCCTCCCTTTTACTTCCGTGTCCAGGAGTGTTCCCGCCTGTTCGATGCATCTATTTGTCGTGTTCCTTCCCCCGTGGGACGAGAAAACGGCTACCCCGGTTGTTGGAAATAGCCTATCGCCTTTTCTTCTACTAAGTACAACCAATATTACCCTATTCCCTCTGTTCTTACCATCCCTAATGCAGTTTGCGTTGCGAAATCTTCTCCCAAGTCGCAACTTGCACATGCGCTGGCAGTTCAGCTTCGTTTACAGTGAACGAAAAAAAGAGGCACCGATATCGATGCCTCAAACGCATAGCCTGTATTTCACTCATAATTATCTCTCTACCTTTTTTCCATGGCCAACCGCAGCTTTCCGCCAGCCTGGTTCAATCGCTCCCGTGCTTCTTCTGCCGAAAGTCCGGTCTGCTTCATCACGATCGCTACCCGGGCGTCTCCGCCTGCGAGCGTGATATGCCGCTCCGCCTCCTCGTAGCTGGCCCCCGTCACCTCCATGACGATGTGCTTGGCCCGCTCCCTGAGCTTCTGGTTGGTCGCCTGGACATTTACCATCAGATTGCCGTAAACCTTGCCGAGGTGAACCATGCTGGCTGTCGTCAGCATATTCAGCACCATTTTTGTGGCCGTGCCTGCCTTTAACCGCGTTGAGCCGGTCACCACCTCGGGTCCGACCACGATGTTGATCGAGACGTCGACTCCCTGGCTGATGTCGGGGGTAGGATTGCAGGACAGCGAGATCGTCACAGCCTGTCTCGCTTTGGCTGCCTCCAGTGCTCCGATGACATAAGGTGTCCTTCCGCTGGCGGCTATGCCCACCACTACATCACCCGCGCGGACACCGCTGCGCATCACGTCTTCTTTTCCGAGTTCTGCCGAATCCTCCGCTCCCTCGATCGCCTCCACCAGCGCATCAACCCCTCCGGCGATCACGCCCCGGACAAGCTGCGGATCTGTGCCGAACGTCGGCGGGCATTCGGAAGCATCGAGGACTCCCAACCGTCCGCTCGTACCGGCGCCAAAATAGAAGAGTCGCCCTCCGTCCTCCAGCGCACGCGAAATCAAATCGACTGCCCTGGCCACCTGGGGCAAAACCTGCTCGACGGCATGCGCTACTTTTTTGTCCTCTTCGTTCATCAGTGTCACAATCTCCAGGCTGGTCATCTGGTCCAACGCTTCACTAGCTGCATTTCGCATTTCCGTAGTCAATTCATGCAAGTTTTCACCCATGGGCGTCCTCCTCTGCTCCTTCTGTTTGCTTCCCTGCAAGTCTTTTTTTCATCTGCTCATCGATTGGCAGCCCGGCCCGCAGCAAAGCTGCAGCCAGGCATCCCGATACGGGAGTTGCCTGCGGAATGATTACATCAAAGCGGGCCATTTCCAAAAGTCGTCTTCTCAGCATCGTATCTGACTCCAGCAGCCCGCCTGCCAGAACGACAGGCATGCTGCTGGAAGTCCGCGTCCGGCATGTCTCGACCAGCTCCAAAAGCGAGCGGGCAGCCTGGTTGATGCAACGAATCGCTGCTTCGTCGCCGCATGCAGCCGCCTTCTCAGCCAGGACGCTCGCTTCAGCCAGGTCCTTGCGGGGGTTTGGCGAGCCGTACAAGCGGGCGATCAATTGATCGGGCCGGTCGATTCCAAAGTGGCGATTCAAAAGCTCGCTCAAAAGCGTCGGAGCCCCGCGGCCGTCGAGTGCCCGCAATACAGCAATGACCGCCTGTCTGCCCAGATCATAGCCGCTGCCTTCATCCCCCAAAAGATACCCCCAACCGCCGACCCGATGGCGCTCTCCCGCAGGTGTCAGCGCGTAGGCGATCGAACCGGTACCGGCAATCAACACGATACCCGGCCCGCCCCACGTACCGGAATAGAGGGCACCTGCAGCGTCATTGTCGATGTGGAGACGTCCTCCCCACGACGGTCCGAATGCGCTCTCAATCCAGCCTTTTACCTCTGGCCGGTCAGCACCCGCTATGCCGAGGAAGATCCCCTCCACGTCATCCGCCGTACCGCCAGCCTGTACGATCAGTTCGTCTATGAGCTGACGCAAGGTGTTTTCGACCTGCGGCCAGGGCCGGGAAAGCGGGTTCGCACCTTCTCCGACGGCAAAACCGACAATCTCTCCCGTTTCATCACAGATCGCAGCCTTGGTTTTGCTGCCACCTCCATCCATTCCGATAAATAAACGTCGCGCCTTATTTAACTGCACCAGCCGTCAACCCTTCCATAAATTGCCTGGATGCTATCAAAAATACCGCGATCATCGGCAAGGCAGAGAGGGTCAAGCCTGCGAACAGCAGACTCCAGTCCGTCTCGTACTCGCCGAACAGCACCATCATCCCCACCGGAATCGTTTTCAGCGCTTCATCCTGAATAAAGATCAGCGGAAAAAAGAAGTCGTTCCAGGCATGAATAAAGTTAATGATTACGACCGTCCCCAAAGCGGGGCGGATGAGCGGCAGCAGGACTCGCCAAAATACCTGAAAGTGATTGCAGCCGTCGATCCTCGCCGCTTCCTCCAGCTCCACAGGCAGCGTCCGAAAAAAGCCTGTCAAGATAAACACGGAGATCGGGATGCCGCTGGCCGTATAGATCAAAATCAGCGACCAGAGCGAATTGAGCAGCCCCAGCTTTTTCATCAGCAAAAAGAGCGGGACGATCCCGAGCTTGATCGGAATCATCAGCCCGAGCAGAAAGAAGAAGTAGAGCAATCCCGTCCATCTGTACGAAAAACGCGCCAGATAAAAAGCTGCCATGGCGGACGTGACCGTGATCAGAAGCACGGATGTGACACTGACCACGACGCTGTTCATTAGAAAATCGGCAAAGGGCACGACCTCCCACAGCTTCCGGTACGTGTCCAGACTGAACGTCTTCGGCAATGCCAGCGGACTTGTGAAAATCTCCGCATTTGTTTTAACAGACGAGCTGACCATGAGCACGATGGGATAGAGGGCTACCAGTACGAAAAGGTAGGCAAAAAGATACTGCAGGGAACGTCTGCCGATGCCAGCTCTCATGCCGCTCTCCTCCTTTTGGGCGGCATATCTGCTACATGCCGCTTTGAATCACGCCGCTTTTTTGTAGTCGAAGGCCTGCTTCCTGGTTGTCTGGATCAGTGCTGGATTTCACGCTTACGCATCACCCTGAGCGAGAAAGCCGATACGGAGGCTACGATGAAAAACAGCACGACGGCAAGTGCAGAGCCGAGTCCGATGGAAACATCCCCTGCTCCTCCCGAACCGCTGAAGGCGAGCCGATAAAAGTAGACCGCGAGCGTATCGGTAGAGTGGAACGGCTCTCCCATCGAGCCTTGCATCGCATATACCAGCTCAAAAGCTTCAAACGCCTGAATAAACGTGAAAATGGTCATGATCGTGATCGACGGCATCATCAGCGGCAAAATGATGCGTCCCAGCATAGTGATCCCCTTGGCTCCATCCAGCCTCGCCGCCTCGATCAGCTCCTCCGGGATGGATTGCAGGCCCGCGAGGAAGATCAGAACGGCAAAGCCGATCCCGAACCAGCAATTGACCAATATAATCGCAAGCAGTGCTGTATCCGGGTCCCCCAGCCATGGCTTGGCCCACTCCTCCAGCCCCAGCTTTGCCAGGAACGTATTGAGCGCCCCGTAGTTCGGATTCAGGATCAATTTCCACAAAAACCCAACCACAATGACGGAAAGCAGCCGCGGCATGAAGTACGCAATCTTGAGAAAGCCCGCTCCGCGAATTTTGCGATAAATCAGAAAGGCGAGGATAAACGCAATTCCGTTCTGGACGACCATCTCGACGAGAAAATAGATGACGTTGTGTCCAAAGGCATTCCAGAACAGTTTGTTAAACGGCTCCACCTGAAACAGCGTCAGGAAATTTTGCAGGCCGACAAACGCTCCCCGGGCTATCCCTTTCCACTCGTACATGCTGTAGGTAAAGGCAGAAAGGATCGGATAGACAACGAACAGTGTATACAAAATGAAAGCAGGGAGAGGGAACAGATGCAGCAGCCAGCGCGCCTTCGATTTCCTTTTTGGCTGTACATGCTCCCGCTCGGGTACGCCCATGACGACCACCCCTTGTATGTCGGCGGCAAAGGGCTGAGTGACCAGCCCCTCTACCGGCCGAATCCATTCTCTTTGTTATTTTTTGAATGTGGGGAACCAGCTCGCCGCCGATTTCTGCACCTCTTGGCTCACCTGCTCCGGTGTCAATTTGTTCAAGTACATGCCTTGCAGCGCGTTTTCAAGCGTTTGCTTGGTCGTCGGATTGCCTTCTGCAAAGTGGACCACCATCAGGTAAGGGGTCGAGCTGCTGGCTGACAGCTCCGCCATTTTGTTGACGAGCGGATCGCTTGTCGTTACACCGGGGATGGCACTGATGCGTTTGAATTCGTTGGCAAACAGCTCACCGAACTTCTTGCTGGCCATAAACTCGAGAAACTTGAGCGCTTCCGCTTTATGCTTGGACTTTGCGTTGACCGCGTAAGAACCGTCTACCCACGTCGTCAAAACGGTTTTTCCGTCATCCGTCGGCATCGGGAAGAAATCGAGCGGCAGATCGGGATTCATTTTCTGCAATCCTTCCAGCTCAAAGCTTCCGTTAATGAACATAGCGGCTTTCTCCGTGAAGAACATCGTCCGGGTGTCATTCAAATCAAGTCCAACAAAATTTTCCGGGAAATAAGGAACCAGCTCTTGCATGCGCTGAATGGATTTGACGAATTCAGGGCTGGTAAAGTCAGCTTCTCCATTCAGGATTTTACCTACGAAAGCATTGCCATTGTACGTTCCGGGAGCGATGACGCCGTGGCTGAGCGAGAGCAGCCAGCCTTCCTTGGCTCCGAAGGCAAATGGCACCACACCTTTGTCTTTCAGCGTCTTGGCCGTATTGATCAGTTCGTCCCAGGACTTCGGTTCACTCAAACCGTTCTGTTCAAACAGTTTCTTGTTGTAATAAATTTGTGTCGAGTTGAGTGAGAGGGGAACGCCGTACACTTTTCCATCTTTGCCGGTAGAAGCTGCAAGTACGTCCTTCGAGAAATTCTCGATGCCTGGCAGTTGATCCAGCGGCTCCAGATGCCCTGCTTCGGCAAGAGAAATTCCGGGAGCGTACGGGCGAAGCTGCAAAATGTCAGGGCCGCTGTCGCTCTGCAGAGCAGTGTTGAGTATGGTGTTGTACTCCGTTGCCTTGAACGGCTTGAAGTCAATCTTGATGCCGGGATTCTCTGCTTCGAAAGCCTGAATGATTTTTTTGTAGCCCTCAGCGTCCTCCACGCGCCAGCTGTGCATGGATAACGTCACTTGCTCAGCCCCGCCGCCAGCGCTGCTGCCTGGATTGCCGGTCTGCCCCCCGCTCTGTCCATCTCCGGCAGGCGAACTATTCGTCCCTCCGCTGCATCCGGCGAGCACCAGCATAGCAGTCAGCATAGCGGAAACAAATGCGCGAGATCGGTACCTCCTCATCCTCTTTCATCCCCCTTTTTTCCACTGCTTTGGCTTTATTAGGTCAGGCTCTTTTTGAGTTGAGCCGTGACTGCGTCATGCAGAACAGGACGAAGCTTGCGCAGGCTGTGGTCCCGTCCCAAATGAACCGCATTGGTCAAAAAGACGACTGCCAGCTCCTGTTCCGGATCGATCCAGAGACTCGTTCCGGTAAATCCCGTATGCCCGTAGCTGGAGGGAGAAAAGCCGGAGCCGCAACTGTTGCCGCCCTCATGACCGTTTATCTCCCAGCCGTACCCGCGGTTTCCTCCCTTGCCTTCCGTGTGGTTGCGGATCGCTTGGCTTCGGATTTCCCCGGAGATTAGCGGCGGTGCGCCGGTCATCCACATCTGTGCATAGCGGCAAAGGTCATCCGCCGTCGCGAACAGGCCGGCGTGGCCTGCTACCCCGCCCATGACAAAGGCTTTTTCGTCATGAACCTCACCGGAAATGTACCGGTTTGTCAGACGGCAAAACTCCGTAGACGCAATATTCGGAAAAAAATTGGCATACGGACGGAAACAAGTCTGTCTCATCTGGAGCGGCGTCCATACCCTTTTCTCGAGAAACTGGTCAAAAGGCTCATGGGTGATCTTCTCGATCAACAGCCCCAGCCAGATCATGCCAATGTCGCTGTAGACGACGCACTCTCCCGGGGCGTGTGCCAACGGAATTTCATAGAGCAAGTCCGGCAACGCGATAGAGCCGTCACGCCTGCGCTCCGCAAGGTCTGCGGGCAATCCGGACGTATGCGTCAACAACTGGGCGATCGTAATTTCCCGCTTTTCTTCCGGGCAATCAGGGAAGTATCGGGAAAGCGGATCGTTTTCGTGAAGCAATCCTTCCTGCAGCAAAAGCAGTACGGCAGGTAGCGTCGCCGTCACCTTGGTAAGGGACGCCAAATCGAACAAGGTATCCGCTGAAACAGGCCGCCCCTGCGGGGTACAGCTTGTTTTGCCGACATCGGCGGCATAGATTACTCGTCCTTTTCGCATAATGCGCAAGGCAGCGCCCGGCACTAGTCCTTCCTCCACCCACGTCCGCAGCAATTGTCCAACCGCTTCCATCCTCTGCTCCCCTTTTCTCACGACCGCTTGGTACGGCTGACAGCCAACCGGGTCTTTTCCAGTAGTGGAATCACTTCTTCCTGCTGTCTGCTGACGAGGGTAATAAACAAAATATCAATCACATTCAGCTGCGCAATGCGGGACGCCATGGCCCCGCTGCGGATGCTTTTCTCCACGGAGCTGGTGAACAGCCGGATATCGGCCAGCTCCGCGACCGGCGAGGGACCGAATTTTGTCAGCGTAATAATCGTCGCGCCCTGCTGCCTGGCCTCCGTGAGCGATTGGATGATGTCCTCTGTTTGTCCCGAATAGGAAATGCCGAAGGCCACGTCCCTCTCGGACAGTGTGACTGCCGAGGTCAGCTGCGCGTGAAAATCGGAGTATGCTTCGCACCACAGATTGATGCGGGAAAACTTTTGCCGAATATCAGCGGCGATGACGGCAGATGCGCCGACTCCGTACACGTCAATCTTGCGGGCTTTCGCCAGCGCATCGACGGCCCTGGCAACCTCTTCTCCCGACAGAACGGAAAGCGTATCCTGAATCGACTGGATATTGTTCCAACTGACCGCCTGCATGATCGACTCTACCGAGCCTTCCATCATGATTTCCTTATAGCTGCCCGTCGCCGTCTGTTTATTCAGATCACCGGCGATGCGCAGCTTCAACTCCTGGTAGCCCTTCATGTTCAGAGAACGTGCCAGCCGGATAATCGTCGCCTCCGAAACACCGCTCAACTCCGCAAGCTTTTGTACCGAAAGCTTGACCACCTCTTCCGGATGGGCGAGAATAAAATCCGCCACTTTCCGTTCGGATGGCTTCAAGTCCTCCAAAATGGCCTGCAAACTGACAAGACCTCCATGTAGCATCCTCACACCGACCTTTTACCAAATCTTACCTACATTGTATGAAATTTTATTTCCATCGTCAATTAGTCGATAATAAATAATATTACAGCACCGAACAAAAAATGTCCCTCTTTATCAAACGCAGAGGGACATTTTTTTCGCTATGCTAGTTTCTTTTTTGTTGGATCGAAATGATCCCCATGCCATCCGCAGTCATGAGCACCGCTCCGTTTTTCCCGGGCCAGACTTTGCTGAAAACAAACTCCGGATCGTTTCGCACCAGAATAAACCTCTCCTTGCCATCCTTGTCGAGTCCGTACAAGTTTCCGCCGTAATCGGCAAAGTAGAGATTTCCCTCTGCATCCGAAAATCGTTCCCAACTGACGAACCCTGTCTCTCCCTCAGGTGTGTGATAGCTCCACAACACCTTTCCCGTCCGGTCTATTTTTCCTATGGTGTTATTGCTGAGGGGAATGTAGTAACCGCCCGTTCCATCATTCGGGATGCCCAGCTTGGACAGGATGTCATGATCTACGGGTGCCTCAGCGATATCCTTGCCGTCGGCAGCGTTAAAGAAGTGAAGTCCTTTTTCCCCCAGTACGTAAACGATACCATCGGACGAATAGTACTGGTCTCCCCAGTCGAGCCCTTCTCTTTTCCACCTGATCTTGCCAGCTTCGTCCAACCCGATAAACGTTCGCCCGTCCAACCCGACGACCAGCGTGCGCTTGGACTCAACCCAGTCGATACTGTGCACGCTTGGGAACAGTGCTCCCTCCTGCAATGGGACTGTACTCAGAATTTCTTTGTTGCTCCAGCGTACGTTTCCTTCCTTGTCCACTGCCGTGACGCCTTGATCGGTGAGCAAAAAGAACGTGCCGTTACTGGCCACATCGAAATCCCGGTAGCTGCGGCTGAGCATATATGGAAACTCGATCGCCCGAAGCTCTTTTCCTGTTTTATCCACTACAATCACATAGCCGGGCGCTTCCCATTCGTACTCCAGCGTGTTGTCCCAGATGACGTACAGCAGTCCGTCACGCCCCATCTCCAGATAATGGGCCCAGTACATCCACAGATCGCTTTTGCCCAGCAGCTTTCCTTCTTGATCGAGACGATAGAGAAAACCGTCCGCCCCGGTCACATACATGATCCCTTGTTCGTCGGTAACCACGTTGGAGAGATATTCGTTTTCCAGCGAGTTTTGCCACTTTACTTCGTACTTGTCCCCACCCTTGAGAATTAGCGCCTTGCTTTCTCCATTTTGCGAGACGATAACGGAGGTCTTCACCTCGGGCAAAGAGACCGTTTCCGCAGTTTGCGGCTGCCCTGCTTGAGTCTGGCCGTGTGCAGCAGTCGGCAGAATCAAGGCGAGTGCAAGCGCGAGCAGTGCGACTTTTGTCTTTGCCCCTGTCCTTATGTTCATCAACGCAGCCCCCAATGCCAAAAATTTCCGTTCCCTACTCCATCTTACTTTCCTCCCGGTTTGCCTTATTCCTGCTTTGCTTCCTCTTACTTTTGCTTTTCCGCTCCTTTCCTCCTGGTTTGCTCCCGTTTTTTTCCTGGTTTGCTCCTGGTTTATTCCTGCTTTGTCCCTATTTGTCCCTGCTTTATCCCAGCCGGCTAACCCGGCGCAAAAACCCGATTTTTCCGATACTCTTGACCTTTCCGCCGCGTCAACCCTTACACTTGAGCTCGCAGAATGGACGAAGGAGGAAATGGAATGAAACGTATCTTGATTAAAGAAGGCACCATTTTGAGCATGAAGGAAGGCGAGCAGGCCTTTACCGGCGATCTGCTGATTGAAGGGGATAAAATCGCGATGGTGGCCCCGATGATCGACCAACCCGCGGATCAAGTGATCAGCGCCAAAGGCATGGCAGTCATGCCCGGTCTGGTCAATGCCCACAATCACGGGGCGATGTCGCTTCTGCGCGGCTTTTCCGACGATCTGAAGCTGATGGATTGGCTGGACAAAAAAATGCTTCCGGCCGAAGCGAGGATGACGGAGGAAGACGTCTATTGGGGGACGAAGCTGGCGATCGCGGAAATGATCCGCTCGGGCACCACCACGTTTGCCGACATGTACGTCTGCATGGATGCTGTAGCGAATGCGGTCGTGGAAAGCGGCATGCGGGCCTCGCTCACTCGCGGGCTGGTGTTCCTGCAGGATGACGGAGGCAGGAGAATGCGGGAAGGAATCGATCTGGTGGAAAAATGGTCTGGTGCCGGTGATGGCCGCATCACCACCATGTTCGGTCCGCATGCCCCCTATACCTGCCCTCCTGAACCTTTGCGCGAGGTAATTGCGCTTGCGCGTCAGCGGCGCATCCCGCTTCACATCCACCTCGCGGAAACCAAGGAGGAGACCGTGAAGATTCGGGAAAATTACGGCGAGACCCCTACCGAATACCTCTACCATCTCGGCATGTTCGAGCATACGCACGTCCTGTTGGCCCACGCCGTCCATCTCACCCGCAAGGATATCGGGTATTTGCGCGGCATGCGCGGCGGTGTCGCCCACAATCCGGTGAGCAACCTCAAGCTTGGCTGCGGCATCGCGCCAGTCATGGAGTTCAAGCGGCAAGGCATCACGGTCGGGATGGGCACAGACGGGGCGGGCAGCGCCACGACACTCGACATGTTCGCCGAGATCAAGGCGGCCACCTGGATGCAAAAGCTCGACTACGGCGATCCGACTCAGCTTTCGGCAGAGGAAGCGCTCCGCATGGCGACGATTGAGAGCGCCAAGCTGCTCGGCATCGACCATGAGGTTGGGACGCTGGAAGCGGGGAAAAAGGCCGACCTGATCCTGATCGACTTGAATCAGCCGCACCTGCAGCCCATTCACAATCTGTTTTCACTAGTTGCCTACAGCGTCAATGGCTCAGACGTCGACACCGTTATCGTAAACGGACAAATTCTGATGAGACAGCACCAACTGACGACCCTCTCCTGGGAGGAGATTCAGCGGGAAGCCGCCAGTCGGGCTGCCCGGTTGGTAGAAGGGCTGTAGGGGAAAACGAGAGAACGAAACAATGCCGTCCTGTCGCGGGACGGCTTTTTTCATTTATGATGGCGGTATTAATATATGGCCTCACCCTTTTCCTCTCTCCCGACGGTACCGGCTCGGGCCATGCTATTCTCGATATCCCGTTTTTTGGTTTTGCTTTTGCACGGACGTTTGTTTGACTCCGATGATCTGCTTGTTCCCGTCGTTATTCTCGGGATCGGCATGGTGCTGAAGCTGCTCGTCCATCTTCTCTATTTGCAGTGGCAGGCCTCGCTTTGCAAAACGGCAAAACGATCAGTGCTGCCAACAGAAAGCATATCCCTGCCGCGCCATAGATGAGTTCCAGCGGGAGCGTCCTGGCTGCTATGCCGGATACGCTCATCATCACTACCATCGAACCGGTCATCAGCGGCGTCCGAATGCCGGTAACCCGGCCGATGTATGCTTGTTCGGTGTGCATCATGACCAGAGCGTTGTTCCCGATGAAAATGGCAGGTTGCAGAAGCGCGATCAAAAACTGGGCCGCCATCGTCAGCCATAATACAGTAGACAAGCCAGACAGGATGATGCCAGCCGCATTCACAGCCAGCCCAAGCATGAGAAATCGCTGAGGCGCTATCTTGGCGGCCAAGCGAAAGGTCAACAGCCCTCCGATGATTTCGCCGACACCGTATGGGATTGTCATCCATTGCAAATCCTGTGCGGACAAACCCAGTCTTTCCGTGACGAGAAAGATTCCGAGCGGAGATATCAAACCGACGCCGAGTCCAACTGCCAAGAAGCACAGGTTTAAGGAGACGAGAACTTTTTTCGCCGCGACGTAACGGATACCGTCCACCATGTCTTGCATCACCGATGTCTGCATGCCCCTCTCGCCAGCGCCAGCCTGGTTGTCAGGCGGGATAAAAACCATCGCACACGCCGAGAAAAGAAAGGCTATCCCCGTCAGCAGGATAGAAAGGTAGATTCCGAGAGCTTGATACGCGATTGTGCCGAGAATCGGCCCGAGAACCATAAAGATGGAAAATACGGTTTGCAATAGCGACATGCCAGCCTGGGCCTGTTCGGCCGGCACGTGCAGCTTGAACAGCTTCATCCCGGCAGGCTGCGTGATTTGCGATAGGACAGCGGAGCCGCATGTCGCAAAAAACACAGCCGCCCACATCCCTGATTCGAGTGCAAGCAGCACGACGCCAACTGAAAGGGCGCTTGCCAGTTCAGACCAAATGATCGTCTTTTTCGGACGCCACCGATCCGCCAGCACCCCGCCAATCAACGAAAAAAGAAAGATGGGCGCGTATTCGGCAACCGAGATCATGGATACGGCAAAAGCGTCTCCGCCGGTTCTCTCCATGACATAAAAGAGGATGGCGAAATTTCGTATCCATATTCCGAGCTGGGAAAACACGTTTGCGATGAGGACCATCCGTATAAACGGGTTGCGCTGCAGCATTCCGAAAGTCGGCATGTTCATATTCCTCCCCTTGCTGCCATCTGGCAGGTGAATGTCGCATTCACTCTACCTCCTCCTGCAGCAGGAGAGTCAAACGTTTTTTTCCGTATTCAGAATGTCTTGACTCTGACCTAGGAGGAGCCTTTACGCTATGAACAGAGAGGAGTGGGATGAAAATGCTCTACACGGTAAAAGAAATCGCCGCGCTGTCAAACGTAACGGTAAAGACTTTGCATCACTATCACTCCATCGGCCTGCTGCTGCCATGTGAGATTAGCGAAGCGGGGTACCGCCTGTATGGAACAAAAGAGCTGGAGCGTCTGCAGCATATTTTGTTTTACAAGGAGCTTGATTTCCCGCTGGAAAAAATCATGCAACTGCTCGAAGGCGCCCCTGATCGGCTGTCCATTCTGGCCAGTCAGAAGGAGCTTCTGCTCGCCCGCAAGCAACGGCTGGAAAGAGTCATTCAAACGCTGGACGAATCGATTTCACATGCCGAGAACGGTGAACAGATGAATCAGGCAGAGATGTTCAAGGGGTTTTGTGACGAAGAGGAGTGGATGGAGGCACTGGCCGAACAAAAACGGTATTTGGAGGAGACCTATGATTTTTCTCTTCCTTCCATCGACTCGTCCGAGGTCCCGGCGATGAACCAAATGGCGCGGGAAGCGAAGCGATTTACGGATGGAATGGCGGATTTTCTGGCGAAGGGCGTCAAATTTGACGATGAGAGTGTACACAGGCTGATTTCCGAGCATATCGCCTTCTTGAATCAGAGCGGACATGCGACCAGCGCTGACGATTTTGCGGCACGAACGCGCTTTTTCCTGGATGACGACTTTCACCGAAAGATGCTTGAGGAACAGCAGACAGGTCTTGCTTACTATTTATCCACTGCTGCGGAATCATTTGCAGCCAAGGAAAAAAGTGGGACTGAAGCGAAAAAGTACGACTGAAGCGAAAAAGTACGACTGAAGCGAAAAAGTACGACTGAAGCGAAAAAACCGCCGCAACCACTGATCGTTGCGGCGGTTTTCCATGCTTCCAAGCATCCATGCAATATTCAAACAAGGTGAGAAACATCCACCTATCGATTGAGCAAAAAGACCCCCCAAGACAGATACACCGTGTACAATGCCCACAGCAAATAGGGGATGAGCAGATAGGCCGCCGCCCGCTTGCGGGGCCGGATCATTTTGATCAGCAGCCAGGTGGAATAAGCGACAAGCACGGTGTCTGCCGCCGCTGGCAAGAGCAGATGCTTCTCTACGAAAAGCCAGGTAAACACCTGAACGACTGCCCAGTTGATAAAAAACAGCAGCAGGGTTTCTCCATCCATTTGCCGGCTTCTGGCCAATTGGACAATCGATAACGATATAAGTGCATATAAGATTCCCCACACGACGGGAAAGACGCTGGCGGGTGGAGTGCCTGGCGGTTTGGCAAGCGCCTCGTACCAGGCCCCACCCTCCGGATAAAGAAAGCCTGCCCATGAGTATATCGCATAGAGGGCGAAAAACAACAGCGCGGAGGTACCGATTTTCACCGCACATCCCATCCTTTGACATCTGATCTTCTTGCCATAGTTTATGAGACGTGCCTTCGTTTCATCACGATTTGTCCAACGGGATTTTAACGTCCTCCGGCTTTGATCAGCATCTCTTCGATTTCGCGGTATCCGCGCTTTTTCGCATGGGCAAGCGGCGTTACCCCGTCCTTGTCGGGAATATTCACGTCGGCTCCGTGATCGATCAGCAGCTGCACGATCTGCTGATGGGCCTCTCCTCCGTCGCTGAGCACGATCGCTTCCATCAGCGCTGTCCAGCCCAGATTGTTCACGTGATTGACATCTACACCAGAGCGGGCGAGCAGCTCCTGTACAACTTCTACATGCCCTCTTTCCGACGCAGGGATCAGAGCTGTCCCGCCGTATCTGTTGGTGAGCTTCGGATCGGCACCCGCATCAATGGCCAGCTTGACGATATCCAGAAGTCCCTCTGCCCCCGCATACAAAAACACGTTATCCAGGCGGTTGTCCCGGATATGAATATCGGCCCCGGCTTCGATGAGCGCTTTGACCGTTTCCGCGTGATTGCCATGCGTAGCTGCCAGCACCGCCGTCCGTCCTTTTTCATCCGCAGCATTGATGTCCGCACCTTTTTTGAGCAGCTCCAGCACCGCAGCCGTTTCCCCTTTTTCCGCCGCCTTGATGAGCTCCTGGCCCATATTTTCCTGCACCACTGTTTGTCCACTCTCCTTTGCTCTATTCTGTGCATCCTGCAGAACTTCCCCTGTGCTTGCAGGCTCCCCGCAGCCTGCCAGAATCAAAAAAGAAGAAAAGAAAGTCACAGCCAGACGGATCACGAATCCTTCCCTCCCTTTGCTCATTCGCTTCCTTAATGCTATCATGGCAATTGATATACGAAAAATATTACTTTCATTATAAATAATTACTTTTCCCATATATTATTGAAGGGGGAGTCTCGGTGGATATCAAACAGCTTCGCTACTTTATCGCCATTGCAGAGGAGAAACAAATTTCTGCGGCTGCCAAGCGGCTTCATCTCGCGCAGCCGCCGCTTAGCCAGCAGTTGATCAATTTGGAGAAAGAGCTGGGCGTCGCCCTGGTCGTCAGGCACGCCAGAGGTCTGGAGCTGACAGAGGCGGGACGCATCCTGTACAAGCACGCCGTCAAAATTGCCAGCCTTGTGGAAGAGTCGGAGATCGAGGTAAAAGAGGTAGGCGAGGGCACGAAAGGGACACTCAGTATCGGTGTCAACACGCTCTCTTCCGAGCTATTGCCCATACTGTTGAAGCGGTTTCAGGAAAGCTATCCCCACGTAACGTACAAAATCCAGCAGAATGAATCCGATCAGCTTCTGAAAATGGTAAAAGAAAAAGCCATTGAGCTGGCGATCATCAGGCTGCCGCTTGAACTCAATGACTTTTCGATCCTGCATCTAAAGACGGAACCGCTGCGCTTCGCCAGCTCCACTCGCATTCCCGGCTCATCCGCGACAATCACCTACGAGCAGATTTGCCATCATCCGTTGTTGTTGCCCAGCATCGAAGGACTCGGCGTGTACCACTTGATCCTCGAGGAATTCTCCCGGCGCCGATTGGAGCCTGTCATCCTCGGCGAATGCTCGGATATCGCGGTCCTCTTGCAATTGGTTTCTTCCGGCTTTGGGGCGACGATCGTACCGGAAGTCGTTCTCAGGATGCACCCCGGGCATGATCTGCAGGTGTTCGAGATTGCGGATGCGACGCTCGCCGCTTCATCCGGCGTCATTTGGCTGAAGGACTATTACTTGTCAAAGGCGGCACAGAACTTCCTCGATCTTTTGAGAAAGTAACGCCTTACAGACGTGTCGACTCTCCCGGCTTCAGCGCGGCCCCGTCGATTCCTTTTTCTTTCAGGCTTTCGACAAATGCCTTCCCGTCCTGCTTGATCGGCGGGAACGTATCATAGTGCATCGGCACGACGAACTTGGCTCCTACCCACTCGGCCGCGGTTTTGGCATCCTCCGGTCCCATCGTGAACACATCCCCGATCGGAAGGAAAGCTGCGTCGATGTCGTGGCGCTCGCCGAGGAGCTTCATATCTCCAAACAGTCCGGTATCGCCCGCATGATAAACCGTCTTTCCGCCCATCGTGACGATAAAGCCGCCCGGCATTCCCAAATAAACGATACGCGTATCTTCTTCAAAAACCATGCCCGAGCTGTGGAAGGCTTGGGTCATTTTTACTGTACCGAACGGAAAGGAAGCGGAGCCTCCTAGGTTTAACGCCATCGTCTTGGCACCTTGCCATCCCAGGTAGTTGGCCAGTTCAAACGTAGCGATGATGGTAGCGTCATTTTGCTTCGCCAATTCTACGGCGTCCAAAATGTGATCCTGGTGTCCGTGCGTCAAGAGAATGTACTGAACCCGAATATCGGACAGCTTCGTGGCAGCAAGCGGGTTTCCGGTGATGAACGGATCGATGATGATTGAATGTCCTTCGCTGGTCAGTTGGATACAAGAATGACCGTGATACTGGATTTCCAACATGTGCATTCCCTTCCTTCTTCGCAATCTACTATTCATTCCTGATGATAGGTGGGAATGTCAGCCATGTCAAATCAGTTGGCGCATGTTGTTTCAAACATTTGAATAATCAGTCAAACAGAACCGCAAAGGCTCTCGTAAAAGCGCCGTCGCTCCCTTTAATCTTGAGCGGCGCAGCCGCGAAGAAGACGCGCTTGCGGTCAATTTGCTCCAGGTTTTTCAGGTTTTCCACGATCCCCAGCTTGTTGCCGAGAAAAATGTGGTGAGCGGGGAAGTTTTCAGTCTCGATCGGGTCGGGAGAGATGAAGTCGAGCCCGACTGCCCGAACTCCGCGCTCCACCAGCTCCTTGGCCAGTTCTTCTCCGAAGTAAGGGTAGTCGGTTTCGTAAGCATCCGTCCCCCACTGCTTGCTGAGGCCCGTACGGAACAAAACGATGTCTCCCGGGCGAATGTCCGCGCCTTCCAGAACAGCCGGACTCATTTCCCGCTGTCCGTCGAGGTGGACGTCCACGATCACAGCTTCGCCGACAAAACGCTCCAGCGGGATTGCCTCGATGGTCTCGCCATTTTGAATAAAATGGGCTGGTGCATCGCAATGCGTTCCAACGTGAACGACTGCGTGAAAGTCGGTCACCTGAAACCCGTCCGACTCTACTTGAGAAACCTGCTTGAACTCAGCAACCGGCTGACCCGGGTACTGGGGCATTCCTGACTCGAGCACTTGCGAAAGATCGATAATGCGCATGAGACCCTCCATTTTCCCAACTTTACAAGTCGGAATAGTATGTGTTTTGCTAATATTATCCAATCCCAAAAGCGCTATCGCAAGTGTTTTTTCTGCCCTCCGCGTATGTTTTTGCTCTTCCGTCCGATTATGTAAAAGGCTGCGAGAGCCGACAGCCAGTCCGTTCCTTCACGGCTTTCGCAGCCAGTCCGTTCCTTGCCGGCTTGCGTTTGACACTACCGGCTTACGAGAGGAGATTGTCTTTGTGATGGGGATCCTTCAATTCGACGAGCGCGATGATTTTCGAGTCCCGAATGACAACGCGCTTGCCTTCATTGTCCCGCAGAATCAAGGTAGAGTTTTTCACATCCACCAGTTTGCCGACGAAGGTGCCATTCACTGTATCGACCTTCACTTTTTCCCCTTCGAGCTTTTTGGCCTGATCACGAAATGCCATGGTTGATCCCTCCTTTACCTGCATCCTATGTACATGCAACGCCATTCAACCAAAGCAAACGTGGATTTTTCTCCAAAATGTGCAGCCACCCTTTGGCAATGATCCCGGGTGACATTTGGCCGTTTACTCTGCCTTGCTGGACGTTCGGCACTATACAGAACGAAAGGACGTATGCAAGCTGCGGCAGGCCAATGATGTATCCAGCCTGAGGTCGAGCTTGATCCCTTTGTTTGCCGCGTCTTCCCTACTTATTTGGTCTTCTTCTACCAGGGCCGGGTCGTATCCAAAGCGAAGCGCTGTCTTCTGTGCAAAGGTGTAATAGCTCTCAAAGCTGCTCGGTCCCACATGCAAAGTGCCCGTCCACTCGCTTCCGGCCAGCTCCAGCAAAGCGTCCGCGAGATCCTCCACGTGGATAAACGTGCGAAGGACATTGCTGCTGCGGACAACCCGCTCCCCTTTTTCCCATGCCTCTGTCAACTGGCGCACGCGATTGTCCCAGCGCCCGTCCGCATCCGGCCCGTAAATGGGACCTGATCTGACGATAGCATGATCCAAATGGCCGCTCCTCACCATCTCCTCGCCGGCAAGCTTGGCATTGCAATAAGCCGCCAAGCTGCTGTCCCTGTTCCAGAAGGAAGGAGCGTCCCGTTCCTGGTACGGTCCTTGAGCCCCTTCAAAAACGCCATCAGTCGACACGAACAGCAGCCTTGTCGCTGGCGAAATATGGGAGAGAACTCCGGACAGCCCCTTCTGAATCAGGGCAGTTTCGTTCTCTCCGCTCATCACTGCCCATATCACCACATCAGGATTCGCTTGCCGGAGCAGCTCTGCACAGGCGCTTTCTTCCCTCAAATCTACCTGACTGTACTGCGCATGGAGGTTTTGAAAGCACGTCCCCGTCACTTCCCATCCTTGCTTTTTTCCGTTTTCAACGATCTTGGAACCAAGATAACCGCTCGCACCGAGGATCAATAGTCGTGACATGAATCCTTTCGTTCCTCTCTTTATGGGTTATGGGACGAACCCTGATAGAATTTGTCGTACGTTTGCAAACAGGAGTTTACTTAGTGTCAGCGAAGTGTACAAGCATAATCATTTCACAATGTTCGGAATACTTTTGTCAGAACGGGAGGGAAGTCATATGAAGAACGTGATCGAACTGGTTGCCAAGGAGAAAACCTACTCCGGACGTGAACTGGCCGAAATTCTCGGAGTCGGAGCCAGCACGCTGCGAAAGTGGAGCATGCTCCTGGAGCAGCAGGGGTACCGGTTTTTGCGGGACAGTCAAAACCGCCGGGAATACAGACAGTCGGATGTCGACGCACTGCGCTCGTTTTATCAGTTGACAAAGGAAAACCTGATGCCGCTCGAGGAAGCGGCGCGGACCGTAGCCGGACGCACTTCCTTTCAACAGACCAAGCGGGAAACTGCCGCTTCGCTCAGCCTTGTTCCCCCGGTCGTGCCCTCTGCCGGCTCTGCACCTTTCCCGTCAAACCATTCGGCTGCACTGTCTGCGAGCACATCCGCTGCTTTGGCTCTTCGGACCAGCGCCCATGTCGATCGGCTGGAAGAGAAAATCCACTCTCTCGCCCAGCATGTACAGCATCAGGATGCAGTTCAGATGGAGCTGATGGAACGCTTGGAAAAGCAGGAAGCGTACATCCGCAATAGTCTGAAGGAACGCGACCGCCGCTTGATGAAAGCCATGAGCGACATCATCGAAGCCAAGCAGCAATTGGCCCAGCTCCGCGACGAGCAGCGAAAAAAATCGATCTGGCACCGCTTGTTTCGGACACAGTATGATTCGTCGCTTTGAATCGAAAACCTCTTGCTGTTTTTGTCCCTCCGTATCGCTGCCGACCCGCATAGAAACAGGGCCGCTCCGATTGTACAGTCATCTCCAATCGGAACAGCCCTGTTTTGTTGTTTGTCTCGGAAAACCAGTGCCTACGCTGCGTTGATAGTCTCGTCGTTTGCCCTCGCGCTGCCTTTTGTAGCGAGGCTCACAACCGTCGTCACTGCAAGATTGACGACCAGTGCGATAATGCCGACGTTCAGATCTTGAATGGACTGCGGCAGGAATGGGAAGAGGGTGCCGATCGTGATGCCGCTGATCGTGACGATCGCAACCGTTGCCACACCGGCGATGATACCGGCTGCCGCTCCCTGCTTGCTGACAAAATTGCGTTTGGACAGGCTGAACAGAAGCGCAGGGAAGAGCTGGGTAACGAGACTGTAGCCCATCAGCAGCAGGGTGACGAGTGTATCTCCGCCCTTGAATGTAAAGTAAAGCGAGATGAGCGCGACTACAGGCACCAGATAACGGGCCAGCTTGGATACCTGTTCGTCCGTCGTCTTCGGTGCGAATACCTTGTACACGTTTTTCGCAATCAGCGTCGACGAGGACATCAGAATCATCGACCCCGGCACGATCGCTGTCAACAGCCCCGCCGCGCCGATCACCCCGACAAACCAGGGATCGAAGGTTTGGATAGACAGGCGCAAGAGTGACATGTCGCCATCCGCCCCTTCCAGTCCGGGCACCTGCAGGATCGCGGCAAACCCTACGAAGAAGACGAACAGCAGCACCAACTGGTAAAGCGGCATGACGATCGCGTTTTTCCGGAAGACCTTCTCATTTTGAGCAGAGTAGACCGAACCGAAAGTATGAGGCCACATATAGAAACCAAGCGCTGTCAGCAGAACAGTAGAGACAAACCAGGACGGACTGAGGCCTTTTTCCGGCAGAGCGACAAATCCTGGCTTGGCCGCTTCGACAGCCTGAAACATTTCGGTGATGCCGCCATAGTAGTGGAACGGCAGATAGAGACCGAGGAACACAACCACAAACAGAATCATGATGTCTTTGACCACAGCGGTCCACGCCGAGCCGTGGATTCCGGAGATCATCACGTATACCGTGACAGCCATGGTCCCGATCCAGATCGCCGCCGTGTTTGAGATGCTTCCGTAAGAAGCCTCTGCCACGATCAGCCCCAGGCCTTTTAGCTGGAGGACCAGATACGGGATGAGCGCCACTACCCCGACGATTGAGACGAGGACACCCAGGTACGGGCTTTTATACTTGCTGACAAAGAAGTCGGACTGCGACATCAGCTTGTTCTCTTTTGCGTAGCGCCAGATGGCGGGCAGCAGCCAGTACGACATGATATAGGCGAGACAGCCATAGCCGAGAATGTAGAAGGTCGGCCCGCCTTTGCCATATGCCCAGCCGCTGCCGCCCAGGAACGTAAAGGTGGTGTAAATCTCGCCCGCCATCAGCAGGAATACAAATATCGTTCCGAAGCCGCGTCCCCCGACGGTCCACTGCTCCAGGTTCATATCCTTGCCGCGTTTTGCCTGAATCCCGAGAAAGAGAGACAATGCCAGGAATCCGAAAATGATCATCAACGCTGCATTCATCTAGGAGTCACCTCTCTTGTTCGCCGGGTCCAGCTTGTAGATGATCGCCATAATGACAGAGGTCAGGACGACCCAGAGGACGATCCAAAACAGAAGGAAGGGCAGTCCGAGCACGTAAGGCTCTACTTTATTGACAAATCCGATGCAACCGAGTATTCCGATAAACGGCAGCAAGGCTAATAGATGAATCAGTTTCATGGGCAGCAGATCCCCCTTTGTCTGTCGATTCCTGCGATTTGCAACCGTTCGGAATCTTCGGTTTTTTCATGCAAATCTATGCCATGACGATTTTATGGGCGGCATTGACGAAGATCTTCACGCCTACCTCCAGCGCATCTTCATCTACCGTGAAGCGCGGGTGATGGTGCGGATAGACGATGCCCTTCTGCTGGTTGCCTGCGCCTACGTAGAAGAAGCAGCCCGGAGCTTTTTGCTGGAATGCCGAAAAGTCCTCTCCCCCCATGTTCGGCTTCATGTGGTCGATCCATTCCTCTCCCAGCGTCTCCGTGACGATGCTCTCCATCAGACGGGTCACTTCCTCGTCATTGATCACAGGACGATAGCCGTATTCGTATTTGAATTCATAGGTGGCTCCGTGGGCCTCGGTAATTCCTTTGACGACGCGTTCCATCAGAGCCGGAACGGAATCGCGAAGCTTTTGGTCAAAGCTGCGAACAGTGCCGCAAATGCTGACCGATCCCGGGATGACATTGTGTGTCGTTCCGCCGATAAACTGGGTGACGGAAATGACCAGATTGTCCAGCGGATCGGTATTGCGAGAGACGATGTGCTGCAGGTTGGTGACCACCTGTGCCGCTATGGCAATGCTGTCGACCGTCTGATGCGGCAGTGCTGCGTGCCCTCCCTTGCCGGTGATGGTAATGTAGAAGGTATCCGGTGCGGCCATCATCGGACCTGGGCAAATCCCCACTTTGCCAAATTCCATTGGCGCCCACAGATGGGTCCCGATGACCATGTCCACGCCGTCCATGACCCCTGCCTGCACCATTTCCTCCGCCCCGCCGGGGAAAAGCTCCTCCGCGTGCTGGAACAGGAAGCGGACCTCGCCTTTGATCCGGTCTTTCATCCCTGAGAGAATTTTCGCCGTGCCGAGCAGCATCGCCGTATGTCCGTCGTGACCGCAAGCATGCATCACGCCGGGATTCGTGGAGACAAACGCAAAGGTGTTTTCCTCCGTGATCGGCAGGGCATCCATGTCGGCCCGCATCGCCAGAACACGCCCGGGCTGTGAACCGATCAGCCGCGCCATCACGCTTGTCTTGGTCGGTCTGGTCACGTCCAGGTTGCCGAACGAAACGAGCGTGTCGTAGACGAACTGGGCCGTTTTTTCCTCGTGAAACGAAAGCTCCGGATTTTGGTGCAAATAACGCCTCCACGCGATTACCTGCTCCTTGAGCTGTTCCGCTTCTTGATTGAGTGTCGCTGTCGTCGTCATTCAAATACGCCTCCCTAATGAAATTCGTGCTTTCCTACGCCTTCCCGGCGAGTGAGAGAACCGTGCGGTACAGCACATTGGCTCCGTCTGCACAGTCTTCCTTGGTGGTATATTCAGCCGGATTGTGGCTGATGCCCTTTTGGGAACGGGCAAAGATCATGCCAACCGGACAGAGGCCGGTCAACTGCATGCAATCATGTCCGGCACCGCTCGGCATCGTAAACGGTTCAAAGCCAAGCGACTCGCACGCGTCTTTGGCAGCCTGCTGAATTTCTTCGGAGCAGATGACCGGCGGTATGCGCTGCAACAGTTCGATCGCGAGCTGAATGCCTCGCTTTTCGCATATTTGCTTGGCAACTCTGACAATTTCGGCTTCGACGCGGTCAAGTACCGCCTGATCCACATCGCGAAGGTCCAGCGAAAACTCCACTTTTCCCGGGATGATGTTCACGCCGCCGGGATATGCCTGCAGCTGTCCTACCGTACCGACGGCTGTTCCCGTTTTGCCCGCCTCCTGCTCGATCGCCAGCATGATTTCTGCTGCCGCCGCCAGCGGATCGCGGCGAAGCGTCATCGGTGTGGCTCCCGCGTGCCCGGCTTCCCCCTCGAGGATGAACTTCACCCACAAAGGACCGGCTACACCGCTTACCACCCCGACCGACAGATTGCGGCTCTCCAGCACCTTGCCCTGCTCGATATGCAGCTCGACGTACGCCTTTACGCTCCCCTTCGGACGAGCGGCTTTGCCGATCGCATCGGGATCCAAACCGTTCTGTCTCATCGCCTCGGCAATCGAGATGCCGTCCTTGTCGCAATGCTCCAGCTCGCTTCTTTCCAATAGACCGGCGATGCCGCGGCTTCCGATCATGCCGTAGCTGAAACGGGTCCCCTCTTCATCGGTAAAGGCGATCACTTCGATGGGATGTTCGGTGGCGATGCCTTGCTCGTTCATCGCGTGCAGGATTTCCACGCCAGCCAAAACGCCAAGCGGACCGTCGAAGTTTCCGCCGTTGAACACAGAATCGATGTGCGAACCGACCAGGACGACAGGCGCTTCCGGATTGCCGCCTTCTTTTCTGCCGATCAAATTGCCTACCTCGTCCTCCCGTACGGCAAGCCCCGCCTCAAGCATAAAACCGCGAACGAGATCTTTTGCAGCTCTCTCTTCGGGTGTAAAAGAAAGTCTGGTAATGCCGCCCGACTCTTGTTTGCCGATGTCACTCAAACGCATTAACCGATCCCACAGCCTGTCCGGATTGATCATACGCTTTCACCCCTTTTTCTTTACGCAATTAACGGTTGATTTACGGTTGTGTCCATAATTGTATAATAGTCTGTCAATTTTGAAAAGAGGGAAATATTTTGGGGATTATTGGAAGTCCTTTCCGGTGTTGCGTGTTCTTCCTGGCGACCGAGGAAAAAGCGGTCCTCTTGATTTCAGTCGTGGTTTAAAAAAACGGTCAATCAGGCCTTGGTGAAGGAGATGAAAACGGCTGAGGAAGAAAAACGGTTTGGACATAGTAAAAAAAGAGCCGGGACTGCTCTTCACGAGCGCTCCCAGCCCTTCCGCAGGCAAAATCATCCTAGAGCAGCAAGCACAAGCGCCACAAGTGTCATCACGACATGTGCCGCCGCGTGGGCGACCATGGCTGCTTCCAGGCTATGCTTCCAAAACAGCCAGCCGAAAAGAATTCCGCCCACGGCATTCAGCAGGATGGTACGGATGATCAGCATAGGCGTAAGCGGAGCGAGGACGGCCACCGCTCCCAGATGTCCGATGCCAAACAGCAGAGCGCTTATGACAATAGCGGTGACCATAACCGCAGCTCCCGGAATCTCTCTCCCCCGCTGGAACAGGCGCCAGCCGAGCCACGCCAGGAGCGACATCATGCCCCAGCGCAGCAGCAATTCTTCCGTAATGCCTCCGTACAGCATGGCGCTGATGGTAAAGGAGAGATCCCGCGGAGGCGCCCCGCCCGCAAGGCTTGCGGGCAGCCACGGCTGAAAGAAAATGTCGAGCAGAGGCAAAATGACCGCTGCCGCGATGCCAAAAACGATGGCAGCAGGCATCTGCGGACGCAATCGGCTCCAAAACGGCTCGCCTTTCGTCGCCTTGTCGGCGACAAGCGATGTCAGCCCGACCCGTGGAGCCAGCCATGTTCCCACAGCAACCGAGATCGCCAGCAGGATCAGAGGCTGCAGCATGGACAGAGCGGCCAGCACCGCTACCGGCATGTCAGGCAATCCGGGCACATTTTGAAGCTGCCTGACAGATGTGGGAACGAGTGCAATCACGCCGATCAGTCCGGCAACAAACAGGGGCACATATGCTTTGCCGTATGAGGGGTAGCCGTGCATGCTTCCACTTTTCATCCCTTCGTCCCCTCCAGCCTGCGATACGCCATGTAAGAGTAAATGACCGGTACCCCGACGGACAAGCCGATCACGACCAGCAGCGGCCAGCTCGCGTCACGCATGGCAGGGAGGAATGCCGACAAGATCGCAAACAGTCCCGCAATTACCCAGAGCGGCCCCGACATCCGGTGGGTTTTGCGCCACACCTCTTCGCTCGCCAGTGTCCATGGCGTTTTGATTCCAATGAAATAATTGCTTCTCACCTGCGGCAGATAGTTTCCGATCACGAGCCAGAGGACCCCGATGATCAGGTTGGCAAATACGTCCGCGCCTATCGCCCGCATCCCGAGGTTATAAGCCAGCAGATGGCTGAAGGCTGCACTCAAAATCAGGACGGTGAGCAGCCGGATGATGCCGTACGCTTTCTCGAATTTCTCGTAATTTTGCTTCTTCGGGTCAATTTTGCGGGTATATGCAACGATTGCAAAAATCACGATGCTGATCAGAATGTAGGTCAAAAAGAACGTTCCTTTGCTTTGAAAACCGTCCGGCTCCCCGCCCGGCCCAAAGTGGATGACCATCTGTTCGGGCAAGTCCTTGTACGTAAACAATCCGATGAGGATGGGTACCAACAGGATCATGATACTGACCGCTTGATTCATGCCTTTCACTCCTTCTCAGGTTTCCGGTCCCCAATAATCTCCAAAAACCAGCCCATGACATCCTGCACAACTGTCGTATTCAAGGAGTACACGATGTTCTGCCCCTGCCGCTCATCCAAAATCAGCTTCGCCTGTTTCAATGAACTGAGATGATGGGAGATGCTGGGCTTTGTCATGGCAAAGTGATCGGCGATTTCGCCTGCTGTCATATCTCTCTCCTTCAACAGCCGGATGATTTGTCGGCGCGTAGGGTCAGCCAGCGCTTTAAAGGTATCATTCACAAAACCACGACCTTTTTGGGAACATAAAATCTTGGTTATTAGACATTTAGACAATCATCTAAATATCTAATTTAAAAGTATGCCATTTCTCGGCTGTTGTCAATCGCTGTTTTGTTCCTCCAGGAAATGGCATCTGTTTTTTGTTTAAGAGATTGGCGCGCTCTGCTTCGCATCCTTCCGTTCCGCTTTCCGAAAACACCCGATAAGTATATAGCCGAAAACGATCCCGCAGATCGCCGGGAAAGTCGAACCGCCGCAGCCCAGTACGGTGGAAGCAAATGGCAAATTGCTTCCGACAGGAGAAAAATACAGCCAGATAAAAAGCGAACCGTACAGAGACGGGACTCCGACAGCAATGAATTTCACCCAGTCAAAGCTCCAGGCCGCTGGCTGTCTGCAGGTGCGGACAAAGCCGGGTATCCCGAGCAATATCCCGATGATGACAGGAAAAAACGCAGAGTAGACAAGAAGCGGCATCGACTTAAATGTCACTCTGACCTGCTCCTGGAGAAGAACTTGCACACGCAGCATCTGCAAAATAAGAATGCCGCAGAAAATCGAATACGCCAAATAACTGACAAAACGCCGCCACTTGCTCCCCTTCCACGTGCCCACCCTCGTTCCCCCTTTCCTCTTTCCGCCGAAAGTCTCGTGAGGACCTGTTCGAAAACACGCTCAAACTCTCTCTCAAAGCTCGATCCGATACACCTTTCGCGGCCTTCCTCGCGGATGCGGACTCTCTTCACCGACGACGGTCGCAATACCCTTCGTCTCCAGCTCGATCAGGATGCGGCGGGCGCTGCGCGGCATGATCTGCATGTGCATGGCCAGCTCATGCGCGTTGATCTCGGCCGAGCCGCGCTTCTTCAAAATCGATTGAAGCTTGCTGAGCGTCTGTACGCTAAGCGACGTCTGCCGGCTGATCTCCTGGAGCTGGCCGGAAGCGCCGCTAAACGTAATTTGCTCGCTTTTCCCCAGAGGTCCGGCGATTCGCTTGTCGTCGAAGAACACCATCCAGGAGCCCGGTCCGCTCTCCTTGGCGTGGAGCAGCGCCGTTCCTGCGTGGATTTCCGCTTCGTAGGCCGTCTTGCCGATCCCGATGCCGCAGGTGACCATCTCGTCCTGGATGCCCGACAGCTCTTCCAGGCGGGGAGCCGCCACAAAGTCACGGGTAAAGTCTCTCAGGATGCCTCTTGTCGTAAAAATGACGTACCGGCCCGGCCCCGCAATCTTCAGGGAGCCTTGCAGCTGCTTTGCGTAGCGCAGCAGCTTTTCCGTCGATTTGATCTCCAGATTGTACAGCTCGTCTGTAGAAAATGTTCCGCTGGTCAAGCCTTTGAACGAATCGATCTCCATCATCTGGACGGCAATCTGCGTATCCTTGAACTGAAGCATTTCATAGGTCCGCAGCAGCATACTGAGGACGGCCTCTACGCCTGCGCGGGTCGGCAATACGCGGTAAACCGGCACCCCGCGTCTTTCCAGTTCCATCTGGGCTGTTCGCAGGCAAGTGACGGCCGCCTTCGTCTTGCCTTCCCGCCACAGCGTCTCGTGGTAGTCAGCCAGCTCGCTTGCATGAATCGCTCCCGCGTACGATTTCAGCCAGATTCGGGAAGTGGAAAGACCCGCCTCCTCCAGCAAACGCGAAAACTCGTCAGACGAAAACGTATCAAAGCTGAGCTCGCTGACAGTAATGCTTTTCTCGTGAGAAATATGGAGCAGTGTCCGGTACAGGCTGGCGCCGATATGCGGAACATAGGCCATCGGCGTCTTGATCCTGCCCCATTCCTTTACCATGGAATACGGCACCTGGCCGGAGAACAGCCACATGTCCGCCTGGCCCACATGAGGCTCGAGCAGGTCAAAAATTTCCTCTTCCGTCCAATAAACGATGGGAAGGCATTCGATCTCGGCATAGTCATTTACGACGGAACGGATGATATCCAGTGAATCATCGGCTCCCATGATCCCCAAACGCAGCTTCAAGTAAGCTCCCTCTTTCGTGCTGGCAGTCTTTTTATCCTTCCTCTTACCATAGCAAATTTGCGGCTGAGAGGGAATCAAGTCAAAGACCAATGAACAATAAACAATGGACAATGAATATTGATAATCGCTTATTGCTTCACCAGACGCTCGCCTAGCCAGTGAGCCGAGAACAAAACCGGGATGATCAAAAGGACAAACGGCAGGGTGGAAAACAACAGCTCCCAACTGACCGCTCCCGATGCCAGCAGGCGATAATAGGCGTACGAGGAGTACGGCAATATGACCACTACCGCCGTCACAACTCCGGGGGTATAGCTGCCAAGAAGGATCGACTGCCCCACATGGGTAAAGACATGCAGAAACATGACATGCACGCACACCAGGTAAAAGGGCAAATAAGCTCCGGTCGACAGCGTTGTCACTGCCAATACCGTAGCGCTGGAGATGACGAGAAAGATACAGGCCACTGCGGCAGCAAACTGCGCGGTATTCATCGACAGGGACGGCTCTAAAAAACGGGCTGCTTTGGGCGGAAGCACCTTGAGCACTCGTTCCCTGTTTCCGGCCAGCCATTTTTCTACCGTGATGATCTCCTCCAGATCGTGGCAAATAAAAGCGATCGGCAGCAGCCATAAAACAACGGATAGCTCCCATATGGAATCAAGCCACGCAATCATGTCCTTTCCCCCTTTACTTCCTTAAAACTAACTTTTGAGCTATATAACTTATGAGTTAGTTTTATACCTGATGAATCTTGCTGTCAATAATCCGGTTGATTTTTTTTTCAGTTGAGAGTAAAATAACTCCTCAAAGGATGACAACTCGGCGATGAGGAAGAAGAGTAGACATCACAGGAGACTTAAGAGAGCTGATGGTTGGTGCGAATCAGTGTCAAATGGATGTTGAATGGGCTTCCGAGCTCCAGACCGAACCCGGGCTTACCGGCAGTAGGCTCTGGCGTGAATAGTCCACACGTTACAACGGGCACCGTATCACTGGTACGGGTAAAGAGATTCCACGCAAGCACGGTCTGTGTTTGCCCGGAATAACAAGGGTGGCACCACGGTTCATTCGTCCCTATTCGGACGAATGGACCTTTTTTATTTTTCGTTCCCATTTTGGAAAGGAGAGAAATGTTGACATGAAAACGATTTTTTCCGGCATTCAGCCCAGCGGTATCCTCACGCTAGGCAACTATCTTGGAGCGATGAAGCACTTTGTGCCGCTTCAGGATGAATTCAACTGTTTTTACTGCATTGTCGATCAGCACGCGATCACCGTGCCGCAAGAGCCTGCCGTACTGAAGGACAATGTGCGCCGTCTGGCCGCGCTCTATTTGGCTGTCGGCCTGGACCCTGAGAAGGTCACCCTGTTTGTTCAATCCGAGGTTCCTGCTCATGCCAAGCTCGGCTGGATCATGCTCTGCACCTCCTACGTCGGAGAGCTGGAGCGCATGACACAATTCAAGGACAAAGCTTCGGGACGGGGCGAATCGATCCCGGGCGGCCTGTTGGCATATCCGCCGTTGATGGCAGCCGACATCCTCTTGTACAACACCGATTTTGTCCCTGTCGGCGAGGATCAAAAACAGCATCTGGAGCTGACCCGCGATCTGGCTGCCCGCTTCAACAACCGCTACGGCGAAGTCTTCAAAATTCCGGACATTCGGGTGGCCGAGGTCGGCGCTCGCATCATGTCGCTGCAGGACGGCACCAAAAAGATGAGCAAGTCCGACCCCAACCAGGGCGGCTTCATCTCGATGCTGGACGATCCCGACACCATCGTCAAAAAGGTGAAACGGGCGCAAACGGATTCCGAAGGCTCGATCCGCTTCGACAAAGAGAACAAACCGGCAATTTCCAACCTCTTGACCATCTACTCCCTCTGCTCCGGCAAATCGATTCAGGAGCTGGAAGCCATGTATGACGGCAAAGGATATGGAGCGTTCAAAACCGAACTGGCCGAAGTAGTGGTCGAAACACTGAAACCGATCCAGGATCGCTTCCACAAGCTGTTTGGTTCGCCGGAGCTGGACGATATTCTCACCGCTGGCGCCAAAAAAGCGGCAGATGTGGCAAACGAGATGCTGTACAAGGCAGAGAAAGCGATGGGCATGGCCCGTCTGTAATAGACCATTTTCCGTATACGACAACCGGATTGAATCATTCAGATACAGGGCTGCCCCTCTTTTCCTTCGCCGTGACTGCTGTCGCGGCGATCCGGGAGGGTCGGCCCTGTTTTTTTGTTCCGTCTGCTCTTTGGGTTCTTTTTCACAAGAAACTAGTCTTTTCTGTGCTTGTGAGCCATTGCCTCCCTGTACTACGATGGTAAAAATTTGTTGCCGAGACTCTTATTCGTTTCGGCCGACACGGCAAGAACTTCACCTGATGACAGCCTACTACGCATTTTTGATGGAGGAACAAAATGATGAGACAGTCCCGGTTTTTGTACGTGCTTCTCTGTGTAGCAGCGAGTATTCTCTTCGGCTTTTCCTCTCCCGACAAAACCAAAAAAGCGACGTGGATTTGGCAGGCAGAGCTGATCGATGCCAAGCGGCAGGACATTCTCGGATTTGCCAAGCAAAACGGCATCAACACGATCTATCTTCGCATCGAAAGGCAAAAGCCGTTCGACTACTATCGCCCGTTTCTGCAAGAGGCGCATGCAGCCGGTATCGAAGTGCACGCCTTGGGAGGACACCCCGCCTGGGCTCTTGCCAGCCACCGCGGACGCATGCTGGACCTGCTGGATTGGGTATCGCGCTACAACAGCGAGGCCGACGCCAAAGAACGAATCGATGGGGTGCACCTCGACATCGAGCCCTACCTCCTGCCCGAGTGGAACACCGATCAAGCAGAGGTGCTGAAGCAGTGGACGGCCAACATGAAAGCTTTCGTCGAGCAAGCCCGGAACGATCCGGCGCTGGAAGTAAGCACAGATCTCGCCGTTTGGTTCGACAACATCCCTGTACCCGGGGTTGCGGACACCACTCTTAGCGAATGGATGATCGATACATTCGACCACGTTACCTTGATGGCTTATCGAGACAGTGTGGATGGACCCAACGGGATCGAGGCGCTGGTCTCAGATGAGCTTGGCATAGCGGATCGGCTCGGAAAACAGGTTCTCGTCGCGGTAAACGTAAAGGAGATGCCCAGCCAGCGGCACACTTCCTTTTACGAAGAAGGGCCTGAGGTCATGGAGCGGCAGCTAGACCTGGTGGAGAAACGACTGAGCAAGCACCCTTCTTTTGCCGGAACAGCCGTTCATGATTACCGCTACTGGCAGAGTCTGAACCAGACAGAAACACCGCCTATCCAGCCGCTGCCTCACGACAAGCCTTTGCTCGGTACATACGTGTGGCATGCGGATGTAGCCATTACCCAAGCGGATGAAATCGTTTCCTTTGCCAAACAGGAAGGCATCAACCTGTTGTATGTCCGGCTCGATCTGGAGCAGCCTTTCGAGGCATACCGCGAACTGGCAGGAAAAGCGGCAGCGGCGGGTATCGAAGTCCACGCGATGGGCGGCCACCCGGTATGGGCGCTGGAGGCAAACAGGGAACGAATGCTGAGGCTGGTCCGCTACGTAAAAGCGTACAACAGGAGTGCCGCACCCGAAGAGCAGTTCCGCGGCATTCATCTGGACATCGAGCCGTACGTCCTCCCCCTTTGGCGGGAAGATCCGGAGGGCGTATTGAAGCAGTGGATGAGCAATATCGAAGCGTTCGTGTCCGAAAGCAAGGAAGGCGGCGGCAGCCTCGTGACCAGCAGCGACCTTGCAGTCTGGCTGGACCGCTTTCACGTGCCAGGCGATCCCGACACGTCTTTCAGCAAATGGATGATTGAGCAGCACGACCACATCACGCTGATGGCTTTCCGCGACCACGCCGAGGGTGCAGGAGGGATTGCCGCCATTGTCCAGGATGAGCTGCGGTTTGCCAATGAACTCGGCAAGGAGATGATCATCGCTGTGGAGATGAAGGAAAGCCATGAGGGGAATTATGTCTCTTTCCACGAGGAGGGAAAAGCGGAAATGCGGCGGCAGCTAGACATGCTTCCCGGGCTTTTGGAGGAGCATTCTTCTTACAAGGGGAATGCGGTTCATGCTTATGAGTATTGGCAGAGAGCGAAAGAGTAGGCTTCTCAGTCGGGTTTAAAGAAATTTGCTTTAGCCGGGCTTTGAAGAAAAAGCGCTTGGATCGGGCTTTCGGGGAGGAGATGAAACGAAAGAGAAAACGCTCAGGGTACAGTGGGACACTTGCCGGGGGAGTGGACTGGCCGGCTCCACTCCAAAAGCGGAACGCGTCCAAAAGCAGCGATTTCTGGGGGTGTCTCAGAGGTTGGACGCTAAGTGCGTGTTCCGCTTTTTCCATTCCGCCTGGGTAGGTGTCCCAAAGACCTTTGCTTATTTCTCTTTCGTTTCATCTCTACAACTGCAGGTCTTTCACGGGCTTATTTAAAGTCCTCTAGTCAGATTGCACCGATGGCCTCTTGTCTGTTTCCGTCGTCTGGCAGACGCTCGGCCTCGTCCAAAAATCGCGTGATCAAAAGGGGCAAAGAGACGAGAACGGGTGGGTCATACGCCTTTGGCGGCCGCAGGAAAATCCGGGTGTCGCCAAAGAACTGCCCTTCTTTCACGCGAATGGCTCCCGCCGCTTTTCCGCGCAGATTGTTGCGGGGAAGGAAATACTCCATCAGCGGTTCATCCCAAGTGAACGCCGCCGCCAGCAGGTAGTAGGTCCCATCGGCAACCGGTGGCAGCCAAAAGGAGCCGGATTGAAACACCATCGTGCAGGCTTTTGGCGTACCCATGGGAATGGGCTTGGCGAAAAGCCCGATACAGATCAAGCCGTCAAAGCTGTCAGGGGCCCATACACTGCCGCTGATTCCGACCGAAGGCGATGGCGGACAAACGGCTTCTCTTTCGTTCTCGTAGTGCTTTCGTACACGCTCCTTGCAGACGTCCATATGCTGGCGGAATTTTTGCGGCGAGATGCCGACCAGCTTGGCAAAACGGGTGGAAAACGTGCCAAAGCTGCTGTACCCCACCCGCTGTCCGATTTCCGTAATGGGCAAATCGCTCGTCGCAAGGTATTCCTTGGCCCGGTCAATCCGGAGGGCAGCCAAAAACTGACGGGGCGGGACGCCGGTGACCGATCTGAACATGCGGTCGAAATGGAAGGGGCTGTACATCGCGATTTTCGCCAGCTTGTTCAGAGTCGTGGAGGAATCATCCATTTGATTTTGCATGGCGCCGATGACTTGTGTAACCGTTTCGGTGTGTGATTCATTGTGATGATCCGTCACTTGGTTTCCGCCTCCATTTTCCCATGTTCCAGTATAATCGTTTCTCTCCCATTTCTATCACACTCCGCAAAAATTGTCCAAATTGTCTTGCGTTTGGGGTAGTCGTTCATTGTGCCTTCTTTGACAGCAAAAAGGGTCCCCCTCCGTCTGCGCGAGACGTTGGGACACCCTCTGCGTTTCCCACTCTATTTCTTTTTCACACTGACCTGGACATCGACTGACTTGCCCCCGTAGGTAATCGTGATCACGGCCTTGTCCTTGTCCTTGGCCGAATCCGAGACCTGGATCAATCCTTCGTCGCTGACGGCGACGAGCTCGGGATGATCCGATACATACTCGATCTGGGCGTCTCTGGTCACATCGTGTTTCCCGCCATTGCCCAGATTGGCTGTGACCTGGAGCTGTGCTTCCTCGCCGGGCTTCAGCTTGTAGTTGCGATCCTTGACGATCAGGGCCCGCACCACCGGCGGCTTTTCCTGCTCTTTTTGCTCCTCTCCCAGCACCAGAGGTCCCGCCTTTTCCGTCGTAAATACGGCGACATCATGGGTCAGGGTTACTCTTGCCGGATTGCCTTTTTTGTCTGTGAGTGGTTTCCATTTTTCATTCTCATACAGAAACACCTTCACATTCCGCGAGACTTCCGTTTTCACGGGAATTCCCAGCATGGCGGCGCCTTCGTCAAGGCTTTTGACTGGCTCTCCGTTTACCTTAAGCTCCCACGTATATACTTCGCTTGCCGCCTTGAAAGCTGCAGGGGCCTCGGGAGAATCAGACGGCTCTACTGTAATGCCCAGACGCTCGCCCTCGAAGCTGTCGATCGCGTCTTTTGACAGCAGCACCCATGCTCCGCTGGCGTCCTCCAGACGGGCGGTCGCTTCGATCTCGGCCAATCGCTCCGTCACCTCTTTGCCGAGCGTGACCGCAGCTTCGGATTGGTCTTTTTCCTCATCCGCTTTCAGCACCTGTATGGACAAGGATGGCTCGAATCCGACTTTTTCGTCCCTGTCATCGAACGCCTTATCGAGGGCTTCCAGTACCAAGAGAACAAGCTTCACCTGTTCGTCCCCGGCATCCAGCTCCTCGCCCCGCTCCACAGCAATGACGCCGGCCTTTGCAAGCAAAGTATCGGCAACAGATTGCAGCTGCTCCAGCAGGTCGTCAGTCCGTTCATCCTCGTCAATGGACAGAACGACTGTCTCCAGGAGAGCCTGCAAGGCCCCAAGCGCCTGTTGGCCAGCTTCATCGTCTGTCAGGGCTCCTGAGCGAATGGCAGGCTCAAAAGCCCGTTGCAGGAAGTCCGCTGTGAGTGCCGACAGCGTGCTCTCGTCGACGATCCCTCTTTTTGTTTGCTCGACGACTGCCTTCAGTACGGTCTGGATCGTATCCTCGATAGCTGCCCATTTGTCTACTGCCTTTATGCTCGAAGCTCCGATCAGCTTTTGCAGGCTCTTTCCAGCAAGATCTGCCTGGCTGAGGACGCTCTCCTCATCTGCAGCCGAGAGAATTTCCCTTGCCGCTTGCCTGTTCAACGCCTTCTGCTTCTCCAGCGTGACATCTCCGGGGTTCGTGTCAGAGCCCGGCAGCTCGATTTGCACCAGCACCGGATCATGATCGCTCACCCGCCCGTCCTCTTTCGTAAAGTCGGCATTGATGTGAATGATGTCGATCTCTGCTTTCTCGGCAAGGTGATTGCTTACGAGAATGTGGTCCAGTACCTGAGCATTGCCTTGATAGTTATACGTGTACTGCTCGCTCAAAGGCAGCGTGGTTATCATGTTGGTCAGTTCGTCTCCTTCGAGCACCTGCAGCGGACGGGAGAATTGAAAATCGTTGAAATCTCCCAGCACGACTACGTTTGCCTCAGGATCAGCCTCGTAAATCTCCTTGACAAAGCCATTGACGACCTTGGCGATCTCGACGCGCTGCTGTTCGCTCACCAGAACAGGCGGCTGCTTCACGCCAAACAGTGCATCGTCTCCGCCCTTTGAGTTAAAGTGGTTGGCAATGACAAACACCGGCTTGCCGTCAAAAATAAACTCGGCAGCGAGCGGCTTACGGCTATCGTAAAATGCCGGGTTGAGCGGGTCGATGCGTCCAGGATTGTGGGAAAGGCGGGCTGTCCCCTGTTCGGCTTCGACCTGTACGTCTGTCACCGCATCACCTGCCGGACGGTCCGCCAGACTGACACGGTCTGGATTGTAGAGGAAGCCGACGCGAATATTGCCGCCCGGTTGTCCGCCGTCCTTTTTATTCTCCGGGGCAATATCGACGTAGCGGTATGCTGCTCCCCCTGCCCGCACGATGGCGTCGATCAGCGCCTGGCCCGACTGGCTGGCGTCTGTCACGCCGTTGTCTGGGGGTCCGTTGTTGTCCTGCATCTCCACTACGCCCACGATGTCAGGCTGCTTCAGATTGTGAACGATAGATTCTGCGATACCGTTTATCTTGTCGGCATTGTCCCGGGCGGAGAAGTTCTCGATATTGTAGGTCGCGATGCTCAAGCGGTCTTCGGCAGGCTCGAGCGTGGTCACCTCCCGCTCGTAGCCGCTATCTACGACGGCAGGCAGGGGCTCCGTGTTGTACAGCTTGAAGTTGGCAAAGCTGTAGTCGATCACCCCGACGATCGGCCCGGCGAACGCATCCCCCACCTTGACCTCGGGAGCTCCCGCAACGAACTTGTCGGCAATGGTAATTCGCTCGGGATTGTAATTGTCTGCCGCAATCGGGATACCTCCGGCAGGAGTGCGTTCTTTATCGGGATTCGCCTTGTCAGAGAGAATGACGAATTCCACACTCGGCGGATTGGCAAAGGTCTTGGTCGCCCCTACGACGCGCGGCTGATCGACCCGAACGAGCATTCCCTCCAGGCTTTCCCAGAAGTCGATGCCGTCTTCTTCGGGATCAAAAAGGGAGAAGCTGTCATTGTCGATCACCGTTTTCGGGTATGGATAATCGCCCTCGCCCAGAACGACCGGAGCAGGGAGCGGCAAGCCCCTCTCCTTGACTGCTACGGAAGCGGCGTCGATTTCCGTCAGCGTCAGGTCGGTCGCTTCCCGGCTCTTGCTGACGTATTCCTTGACCGCTCCGCTGACCTCTACTCTGTCGCCCGCCCGGACATTTGCACCCGGTTCGTAGACATAGATGCCTTCCGAAGTGCGAGGGTCGTTGTCCGGCTCAGGGTCCTGCATGTAGAACCCGACCGTTCCCGAATTGCCGTTTACCACTGCTGTCACTATGCCCTCCACGCGGGACACGTTTGCTCCCTCATACGGAGAACGGTGCCCTTTGCCCTGAATGTCGCGGATGCGCAGGGCGTCCGGCTGGCTTCCACCATCGCCGATCACGTCTTCGGCCAAGCGGGGGACCAGCTTATACTCGTTAAAATCGTAGGTGACGACCCCGGTCAAGCGTTCGTAAAACGCCCCCGGCTTGAGCAGAGCAGCATCGTACGGCTTGGCAATGAAGGCCCCATGCGGATCGGTCAAAGTGACATTCCCTTTGCTGTCCCTTGCGCCTGCGGTCACATTTTTGATTGTGACCAGCTCGGCCTCGAACTGTTCCCCGGCTGCAGCGCTAAAGTCTGTCGAGATGACCTCCTGCGGCTCGGGGACGCCCGCGTTCTCCTGTACGATCACGACATCGCTTGTGCTGGCCGGCTCGATCTGCGGCAGCCCGTAGTAATCATTCACTTTCCCGGTTGCCCGGACTTCATCGCCGATCCGAACGATATTGCCGAGACCCGCCGCACGCACCAGCATGCCCGCCGTCTCGTCCTGCAGAAAGACGTTCGTCTTGCCGCCAGCTTCGAAAGCGGCAGTGACAATGCCCTGGACGGATGCAAGCGTTCCCGAAGACGACGTCCGCACCTCGCTGATCGGCTTGACCTCCGGCACCTCTCCTCCCGGCTCTCCGCCGCCTTCTCCCGGCTCTTCCGGGGAGCTCTGGCTGTTCTGCGGCTGCGGCTCCCAGGCGAGAAAGTCAGCGCCGTTATGATCCGTATCCCAGGCGCTGCCTTTCCCGGGCACGAATCCGGACTCGCTGCTTTTCCGGACAATGCTTTTCGCAGCCGAAGGAGCGGGGGCCGGGCTTTCTCCCTCGTGCGCATTTGCCGTTCCGTAGCCGACAAAATCGATCACGGCCAGATCAGTCACGGGATTGCCGGAAAGCGCTGTCGCATGACTGACCAGCGCTACTTTTCCTCGCGTGGCGGAAATGTTCGTGCCGCCGGTCGCATCAGCGCTGGGGAGGGCACTTCCATTGGCTCCGCCGCTCGCCAGCCGGACGAGGTAGTAGCTGTGGGCGGAAATACTGCCCGACAACGGCGTTACGAGCCAATTTTCCCTGTCTGCAGCGGCGTACTGAACGGACCAGTTGTTCAGCGAAACGGCTTGTCCGCTCGGATTGTACAGCTCGACGTAATCGTGCTGGTAAGTTGCCCCGCTGTTCCCGCCAGCGCCGTAAATCTCGCTGATCACTACGTGCCCGGCGACAGCGGCCTCGGCTTTTGGCGCAAGTCCGAACGGCAGCACTGTCGCAATCATGAGCACTGCGGCCAGCACCAGGTGACGCCAGCTCCGTTTTCCCTTCCTCATCAACGGATTCATCGTGTACTTCCCTCCTTGATTGTTTTTGCGGTTCTTATCCTGATTCTATAGAACTTGTCTAAATGTTATGTAAATTTTACGCAAAGATTTGTACACTCCTCCTGTTTCCAGCAAAAAACCGCCTAAAGCCATGTTCTGGCTTCAGACGGCTATGACTGTAGCACTATCGCACGATACCGCCAGCTCCGACTTTCTTCCGTTGCGGCTCTCCCACCAGCCCGTTTCGTCGTTGCATGGCCGTGGTCAAACCGTATGTGCTCCCCTGTTGCGAAGGCTCCTCCTCGGCTGGCCGCCTCAGACACGCCATCACTTGTTTTTGGCATACAGCCAGTTGTAGTAGCTGGCATGTTTTAACTCATCCGTCATGATTTCAAAAATCGTGTCCCGGTACTGCTGCGGTATATACCGGTAGATGGTGCGATATTTTTCAAAAGCCTTTAATTCGCCCAGCAACGCTTGTTCAATTCCCTCCAGATAGCTGGCAGGTCTCTGAAACGTCTCTCCCTCTTCGCTCATCCCGGGACGCTGCCCTGCCAATTGGGTATACAGCTGCCGGAAAAGCCTCCGATGCTTCCGCTCGTCATCGCGAATGCCGGTGATGACGTCCTTCTCCTGCTGGGTCGGCGCAACAGTGATCAGGTAGTCGTAAAAAAGCTCGTCGCTGCGCTCACCTGAGATGCCTTCCTGAATCATCCGCAACACAACAGCTGCCCGATCATCATGGCGGTCCATCGCCACAGGCCAAATCGGCGCATAAGTGGCATAGCCATACGGTCCCCACCAATATCCGTTCATATATCCTGACTCCTTCGCTTTTTCCCTGTCAGGATATTCGCCCGCTAGGCTGATGGAGCATGTTTGAAAACGAAAAAAAAATATCAAACCATTTTTTCCGGCCGCAGCGCCTCCTCAATGTCCGGCGACCAGAGCCCTGCTTCCCGGATGACCTGCACAAGTGTCTTGTTTTCCGAAAAAGCTTGCTTGGCCAGAGCAGCTGCCTTGTCGTAACCGATCAGCGGGTTGAGCGCCGTCACCAGAGAAAGACTCGCTTCCATCCACTTGGCGCATTGGACTTCGTTTGCTTCCAGCCCTTCCAGACATTTTTCCCGCAGCACATCCAGCATATTGCTCAGGATCGTGATGGATTGCAGCAGGTTGTAGCCGATCACCGGCATCATGACGTTGATCTCCAGCTGGCTTCCGCATCCCGCCACCGTCATCGTGGCGTCATTGCCGATGACTTGTGCCGCCACCATGTACGACATCTCCAGCATCACCGGGTTGACTTTGCCCGGCATGATCGACGAGCCGGGCTGCACCGCGGGCAATTGAACCTCAGCCAGGCCGGTGCGGGGACCGGAGCTCAGCAGACGCAGGTCGCTGGTCACCTTGATGACGTGCACGGCCAGCTCCTTTAACGCAGAATGAACCTCCAGAGCGGCAGCCGTATTTTGCATAAAGGCAAAGCGGTTGCGCGGCTGGGCAAAAGGCAGGCCGGTTCGTCTGGCAATTTCCTCGATGGCGAGCTCGGCATACTGCGGGTGGGCATTGATCCCGGTGCCGACAGCGTTTCCGCCGAGTCCGATCTCATACAGCCGCTCAGCCGTCTGCCGGATGCGTTCACGTGCATTTGCAAAGCTTTGCGCGTAGCCGGAAAATTCCTGTCCCATGCGAATCGGGACGGCATCCTGCAAATGTGTGCGCCCGGCCTTGATGATCCCCATAAACTGCTCGGACTTTGCCCACAGCACTTTTACCGTACGGTCCAACGCAGGCAAGAGCTCGTGCTGGACCAGCTCTGCACCGGCGATGTTGATCGCGACATGTATCGTGTCATTGGTAGATTGGGCCATATTGACGTCATCGTTCGGGTGCACAAGCATCTGATCGATTTGTCCGCCCAAAAGCTGGGTCGCGCGGTTGGCAATCACTTCGTTGGCGTTCATGTTTTGCGAGGTTCCCGCCCCCGCCTGAAAAGCGTCGACGACGAACTGGCCGTCCCACTTTCCCTCGATCACTTCCTCTGCCGCCTGGATGATGGCCCTGGCCTTCCGTTCATCTAGCTGGCCGCAGGTCATATTGGCATGAGCCGCGGAAGCCTTGATCAGTCCCTGCGCACGGATAAAAGCCCGCGGCAGCCTGAGTCCGCTGACAGGAAAATTTTCGACTGCACGCTGTGTCTGCGGGCCGTACAGGGCATCTGCAGGGATTCTCACCTCTCCCAGGGAGTCTCTTCCGATACGTACTGACATGCTGTCCACTGGTGTTGACCCTCCTTTGCGATCGCTCTATGATGCACACCCTATTCTTCCCAGCAGCATTTCATGATATGTTTGGCTTCTGGGAGCTTGCAGCTTATGGAGGGGCTTTTGGGATCGTTTTGGCAAAGCTTGAGGAGGAAAAGGACATAGAAAAACGCGGGTGTTCCCTGAACGGGCTCCCGCGCTGTTTTACGCTTTCTTGACCGCTTTTACATCGTAGACGCCGTGTGCGACGCTGATCACATGCTCCGGCTTGGGCTTGCCTCTGCTCTGTCTGTGGCCTTCCAGATGAGCTTCGCTCGTTTCCCACTTTTTCCACGCTTCTTCCGATTCCCAGCGGATCATGACGATTACTTCCTCGTCTCCTCTGCGCACCTTTTTAACCAGAACGCTCAAATCGATGAAGCCTTCGGACTTCTCAATCTCTCCCGCCTGGCTGAACCGGTTCACGACCAGATCGGAGGTCCCTTCCTTGACCGTAATCGTTTTCGTTTCTATAAACATGAAGCACACTCCTCTTCGCACAATTGAAAAAATATGGTGTGTCTTCATTTTAGTTGATAAAGATTATCATTGTCAACAAATAACCCGGGCAGCTTACACTTCTCGCCCGGGGCCTATCCTTTACGTTGAAAAGAAATAAAATGCGCCATATACAAACAAATTTGGCAATGCCGCAAGAAAGAAGAAAGATGTCCACCTGATCCTGCTCTTGTTGTCCTTGTGCTCTTGCTGGGGCTGTTGAAAATAGGCCGGTGGCTCGGCGGTTGACTGAAGCGAAGAGAAGCTGACTAGCGCACCTAGTGTAAACAGAATGGCAGCCGAATAGAACGTCCAGGTCATAATCCATTGGTAATCGTTTTTTAGAAGTCCGGCGAGAACAATCAAAAGCGCTATAGCGCAGCCTGTAGTTAAGGATTTTCTCATAGCTCTGCCACATCCCTGTTTTTATTTCAATCCCTTCTCTCTACCATAATCGTTTTTGTAAATAATGTAAATATTTAGAATTACAAAGAAAGCAAAAACGTCTCGCTTTCCACAGGAAGTCCGAGACGTTTTTAACAGCAGCCGTGCAGCAGCCTATCAAGTCAGCATCGGCAGTACCATATTGAGCAAAAACAACCCTGCAACGACGTACAAAAGCGCGGGCACTTCCTTGCTTTTCCCCAATGCTACCTTCAGCAGCGGATAAGCGACGAATCCGAAGGCAATCCCGTCAACGATGCTGTAAGACAGGGGAATCAGGGCAATGATGAGGAAAGCGGGAAATCCCTCGGAAAAATCGCGGAGATTGATGTTCTGCACGTTTTGCAGCATCAACGCCCCGATGATGATCAATACCGGAGCGATCGCGCTGTCCGGAATCAGCTTGATGGCCGGCAAGAACAGCAGCGACAGCAAGAAAAGCACTCCCGTGACGAGAGAAGCTAGTCCAGTACGAGCTCCCGCTGCGATTCCCGCAGCAGACTCCACGGTCGAAACCGTCGGACTGGTGCCCAGGATGCCGGACAAGGCGGACGAAATTGCGTTTGCCTGCAGACTGCGGCGAAACTTCTCGGGCTGTCCTGCCATTTGCGTATGTCCGTGAACCAGGCCGATGTTTTCAAACACGATCACCATCGCCAAGGAGAACGTCGCCACCCAGAACGGAAGCGTTGCGATGTGCGAGAACGAAAATGCGGCAAACACCTCACCGTAGGAATCAAAGGAAATCCCGGACATGCCTTGTCCCGGATGAACCAATCCGGCAAGCCAGCCGATTCCTGTACCTGCGGCGATCCCGATCAAAAAGTTTCCGGGGACGTTTCGGACAAACAAGACAAGCGTCAATAGCAGAGTCGCAAGCGTAACCCATACCTGTGGATGGGAAAGGTCACCGAGCGCTACAAAGGTGGAGGGATTGGTCACGACCAGGCCGCCTTTTTGCAGCCCGATAAAGGTGAGAAACAATCCGATTCCAACCGTAATCGCTTCCTTGAGCGAATCGGGAATGGCGTTGGACAGCACGGTTGCCGCTCCCGTAAAGGCAATGGCGGCAAAGATGACCCCCGACAGAAAAACAGCGGCCAGCGCTTCCTGCCATGGCAAGCCCATCGTATTGCACAGCGTGTACGTAAACAAGGCGTTGATCCCCATCCCAGGGACCAAAATCATCGGGGCATTGGCCCAAAAAGCCATCAGGATCGATCCGATAAAGGCGGTCAGCACAGTCGCCAGAATGCCGGCTTCGAGCGGGATGCCGGCATCCTCCAAAACGGAGGAATTGACTGCGACGATATACACGATCGTGACAAAGGCGATAAAACCGGCCATTATTTCTTTTTTTACAGTGGTTTGACTCGCTTGCAGATGAAATATCCTCTCCAACAAACTGCGCACATATGTCCCTTCTTTCTCTCTGTTGTTGCTCATGTAAGTTTCCGAAACATATGCTAACATAGCTCTATCGATATAAAAAATATTTGTTTTATCTCCGTATCATACGTTTTACATATGAAAGGCAGGCAGACTCATGGATATTCGTCAATTGCGCTATTTTATCGCGATCGCAGAAGAAGGCCAAATCACCGGAGCAGCCAGACGCTTGCGTATGGCCCAACCACCGCTCAGCCAGCAATTAAAGCAGATGGAAGAGGAGCTGGGTGTCGAGCTAATCGAGCGCTCTGGAAAAAAAATCGCGCTGACACAAGCGGGCGTCACCTTGTACAAGCAGGCATTAAATCTTGTCCACCAGATGGAGGAAGCCATATCCGAGGTGAAGGAAACGGGCGAAGGCGTTCGCGGGACTCTGTCTGTCGGCGTGAGCGCCCTTTCCTCCTACCGCTTGCCCGAGCAAATCCGCCAGTTTCGGGAGCGCTATCCGTTGATCACCTACAAGGTGTGGAAAGGAGACACACAGCTTCTCAGCCAATGGCTGGAGCAGCGAACGGTCGAAGTCGCCATCGTCAGGCTCCCCCATTCGCTGGCGCATTGTACGACAATCCCGCTTTTGGAGGAAACGTTTGTCCTGATCGTTCCCGTTTCTTCTCCGCTCTCCCAAAAAGATAGTATCCATATGCGGGAAATCGCTGACCACCCTTTGATCATGCCCAGTACGCCCGGACTCGGCATCTATGAGCTTTTGGTCAAGGAATTTGGCCGCCTGGGCGTGACTCCGCATGTGATCTGTGAATGTCCTGACCTCTCGCTGATCGTCAGTATGGTCGGGGCCGGGGTTGCCGCTGCGATCGTCCCCCGCTCTGCTTGGGAGACGCAGGGAAACGCCAATATCAGCCGTCTGGAGATCACTGGCACCTCGATCACCTCGTCGTCCGCCATCGTCTGGCAGACGGAACGCCATCTCTCCAAGGCAGCACGCCATTTCATCGAGATGTTTGCTCCGATTCCGGAGCAATAATCGGCCCGCATGTGAAAACGAGATGGTTCTTTTTAGCCACAGAGGATAAACAAGCCCGGTTCGTGGGATTCTATACCACTGATATCTTCCATTTTCGATTTCGGCTTCCTGACATTGCATTTCATCTCGCAAAGTCCGACAAAGGAGGGCTCCCATGACCTTTGCCATCTCATTGGCGGTGGTGCTGCTGTTTGTTCTCTGGGGCTTTTTTTCACCGTCTCAGCTTACAGAAACAGCGACCAATGTCCTGCATGCTACGACTTCCAATTTTGGCTGGTTTTATCTTCTGGTTACCTTCTTTTTCCTCGTCTTTTGCATTTTCCTGGCCTTCAGCAAATACGGCCAGATTCGGCTCGGGGACGATGATGACGAGCCGGAGTATTCGGCGGTTACCTGGTTTTCCATGCTGTTTAGCGCTGGTATGGGAATCGGGCTTGTCTTTTGGGGCGTCGCCGAGCCTGTGTCCCACTATTTTTCCCCGCCCGTCGGCGTTGAAGCCGAAACATCCGAGGCGGCCCGTACAGCCATGCGGTACGCTTTTTTTCACTGGGGGCTTCATCCCTGGGGGATTTATGCCGTCATCGCCCTTTCCCTGGCCTACTTCCAGTATCGCAAAGGCGCAAAAGGCTTGATCTCCTCGACGTTTTACCCCCTTCTGGGTGACAGGGTAAACGGTCCCATCGGCAAGCTGATCGATATTCTCGCCGTGATCGCAACCGCTTTTGGAGTCGCAACCTCCCTCGGATTGGGAACGCTGCAAATCAACGGCGGATTGAGCCATCTTTTCCAGATTCCGAGCAATATCACGGTCCAGATAACGATTATCGCCGTCATTACCGTCCTGTACCTGTGGTCTGCTACCTCCGGTCTGGACAGAGGGATCAAAATCTTGAGCAATACCAATCTGGTATTGGCCTTGGCCCTTTTGCTGCTCACTTTGATTTTTGGCCCGACCGCCTTTCTCTTCGACAACTTTACCAACACATTGGGAAGCTATTTGCAAAATCTCGTCTCCATGAGCATGCGGCTTATGCCTTTTACCGAAAGCAACTGGATCGCCAACTGGACGCTGTTCTACTGGGCCTGGTGGATTGCCTGGGCGCCTTTTGTCGGCACATTTATTGCCCGGGTATCCAAAGGCCGAACGATCAAGGAGTTTATTATCGGCGTCCTTCTGGTGCCGACTGTGCTCAGTTTTATTTGGTTTTCTGTCTTCGGAGGAACCGCTCTCCATCTGGAGATCTACGAGCACGCCCCCATCGGCGACGCGGTAAAGCAGGACGTCTCCAGCGCTCTTTTCATTACGCTGGAACAGCTCCCGATGGGGATGATCCTGTCGGTGGTCGCCACCCTTTTGATTATCATTTTCTTCATTACCTCGGCCGATTCCGCCACATTCGTCCTGGGGATGCTCTCCTCGGGCGGCAAGCTGGATCCGCCCAATCCGGTAAAAATAACCTGGGGTATTCTCCAATCCTCTACCGCTGTCGTCCTTCTTCTAAGCGGCGGGCTGGAAGGACTGCAGACTGCATCTATCGTCGCTGCGCTGCCCTTTGCGGTTATTTTGACCCTGATGTGTTTCTCTTTGCTGCGAGCGCTGCAGGAAGAGGATCGCGCGATGAGGAAAAAGCGGCGGGAGCAGGAAAAGAAGCTCAGGAGGCTGCTTGAGCAACTGTAGGAAAGATCCCAAACGCAAAGATGACCTGTCGATTGACATAAGCAATCAACAGGTCATCTTTGTCTATGCCCAAAAGGCATCCGGTTCTTTATTCGGAACGGCTCATTTCAGAGCGAACGTCAATCCCGTTTTTTATAAGCAGTGCTGCTGTTACCCCTACGCCTGCTTTTTTCCGTCCGGTAAACGTACCATCGTACACGTTTGAACTGCCGCAGGATGGACTGTTTTCCTTCAGGATTGCCGACACTGCTCCTGCCGTCCGGGCGAGCTGCAGCGCCTGCAGAGCTCCAGACTTGAATTCCTCCGTGACATCTCGGCCCGTATTATCGACAACCTTGGCGCGGCCCTCCCAGACGTCAAACCCGTCTCCCCCGATGATCTCGGCCGGCGGACGGGGCGTAGGCAAACCGCCCATCTGCTCCGGGCAAACAGGAATCGCTTTGCCTTCCTTCAACAGATTTTCAATCGTTTCATCCAGGCATGCCCCTTGATCATAGCGGCATTTACAGCCGATCAAACAGGCGCTCACGATTTGCATTCGCAACCACTCCTACCGGGAGATTACAGCCTTCTCAACTTCACTTTTTGTATCATATGATCCTCTCCCTTTTCCAGGATGAGGCGGGCACGTCCGCGAGTCGGCAAAATATTTTTCCGTAGGTTGATACCGTTGATCTCATTCCAAATGCTGGTCGCAACCTGGGTAGCTTCCGTATCGGACAAGCTGGCGTAGCGTTTAAAATACGATGCGGGGTCGGAGAAAGCCGTCTGGCGAAGCAGCTTGAAGCGGTCAATGTACCACTTCTTGATCAAGTCCTCCTGCGCATCCACGTAAATGGAAAAGTCAAAGAAATCGGAGACGAATACCTCCGTCAGCCTCCGCTGATTTTCATCGAGCGGGGTTTGCAAAACGTTCAGTCCTTCGACGATCAAAATATCCGGCTCCCGCACGATCTGCCATTCGTCCGGCACGATGTCATAGACCAGATGGGAGTAAACAGGAGCAGCCACTTCGGAAACTCCCGATTTGACGTCAGACAAAAAAGAAACGAGACGACGGGTGTTGTAGCTTTCGGGAAATCCCTTGCGCTTCATCAATCCGCGCTCTTCCAAAATGCGGTTCGGATAGAGAAAACCGTCGGTCGTCACCAAATCCACCTTGGGGTGATTGGGCCAACGGGATAAAAGCGTTTGCAAAATTCGGGCTGTTGTACTCTTGCCTACTGCAACACTGCCGGCGATGCCGATGATAAACGGCACTTTCTTTTCCAGATTCCCCAGAAATGTATGTGTGGCCTGATACAGCTCCTGTGTGGCTCCTACATGCAGATTTAGCAGCCGGGAAAGCGGTAGATAGATGTCTGCCACTTCCGTCAGGGACAGTTTTTCATTCAACCCCTGCAAACAGGCCAGTTCTTCATCGGAAATGGTCAGCGGCGTGGATGCCCGCAGTCCTCTCCACTGCTCGCGACTGAACGTAACATAAGGCGATGCCATCGGAGTTGTACATCCTTTCTTCGTTCGGTATGCTGTCTTGCCGTTTATTCCTCGTTTATTCCTTCCATAGTGTAACACCTGTGTCTTCTCTTGGGAACAATCCGTTTGCACTTTGGCTTGCCGGTTCGGATTGGCGGAACTATGTTGCTTGGGAGAAAATGGCGGTTGGACAGGCTTTTGTGGAAGAGATGAAAACGGGAGAAAATACTCAGGTTCGGTAGGACACTGCTTGGAGGCAGTACTGTCCGGCACCAGGCCAAAAGCGGAACCGCGTCCAAAAGCGGATGAGTCAGGAGGCAAATCAGGTTGGACGCTGAAGGAGTGTTCCGTATTTGGCCTGGTGCCTGGGATGTGTCCCAAAGACCTTTGCATTTTCTCCCGTTTTCATCTCTACAGCAGTTGGTTTCATTCGCTTATTTCGCTTTTTTCTTGAGGGTCAATGGTTCCCAGTAAAGATTGCCGAATTGCGTGAAAGCATGATTGGCAAGACTTGCTGAGAAAGGGAAAAACCCGCCGCCGTTTGTAGGCTGACGGGCTGCTAGGTCAATCGTATTGTTGGCGTTATACGGTTCGTGTTTTGAATACCTGCATTTGTTTCCTATTTGCCGAGAAACGCCTGGAGCATCCATACATGCTTTTGCAGGCTGGAACTTATTTCCAGAAGCATATCCGAGGTGGCTTCGTCATTTTCCTTTTCTGCCACAGACATGCCTTCCTCCAGCTCGCGGATGACTGTTTGGAAGTCGGCGACTACAGCTTGCACCATTTGCTCGGCGGACTCGCCCCCTTTGCCCTCCTCGAGGCTGGCCGCCTCCAGACAGGCTTTCATCGTCGAGACGGGCTTTCCGCCGATTGCCAGGAGGCGCTCCGCCAGCTCGTCCACATAGCCGGCTGCTTCGTTGTACAGCTCTTCAAATTTGGCGTGGAGCGTAAAGAAGTGCGGCCCGTTCACGAACCAGTGATAATGGTGCAGCTTTATGTACAGAACGGACCAGTTGGCGATCTGCTTGTTTAAAATGCCGTGCAGGGTGTTGCTCATTTGTCATTCATCCTTTCGGGGTAGTGGATAGTGTCTACACTTCAGGAAAACATCTACAGACAACTAGTAGTCTTTCGCCCCGAGCAAATGATTATACCTTCCAGAATGGGTGATCAAGTGTCATCTCGTCACAGCCTCTTCGATCACCAGTTTGCACGCATCCGCATCCAATCGCGCCTGCACGCCGAATGGCAAAGCGATATTGCAAGCGCCGTGCCCGGCCTGTAAATTCCAGATCGTCGGCTTCCGATAAGGCACGACGATATTTTTGAAGACATCGAGAACGGAAAAGCCATCCCGTTTTTTCGGAACGCAGTTTTCCCACGTACCGATAATGATTCCGGCGCAATCCTCGAAGGTTCCGGCAAGCGCCAATTGCATCAGCATTCTGTCGATACGGTACGGCTCTTCGTCCACGTCCTCCAGAAACAGCAGCTTGCCCCTCGTGTCCAATTGATAAGGCGTACCGGCCAAAGCTGCGACCAGCGAAAGATTGCCGCCCACGATCGGACCGCAAGCCGCGCCGCCGACCAGACAACTGATCTCCTCTCCCTCGGGATTGATGATCTCGCCTAGCGGATCGGGACAGGTCATCGCCCGGAGCAAATAATCGCGCGACCACGGGTCCAGCTCGCTGGCAATTCCCGCAGAGGCCATCGGGCCGTGCAGAGTGGCAAGACCCGCTTCCTGCATAAACACGGTGTGCAGGGCCGTGATGTCGCTGTAGCCGATAAACAGCTTGGGGTTGGCAGCGATACAATCGTAGTCAAGCAGGGGCAAAAGCTGCGGCGTACCGTATCCGCCCCGCAGGCACATGATCGCATCTACCTCCGGATCGGCGAACATGCAGTTGATCTCCTCTGCGCGAAGCTGTGGGTGCCCTGCGAGATAGCCTCCGTATGTTTGACGGCAGCTCTCGCCCACTTTCACCTGAAACCCCAACGCCTCCAGATCGGACTGCGCCTTGGCCAAAACCTCCGGGGTGGCAGGACTGGACGGTGCCGTGAGCCCGATCGTATCTCCGACCTGCAGTGCTTTTCCTTTTCTCATCCCGTTTTCTCCTCTCAGTATGGACTCGCGCCGGGAGGATAGAGCCAGCTTCAGCAGACGACATCCGCTTCGCGCTTCCAATGCGAAGCTTTGCTACTGCTGCTTTTGGCCATACCACAATTTCTCGTGCGCGAGTCTTGCATTCTATTCTTTATAGGCCCATTTGAAATCGATTTTGCTCAGCGAATCGACGCGAACCCCTTTTACCTTTTCGCTCTGAACCCAGGCATTGACGTCGCTGAAAATGCCGGTCAGCGGCATCTCCTCCATCAGGAGCGCCTCGGCCTCCAGCAGGATTTGCCTTCGTTTTTGCTCGGCTGTCTCCCGATACGACTTTTTGATCAGCTCGGTGTAGACCGGATTGTGCCAGCGGGTAATGTTGCTGGAGCTGTACTTCTCGATAAATTTTTGCAGGAAATTGACCGGATCATTGTAGTCAGCCGTCCAACTGGAGCGGGCAATCTCAAAATTGCCCTGCTCCTGGTCGTCGAGGTATACCTTCGTTTCCTTGTTCACCAGCTTCACATCCACGCCCAGCTGCTTTTTCCAGACAGCTTGCAGGGCTTCGGCAATCGCCCTGTTGCGATCATTGGTATTGTACAGGTAGCTGATCCTTGGCAGCCTGGAGATGCCCAGCTCCTTCATCCCTTCGGCCAACAGTCTTCGCGCCTCCTCCGGCTGGTTGTCTGCGAAAAAACCATCCGGCTTTAGCGAAGCGGTGATCGGCGTGATGCCCATCAAGGGCGTCTGGCCTGCCTGCCCGATGTTGTCAGCGATTTCCTTTCGGTTGATGGCATAGGCAAACGCTTTGCGTATCTTCGCATTGGTAAAGGGCGGCCGTTCGGCGTTGAAGCGGATATAGTACGACGTCGCTTTCGGTTTGGCGACGAGCTTCCCCTCCCGACGCAGCGGCTCCACGGCATCCACAGGCAAGCTGCTGATCGGCCCGCCTGCCCAGTCCAAATCGCCGTTCTCAAACATGGCAAGCTCCGTATTGGCATCGGAAATCATCGAGAATTCGATTCGCTCCAGCTTGACGACGTCACGCTCCCAATAGGTGTCATTCTTGACGAGGACCAGCTTGTTCTTGTGCTCCCACGTATCAAGCTTGAACGGGCCGTTCCCGACCAGTGTTTTCGGGTCCTTGGCCCAGTCCGGGTTTGATTCTGCCACGTTTTTATTGATCGGCATCAAAAAGGAGACCAGTGTCGGAAAGAAGGGCATCGGGTGCTCCAGCACAACCTGCAAGGTTTTGTCATCCAGCGCCTTCACGCCCACATCGTCTCGCGCAGCCTTCCCTGCCGCAAACGCCTGGGCGTTTTTCAAGCTGTAAAACTGATACGCTGCCTGCGAGCCTGTCTTCGGGTCCAGGGCGTGCTTCCAGGCAAACTCAAAGTCATGGGCTGTAACCGGATCGCCGTTGCTCCACGTCGCATCCCGCAAGGCAAACGTATACGTCGTTTTATCATCCGAGACCTTCATGTCCGACGCGATGGAATTGATCGGGTTTCCCGCTTCATCCAGCCTTGTCAGGCCGTCAAAGATGGCGCGGATGACAGCACCGGAGACAGTGTCCTCGGCAAACGTCGGGTCGAGCGTAGCCGGCTCCTCCATGTTCATCCTGAGTACCTGCAAATCACCGGTGGCGAAAACAATTTCACTATCAGAAGAAATTGTTTCATTCACAGCAGAAGCCGATTCGCCGGTGGGCACCGATGGCTGAGCTGAGCCTGCCGCCCCCGGCGCCTGACTCCCGGCCGGTGCAGAGCTGCTGCTGCCCATGCAACCGGCCAAACATACTGCCAGCACAAGCAAGGAACTGAGTCGAAACGAAGCTCGCCGTCTCAAGATCACATACCTCCTGCTTTTTCGTGTTGAAATATTGCAAAAACTGTACCAGGATCATCGGCGCTTCCAACGACTCCCCTATTATTCACAATCGAATAGACTTTGGCACAATAAAGCAAAAAAGAAAAGCAGACAGGTATGCATATTTGCATGGATCGATTCAGGAAAGAATCGCGTGCTTCCGCAGTTTTCTGCTCGCGCTCGGCTGACTGATCCCCAGTGCTTTCGCCACCTTGGTGGTCGTCTTGTGGACGTCGTATGCACGCTGCAGCAACTGCTTTTCCACTTCTTCGATCGCCTCCTGCATCGAAAGCATCCGCTCGACCTTGATGCCTTTTCCCGCTCCTTTGGCTGCCTCACAAATATATTGCGGAATTTGATCCGGCATGATCAGCACATCGTGAGAAGTAACGACCAGCCGCTCCATCACGTTCTCAAGCTCGCGGACATTCCCCGGCCAGTCATACTCCTCCAGGATCTGATGGCACTGATCGCTGAGCTTGCGGTGAAGACCGTACTTGCCGGCGAACAGGTTGAGAAAGTAGTGAACCAATACGGGAATTTCCTCTCTTCTCTCCCGCAGCGGCGGTATTCCAGCGGAACGACGTGAATGCGGTAATACAGATCCTCGCGAAATTTCCCTTCATCCACCATTTGCTTCAGGTTTTTATTCGTCGCTGTGATCAGCTTGATGTCAACCTTTTTCGGTCTGGTGCCGCCTATCGGGGTGATCGTTTTTTCCTGCAGGACATTCAACAGCTTCACCTGAAGATTGAACGGCAGCTCCCCGATCTCGTCCAAAAAGAGCGTGCCCCCGTCTGCTTTCTCAATCAACCCTGCCTTGCCGTCCTTGTCAGCCCCTGTAAAAGCCCCCTTCTCGTAGCCGAACAGCTCTGATTCCAGCAGGCTCTCGGGTATCGCGCCGCAGTTGATGTGAACAAAAGGCCTGTCTTTTCTCGGACTGCGCTCATGTATATACTTTGCCAAAACGCCTTTTCCCACTCCGGATTCGCCGAGCAGGATGACCGAGGAGTCTACCTGTGACAGCTTGTCCGCCATAGAGGCCACCTGCCGCATGCTCGGACTTCTGTACACCAGGCCGTTTTCGCCGCCGGCCAGCCTGTTCTGTTTGGCGATTTCCATATGGTACAGGGTGCCCAGATATTTGTTTTCCTCCAATTCCTGCTGCAGCTTTTCCTGATCGGTAATGTCTGTGGAGGTATTCACGACGCCAAGCAGGCACCCCTGACGGTCGAAGATGGGCGTCCCGACCACATACAGCTTGCGTTTTTGCTGTGTAGTCTGAATCGTATGAACCTTTTTTCGCTCCCGAATCACTCTCATCGTGATCATCGGAGTAAAATACCCCTGCCGGTAAAAGTCTTCGATTGGCTTGCCGATCATCTCGGCTGGATCGATCCCGAAAAACTCCCCGTAGCGTTCGGAGCAGTACAAGGTTTTTCCTTCCGCGTCCGTAATATGGACGATGTCGAACAGCGAGCCCAGCACATCTTTGTAATCGATCATTGGTGTTTGACACTCTCCTTCGTTTCGCTCAGGCCTTCTGCCCGGCCTCTGCCAAAACGTAGCGGTTCGTCGGCCGGCCTACTCCGCCGTAAGACACATCTCTTTTGACGCGTCCGGACTTCTCCAGGAATTCCAGATAGCGCCTCGCCGTCACCCGGGCAATGCCTACCCGCTCGGCCACCTCTTCGGCAGACAGCGGCGTCTTGTTGGCCCTAAGCTGACGGGCGATTCTCTCCAATGTATCCATGTGCAACCCTTTGGGCAGGTCTTTTTCCCTAAAGGCTTCGCCAGAAGAAACGCCTTCCACACCAGACACGGCGTCTGTACTCCGTCCCTCGATACTTGTCCGGAACAGCAGCTGATCGACTTCCTCCTGCGAGACCGTACCGTCCGCCTCCAACTGCTTGCGATACAAGCGGTAGCTTTCCAATGCCTGCTTGATCCGCTCAAACGTAAAAGGCTTGATTATGTAATCCACAACGCCGCTCCTGAGCATCGTCTGAATGGTCGGCTTGTCCTTGGCCGCTGTAATGACAATCACATCCACCGCCTGATTGGACGCCCGCAGCTCCTGAAGAGTCCGTACGCCGTCCTGGACGGGCATGAATACATCCATAATGACGAGGTCTGGATTCAGTTCCTGGACCAGTTGCACCCCTTCGCCCCCGTTGGAGGCAACCCCCTCGACCTTGAACGGTGAAACGCGCTCGATAAATTGCCGGTTTACCTCCTGCACCATCGGGTCGTCCTCGATGACTACTACGCGAATGGCCGTTTGATTCTCCATTCTATGCTACACCTCCTTCATCGGGAACGTGATCAAAAAGCTCGTCCCTTCACCGGGCTGGGATTGGCAGCTCAGCTCGCCCCGTCCTTTTTTTACGATTTGATCGACCAGGTACAGCCCCAATCCGCGATGTTCCGTTTGCTTGCTGGAAAAGCCCCGCTCCAGCATGTGCTGCTGCACGTCATGGTCCATCCCGATTCCGTTGTCATCGACCAGCAGCGAGCACGATTCCTCGTCTTGCGCAATGCTGATGAACACCTCTTTGTGTTCCCTGTCGGACTGCTCCAGGGCATCAAAGGCGTTTTCGATCAGATTTCCCAGAATCAAGACGAAATTATGATGATCCAAATAGGGCGGAAAGCTCTCCAGGTGGCTCCGCCTGTCGATGACGACACGTATCCCCAGCTCCTTGCCCCTGCTTACTTTTCCCATCAAAAGACCTGCTACGTTGTCGTCCGCAATGCGCGCGCTTAAAAAGGAGGTCAGCTCCTCCTGCTGGACATTCATGTCAAACAGGTACTCCAGCGCTTTCTCCTGCTGGCCCAGCTGCAGCAGTCCCGCGATCGTATGCAGCCTGTTCATATGCTCGTGATTTTGAACACGGAGGGCCTCGACAAATTCCCTGACCCCGGTCAGCTCCTCCGCCATCCGGGCGACTTCCGTTCTATCCTGAAAGATCGCCATCGCTCCGACTACCTTTTCGTCCACTTTGATCATAAACCGGTTGGACCACAAGAGAGCGTTGCCGACGTGAAGCTCGTGATCAAAAAAGTTCTGCCTTTTCTCCAGTACCTCCGGCAGGGCTGTATCGCGGATCACTTTGCGAATCGGCTTTCCCAGCACATCTCCCTCGATATGAAAAATTTGCTTGGCTTTGTCATTGCAGATCGTGATGCGCTCCTGAATGTCGATCGCAACCACGCCTTCCCGCATGGCGTGAAACGCGGCGGTCCGCTCGACGAGGATGCGGGAGATTTCCTCGGGCTCCAGATTGAGCATCTGTTTTTTGATGTGGCGGGCGAGCAGATACGATCCCCAAATCCCGAAAAACAACGAGAGGAGAAATGTGATGACGATGTTCTCCCGCTGTTGGTAAATGATCTCCCAAATGCCGGGCAATACATGTCCGACGATCACGACGCCGACCTGCTGATGCTGCGAATCCATCAGCGGGACATATGCCCGCAAGGCCGTTCCCATTTCTCCCCCGACCTTCTGCAGGTAGCTGTGCTCGGCAAAGGCAGCTTCCGCATGCTTGTCCTGAAAAACCGTGCCGATCCTCGATTCCAGAGGGTCAGAGAAGCGGATGCGGTCCATGTTCAATACGACGATATAGGTGACGTCATTGACGATCCGGATACGGCGGACGGCGGGATTAATGGTTTTCCAGCCGTCCGGCTCCTGTATGCTTTTCTGGATGGACTGGATTTGGGCCACGGTCCGGGCCGTCGTCATCAAGCGCTGTCCCAGCTCACTTTCCGTCATGCGGATAATGCTTCCAAGAAGAATAATGCCGCCGATCAGCAGAGAGAACAAAACGATTCCGACCGATAGAAGAGTGATTTTTCCCTTAATTTTTAATTGTTTAAACAGTGAGGTTCTTCCTTTCCCATGGGGTTACCTGTTACCATTATATCGTATCCGCCGCATACGTCCTCGAGAAAAGAGAGGTTGAAATCGAAAAAGCATTGGCAACAAAAAAAGTAAGCAGGTGTCATTCATGAAATCATTTCTCAGCATTACGTTGGTCGTCGTTCTCGGATTTTTGAGCGCGATCCTGATCGGGTTTCGCACCGACCTGCCTTTTTCTCCACTGGCCTATGACGAGGAGCAGGAGGGCTTGCAGGATCGGCTGATTATCAAATTCAGTCACGTTGTCGCGGAAAACACGCCAAAGGGGCTCGCTGTCGAGCGCTTTTCGCAGCTCGTCAAAGAAAAATCCAACGGACGTATCGAGGTGCAGGTCTTTCCAAACGGCATCCTGTACTCCGACATTACGGAATACGATGCCCTGCGAAACGGCGACATCCAGATGATCGCCCCCGCCTTTTCCAACCTTGCCGACAAAATTCCCGAGTGGTCGGTTCTCGATCTGCCATTTGCCTTTCGGGACGAGACGGATGTGGAGGAGGCCTTCAACGGGGAAATCGGAAGACTGCTGTTTGAAAGCCTGGAGCCTTTCGACATGAAAGGAATGGCCTTCTGGAACAACGGCTTCAAGCAGATGACGAGCAATCGGCCGATCCGCAGGCCGGAGGATTTCAAAGGACAGCGTTTCCGGATCATCCAGAGCAAGGTGCTGGAAGCCCAGTTTCAGGCGCTTGGGGCGAAAGGGTACGGGGCCCCGTTTACAGACGTGTATCAAAAGCTCGCCAGCGGCCAGGTGGACGGCCAGGAAAACACGATCTCCAATATTTATACGAGGAGACTGTATCAGGTCCAGCGGTACATGACGCTGAGCAATCACGGCTATCTCGGCTATGCCGTCATCATGAACAAGCAGTTTTGGGAAGATCTCCCGCCGGAAACGCAAACCATCATCCAGGAGGCCTTGAAGGAAACGACCGCGTACAGCAACCAGCAAGCTCTCGCCATCAACGAGCAGCAGTGGAACCAGCTCCAGAAAATGCCGCTGGAGATCCACAAGCTGACAGCGGAAGAAACGGAGGTATGGCAAGCGGCGATGAAGTCGGTCTACGATGCTTTCGCTCCGGTCATCGGCCCTGCCATTATGAAAGAGCTGGAAGAGCTGCATGCGAAACCAAAAAGACGCCGCATCGCCAGAAAAGAGGGCAAGCGCTTTCCTGAAGTAATTCCCAATTTATGGAATCAAGAATCGAAAGCGCTGTCATTATCGCAGTCTGAACTGCTCCTTGCGAGCAGCAAAACGGTTGGTTCCCGCATCTTATTGCGGAACTGCGGGTAGTCTTCTCATGCGCAAAAACAGGCAAAGGACCGGGCAGCTTATTGTCCGGTCCTTTGCCGATTGCGTCGCTATACGGTTCGCGGTGACAGCGAGCCTGCCTCCACCGCAGTCAACTCCTGCTCCCCCTGCTGAAGCTGATACATCTGATAATACTTGCCCCCAAGCTGCATCAGGGTATCGTGGTCACCCCGCTCGACGATTTCGCCTCGGTCCAATACGAGAATCAGATCAGCGTTTTTGATCGTCGAGAGCCGATGCGCGATGATAAACGTCGTCCGGCCCTTTTTCACCACTTCGAGCGCATCCTGGATTATCGCTTCCGTCTCCGTGTCGATGTTGGAGGTGGCTTCATCCAGTATGAGAATCGCCGGGTTAAAGGCAAGTGCCCGGGCAAAGGAGATCATCTGCCGCTGCCCCGCCGACAAGGTGCTTCCCTTTTCGATCACCGGCTCGTCAATTCCTTTGGGCAAATGCTTCAATACCCGCTCTCCGCCGACTTCAACCAACACCTTTTCCACCTGCTCCCTGGAAATCGAATCGTCTCCGAGCGAGACATTGGATGCGATCGTGCCCGTGAACAGGAACGGGTCCTGCAAAACGATTCCCATGTGATCGCGCAAGGTTTGGCGAGGGACGTCCTTAATATCGACCCCGTCTATCGTGATCCGGCCGCGCTGCACGTCATAAAAGCGGAACAGCAGATTGAGGATGGAGCTTTTCCCCGAACCTGTATGGCCGACGAGCGCCACGGTCTGTCCGGGCTTCGCTTCGAATGCAATGTCTTTGAGAACGTACTCGTCGTCCTTGTAGGCAAACCATACGTCCTCAAACTTGACGTGTCCTTTGTATCGCTCGATTTTCTGATCCGACACTTCCTCCCCTTGCTCGTCAAGCAGGACGAATACCCGCTCTGCCGACACTAGCGCCGTCTCCAGATTCGGCAGCTGATGGACGATGCGTACGACGGGCTGGAACAGCCGGTTCAGGTAATCGACGAAGGCGTACAGCACGCCGAGCGAAATGACGCCTTCCACCCCCGAGATGGAAATGCCGCCAAAATACCAGATCAGGGCGATAAAGGCGATATTCCGAATGACTCCGACCAGATTGTGACCGGTCATGGCATTCAGGCTGAGCAGCTTGCTTTTGTACGTAAAATGCCTCAGATTGTACGTTTCAAAATCCTGCAGCGTCTTTTTCTCGGTGCGAAACGCCTTGATGATGGCGATGCCCTGGATCGTCTCATTGATCATACCGTTGATCTCGCTGACGGTCGCCCGGATCACCTGGTTGAACCGCTTGGCGAACCGGCGGTACACGTAGATCCAGACGCCCAGAAGGGGAACCATAAACAGGCAAATGGCCGCAAGCTGGCTGTTTAGCATGAACAAGGCGGCGAATACCCCGACCATATAAATGATGCCGGAGAAGAAATTGGCCAATACGGTAACGTACAGATCGCGAGTTGATTCGGTGTCGTTTGTAATCCGCGATACGACCTTTCCTGCCGGCAAATTGTCGAAGTAGTGAATCGGCAGCTTGTTGATGTGGGCAAACACGTCCATCCGCATCTTTCTGACAATCCGGTTCGCGGTAGCCTGAAGCAGGTATCGTTCGCCATAGCTGAAAGCAGCGGAAATGATCAGCAGGCCAAAGTAGAACACGCACAACTGGATCAGACCGCTCATTTCCGGTTGAAAAAACGGGTAAAGCTCCCCCGTTGCCAGCTTTTGTGCCGCGTAAGTCCGGGTTTCCGTTCCCTTCGTGATCGCGAGCTGCCCTTCCGGCGTAATGGTCCTTTCGCCGTCAAGCAGCACGGGTTCGCCGACAAAGTAATAATCCTGCTGCACCTGAATCACCCTTGCTTCCGCACCGCGGGGCTCTCCCTCGGAAAAGTGGTCGGCGCGTTTGTACAGCTTGCCGCCGTAGGATACCGCATACGGACCTTGCTGCTCTGTCACATACCAGGGCTGCTCGATGCCGGAGATGTGCACATCGATCATCCGCTTGGCGATCAAGGGGCCTGCCAGATCTGTTCCCACCGCCACGGCGAGCATCAGCAGCGCGGCGAGCAGTTGCCATTTAAAAAGCAGCGCATAGCGAACGAGCCGCTTGCCCGTTTTGGCCACATTGCCCGGGGTCCGGTCTATCTCCAAATCATACAGTTCCGCATCCATCTCCCTCACCTGCTCCCTGTCAGTTTTTCTTCTACCTGCTGGCGTGTGAACTGTTCCTTGTACCAGCCGCCCAACGCCATGAGCTGATCATGTGTTCCTTCCTCGATGACACGTCCTTCATCCAGTACCAAAATGTGGTCCGCATGCTGTACAGCCGAGAACCGGTGTGTCGTAATCAGCGTGGTTTTGCCAGCTCTGGCCTTGCGGATATTGGCGATGATTTCCGCCTCTGTGCGCCCGTCGACCGCCGACATCGCATCGTCCAGAATGAGGATGTGCGGGTCGGAAATGAGTGCCCGGGCAATCGAAACGCGCTGTTTCTGGCCGCCGGAAAGCGCTACGCCTTTTTCCCCGACCAGCGTTTCCACTCCTTTGGGCAGGTACTGCAAATCCTTTTGGAATGCGGAAGCAGCCAGGGCATAGGCAAACTCCTCCTCGCTCGCATCGCTGTTGCCCAGCAAAATATTGTTCTTTACGGATCTCGAGAACAAAAACTGCTCCTGAGGGACATAGCCGTACCATGATTTCAGCTGGTCCATGTCGATTTTCTCCAACGGAACCCCGGAGATTGTGATGCTGCCTTCTCCAGGCGGATATTCGCGCAATAGCTGCTTGACCAGCGTTGTTTTGCCGCTTCCTGTTCGCCCGACAATCCCCAGCGTTTGCCCTCTCTCCAGCGTGAAGCTGATCTGCTGCAAATTGTCGACAGTCGAGGTCGGATAACGAAATGTTACGTTGTGAAACGCAATCTGTCCGGGTGCCTCGAGCGGTATCGTCTCTGTCGGTTCGGGAACATCAGGCTGGTAGCTGAGTGTCTCGTTTACCCGGTCGAGCGAGGCATTTCCCCGCTGCATGATGTTGATCAATTCGCCGATCGCGAACATCGGCCAGATCAGCATCCCCAGATAGACGTTGAAGGAAACGAGCCCGCCGATTGTCAGCTCATTATGAAACACGAGATGTGCCCCGTAGCCGAGTCCGATCATGTAGCTGACGCCGACCAGTATTTTGATCGTCGGTTCAAACAGCGCATCGATGCGGATGACAGCCAGGTTCTTTTGGAGAACATCCCCTGTGACGTCGGCGAAATGCCGCTCCGCCGCCCTCTCCTGGACGTACGCACGGATCACCCGGATGCCCGAAATCGTCTCCAGCACACCATCGTTCATCTCGCCGAACGCATTTTGAGCGGCCGTAAACCGCGAGTGAATCCATTTGCCGTACATTCTGATCAAAACCGCCATGATGGGCAGCGGCAGGATCGCAGCGAGCGTCAGCTTCCAGGAAATGAACGCGACCATCGTCACGAGCAGCGTCGCCATCCAAATGGTGGAATCGAACAAGGTCAAAATCCCGATGCCGGCCGTTTGCGCTACTGCCTGCAGATCGTTCGTGGCGCGGGCCATCAGGTCGCCCGTTCGGTTTCGTTCAAAAAAAGTGGGCGTCATCTTCAAAAAGTGCCGCATCAGCCGTGAACGCATCAGCCGCTCAATGGTAACCGCCCCTCCAAACAGCTTGTAAAACCACACGTAGTTCATCCAGTATGTAACGATGGTAATGCCCAGGAGCAGCAGCAGCGTTTGCGTCACCCCCGCCCACGTCAGCGCCCCGAGCTGAATCGAGTCAATCGACTTGCCCACCAGCATGGGCGGAACCACCTCCAGAATGCTGGTGATCACGAGCAGCGAAATGGCAAGCGTGTACCGTTTCCATTCCTGCTTGAAAAACCATCCGAGCTTTTGCATAACCGTGATCATGCTTTTCACTCCCCTCTCTTTGGTCCTGCGTCAAAAAACAAAAAAGCACACCACGCCACCGCAATGTGCTTTGTCTGAAAACGAGAAAAGCGCACGCCACGATAGGCCGTGACCTGCGCATAACAAACGGAAAGGAATTTTTTGTCACATGAGTAAGTTATCACGGATGGGAATCAATGTCAATGTTCTTCTATTAAAAATTGTTGATGGCCATCTCATAACAAAACAAAGAGCAGAATCGTCTGCATGATTCTGCTCCCCGTCCGTTGCGAGCGCCGCGCTTTTATACCTGCAGCAGCAGCAATATGATCGATGTCAAGCTGAAGCAAACACTGATCAGGCAAAGAAAGGCCACTACCTGTTTTTGATTCATCCCTGTCCGCAGCAAGCGGTAATGCGCCTGACTGGCATCCGCTTGATAAATCGGCTTGCCTTGCAAAAAACGCTTGGTGACCACGAACAGATTGTCAAAAATCGGCACTCCCAGCGCCAGGATCGGGATAAACAAGGAGAGGACCGTCGCCTGCTTAAAGGCTCCATCCAAAGCGATGACCCCGAGGATAAACCCGAGAAACGTCGCTCCCGCATCCCCCATAAACACCTTGGCTGGCGGCTTGTTGTAGCGCAGGTAGGCGACTGCCACTCCGACCAGAACGATAGCCATGATGGCGGAGGTGTTTTGTCCTTTTACCAGAGCCACAATAAACAGCGTTCCGGCCGATATGGCGGAAAGCCCTCCGGCGAGTCCATCCATGCCGTCCGAGAAGTTGATGACCGTCGTCACCCCAAAAATCCAGAGGATGGTCAAAATAAACTGTAACCAAACCGGAAGCAGCACGTACTCACCACTGAGCGGATTGTAAAATCCTGTAAAGGCAATGCCGGACGCGTAGACAAGCACAGCCGCTGACAGCTGGACAATCAGCTTTGGCAAAGCAGAGAAGTCTTTGCCCTGCGTCTTGTACCAATCGTCAACCGTTCCAATGATCAGAAGCAGCAGGCCGCCCGCGAGTACGGCAATCGTCTGAACCAAGGTTTCGTCCGAAAACAGCACATAAGGCACGGCAAACCCGATATAAATCGCGTAGCTGGCCGTAAGCGGGATCGGCTCCCGATGAATTTTTCGCTCGACATCCTTTCGCGGCTTGTCCACAAAATCGAGCCGGAAAGCCAATTTCCCCAGCGGCGGAATCAACAAGTACACGATCACAAATGAAATCAAGAAAGAAAGTACGTAATAAATCGTCACCATCTCCTACAAAATAGGGACTGTCTTTTCCGTTCATTATAGGGAATATGCGGAATTTTGTCGATGCTGTTTGTCTGAAAAATCTTGCCTTGACCGTCAATCCGCCGTCGTGACTGTCTGTATCCGTGTTTGTGGATGAGATTGAGGCTGTCAGCGATTTACGAAATCGCCTTGAGTCCAATTGCGGCCCCCAGCACCATGCAAATGAACAGGATGCGCCGCCAGTCTTTCGACTCCCCATAAAGGAGCATGCCCAGGATGGCCCCGCCCGATGCTCCGATGCCGGTCCAAACTGCGTACGCAGTCCCCATCGGCAACGTCTTCATGGCCAGAGACAAAAACAGAAAGCTGGCGCCAAACCCGAGAAGCATGTAGACGGTAGACAGCCAATTTCGGTCGCGGTGCATTTTATTGATCATGGCCACCCCGATCATTTCAAAGATGCCTGCCAATACAAGAAAAACCCATGCCATCAGGACTCAGCTCCTTCCTGTTGCCGCTTTTTGTCATCGGTGACCAGCTTGAGTCCTACGACACCGGCCAGCAGCAGCAAAATCAGCAATATCTTTGCCCACTTAAACGGCTCGCCAAAGAAGGCGATCTCGGCAAACACGGTGCCTGCTGTACCCAATCCGACGAACACGGCGTAAACCGTCCCTACGGGCAGCTTTTTCCCCGCCATGATCATCATGTAAAAGCTGATGTAGATGGCGACGGCCGTTCCCAGCCACGTCCAGGCGTTGTACGCATGCTTCAAGCCAATCACCCAGAATACCTCAAAAAATGCCGCAAAAAATACCTTTGTCCACTCTCGATTCACTCATCTTCCCCTCCTCACATGCAGCTTTCAGCGCTCGGACCTTGCGCAAACAAAAAAAACCGGGCATATCGTCAATTCATAACGATACTCCCGGGCTTTTGTCCCTCCGTGTCACAGCGAAGCGCTGTGTGTTTTCTCTCGGACCAGACCAGCGATTCGCTGCGGAACCCTAGAAAACAATGCTTGCATGTTTGATTTGCTTTAAAGAATAGCAGACAGGAGATTTGTGAGCAAACACCCTTTTTTCTGCTGGGAGAGAAAGATGCAGCATCTCATCGCTTGGGGACTGTTTTTCTCGTTCTCTCTCTTCGATTCTCCTTTTTTTGACAAGAGCTTCAGTTCGCCATCTGGACCGGCAGCCACAGCGACAGGGACGGCCAAATGATAATGATGACCAGTACCAGCACCATCAGGGCAATGAAAGGCATAACGCCCTTTACCACTTCCTCGAGCTTTTCCCTGGTGATGCCGCTCACCACGAACAGGTTGAGTCCGACCGGCGGCGTGATCATGCCAAGCTCCATGTTTACCGTCATGATAATGGCAAAATGAATGACGTCGATGCCAAGCAACTGCAGGATCGGCAGGAAGATCGGCAGCGTAATCAAAATAATCGATGTCGGCTCAAGGAACATCCCCATGATAAAGAACAGGATGTTGCATGCAATCAAGAATGTCCACTTGTTGACGTCGCCCTCCATGATCCATGCCGCAATATCCTGCGGCACCTGGGCGTTGGTCAGGTACAGGCCAAACACGGTAGCGCCCGCGATGATGAAAAAGATCATCGCGCTCGTATTCACCGTTTCCCGCAGGATGGCTTGCGTGTCCTTCCAGGAAATCTGGCGGTAGACGAACACCGCCATGATCAGGGAGTAGACACACGCGACAACAGAGGCTTCCGTCGGAGTGGCCACGCCCATGTAGATCGTGCCGAGAATCAAAAAGGGCAGGAAGGCGGCAGGCAGCGCCCTTATGCTCAGCTTGATCCGCTCCTCCCAGCTCGCTTTGGGGAGACGGCCAAAATTTTTCACCTTCGCGTAAATGATTGCGGCAATGACCAGTACTAAAGTCAAAAACAGTCCGGGCACAAAACCGGCCATAAACAGCTTTCCGATCGATTCCTCCGCTACAGTCCCGTAGACGATCAGCGGAATCGACGGCGGAATCAATATGCCAAGCGTTCCGGCTGCGGCAACGAGGCCCATCGAATACCGCTTGCTGTAGCCTGCTGCCACCATCCCGGGGATCATGATCGCCCCGATGGCGGCAGCTGTCGCCGGGCTGGAGCCGGAAATCGCGGCAAACACTGCGCACGCCAGGATCGTCACGACGGACAAGCCGCCGGAATAATGGCCTACCCATGCCCGCAGCGCATCGATCAACGCTTTTGAAATCCCCCCGCGCGACATCAGCACCCCGGCCAGGATAAACCCGGGAATCGCCATCAGAGTCGCCACATTCAGTGCCGAGAACATCTTCTGGGGCAGAACATCCAGATTAAAGCCGCTGTCCAGCAGCGCCAGCGAAGCGGAAAAAACAAGGGCGATCGCGACCGGCACCCTCAGCAGCAGGAGCAGGAAAAAGAGGATAAATACTATCCATTCCACTCAATCTTCACCTCTTTTTTCAGACTGGCCAAGAGTTTTTCCACGAAGCGATAGCCGAGCATCAGTCCGCTCAACGGAATGACGAGATAGACGATCCACAGATAAATTCCGACGTCAGTCGATTGCTGCTGCGTGACCCAGTACAGCGAAAGCAGCTTTCCTCCAAAAAAGATAAAACAAAGGCAAAAGAGGGCACCAAGCGCATTTGAAAACACGTCAAACGCCTTTCGCAAGGCTGGAGAAACGCGGTCGTACACAATGTCGACCTGGATGTGATGGCCGTCCCGGAGCGCGACAGCAAACCCTGTCAAGGCTCCCCAGACAACAAAGTAGGTGGAGATTTCATCGATCCACGCTTTGGGACTGTTAAACACATACCGGCAAACTACTCCGTAAAAGATCAGCGATACACCGATGACAATCAGTGTCCCTGCAAGGTAATCCTCGAAAGTGGCATATCGCTCCCGCCATTTTGACATTGTATCTACCTCCCCCGGTCATTGGTTGGAAGAGAAAGGCACCTTGCTCCCTTTAGGCAGGTGCCTTTCCTGGCTTTCCATTTTCCCCTGAATTACAGCTTTCTGGCTCCGTCGATGATCTCTTTTCCGACCGTCTCGGCAAACTCGCTGTAAACCGGCTCCATCAGCTTTACGAATGCCTCGCGCTCGGACTCGCTCAGCTCGACAACCGTCATGCCGGAGTTTCTCAGGTTGTTCTCCGATTCTTTATCCAGCTGCACAGCCAGCTCGCGCTCGTATTTTGTCGCTTCGGCCATGGATTCGTCAAACGCCTTGCGGAACTCTTCCGGCAGCTCGCTGTACCATTTTTTGTTTGTCAGGACGATGTAGTCGAGGCGTCCGTGGTTGGAGACGAGCAGATGTTTCTGCACTTCCACGTATTTTTGCGTGTCGATGTTGTTCCAGGTGTTTTCCTGGCCGTCAACGGTTCCCTGCTGCAGGGCGGTATAGGTTTCACCGAAAGGAATGGTTGCTGCACCGGAACCGAGCGCTTTAAACTGCGCTTCCAGTACCTTTCCTGCCTGCGTCCGGAATTTCAGGCCTTTGAAGTCCTCAGGCTTTGCCAGCGGCTTGTTTGCGGTAAACACCTTAAACCCGTTTTCCCACATGGCCAGGCCCAGCATGTTTTTGCTCTCCAGCGAGCCCAGCAGCTTTTTGCCCAGCTCTCCGTCCCAGAACTTGATCACCGAGTCGTGGTTTTTAAACAGGAACGGCATGTCGACGATTTGGAAAGCCGGATTGAAGCCGACCAGCTTCGTCGCGGAAGGTGCGATGATATGAACGTTCCCCGCCTGCAGCGCTTCCATCTCGTCCTTGTCGCCGTAGAGCTGGGAGGACGGATACACCTCGACCTTCACTTTTCCGCCCGTCTTTTCCGCCATCAGCTCGGCGAATCTGGTAGCAGCCTTGCCTTTCGGGCTGTCAGCCGTCGTAACGTGAGAAAACTTGATGATCAACGGTTTTTCCGGTGTATACGCCGATGCATCCTGTGTCTTTGCGCCGCCGCAGCCCGCAGCCGTCAGCATCAGCACAGACAGACAGCCTGCCAGTGCAGCCTTCCATCTTTTTTTCATAAGAATACCCCCTACTCTTTTTCCTTCCGCCATGAAAGCGTTTACCAAAAATATTGTAGTAAATTTTGGAATCATTATAAATATTGTGTTCTTATTGTTCTTTTTGGTCATTTTGGTCACGGCGAAACCGGCATGGAGCAGGGATTCGGAGCGGAGAGAAGGGTCCTCTTCTTGTCTAGCAAATGGAAAACATGACAAAAAAGCGACTGGATGCCAGCAGGGCGCCAAAAAACAGCCGGCAGATCAGTCGCTCTTTTTTTGCAATTACCGTGACTATGACTATCTGAACTAATAATACCCGAGCCATTTCCACCAGGTCAGCGCCATCAGGAATGTTAGGCCCGTCGTTACGAGTGTCAGCCAAAAGCCGGGTACAAAGAAATCCTGCTGCGTCACCCACCCTGTCCCGTGCACCATCACGCCCGGAATCGTCTCGACAACCAGAATAAATCCGTACAGACTGGTAAGCCCGGCAACAAAGGCGAGCAGCAGCGCCGGAGAATCGGGGGAGTGGGCCGCCAACGCCATCACAACAGGCACGGTGGCGATCACCGCCGTGGATACATTTGACGTCACCTTGTGGATCAGTTGTGTCAGCACAGCCACTGTCAGCACTGCCAGCGCGGGATTGGAAAAGAGGTACAGCGTCAAATCGGATTCCATCCATTTGGACAAGTAACCTGTCACACCTGTCTCGTACAGCGCCCTTCCCAGCGACAGCGTGACGCCAAGCATCACCAGCGGAGCAAATTTGACATCGAGAATCTTCTCCCAGTCCGCCACCTTGATCCCCGGCCACGCCATCAGAACAGCTCCGATCAAGGCGGGAATGACCGGAGGCCACCCGTGAACGCCTTCCAGCGCCCACAAGAAGCAGACCCCTGCGAGGATGCCCATCAGCCGTTTTTCCCTGGAGCTGACCGGTCCCAGCTCCGCGATCAACTCTTTCATCTTTTCCTTCAATCCGCTGGGCATCGGCTCTTTCACGGGAAAAGAGCGATACAGCACCCACCAGGATGCCGGGATCATGATCAGCCACATCGGCAAAGCGAGCACGAGCCAGTCCGTATAGGTCACGTGTGTCTGCAGATAGGTGTTGATCAAATCGACCGTAATCACGTTTCCAAGAGCTGCCGGCAGGACAGCCGTTCCGCTTATTCCGCAGCCGATCACGACACCCATCATCAGCTTTTTGCCGCGGACATCCCCCGCTTTTACGCCGAGAATCGACGTGATGGAAAAAACGATGGGCAGCAGCATCGCCGTACGCACGGCAGCGGCGGGAATGAAAAAGGCCATGACCTGGGGAACGAGGATGATCCCGGCGAGCACGCCCCCTTTTTTCTCGCCAAACCAGTAGAGCAGCTGATACGCCAGCCGCTTGCCCAGCGGAGTCTGTTCGACCCCGCTCGCAATCATCATGCCTGCAACGATAAGAAAGATAGCAGGCGATGCAAAGCCAGACAGGATCAAATCCGTGGAAACCGCTCCCGAGATCGGCAGCAAAAACAGAACCAGCACGGCGGTCATCGAAAAAGGGATCGGCTCCAGCACCCAGAGCACGATGACGGCCAGCGTAATCGCAAGGGTGACCCGAGCCCCATAGTCCATGTATGCTTCGAGTCCAAAATAGACGAGGACAAAAGCGAGGACAGACAAGGCAAACCAGAGCAGCTTTCGCAGCGCCTTCCGCCGTTTGGCTGTCGCCGATTCCGGCCTGTCTGCCGTCGATTTCGGGCTAGTTGCCACCGATTCCGGGCTGACCGCATCAGATTCTGGCCTAACTGCCTCCTCATCCGGCTGCCGATTTGTCATCGTGGACATAGGCTTACCCCCAAAAACGCATTCTTCGTACAGGATAGGGTATCCCTTTTTATTTGTCTATCTATTTAGAAGATTCATATAAACCTCTGACTTCTGCTGCCTGACTGATCTGCTGTTAGTAGAGTCATTTACGGGATAATCGCTAAATGGCATGTCCCCGACATTGATAAAACGGTGGGGAATATCCGCCTCAAAGTAGAGCGAATCCCCTTCTTCCAAAATCGTATCGAGCAGGCATTCGCCAAGCACGGCCCGCATCCTCCCTTGAGTGACGACCAGGTATTCCTTTACACCTTTTTGGTGTGCGACGGATGTTATCCGCCGCTTCAATGACGGATACGCTGGCCCAAGCCGCAGCCACTTTGTTTGGCGGTGCCTTTATGTTCTTCTCCTCGGTGATCGGCGGGATGGGCGGCGCTTTTTGACCAGAAGCAACACCGGTTCTAATGCGATGTTTATCAAGCTGCAGACGCAAACGGCCACGCAGCTGGGCATTTCCCCCGAGCTGGTTACCTATAGACAAAATACGGCATCTTTCCACTCTATGCTGGCTTCTCCTTCTCGCGTCCTGCTCGGTGTCACCGTAGGGGATGTAAAAGAGAGGGAGCATGAGTTGCTCAAGAAAATCACTTTGATTGTGCTTAAAACGATCTTCCGGGTCGTTCTCGGCCTCGTGCGGATTCAGTTTTTTTCGTAACAGGCTTTGCGATTTCCATTTCCATTTGCATCAAAAACGAGGCGGCTCACGGGGTTCAATTCGCACGGCACGTCCTTTGGCGCATTGCCGGCCGGCCAGTCGTTTGCATTCTGCTTTCATCCATACATTTGATAATTTTATAACACTAAAGCGAATTCATAATTTACCCTTTTTTTCCATACTTTATAATGGTATATTTTAAAAAAACAATTTGATTCCCTATCTGAAAATCAGTTAATCCCGTTATCTCCTCCCGAATTTCTAACTAGCCATTATTTCCCCAATGACTGCGAATAAAGAAGCTTCCCGAGCCTATTGTATAAACGAGTCTTTGCTGATGAATGTTTGCTGCATCCATTTTCTGTTTTTATATTCGATTGTAAAAAACTGATACATTCCTGCTTTGTAATAAAGTCGCAGACACAACACTTTGGAAGAAGGGAGAAGAGTATTATGAGGTATTTGATGCTTGTATTAATGATATTTGTTATCCTTTCTGGTTGTTCATTAGGTAGTAAAGATAGTTTAATGTGGTTTTCTTCACCCGATGCCGCAATTCAAAATGGTATTAAACTAGAAAGTATTAATGAAAGTGATTTGTTGTCAACAGTAGAAACAGACGGCGAAACACTACTTATTTTTAAGCAAAATGTACCCGAAGGAACGATAGTTGGTGTTGCAAGTTTAAGCAAAAAAGATGGACAATTCGCATGGTATAGAGAGAACGATCCTGTATTAGTAAAACGTCTGAATGAAACCGCATCACCTGCTATAACATGTGAAATTAATACTCAATCAAAGAAAACCTTCTACGTTTACCTTGGAGTTACAAGTACTATCGAGAATAGAATCAGCCTTAAAAACGGAAGTAAGGTCCAGCCTTCTATTGATAAAAATAGCGGGATCTACTATTATGTTGAATCCGCAAATGACAAAAAATAGCTGTTCCATTTTTTAACTTTTAATAGTATAATTTGAATAAATTGGTAAATGAGGGTATTAAATGAAAAAGATTCTGAAATTTTTGTCTCTTGGTATTAGTTGCACACTAAGTCTATTGGTCTTATCTTCTTCAGTAGTAGCAGCAAGTGGTAAGGAAAACAGAGCTTATCAAGAAATTAACAGAGAAAATGCTTTTATCGACCCATCAACCGGTCTGCTTATCACCCCACTAAAAGAGGTTGGTGGCTATTTAGTACCAATGACCAAAGAGGAATATATATCTAATACAACGGATTTACACACCCAAAACAACCAGAGAACAATCCCTACAAATAATAAAGCTAATACGATAAATCCTGCAGCTGATTATCGCGAATACTACACCTATACTGAAACCACAAATTCAACTGAGTGGAGTAGAGATTGGATACAAGTTACTGATGGAATTAAATGCACATCAACTGGTGGATGTTCCCTTGGTAAGACTGTATCAGCACAAGTCAGTCACTCTTTCAGCGCTTCTGTAGGTGCAGAAAAAGACGCGATTTCTGCCGGAGCCTCCTTTACTTGGCAAAAAACCTATTCATCTACTGATCACTATACCTTTAACTTAGCTTTGGGAGAAAGAGGATATATCGCATTCGTACCCAGATTCAAGAAAACTGAAGGAGTACTATATAAATATTCTAATTGGGATGGTCTCCTATCGAAAAAAAATGCTTGGGGCCTGTCTCCAAATGGCGGGTACTATACTTTTGTCCACACAGATTATTAAAAATAAGTTTTTGATTTCTGGGATACAAGACAGAAGCTAGTAGACAAGCATACTTATGTGTTTAAAATACAGCCAATTAGACTGGTAGAAAAATATATACGGCGACCACTACTCGGTATTCCACCGGGAAAGGTCGCCGTGTTTTCTTAGAATACTTATTCTCTATAGATGGGTATTAACCATTACTTAATCTCACTAGCAACATACAAATCTCACATTTCTCATGATAATGCTTCTTTATTCATTCATTCTTCGCTCCAAGCTTGTTTTCAGCGATTCTTCGTGGACCAGACAGCCAACAGAACGAGAGCGAACTAAAAAAATGTTCTGCACACCGCTATTCCTTAATCTTAAAAGACGCTTTGATCCCCGATACCTCGGCAAACATCGCCTGGTATTCCCGCTCCTTCTCGGCATCGCCCAAAATCCATTGCACATCGGTCGGCGTGCTGAACGAGTATACCTTGTCATCCGTCTCGCCGATTTTCTCCAAGTGAATGACCGTCGTCAATTCCTCGCCGTCCTGCTTCCATTCTTCCTGGCTCCAGACTCTGACTTCGCACAGAATGCCGCCGGGCTGGTTTGCTTTGCTGGAAAAGATGATCTGGTTTTCCGTCTCTGTCACCTCGTATTTCCCTTCCCAGCTTTTTGGAAGCTGCAGCGTAAAATGATGGGTAGTGTTTTCGTACAAGATGCTCTTTGTATCCTCGCTCTTTTCTGAGCATGCTTGCAAAAAGAAAAGCGACAGGAACGCCAAACAAAATCCAAGGAATCGGCTTCTCATGAAAATGTCTCTCCTTTACAATATGGCGGATTTTCTAGCCCTTGTTGGAGAAGACGGAGCGGACTGTAAAAAGTTTCCTGTCCCTGCAATAAAAAAACCGGCCGCCATTCAGGCGCCGGTCCATCTCGTTTGTTCGATTAATTTCTCTGCCTCGAGGTCCCTTCGCTCCCGCTCTCCTGTTCTCGTCCAGTGCAGGAAGCGATCATCCAGCAATTCCGAGAGCAGCTCGCGCTTGCGCATTTCGTCCAGCGACAGAGCCAGCACGCGGCTGCGCATCGCTCCAAGAAACGCCGTATATTCCACGTATTCGGGACCGAACTGCGTCTCCACCTGCCGGCGCAGCTTCTTGGCCAATCCCGGATTGTGCCCGCCTGTCGAGATGGCGATCTGCAAATCTCCCCGCTCGACAACGGAAGGAACGGTAAAGCTGCACAAATCCGGTCTGTCGACGACGTTCACCCATTGGTGAGAGCCGCAGGCTTGATACACGGCCAGATTGACAGCCGGATCGTTCGTCGCCGCAATTACGATCACCGCTTCCCGTACGTCTTCCGGAGAAAACGGCCGGCGAAACAGGACAAGACTACCTGCCCCTGCCCATTCTTCAACTGCTTGGGAGCACGACGGACTCACTACGGCCACATCCGCTCCGGCAGCGAGCAGACTGCCGATCTTCCGCTCTGCCACCTGACCGCCGCCGACGACGAGGCAGCGTTTCCCCTGCAGCTTGGCCATCATCGGATAGAGGCGCATATCCCTCACTCCATCCGCTCAAACCAGTTGATCTTCTCTCGCATGTTGACGACGTCGCCCACCAGAATAATCGCCGGGTTGGAGATATGCGGACCTGCCGCCAGCCGTTCTTCGATGTCAGCCAGCGTGCCGGTCACAGTCGTCTGCTCGGGCATCGTTCCCCAGGCGATCACGGCGACAGGCGTTTCCGGTGCGCGGCCGTGGGCGATCAGCTGTTTGCGGATGAACGGGAGATTGCCCACTCCCATGTAAAAGGCTACGGTATCGATGCCTTTCGCCAGCGCCTGCCACTTGTCGCTGACGGCGTCCTGTGCGTCTTCTGCTTCCGCCGTTTCCGCTCTGCCCTCGCGCAAATGCCCGGTGACCACTGCAAATGACGATCCGTACTCCCTATGTGTCACCGGAATGCCCGCGTAAGCCGGAACAGCAATGCCCGCTGTCACGCCGGGAACGATCTCGAACGGAATGCCGAGCTGCGCCAGATGCTCCGCTTCCTCGCCCACTCTGCCGAATACGCACGGATCGCCGCCCTTCAGCCGGACGACCGTCTTGCCTTCCAGCGCCTTTTCTGCCAGCAAGGCGTTGATCGCCTCCTGCCGCATCGTGTGGTTGTCCGGAAGCTTGCCGCAGTAGATGCGCTCAGCATCGTCCGGGGCGTGCTCCAACAGAGCCGGGTTTGCCAGCCGGTCGTAAATCACCACATCTGCCTGCTGCAAGCACTCCAGACCTTTTACGGTAATCAGCTTCGGGTCGCCGGGACCCGCTCCTACGAGGTAAACGCGGCCAGTCTTGCTCACTCGCTGCTCACCCCCGCCTCATCAAACGTAGCCATCTCCCGCAGCATCCGCGTCGCCGCCTCGACGATCGGAAACGCGACCGCCGCTCCGCTGCCTTCCCCAAGCCTCAGGCCAAGGTCCACAAGCGGCTCCTTTCCAAGTGTTTGCAGAGCAAACGCATGGCCCGGCTCCTGTGAGCGATGTCCGCCCAAAAGGTACTCGGCAGAAACCGGGCAGAGGCGAACGGCGAGCAAGGCAGCGACGGTCGAAATGAAGCCGTCAAGCAGGACCGGGACTCGTCTTGATGCCGCGCAAAGGATGGCTCCGGCCATCGAGCCGATCTCCAGGCCGCCTACTTTGGAGAGCGCGTCGAGCGGATCGCCCGCGTCAGGCTGATGCAGGGAAAGCGCTTCTTTCACCACCGCTTTTTTCTTTTGCCATTTCTCGTCGGAGACTCCCGTTCCGCGTCCGACCAGCTCATCCGGCTCCGCTCCCGTCAAGGCAGCGAGCAGAGCGCTGCTGGCGGTCGTATTGCCGATGCCCATCTCACCGACGATCAACAGCTTTGCCCCCTCGTCGATGATCGCCTCGGCGCTTTCAAATCCTATCTGCACGCACTGCTCCGCTTCCTCGCGAGTCATCGCCCGCTCGCGCAAAAAGCTGGCTGTACCGGGCCGAACTTTCTTCGTCCAAACGCCGGGAGCATCCACATCGACTGCGACGCCGACATCGACGACGTGTAGCAGGGCGCCGATCTGCCTGGAAAATACATTGATGGCTGCCCCTCCGTGTGCGAAATTGGCTACCATCTGTGCAGTCACTTCCTGCGGATACGCAGAGACCCCCTCTGCCGCCACGCCATGATCGGCGGCAAACACAAGGACGCCGGGCGGAGTGACCGCCGGAAAGGGCTCCCCTGTCATCGCAGCCAGCTCCACAGCCAAGCTCTCCAGTCTGCCCAGGCTGCCGAGCGGCTTCGTCAGTTGATTCACATGCCTGCTTGCCTGCTGCGCTGCCTCCTCATTTCGCGGTTGTACCTGTGCCAGCTTGTTCTTCCAATCTGCTGTGTTCATTTACGCACTCACTCCCCTGAAAAGCTCTCATCTGCTCTTCGATGATGTCCAGACGCACATGGCTCCTGACGGTATCTGCGATCAAATCGAATCCTTGCTCTCTCAACGCCACGAAAGAAGGCCGCTCCGTGATCGGAGCCAGTCCCTTTCTTTTGCGAAGCGCATTGAGCAGGCGCATCCGAAGCGGATCGCTGTGAAACAACCCGTGAAAATACGTGCCAAGCACACGGCGCTCCTCATCGCAATAGCCGTCCGTGCGATCCTCCAACCGGATAAATGGAGATGCCTGTCCGGTAAAAACAGAGCGGCCCATGTGAATTTCGTAACCATCCAGAGGGATCTTCTCTCCGGCAAAAGCGGCGACTCCCCTCGACAAAACGGTCGTTTTGCGCTGCTCCATCGTCGTTTCCATCGGAATCAGCCCCATGCCGGCTGCTGATTTCAGTGGAGACTCCACCCCTGCCGGATCGTAAATCACGCTCCCCAGCATCTGGTACCCGCCGCAAATTCCCGCCAAAAAGCTGCGTCCAGCCCGGTGCAAATCCAGAATCGACTGCTCCAGCCCGGTCTTTCTCAAAAACAGCAAATCTTCCAGTGTATTCTTGCTCCCCGGCAAAATGACCAGGTCAGGCTCGCCCAGCTCTTCCGTGCGGGTGACAAAGCGGACGCGGCAATCCGGCTCCACGAAAAACGGATCAATGTCGGTAAAATTCGAGATGCGGGGATAGCGGATGACCGCGATGTCAATCTCCCTCGTCTTTTCCGCCTGCCCCTGATAGCGGTGCAGAATCAGCGAATCCTCCGCATCGATCCACAGGTCGGGAATAAACGGAACGACGCCGAGCACCGGCTTGCCTGTATAGCGTTCAAACCAGTCCAGCCCCGGCTGCAGGAGCGACAGATCGCCGCGGAACCGGTTGATGATCACTCCGATCACCCGCTCGCGGTCTTGCGGCTCCAGCAGCTGGAGCGTTCCGACGAGACTGGCGAACACGCCGCCGCGCTCGATGTCGGCGACGAGAATGACCGGCGCATTCACCAGCCGGGCGACCCGCATGTTGACGAGCTCGCGGTCATTGAGGTTCACTTCCGCGGGACTGCCGGCTCCCTCGATGACAATCCGGTCATAGGATGTGGCCAGTCTTTGATAAGCGTCTTCGATCACGCGCAAGCCCTGGTCGTAAAACTCGGTCCGGTAGGCCATCGCTTTCATGTTGCCGTACGGCTCGCCGTTGACCACGATCTGGGATTCCGCATCCCGGGTTGGCTTGATCAGAATCGGATTCATATCTGTCGTGGCGGCGATGCCTGCCGCCTCGGCCTGAACGCCCTGCGCCCGTCCGATCTCCTTGCCGTCTATGGTCACGTACGAATTGAGCGCCATGTTTTGCGATTTGAACGGTGCTGTCCGGTATCCGTCCTGGGCGAAAATGCGGCAAAACGCTGTCGCGATCACGCTTTTCCCGGCGTCGGAGCTGGTTCCCTGGATCATCAGCGGCAGGGCTTGGGATTTTTTCTCCTTTGCCGGAGCCGGAGCGTTCCCCGGGAGGCTGGCAGGCGCTGTTTGAACGGTTTCGCGAGCTGCGCTGTTTGCAACTCCGGCTCCATTCGCGCCAGGCATGCCGCTGCCTGCAGACTTAGTTCCGCTGCGGTCAAAAGCTCCATGATCAGCCACGCCTCTTCACCTCCAGGCACCGCTCCACCCAACGCTTCGCCAATGCCGGATTGGAGGCAAAGTGCAGGTGGGTGTAGCCCGCGACGAGATTGTCTTGTGCGTACCCTTCCGGCTTGGTGCCGCGCAGCCCTTTTGTTTCGTAGGCATGCGGCAGTTCCTCGTCGGCTGCGAAAGTCGAGTAGTGGAATTCATGCCCTTTCGCCTGCTCGTCCGGTCCGATCAGGAAGTTGCCCGCTTTTCCGGTGACTTCGCGGTAGCCGAGAGCAGCCAGGCGCTTTTGCATCGATACCTTTCCCGGGATCAAACCGGCCATCGGGTAGACGCTGCCGTCGGTCGTCACGATCGCCTCAGTCAAATACATGAACCCGCCGCATTCAGCGAGCGTAGGCAAGCCGGAGCGGATGGCATTCCGAAACGATTCCAGTACGGCTGTGTTTTCCGACAGCTCCGCGGCAAACTCCTCCGGAAAGCCTCCGCCGATGTAAAGTCCGTCGGCATCAGGCGGCACAGTCTCTCCGGCAAGCGGAGAAAAGTAGTGGAGCCGGGCTCCGTACGCTTCCAACAATTCAAAATTCTCCGGATAGTAGAAATGAAACGCCGGGTCTTTGGCGACGGCGATCTTCACCCGCGGGGATTGGCTGGAAACGGAACCAAACATCCGTGGCTCCACCACAAGCTCCTCAGCCTGGGCCAGCTCCCAAATGCGGGCCACGTCGACTGTCTCCGCGATCAGGTCGGCAAGCCTCTCAAACAGCGGGGCCAGCTCGCCGCGCTCGACGGAAGGCACCAGGCCGAGGTGACGCTCCGGAATCTCCAGATCGCTCTCCCGCTTCAAATAGCCCACGACGGGGACGCCGCACTCCTGCTCGATCGCTGTTTTGACGATCTTGAAATGCCCTTCGCTGCCGACCTTGTTGGCGATTACCCCGACGATGCGGGCCTCCCGGTTCAGCATTTGAAAGCCTTTGACGATCGCCGCGGCACTCCGGGCCATGCTCTGCGCACCTATAACCAAAAGGACCGGAGATTGGGTCAGGATACTGATTTCCGCCGTGCTCCCCTTGTCATTTGTCGGGTCCTTGCCGTCGTACATGCCCATGACGCCTTCAATGATGGAAATGTCGGCACCCCGGCTGCCCCGGGCAAAGATTTCTTTCATCGTATGATGATCCAGCATCCAGCTGTCCAGATTGCGGGAAACCCGCCCGGTCACGGCTGTATGGTACGTCGGATCGATGTAGTCTGGTCCGCATTTGAAGCCCTGTACGACATGGCCTTTGCGCTTCAGGGCGGCCATCAGGCCGATGGTCACGGTCGTTTTTCCCGCCCCGCTTCCCGTACCCGCAATGACGAGACGACGGCTCTTGCTCATGGTCTTCCCTCCCCGCCATACGGCATCAGGGCGACGGAAATGGTCACGTTGCCCGACTTTTTCTTCGTCAGCACGAGCTGGTCGACGCCCGCATACAGCTTCGCGGCCGGTTCGCTGACGCCATACGCGCCAGTAAACTTGTACACGGTCTCGGACGGCTCCTCCAGCTTCACCGTGTTCAGCTCCTCCGGGGAATACCAGACGAACGGCCAGCCGTATTTGCTGCAAACCTCTATGAGTCCCTCTTCATCCTTTTTCAGCTCGATCGTGGCCAGAGCCTTTACGCTCTTGATGGAGAAGCGAAGCTCAGCCAGCGTTTCCTTGATCACCGACTCGATTTCATCGGCGGAGGTGCCGCGGTTGCAGCCCATCCCGAGCACGATCACCTTGGGCCTGTACAGAACGCCGTTTTCCAAAATGGCCTCTTCCTCCGAAGACAGGATTCTGTGGGTGACGACCAAAGCGCCGTGCGGCTCGGCAGCAAGCGCTTCCGAAATCGTATCGAACACGTGGATGGACGGGGGCATCGGCGTATCATGCATCCACCAGTTGCGCTCGCCCGACTCTACGACGACAGCGACCTTTTCCTCGTTGACGACCGAGGCGCTGACCGGCGTCAATTTTTCGTCCGACTCCCACTCCCAGCCGAAGCGGCGGCCAAACAGATCAACGGGAATCGTCTTCTGCACGTCGGAAGCCGTGGTGATGACCGGATTTGCGCCCAGTACAGCAGCCACTTCCCGGGCCAGCTCGTTGGCGCCGCCCAGATGCCCCGACAGCACGCTGATCACGTTTTCTCCTCTGTCGTCTATGACGACGACCCCGGGGTCTGTTTTTTTGTCCTGCAAGATGGGGGCGATCATCCTGATCACGGCCCCGAGGGAAATGATCAGAATCAGTCCTTTGTAAGCAGGCCAAAGAGCGGGAAACAGCATCCGCACGCTGTTGTTGAACATCTGGATGCCTCTGGCTTCCTCGTCTCCTTTGGCAAACTTGCTCATGTAGTACAGGTCGCATCCGGGAAAGGTCTGGTGAAGGTTGCGGGCCATCTCGACGCCGTGCTTGGTGATGGCGACGATGGCGTACTCGCCTCTCTGCCGGATCGCCGGGATTTCTCCTTCGGTCAGCTCGATGTTCATCCTTCTTTCACACCTTTTCTGTACCCGTGCGTAAAGGTTTTATCGTACAGCTTGGAGCGATGCTGCTCGCTTTTGGCGTGGATGTCGGGGTCCAGCGCCCAGCCGGCCAAAATCATCGCGTGGGAGCGGATGCCGTTCTTGCCCATATCCTCATCCAGGTTCCTCAGCGTCGTCCGCACGATGATCTGATCCGGCCAGCTTGCGCGCTGCACCACAGCGACTGGCGTATCCAGACTCCAGCCTGCCTCCGTCAGCTCGCGGACCACCTTTTTGGTCAACGTCGCGCTCAGGAAAAGCGCGATGGTGCAGTGATGCTCAGCCAGCGCCCGCAGCTTTTCCCGCTCCGGCACAGGCGTCCGTCCCTCTGCACGGGTCAGGATCAACGTCTGGGTCAGCTCAGGGATAGTCAGTTCCGCTCCGACTGCCGCTGCCGCCGCGAAGACGGAGCTGACGCCTGGGACGATCTCCACCTCAATGCCCGCTTCTTTCAGCAGTGCGATTTGTTCCATCGTCGCTCCGTACACGGACGGATCGCCGGTGTGCAGACGCACGACCGTTTTTCCCTGGCGGATGCGGTCGACGAGCAGTCCCACCATCTCTTCCAGCGCCATCCCCGAGCTTTGCAAAACTTCTGCCCCCGGCTTCGCCTTTGCGACCAGCTCGTCGTTTACAAGCGAATCCGTGTACAGGACGACATCTGCCGATTGCAGCAGCTTCAAGCCTTTTACCGTGATCAAATCCGGGTCTCCCGGTCCTGCGCCAACTATGTACAGTTTCATCCCTTTTTCACCACCATCAGCGTGAGATAGCCAAGCTCTGCCCGCTCCAGCTCGCGGACATTGGTCCAGATCATTTCCTCCGAGGAGGTGACTTTGGTTGCCACTGCGGCATGATCGACCAAGTCCAGCTCTTTGAGCAGCCCGATGATCATTGGCAGCACTTTGGCTACCTTCAGGAAAATGACGCAGTCGTGCTCTTCAATCGCTTTGCGCATCGCTTCGCGGTCTTCTGTAGCCGGAATGATTCCGATCTGTTCATCGCCGTCCGCGAGCGGCAGATTGAGGCGGGCTGCCGCGCCGAGAAAGGACGAAATGCCCGGCACCGACACGACCGGAACCTCCGGGTATTTCTCCTTCATGACGCGCATCATGTGAATGAATGTGCTGTAAAACAGCGGGTCTCCCTCTGTGACAAAGGCGACATCCTTCCCTTCGCGAAGCCGCTCCCAGACGATGTCGGCAGTGTTGTTCCACTCCCGCTCCAAAATGTCCTTGTCCTTGGTCATCGGAAAAACGAGGCCGAGCATTTCCTTGTCCGGCGAAGGCTTGACGTACAGCTCCGCGATTTGGTGCGCGTAGCTTTTGCTGCCCATCCGTTTCTTTGGATAGGCGACGACTGGCGATTGCTGCAAAAGGCGAAATGCCTTGACCGTGATCAATTCCGGGTCTCCCGGACCGACTCCGATGCCGTACAGTGTTCCGATGGTGCTCACTGGCTGTCTCCTCCTTGCTTGTCCTCCTGCTTGGCCCAGGCGGTAATGATATAAATCGGGTTCAATCCCTCAAACCTTGTCATTGACAAAATCGGCTTGCTGCGCGAAAGCTGCGCCAGCGTAACCGATGTCTCAAAGCCTTCCGCAGCGAATGCCTGCGTCGCTTCGTACAACGTCTCGATCGTCGCGGCGTTGACCACGATGCGGCCATTTGGCCTGAGCCGGCTGCAGCAAATGCCGAGCAGCTCGCGAAGCTCGCCGCCGCTCCCTCCGATAAACACCGCATCCGGGTCGGGGAACTGGTCGAGTCCTTCCGGAGCCTTGGCGTGCACAACGGTAAAATCGGTGCGGAACTTGGCCATGTTTTCCCGGCAGTTGGCCAGATCGTCCGCATTTTTCTCGACCGCGTACACTTCCCCTTCGCGGGCGATGCGTGCTGCCTCAATTGCCACCGAACCGGTGCAGGTGCCGATGTCCCACACGATGCTTTTGGCGTGGAGCTGCAGCTGCGCGATGCTCAGAATACGCACTTCCTTTTTCGTGATCAGCCCCTTGTCGGGCTTGCGCTGGGAAAATTGCTCATCGGCGATGCCGAGCGGCCATATCGGGCCCTGTCTGCGTTTGCGCAAAATGACCACGTTCAGATCTGCGAAACCCCCGTCCGCCATCTCCTCCAGCGAGTACCAGCCTGTCCGCTCCCCGGCGCTGCCGAGATTTTCCCCGACGAAGGCGTCGTACTCGTTCATGCCAAACGAGAGCAGGTAGCGGGCAATCGCAGCCGGATTGTTTTCCTGATCGGTCAGGAGGGCCACTTTTTCCTTGCCGTCGATCCGCTGGGCCAGACCCTTGATGCTGCGCCCGTGAACGCTGAGAAACGCGGCATCCTGCCACGCCTCTCCCATCCTGGCAAAAGCAAGCTGGATCGAGCTGAGATGCGGATAAATCTCCACCTGCAATTTTTTCGCGAGCAGGCTGCCGATTCCGTAGAACAGCGGGTCCCCGGAGGCAAGGATGACCGTTTTCCGCTTCTCCTCGCGCAATTGCTCGACCATGGCGGTCAGGCCGCCTTTTAAAACCAGCTTTTCCCCCGGATAATCGGGAAAAAAGGAGAGATGCCGTTCTCCCCCCACGAGCAGCTCGCTTTCCTCTATCCACGTCCGGTACAACGGCAGCAGGCTTTGCGTACCGTCATCTCCGATTCCAATCACCTTCATTGCCTGTGTCATGAACCGTCACCTTCCCCAACAGGGTTCCTTTCATCGTGATCAGCATGGTCTCGATCTCCATGCCCCCGCCAACCTCGCGAAGTCCTGCCCGCGAGCAGCTTTCGCACAGCTTTTCAAAAAAGAGGGGGTATTCTGCCATCATGTCCCCTACCTGGGAAGCGGTATTGGCTCCCCGCGCCTCCTCGACCAACGCTTCCGGTGCACCCGCCTCCCGGACGAGCTGGGCCAGAAAGCCGAAGTCGACGGGAGCGCTTTTGGAATGGACCATCATGACGCCCTGCGCCACCTTGGAGAATTTCCCCATCATGCCCACCAGCGTCACCTTTTCGATGCCCTTGAGCTTGCATTGCTTGAGCGCAAAGCCGACAAAATCGCCCATCTCCACGAATGCTTCCTCGGGCAGCTCCGGATACTGCGTCATGCCAAACTGCTCGCTTTTGCCTCCCGTGGAAAGCACGATGTGGCGGCAGCCCATCTTCTGCGCGACGTTGATCGCCTGGGCGACGCTGGCCTTGTAGGCGGACGTGGAAAACGGCACGACGATGCCGCGCGTACCCAGGATGGAGATGCCCCCGATGATGCCAAGCCGGCCGTTCAAGGTCTTTTTGGCGATTTCCTCGCCAGCCGGTACGGAAATGACGATTTTGATCCCCCGCTCGATCCCGTGCTCATCCAGGACGGCCTGCGCGGTCTCCCTGATCATTTTGCGCGGGACCGGATTGATCGCAGCTTCACCGATGGGGACAGGCAGGCCCGGCTTGGTGACGCGGCCCACGCCGATTCCGCCGTCCAGCACGATCCCCGGTTCGTCCAGCCAGCTCACCGTACTGACGATCAAAGCGCCGTGGGTCGCATCGGGGTCATCCCCGCCGTCCTTGATAATTCCTGCTGTCGCGGAAACGGCATCAAACTCGCAGCTTTCCGTCTGGAAGCTGACGTCCTGTCCGATCGGCAGACGGATCGTCGCCTCGCGCTGTTCTTGCTGCGTGATCAGGGCGGTCAGCGCCGCTTTGGTGGCTGCCGTGGCGCATGAACCGGTTGTATAGCCGTGACGCAATGGTTTTGCTTCCTTTTCCTCCGCAGTCGCTTTCCCCGCCATGAATTATCCCTGCCGTTCCGCCATCAGCGAGAGTGCGTTGAGCGCAGCCACCGTAACAGGGCTCCCGCCTTTCCGCCCGATGTTTGTGATGAAAGGCACATCCAGCTTGGCCAGCTCTTCCTTGGACTCTGCCGCCGACACAAAGCCGACTGGCATCCCGATGATCAGGCCCGGCTTCGCCTCTCCCTCTTTGACCAGACGGATCAGCTCCAGAAGCGCTGTCGGCGCATTGCCGATCGCGAAAATGCCGCCCTCCGCTTCTTTGACCGCTTTGCGGATGGAGATGATTGCGCGCGTGGTGTTCAGGCGCTTCGCTTCCTCCATGACATCCTTGTCGGAGATGTACACCTTCACTTCGCCGCCGAATTTTTCGATCCGGTTCTTGCTGATCCCGACCTGAACCATCTGGACGTCGGCCACGACAATCTTGCCGCTTCGGATCGCCTGAATGCCCGCTTTCACCGCATCCGGGTGGAATACGAGACTGCGCCCCAGGTCAAAGTCCGCCGAGGCGTGGATGACGCGCTGCACGACAGGGTACTGCTCTTCGGTGAAAGGATGCTCTCCGAGCTCTTCGGTGATGATTTGAAAGCTCTTTTCCTCGATTTCTTGCGGTTGTACGGTCAAAGGCTTGAATTCCGTGCGAAAATCCATGGTATGCTCCTCCTTTGTATTGGGGTTTGGCTTTGGCTGCAGCAAGCCGTTAGATTTCGGCCAAGCCGAACGATTCGTCCTTGCTTACTTGCTTGTTTCAATTTATCTCGCCAAGCGTTCCGCTCTATTTTCTCTGAAAAACCGCCCGTTACGCTTCTTGCGGCAGGGGCAGCAGCTGCTTCAACTGACCGATCACTCCGGCGAAGTCGGAAAATTTGGTGCCGTAATCGATCTTGGGCCGGGCGATGACAATCGTCTCGATGCCCATTTCCAGCGCTGCTTCCACCTTTTCGTCAAAGGCGCCGACTTTGCCGCTCTCCTTGGTGATCATCAGCGTCACTTTGTAGTGGTCATAGAGGGCCTTGTTCAGCTCCTTGGAAAAAGGGCCCTGCATGGCGACGATATTTTTTTGCTCGATGCCCAGCTCCTCGCATTTTTGCATGTTGTCGGTGCGCGGAAGCATGCGAGCCACCAGCGTCGTATCCGGCAAGCCCAAGAGCCGGTCGGAAAAGATTTTCAACGTTTTGCTGCCGGTCGTCAGCATGATCACACCGCGCTTTTCTGCCGCTATCTCGGCGGCTTGGACGTAGTCCTCGGCGAAGATGATCTTCTCGTGCCCCGGCGACTGGGCGCTTTCGCGTTCGTACCGGATGTAGGGAACTCCCGCCGCCTCTGCTCCGGCCATCGCGTTTTTCGACGCTTCCTCGGCATAAGGGTGGCTGGCGTCCACTACCGCCTGAAAGCCTTTTTCACGGATCAACGCCTCGATGTCGGCGGATGTCAGACGGCCTACCTGCACCGGCAGCCCCGCTTCCTCGATGCTTTTGGCCGCGTTATCGGTAACGACTGTGGCAAGCAGGTCATATCCGGTTTCCTTGATCAAGAGAGCCAGCTCCCGGGCGTCACTGGTTCCCGCCAATACAAGAATCATCGCTCGTCCCTCCTTATTTCTTTACAGGGTGATGCTCATGGGCGTGATTGTCGCTGTGTCCGTGTTTATGTTCATGATCGTGGTCATGGTCGTGATCGTGGCTGTGGCTGTGGCCGTGACCGTGCCCATGATCGTGATCGTGGCTGTGACCGTGGCTATGTGCGTGACCGTGACTGTGTCCATGGTGATGATGGTGATGATGCCCATGGTCGTCGTCGTGATGGTGGTGATGATGGTCGATATGCTCCATCGCCGCCAGACGGTACTGACAAGTATCGCAATTCAGTTTGACTTCGCCGTGCAGCGCCTCTTCCACCCGGTCTTTCAGCACTTCCTTGAGCAGCGGATGGAAGCCGAAGTACTCCGCCAGCGTAAATTCAGCCTCTGGATAGCGAGCGCGGAACTGTTCAAGCTGGTCGGCCATCCGTTTGATCAGCACGCCGGTAAACAGGAAGTACGGCAGGACGACGACGCGGCGGGCCCCCAGCCTGAGGCAGCGCTCGATCCCTTCCTCGTACAGCGGGAAGGTCACGCCCATGAAAGCGGTCTCCACCCACTTTGCCTTCCAGCGTTCCCAGAACAGTCGGGACATTTTGTAGATGTCGCTGTTCGCGTCCGCATCGCTGCTGCCGCGTCCGATGATCAGAACGGCTGTGTCCCCGTGCTCCTCGCCGGATGCAAAGCCGGCTTCCTGCATGCGGGTGGCCAAAATATTCAGGACCTCTTCGTGAATACCTATTGGGCGTCCGTAAATAAATTGCACATGCGGATATTTCGCTTTTGCTTCGTCGATCGCCGCCGGAATGTGAATCTTGGCGTGCCCGGCCGAGAACAGAATGATCGGGATGACGGCTACCCGAGTGGCTCCCCGCTTTACGCAGGCGTCCAATCCCTGAAGCATATCGGGACGTTCAAATTCGAGAAAGCATGTCTCCAGAATCGGAACGTCGATCTCCGGCATCAGCGACGCCACAAACTGCCTTACCTCTTCATTTCCTTCGGGATCCTTGCTCCCGTGTCCGACAAACAGTACCGCGTCCATCCTGATTCCTCCCCGTTATTTTTTCTGCCTGGCCCGTGGTTTGGGGCCTTGCTGCTTTTGCAAAACCAAAACCCCCGGATATGCTGGCGCTTGAATCTAGCGGCTAGTCGCCGCAAACAGCGTTTTCAATTTTGGGAATGGCTGGCTCTCTCCAGACGTATCCCTCGATTTCGCCGACCCTTTGGAAAAATTTGTGGAACCTTTCATTCGGGAATGCTTCCCGCTTGTATCTGTCAATAATCCGCTCGATCAAGGGAACGATGTCCTCCGGCTCGATGCCTTCCGCTACCGGCAAGCCGGAATGTGCCGTTCTCCCCACGGTTTTGGCGCCGAGGAACAGATCGAACTTGCCCTTGCGGAACACGAGACCGATGTCTTCCTGAACCGCCCCGTAGCAGGCCATCCCGCAGCCGTTTACGCCGATCTTCAGCTCTTTTGGCATTTCCTGTCCGCCCAGCTTGCGGTGGATCTCCTCCGCGTACGGAATCGCGTCCTTCTTCTCGCCGTCGCAGAAGTCGCAAGCCTTCACCTGCAGGACGTCCCCGACCGGAGTCAAGATGAGACCGAGGTTGCGGAGCGGCGCAGTTACCTCCTCCGGGTTGCTCGTCGGAACACGCAAAATGATCTGGTGGTGCGGCGTGTACTCCAGCTCCCCTTTTTCTCCGGCTGCCTGGGCAAGCGCCATCATCTGCGCCGGAGTGAACTTTTTGTTGGCTACGCCCGGACTTACCGCGCACTCGAAAATCATTTCCGGGACAAAGACCGGGCGATGGGACTGGCTGGAGGATACGAGCGAAGCATCCGTTTCGATCCCCCTGGATTCGTTTACTGCCTGCAAAGCCTGAGCCGCCCAGTCAAACGGCGTCAATGTGCCGGTCTCCTCTTTTGGCTGGGGAGTGGCCCGCAAGCTCGCTGTGTCCGCTTTTTCAACCTGTGGTTCGACAAGTGAAGAAGTTGCGTCGGGTGCCGCTTGTTCCACAGCGTTTTGCGAAGCCGCCTCCAGCGACCACGGCTCGTTTTCCACGCGAAGCCGCTGATGGGGCTTCAGCGATTGCTCATCTGTCGCAAGCGTATACTTCCGCTGATAGCCGCGCGGGGTAATCATTTTGCCGTCATAGACAAATGTGGACGAGTTCCCGATGATGACCGTCGTCAGCATCCCGATGTCATGGTTCAGCATCTCTGCCAGTGTCGTGATGACGATATGCTCCCGCTCCCGATAGGCGCTCTTGACGATCCCGACCGGCGTGTCCGGGGAACGGTACTGCAGCAGGATGCGCTGTGCCTCGACGATCTGTCTGGTGCGACGCCCGCTGCGCGGGTTGTACAGCGCGATGACAAAATCGGCCATGCCCGCAGCGTCGATCCGCTTGGCGATCAGCTCCCATGGCGTGAGATGGTCGCTCAGGCTGATCGTGCAGGCATCGTGCATGATGGGCGCGCCGAGCAGAGCGCCGCAGGAGTTGATCGCCGATATTCCCGGAACGATTTCCACCTCCACGCCCTCCGCAGATGTCCAGCCTTTTTCCACGAGCACCTCGTAAACGAGTCCGGCCATACCGTACACGCCCGCATCGCCGCTGGAGATCACGGCCACCTTTTTGCCCGCTTCCGCCTGCCGGACGGCTTCGCGCGCACGCGTCACTTCCTCCGTCATCCCGGTGCTGACGATCTCCTGATCGGTCAACAGCCCTCTGATCAGGTCCACATAAGTGGTATATCCGATGATGATGTCACTCTCTTCGATCGCTTCCCGCGCCCGTTTGGTAATATGCTCAAAGCTGCCCGGCCCGAAGCCGATCACAAACAGCTTGCCGCTCATAGAAAGTCCCCCTTTCATTATTTCGCCTCTATTTGAAAAACGCTGTTCATCCATGCAGAACATAAGCAAAAGCGGCCAGACCGACTGTGCACATGATCGAAGTGACTGTCATCAAGCGCACCGTAGCCGCAATATCGCCTGCACACAGCGGCCGAAGCGGATCACCCAGCTTGGCGCGGTGAGAAGCCACGCCCTGATAGTAATTCAGTCCGCCCAGTTGAACGCCCAGCGCACCGGCGACTGCCGCTTCCGGAAGACCGCTGTTGGGGCTGGGATGAAGTCCGGCGTCCCGCCGCATGATGCGGTAGCAGCGGCGCCAGTCCAGCCGTTGCAGCCAGCTCGCCCCGACCAACAGCAGAGCAGTGAGGCGGGCCGGTATGTAATTCAACACGTCGTCAAAGCGGGCGGAGGCCCAGCCGAGATTCACGTATTTCTCGTTTTTGTAGCCGACCATGGAATCAAGCGTGTTCGCCGCCCGATAGGCCATCGCCAGCGGGGCGCCTCCGATCGCAGCGTAAAAGAGCGGAGACACGATGGCATCGACGATGTTTTCCGCCACCGTCTCCACAGCCCCGCGGCTGATCTCGGCCTCATCCAGATGCCCCGTGTCCCGCCCGACCACCATCGAGAGCGAACGGCGGGCCATTGCCAGATCCCCGGCCAGCAGATAGCGGCCTATTTCCAATCCGGCATCCGCCAAGCCTTTGGTCGCGATCGTCGTAGAGATCAGCCAGATTTCCAGCGCGATAGCCAGCCAGGGATGGATCAGCCCCGCGCCGTACACAAGTCCGGCGACGACCGCATAGCTGCCCCCGACGATCAGGAGGGGAAACAGCAAGCCGGCTGCCCTCAAGCCCTTCTCCTGTTTGACAGACAGCCGGATGACGCGCTCCAGGCGGGCAATACACCACCCCATGATCACTACCGGATGCGGCAGACTGCGCGGGTCTCCAACCAGGCGGTCGAGCACGTAAGCCGCCACGATGAGAAAAGCGGTTGTCATCTATGCTTCACTCTCTTCCCTGATGTCGATTGCGTGCGATGCTGGCTTCCACGTCCCCGATACATGCTCCACGATCATCGCCTGACCGTGCCCGAGTCCTTTCATGTGCCAGTACAATCCGGGGTCACCGTGCAGCCAGGCCGCCTGAAACCAGCGGATGACACCACCGTGCGTCACCAATGCGACCGTGTGATCCGGCTCCGTTAAACCGCATGCATCTCTCATTTCTTTCCACATGCCGCTCAACCAGCGGTTCACTCGTTCGCCCAGCTGCGTCAGCGTTTCTCCGCCCGGCGGCGCGATGCCGAACGGATCGTCGTACCAACGGCTTGCCCGCACGCTTTCTCTGACCATCAGTTCTTCGTAGGTGAGCCGCTCCCATTCGCCAAAAGACAGCTCGCGAAGCTCAGGAACCCGGATCGGACTCATCCCCCAGACCGCTGCCAGCCGATCAGCCGTCTGCACGCAGCGGAGCAAATCGCTGGTAAAAAAATGGGCCGGGCGTTCATGCCCGAGCTGTCTGGCGAGAAGCGCCGCCTGCTCCACCCCCGCGTCATTCAGCGGCACATCCGTATGTCCCAGATAGCGCCCTTCGCGATTTTCCTCTGTCTCCCCGTGCCTGATCCAGATCCATCTCACGTCCACCAGCTCCCTGCCGCAACAAGCAGCATCACTGCTTCACTGCTTTCAATGATCGCGCCGTAGCAATCGCCCGTCAGTCCTCCGAGCCTGCGGCAGATGCCGCGTGCGAACCAGAGGCTGAACAAAAGCGACACCGCGACTGCCGCTATCGCCTGAATGCCGGCGATCCACCAGCCAAGTCCGAGGACAGCTGCGTAGGCCGCCACAATATGCCAGAGCCGCAACCCTGCACCGATCCCTTTTCCGACGCCGTTGTCGGAAGAAACGTTGGGGAAGCAGCGTATCGCGAGCAGCACATGAGCGCGGGCAGCAAATGGAATGAGGACAAGCAGGAGAGAGCCGCTATAAAGTGTCAGCCCTTCCGCTCTTGGGCCACCTGCTAACAGACCCGACAAGCTTGCCTGGTTTGGCGGATTTGTCAGCAGACCCGCCAGTTCCGTTATCCCTGCCGTTTTCAAAAAGAGCAGCAGGATCGCAGCCAGGACAGCCATGGCACCCGAGCGGCTGTCCTTCATAATCTCCAGCATGCGTTCTTGCGTACGGCTGCTGCCGAGGCCATCCGCCAGGTCCATCCACCCGTCCAGATGGAGTCCTCCCGTGATGTACACCCAGGCCGTGCACGTCAAAACGGCGGCGATCAGCGGCGGAAAGGCCCATAATGCAGCCTCGTGCACGATCCACAGCACGCATCCGATCACCAGCCCGACAGCCGGATACCAAGCGACGCTGTCACGCCAAGCCTTTTCCGACGGCTTCAGCCACGGCACGGGAATGCGTGTAAAAAAAGTCAGCGCGTGAAAAAATGCGTTCATCCTTTCATCCTCCAGGGGAGCCCGGCGATCACGGCATAGACGGTGTCAGCCTGGCGCGCGGCTTGCTGATTCACATCGCCCAAAATATCGGCAAACCATCGTCCCAGCCTCGACATCGCTACCCCGCCAAGACCCACTTCACTCGTTACTGCAATCACGGTTTGATTCGTTTGGGCGACAGCATCCAGCCACGCCTTTGCTTCTCCCACAATCTCTTTTGTAATGGATTCGTCCCGCCACGCCTGCTCCGGGATGTCCATCAGGCGACCGCTGACCCAGGTGGAGAGACAATCGAGCAAGACGACACTGTACCCTTTGCTCGCGTCCAGCGATTCGGACAGCCGTCCGCCGAGCTCGCACAATCCCCACGTATCAGGGCGGCGCTCCCGATGCAGCTCGATTCGTCTGGCCATCTCATCGTCCCACGCTTTTCCTGTCGCCACGTACAACACGTCCTGCGCGGCATCACGGGCCAATTCCTCGGCAAAACGGCTCTTTCCCGACCGAACGCCCCCTGTGACCAAAATAAGGCTCACAAGACCGCCCCCCTTTTTTCCATCACATCATGAAAGGCAGACAGCAGCCGTTCATTCTCGGCCCGCGAGCGAACGGCGATGCGAAAATCGCGGGCGGTCAGTCCCGGATACATGGCGCAGTTGCGGATCAGAATGCCCCGTTTGCCCATTTCCTCCTGCAGCGCCGTCGCGTCTATCCATTCCGGGGAGCGAACGAGCAAAAAGTTGGCCTCTCCCGGCCATACCTGCCAGCCCAGCCCCGACTGCAGTCCGTCCAGCAAAAAGCGGCGTTCTGCAGCGATGAGGCGCCTCGTCTCTTCTTCATAATCCGCTTCCTGCAAACACAACTCTCCCGCAAGCAAGGCCAAGCCGTTGACGCTCCAGCTCACCTGTTTGCTCCTCATCCTCTCGATCAGTGCGGGGTGACCGATCGCATAACCGAGCCGAAGCCCCGGGATAGCGAACATTTTGGTCATGGAGCGTATCAACAGGACGCGCGGAAAATGTCCTAGCCGATCCGCAAGTGTAAACTGCTTCTCCCGAGCCGCAAAATCGAGAAAAGCTTCATCGACAATCAAATGGGTACCGGTGTCATTTGTCCATTCGGCCATTTGCAAAAGCTCGTCTGGTTCATACAATAGACCGGTCGGATTGTTCGGAGAACCGATGAACACGAGCTGCGTCTCCCGAAAGAGCCGATACAGCTCCCGCGCGTCTGGCTTGAAGCCGTTTTCTTCCCGTCCCGCGCATTCCACGACGCGAGCGCCGAATTGGCGGGAAAGTTGGGCATATTCGGAAAAGCACGGCGTCACCACACCTGCGCTTTCCGGCTGCAGAGCGAGCACGGCCAGCGCCATCGCTTCCGCCGCTCCATTTGCCGGCAAAAGGGCGTCTTCCGGCAGACGCAGCCGGGCAGCCAATGCCCGCTTGAAAGCTCGATGGCCGGGATCAGGATAGCGGATAACGGCGGTAAGCGACCTCCCCAGCGCTTCCAGGACCCTTGCCGGAGGACCGAGCGGATTTATATTGGCGCTGTAATCAAGGAACGCCTCGGCCGATACGCCAAAGCGCTCTGCAGCCGTCACCAGATCCCCGCCGTGGCCGTAGGTCTCCAGCAGCCCCATCAGTACTCAACTCCGAGTACAGCGGGAATGCCTTCGTCATAGTAGTGCTTGACCGGCTTCATCTCCGTCACAAGATCGGCCATCTCGATGATCGCGGGCTGCGCATTGCGGCCGGTAATGACCAGATGGACGTGGCGCGGCCTGTTTTGGACCGTATCCAGCACGTCAGCCAGCGGGAGCACATCGTCAATCGGAAAACGATCAATTGCCAGGGCATTGTTCAATTCGTCCAGGATCACCACATCGTACTCGCCGCCAAGCACCTTTTCGCGGGCAAAGCTCCACGCCTTTTCAAGGGCGCTGCGGTGCTCCTCCGGTGTTTTGGTCCAGGTAAAGCCGACGCCCATCTGCACCATTTCGATTCCGAGACGGTCGAAAATAATCTTCTCGCCATAGGTGCGTTCCGGAGACTTGATAAACTGGATCATTAAAACCCGTTTTCCTCTGCCGGTTGCACGTACAGCCAAGCCTAACGCCGCTGTCGTCTTGCCTTTTCCGTCTCCTGTATAGACCAGCAGCAGCCCTCGCTTGTTGTCGGCCTTGCTCATCAACAGCCCCTCCTTCGTTCTGCGCAATCCTTTTGAACATACAAAGCCACTCGGGCAAATCTCCGGGTGAAACGCGAAACTGCCGCCTGCTTTTCCAGGGGAGTACACGCCAACCTTCCGAAAAGTATAAAAAAACGCCTTGTTCCCTTTGGAAAACAAAGGGAGACAAAGCGCGGACAGTTCGCTACAACGATCCACCTCTTCCTTTGACCCGAAGGAAATCAGTGCTCAGGCAAGACAGGCAGGTCTCCTGGCTCGAGAATCGCTGCTTTCCTTCTCCTTCCCGTCCCCGACCCGGGGCAGTGGATGGCAAAATGCCTTGAAGGAAAACTCCTCTCTTACAGTGGCGGGACCGCGTTGGATTTTCACCAAACTTCCCTTTTAACTTCGCTTCCCGCGGCGTGCACCGTGCAGGAAGCAAAGACCTGTTTGCGCGATATGGAAATGTTCAGCCAGCCAAAGACTGGCGCTTGCTATCATCATAACAAAAGTGGGCACGGATAGAAAGAACAAGCTGATCATCGAGTTTTATTCAACAAATGAAAATTAAATGCAGTTTACTAAAGTTTTGTTCTTTGCTAGGATGATGGAAAACATATCCACAAACAGGAGGTGGTCCAGATGAAACAGGATCTCCCGATTCCTCCGGAGCGGCCACATCTCTACGTACAGCCTCTCCTTGAAGAATGCGGCGAAGCGATGCTCCCCCTCTCCAGCTTGTCCGAAAAAATTACGGTCTGGCCGATGTACTACAAGCAAGGCTACGACGGAACCACTCCCGAAGCGTACTTGCGAAAAAGCGCCGCTCTCCGCCTGGTCCAAGCAGCCGAACGCTTGCCCGACGGCTATCGCTTCGTCGTATTTGACGGCTGGCGCTCCTACCAGGTGCAAAGCTCTCTCTATGAAAGATTCAAGCAAACACTGCTCAAGCAGGGCTGGGAAGAAGGCGAGGCGCTTCAGGCCGAACTGAGCAAATTTGTCGCCGTCCCCAGCAAGGATGTGCAAAAGCCATCGCCCCATTTGTCCGGTGGAGCAGTAGACCTGACGATCGAAGGCCCCGATGGGTGGCTCGACATGGGAACAGAGTTTGACGATTTCAGCGAACGGGCCTCTACCCGATTCTATGAAAACGCTCTCAGCCCTGATGAACAGGCGAAAACGATCCGCGCCAACAGACGTCTTCTGTATCACCTGATGACCGAGGCCGGTTTCGTCAATTACCCCAAAGAGTGGTGGCATTACGAATACGGCACGCTTTCCTGGGCACGGCAAACTACTGGACAAACCATGTACGGGGGAATCTTGGAAATTGATAGCGAAAATAGTTGAATAACCTCAATTTTTGCAATATATTAAAAATATATTAAATTTATAACAAAATGTTGGGGGTTGATCTCTTTGAAGCGCAGATGGTCATTCGTCCTCACCAGCCTGGTTCTCGCTGTTTCCATGCTCGTTGCCGCTTGCGGCACACCGGCGAACCAGCCTCAAGCTCAGAACAACTCGCCGGAATCGCCGGCAAAAACCGAGCCGACCGCACCGAAGACGTCAGCAGACACACTGTTCGTCGCGATCAACGCGGATCAAGGCACGCTCGATCCCGCCGTCACCTTTGACAACGCCGCATGGAAAATCACTTATCCCACCTACGAACGTCTCGTCGAATACGACGGGGAGTCCACAGAGGTCAAGCCCGGTCTCGCCAAGGAATGGAAAGTGAGCGAAGACGGCCTTACCTGGACCTTTACACTGGAAGAAGGACATAAGTTTGCCGACGGTACTCCGGTCACGGCAGAAGCCGTCAAGTTCACCTTCGACCGCACGCTCGCCATCAAGAAAGGCCCGGCTGACGTATACAGCGTGATCAAAGAAGTCAAAGTCGATTCGCCGACACAGGTTACCTTCGTTCTCTCCAAAAACTTCCCGCCATTCCTCTCGACTCTCGCAGCCAACTACGGCGGCATCGTCAATCCGAAGGTAAAAGAAGAAGAACAAAACGGCGATCTGGGCCAAAACTTCCTCGCAAACAACACGATGGGCAGCGGCCCGTACAAGCTCGAAGAATGGAAAAAAGGCGAATATCTCAAGCTCACCGTCAACCCGCACTCCACAGTGAAACCCGCATTCCAAACCGTATACTTCAAAATCGTTCCGGATGCGACAGCTCAGCGCCTGCAGTTGGAACAGGGCGAGATTGACATCGCCGAAGGCATCCCCAATGAACAATTGAAAGCCGTCAAAGAATTGCCCAACGTAGAAGTCCTGCAAAAACCGAGCCTGTTCGTCGACTACGTGTACGTAAACTCCTCCAAAGGCAACGAAGCGCTCAAAAACCCGAAGGTTCGCCAGGCGTTAAGCTACGCGATCGACTATGACGCCCTGACCGAATCCGTGCAGGAAGGCTACGCTACGCAAATGCGCGGTCCAATTCCAAAAGGTCTGTGGGGGCATGATGAATCTGCCCATCAGTACAAGCGCGATGTGGAAAAAGCCAAAGCGCTCCTGGCGGAAGCAGGCGTCTCCAACCTGACCCTCGATCTGCTGTATTCCGACAACAAACCGTGGTGGGAGACAGAAGCACTCACCCTGCAGGCATTTTTCGCCGACATCGGGGTAAAGCTCAATCTCAAAAAGATCGCCTACGCCACGTCCCGCGAAATGATTGACGCCGGCGAATTCGACCTCGCTCTTGGTGTTTGGAGCCCGGACTTCGGCGACCCGTACATGTTCATGAACTACTGGTTTGACTCCGTCAACTTCGGTCTGGCCGGAAACCGCGCCTTCTATAAAAACGACAAAGTGGACGAGCTGGTGCGCAAAGCCGCATCGATCAACGACAAGGCAGAGCGCGAGAAGCTGTACAAGGAAGCGCAGAAGATCGTCATTGATGAAGCGCCTTACCTTTATCTGTATCAAAAGGACTTCCTCCTGCCGGTCAGCAAAAACGTCAAAGGCTTCGTCTACAACCCGATGCTGGAGGGCATTTACAACCTGGCGGAGATGTCTAAATAACGCCTTGAATAAAGGAGTGCTTTCCTCATGAAACAGATCATCCTGAAACGTCTCGCCATGCTGGTGCTGGTGCTCCTCGGGGTCACATTGATCACCTTTTTCCTCTCTCATGTGATCCCGGGAGATCCGGCGCGGATGATGGTGGGACAGCGCGCCAGTGAGGAAACACTGCAAGAAGTTCGTCGCCAATTGGGCCTGGACCAGCCGGTCTGGGTCCAATATCTTACCTACATGAAAGGGCTTTTTGCAGGTGACTTTGGCACCTCGATTCGCACGCAGCAGCCTGTCGTCCATGATCTGATCGCCTTTTTCCCTGCAACGCTGGAGCTGGCCATCACCGCTTTTATTATCGCGATCGCCATCGGAATACCGCTGGGCGTCCTATCCGCCGTGAAAAAGGACACTGGATGGGACCACTCCAGCCGCTTTTTCTCCATCGCGGGAATCTCTACACCCGTGTTCTGGAGCGGCCTCGTCGGCATCCTGATCTTTTACAAGTTTCTCGGGGCGCTGCCATCCAGCGGCAGGCTGGACCTGACTGTCCCGGCGCCGACCAAAATTACCGGCCTTTACCTGTTTGACAGCCTGCTCACGGGCAATTGGGCCGCATTTAAAAACAGCTTGTGGCATCTGATCCTGCCTGCCTTTACGCTGGCATTTGCTCAGCTGGCAATCGTCACCCGCCAGGTCCGCTCCAGCATGCTGGAGGTACTCGGACAGGATTACATTCGGACCGCGCTGGCCAACGGCATCCACGGCCCTGTCCTTTTGATCCGCTACGCCTTGCGAAATGCGCTGATCCCGACGATTACCGTCGTAGGTCTTTCCTTTGGCTCGCTGCTTGGCGGAGCAGTCGTGACGGAAACGATTTTCAGCTGGCCCGGCATGGGGAAATACGTCGTCGACTCGATTGCGTTTCTCGACTTCCCGGCGATGATGGGCTTCACTTTTGTCATATCTTTCGGGTACGTCGTGATCAACCTGCTGGTTGACCTCACTTACTACGTACTAGACCCGCAAATCAAGGAATAGGAGGGGCCACCATGTCCAGTCTATCGGCAAAAGCGGATACTGCTGCCCAGCCGTCCCGTAAGGTAAACCCCTTTTGGTTCCGGATCCGGCAGAGCCCGCTCACCTTGTTTGGCTTGTTTCTGCTCGTCATGCTGCTGCTCTTGTCCGTGTGCGCGCCGCTCATCTCCCCGCATGACCCGACCAAGATCAATATCCCGGAGCGGTTCTCCCCTCCGTCCGCTGCTCACTGGTTCGGAACAGATGAAGTGGGACGCGATATTTTTACGCGCATTCTGTACGGCGCTCGCCTGTCGCTCGGCGTTGGCGTAGCGGTCGTTCTCTCGGCGGGTCTGGTCGGAACGGTCATCGGGGCGATCTCCGGATACTTCGGCGGCCGCGTCGACCAGATCATCATGCGGATGATGGATATCGTCCTCGCGTTTCCTTCGCTCGTGCTGGCGATGGCGGTGGCCGCTGTTCTCGGCCCCAACCTCCAGAACGCCATGCTGGCCATTGCCATCATCAAGATACCTGTCTACGTCCGGCTGGCCCGTGCGGAAACACTGGCTCTGCGGGAAAAGCTGTATGTCAAAGCGGCTGTCACCTTCGGCATCAAGCCCTGGCGGATCATTACCCGCCACATTATTCCCAATGCCGTCTCCCCCGTGATCATCCAGGTCACGCTGGATATCGGCGATGCCATCCTGCTCGTCGCAACACTCGGCTTCCTCGGCCTGGGCGCTCAGCCTCCTACGCCGGAATGGGGCGCGATGATCAGTATCGGCTGGAAATACCTGCTTGATTATTGGTGGTATCCCACCTTCCCTGGGCTTGCCCTATTCCTCGCCTCGTGCGGGTTTAATCTGATCGGCGATGGCATTCGGGACATCCTCGATCCGAAAGCCAACCGATAGGGAGAGATACCTATGCTTCTTACAATCAAAGACCTGTCTGTCGAATTTTCCTCGATGCAGCAGACCGTCAAAGCGCTGAACCACGTCTCTTTTTCCATCGACCAGGGGGAAATTGTCGGCATCGTGGGAGAATCCGGCTCGGGCAAGTCGGTTACGGCGCTAACCATTCTCGGGCTGCTGGATAACAATGCGACGATCAAAAACGGAGAAATTCTTTATAAAGGAAGAAACGTCCTGCAGCTTCACAAAAAGGAGCAGCAATCCCTTCGGGGCAAGCAGATCGGCATGATCTTCCAGGAGCCGATGACGGCCCTCCACCCGACGATGCGGATCGGGGATCAACTGGCCAAGGTCATTCACCGGCACCGTGAGATCGCCTACAAGGAAGCTTACCGGCAAGCCGTCCTCAGCCTGGCGGAGGTAAAGATCAACGAGCCGGAGCTGGTCGCACGGAAGTACCCGTTTGAACTGAGCGGCGGCATGCGCCAGCGGGTCGTGATCGCGCTGGCGATGTCGGCGCCACCTGACTTGTTGATCGCCGACGAGCCGACTACAGCGCTGGACGTGACCATCCAGCATGAAATTCTCAAGCTGATGAAGGAGCTGGCTGAAAAACGCGGCACGTCCATCATGCTGATCACCCACGATCTCGGTGTCGTTGCCGAGGTATGCCAGCGGGTCGTCGTCATGTATGCGGGTGAAGTGGTTGAAACGGGAACGACCGATGAAGTACTCGCTCATCCCGTTCATCCGTACACACGCGCCCTGATCGGAGCCCTGCCAGACCTCGCTTCCCCTGATCAGCCGCTGCATGCGATCCCGGGGGAGTCTCCCGATCTGCGGAATTTGCCGTCCGGCTGCGTTTTCGCGCCGCGCTGCGACCGTGCCTTGCCGCTCTGCCGCGAGGACCATCCTGTTTTGGAGCCGGTACCGGGCTCGCGAGACGCATCGACAGGTACACATCAAGTCGCTTGCTGGGTGAGGTGATTACATATGGAAGCACTGCTGCAGCTTTCCGGCGTCAGCAAGCAATACGGGAAGGGAAGCCAACTGTTTCACGCTGTCTCTGACGCCGCTTTTTCGATCTATCCCGGTGAGACGTTTGGCCTGATTGGCGAATCCGGTTCCGGCAAAAGCACGCTGGGAAAAATGGTAACAGGACTGGAATACCCGACTTCCGGGTCCCTTCTGTACCAAGGAAGTCCGCTTTGGAACGGGAAAAAATTCAACAGAAGGAAGCCTGGCGAGATGCAGATCGTCTTTCAGGACCCGCAGTCCTCTCTCGATCCGCGGATGAAGGTTCAAGACATCATACTCGAGCCGCTGTGGGCCCTGCCTGCCGATGAACGGAGGCAAAAGGGCAGCACGGAACGATTGCACGCCCTGATCGCACGGGTAGGCCTCAAGCCGGAGCATCTGCCGCGCTATCCCCACGAATTCAGCGGAGGCCAGCGCCAGCGAATCGCCATCGCACGGGCCCTGATTACCGATCCGACGTTCGTTATCTTGGACGAACCCACCTCGGCTCTGGACGTTTCCGTTCAGGCGCATGTCCTCAATTTATTGAAGGAGTTAAAGCGCGAACGGGGCCTCACCTATCTCTTCATCTCGCACAACATGGCGGTCATTCGCTACATGTGCGACCGGATGGCCGTCATGCAGAAGGGAAGAATTGTGGAGACGGGAACCGTTGAAGACATTTTTAAGCATCCGCAGGAAGCCTACACGAAGACCTTGTTGTCGTCCCTTCCAAGCCTGCACAAGGAAAACGCCTCTCTTCACGCATGAATGAAGAACACATGAGCCAACAGACTAGCTTGCATAGCAAAGAAGGTCGATACCATGTTCAACGGAGCGGAACTTAGAGAAATCCGCAAACAAAAACAGCTGACCCTGCAAAATCTTGCCAATCGGACCGGTCTCAGCATGAGCCTGCTTTCCCAAATCGAACGCGGCCTGGTCGATCCCACCGTAGGAACGTTTTGGAAAATCTGCTCCGCTCTCGATGTACCGATCAATCATTTTTTCAAGGCAAAGGATGACGAAGAACCTGTCATCCGACGCGATCAGCACAAGATCATTCAGTTGAAGAACACTCACGTCAAGTATCACGTACTCACGCCCATACAGGCCGGAAAAATCGAATTCCTGCTGATCGAAATCGAGCCCGGGGAGACACTGGAGCAGGAGCAGATTTCCCACTCCGGAGAAGAGTGCGGCTTCATTCTCAAGGGCGAGCTGAAGGTGCTGCTCGCCGATCGCGAGTACCATCTGTACGAAGGCGACAGCATCGGTTTCAACAGCTCGTCGCCCCATCGGTTTATCAACCCTGGAAACTCTGTCTCCCTGGCGATTTGGGCACGGGCTACGTAGGTTTCCTTCGACACCAGAACAACGTCCGTCTGATCAAAAAAGCTCCGGGGCCAGCTTAGCCTCGGAGCTTTTTACCGTCGTTTATCGTCGTTTATCGCTTAATCGGAAGGAATAAATACAAGAGTGATGCGTCTGTCTCCATGCGGAGATCTCGCCTCTCCCCCGACTATGTACGATCCCCGGCAGGCTTGGGCGACTTCGCCTGCCCAACGGGAGCTGCCACCCGCTCATTTCCCATCATCAGGATAAACAGAACGGCCAGAATGGCGGGGACCAGCGCCCAAAGAAAGGTATGGGCGATGGAGCTTGCCAGCGTGTCCGTTATTTTTTCCAAAACGGGAGCCGGAATTTGTGCTCTTGTCTCCGGCGATAGAATAGCTCTCGGATCGGAGAGTGACCCGCCTGGAATCGCACCGCCATTTCCCGCAAGAGCAGTGCTCAAGCCACTCTCAAACAAATTTCGCTGAATGATGCCAAAAATCGTGATCCCCAGCGTCATCCCGAGCGAACGGAAAAAGGAGTTGGTCGACGAGGCAGATCCTCGCTGCCGCATGTCAAAATTGTGAATCGCCGCCATCCCCAGGACGGAAAAAGAGAACCCGACGCCAAAGCCGGTAAGAATCATATAAATCGTTACCATGACGCGCGAGGTTTCCGGCGAGAGCGTTCCGAGCAAAAGAAGCCCCGGAACGAAAAACACGGCTGAGATCAGCATGATGTTGCGGAAGCTCGTCTTGGTCGTGAGCAGCCCTCCGACCTGGCTGCCGGCAACAGAGCCGAGCATCATCGGCGTGAGCAGCAGGCCGGAGTTGGTCGCGCTCCCGCCAAATACGCCTTGAATAAAGATCGGAATGTAGATGGTCGCAATGATAAACGCCGAGCCGTACAGGAGCGCCACGCCGTTGCTCGCGGCAAACAAACGCTTTCTGAACATGGCAAACGAGATGATCGGTTCCGCTGCCTTCCGCTCAACCGCGATAAAGGCGGCAAACAGGATCACAAACACAGCGAACAACGCGATGATCTGAACCGAATCCCATGCGTACTGATTGCCGCCAAGCTCCAGAGCAAACATCAAGCTGACGACGGCACCGACCAGGGTTATCGCACCCCACCAGTCAATGCTTTGCTTGTTGTGCGCCAGCGACTCCTTGTAGTGCAGACTGATAAAAAGCAGGGACAATAGCCCGATCGGCACATTGATGTAAAAGACCCAATGCCAGCCGAAATACTCCGTTATGTATGCTCCAAGCAGCGGACCAAAGACACTGGATGTACCGAAGACAGCTCCGAACAGTCCGGTCATCTTTCCCCGTTTTTCCGGCGGGAAAATATCAAAAATGATGGTGAAGGCAATCGGCATCAGCGCGCCTCCGCCAATCCCCTGGATCGCCCGGTATACACTCAGCTCGATCATGCTGCCCGCTGTCCCGCACAGGATGGAGCCCAGCAAAAAGACGGCAAGGCCAAAAATGTAAAACCGTTTGCGTCCGTACATGTCGGACAGCTTTCCGAAGATCGGCATCCCCGCCATCGTGGCTACCATATAAGCGGAGGTCACCCAGACGAACTTGTCCATTCCCCCCATCTCGGACACTATCGTCCCCATGGCTGTAGCCACAATCGTATTGTCCATCGATGCCATCAGCAGACCGAGCAGGAGCCCGGCTACGACAAATCCCGTTTTGCTTTCTTTGGCAATCACGCCGCACCCCTCCTATTTCCATGCTTGCCCACGAATTATATTGTAATCCAGGCCAACGAGTTGTTATGAAAAGATTGATAAAAAAACAGCGCACATGACATGGCGCTGTAAAAGGAAGACCGCTGGACCGCTCAGGCCCCGAGATGCGGTTAACCCGTCATTCTCATCAGCCTGGCGATCAGCGGGGATTGCTGTAATGCGTAGTTACAGACGGTTGAAAGCCAGCCTGCTGGCTCTGATACATTTTGTATCCGGCTTCCGATATCGGTTCCACCATCGGCTTGATCTCTCCGGTGTACACATTTTTGGAGAACGGCATATTAAAGGTCCGCACCCCATCGCTTTTGCGCATGATAGACCCATCCGAGAGCTCGACCCAATTGCTTCGCTGACTGCCGTAATCGACTACATAAACGCCCTCGTCCGTGTAAAACGGAGCGTTATAGCCAGGAGAAGCTTCCGGCTGTTGCTGCGTCTGTACCTTTGGTGCCGGTGTTTTCTTTGCTGCCTGTTTTTTCGGCTGCGTCTTTTTTCTCGCAGTTGCAGTCTGAGTGGCCTTCTTGGCCGGAGACTTGGAGGCCGCCGACTGGGCCGTTTGCTTCTGTTCCCCCGCCCCTGCAGATTGCAATTGAGGGGAAGCAGCGGTATTTTCTCTAGCTGCGAACTGCTGAAAAGCGACCTCGGTCTTTTTCGGGTCTTGGTTGGAAAAATCCGTCCCTGCCGCTGTCGCCTGCACGCGAGATTCGGCCTTTGGCTCCGCTGCCTTTGTCCCCGCCGATACCGACTTGATCAGCGCAGGCCAAATGTACGCATTGAGGCCAAGCAAGGCCACCATCAATGTAATCCCCAGGACTTTTTTCATTTCGTATTCAGCTCCGTAAGTAACCTGATCTATGTAGCAAATGGTTCTGCCCAAATCAATAATGACTTCAGAACTATTATACAAGAAAAAGGTGCCTGGGGAAGCAAGAAATGGCTGATTAATTTGTCTTCAATATATCGTGGTCGACGTAGCGCTCGCCGTTCAGCTCGCTGATGACATTGATCGCTACCTTGGCTCCGTCGCCTGCGGTGATAATCGTGTGGACGCTGGCTCCCGCGCATGTCCCGGCAGCCCAAAATCCGGGTACGTTGGTCTTCCCTGCCGCATCTGCGTCGATGACTGTTTTGATCCGGGGTTCGGTGCCAGGCTTTGTCGCCACGCCTGCTTTTTCCGCCAGTTCGACCAGTACGCCGGTGGCGAGGATGACATGCTTGGCTTCATATGTCGCGTTTTCTCCTGCGGCAATCACAAAACCATCGCCTGATTTGGAAATATCAGTTACTTGGGCAGCGACCAGCTCAGCGCCGAAGTGCGCCGCTTGCTTTTTCCCCAGCTCTACCATGTCCGGTCCGGTAATTCCCTCTACTCCGTAGTGATTCTCAATCCAAGCCCGTTTGGTCATGCTTTTGTCATTGTCGAGAAGCAAAGTGCTCTTTCCCGCCTTGGCTGCAAAAAGCGCTGCGCTTGCCCCGGCTGGACCTGCTCCAATAATGGCGATATCGTACATAATGTCAACACACCCTTTCTGGACTTCTTTTAATCAACTTAATTATATAATAAGTAACAAAAATAGAAACCATTTTTTACAGTTTGCCCGCGGTTTTTCAATCTTACCATCAGCAGTCTCCATTCTTGACGCCTGCTCCGCAGTAGTGATAAAAATAACTGATAAGTTACTTTTCTCGTCGCTTTTGTTTGGGAGGGAACCAAGGATGGAAACACAAGAACGAAACAGGACCGCAAAAGGCGAGGCCAGCAGACAGCGGCTGCTTGCTGCCGCGACTGCCCAGTTTGCCCGCAAAGGCTACCACCATACCAAAGTCAGCGACATCGTCAAAGCCGCCGGATTGACCCAGGCTGCTTTTTATCTCTATTTTCCGAGCAAGGAAGCCATCTTTACAGAGCTGGTGGACAGCTTTCGGATGAAGCTGGCAACGCTCGCCCAATCAGCCGGAAAAGTGGCGTCGCTCGCTCCGGGAGAAGCAGCCAGGCAAATCAAAGAAAATCTGCGGGACGTCTTTGCCTTTCTGCAATCCGAGCCCGAACTGACCCGGATCGCCTGGTTTGAGTCTCCAGACGCAAAAGAAATGAAGGAAAAAGTAATCGCGCTATTGAGCGCCCACATCCTGAACAATCAGCAAGCCGGCCATATTCGCAAAGAGCTGGTCCCCGAAGTGGCCGCCTGCTGCATCGTCGGCATGATTGACCAGTTGACCGAGCGATGGATCGTGACCGGGGAGAAACAGCCGGAGCAGTTGACGGAAGAAATGTCCGAGCTGCTGCTTTACGGCGTACTTGCTCCCTATCAAAGCAGGTGACGCTTCATCCGACTTCTAGCTTGCACATGTTCATACAGTTGACAATGCATCCCGATAGCTAGTCTATACCCGATCATCCGGTTGACTGCATCCGACAATCTGCAGTCGTTCATCCAGATCACGTAAGATTCATATTCGCAATCCAGTCGGAATATCCAAAGAAAAAGTCCCGGGCTTTTCATCCTTTTCTTCCCCGAATTACTTTAAAAATAAGACGCTTCTCCCCACTACGGCCACTTTCCAATCCTTCTTTTAAAATGAATCGTTCTCCGTATGCAAAAAAGCGCTCCCCTTAATCGGGAAGCGCTTTGCTATGCTCTTGGTTCACTTTCGAACCTTAGTACTTGTTGAACGTCATGATCCAGATAGAACCGGCAACGATCGTAAACACGATCACCAGCCCCAGGATCAGGGTTTGCACATTGTATCGCGGCTTTTCTCCCTCTCTGATATGCATGAAGAAGAATAGCTGCACAATAAATTGCAAGATGGCCATCACCATGATCGTGATCACGAGTGCCGTTTTTTCAAGCATGTGGTTCATAACCAGCACGAGCGGGATAATGGTCAGCACAATCGACAAGATAAAGCCGATCACATACGATTTGAGCGATCCATGATTGTGGTTGTCATGGTTTTCATGATGCATCCTACATCACCCCCAACAGGTAGACGACCGTGAACAGGAAGATCCACACGACGTCCAGGAAGTGCCAGTACAAGCTCAGGTTGGTCACTTTGCGGCGGGTAACCGGCGTAATCCCGCGGCGGGCGAGCTGGATCATGATCGCCACCATCCAGAACAAACCTACCGAGACGTGCAGACCGTGCGTACCGACCAGCGTATAGAACGCGGAGAGGAACGCACTGGTGGAAATGGTCGCACCTTCATGCACCATGTGCACAAATTCGGTAACCTCCAGCGCGATAAAGCCCAAGCCGAGCAGCGCTGTTACAACCAGCCAGCCAATCAGCTTTTTCACGTTTCCTTTGTTCATTGCCAGAACAGCCAAACCGCTGGTGAAGCTGCTGGTCAACAGGATAAAGGTTTCCGCGATGACACCCGGCATTTGAAACAGTTCCTTTGGTGTCGGGCCACCAGCGTAGTTGTGCATCAGCACCGCATAGGTGGCAAACAGCGTACCAAACAAGATACAGTCGGTTACAACGAATATCCAGAAACCAAGTACTTTGAGCTGCTCATGATCTTCATGACCATGATCGTGGTCGTGCCCGTGACTATGGTCGTGATGTTTTGCCACTTGTTGCATTATACAACCCTCCCCAGTGAAGCCTCCGTGCTGCGCACTTCATCCACCGGTACGTAATAATCCGTATCATATTGGAAGGAACGCGCCCACATCGACAGGGCCACGCCAATAAATCCAATCACGGCCATCCATACCCAGCCGAACGTAAAGCCAAATCCGACCAAGAACCAGAAGCAGGACATGATAAACGGAATACCCGAGTTTTTCGGCATATGGATCGGTTCCAGATGCACAGGCTCTTTTTTATAGGTGCCGTTTGCCATCGCTTGTTTTGTATGCCACCAGTCGTCCGCTTCTTTTACCTCAGGAACGACGGCGAAGTTGTAAAACGGTGCCGGGGACGGAATAGACCATTCCAGCGTGCGTCCGTTCCACGGATCGCCTGTTGTGTCGCGTTCACCGCGCTTGATGCTGTAGACGATCTGCCATACTTGGAAGATGAAGCCGATCCCCATCAGGAACGCCCCGACGGTGGAAATCAGGTTGAGGTCAGCCCAACCGCGGTCCCATCCATACGTGTAATAGCGACGGGTCATACCCATGAAACCAAGCGCGTATTGCGGCATGAAGCAAACGTAGAAACCGATATTCCAGAACCAGAAGCCCCATTTTCCGAGCTTCTCGTCAAGCTTGAAGCCGAACAGTTTTGGCCACCAGTAGTAGATACCTGCCAGGTAACCGAACACAACCCCACCGATCAACACTTGGTGGAAGTGAGCAATCAAGAAGTAGCTGTTGTGGTACTGATAGTCCGCTGGAGCGACAGCCAGCATAACCCCGGTTGCTCCCCCTACGAGGAAGCAAGGAATAAACGCGATCGTCCACAGCATCGGCTGTTTGAACGAAATCCGTCCGCGGAACATGGTGAACAGCCAGTTGAACACCTTCACCCCGGTCGGAATCGCGATGACCATCGTCGATATCGCAAAGAACGCGATAACGCTTGCGCTCGTACCCATCGTAAAGAAGTGGTGAGCCCAGGTGAAGAACGATGCGATCGCAATCGTCATCAAGGCTGCCACCATGGATTTGTAGCCAAAGACTGTTTTCTTCGAGAACGTAGCCACGACCTCAGAGAAGATACCGAAGGCCGGCACGACCACGATGTATACTTCCGGGTGACCCCACATCCAGATCAGATTGAGGTACATCATCGGATTACCGCCGCCGTCCATAGTGAAGAAGTGGGCACCTGCAAAGCGGTCGAGGAACAGCAGCGCCAGTGTTACGGTCAAAATCGGGAAAGCAAAGATAATCATGATACAACTGGACAGTACGGACCAGCTAAACAACGGCATTTTCATCAACTTCATGCCAGGAGCGCGCATTTTCAAAATGGTCACGATGAAGTTAATCCCCGTGGCCAAACTACCGATACCGGAGATCTGTATCCCCCATATCCAGAAGTTCTGCCCCGGCCCCGGACTGAAATCATTTTCCGAAAGCGGCGGGTAAGACAGCCAGCCGGCATCCGGGGAGCCCCCGATGACGAACGACAGGTTGAACAGCATCGCACCCAGCATGAACAGCCAGAAGCTGACTGCGTTCAGAAACGGATAGGCAACGTCCCGCGCGCCAAGCTGCAGCGGAACGACCATGTTGAACAAACCGAACATCATCGGCATCGCCATGAACAAAATCATGATCGTACCGTGTGTCGTAAAGATGGCATTATAGTGATCGGAGTGCAAAAACTCCACATTCGGGAATGCCAGCTGCAGACGCATCAGGATGGCGTCAACCCCGCCCCGGAACAGCATCAGCAGAGAGGCGATCAGGTACATGATCCCGATTCGCTTATGGTCGACCGTGGTCAGCCATTCGCGCCACAGCCAGCCCCATTTTTTATACTTGGTCAGAACGAAGACGATCGCGACCACGGTGAGTGCGATGGAAACGTCCGCGCCGTAGATCAGTGGATCACCTGTTACAAAGAACGTGGATGCAAACTCCTTTATGTTTTCCCACACTTGGTATTCCTCCTCCCTCTCAACTAGTGGTTGTGATGATGGGTTTCTGTCGAAGAAGCCTCATCTGTCTTGTTGCCCGATTCCTGCCCGGTTGCAGGCATCGGTTTTTTCATGACATAGTCCATGTCATGTCCATGGCTGTGTTTCATGACGATTTCTTCAAACAACCCTTCAGGGAATGCAGAATACGTCTTTTTATCCGTCAAGCCAGGCTTTCTCAACTCTTCGTAATCTTCCTTCGTCATAACAGGTGTCGTGTTCTTCACCTGCTGCACCCATTTGTCAAACTCTTCCTGCGGTTTGGCCTCTACCTTGAATTCCATATGAGCGAACCCTTCTCCAGTAAAGTTGGCTCCTCTGCCATAGAACTCGCCAGGCTTATCCGCTTGCAGGTACAGCTCGGTCGCCATCCCGGACATCGCATAAATCTGGCCGCCAAGCTCCGGTACCCAGAAGGAGTTCATAGGACCGTCCGCCGACAATTGAAATTGAACAGGTACGCCAGCAGGAATTTCCAGATAGTTCACTGTTGCGATGTTTTGTTCAGGATAAGTAAACATCCATTTCCAGTTCAAAGAAGTAACCTGAATGGTCATCGGCTTCACAGCCTGATTCGGCGATTCTTTCAACGCGTAAGTATCCCGCACCGTGAAATATCCCAGGATCGCAATAATGATGACCGGAATACCCCACCAAATAACCTCAAGGGTTGTACTGTGTGCCCAATCCGGCTTGTATGGCGCTTTATTGTCCTTGGTATCCCGATATCGATAGACGATAAAAGCAGTAAGCGCAAGAACCGGAATGATGATGATCGCGCACAATATCACGGAAATCATAATGAGATTGTACTGCGTCTCTGCGACAGGCCCTTTCGGATTCAGGACAACGTAATCGCTTCCGCATCCCGACAACAGGACGCTGGCGATAATCGCCATTAACCAGAAGCCCATCTGACGAAACGTCTTCGCTCTGTTCATTTCTTCTACCCCTTCCTCGTTCGCCACAGAAAAGGAAACGATCGTCCCCAATTTGTTCACATGAATTAAACTTTTCTTCGCCTTCACATACTAACAGACAGAACGATTTTCCGCAGTGGGTTTTTGACACCGTTCAACATTCTGTCTTTATTTTGTTACAAAGTGTTCAAGAAGGGTTCACGAGTTGATCATAATATTGTTATCGATCTCCTGCATTGGATTTGATCTGCCAAAAATGGTCATGTTTTCAGTGAAACTAAAAAAAAGCGGATGCTGCCGCTGTGGCAAGCATCCGCTTTATCGGTTGGATCGTTTTGATTCGAGTTCTTTCCTTATTATAGACCTGGCCCGTCTGGTCATACTGGTTTAACTGTTCGGTTCCAGATGAAGCAGTCGAAATACAACGCTGAGCAGGAAAATATTCGACGCTGCAATCAAAAACCCGATCGCTGCCATCAGACCGAAGTTTTCCGCCCTGAAATCGCTTACATGCGTAACGAACAAAAGTGCACCGATGAAGAAAGTGATCCAAGCGAACCATTTGAGTGTGTTTGCTGCTTTCATCCCGTTATTCATAACACATGACCCCTGTCTTTGTGTTTTCGAAATATTGTTACTTACATTGTAACACACTTTTCACTTGTTGTTCACTTTTTGTTCAAATTATTTTCAAAATCTTACTCTTGAGGAGTTTGATTGGGAAGCCGGCCGTCAATTATGAACAAAAATCAACAACCCGGCCTCCGCGCAAATGTGACAGACGGGGTCTTTTCCTGCCACGATCCGTTTTCCGTCAATCCGACACATAGACGCGCTCAAGCCGATTTCCCAGCCTGCTGCACAATTCATTCGTAATCGTTCCTGCCTGCTTTGCGACCTGCTCCGCTGTTATCCGCTCCGTGCCGTCCTCGCCGATCAGCGTCACGATGTCATTTTGCCGGACATCCGGTATCCCGCTGCAATCGATCATGAGCTGGTCCATGCAAATTCTGCCGATGACAGGAGCCTTTTTCCCTTTCACCAGCACATAACCGCCGCCGCACGACAAGCATCTGGGAAAGCCGTCCGCATATCCGATGGAAACGACTGCGATTGTCATGTCGTAAGGAGCGGTAAAGCGGCACCCATACCCGACGGTCTCGCCCGCCCCGATCTCTTTTGTGAGCGCTACCCTCGCCTTCAAGGAGAGGACCGGGCGCAGGTCCACGGACAACTTCGTTTGATCCTCTGCCGTACTCAGCACGCCGTACAAGGCAATGCCGATCCGGGCGTAGTCGCACTGCAGCTCGGGAAAGTTCAACACGCCGTAGCTGCTCTGGATGTGTACGTTTGGCAGGTCGTATCCCCAATCCCTTAGCTGGGCCAGCACGCCGTAAAAATTGTCGATCTGAAAGCGGGAGAAATTCATTCCCGCCGGGCTGGAATCATCGGCCATGCCAAGATGCGTAAAGATGCCCTCCACGCTCAAGTTTTTGCAAGCAAACATGCCGGCTATCCCGCGTACGTTTTGATAGTCCTCCCCGAGCCGGTGCATCCCTGTGTCAATCTTTACGTGAACCTTTATTTTGCGTCCATACTGATCCAAAAGCTTGCCGTATTCGCAATCGACGACCGTCTGCGTCAAATCGTACCGGACCAGATCCGCAAATTCCTCCGGTGAAGTATAACCGAGGATGAGAATCTCTCCTGTTATTCCCTGTCTTCGCAGATGTACGCCCTCCCGGATGGCAGCCACGGCAAAGGCAGAAATCCCGATTCGATTCAGTTCCTTTGCGACAACCGCATCTCCGTGCCCGTATGCATTTGCTTTCACGACCGCCATCACTTCGCACTTCGGCGGCAAAAGCTTCTTTAAAACCTTTGCATTGTGGCGAAGATGGTTCAAGTTGATCTCCGCCCACGCCCTGCTTTTCATACGATCTTCCTTTCTCTCTTCCGCTGCAGCAGCTTGGTGAGCAAGATAGCCCCCGCAAATGACAGAGCGGCTACCGCCACATAGTGGACGATACTATTTTCAATCAAAAGCGGCTGCATTTTTGCAATCTTGGCAAATCCGCGCACGACAATAATCGCCAGCGGGTGAATGATGTAGACAATCATCGAAATGGTCCGCAGGCTTCGGCTGCTTTTTCCCCTCCATAGAAGCAAGGATTGAAACAGGAAAAACATGCAGGGGAGCAGCATCACGTACATGCTGTCATGGCGCTGGAGAGAAAAATGGTGCAAGAGCAAGCCTTCCGCGAGCAAAAGCAAGAGCGAAACGGCAAGTCCGCCCATGCTTTCTCTCAAGCCAAATCCGCTTGTCTGCCGCGCGATCAGCCCGCCGAGCAAGAGAAAAACCGGGGCAAAAAACAAGCCGTTTCGCGTGTAATCCGAGAAGCTGAACAGCACGTCGTAAAACTGCGCAAAAAGCGGGACCTGCGATGTCAGGCCGTAGTAGCTGTCCCCGCCGAGCCCGATCATGTAAAGCAGCCCGGCAATCAACGCCACCACGCCGGTCTTGCAGCTTCGCAGCAGAAGATATACGAGCCCTGCTCCCAGAATCGTCGCCGGCAAGTACCACAAATGATAAAACGTGCCATCGAAGAAAATATCCTTCAGCAGGTTGGGCAAAAGCGGCGTGGTTTCAAAGTAGCCGGCATACACGTTTACGGGGAGAAAAAGCAGGATCGCCATGCCATACAGCTTGCACGACTTGACAAAAAATTTGGCCAGGCTGCCCCCGTCTCCACGCTTCTCGTCCATGTATCGCGGCAGCAAAAAAAATCCCGTTGCCATAAAGAAAAACGGGACGGCTACCCGCCCCAAAATTCTCGTCAAGATAAAGTCCCCTGTCTCGCTGACGGAGACGAGCGGGTACGTGTGGATGGCCACAACCAGAAAGGCTGCGATGATGCGAAAGGTATCAATGCCCGCATAGCCCGCGTCCTGTTTCATCCGTTCTTCCTCCAAACCGTTGCCACGAATCCATCCACGTTATTTCCCGACACCTCGCAGCGGGCGCCGCTCGGAATGTCAATCCGCACTGTCGGGGAAGACAGGGCATGTACGTAAAAAATTTCTGCTGTTTGTCCATCTGCTTCAAACAACAAGTGCTCTCCCCCATAGGGGAAGCTTTTCACAAACTCCGTATACTCTTCCAGGGTAAACTGATGCTTCCGGATCAGCTCCGCATGCGGATAACCGACATACCGGAAGTGCCAGGGCTCGTGGGCGATGCCTGTAATGGCCTCTTTTCCTTGCGGGTAGCGTTCAATAAACCCGTACCTCGCTGCTTTTAGCCGGAACTCCTGACAGATGCCGGTATAGGGAAAGTCCGGCCTGATAAAGTCGATCTCTTCCTTCTGCTCGCCCACGTCAATCGCCAGCCCTGTCTGGTGCTCGCTGTGGTTCGGATAAGCTACGTACTTTCGCGTAAATTCATCGCCGTTTTCCCGCATCGACTCGGTGTAGATGGTTTCCTGTTCTTTTTTTGTGCGATAGCCGCTGACAGGGACGATCCGCTCTCCGCCGTCGAGCGAGTGAATCAGCGCTGCGTACATCGCCGCCGCCCTTCGTTCCAGCAAAATGTCCGGGTGCCTGTGATCTGCGGGGATGAGCATGTCTTCCGCAGGCTCTTCAAAAACCGGGTGCATTCTGTTGATCAAGATCAGGCTGCCTTTATGCATATTGGCTTGTTCCAAAATCAATGTGTTCATTCCTCGATCGCCATCCTTATCAGCTTGTCTACGATTTCCTCAAACGACATGCCAATGCCCTTGAGCATATTCGGATAACGGCTGTGGGCGGTAAAGCCCGGGATGGTATTCACTTCATTAAAAACAAGCTCTCCCCCCGGCGTTACAAACATGTCGACTCTGGCAAAGCCGCGGCAGTCCAGCGCCTTGTAGATCGCAGCCGCTGTATGCTTTATCCGTTCGGCTGTCTGCTCGTCGACTCTGGCCGGCATGTGGATTTTGGAGGTTTTGAGCGTATATTTTTCGGTGTAGTCAAAGAACCCTTGCGACAGTTCGATTTCGTCCACTTCGCCGATAATCAGTTCCTCATTTCCCATCACGGCGCAGCCTACTTCGAATCCGTCGATGCCCTCCTCGATGACGACTTTTGGATCGTACTCCAGAGCGTTCACCGCCGCTTTGAAAAGGCCGTCTTCTCGCTCGACTTTGGTGATGCCAAACGATGACCCTGCCCTCGCAGGTTTGACAAACAACGGATAAGAAAGCTCCCGGACCAACTGTTGCAATTCTCCCTCGCTGATTTTGCCGTTTACGACGATGGAACGGGGCACCTTGATTCCCGCCTGCATGGCGATTTTGTGAGCCATGTCTTTATCCATGCACAGCGCCGAGCTGAGCGTGCCGCATCCTACGACAGGGATTCCGGCCAGTTCAAGCAAGCCTTGAATCGTGCCGTCTTCGCCGTTTTTTCCATGCAGGACGGGAAATGCGGCATCGATCCTGGTCGCTTTTATTCCGTCCCGATGAAACTCGATCACACCCCGAACATGCCTGCTTGGAGAAATAACGGCATGCACGCAGCCCGGGTCTGTGCTCCAAGTATCATCCATAATCTGTTCAAGGCTTCCGTTATACCGAAGCCATTCTCCCTGCCTCGTGATTCCTATCAAAACCGTTTCGTACCGGGATTGATTGACGTGTTTTATGACTGCATAGGCGGATTGCAGAGAAACTTCATACTCTGTGGAACATCCGCCAAACAGGATGGCTATTTTTTTCTTTTCCATCGGTTCCCGCTCCCTCCTCCAACAATGCCTGTGCCCCGGCTTGCGGGAAGCAGGCAATTGTATTGTAGCGAAACGAGACAGGCCGTCCTTTAACTTTGCCTAAGGGAATCCTTACGAAATCATTACGGAATCATGACGTTTCCAGAACAGGTGAGCTGGAATAGAGGCCTGAAAAAACGACCAACCCTGCTTCGGATTCCCGGAACCAAAGAGCAGGGTTTTCCTTTGATCGGATAATGAATCGATCTATGATACCAGACAGCGGCAAACAATCGTTTTTGAACTGCATTTCTTTGCTTGACTTAGAGTTACCTCTAAGAGGTAGGCTAGTTCTACATCTACAGAGAGGGATGATGATCTTGTTCACCATTCGGGAAGCTGCTGAAAAGTGCGGCATCAGCTCGTATACATTGCGGTATTACGAAAAAATCGGGTTGCTCCCCCCGCCCAAACGAGACAGCGCGGGGAGACGCTGCTACACGGAAACGGATCTCCGCTTCATGTGGTTCCTGAAGAGCGTAAAGGAAACCGGCATGTCTCTGGAAGAAATCCATGAGTTTGTAAAAGACGGCTGTATCATGGAAAAGATTCACCTGGATGTGCCGATAAAGGAGCTTACCCCATCCTTAAACAGGCGCATCGAGATTTTAACGAAGCATCTGGAGAATATGGAAGCGAAGAAGAAGGAGCTCGAAGAAGTGATCGCGGCAACAAAGTCGAAGCTCGACTCCTACCATTCCATGCTGAGTGAGGGGTGAACATCAAATGAAGCCTATGAAAATATACGCGATGCTGCTCGGGTTTTCTATTTTTACAGGAGCCACCTTCAACCTCGCCAAATACACAGTCGAATACTTGGCGCCTTCCTCCGCGGCGGCGTGGCGTTTTGGTTTGGCTGCCGTGGTCATGCTGGTCATTTTGCTTTTGACGGAAGGGGTAAACAAAAGCCTGCTCAAGAAAAATGCAATCGCCTATGCAGTCCTTGGAATTGTCGGGATCTTTGGATTCAACGCTCTGTTTTTTATCGGCATGAAATATACGTCACCTGTCAACGCGGCCTTGATCATGGGATTGAATCCTTTGCTCACGACCATTTTCGCCCGGATGATCTTGAAGGATAAAATTGTGAAAAGACAGGCAGTCGGCATCGCTTTTGCCTTTATCGGCGTGTTTCTCGTCATTACCCAGGGCTCGCTGGAGGCGATCGCCACCTTGTCGGTTTCAGTCGGAGATCTGCTTATTTTTGCAGGCAACCTTTGCTGGACGCTATATGCCGTGCTTGGACGCCGCTTTATAAAGGACGCCACTCCGCTGTCTACGACAACATACACGATGGCGGCCGGCGCGATTGGGTTAATCGTCGCTTCTTTGTTTACGTCCAACCCTGTTCCTCTTCCGGATGTTCCGGTCGGCGCTTGGGGCGCGGTTGCCTTTATGGCTGTCTTTACAAGCGTTTTGGGCTATCTGTGGTGGAATCAAGGGGTAAAAGAAATCGGGGCTGGGAAAACTTCTCTGTTTTTTAATCTTGTTCCTGTCGTTACGATGATCATTTCATTTGCCGCAGGAACCCCGATAACGTTCTTTCAAATGATCGGGGCTGCTCTCGTCATCGTCGGCGTTTTGGCTTCTTCGGGAATCTTCCAGCTTCCCAAAGCCCATGCAGAAAAGCAAAAGCGTATGCTTGCAGCAAAATGAATTGATCTTAGGCTGAATACTGCCGTATTTCTCATACAGAGATGCGGCTGTTGTCTGTCCGTTTACGGATCCATTTTGTAGCCAACGCCCCGTACCGTTTTGATATACGTCGGACTTTCTGCCGAGTCATTCAGCTTTTCACGCAAATTCCTGATATGAACCATGACGGTGTTGGTATTATGACTGTAGTATTTTTCTCCCCAAACCTCCTGGAACAATTTCTCGGAGCTGACCACCTGTCCTCTGTTCTCACTCAAGAGCCAGAGGATCGAAAATTCGGTAGGCGTGAGTGGCAAAAGGTTTCCGTTCAAGAAGCATTCGTGGGAGTTTCTATTTAATAGAAGACCCGCAAAAGCGATTTTGTCATCCTCCTGCTGTGGATCACGATTGTATGTTGTGTATCTTCTAAGCTGTGCTTTTACGCGAGCGACAAGCTCCAGCGGACGGCACGGCTTTGTGAGATAGTCATCCGCTCCGAGCGCCAAGGCGGTGATTCGGTCGATTTCCTCGTCTCGCGCTGACAGCATGATGATCGGAAAATAGGATGTTTCCCGAATGTGTCGGCAGAGCGCGAATCCGTCCATCCCCGGCAGCGTGACGTCCATAATGGCAAGGTCAGGCCGAACAGAATCGAGACAGCGAAGAGCCTCTTCGGCCGTATCGCATTTGTGAATGCTGTAATTCTCGTTTTTCAGGAAAAGCTCGATATACTCCGCGTATTCCCGTTCAGCATCGACGATTAAAATAGTAGAATTCATGACTTCTCCCTCTTTTAGCAAAGCGATAAGAACTCTATGTATTCTACTGAAGAAACACCGGGAATTTTGCGTAGAAATTCTTAAGATTCCCTTACAAAAAACGCACACATGAAAAAACCCGCCTCCGAGATTCGCCGGAAACGGGCATCGGTCTAGCCTTGTGATCCGGGTGCTTGCCCCGCAACGGCACGACGACGTGCTCAATACACGCCCATCCCAACCGCTCATCGCTCAGTTCGTCAAAGATTGTCCGCTTGATTATAGCCTGTGTGAATATAAAAATCCCTCCAGTGAAGCTAAGATAGCAAAAAAACGAAAAATCCACCTCTATTATTTGGAAAAGAGGCGGATTTTTTGGAGGATCCAAAAGCCACATGCCTGTCAAAATTTTCAATGCTTCCTCGTATTTGGCTCTTTTACGCTTTCAAAAATAAGTAAAGCCCATCGACGTCGACATTGCCGCCGGAAATGACCGTCACGACTTTTTTGCCGGAGAATGGCAGCTTGCCGAACATAGCTGCTGCCACAGTCGTAGCGCTGGACGGCTCGATCATCTGCTTCATGCGCTCCAGCACAAACCGCAACGCCTGCCGGATTTCCTCCTCGCTGACGAGGACCAGATCATCGAGGTGCTTCATCAGGACTGGAAAGGTAAGGTCACCCGGCTGCGTCGTCCTGAGGCCGTCCGCAATTGTTTTCGGGCCCGGGACGGACACGATGCTTCGCTGCTTCAGCGAAAGCTATGTATCGTTTGCCAATGCCGGCTCCACACCGATCACCCGGACTTTTGGCCTGGATTCCTTTACTGCAGTCAAAATGCCGGAAATCAGTCCGCCTCCGCCGATGGGTACGATGATCGCATCCACGTCGCTGAGCTGTTCCAGTATTTCCAGCCCAATGGTTCCCTGTCCGGCCATGATGGAAGGATCGTCATACGGGGGGATGTAGACGCCGTTCTCGCTCGCTGCGAGCTCCTTTGCCCGCGGGAGCCTTTCTGCCGATGTGTACCCGTATTTCTCCACCGCCCCCCGGTAGGACCGGATCGCGTCGATCTTGCACTGGGCAGCATCCTCAGGTACCACAATCGTCGCCGGAATCCCCAGCCTTTGCGCGATATACGCCACCGCCTGCCCGTGATTGCCCGAGGATGCCGCCGTCACATAGGCGGCTCCTGCTGATACAGCCTGCTTTACCTTATTGGTCGCTCCGCGAATTTTGAACGAGCCTGTCTTTTGCAAGTGCTCCGCTTTCAAGTAGATGTCATTGCCGCAGCGCAGGGAGAGCTGTTCGGAGTTCAAGAGCGGTGTGACTCGCACGACGTCAGCGATTTGTTGACGCGCTTCCTTCACTTGCTCCAGTCGAATCATCGGCACTTCTCCTTTCATTTATTTGCGTTGACTGCAAACACAAATTCGATTTCCACCGGTGTATTCCCGGGCAGCTCAGCGACACCGACTGCAGAGCGCGCATGCCGTCCTTTTTCTCCAAAAATGGCTTGCAGCAGCTCTGAAGCGGCATCCAATACTTTGGGCTGCTGCGAAAAGCCGGGAGCGGACTGAACAAACCCGGTCACTTTCAATACCTGCTCCACTTTATCCAGACTGCCGAGCTCGGCTTCCAGACAGCTCAATCCTTTTAATACACAGATTTCCGCCAGTTCGCGGGCTTGCTCAATCGTGACCTCTGCCCCAACCTTTCCTGTATAAGGGAGCTCCCCGTTTACCCGCGGCACCTGGCCGCTAACGTAGGCAAAAGCTTCCTGAAACTGCCCATTTCATTTTCCCCTCGCAAAATCTTTGCACGATCTTCATCAATCCTTAACGGTATAGCTGCTACAATTCTTCCATGGGAGGCGGATTTTTGCATCAAAAGCAGCAAACTGTAAATTTTGCACATTTTACAGTTTGACCCAGTTGCCTTTCCATGCCCCGATTTTATATAATGGGTCTTATTTTCTGCGAGCAGGAAGGATGCTGATTCCTGTCCCGTGGCGTTTTTGAAAGAAATTGAGCAACAGAGAGAGAGGAGAGAACCATCGAATGAAAGAACAGAGCATCCAAAAAGCGCCACTCGTCATCTTGATGGTCAACATGTTCATTGCTATGCTTGGAATTGGCTTAATCATTCCGGTTTTGCCAAAATTCATGCTGGAATTCGGGGCCAGCGGTACGGCCTTGGGCTATCTGGTCGCCGCATTTGGCTTGACCCAATTCATCTGTTCACCGATCGCCGGGGAGTTTTCCGACAAGTACGGCCGAAAGCGGATGATCGTCATTGGGCTGGCCGCGTTTGCACTGTCCCAGCTCATCTTTGCCCTCGCTGATCAGATGTGGCTGTTGTACCTGTCAAGGTTGATCGGGGGAATGGGCGCTGCGTTCATGATCCCTTCCATGATGGCTTACGTCGCCGATATTACGAGTGTGGAAGCAAGAGGAAAAGGGATGGGGCTCCTCGGAGCATCCATGTCGCTCGGGTTTGTGATCGGGCCGGGGATCGGCGGGTTTTTGGCCGAGTACGGCTTGCGTGTTCCGTTTTATGTGTCTGCCGCTGTCGCCTGTTTTGCGACCTTGGCTTCCTTCGTGTTTTTGCGTGAAACCTTGTCAATGGAAGACCAGTTGGCAGCCCGCAGCTCAGAGAAAAAGCGGGAGAACATTTTCAAGCAGTTTGCCTATTCGTTTAAAGCTCCTTATCTGGTGCTCCTGGTGCTGGTCTTTACCCTTACGTTTGGCCTGGCCAACTTTGAGGCGATTTTCGGGCTGTTCGTCGATCAGAAATACGGGTATACGCCAAAGGATATTTCCATTTTGATTACAGTCGGGGCTTTGATCGGCGTTGTCATTCAATCGCTTCTGATCGACAAGCTGCTCCGCCGCTTCGGCGAAAAACGGCTGATCAATCTCAGCTTTTTTGTTTCCGCAGTGACTATGGTGCTGATGCTGCTGTCTGGAAACTTCTGGTACGTGATGCTGGTGTGCCTCATCTTCTTTACTTTCACATCGATCCTCCGTCCCGCGATCAATACGCTGCTCTCCAAAATGGCAGGCAAGGAGCAGGGCTTCGTCGCAGGGATGAACAACGCCTACATGAGCCTGGGGAATATCGTCGGTCCTTCTCTGGCCGGTATCCTGTTCGATGTGCACATCAATCTTCCGTACCTGTTCGGAGCCTTCATGCTGCTGTTCAGCCTGTTTTTGTCCGTCTCATGGAATCGCCGCACTAAAGACAAACACATAACCCCTGCTATCCAGGAATAATCAGCAGGGAACGCAAAAGGGACGCGTGCCTTCTATTCGCCGAGAAGCGGATAAAGAGCATGCGTCCCTTTCCTTTTACAATTGCAGGTGATTTCTTTCCTTGAAGCAATTGCGGGTAACTCGCCTTATTGAAACAATTGATGAACTTCTATTTGACTCAGGTAATCCTGAATTTCTTTCCCTCTTTTTTCGAGCATATGGAGCGCTTCCTGTACCTTTTCTTCGGGCATGCGGTAGCTGGGACCCGCGATGGACAGGGAGGCGACGATTTCCCGATCTTTGTTGAACAGCGGGATGCTGATGCCAAATGTGTCCTCGAAATACTCTCCCCTGGAATAACACCATCCCTGCTTTTTGATGTTGTCCAAATCATCGATCAGTTTGTTCGGATCGACGATTGTATTGTCTGTATAGGGAGACAAGCCTTGTTCGATCACTTCCGCCCGCTTTTCTTCCGGGAGATAGGCCATCAGCACCTTGCTGGAAGCTCCGACATACAAAGGGGCTCGATTCCCCACTGTCAGCTCGTATTTTACCTTTTGCGGGCTCTCCACGATCTCGATGTCAACCGCTTCGATTCCCTCCAATATCGTCAAAATAACCGACTCGCCGGTATCTTCGCACAGCCGGTGCATGATCGGCCGAATCGCGTCAATGAGCTTCAGCCGTTTCTGGACAAGCTGTCCGTACTCCCAAAATTTGATGCCCAGGACATATTTTTTTGTCACCTGATTTTGCGCCAAAAAACCGTGCTTTTCATAGGTGGCCAGAACCCGATGAACAATCGAATGGCTCACATTCAGCTCTTTCGCCAGCTCGCGGACACCCCAGGCAGGGGTTTCATCGGTGAAAAATTTTAAAATTTCCAAAGCGTTATCTAGTGTTTTCAAGCTCATACCGGTATCACAGCCTCACTTCCCTTATACAATGTCGATTATAGTATAAGAGTCCTGATATTGCCATTCGCTTCCATATATATTTCCAGAAACGGAAGATTCGTGCTGAGTGCTGCCCGCTCGCTGACCTTGAGCGACTATAGGCCAGACATCTCTTGTGACCATATCATCTGATGCTGTGACCGCCCAAAATTGTCAACTGTTTTTGACGATATACCAGGCGAGAAGCCCTTCTGCCTCCACTGGATCGATGACGGTCACGCCAAACTCCCTGCGAATGATCGGTGCCAGGCCGATGGTTGAATACCCGGTGCACGCAAACGCGATCGTCTTTGCCCCGTTTTTCACCATCGTCCGTACAGCGTTCAGCGCTGCTTCCCGACCGTGGGGCGCCATGACCTCTGCGGAATTGGTCACCCCTGGCGGAGATATATGCCAAGCGAGCTGCCTGCCTAAAATCCGCTTCATGACCCGGGGCGGTTCGGCAGCGATATCGAGCAAACCGACTGGCTCGCCGTATCCTTTGGCAAGGAGTGCCGCCGCACTGCCCGCCCCGATCACGGGCACCCTCACCTGCTGACGCAGCGCATCGATTCCCGGATCATCCGCACAGCTGATCACCAAAACCCGGCAGCCTGATGCGGCCAGCCTTTGACCCAGTGCGACGATTTTCGGGACTGCTTGCCGCTCCGTCACCTCGTCGCAAATGCCGTACGGCTGATCGGGAATGCATGCGGATACGGTTTGGACACCGTACTTGCTCTCGATCAGCTTGCCGTGCTCATTCAGAATGTCCGCATCGTCAGTCGTGATTACCCGGATGATACCGATCATGGCTGGATGGTCACCCTCCCTTTGGAAAGGATTTTCGCTTCGTCGATGAACACGTCCGGCTCGTGGACGACCAGATCGATATGGACACCTGCTGAAATCGTGCCGCCAAACGTCCGGTTGCTGCCGAAGGCTACGTGAATCGTGCCGTATACCTTTTCATCCTCGAGCACATTTCCGGTGATGCGCGCCTTGTCATTGGTGCCGATGCCGAACTCCCCGAGCAGCCTGCCGTCTCCCTCTCCCAGCATGTCCAGTAGCTGATCGGCATCAGGGCCTTCCAAATCGATGATCCGTCCCTTGTCAACGGATACGAGCAGAGGACCGCTCACCTTGCCGATACCGGCAATCGAGCCGTCTACGACGATTTTTCCCGATGCCGTTCCCTCGACAGGTGCGATGTACGATTCCCCGGAAGGCAGATTGCCCGACTCGCCGGGATTGCGGTACACGCCCGTACTGGAAATCCCGTCTCTGCCCGCGATGGAAAAGCTGAGCGAGTGACCGTCCTTCTCGATCCGTACGGTGTGGCCAGTTGTCAGGACCCGTGTCACCTGCTCCGTCAGCACCTGTACCTGACCGTAGTCCGCCGTGATCGCTCCTACAAGAAACATGTCGGCTGTAATCCCCGGCATCGTCGCGATACGGGCGCCGCTCGCGGCTGCACGTTTTCTCGCTTCGGTATGGGTGAGGGAATACTCCGTCACACAAACGACGACGTCCGCTCCCCGCATCGCCTCCGCAATCGGTGCCGGCGGCTCTTCCCCGTCCTTTTCCCGCTCCTTCATCACCATCAGGAGCGATTCTGCTCCGATCGCAAGACCTGCCTTCTGAATCGCCTCCGCGAGCTCCTTTTTCTCCAGGTCAGCGACGACCAGGAGCGTATCCTCCTGCTTGAGCGCCAGACTTGTCACCAGTATGCTTTTGCTGACTTCGACCAATTGCGTGTCCATATCCCGATACCCTCCTAGTACAGTTCCGATACGATTTTGGCAAGCAAGGCGTTTGACAGGATGACAGGCAGGTTCGCATAGGCCTCTACGACCGCCTTGGACGCTTCTACATAGCCCATGCAGTCCATCAGGATCGCGTCCACATTTTGATCAGCCAGCTCTTTTGCGGCGCGGATCAGTTCCGTCTCCCCCTCCGCATATGGAGAAGCCGCTGCGTAGACGGCATCCACAAGGCTCCCCCATTCGTCTTCGAGCGCATCCTGCTGTTCCAGCAGAGGAACGATCACACCGAGTCTCTTGTTTTTCAGCATCGCGGACAAGGTCGAGCGCAGGATGACATCGGGCTCGATCAACAAGGCGTTGTTTGCGGCAAGCCCCTCGAATGTCCCGGTGCACAGGACGACAATCGGATTGCACCCGGCTTCCTCCAGCTCATGCAGTTTTCGCTGGAGTACAGGCGCGATCTTTTCCCGGGACATTACCACAGACTCTCCGGTCACGAGCTTGCTGGTCAAGACGTAGTCACCCTTTTCCGGTGAAAAGGCCGCTTCCGCCTCCGCTTTGGTCATGCTGTCGAGTACGCCTGCTTGCATGATTTCCGCCCGGCCTCCGACGTATTTTTGGAAAATGGGGCCGACATCCATCCGCGGCGCTTGTCCGATCGTGACGAGCCCCAGCTTTTTCATCGTCATGACGATTCTCCCGGCGTCTCTTGGCTGCCCATCGTCTGGAATACCGCCAGCGAGCCGTACAGGCTGACGAGGCGGTCGTACTCCGTCTGATCATAGAAGCTGCAAGTGCCAGCCGTAAACTCCTTGGCTACCTCGATGGCGAACCGGGCGGTGGCTGCGATGTCTACTTCGTGGCTGGCCCCTGTGCCGCAGCCGGATACGGCAGATTGTGCCGTGATGGCGACTCCGACCACGGGAGCCTTTGTCGCGACAGCCGGCTGCATGATGCTGTTGAAATGATACACGCCGTTTCCGTACGGCGTTATGTCCTGGAGCGTGATCGGGAAGGTGGCCGGAAGCTGTCCCGACGTCATTTCCATGATCCGCAGCAAATCCTCGCTGACGCGCAAAATGTACCCTTCCTTCACTGTCGGGGAGAGCGCAAAGCCTTTGATATTGATCAGCCTGTTTCCTTTGGACGTGTCGATGGACAATATCGCGTCCATCTCCGGACATACCTGGTAGCGGTTCATCGTCGGATCATCGACAGGGGAGTCCATGAAATCAACGGGATCATGCGGCTGGGTAGGCGCATCCGGACAGATGTGCGTCGTCACCAGCACATCTCCTTTCTGCCTGTCGCCGTTTCTCGCCATCTCCGCCAGCTTCAAGCCGCTGGCGACCGCTGCCACCGCGCCATCCGCATCCGATACCATGCCGATCCGGCTCGGACGGGCCCCGATCCCGCCGAGCTGCCCGATGATGCCGAGTGTCGGAGCCGAGCCTCCCCGGGATTTTCCCTCTGTCCCGGGAATCAGGATTTTCACGAAATCCGTTTTGCCTTTGTCTCCTTGCACCGTATCTACTGCAACCTGAACATCGCTGTAAGGAGAGAACAGTTCCTTGATCTTCTCCCCGGAAGCGTATAGACTGTCCATCACCTCATAGACAATGAGTGTCTGTTTCAATGCCATGCCTTACCATCTCCTTTCAGGAAAACACGTACGAAATGACCTGTTTTCCAATCGCTTCTTCCACAGGTTCAAACAGTTTGCGGTTTCGCATCGTCGAGCTGAGCAGCAGCTGCTCCTTTGGCACCGCGATGACCGCCGCTTTTTGACCATTTGCCATTTTGGCAGATTCCAGCGGGCGTCCGCTTTCTGCATCAAAGGCCATGATCAGATCGGGGAACGTGGCCAGCCGCTCGCCATTTGACTCAAGTGTCATGTACTCGTTCCAAAAGGTAAGCTCCAGACTGCCAATGTCGGCCCGGCCCACATCAAATCCGCCTGTCGTATTCAACGAAAAATTCGAAACAGTCCCGACCTCGATGATTCTGCCCTGCAGGAGCTCGGTCACTGCTTCAATCGCCTTTTCTCCCGTGTGGGCCAGCATCGTCTCGCCGATGCGGATCGCCTGCTGGATCGCTCCCGGACAGCCGTTTTGCTTCACATAGGACACCTGTACGGGATTGCGGGCTACGGCGACCATGCCTCCCGCATCTACAGATGCCCGGCGCACCATTTGCGCCATGTTCTCCAGGGAACCGGACGCGCACAGCTCGATGTACCGGCTGCCCAATCCGCCTGCTGCCGTCTGCGTAGAGACGTAGCCTTCCAGCTCCGTCATATTCATCGAGCCCATGCTCCCTGTCGGATGCGCTCTGCCGTTGCACGGCGCGTCCAAAACGGGCAGTCCGGTAACAGCCGACTGAAACCAGCCATTGACTGTGGTGCTCGCTCCGTTTTCGTTCGTGATCAGCCCGGAGATCGGACGGCCCAGCTTGTCCAGCAGCAGCTGCAGGGCCCGGATATAGTGCATCGGCTTGACGTACTGCTCGGCTGCGGCAGGTGCCCCCACCGCAGAAACCGTCACCACCCACTCGTCATCTAGCAGTTCATCTATCGTAATCAGCTTCGGCTCGCCTACCTCCAGGGCCAGTCTGCCGAGCTGGATGCCTTCTTCGATCGGGCCTCCGCCTCCGCCTCCGAGGACAGCGCCGCCCCAGACAGCAGCCTCCATTTTGCGTTCATCCAGCGTAATCGTTTCCATCTGCCTTCTCCTTCCTTCCTCTATTTTTTCATCGAAAAGACGGAGCTGAAGAAGCTGTACAAAGCATCGCCCGCGATAAATCCGGCTGCCATGATATTCATCGAGGAATCCGCCTCTTGGCCTTTCCATTTCAGGATAACGACGCGAATCAAGAGACCTGCGAGAACCGCCCAGCCCGCCTCGGGATACGTAAGCAGCAAACCCGTCGCAAACAAAATCCCCATCTGCCGCTTGGGCCCGCCGAGGAATTGCAGGATCGCGCCCGGAATCGCCCAGAGGAACAGCTCACCTGCCACATCGCCAGAGACCCCGGCGTTAATCGTCGCTACGTATACGGTATCGACAGGCGGAACGAGGTTTTGCGAAAACAGGCTGTGAAAGCTGAAAAGGACGACGAGGACAGCTACGCCGAAAGCGATCATCCCGGCTGTCATTTGCTGTCTTCTGCCCTCTTTCTCAAACTCGGGATCAGCGCCGTTGCCGCGCAAAATATAACCGGCCTTCAGGTCGTAGCCCATGTCTGCAAAAGCGGGACCCGTAGCTGCACTAAAGCCGACGAGCAGTGCCAGCGCGACAGGCGGAAATCCGATCAGCATGCCGAGGATCAAGGTGATCAGCGCCACCGCAAAAGCCGGAAACCAGCCGGAGTGCATCGCGGAAATGCCGACGATCAATTCGTGCAAATAAGCGGCGAAAGCAGCGAAAATAATGAACAATAGGAACATTCCGAACGACATATGCGTCAACAATCCGCCAATGATTGCCAAAATGACCGAAATCGCCATGTACAGCAAAAGCCCTGTCAAAAGCGTGCGCGAGGTTTCCTTTTCCCCTTTGGTCACCTGCAGCGCTTGCTCCGCCTCTGCGCCTGAACCTTGCTGCGGAGACTTTTTCCTGAAGATGACGAAGCTTACCTGGATCAGGGCGACAATTCCCGCTCCGATCATGAATCCATGCGGTATATACGAATCCTTCAAATCCATTCCAAGCAATGTCCCGGAATAGCCCTTGAGCAAAAGACCGATCCCGAACATCGCCAGTGCCCAGATGTTTCCGATGAAGGCGACACCGAATGCAGACATCGGCACTCCCAGGATGGAGCCGACTACACCGCCGGCAATCCCCACACCGAGCAATCCGGCACGTTTGCCGCCTTTGTCGCCGGCAATGATCGACTCCGCTGTGGCGCGTCCGTCCGGCCAGGTGCCCGAAGCGGGAAAGACCTTCGTATCAAACAGCCTGTACAACAGAAAGGCGTCAACGAACATCGCCAGCGCCGCACCGATCAGCATCGGCATGATCAGCTCCGGCTTCCCGAATACATATGGAATCCCGATCGGAATGAGCAGGCTGTTCGCAGCCCCGAATGTCGCCGACGAGATGGCGGTCTGAACGATATTTTGCCGATGGACAGAGCGCATCTTGCGAAGAAAGGTAAGCGGTACCCTCGCGATCAGCATGGCCAAGAGCGCCCCGATAATGGCTGTATTGGCTGTAATGCCCAAAGTCACGATCAACTGCATCCCGATCGCCGCCCCGAGAATCGCCGTGACGATCGTCAGGATCAGCGTGACAGGCTCTAACGCTCTGGGATGCTTCTTTTGTTCCCCATTGTTCATGTTGCCCTTCGCCCCTTTTGTCTCCATATTCGGACCATAGGTCCTTATTTTAATAGCATATGTGCAATTATACAAATCCGCCTTTTTTTATTCAATAATCAATTTTCGTTATTTTGGACTTTTGCAAATATTTTTGCGTCTGTTTGCGAACAGGCTGCGACAGAAAAACGACAAAAAACCCAAGCTGATCCGACTTCTCGGACGTCCGCTTGGGTTTTTCACGAAACTATGTTGAAAGATGGGCTTATTCTTCGACGATCAATTTTCCTGTCATCGTATCATGGCCGGCACCGCACATAACAGAGCAGTTGAATGTAAACTCGCCCGCTTTGTCAGCAGTAAACTCGGCGCTTCCGTCACCTTTGAGGTCTACGTTGAAATCAGGAATGGCTACACCGTGCATGCCTTCTGTATTGGTCAGCGTCAGCTTGATTTTATCGCCTTTTTTCACATGAATTTCTTTTTGGTCAAATTCGAAGTTTGTCGCGGAAAGCTTGATCTCTTTTACGCCGTCTGCGGATTGAGCCGCACCTGCGTCAGCAGTAGCTGTGCTTGCTGCGTTATTGCTTGCAGCGCTGCCTTGGTCGGATTGGCTGTTTCCGCAGCCTGCCAGCGCAAGAGCTACAGCAGAAGCGAGGATCAGAGAAGTGAGTGCTTTTTTGTTCATTGTAATTACCTCCATTGCATCTGATAGATTGATTTATGTTGATATGGCCTGAGCGGCCATGTGTTACTTGGATTCAGGCTGCTGCTGGTTTTCGGTCTTGCCTTCGGTGGTGATGTCATCGACCACGCCTTTGGTCGACGAGCGGAATTCGCGCAGGGTATCCCCAAGCGCCCGTCCTAATTGCGGCAGCTTGGATGGCCCGAATACAACCAGGGCAATGACCAGAATAATGATTAATCCAGGGATGCCAATACTGTTGAACATCGATCATACCTCCTTTTTATGACTTTGACCCAGATACGAGCAAACCGCTTGATCTGCGATGATACCACCCTGAGATGAGGACGCTTAGCTCGAATAACAAAATGAGCGGAATCGTGACCGACAAATGCGAGACAAAATCAGGCGGAGAAATCATCGAGCCTACGATGGCAAGTCCCAGATAGACATATTTGCGAACGGCTTTCAGTTGGGCGGGAGTAATCAGCCCGATCCTCGTCAGGAACAGCACGACTGCCGGCATTTCAAACGCGACCGACAACGGAAAAATGACGTTGAACATAAAGGCGAAGTAGCGGTCAATCCCGTACGTTTCCACCGCTCCGATGCTTTTGTTCACCGACGAGAGGAACGACACCATCATTGGAAACGCGACGAAATAGCTGAACGCCATCCCGCACAAAAACAGAAAGCACGACAGCGGCACAAACCAGATCGTCTTCCGCGCCTCGTCATCGGACAAGCCTGGCCTGACGAACGCCCAGGCCTGGTAGAGCCCGAGCGGAAGCGTCAGCAGGATCGCCACCAGAAAGCCGCATTTCATATAGATAAACATGCCGTCCGTGAACGAAAATACGTTCCAGACTACATCGGCAGCCACCGGTTGCGCTTTGATAAACAGCAAAATGTCAGGGGACATGTACAAGCCGATGCACAGTGACAGAAAGAAGCCGACAATGACCACAATCAATCTCTTTCGCAGCTCAGCCAGATGACCAACAAATTCTTGTTTGTTTTCCATACACACCCCCAAATGAAAGGCAACGGGCAGCATTTCAGACTAGACGAGGGAGCCGCCTTGCTTGATGTACTTCAAAATGCCTTCGGCTGCTCTGTAGGATAGGGCCCCTACCGTAGCTGTCGGGTTGTATCCGCCGTTGTGAGCGAATGCGGAAGCCCCTACGACAAACACGTTCTCCGCATCCCACATCTGCAGGTAGGAGTTTACCGCGGAAGTCGACGGATCAGCCCCCATGATGACACCGCCCGTATTGTGCGTGGACTGATATGGGGTGATGTTGTACGATTTCATTTCTTTGGAGACTTCCATTTTGGTCGGATTCATTTCTTTCATGATCTCTCCGGCCCGCTCAGCCAGATACTTGTTCAATTCCCGGTCCTGATCCTCCCAGTCAAAGGTGATCCGCAAAAGCGGAGTTCCGTACGCATCCTTATAGGTAGGATCGAGGTCGAGGTAGTGGTGCTGCCACGGGAGGCTTGCCCCTTGGGAAGCCAGCGTAAGCGTCGAGTTCGCATACTTGAGCGACTGTTGTTTAAAATCCTTGCCCCAGGAAGGCGTGCCCTTTGGAACCGGATTGGTGGCAATCGGCCTTGCGCCAGTCTGGGTAAAGCGAATACCGGCCCCGTGCAGGAAGTTCAAGTTGCTGTGGTCAAAGTTGTCGCCGTTGAAATCGCTGATCTCCGCGCCGAGCGCACCCGCCCCCATGAACGTGTTGAACTCTTTGTCGTCGAAGAAGCCGACCGCTTTCCCGCTGTTTACCTGGTATGCGTAGTTCTTTCCGATCACGCCTTTTCCGGATGCCGGATCGTACGGTTTGCCCAGCTTGGATGTGAGCAGCAGACGGACGTTGTTCAGCACGTAGCTGGTCATGACCACGAGATCGGCAGGCTGCTCGATTTCTTCACCGGTAATGGTGTTGACGTAAACCACGCCGGTTGCCTTTTTCCCGTCATGCAGGATTTTGGTCACATTGGAATGCGTGCGCAAATCCAGGTTTCCTGTTTTCTCGGCGACTGGAATGACGGTTACGACCGGGTCGGCTTTGGCGCCGTACTCGCAGCCGAAGCGCTCGCAGAACGCACAGTACTGGCAAGCGGCACGCTCGATGCCGTCCGGATTTTTGTACATCTCGGACAGGTTGGCCGAAGGAATGATGTACGGGTGATAATTCAGCTTTTTCGCAGCGTCCATGAACATCTTCATGCCAGGCGTGACCTTCATCGGAGGAGTCGGGAACGGGTTGGAGCGTTTTCCGACCATCGGGTTTTGCTCGGCTTCACCCGAGATCCCCGCCATTTTTTCATACTTGTCGAAATAGGGCTCCAGCTCGTCGTAGGTAATGCCCCAGTCCTGAATCGTCATTCCTTTTGGAATCTTTTTCTCGCCGTAGCGTTCGATCGTTTTGGAGCGAATCTCGAAATCGTAAGGCAGAAAGCGTCCGTACTGCCCATTCCAGTGAGATCCTGCACCGCCGAGACCGTCGCCCAAAAGGAAAGATCCGTACGTGCGCATCGGGAGCGCGCGCATTTTTTCGTTATTGCGGAAGGTGACGGTCTCCTTGGAGAGGTCCTGCATCATCTCATAGCGCAGCGCGTAACGGAGCTCGTCATGAGCCATGTAGTAATCGCTGGTGCTTCTGCCTTTTCCGCGTTCCAATCCAACAACCTTCACGCCGGCTTTCGTCAGTTCCGAAGCGATAATGCCGCCTGCCCAGCCCATACCGACGATCACAACGGGAACCTTTGGTAGCTTCTTGCTCATTTATGTCATCCCTTCCTGGTTATCAGTGGCCCATGTGGTCATGAAGACTTTTAGGCTCAATCTTCATAAATTCGTCCTTCTCGATATCTTTGGCGAAACTCATCTGGTTGCCAGGATAATTGCGCATTTTCCAGCCCTGCATGTCCTTGTTGCCGCCGTACATCGGATCGGCGTAAACGCCCTCGATCGTCATGCTGCGCAGAAGGCTAAAAAACCCTGTGGTCGAAGTTCCCGCAAGCTGATACTCCTTGCCTGCCTCAAAAACCTTCAAGGTCTCGTCTTGCTCTGCTTCGGTCAAATCAGTGAAGCGTTTGTTGTATTTCTTTTTGCTGTAGTCAGCCAGCCCTTGCAGCCCCAATGTGAAAATCTCCGCGCGTTTCAGGGAGGTTTGCATTCCTTGGGTCGGTTCTCCCGGGTAGAACGGACCGGTCATGTAATCTTTCGCATTGATTCCCCATGGACTGGCCAACTGGTGGTCGATGTAGAAGGCTACGCCCAGCTCTTTTGCCCCGGGGCCGTGCTCGTCCTGCGGAAAAATGCGCTCGCAAGCCGCTTCCGTCAATTGGAATTGCTCCTGATTGAAAAACATCAGCGCCTGGTTGTAGTTGACCGATTTCTCGACAACCTTCTCTACTTCCGCTTTCTTGCTTCCGAACAACGAACCACCCAGTACGCCTCCAACCACCAGCCCCCCGAGGGCGATCCCGGAATTCTTGAGGAATTCGCGCCGCGAGCTACTTTTGGGCTGTTTTGAGTTTGTATCTGCCACAGTAGTTCCTCCTTGATGTGTAAAATTAACTAGATAATTATTACCTAGTTCATGATAGTTTCAAAGAAAAATATCTGTCAAACGTTTAGGTGTTATTGTAATTTTCCAATAAAACAAACTTGGAAATCCCTACGCTGTCCAAAATGAAATTTCCATACAATTTTCACAAAAGATACATTTACTTAAAGCCGTTCTGCAAGTAGGATGAATAGTAGTTGCATTTACTTAGGTAAACATTTGAAAACGGATTCATCGCGCCGCTGAGCAGTCCGTTTTTTGGAAATCATAAACAGATGGAAGCAAAAAAATTGTTACCAACCTCTTGGTGTTCCGTCTATGAAAGAAAAGGATCATCTGCCAAAAAGCACCTTTAGGAGGATAGCCATTGAACTACATATATGGACACAAAATAAACCAGGCGGCTAGGAAATTTACCAAAAAATTGAATGAAAAGCTGTCTACCCAAGGGTTGTACAGCTCACAGTGGGGAATTATCTGGTGTTTGCATCAGCGAGGCTCCTTGACCCAGGTCGATATCAGCAATTATTTAAACGTGGAAGCCCCCACAATTACCAGATCACTGACCCGGCTGGAGGAGCTGGGATGGGTGATTCGCGAGGAAGGCGAGGATAAACGGGCACGCAAAGTTTCCCTGACTCCGCAGGCGAAAGAGATGCTCGCCACCTGGCAGAAAACCTCTGACGATCTGGAAATTATCGCCCTGCAAAATATCAAGGAAGAGGATTTGATCGTCTTTGACCGCGTCTTGCAGCAAATGATGAAAAATCTCGATTCGCTCTCTTGATCGTTTCAACATCGGTTACACGCTATCTGGCCAAAAAGCGCCGCTCCGATCCGGAGGGCGCTTCTTTGCGTTTTTCGGCGCTGACTGGGCAGCTCCTTATCGACAAATCTTCCAAAAACGTTTTTACGCTATAGAGAAACAACATATCGGTTAAAAAGGGAATTGCACAAAAGATCTGCACAATTCCCTTTAGACTTATTTCCATTGGCTGGCATCTACCGGTTTTGCTTTGATCAACTCAGCGACAATTTCTTGTTGCTGCGGAAGATCTTCCTGGAAGGTTACCTGGTAGCCGAGATCGTTCTCTACCCAAAAATAACTGACATTGTCAACTTCATCCGGCGAGCTCAACCTTCCATCTATTTTATATTTTTCTGTGCGGAATACTTTTTTCCCCTCTATTTGCAAAGGAGTCGTCTTCAAGCCAATTTTTTCGCCATTAATAATTTCGTGAAAATAGGTGCCCGTCTTCTGAATCTCTTCATACGTGCTCGTGTCTTTTTCCTGATCAAAATAGAAGCTGTTTTTCCATTTTCCAGGTTTGTTGGTTCTTGCAAACTCCACGAAGAAGCCCATTGATGTGCGGTCCGTATCTCGATAGTACGCCCAAGCTCCAGATGCTTCAAAGATTTCAAGAAATTGCATGGGAAGCTTCGGAGTAAATCCGAGCAACTCCTGCGCATAGCGCAAGTCTTCTGTGTCATAGACGTTTGTTTTGAACTGACCCTTCTGATTTTCATATTGCTTCAACATGTCTTGGTCAGGGAATTTCATCGAGGAAATCACTTTCAACATTTCTTCATCAGAAACATCAAACTCTCTGAGCTTATATTGAAGGCCTTGGTCCTCCCAAAAATAGGCGGTCAGCGAGTCCGATACCCGTGTCAGCTTTAGAATGTCCATTCCATTCAGCTTCAGCGTTTCTTTCTTGATATCCAGGGATTGCTGATTTTCCAACAAGGCATCATCATGCTCGGCTCCACTAGGAAGAATCACCATATCATATAAGTAGTGGCTCTTTCCTTCATATTTGTTAAAACCAATATCCACTTTGGACAGCTTTTGATCATCCAGATACAAGGTAACATAGGCCAAGCTTAACTCCGGCAAGTCCGGCACCTTGAACGGTGTGGGCGATACCTTTACCGCCTTTTCCAAGCTGCCGTAGCTCCGATGAGAAGAATCGAACAGAAGGCGCTCTTTTCCCGTTTCCGCAATGGTTGCCGGGCTGCTTGCCGGAGCAGGTGCAGGCGCGGCGGCGTTGGTTAATGTCGCTACACCGAGACCGGCTACACAGACAACCGCCAGAGCCGACAATTTATACGTTCCCTTTTTATATGCTTTGATCATGGTAATTCTCCTTGTCATTTCGCTTTTGTTGGTCGTACCCCAAAAATACAGCAGTTGGGGCTGAGCGGATTTGGACGCAAACCGCTTCAAACATTCAATCATCGTCAAGCCATAAGGAGTCGCTGCTTGTTCTCCGAGAACCTCCAGAACGCAGGCATCGCAGGCGATCTCCCTGGCCGCTTTCATTCTTTTTACACAGATCCACACGAGCGGATTCATCCAGTGAATCGCCAGGACAAAGCTGCTGAGCGTATTCCACCACATGTCTTTTCTTTTGCAGTGGGCCAGCTCGTGTGACAAAATATGTAGTAGCTGGGAGGGGGCCAACTCTTTCACGACCGCTTCCGGGACGAAGATCCACGGATGAATCAATCCGGCGATAAACGGGCTTTTTGCATAGTCCCCTGTGTACAGCGGGATTGGCTTCTTTATACCGAATTTCCTTTGACATTCATCCATGACAGACAAGATCTGCGGGTCTGTTACAGGCGTGAGCGTTTTGCGTCGATTTCTCAACCGGAACAGGCAGGCAAACAAATAGCCTATGAACACAATGGCCCCGGCAAACCAGATCGCCGATACGACTTGTACTCCCAGCGGATAGCCAACCTGCGAGAATTGACGTGCTTGCGTTTCATCCTGCAGCGCGATCGCTACAGGCTGCACATGATTTTTTTCAAGAGCCGTGCTATGATTGTTTTGTGGTATTTTATTCTCTTCGCTGTTTCGAGAAATGTCATGGGACAGGCTGCTGCCTTCCACATGAATCATCGAAACGGCATTTTTTATCGTTGCGGCAACATTAAATATGCTTGCCGGGCTGCTTGGCAAATCAGGCAAAAGCAGTCTGACCAACACGAGCAGCCACAGCGCATGCTGAAGGCGGGGACTCAGACGATGCCGAAACAATTTTTGAATGGCCATCACCAGCAGGACCACTGCGCTCGCCGCTAGTGTGGAATCGAAAAACCATAAAAAAACGTCGCATAGGATCTCCATGTGTTTGTACCTCAACGATGGCCTCCGGCATTTCGCCTTCTGTCGCTATCGTTTTTCTCCCTTTTTTTCCTCAAGTATCTTCTGCAACTGCTCAATCTCCTTCTCGGACCAATCGCCCTCTTCCAAAAAGTTGGTCACCATCAGCTTTGCCGCTCCGCCAAACACTCTGTTTACAAACGATTTGCTTTCCGCTTTGACGCATTCTTTTTCGGTAACCGCCGGGTAGTACAGATAGCTTCTACCCGCCTTCTCGAATCCGATCGCCTTTTTTTTCACTAGCCTGTTCAGAAAGGTGCGAACCGTCTGATCGCTCCATTCGATTTCGGCCGGCAGTTGAGCTGCGATTTGCTCCGCGGTGAGCGGACTTTGCTTCCAAATCACCTTCATGATTTCCCACTCGGATTCGGATATTCTCGGAATGTTGGTCATATGCTTCACCTCCTATCGATTGGAAACTATTATTTACAAATGTAAATATAACAGCCGACTTCAAGTTTTACAAGCGTAAATTCATTTTGTTCAGGTCAGCAGCATCATGAAACAAGCTTGCGCAACAAAAAGCGGAGATGGCGTTCGAGGTGCTTCTCTTTAAACGAAAAAGCAGTAGCTGCGGCTTGAGCAGAACAATGGGATGGCAGTGCGGCTGATGTCCATTCTGTCTGGAACAAAAAAAGGGGCTGATCGCCCCGTCTGCACTTTTTGCTTTCCCGTGAAAAAATGTTCTTGTGATCTTCCCGTACTCTTACAAAAACCGCCGATGCACCTTTTTCCCGTCATACGTAAACTGTACAGGCCGATCCTCGATCACCGTTTCAAGATGGACATTTTTCCCCCACATGCGATAAATGTAAGGAATCGTCTTCTCCACGTATTTGACATCCAGCTCCAGTCCTTCAAAATGGTGCTTCAGGTACAGCTCGCCAGCCCGCAGGTAGTCGCCGTCGTGGACCATGACATACGGGAAGCCGCCATTGACGCGGGTAACGGCGAGACCATCCCGGACATCCTCCCATGCCTTGTCGGTCACGACCCACTCGTTCCCCTGCTTGCCAAACATGTACAGATCGAGCTTGCCGACCAAATCCTTGGTCAAGTAGTTGCGGATAAAGCTGATGTCAGACTCCAGCTCGCGGACTTCAAAAATTTTGGCGCGTCCCTGCCCCGGCTTCCGTCCGAAACGCTCCTGCTCCTCCTTGGTCGGATTGTCCCAGCGGCGTTCAATGTCTTCGAAAATTTTCAACCCCAAATGATACGGATTAATGCTCGTCGGCGAAGGCTGAATGACAGAGGAATGCAGCTTGGCAAATTCAATCGTCTCCGCTTCGGTCAGGTCCATTTCGCGCAAAATCCGCATGTGCCAGTAGGAGGCCCAGCCTTCGTTCATAATCTTCGTCTCCAACTGCGGCCAGAAATAGAGCATCTCATCCCGGACGATCGTCAGGACATCACGCTGCCAATCGTCGAGAATCTGGCTATGCTCCATAAGAAAGAGCAGCAGGTCTTTCTCCGGTTCTGGCGGAAATTTGCGCGCCGGCTTCTCCGGCTCCGTCTTCTCTTCTGCACGGTCCAGCCGCCACAAATCGTCGTATGGGGTGCTGCGCTCCGCTTTGGCTGCCGGTTTATTCCCCGCCTCCTCTACCTCCCGCTTCCATCTCAGCTTGGGACGCAAGAGGCTCGGGTCGATGTGCTCCTGAACGGCCAGGCAAGCATCGAGCAAGGATTCGACCGCTTCCTTGCCGTGCTCGATTTCGTATTGGCGGATGCGCTCCGAGCTCGCTGCCATGCTCTCGACCATGTCCCGGTTGGTGTTGGAGAAGCGGGCGTTGTTTTTGAAAAAGTCGCAATGCGCCAGGACGTGGGCGACGATCAGCTTGTTTTGGATCAGGGTGTTGCCGTCAAGAAGAAAGGCGTAGCACGGATTGGAGTTGATCACCAGCTCGTAAATTTTGCTCAGGTTGAGGTCGTACTGCAGCTTCATTTTGTAAAAGGACTTTCCAAAGCTCCAGTGCGAGAAACGGGTCGGCATCCCGTACGCGCCGAACGTGTAAATGATGTCCGCCGGGCAAATTTCGTACCGCATCGGGTAAAAATCAAGGCCGAAGCCTTTGGCAATCTCCGTAATTTCGTCTATGGCACGCTCAAGTTCTTTGCGCTCTTCATTGGTCATTGTTGTCCCCCCAAGTCTTTCCGTCCTTATCTTATGTATATGGGGAGTGCTTGGGATTAGATGAGGGTTGCTGAGCAATTTTTGTGTGGGTAATTCGTTCGTTGTTTTACGAAAAGAATAGGCTTCGAAATTATTATTTAGAGTTGTAGTTGCTTTTTCGTTGTCATTTTTTCCTTGCTAGTTGAAGCGACAGGAAAGACCGGTCCTAACAGTCGTTTTTAAACCTTTAAAACTAGGGGGAAAATTAAATGGCGATGCGAAATTTGCTAGTATATATCGGCAGGCAGTATGATCCCATTCGTGCAAGAGACCTTGATAAACTCGAGGGTACCGGCTTGAATGCGATTACTTTAGAAGTGGGATTAGGAAGTGACAAGTTTAGGTACGATGATACCAGACATAATAACAGTATCGTTGATTTCTGCATTAACGGAGTAGAATCATTTTTCCGGGAATATGCAAAATCCGATTTTCAGCCTTGGGTGTGGGTCGGTCTACCTCATTATGAGGCCACACATGGGACGATCAACTATGAAAGGCATCTGTACAAGTACTACAGAAATTATATTGATGGTGTACGAGAAAGTCTTGAATCAATTGGTCGTTGGGAAGACGTTAGGGGTTTTTATTACTCGATGGAAACTGTACATCCAGTTTATGAAAAAATTAGTGAAACTTCACCAACGTCCAATTCTAGCGTCAGATTAATGAATGACATATCGTACTATATTCGCGATTTAGATGACCATTATGGAAATGAGTTTATGTGGTGCCCTTACTATGGATTTAATGAAAACAAACTAAAGATTATTCATAATCTGGGTGTTGTCGCTAATAGAACCAATATTTTCGACTACATCTTGATCCAGCCTTCCTACTACTTCCAACCATCAGAAAAGGAAAACGTGAATGCTGTTCTAGATTCAGTTACAAATGAATATTTGGATCAAGATGGCGAAATTGTTGATCTGGATGGTGATCCTGTAGCTGGTGGAAGAAAAGCTAATGCTACCGCAGATATTGGAGTCGTAATGGAGATTAACGATAAATATTTTTCTAACAGCGCATACGCTGAACGTTACGATTATTGTGAACGACGTTTCAGTAGACTCCTCCACCCTGACTCGCGTACACCTATTACTTTTTATGCAGGTCAACTTTCAAGTGTTCTCTCTGAAAAATCAAACGGCGATAGTCTAATAAAAAAAATAAAAGATTTCTATGATAAAAGAAAAGATTGGTAAAACGTTGTTGGATAATAATCTCTAATCCACTATTTAAGATACCGCCTCCAAATATTTGGCGAAAACGAAGACATTCGTGGCTTATATATGGTATCTAATAATATCTCGAAAACATCTCATAAAACCAAGTAGCTTAAATCTAACAAGGTTTCATCCCCTTAGCGGAATATCTTCCCTTGACACAATATAGTCACAGACGCTAATTAAAGCGGCTTGCGACTAATGTTCGGGAGAGAACCATCCTTCGGGGATGAAACCTTTTATTAAATCTACGTAGGTACAAAGTACAGTTATTATTTTATACACAGTCTTTTATTTTTTAGGGATACTGAACAACGTTCCGGTTGGATCTTGGACGTTCTCAAAAAAATAAATGCTAGTAGATTGGGGTTCTTTTTTAGGAATAGCATAATATTCTTCGTCCCAATATGTCCAAAATATCTCTTCCTTCATCGGAAGGCCTGTTTTTCGATCAACGTAAGCGAATATCGTGGTAGTGCCTTTTGGTTCAGTATCTACTTGCTTGTACACTTGTGTCATCTTCCTGTTATAATTTACAGTTCCTACAAATTCCCATTCCCTCCCGCCTTGATTTTGAAACAAAGATAGTCCTGCAGGAATAAAATTCCCTGGCTTCCTCTCCGTATTTACAGTAACTTCTCCTCCTTCCTTTCTCTTATGAAAAAACTTCGTTCCTTGTTTATTTACGATCCATTGCTGACTTACACCCTCTTTGAATGAAAAGTCATAATTAAAAAATTCATACCGCTCATCGCCATTTTGTGGATGTTGCCAGCTTTTTGAAAAGGAAATAATATTTGAACTTTTTGTTATCTGTGTCACATGTTTGATAATTTGTTTATGCTTTTGGGGATCCGGAATCGTGAATAAGGCACCTGCTGGATCGTCTACCTTTTCAAAAAAGAACGCCTCCGCAATCAGCGGTTTTTTTAAGTCTCTACCCTTGTAATACTCTTTAACAACAGGCAAGCCGGTCGTTTGTTTCAAATAAACAATTTCCGTATAAGAGGCCACTGGGTCCCGTACTTCTCTTATCATTTTTTCCACCCGTTCCCCGTCGATTTGTACAGTACCAGCCGAAGTCCAATCCGTTGTCCGATAGGCATCTGTCGTGGATTGGAACAAAGTTTTGCCCGGAGATATTGTTGTATAATACGGTCCCGTTCCGGTATCCTCAGTAACTTTATCCTGTTTTTTACTAATCCTATAAATCTGTTTCCCTTGCTCTTTTACGATTGTCCGTCCCATCCCAATTTCTTCACTGTCAGCAAAGGAATATTCGAATTCGTCATGGCGCTCATTCTTACTTTGTGTATGATACCAACTTTCTCTAACGAGTATTTTCTCAGGACTTTTTACCAATGTTACCATATGCTCAATAACAGGTTCAGGATGTTCTGAAGCAAAGCTGCACGAACTGTCAGTCACACTCCACATGAGTAAGACGAGAATGCTCAGACACCCTACAATTCGCTTGAAGCTCATGTTCCTCCTCCTTTTTCCTCTATAGGTAATTACCTCCTTAATTATTAAACGCAAAATGAATCAATAAGTTGCTTTTTTACAATTATTTTTTTCTACAAATTCCCATCCTACTAACTAATACTTAGATTTCATCCCATCGTCCTCCTGAAAAAGTATCACTTCCACCTCCTTTATAATGAAATATACAGAATAACCCCTGGTAATATCCGCCATCCGTCCACGATCAGCAAACTAAACGACCCTTTCAAAATACATTCCTAGGAACATGCTGGGTATGTTCATACATACGTTCAATCATGATAATTCGCCTCCCTTTTTTACCTCATGTTAGACACTTATCAATAATTTATTTGTCGAATTACGTTATGTAAGCATTCGTGATTTTTACAAATTTCGACATCTAATATAAATTAATAAAAAATAACCTATGTTTTCCTAGGAATAAGGTTGCAATTTAAACAATTGGATTTCCTTGTTAATAGATAGTCTTAGACTAGGGCTATATTCCTCCCCCTTGGCCATTTCCACATTTCCATCAGCTTATTTTAAAAGGTAAGAAGGTGAGACTGTTGAGAGATGAAATCATAAAAAAAGAATGTCGAAATTTTTTAAAACGTGTCGCTTGGCGCTTGCAATATTCTGCTAAAAGAAATGTATACCGCCACACTCGCATGATAGATGAAATATATGGTGTGAACGGCACTGTTAAAAT
>NZ_RHHO01000037.1 GCF_003710865.1 Brevibacillus borstelensis | reverse complement strand
GTACAGCCAACCCCCGTTCGGGACTTTCACCCTATAGCTATCGCCCATGCTGGGCGCACCAAAAAGAAGCCTTCCGGCAACAGCCAGAAGGCTTCCTATTTTCCATTCGGTCCAGACTGCATTTTCCTTAGCGCTGTCTACTGTCCATCAAAGCAGTAGTGGATCTTCTGATAGGCGGAACGCATCTCGACAACCCGCTTGCGCGTAACCTCGAGCGGCTCTCTTTTTTCCAGTACAGTCACAATCAGTTCGGCGATCGACTCCATTTCCGCCTCCTTCATGCCCAATCGGGTCACCTCGGTCGTCCCGATCCGCAAGCCGCTTGGATGATCCCAATCCGTCGATTTGTCGCAGGGAATCAAATTTTTGTTGGTGATGATATTGGCTTTGGCCAATTCCTGCGCGACCTCAAGACCGCCGCCAAAAGCGCGGACATCAAGGATGATCTGATGGGTTCGCGTGAATCCTTTATGTGCTCCGAGGACCGTGATGCCCCGCTCGCTCAATGCTTTTCCCAGTGCCTGCGCGTTGCTCACGATTTGAGCCATGTATTCCTTGCCAAAAGCCAAAAACTCGGCTGCTGCGGCAGCCAGTGCCGCGACGCGATTGACCTGATGCGTGGCAGCCAGTGCCGGAAAGACAGCATCTGTGATTGGCTTTGTGAGCTCGGGATCATCCCAGACGATAATGCCGCTTTGCGGTCCGCTAAAGGTTTTTCCGGCAGAGCCTGTCAGGACGCACGCGCCTTCTTTCAGCGGGTTCTGGAATTGCCCTCCGGCGATCAAGCCGAGCTGATGAGCGCCATCAAAAAAGATTTTGCCGCCCCATTCCGAGACGATGTCCGCCATTTCCCGGATCGGAAACGGGAACAGCGTCATCGAGGCACCTAATGCAACGAGGCGCGGCTGTACTTGTCTGGCTGCCTGGGCAAACGCCTCCAAATCGACTTCCAGCTCAACCGGGTCCATCGGAACATCGTGAATGTGCAGACCGCGAATACCTGCCGGACCATCGATCCGATTGCTTGAGTGCCCGCCGAACGGCTGTGCAATCGTCATGACAGGATCGCCGGGCTTCGTCAGAGCCGCGTATACCGTCATGTTTCCGAGCATGCTGGCTACGAGCCGATGGTCCGCATACTTGCACTGGAAGACCTCTTTCAAGAGCTCCACGCACAGGGCCTCGATCTCGTCGATGTACTTCGTGCCAGCGAACCAACGTTCCGTCGGGCCGATATGTCCTTCCGCTGCACGGGTACCCACCTCTGATGCCAAGAGCCTGCGGACAGTCGGGCTGGTCGGCGCTTCGGGCGCAAGCAAATTCAGACATTCCTCCCCTCTCCAGACAGCATTTCTTTCCACCGCTTGTATCACTTCCGTCTGCATCACCCGCGGTGAAGAACAGCGATCCAATACATCGCGGGCCCATTTCAGCACGCTTGCGTCATGGACTTCAAAAGCTTGTGCAGGAGTCTGGTTGGCAGCCATCCACAATCCCTCTTTTCCCTGATCGAGAAACGATCGTTTTGATTTTCACAGTATAGGCTTCTCTCCATGTATAAAACCAATATATCGGATATCGGTTTTATGTTCAATGTTTTTTCAGAAATAACTGAAAATAAAAAGAAAAAAGCTCCCGACCGTCATCTGTCGGGAGCCCTTACGATTCACGCGTAAGTATTCTTCCTAAGCTCAGCCAATTTTCCTCCATTAAATGGGCGGCTGCACTCACTTCTCGCGATTTACACGCTTGGATGATCGCGGCGTGCTGTTCTACCGAGGTCAGACCTTCCAGAGAACCAAACTTGGCAAATTCCAGCCGTCTGATTTTGGGAATGATCCGCTCCAGCGCCAGTTCGATTTCCCGGTTTCCGGAAGCGTCCAGGACGATTTGATGAAAAGCGTCATCCGCCTCAACCGCTCGGGTCATATCCTGTACATCGAGAGCCTGCTGGAGCTTGCGGTTTTCCCTTTCCATCGCAGCAAACTCGTTGTCTGTCAACAAAGGCACCGCCAGGCGTGCAGCCAGAGCGTGCAAGGTAGCCACGACTGTAAAAGCGTGCTTCGCCTCCTTCATATCGATCGGAGTGATTCGGGTCAGCGATCCTGGCGACGATTCGACGAGTCCCTCGTCTTCCAGCCTTTTCAAGGCTTCACGCACAGGTGTCCGGCTCACGCCAAATGTCGCCGCCAAATCGCTGTCCTTGATTCGCTGCCCAGGCTCCAGCTCCAATGTAATGATGGCTTTTTTCAGATGTTCGTAAATTTGATCTCGCAGCACGGGTCGGTCCAATGGTTTTATCGTTTTCATGAAACCAATATATCGGAGCCGAGGATTGGTGTCAACCAGATGTATCCAGTCATTTGGAACCGGTGCCAGCATGTCGGACTGTGTGCGGTATCAGTGGATGTTCTTTTTCTTGAACCGCCCTCCCCTGACATCGTGAATGTTTCCGATCGCGAGAAACGCGGAGGAATCGATTTCTTCCACGATGGACTTGAGTTTTGCTTCCTCCAGCCTGGTGATGACGCAAAAAATGACCTTCTTGTACTCGCCCGAATACCCGCCCTCGCCTTCCAGGTAGGTAACTCCCCGCCCTAACCGCGCTGTCAATGCATCTCCGATCTCAGTGTACTCCTCGCTGATAATCCAGACGGACCGGGATTGATCCAGGCCTTCAATGGTAATGTCAATCATTTTGAAGGCAATGTAGTAGGCGATCAGCGAATACATCGCTTTATCCCACCCGAAGATAAAGCCGGCGCTCCCCAGAATAAAGATGTTGAAGACCATGACGATCTCTCCGACAGAAAACGGAGACTGCTTCGTAATCAAAATGGCAACGATTTCGGTCCCATCCAGGGAGCCGCCTGCACGTATGACCATCCCGATCCCGATTCCCAGGATAATCCCGCCAAATACAGCAGACAGCAGCAGATCGTGGGTCAGTACAGGGACCGGTATGAGAAAGGCCGTCCCAACCGACATGACCAGTACGCCGATCAAGGTGGAGATGGCAAAGGTCTTCCCGATCTGTTTGTACCCGATAAACAAGAAGGGAAGATTGAGCAGAAACAGGAAAATCCCGAGCTTGATGCCGGTCAGGTGAGAAAGCATAATCGAAATGCCCGTAATTCCGCCATCAATGATGTTATTTGGCACTAAAAAAATTTCCAAGGCTACGGAAACGAGAATTGCGCCCAAGCAGATGAAAAAAGCGCGTATCAGTAAATCCTTTGCGCGCCTGCGTTTGTGAATGACTTTCGGTTTGGCAGCTTCCATCTTCACCCTCCTCATACATCGAGTATGCCCAAGAGACTTATTTCCAAGTGACGATGAAAGCGTCTTGGCTCCATTTCTTTTCCCGTTGTCTCCATATCTACAATTTTTCAGTCTCGATTAAAAGGCGGAGGCGTTATAATGGAGTTTGAGGAAGTGACTGCAGCACCTTGACATCCGGCCATCAAATACGGGATGACGAATTTCAAGTTGTATGGTAGGATAAGTCGATTTAAGAAATTCGGAAGGATTCAAATCTGAAAGGAATTAAAGGAGGCCTGCGAAATGCAGACAGTGGACCGCGTTCTGGACAAAGCGCTGCGTGGCGATCGCATTGGGCTTGAGGAATGTATCACACTTTTGGAATCAGACGAAATCGAAAAAATGGGACATGTCGCCAACGAACTGAAGAAACGGCGGCATCCTGACCCGATCGTTACGTTCAACATTGGACGAAACATCAACTACACCAACGTTTGTGACGTATACTGCCGTTTTTGCGCCTTTTACCGGCCTCCGGGCTCCAAAGAAGGCTACGTGCTTTCGGATGAGACGATCCTGCAAAAAATTCAGGAGACCGTAGACGTGGGCGGAGATGAAATTTTGATGCAGGGTGGCGTCAACCCTGATCTTCCGTTCCAATATTATTTGGACCTGCTGCGCAAAATCAAACAACGCTTCCCGCAAATCATCATGCACTCCTTCTCGCCAGCGGAAATTCAAAAAATGAAACAGCTTTCCGGCCTGTCTCTGGAAGAAGTGCTTCGCCAGCTCCATGAAGCAGGACTCGATTCCCTGCCGGGCGGCGGCGGCGAGATCCTCGATGACCGCACGCGCAAGAAAATCAGCCGGCTCAAAGGCTCCTGGACAGACTGGATGGATGTCATGAAAGCCGCCCACAAGATCGGCATGAATACGACCGCGACGATGGTCTACGGCTTCGGCGAATCGATGGAAGAGCGCGCGTTACATATGCTGCGCGTACGTGATGCCCAGGACGAATGCAAAGCCAACGGATATTCTTCGAAAGGCTTTACCGCATTCATCGTCTGGCCGTTCCAGCCGGAGAACACCAATCTCCAGCGGGAAAAATCCAAACCGGAAGAGTACTTGAAAATGGTCGCAATCAACCGGATCATGCTGGATAATATCGACAACCTTCAAGCCTCCTGGGTCACGATGGGACCAGAAATCGGCAAGCTGGCCCTGTCCTACGGCGTCAACGATTTTGGCAGCACAATGATCGAGGAAAACGTCGTGTCCGCCGCAGGTACGACGCATAAGGTAAATATCGATCTGATCCTTCGCCTGATCCGCGAGACCGGGAATATTCCGGCGCAGCGCAACACACGCTACGAAATACTGCGTGTTTTCCACGAGAACGAAAAAGTGGACCGCGATTTTGTAATGCAAAACTAAAAGGATGACGCTGCATGGCATTTGGGATTTCCAGGGAAGAATTGAACGAGTGGAAACAGTCGGTTTCCCGGGGCGAGATTGCCTTTATCACGCATTATTGGCATGATCCCCGTTTTCCTGGCATCAGGACGGTGACCAAGGTCGGTTGTTCGGACAGGCAGCGGTTGACAGATTGGTGTGTAGCCAACGGCCTGAACCCTGTTTATATCCACGACCGTCCCCCTTTCCCCCACTTCGACCTTATGGGACCGAAGCAAAAGGAAATACTGGAAAAGGAAAACCAGTGGGAGCAAGTCACCCGTTTTCGTTTGTAAGAAGGCAAGTCTATAAAGTGAAAAGCAGACTCTTCGCTTGATATCAGGCTGAGAGTCTGCTTTCTTTATCACCGAAAGTGTCAAAAAAAGTTCGGACAACGTTCATGCTCTCTTCATTTGTGGTCGGCTTATTCCCGTGCTATCCTAAAACTTGATTGAAAACGCTTGGACGGTACACGAACCTGTTTTTTCAAGCACAAGGGGTGATAACCATCGCGCATCAATTAGCAGAAGAAGCCCGGACGTTTATCCAGGAATGCTACTCGTTCTTGGGTAAACCCGATACAGAAAGGGAAGCACGTATACAGGAGATTGCGAGAGAAATTCAAGAAACCGGCTCTTATGAACATACATATGAAGAGCTTCACTACGGTGTAAAAGCGGCATGGCGGAACAGCAATCGCTGCATCGGCAGATTGTTTTGGAATACGATCCACCTCTTCGATGCCAGAAGCGCGTCTACGGAAGAAGAAATCCGCGATGCCCTCTACCGCCATATCGAGTATGCCACCAACAACGGAAAAATCAGGCCTGCGATCACTGTATTCCGCCCCGCAAGCAACAAGCAGCAGCAAATACGAATATGGAACCACCAGCTCATCCGGTATGCGGGCTTTGAGACGGCTGAAGGCGTGATCGGAGACCCTCATTCCGTTCCGTTTACAAAGGCTTGTCTGGAATTAGGCTGGGAAGCAAAGCGGCAGCCTTATGAAATCCTGCCGCTCGTGATCCAGATCGGGGATCGGACTCCCGCATGGTTCGAGATTCCAAAACAGCTCATTTTGGAGGTTCCGATCAAGCATCCCGAGTATTCGTGGTTTGAGGAGCTGGCCCTGCAATGGTATGCGGTGCCGATCATCTCGGAGATGCGCCTCGAGGTGGGCGGCATTCACTACTCCGCTGCCCCTTTCAACGGCTGGTATATGGAGACCGAGATCGGGGCGCGCAATTTTGCGGACGAGGATCGGTTCAATCTCCTCCCGACAGTGGCTGCTTACATGAAGTTGGACACTTCGACCAACACGTCCTTTTGGAAAGACAAGGCGCTGCTTGAGTTGAACGTAGCCGTCCATCATTCCTATAAAGAAGCAGGCGTGAGCATCGTGGACCATCATACAGCTGCCCAACAGTTCAAGCTGTTTGAACAGCAGGAGCAGTCGTCCGGACGTGCGGTTACGGGAGATTGGACATGGCTTATTCCCCCTGTTTCTCCAGCAACGACTCACATTTTTCACAAGCTGTACGACAATACGTGGCATACGCCAAACTTCTTCTATCAGGAAAAGCCGTACTAGCTTACTAGAAGACAATTCGTATTAAAGGAAAAGCCGTACTAGCTTAGAAAAAAAATCGGCCTTGTCGCCAGGGCCGATTTGCTCGTATTGCTGCTTATCTTTTCTGGAACCACCCGCTCGGTTCTACTTGCAAATTGACATTGATTTGCTTGATCTCCAAATACTCTTCAAAGCCGTACGTACCCAGCTCGCGCCCGATCCCGCTCTGTTTGTATCCGCCCCACGGCGCTTCGTTGTAGGTGGGATGGTACGTGTTGATCCAGGTAATCCCGGCCCGCAGCTTGCGAATGACCCGGTGCGCTTTGGCAACATCCGAGGTGAACACTGACCCGGCCAGTCCGTACCGAGTGCCGTTTGCCAGCTCGATCGCCTCTTCCTCGGCAGTAAAGGTCTGGATGACCAATACGGGGCCGAAAATCTCCTCTTGCACGATCCTCATGTCAGGAGTCGTATTGGTGAAGATCGTCGGTTCGACAAAGAATCCCCGGTCCAACCCGTTTTCCATCAGTCGACGGCCCCCGCAAAGCAGAGTGGCCCCTTCCTTTATTCCCGTCTCGATATAGGAGAGAACGCGATTCATATGCTCTTCGGTGATGAGTGGCCCCATCTCCGTCTCTTCGTCCGTTCCCGGCCCCACTTTGATCGTCTTGGCCCGGGCAACCAATTCCTCGACAAAGCGGTCGTAGATGCTTGCCTCCAGCAGCAGTCGCGAGCCCGCGGAGCATACCTCGCCCTGATTGGCAAAGATCGCGTAGAGCGCATAGTCTACAGCCGTTTCAAAATCCGCGTCGGCAAACACGATATTGGGGGATTTCCCGCCTAGCTCCAGCCCCACTTTTTTGATCGTATCCGCTGCCGCCTTCATGATTTTGATGCCCGTATCCGTTCCGCCGGTGAATGCAACCTTGTCCACGAGCGGATTTTCCGCCAGCTCCGCACCGACCGTTTCCCCTGCTCCGAGCACGAGATTGATCACCCCCGGCGGAAAACCGACTTGATCGATGATTTCGAACAGCCGGATCAAGGAAAGCGGCGTTTGTTCCGCAGGCTTGATCACGATGGCGCAGCCGGCGGCAATCGCGGGTGCGATTTTTTGCGTTGCCATGACCAGCGGGTAGTTCCATGGAATAATCTGCCCGACAACACCGATCGGCTCGCGGACGACCATCGACTGCATCTCGTCCGGAACATCGTAGGTGATCCCGTGAGGCTTCGTGCAAAGTCCGGCGTAGTAGCGGAATTGATTGACCGCGTCGCTCACGTCATAGCGGGACTCGCGGAGCGGCTTGCCGTTGTTCAGCGTATCCAGTGAGGCGAACTCTTCCACGCGCTGTTCCAGCAGATCGGCGATCTTATGCAGAAGCGCCGCCCTGTCACGCGCCTTGCTCTCTTGCCACCCGTCCTTGTCAAAAGCCCGCCGCGCTGCCTGTACCGCCTTTCTCGCATCGTCTCTTGTCCCTTCGGTGACGAGACCGATCACCTCCCCGTTGGCCGGGTTGATGACTTCTCTCGTCTGATTGTCTGAACCCAATACCCATTGTCCGTCGATGTACATCTTCTGAACGGTTCGCGGATCAGTCAAAAACGAATTTGCAGCCATCTGTTTACACACCTCTTTCTTCCTTTTTGATCAGCTTTGCCAGACGTTTGATCAAGCTCATCGTATCTTGAATTTCTTGAGGTTTTGGCTTGCGGGCATATTTCACAGGCGGGAGCAGAATCCAAATGAAGTCGCCGTAATTGGGACGCATCTCGACCTTCCAGCGCTGCTCCCTGCTGCTGTAACGAAGCTCGAGCAGCTCATAGTCGATCGAATTGCAGAGCTCCTTGATGCGCTTGTCCTGATTGAGCCATTCAACGAGAGGGGCATGTGATTTCGAGAAAAAGCGGACTTGCCTGCCCGTTTTCATTTTACCAGAAAATTGGCATTTTATAACCAAATCTTCTTCAGGTCCCTTGTCGTGCAGTGTCCACATCCATGTGTAAATATAGACTCTCCCCATCCACTTGTTGATGATCTTGTAGGAAGCGCTCAGCTCCTCCACTCCGATTCTGGAACCATCCAGTTGTATGCGGCCGTTGCTGACAGTTCCGATCGGCGCGTAAGATTGAAACTCGCCAGCAATCAGGTGTAGGGTTTTGAATGCGCGGTGGTCGATGACTGTAAACAGCCCCATCCAGGTGTTCAGCTCCTTTTACGATGAAAGTTTTGCGTCACTTTCATGGCCGCCAATCGCTGTATCCAGCTCGCTTCTTTTGCGAATCCCGTCGTATACCTTTTCCAGTGGAACCGGTTCAAACAGTTTTTGACCCGTTGCCTTCAGGTAGATGATCCCAAACAAGATGATCGCAGCGATGACGTAAAGTGAAATCGTGAGGACGCGCGGGTCCTGATACTGCGTGTAGATCATGTACATGCAGGCGATGATGCCGACGATCTGCGGAATCGGGTAAAGCGGCGTTTTAAAAGGCCGTACAGCATCAGGATACTTGATCCGCAAGACGATGACGTCAATCTGTGTGATCATGTACGACATCAGCCAGGTGCCGCATGCCACAGCAATCATCATCGTGACAAAATCAATGTTGGCATTATTGACGAACGCATAAACAAGGACGATCAGAATCAGACCGACGACGAAAAAGATGCCGTACCAGGGCGTGCGTGTTTTCGGATGAAGCCAGGCGAATACCTTGGGCAGCAAGCCTTCCTTGGACAAGCCGTACAGCATGCGGGGTACCGCCACGAGATAGGTGTCACAGGTGGTCACGGCTGCCAGGATCGAGACGACACTCATAATGACAAGACCGGGCTTGCCCAGCATGGCCTCGGCACCGGCTACATGCGGAATCGTGGATTGTGCGAGCACATCCAGCGCGATGTACTTGGTGACGCCAAGACCAAAGAACAGGTCGACCAGCCAGATGGTGAAGCATCCGAACAGCATGGCGATCGGAATCGTTCTTCCTGGATTTTTTACCTCTTCAGCCAGCGGCGCAACAAATTCCATCCCGATGAAAAGCCAGATGGCAAGTCCCAGCGTCCCTGCCTGCTCCTGCCAGCTCAACGGCGAGAAGGGCGGCTGCACGGCCAAGGGCTCCATCGTGCCGATGCCAGTAAGTCCCCACAGCCCCAGTACGCCTAGAAGCGTCATCATGCCGATGGCCAGTACGGACTGTACTTTCCCGAACACGGCGACCCCCATCAGATTGACCAGAACGAGAAAGATCAATATCACAGAGACGCACACATACCAAGGTATCCCCGTCAGCGCCTCCAGAGATTGTCCGCCCACGATCATGTTTGTTCCTCCATCGGTGCCGACAAGCACGATATATCCTGCCAGTACGGCAAACAAGGCGGGGAGCTTGCCCAGTGCGGGGAGCGTGTACTCCCCGACCATTCCCGCTCCGGGGATCATTGCCGCCATTTCCGAGTAGGACAATGCTACGCATAAAATCACGATCAGCGCTCCAAAGGCGACTATGCTGTACGCAGGGCCGCTCACGCCGTAGCCATTTCCGAGCGCCACCATCGCAGTCCCGGAAACGACAAGTCCTACCGAAGCGGAATAAGCGGCCCAGAAGCCGAGCGTGCGATTCAATTTTAATTCACTCATAGGCAATCATCCTTCTCATCCGATTTTTGTGCAAATACTATCCCTCGTAAGCCATACGGAAAAGGCGCAAGTAATCTTCCTTCGTCGCTGGACGCGGGTTGCTCGGAGCCGACACATTCTGCGTCGCCGCTTCTGCCAGATACAAAAAGTCGTCCGGATTCACATTTCCCAGGTCCTTCATTTTCGGAATGTGCACGGTCTCAGCAAGCTTCTTCAACAGCCGGACACCCTCTCGCGCCGTCTCCTCTGCCGATCGATCTCCTCTCACCGCTCCGAGGCGTTCAGCCACGACGGCATGCTTCTCGGGATCTGCAGGGATGTTGTATTCAAATACGAACGGCAGGAGCATCGAGTTGGCCACTCCATGTGGCGTGTCATACAATCCGCCGAGAGCCTCCGCCATGCAGTGGACGCCGCCGACATCGGAGTTGCCGAAAGCGATCCCGGCGATCAAGCTTGCTGCCAGCATTTGTTTGCGCGCCTCCAGATTGGTTCCGTCAGCCACTGCGATCGGGAGATACCGGACGATCTGATCGATCGCATACAGGGCCAGCGCATCCGTGATCGGCTCGGAAATGTTGCACGTATAGGCTTCAATCGCATGCGTCAAGGCATCCATACCCGTCGATGCCGTCACATGCGAAGGAAGTGTGACTGTAAGCTCTGGGTCCAACAGTGCAATCCTGGGTGCCAGCCGCGTGTCCAAAATATTCATTTTCAGCTTTGTTTCCGTGTCCGTAATGACCGAGAAGAATGTAACTTCACTGCCGGTACCGGCGGTTGTAGGGATGCAGAGCAGTGGAGTGATCGGCTCTTGAAGCACATTCAGCCCGTACCAATCGCTGATCTGTCCCCCGTGTGTAAGCAGTGTCCCGACCGCTTTGGCTGTGTCCATGGAACTGCCTCCGCCCAGTCCGATCAGGACGTCCACGCCAGCCTCCCGGGCGATTCGATAGGCTTCCATGCAATCCACATCGCGCGGATTCGGCTTGACCTGATCAAAAACGGCGTATGCAACCGCATTTGCTTCCAACATTTCTGTAACCGTTTTCAAAATACCGGATTTGACAATCCCTTGATCGGTAACGACTAACGCCTTCGTGCCTCCCAATTCTCGAATGCATCTTCCCAATTCCTTGATTTTCCCATTCCCAAATTCGATACGTGTCGGCAAATTGAATTGAAAATCCCAGATCATCCTATTATCACACCCTTTTGAATATTCAAAAATTATCACTTTCTAGAAGACTATCATACTTCAGCGACCATTCCCGCGCATGTTATATAGTAAATAAAAGTGGGACGAACATTTCATACATTTTGTAAGTTGGCTCATTCTGTTCTAAACGATACAGAGCTCCGCAAGAAAAAAGAACCGGGAAGCTTTCCTGCCCCGGCTCCTGTCATCATCCTGTATTATCGCTCCATTTCGTTTGTGTTCTCTACCGTTCATTTGTCCTCTGCCAAGGCTTGCTTGATCCGATCAATCTGCGCCAGATGCAATTGCACATGGGCAATAAATGCCTGAACAACATCGGCCAGTCTTACAGTCTTCCCGTTTACCTGAACCCCGCTCTTCTGCCAATCATCCTCAGAAAGTCTGCCAAACAGCTCACTATTATAGGAAAGCAACGCTTGGTATACACGCAGAATCTCCGCAACTGATCCTTCATTCGCCTTCGTATTGCTTACCCACGCATCTTGCGAAAAGCCGGGCAGCCGCGCTGTTGATCCGGAGAGAATTTCCCTGATTCGAAAGGACACGACGAGATTGTGGTCAGCCAGGTGGGACAGCACTTCAGTAACGCTCCATTTTTCAGGCGCCTCCTTCCACCTCAGCTCGTCCTCGGTCAATCCTTCAATCGCTTGCTTTAGCTGCTCGTATATTGCTAGGTAATGCCGTATATCGATTTTTGTATGGCTCACATTGCTACCTCCTTATGAAAGGCATGGATAACCGTTACATACGTGATTTGTCTTTTCGCTCCTTGTCTCCTTGTCTGTCTGGATTCGGTGGTGAAAGGCCGTTCGGACAATACGGGTTGACCAGTTTTCTATCTACTGTTTGCTCGCCTCCAGCTCTGGTGCTCTGCTTTTTTCAGAAGCAGTGCTTTGTCCCGAACGATAGCGGTTAGGAGGTACGGGAATCCCCAGATTTCCCCGCAATGTGTCATGCTCGTACTCTGTGCGGAACAAGCCGCGCTGCTGCAGGATCGGCACGACGAGCTCCACAAAGTCATCAAGACCGACCGGCACGACCGCGCTGCCGATCATGAAGCCGTCCGCCGCTCCTGCCTCGAACCACTCCTGAATCTCATCGGCTACCTGCTCGGGCGTACCGATGAAGCCTTTTCGGGGGGTGGTCACGCGAAGGGCCAACTGGCGTAGCGTCAGCTTTTCCTCCCTGGCTATCCGCTTGATCCAATCCGTCGTGCTTTTGAAGCCTTCGCTGCCCAATTCGCCCAGATCGGGAAGCGGTTCGTCGAGAGGAAACTGGGAAAAATCAAAGTGGTCAAAGAATCTGCCCAGATAATTGAGCGCATCGTCAATATGCACCAGTCCCGCAATCTGCTCGTACTTGCGCTCGGCTTCCTCCTGTGTGTGCCCGATAATCGGGGCAATCCCCGGAAAAATGAGAATCTCTTCAGGAGCCCTGCCATAGCGGGCGGCTCTTGCCTTTACGTCCTGGTAGAAGCGCTTGGCTGCCTCGATGTTGTCGTGATTGGTAAAAACGGCATCGGCTTCTTTTGCTGCCAGCTCTTTGCCTGCTTCGGAGGAGCCCGCTTGAAAGATGACCGGCTGTCCCTGCCTGGACCTGCCGATATTGAGCGGTCCCTGGACAGAGAAAAATTCTCCTTTGTGATTCAGCCGATGCATCTTTTCCGGATGGAAAAAGACACCCGTTTGTTTGTCGCGGACAAAAGCGTCATCTTCCCACGAATCCCACAGTCCTTTGGTTACCTGGAGAAACTCATGGGCAATGCGGTAACGCAGCTCATGCGACGGATGTGCAGGCTTGCTGTAGTTCAGAGCGGAGCCTTCCAATGGAGAGGTGACCGCGTTCCACCCTGCGCGACCGTTGCTGATCAGGTCGATGGAGGCGAACTGTCTTGCCACGGTAAAGGGTTCGCTGTAAGACGTCGAGAGTGTCCCGACCAGCCCGATATGAGTGCTGAAACCAGCCAATGCTGCGAGCAGGGTGATCGGCTCGAACCGGTTTAAAAAATTGGGGTGGGATTTTTCCGTAATGTATAGCCCATCCGCCACGAAGACAAGATCGAACTTTCCTTCCTCCGCTTTTCTCACCAGTCTTTTGTAAAAGGCAAGGTTTACGCTGGCATCCGCGACGGCATCCGGATGTCTCCATGCAGCTACGTGCCCGCCCGGTCCATGCAGCATCGTGCCTAGCTTCAACTGTCTTTTTTGCGTCATTGTCTATTTCCTCCCCTTTCGATCAGTCAAGCGTACCGTTCCAATTGCAGCTCGTTGTCCGTCTCCCACCGCTCCAGCGCATGGATGGCAGCCAGTGCAAACAGAGCGGCACCCGGCGACAAGGCGTCTTCATTTACAGTAAATTTCGGATGATGCCACTCTTCGCTCCCGCTGGTCCCAATCCAAGCGAAGCTGCCTGGCACGACTTGTTGATAATGGGCAAAATCTTCACCGCCTGCCGAAGGCTTTGCCTCCACGACGTTCAGGCGCAGTGCCTCCGCTGCACTGTGAAACACTTCTGTCGCCGCCGGGTGATTGTCTACTGACGGTGTACCCGCGAACCATTCCAGTTCGGCCCGGGCTCCGAAGCCTGCTGCAATTCCGGTCGCGATCCGCTCAAGCAGCTCCGGTATTTTCTGCCGCACCTGCGGATGAAACGTGCGAACAGTACCGTCCAAAGCTGCTGTATCGGGTATGACATTCCACGACGTGCCGGCGTGAAATTGGCAGACGCTGACAACCGCGCTGTCAAAAGGGCTGATGCTCCGGCTTACAGCCGTTTGCAATCCCCCGACGATCGCGCTTGCGGCCACGATCGGGTCAATGGCCGCATCCGGCACCGCGGCATGGCCCCCTTTTCCGGAAACCGTGATGTTGAAGCCGTCCACACTCGCCATCAGCGGTCCGCTTAGAAGTCCAATGGTCCCGACCGGCAAGTCCGGTTTATTGTGCATCCCGAAAATGGCGCTCACGCCTTCCAATGCTCCTGCTTCGATCATTGCTTTGGCCCCTGTGCCCTTTTCCTCTGCCGGCTGAAACAGCAAGCGAACGCGTCCAGGCAGCTTGGCCGCGTGTTTTTGCAGTAAAAGAGCAGCTCCCAAAATCACAGAGGTGTGGAAGTCGTGGCCGCACGCGTGCATCCTTCCCTTGACCAAAGAAGCGTAGGGCAGCCCGCTCTCCTCCTGAATCGGCAAGGCATCAATATCTGCCCGAAGCGCTACGGTGGGTCCCGGCGCAGCTCCTGTAATCTCTGCCAATACGCCTACCGGAATCGCCAGCGGCAATATGCTGATCCCGGCCTCTGTGAGCGTGTCGCGAATTTTCCTCGTCGTCCGGTGCTCCTCCCAGGACAGCTCCGGATAGCTGTGGAGCTCTCGCCTGATCTCGACGAGCTTGCTATGGTATTCCGCTGCTTCTCTGAGCAGATCTTCGGCTGTAATCGTCAAATGGACACCTCCTCATTGTGCGTTTCGCTTGCGGCAGTCGGGCTGTGAATGAGCCGTTTTTGCAAAAACACAAGCTTGTCATCATGACCCAAATCCCGCTCATAAAACGGGATATAGCCGTTTCTTTCGTACATCGACAACAGCCATGGGTGCTTTCTGGATGTCGCCAGCGTTGCGCAAGGGGCATGCAGCGTATCGCGGACAACCGTTTCTTCCACATACCTGAGCAGCCTTGAGCCGATGCCCTGGTTTTTGCAGTCAGGGTCTACCGCAAACCAGTACAAAAAGGGATATTCCGTCACCTCTACCAAGGAACGCAAAGAGATTGTCGCGAGCAGCCTGCCCTCCCTCTCCAGAACAAAGCATGTATGCTCGGACAGGTTTTCGAGGATCATCTCCATATCTGCGTGGACAGCGGTAAACTCGATTTCCAGCTCCCGGATGGTTTGATACGCTCTTTTGATCAGCTCCAAAAGCTTCTCCGCGTCCTTTACTGTCGCCAGACGGAACTGGTCGCTCATGCAAAACACCTCCCAAACGATTCAGATCACGTAGCTCCACTCCGGGGTAATCCGCCTCACGAACTGTTTGGTCCGCTCTTCTTTCGGATTTGAAAAAATCTCATCCGGTGGCCCTTCCTCAACGATCACCCCGCCGTCCATGAACACGATATGGTTGGCCACTTCTCTGGCAAATCCCATCTCATGGGTGACTACGATCATCGTCACGCCTTCCCGCGCGATCTTTTTGATAACCGCCAGAACCTCGCCCACCAGCTCCGGGTCCAGAGCGGACGTCGGCTCGTCAAACAAGATCACCTCCGGACTCAAAGCCAGTGCACGAGCGATCCCGACACGCTGCTGCTGTCCGCCGGAGAGCTGGCTGGGATAGTGATGAATCTTGTCAGACAACCCCACTTTTTCCAGGACGTCGAGGCTTTTTTGCTTTGCTTCTTCTTTCGGTAGCTTTTGTGCGACGACGAGGCCTTCCATCACATTTTCCAAAGCAGTCTTGTGCTTGAACAGGTTGTAATGCTGAAACACCATCGCCGTTTTTCTGCGGAGCTTCAAAACGTTCTGTTTGCCCGGCTGCTTGCAATCGACGGTGAAGCCGCTGATCGTCACCTGACCGTCTGACGGCCGCTCCAAAAAATTGACGCAGCGCAACAGTGTTGTTTTTCCCGAACCGCTTGGCCCGAGGATGACTACAACATCCCCTTTGTTTACCGTCAGGTCGATGCCTTTAAGCACCTCATGGCTTCCGTATGACTTGCGGATATTTTGCAGTTGAATCATGCGATACCTCCCCGGTTGTAGGCTGTAACCCGCTTTTCCAGAAAAGCGGTGATCCTCTCAGCGATAATGGTCATCCCCCAGTAGATCAACGCGGCCGCGATGAAAGCCTCCAGGAACTTCAGATTGACGGAGGCGACGACATTCGCCTTTCCGAGCAGTTCCATCTGCGAGACGGTGAAAGCGAATGTGGAAGTGTGCAAAAATCCGATGAACAGATTGCACAAATTCGGCAAAATGCCCCCGATCGCTTGCGGTAAAACAATCCTCCACAGCGCTTGGCGGGTGCTCATCCCGACGGCGTAAGCCGCTTCGACCTGGCCTTGGTTGACCGACAAAATACCGGAGCGGATAATCTCCGACATGTAGGCACCTGCCGTCAACGAAAAGGCCGTCAGCACAAAAACCAGAATCGGAATCGAAGCGGTGTCAATACCCCATCCGAATTGATCGGAAAGCTTGGCGATCAAAAGCGGCAGGGCAAAGTAAATGATCAGCACATGCAGCACAACAGGCGTTCCTCGCAGAAAGGAAACGTAAAAATCGGCGATCCGGTGGAGAAACCGCACCTTGTAGATACGCATCAGTGCCGTGACCACGCCAATCCCGAACCCGATGATCAGCGGAATGACCGTGATGACGAGCGTGAGCGGCAGAGCCGTTACAATTTCGAAGAAGCACGTAATGATAAACGGAATGTCAATTGTCATCTGATACGCCCTTTCCGCAAAATGATGTCAGGCACTTGCCCACTTTCTCTCATGCCTCTGCAGCCTCCGCTCTGCGCGGACAAAGCCTTTTTCCAGTACGATCACGACGAGATAATAAATGATCGCCAGCCCGATATACACTTCGAGCGCATGCGCCGTTGCCGAGATCAGTGTCTGCCCCCGCCCCATCATATCCATCACGCCGATGCTGAAGGCAAGCGATGTGTCCTTGAGAAACCCGATGACGGAATTGGCAAAGTTGGGAAAAGCGATCATCCCCGCTTGCGGCAAAACGATTCGTACGAACGCCTGCCTACCCGTCAAGCCTGCAGCGTACGCCGCTTCTATTTGTCCACGGTCCACACTGTTGACTGCAGCGCGGATCGTCTCCGAGAAAAAGGCAGCACTGCTCAAGGAATACGTCGCAATGACGAAAAACAAAGGGTTTGCCCGCGAAACGTCCAGATGAAACAGTTGCAAAAACGCCGGGAGCCCGTAAAAGACGAGAAACAACTGGATCAATACCGGCGTTCCCCGGATAAAGGAAACGTAAATCGCTGCGAGCTGGCTGAGTACCGGCACTTTGTACAACCGGGGCAGCGCGATCAAAAGAGCCAGCCATAAGCCAAAGAAAAGTGCTGCGACGAGGATGAACAGCGTCACCGGCAAATACGCCAGCAGCTTGGGGAGAAACTCAAAGATTAATGCCGGGTCAAATGCTTTGCCCATGGCGTTTGCCTCCCTCGCGACGAAAAGACTCCATTACTGCTCAACGGTGTAGTCACCGCCCAGCCATTCTGTGCTTAATTTCGCCAGCGTTCCGTCTGCCTTGATTTCCCGCAAGGCTTCATCGATTCGCTGCTTCAGCTCCGTCGCGTCTTTTCGCAAAATGTAATAGACTTTCGAATTCGAAAGCGGCTCCCCGACCGTTTTCAACTGCGCATCCACCGATTTATTGAGAAAATCGATGGCAAACTGGGTGCTGATGGTTGCGTCGACCCGCCCCGATTTGATCTGGGCATTGGCATCCTCGCCCGTGCCGGTGTAGACGATGTTGATCGGATTGCCATGCTCTTTGTTCCACTTCTCAGCGAGCACCGCGGCATTGCTCGTCGCAGTCACGATCAGCTTTTTCCCCTTCAAATCCTCGATGGAGCGTACCTCGTTGTTGTCCTGGCGAACGACAACCTTGTTGGGAAAAATATTGTAAGCCTCATCGTTGAACAAGAACTTGGCCTTTCTTTCTTCATTTACTTCCATCTGATGGGCGATCAGATCGATCTTGCTTGTCTCCAGGCTGAGCAGGAGGTTTTTGAACTCAAAGGTTTTCAATTCAAATTCGTAGTCTGGAAGCCGCCTGTCGATCTCTCTGATCAGCTCGACATCATAGCCGGTCAGCTTGCCATTTTCATCAATAAAGCAGATGTTCGGAAATGAAGTGCCCGTACCCACCACAACCGTTTTGACGCCGGAAGCCGCGCTCGCCAGACTTCCCCCTGCCCCTTGGGTTACCGGGCCGGGAGAGCAACCGGATGCAACCAGGAAGGTGCCGATCAACAAAGATAACAACGCTGTTTTTTTCATAACATTCCCTCCATTTGATTTGTGGACAAAGGCGGAGTCCCCTACCGGCTTGGTATCGACTCGTCCGCGAATGCTTCCTTTACTTGCACATACGAGTCGAGACGCCTGTGGAAATCCTTGAGCGGCACGGTGATGATCAGTTCGTCGACCTGATAGACGCGCTGAAGCTCCAGCAGCTTATTGCGAACGGTATTTTGTGAACCGGCAATGATATTTGCCTCCTTTACCTCGATCCTGTACTTTTCCCCGGATTGTACGCCGAAAGCTTCGGCTGCCTCTATGCTGTTCACAGTCAACGTTCTCCCGCCTTCGAGATGGATCTTGACATTCTTGTATTCCGAAGCCCATTCCCTGGCTTCCCGATCAGTCGCCGCTACGATCACCGACAGCGCCAGAATGGCTTCTCTTTTGGCAGCCTCGGCAGGAGATTTTGCGGAAAACCGTTCTCGGTAACGGATAAAGGCAGCGCGTATCACGGCCTCATCCCCGTTGATAAACTGGGCAAAGACGTAAGGCAAGCCAGCCTGTGCGGCCAATTCGGCACTGGAGGTGCTTGTTCCGAGCAAATAGATGGGGGCCGGAGTTTGCGGGACCGGAGTCGCACGCAAGCCAAACAGCGGATGCCCCTCTTCAATCCGGTTGTAAAGATAGGCATCCAGTTCCTTGAGCTTTTCTTCCAGCAGTTTCGGTGTCCCGCCCTCTCGCTGCAGGGCCCTTGTGGATAAAGGGAGTCCTCCCGGCGCACGCCCAATGCCCAAATCGATTCGCCCCGGAGCCAAAGCCGCCAGCACGTTGAAATTTTCAGCGACTTTATAGGGACTGTAATGCTGAAGCATCACTCCTCCTGAGCCGAGCCGGATACGCTTTGTCTTGGCAGCCAAATACGCCAGCAGCACTTCGGGTGAAGAGCCGACGACGTCGTCAGAGTTGTGGTGCTCCGACACCCAAAAGCGATGATAGCCGAGCTCCTCTGCTGTTTGGGCCAAGGTGATTGTATGAAGAAACGCTTCTTCCGCCGACTCCCCCTTGCCAATCTGGCTTTGATCCAAAATACTTAACCGAATGCTCATGGTCGCTCCCTCCTCGCAGGCAAGCTGAACGATAACTTTTATTATTCCGATTTGTTTAATCGGGATTTGTTGTAAAAAAATGTACCACCGCCTCATCGCACAGTCAATCGGCTGGGTAATCAGCTTTTTCTATTCATGAATAGAGAAGTTCAATCGTGATTCCTGGAAGCTGCTTTTCCAGTCGATTTCTTTTCTCAGAGACAAAAAAGTGTTCCAGATTTCGCCGCCCTCCCCTTTGCGTGCGATCACATTCGTTCGCAAGGTTAACGAAGTAAGAGCTGGTATCGCAATCGGGTAAAGCTGCTTTTCCTGTACTTCCCTTCTCGCGCATGATTCGGGCAAAAAACCGATCCCCAGTCCTTTGCATATGCATTTTTTCGCTGCCTCTACGTTGTCTATGTACAGATCGATGGACGGTAGTCGGGACAAGGACTCAAACAGTCGGTGAAGCTTGATCCAGTCAAGCGAGCCGCATTCAAAAAAGACCAAAGAGTAATTCCCTGCTTCTTCTATCGTGACATTATCCTGCTCCCATAACGGATGGCCTGGATACACAAAGAGACGAATCGGGTCTTCATAAAACATGACCGAATCAATCCGCGGATGTGTGATGTTTCGCACCAGTCCCAGGTCGATTTCGTTTTCCGTCACCTTTTGCAAAATCGCTTCGGATGGTCCTGTCACCAGCTTGATCTGAAGCTCGGGGTATTTTTTTCTCAAGACCGGCAAGATTTCCGGGATCAAGTAATGGGATACCGATGCTGTGCAGCCGAGGCGTATTTCCTTTATTCCCGCGCCAGTTGTCTGAAGCTGCTGTTTTCCTTTTTTATACGATTGCAGTATCTGCTGCGCATACGGAAGAAACTGCCTCCCTTTTTCCGTCAGGGTGAATTTCCTGCCTTCCCGGTGAAACAGCTTGGTGTCCAGTTCACGCTCAAGCGATTGAATCCGGGCCGTGATGGATGGCTGCGACAAGAACAAGGCATCTGCTGCTTTGTTAAAGCTGTTAAAGTGGACGACGTAAACAAAAGCTTCCAGATTTTCGATATTCATCTGTCTCTCTCCTCGTATTCCAGGCTGACTGCTGTTCTTTGCCTTCTCGCGGGCCCCACTAAAAAAAAGAGACAGAATCCCCCTGAAAGGTATTCCTGTCTCTAGTGGTCTAGTCGACATGTAGTTCTCTTATCGGAATAGTTTGGATTATTTTACGTACTTTCTCAGCTTTTGTCAATGCTTCTGGAGTGCCGTTTTGTCCTCTTTTTTCCCCCAGCAAGCAGCTTGTTCATCCATTGACAAAAAAGAGGCAAAGCTTTACACTCATTTTCATTAGTCGGCTAAACGAAGGGGGATCTTCATGGCTTTTGACTACTCCACTGCCCTAACCCATCTGATGAGCCATGTGATGAAGCTGTACCGTCACAATGTCGACCTCTTGATTCAAGCCTACGATGTTTACCCCGGTCAGCCGCCGCTGCTCATCCGTCTGGCGGAAGAGGACGGCCAGATTCAGCAGGAGCTTGCCCGCAAGCTAAACATCAAGCCAGCCACGATGACCGTCATGGTCAACCGGATGGTCAAGACAGGACTGGTGGAGCGCAGAAATGACCCCCACGATCAGCGAGTGTCCAGGGTCTTTCTCACCGAAAAAGGACGCCAAGCAGAGAAAGCGGTAAAAGAAGCGTTGCAAGAGATCGAAGAAAAGTGCTTCGCACACTTTACCCCGGAAGAAAAGGAGCTGTTCCGCCGCTTGCTGCAGCAAATGCATAAAGATTTGGAGGATGTACAGTCGTCGAAGCGTTCATCGACGGAAATTTGCACAGAAAGGTTTGAATGATACTTGTGAGTGATCCAATGATTTCGTACAACCGTACAACCGAAAAAGCGATTGGCACCAGCCGTTTGATGATGGTTCTTGTGCTCGGTTCTTTAACCGCTTTTGGACCTTTGTCTCTCGATATGTACCTGCCGTCGCTGCCAAAGATCGCCGAAGAATTGCAAACGAGCACTTCTTTGGTCCAATTAAGCCTGACATCCTGCCTGCTCGGCCTTTCTGCGGGACAGCTTTTGGCAGGACCGCTCAGCGATGTACAGGGCAGGCGCAAGCCGCTTTTGATCGGTCTGATCGTCTACATTGTCACCTCTTTGCTGTGTGCCCTTATGCCTTCGATTTGGGGCTTCGTCGCGCTCCGGTTCATTCAAGGGGTTGCCGGAGCCGCCGGCATCGTGATTGCACGGGCGATGGTTCGGGACATGTACTCCGGGACAGAAATGACGAAATTCTCCTCGCTGCTGATGCTCGTCAACGGTGCTGCTCCGATTCTGGCCCCTATTTTTGGCGGCCAGCTCCTGGAGGTAACGTCTTGGCGGGGTGTATTCATTGTACTTGGAGCAATCGGGGTCCTGATGCTGGTCGCGGTCTTGCTGAAGCTGCCTGAGACTCTGCCCGCAGAACGCCGCGCACCCGGCGGCTTGACACAGACGCTCTCCACCTTCCGCGGCCTGCTCACCGACCGGAACTTCATGGGCTACGCGCTGTCCTCGGGTCTCGTGTCGGCGGCGATGTTTGCTTACATTTCCGGTTCGCCCTTTGTGATTCAAAATATTTACGGGGCTTCGCCGCAAATGTTCAGCTTGTTCTTTGCCATAAATGGCCTGGGGATCATTATCGCCGGACAAATTACCGGAAAGCTTGCCGGACGCGTCAGTGAGAAAAAGCTGCTGATCATCGGACTGGGGATCGCTGTGTTCGGCGGCATCTCGCTCTTGGCCATGATCCTCATCGGCGCTGGACTTGCAGCTGTCCTGCCGCCGCTATTCCTCGTCGTATCCAGCGTCGGTATCGTCAGTACGACTGCTTTTTCACTGGCGATGCAAAACCAGGCCAAAGCGGCAGGCAGCGCCTCTGCACTGATCGGCCTGCTCTCCTTTGTTTCCGGCGGCATCGTCGCCCCTCTCGTCGGGATCGGCGGCAGCGGCACAGCCGTACCGATGGGTGTCGTCATCGCGCTTGCCGAAATTGGAGCAATCCTGTGCTACCTTTTGATGATCAAGCGTAAAGAAACGACCGTGGATTGAACGCCATTTTCAAAAAACGCAGAGATCGGGTAACATGCAGGGCTGGATTCCTGCTGAAACCTCACCATGTGATACCGCACGTGTGCGGGGGAGGCGGCTCCATCCACCCACTGCTTCGCTCGGAACACGCAAAAAAGGGACCTCACCTCTTACCAGGCTGAACCAGGTAGAGGCAAGGTCCCTTTTCGCTGTTATAATGAAAAGAAAAAGACCGGTCCTAAACCGATCATTCTGCATCCGAAAGGCGGGACGATGTTGGAATTGGAGCCTATGCTTTCAAAGGAGCGACAAACGAAGCAAAATCAGTGGAGAAACGTAAAAGAGATATTCCTCGTCGCCACAAAGCTGGGACTTACCTCTTTTGGCGGCCCCGTCGCGCATCTCGGTTATTTTCATAATGAGTATGTTCGCAAACGCAAATGGCTCGACGACCAGGCGTATGCGGACTTGGTTGCGCTCTGCCAGTTTCTCCCCGGCCCGGCCAGCAGCCAGGCAGGGATCGGGATCGGAGTCATACGCGGCGGCATTTGGGGCGGAGTTGCAGCCTGGATCGGGTTTACGCTCCCTTCGGTGCTTCTCCTTGCTTGTTTTGCTTCGTTTTTAAGCGCTGCAAACAGCCTTGATGCCGGCTGGATTCACGGGCTGAAAATCGTGGCAGTCGCGATCGTTGTGCAAGCGGTTCTGTCTATGGGACAAAAGCTCGCTCCCGACCGGATTCGTGCAACCATCGCCATGTTAACCGCTGCGGTGTGTCTAATGTGGCCAACTGCGGCGGTTCAAGTGCTCGTTATCCTGCTGGCAGGAGCGTTTGGATGCCTCGTGTGGAAACAAAGTGACCATTCCCCGGATTCGGAGCTGCGCGTGCCGATCAGCCGGACAGCCGGATTGCTGTGCTTGCTTCTTTTTTTCGCCCTCTTGGTTCTCTTGCCGATCCTAAGCCACATCGGCGGACCTTCATGGATCAGCCTGTCCGACCATTTTTATCGGGCCGGTTCATTGGTATTTGGAGGCGGTCACGTCGTCTTGCCCTTGCTCGACAGTGAACTGGTCCGTGCAGGTTATTTGTCAAAAGAACAGTTTCTCGCCGGATACGGTGCTGCACAAGCGGTCCCCGGCCCGCTCTTTACATTTGCCGGTTACCTGGGAGCCATGATCGGAGGTTGGTCAGGTGCTCTTTTCGCCACGATCGCTATGTTTCTCCCGGCTTTTTTGCTCGTAATCGGAACGCTCCCATTTTGGCATACACTGCGGAAAAATCCGCGCATCCAGGGCGCTTTGCGGGCGATCAATGCGGCAGTCGTGGGAATTCTATTGGCAGCGCTCTATCATCCGATCTGGACAAGCTCGATCCAGTCTTCTGCTGATTTTGCCTTGGCAGGATTCTTGTTTTGTCTCCTCGTGTTCTGGAAAACCCCGCCATGGATTGTAGTGATCATCGGCGCTTTGGGAGGATGGATGCTCCCTTTATGAAAGGAGCCCTCTTGCGATAGTCAACAAGAGGGCTTTCGGTCTATTAAAAGTCAAAGTTATCCGGATCCGGACCGACTCTGAGATTTTGATTCAAGCTGTCGATTCGCTCCATCTCTTCGCTCGTCAGCTCAAAATCGAATACCGTAGCGTTTTCGACGATTCGCTGCGCCTTTGTCGATTTGGGGATCGTAACGACTCCGTTTTGCAGGTCCCAGCGCAAAATGATCTGGGCAACCGATTTGCCGTGCTTTGTTGCGATCTCCTGCAGGACTGGATTATCCAACAATTGCCCCTGCATGAGCGGCGACCACGCTTCCAACTGAATGCCGTGCTTCTGGCAATACGCCTGAAGCTCTTTTTGGGTCAAGCGCGGATGGTACTCCACCTGGTTCACCATCGGTTTGATTTCTGCATCCTTCATCAAGTCTTCGAGGTGATGGATTTGGAAGTTGCTGACCCCGATCGCTTTGACCCGCCCTTCTTTGTAAAGCGTCTCCAGTGCCCGCCATGCCTCTTTGTATTTGCCCGCTACAGGCCAATGAATCAAGTACAGATCAAGATAGTCCAGCCCCAGCTTGTCCAGGCTTGCCTGGTAGGCGGCGATTGTCGATTCATATCCCAGGTCGGCATTCCAAACCTTTGAGGTGATGAACAGCTCCTCCCTTGCGATGCGAGCTTCTTTCATCCCTTCACGGATCCCTTCTCCGACTCCTGCTTCATTTTCGTAAATCGCTGCAGTATCGACACTCCGGTACCCATGAACGATAGCGGTTTTTACGGCATTCACCAATTCCGGCCCTTCTTCTACCTTAAATACTCCCAAGCCGAGCCAAGGCATTTTTACCCCGTTATGCAATGTTGTTGTATCTTGTAAATGTTTTGCCATGATGAAAGTCCTCCTGACTATGTGAAATGGAAATGATGATTATGCGCGTTGCTCTCTTTGATCCCTTTGCTCCAATGCCCGACTCCAGCCGGACAAGACGACAGCCGCCAGTACCATGAAGCCGCCGATCCATGAGGTATGAATGAGACCGATGGAATCGGTAATGACCCCGCCGAGATAGGAGCCGATGGCGATACCTGCATTAAAGGCGGCGATATTGATCGCTGAGGCGACATCTACAGCACTGGGGACAAAACGCTCTGCCAGCATGACGACGTACACTTGCAGACCAGGCACGTTCATAAAGGCGAACAGTCCCATCAGAAAGATCGTAATCAAGCCAGCTACTTTGAACGGTGCGGTGAACGCCAAAAGAAAAAGGACTGCCGCTTGCACGATAAACATATAAAACAAGGCCACAATCGGCTTTCGATTCGCTACTTTTCCGCCAATTACGTTTCCGACTGCAATCGCGATGCCGTACACAAGCAAGATGACCGCGACCGTTTCAGCTTTAAACCCTGTTATATCCTGAAGCAGTGGAGACAAATAAGTGAAGACGACGAACGTGCCCCCATACCCCAACGCGGTAATCAAGAATACCAGCAGCAACCGCCCATTTGTAACGAGCTTGAGCTGATCGCCAAATTTTGTGCGAATCCCTTTTGCCAAATTGCGAGGAACCAGGATGCCGTTCGCAATCAAGGCGATAGCCCCTACCGCAACAATCGCTACAAAGGCAAGCCGCCACCCGAACTGTTGACCGATAAAGGTTCCGATCGGCACTCCAGTAACGGTAGCCACCGTAAGGCCTGTAAACATGATCGAGATCGCGCTGGCTCTGCGATCCTCCGGCACCAAATTGGCGGCGATGGTAGACCCGATTGACATAAATACACCGTGCGCGAAGGCGGACAAAACACGGGCTATCAGCAGAATGCTTACGCTGGTCGCACTGGCTGCAATGCTGTTCCCCGCGATAAAGACGACCATGATCCATAGCAAAAGTGTTTTCCGGTTCATGGTGGAAGTCAGTGATGTCAGGATTGGCGCGCCGACCGTGACCCCAAGTGCATAGAGGGAAACGGTCAGCCCGGCTGTCGTGACAGAGATGTGTAAATCTTGAGCGATCAGCGGCAGTAATCCCACGCTGATAAATTCTGTGGTTCCTATCGCGAATGCACTCACTGCCAATGCCAGCAGTGCCCACATATTACGCTTATGATCCAAAGGCATGGTTCCTCCTCCTGTTTGTGTCTATTTCTAGGGCCCTAGTTGCCAACAGACTATCTAAATAAAAAAGTATAGTGATTTTCCGCCGGCAAATGCTATTATGGGAGTTATAAGTCAAAAAGAAAAGAACGCACTTTTTTGTGTCATAGGTACTCAAAAGTATGATAGGCACTTTTTGGTGCCTGTTTTCAGGAGGTAGCACCATGCAAAAGAAGAAGTACAACATCGCTGTCGAAGCAACGCTCGAAGTCATCGGAGGCAAATGGAAATGCGTCATCCTCTGCCATTTGACCCACGGCAAAAAGAGGACGAGCGAATTGAAACGGCTGATGCCAGCCATTACCCAAAAAATGCTGACACAACAATTGCGCGAGCTGGAGGAAGACGGGGTCATAAACCGAATTGTGTACAACCAAGTCCCGCCCAGGGTCGAATATGAGCTCAGCGAGTATGGGTGGAGCTTGAAAGGAATACTGGACTCCCTTTGTGCCTGGGGAGAAAGACATATTACCAAAGTATACGGAGATAAATTTGCTGTCCTGGAGGAAAGCATCTTAAATGAACAACTGAAATAAACGCTGTTGAGCGGAGGGCTCCTTCGTTATTTTGTTCCAAACCGCTTGATCCAAACCGACACAAAAAAAGAGCTGTGCCGCAGCCTCCTGCGATTGCACAGCTCTTTTCTGTCTTGTCAGCCTTCCCGGGAAGGTCCGTACAGGCCCATCCCGAAATGCCTTTATTACTGAATGATCGATACTTTTTTACCGTCTTGCAGCAATGTCTGTCCTTTGACGACTACCTTATCTCCCTCGGCCAAACCGGATTTAATCACGATCTGGTCGCTCGTTTCTTCACCAGTAGTGACTTCCACCTGCTTGGCGACTTCATCCTCGATACGGAATACAAATTTTTTGCCCTCTCGTTCAAACACGGCTTTGCGCGGAACGATCAGCTCCTCTTCCTTGCCGGAGACTTGACCTGCAAACGTAACGTTCACGACCATGTCCGCCTTCAGCTCGTTGGAAGGGTTCGGGATCGAAATTTCGATCGGATACGCCTTGAGCTGTGAATTCATCACAGGGCTCACCGCCGATACTTTTGCTTCCACTTCTTTGCCGAGAATCGGGATGTTTACCTTTACGGCCGTACCCACTTTGACTTTTGTGATGTCTTGTTCAGAAAGATTCGCTTTGACCAAGAGCGGGTTTGTGTTGACGATGACGACAACGGGAGTTCCCTGCGAAGCAATCTGTCCAACCGCTCCGTTTACGCTCGAAACAAAGCCGCTGATCGGCGCTGTCACGACTGCATTCGCCAGCTGCTCTCTAGCATTTTGCAAAGCGACCGCTGCTTGGTTCACGGATGCTTCCGATACTTGCAGGGTTGTTTTTTGCTTGGTTGTTTCCAACGTTTGCTTAGCGTTTTCATATGCAGTCTGTGCATTCATCAGACTTGTGTTTGCTTGCTCGAACTGCTGGGATGAGATAGCCCCTTGATCAAACAGTTGTTTCATCCGTTGCTGGTTCAGCTGGGCATCCGTCAGTGCTTGTTCAGCTTGTTTCAAGCTGTTTTGTGCCTGTACCAGGCTTTGATCCGTACTGCTTCCCGACTGCTTGAGATTCGCCAGTGCCACTTTATACGCTGCTTCCTGCTGGGCGACTGTATTGGCGAGATCCGTCTCGTCCAGTTTAAACAAGACTTCTCCCTTTTTAACAGGCTGACCCAGCTTTACCGGGAGGCTTGTAATTTTCCCGCTGACTTTGGGACTGATCTGTATTTCCTCGCTTGGAGCCAATTTGGCTGAAATTCCCGCTTCGCTGCTGACGACTCCTTTTTTCACCTGTTCAATCTGTACGGGAGTCGCCGCTTCTTCTGCCTGCGTATCTGACGGAGCAGCTGCTTCCGGCTGGGAGCAGCCAGCTACGAGCAATGCCACGGATAGCGCTAAAATAATGGGTTGTTTTCTCACGTTCACATTTCCCTCCTTATCCCACATGCACTTACGATTCGATGACTGGAACGCTTTGTTTTTGTTTCCGCTTCTCTCTTTTCCGGTTGCGTCTGTCGCGCAGTTTCTTGCCGAAATCATCGAACAATGTCGTGACAACAGGCACCAGCACCAATGTAATCAACGTGGAGAAGCTCAGACCAAAAATAACGGTGATGGCCATCGGCGCTTGAGACTCACTACCGGAACCCGTTGCGAAGGCAAGCGGTCCAATCGCAAGGATCGTGGTCATGGTCGTCATCAAAATCGGACGAAGACGAATCGGACCTGCTTCCAGAATCGCTTCGTGCAGGGAATGCCCTTTCGCACGCAGTTGATTCACGTAGTCGATCAATACGATCGCGTTGTTCACGACGAGACCGATCAAAAGAATGTAACCGATCAATACGGATACGCTGAGCGGTGTCGCTGTCACCAGCAGTCCGAGAAGTACCCCGGTAACTGTCGGCGGTACCGAGAACATAATGATAAACGGCGTGTAGAAGGATTCAAACTGCCCCGCCATAACCATGTACACGAGTACGACTGACAGGATAATTGCCAGTCCGAGGCTAGCGAAGGACTCAGCCATGTCCTCCGATTGACCGCCAAAATCAACTTTATATCCATCCGGCAGCGTGAGCTTCGACAGCTTCGCCTGAATGTCTCGCGTCACCGAATTCAGATCGCGCCCGGCCAGATCGCTCGTAATCTTGATCTCGCGAGACAGATTGGAACGATTGATCGCCAGCGGAACCTCTACCTTGGAAATCGTCGCTACAGAGGAAAGCGCGACTTGCGCTCCGCCCGGCGCTGAAATCCGCAGGTTTTTCAGATAGTTGATATCTTCTTGGTAAGATTCAGGAAGTTTGATCTTTACATCGATTTCATCGTCGCCTGTACGATATTTCGTTACAGTCTGTCCTTGGAAAGACGTACGGACGCTGGACAGGATTTGCCCCGTAGTAAGTCCATACATACTAGCTTTCTCGGCATCCACCAGCACTTCGTATTCCTGCAGCGTATCTTCCATACTTGTCGCTACGTTGGCTGTACCCGGGATACTCTTGATTTGTTCCTTGATGATGCCGCCGATGTCTTGCAAGACAGCCAGATCATCACCACGGAGGGTAAGCTCTACCGGGGAGCCTGTCGCGAAGCCTTGCGAGGAGCTTACGGTAATTTCAGCTCCAGGTATCGACGCCACTTGTTTTTGCAGGTCGATGGCGATATCGCTCGACGAACGAGTCCGCTCGGTCACATCGACAAGCAGCAATGTCACTGACGCCCGGTTTGATGTTGCAGTGGCTGCAATCGGCGAACCGCTGCTGCCGATCGAGGTAGACAAGGTTTTCAGTTCCGGTACTTTCGAGGCGATTTCTTCGATTTGCTTGGCAACCTTCTCTGTTTCCTCTACAATCGTGCCGTTCGGCATCTTAATGGAAATGGACACCTGTCCTTCATCCATGGCCGGCATGAACTCTGCTCCGATCATCGGCGTCAACAGCAGAGAGCCGATCATCGTACCGATGGTCACGAAAAGAACGGTTTTCCGGTGGCCCAGGGACCATTTCAAAAGGCCGCGATAGCCGTTTTCCACTCTCTTGAATCCGATATTGAACCATTTGACAGGGTTGACGCCCCGGTACCCTTTCATATCACCATGATGCGGCACTTTTTTCAAGATGCGCGAGCTCATCATCGGCACCAGCATGAGCGAGAACACCAGTGCGGCGATATGGGAGTATACGACAGTCAGCGCCAATGGACCGAACAATTCAGAAGCGATTCCTTCCGTCATGGCAATCGGAAGGAATACGCAAATTTGCGCCAAAGCGGACGCCATTACGGCGTTTCCGACTTCTTTGGAGCCGACCAGTGCGGCCTCCATCATGCTCTTGCCTTTTTCCCGCTGTCGGAAAATATTTTCCAAAATAACAACCGCAAAGTCAATCAATGAACCAAGTCCGAGAGTCAAACCGGACAGGGAGATCAGGTTGATCGTCTGTCCTGTCATGTACATCAACAGGAAGGTCGCGACGATCGAAACAGGAAGAACGATCGTGGCAATCAACATCGATTGAAAACTTCCGAGGAAGAAGAACAGCATGATGATCCCGATACCGCCACCCAGCAAAGCGTGCTCAGCAGTGGTGTAAATGGAGTCCTTGATATAAGTAGAAGTATCCATCGTATTTGTGACGACGATGTTCTCCGGCAGATCCTTCTTCAGCTTCTCCATTTCTTTTTTCACAGCATCAGCGACTTCGATCGTATTGCCCCCTGATGCTTTCGTAATGGACAGGCCCAGGCTTGGCTGCCCGTTTACGTAGTTCAACTGGGTGATCGATTCCAGTGTATCTTCGACAGTCGCAATGTCTTTTAACCGGATCGAGCTGCTTCCTACCGGGATTGGTGTCATGGCGATCTGATCGACACTCGCGAACTCGCCTTGCACCCGGATGTTCATTTTGCCGTCGCCTTCACGAACAGAACCGGCAGTACCCGAGATGTTGTTGCTTCCGATGGCTTGTTGAATTTGTTCAAGCGTCAGTCCGTATGCAGACAGCTTCGCCGGGTCCAATGTCACATCGACAACCCGGCCCTGACCGCCGCCAATCGATACGGAAGCGACGCCATCAATCCGCTCCAGTCGGGATTGAATGACATCTTCGGCGATTTTCTTCAACTGGTTTACATCTTGTTCGCCAGTCAGCGCGTAGGTAAGGATCGGCTGACTGTTCGGATCAATTCTAAGTACACGCGGAGCATGTGCCGAATCCGGCAATATCCCCCGCACCTGGTCTACCTTATCCCGCATATTCAGGGTCGCCTGGTCCAGATCTGTTCCCCAGTTGAAGAACAAAATGACCTGGGAAGCCCCCTGCATGGAGACCGATGAAATGCTGTCCAGGTCCGCTACCGTACCCAGCGCATTTTCTATCGGCTTGGTCACCAGCTTTTCTACTTCGCTTGGCGAACCTCCGTCTACAGAGGTAACGACCACGGCTACCGGAAAGTTCAGCTCCGGCATCAGGTCGATGGCCAAACGAGGCAGAGACACGAATCCAAAAATAATCATGGCGACCGTCAGCATGATCATCGTGACGGGTCGCTTAATCGAAAGTGCAGATAGGTTCACATCCACTCACCTCTTCCAGTCAACTAGTAGCTCTTTTTTTATAGGTGTACATCTCGTGAAGGACATGGAGTGATGAGATGATCTGAGCAGTTTTTCCTTCGAGTGTCCCTACGTATGATTCGTCAGATTCCACCTCTTCCCCCTTGGTTATGCGCAAAGTCGGAGAAACCCATACGATCCGGCGATCGTTTCCGTCTCTCAACCGTTTCACCAAATCTTCTCGCTCCAATCGGTTTACAAGCCCTGACGTGGTGCTGTAGGGAAGTTCGACCGCTTTGCTGATCTCGCCGATTGTTTTCGGTCCATCCTTGATTTGTTCCAAAATGAGAACCTGTTGCCAAGTCAGGTCTTGTGTATCCAGTTCTTCTTCCGAAATGGAAGAAAACACGGCATTCGCTTCACGCAACAGCTTTGCCAACTGAATCAGTTCCTTCATTCCTAGCCTCCCTTATCAAACCAGCAACGTACAACATCCTTTCTCTGGATGTAATTGTCACAACGTATATTGTAAACATAGGACTTCCGTATGTGATCTATCGACGGATTGATTATAGATTCGAGCAGGTCTATCTACAGATAGATGACACACGTGGTAGAATGGAAGCAAGAAAATGAAAATGTGTGGAAAGAAGGGTGTCGCTTTGTTTAAACGAATACTGGAAGCCTTGCAAAAGCGATACTTTACCGTTTGGTTTCTGGCTTTAATTGTCCTGATTTTAGTCCCGAATTCATATATGCATGAAACTCCGACCCAATTCGCTTTTTCGTTTGCCATTCTGGTCTGTCACTTCTGGCTGTTCTGGACGCCAAAGAGCCTGTGGACCCCTTTGCGCACCGAATGCGTTACGTTGTTGATCGGTTTGGTTACAATCATCAAAGCGCTCGCCGGAGGTTCGGAGACGATTGGGCTATTGTTCCCCCTTGTCATTTTTGTCGGCGTCAGAATGGAAGAAAAACGGGCCCTGATCTACGCCACCGGTCTTGGGTTGATCGGACTATTGCTTTTGATCAAGGACCACTCGTTCTTCTCGCCGCATTTGGTCCCCTTCGCGCTCACCTTTATTGGCTGCTATGTCGGAGCAAAAGGGTACCGGGTCCAGTTCGATGCCTATGAGCAAAACCAGCTTCATCTGGAGCAGCTTCAAAAGGCCCATGCCCAACTGAAAGAAGCCCATAACGAGCTGCAGGAGGCTGCCGTCCATACGATGCAGGTGGCCGTCCTGGAAGAACGCACGAGGATTGCCCGCGATCTCCACGATCAGTTGGGGCATTCCCTCACATCTCTGATCGTCCAGCTTCACGCCTTGCAATTCATGCTGAAAAATGGGCCTAGCGACGCACAGGAAGCGGTACGAAACATGCTTTATGTAGCCAAGCATAGTCTGGAAGACATTCGCGGATCTGTTCACACGCTGGCGAGTGACCAGTCTTCCCTTGGTTTGGCTCCGCTGCGGGCGTTCCTTTCCCAAACGGAGAAAAACACCGGGCTGCGCTGCAAATTGGTTGCAGACGATCCCGAGCTTGGGTTGACACAAACCATTTCCATCGCTTTTTACCGAATCTTGCAGGAAGCGGTTACAAATACGCTGCGCCACTCCGAGGCAGGTCAATTGGACGTAATCGTTACCCAGGATGATTCCCACTGCTTTATGTGCATCCGTGACGATGGAAAGCTGACACCTGGTGAAACCATTGCACCGGGATTTGGACTATCAAGCATGAAAGAACGTGTGACGGAGCTGAATGGCTCCCTCTCCTACACCGCGGTTGAACCACATGGGTTTGAAATAAAAGTGGTGATTCCGTACCAGGATATCGCTTAGGAAGGGATAACGATGGTGCAAACAGAAAACGAAGGCGCAAAAAAAATCAAAGTGTTGCTTGTCGATGACCAGACGATGATCCGACAAGGCTTAGGCTATGTCATCCAGATGCAGCCGGATATGGAAGTCGTCGGCGAAGCGGCAGACGGCGAAGAAGCGATAGAAAAAGCGGCAGCTTGCCAGCCCGATGTCATTTTGATGGATGTGCAGATGCCCAAGTGCTCCGGAATCGAAGCAACACGCCAAATCTTGAAGCAATCGCCCCGCATCAAGGTGTTGATTCTCACTACCTTCGACATCCAGAATTACGTAGTGGATGGGATTCGCGCGGGCGCTGTCGGGTATATGCTAAAGGATGCCGATTCCCAGGAGATGCTCGAACTGATTCGCAGCGCTTATCAGGGAGCTGTCCTTTTTCATACCGGTACGGCTGCCAAGGCGTTGGCAGAATTGCTCCGCAGTCAAGAGCCCGTTGCGGCAGAGCCGACCGAAAAAGGGTATGTCCTATTGGAAGACTTGACGGATAGAGAATTGGACGTCCTTCAGCAGCTTGCGTATGGTTTCCGCAACGACCAGATTGCCCAAAACCTGTTTATTTCGGAAGGAACCGTCAAGACACACGTCCATCGGATTTTGCAAAAAATGGGCGTTGAAGATCGTACCCAAGCCGTTGCCCTGGCACTCCGGCACAAGCTTGTAAAATAAGTGAGCTCCAATTCATCCCCCCCTTGTCTGCGTTTTACAATCGCGCTGCAGATGTGAAGCCGGTCATCCTGTTTCGGGTTTCCGGCTTTTTTGTCTTCTTTCGCTTCACCCAATATGGATATACGAACAACTTGCAAAAAGATTTCACTCTATCGAGAGTTTTCTGCCGCAAAGTGCATCTTTCAGAAATCTGCCAGTGTGAGTGCGGATGAAAATCTGTTATTAAGCTTTTGCAATAGGCCTATGTATTTTCTTGATAACTCTCCACGATAAAGGAGTGTTAAAATGAACATATTGTGAACGTTGTTCTTTCTATTGAAAAGGTTGTGTTGCAGCATGTCTTTCTCGTGGAAACGGAATCTAGTCGTCTTGTGGATCGGCGTCTTCTTTTGCAGCGCTGCCTATTCCATTTCCATCCCTTTTTTGCCGATCTTTCTCCATACCTCGCTGGGTGTTAATGAGCATCTGGAAGCATGGTCGGGCATTTCTTTCGGGATTACGTTTCTGGCCAGTGCGTTAATATCTCCCTATTGGGGATCTCTGTCTGACAAGTACGGGAGAAAACCCATGTTGATTCGGTCGGGTTACAGCTTGGCCGTTTTGTATTTTCTCAACTATTTGGTGACGGACCCTTATTCGTTCCTGGCACTTCGAGTCCTGCAGGGGCTTTTGGCCGGATTTGTGCCTGCCTCGATTGCACTTGTCGCGACGAATACGCCAGACAAGCATGTCGGCTACGCTCTTGGCATCATGGCTACTTCTGGTGCTACCGGCGGGATCATCGGGCCACTCATCGGGGGCTTTGTCAGCCATCTGTGGGGAAACCGGGAAGCGTTCCTTTTCTCCGCTGTAGTCGTCTTGATCGCGGCATTAATTGCCACATTTTTCGTAAAAGAAACGAATTTCAACCGGTCCGGCGAGCGTTCGCATGTTGCAGACGATATTCGTCTCGCGATGGCTAACCGCTCCTTTGTCACCATTCTCGGCCTGGCCATGGTCGTAACGATCTCCGTCATGCTTCTGGAGCCGCTGCTCACCGTCTACGTCCTGCAGCTCGGGGCATCTCAGCAAGATGCTTCGCTCAGCTCGGGCATCATCTTTTCCGCGGTCGGAATCGCCACGGTGCTGGCCGCTCCGCAATGGGGCAAGATCGGCAACAAGATCGGCTACTCGAAGATTCTCTTTATCGGCTTGTTGGGCGGCGGAATCGGGAACCTGCTTCAGTACTTTTTCACCAGCCTGTACGGCTTTGGCATCCTGCGCTTTGTTTACGGGTTGTTTTTCGCGGCCGTCTATCCGTCTTTGAATGCGCTGATCGTGAAAGTAACAGACCCTGAATTCCGCGGCAGAGCATTTAGCCTCAATCAATCCTCTACACAGCTCGCCAACATGATCGGTCCTGTGCTGGGAGGCTTTTTGGGAGGCTGGATTCCCATCCGGACGGTATTTATTATCAACGGGATGGCATTGTTGGTCATTGCCGTACTGATGAAAACAAAATTTGCGATCCAGGCCCCCGCCAAAGAAAGCAGGGACGTAAAGGCAGATCATTCGACTGCTTGATGATTGCTACCGGCAAAAGATCACCGTTCTATAAGGTCTATCGCACTTTGAATGTTGATTGAAGGTAAAAAAAGCTGCCCGTTCCAGCAGATTCGTCTACTGGAAGAGCAGCTTTTTTTTACTTAAAGCCAATTCATTCCCTATTCACTATTCCCTTTACTTGAACGCCTCGTTTCGATACACTTCTTTGCCTTCAAACAGCGTCCAGAGAATGTTCGTTTTCTTGATCTCCGTTGCCGGAATCGCAAACAGGTTTTTATCCAGAACGACCAGGTCTGCCTTCTTGCCCACTTCGATAGAACCGGTAATGTCCTCTACAAAATTGGCGTAAGCCCCGTCAATCGTAAAGCTGGCAATCATGTCGGCCAGTGTGGCGCGTTCATCCGGGTTGGCAATATCTTTGGGGTCCGTTTTGCCCTCTTCAATCCGGGTGATGCCTTGTTGAATGCCGTGCAGCGGATTAAACTCCTGGGTCACAATGTAGTCGCTGCCGGAAGCCATCACGATGCCTGCGTTGATCATGCTTTTCATCGGGTACTCCTCTTCGGCCCGCTCCCGGCCCAAATACGGGACCTCGATTTCTTCAAAGAACCCGGGCTCCTTCAAGAACCAGTAAGGCTGCGGGATTCCGATGACGCCCAGCTTTTTAAAGCGCTCCATATCTTTTGGATTGAACAATTGCAAATGAACAATGGAAGGACGAGCATCCCGCTGTCCGTTCTTTTTCTCCGCATATTCGAATCCGTCGAGAGTAATTCTCGTCGCTGCATCGCCGATCGAGTGGACGTGCAGCTGGAAGCCGGCTTTATCGACAGCCGCCGCCGTCTCGTTGTACACTTCCGGGTCCCAGATCAGCTGGCCCCTCGTATGCTTGTGCTTGTACGGCTCTTCCAGATAGCCGGTAGCACCCTCTACGACGCCGTCCATGAATATTTTCACCGCGTTGATCTGAAAATGAGGGCCTTTGTTCTCTTCGCGCAGCTTGATGAACTCTTTCACCTGCTCCGGACCCTTCGCCGGGTCTGCAGTAATGGCGTTGCGGAAGCGGACAGTCAGCTTGTCTTCCTCAGAGAGCTGCTTGTACGCCTCGAGCACGTTTGGATAGCGCAGCATGTCCGGATCGCGCGCTGTCGTGACCCCACGCTCGGCGGCCAGCTTCTGATATTCCAAAATTCCGTTCATATACTGCTCGACTGAAAGACCCGGAATTTTCTTCAGCACGAGGTCCATCGCCTTTTCGCGCAGTGTTCCTGAAGCCTCTCCAGTAGCCGGATCGCGCTCGATCAGACCTCCGTCCGGATTCGGCGTGCTTTTTGTGATTCCCGCCACTTCCAATGCCTTGGAGTTTACCCACAGAGAATGACCATCATCCGATGTGAGTGCGATCGGGATGTCTTTGGATACTTCATCCAGCGCCTCTTTACGCGGTCCAATTCCGGTGGCAGCCGAGTTCGTCCAGCCCCGCCCCTGGATCGCGGTTTCCTCTGGATACTTCTTCACAAATTCCTTGACAGCTTTCACGTATTCTTCGATCGACCCCAGTTCAAACAGATCGACTGTGTAAATCATGCCGGTCGTCTTGCTGGCATGGGTATGGCTGTCGATGAAGCCCGGCAGAACCATCTTCCCCTTTACATCCACCACTTTAGTCTGTGCCCCGGCGTACGCTTTTGCTCCTTCGTTGGTACCGACATAAACGATGGTATCTCCCTTGACTGCGACCGCTTCGGCCCAGTTCCGGTTCCGGTCTACCGTATAGACGGCACCGTTTTGCAGGATCATGTCAGCCGGCTGGACAGCAGATTTTGTCTGGACAACCGGTTGGGCATGTCCGATCGACGGCACCAGCAGGGATGCCAGCAGCAATGCACCTGCCGCTTTCTTTGCAAACATGCTACTCCTCCTTTTTCTGTCTGACTTATGCAGAATAATAAATGATTGCGACGGACAAATAAGCTTTTGCGTATATGTACGTTCCGCTCATCCATCATAAGGTACAATGGCGATGTTTGGCAATTCATATAGGAAAGAAAACGACATAAGTTTGGAAAGATTCATGAAAAAGCGCCCCCTGTCCTCTGGCATGGCGGCGCCTGTCTCATGATCGCTTTCTGTCATTGCCTCAAGGAGTCCAAGAGATCATCCCACGACATGAATAGGCGGACGATATCTTCTTCGACAAGTCTTGTGCCCATTTGAATCTCGATAATCTCCAACTCTTCGATTGCCTTGATTGCATGTTTGGCATGGACAGGAATTCTGACGACATCGCCTGCCTTTACCCGAATCAACCGGTCATTCAATACGAATTCACCGATACCGGCTACAATCGTCCATACCTCACTGCGCATCTGGTGATATTGATAGCTGAGGTTTTTTCCTGCGTATAAACACAAGCGCTTGGTCAAGATGTCTGTTCCATCCGTCCTTGTTTGATAATCGAGGACTCGATACCATCCCCATCGCCGTTCCTCAAACATCGGTCTTTGGTCTATCTTTTTCACCAGATCCTTCACTCGGTGGCTTTCCGATTTTTCCGATACCAGTATGCCGTCAGGGCTTGCCGCTACAACGACATTCGGCACTCCCACTACCGCTATCGGGATATCCAATTCATTCACGACATGTGTATTGCTGCTATCGTCGCTAATGATGCCTTTTCCGATCACTTTTGTTTGAATATCCGCCGTCAGTGTATCCCACGTGCCCAAATCCCGCCAGGTGCCATGATACGGGATCGCTACAACCCGATCTGCTTTTTCAACTACTTCATAGTCAAAGCTTATTTTTGGCAATTGGTCGTATTTCTCCACAAGCTCATCAAACTCAACCGGCAGCTTTTTTTCTTCCAGCAATTGAATGAGGTAGCCTAACCGAAATGAAAAAACACCGCAATTCCACAATGCATTTTGCCGAAGAAGCTTGGCTGCCTCATCTTTAGACGGTTTTTCCGTAAAGGAATCAACAGGGATATAGCCTTCGGAGGTTTTTAGGGTATTTTGAACCGGAATAATATAACCGTACTTTTCGGATGGGGAGGTGGGCTGCACCCCGATTAATGCAATATCTGCGTCGGATTGTCGTATCGCGTCCTCCAACTCCTTGACTTTATCAAAAAATTGATAATCCGTATAAGGATCGACTGGCATGACGACGATCACTTCATTCAGGTCTACGCCCTGCTTCGAATAGAAATACGTTGCTGCCAAGGCTATAGCCGGATACGTGTCTCGACGCTCCGGTTCAATGATAAGAGGCACATTGCTCCCCAACTGGGAGGTAATCATGTCCACCTGCGTTTTGCTTGTCGATATATAGGCTGAATGGTCCATTTTTTTCGTCTTCAGTTGTTTCCATATCCTCTGTATCATCGACTCCATCTCGTCATCGGGAGTTCGTATCGTTTTTAGGAACTGTTTTGATCTGGATTCGTTGGAAAGCGGCCACAGTCGTTTCCCTGTTCCTCCTGAAAGCAAAACGAGCCTCAACGGAAAGCACCTCTCTTCTGTCTGATCCTGATGTACACATGTAATATCCATATGATCACTCGCCGGAAAAGGTATGTGTGTATCGACCAGCTTAAGAGTGGAAAACCGACAACGGGCTCGTCCAAAGCCAATCTGCACATGAATATTGTGGCACTGTCTCCGGTTGCCATTTATACCGCCGCTCATACTATGTTTTATACTCGCAGATGTGTGCGAATCGATGTGGAGGTTTTCGGCTCATGATCAATTGGAGAGAGCGATATAATCGCTGGATGAATTACCCCGATCTGGACGAAAGACTACGCGAAGAGTTACAGCGCGCAAAGGATAATGAACCACTTCTAGAGGACCTCTTTTATGCCGATCTGGAATTCGGTACGGGAGGGATGCGGGCGGAAATGGGACCTGGCCCCAATCGGATGAACGTGTATACGGTGCGAAAAATTTCCGAAGGGCTGGCCCGCTTTATCGCAGAGTCTGGCCAACAGGCGAAGGCGCAGGGCGTAGTGATTGCCTATGACTCCAGAAACAAATCGTCTGATTTTGCGATTGAATCCGCAAAGGTGATAGGAAGGCACGGCATCCGTGTTTATTTGTTTGATCGGCTCTGTCCAACCCCCCTTCTGTCTTTTGCGGTGCGCCACCTGCATGCGTTCGCGGGAATCGTTATCACCGCGAGCCATAATCCGCCCGAGTATAACGGCTATAAAATTTACGGCAGCGACGGTGTCCAAATCACGCCGGCGACCGCCGAACAAATCATGGCAAAGGTAAACGAGGTAACAGACGAACTGTCCGTAGAAAGTGGTGACGAAGCATCATTGAGGCAGAGCGGCCTATTGGTGCAGATTCATGATGATATCCTGGAAGCATATGTCGAGCGACTGCAGACGATCAGGCTGAACCCTGAACCATCGGGTACTTCGCAGGTAAACATCGTTTTTACCCCTTTACATGGAACAGCATACGAACCCATCAGGCTCGTTCTGAGCCGGTTCGGCTACAATCAGGTCACTGTCGTTACCGAGCAAGCGAATCCGGACCCGCATTTCACCAATGCAGCATCGCTCAATCCGGAAGAGCCGCAAGCATTCGAGCTGGCGCTGCAATACGGTAAACGGACAAACGCTGATCTGATCCTGGCAACCGATCCAGATGCGGACCGCATCGGTGTCGCAGTCAAAAAAGGTCCGCAGGGATATACGATACTGTCCGGCAATCAAATCGGTGCCCTTTTACTGGACTATCTCCTATCCGAGCGAAAAAGAAAAGGGCTACTGCCAGATAACGGCACCATCGTCAAAACCATTGTCACATCCGAATTCGCCCGAGCAATCGCGGCCGATTACGGTGTAGATACGGTGGATACGCTGACGGGCTTCAAGTATATCGGAGAGAAGATCAGCATGTACGAGAGATCGGGTCAGTACACGTTTCTGTTCGGATTCGAAGAAAGCAGCGGCTATTTGATCGGCGACTTTGTCAGGGATAAAGACGGCATCCAAACGGCTCTGATGTTAGCAGACATGTGCGCTTTTCATAAGTCATCGGGAAAGTCCATATACGACGGACTGATCGAACTGTACAAGAGATACGGATTTTACAGCGAAGACTTGTATTCCTTATCCCTCAAAGGGAAGGCGGGAGTCGAGAAAATCAGGGCCACCCTGTCTTTTTTTCGCCAGCAAGGTTTTACCGAGGTTGCCGGCAAAAAAGTTATGGTCGTGGAAGATTTTCTGGCAGGCACTTGTAGAGAAATGGTCAACGGCACCAGTACCGCGATTCCCTTGCCGGCATCCGATGTGTTGAAGTACCGGCTAGATGACGAGTCGTGGTTTTGCCTGCGGCCCTCCGGTACCGAACCAAAACTAAAAGTATATCTGGGGACGAAAGGTGTCACTTCGGAAGAAAGCAGTCAAAAGCTTCGAGCATTGAAGAATTTTGTGCTTGAGCAGTTCAACGCGCTCGGGCTCATATGAGTACGCTGTACAAATAAAGCGCAGCGGAGGCTTATTCATGAACATTTTACTCGCTACGTACTGGATACTCCCCCACGTAGGAGGGGTAGACACGTATTTACGTACTTTAAAGCAAGGATTGGAAGAACGCGGCCATCAAGTAGATTTGCTTGGCCATCATCCGGACATGAGTCGGGTGCACTTGCTGGACGACAAAAAAAGCGTGGAGAAAAAACCGATTCACCTTCCTGTTTATGATATTTTGATGGATTATTTTGACCGGGAGTTTCCGCTTCTCGATCACTGGGCGCGGTACCGCCTTATCGAGCGGCATGTATTTGAGATGGCCACTGTCATGCTCGAACTGAATCAGTATGATCTGGTTCATACGCAGGACATCATCTCCACGCGGGCTCTATCTCGTGTCATTCCCAAACACATTCCGCATGTCGCAACGATTCACGGCATGATTCACGATGAGTTTGTTTTAACCGGGGAGATCGATCAGGCGGACTCGATGCGCTGGAAGTACAGCTATTTGGAAGAAAAACTGGGATGCTCCTCCGCAGATGCCACGATTCTCCCGACCGAATGGCTTCGCAGGGAATTCACAAACCGCTTCTCTGTGGCTCCGGAAAAGCTGACGGTCGTTCCCTATGGATTACAGGCAGAAGCGATAGCCCAACAGACGGACGCAATCCAGCACATCCCCCGGTCAGACGGCAAACAAGTCATTATTTGTCCCGCCAGGCTGGTTCCGTACAAAGGGCAGCGGTATTTGATCGAGGCTTTGGCAAAATTGGCTCGCGTCCGCGATGACTTCGTTTGCCAATTTGCCGGGGAAGGCCCGGACCGAACGGAGCTGGAAGCGTTGGTCGGACAGCACAACCTGGACCATCATATTGAATTTTTGGGCAACCGATCCGATATCTTTCATCTGCTCAAACAGGCGAGTATTTTCGTGCTTCCCTCCCTTGTCGAAAATCACTCCCTGGCGATCATGGAAGCGCAAATTATCGGTTTGCCCATCGTAACCACCCGTGTGGGAGGAAATGCGGAGCTCGTCTCGCATCACCATACGGGCTTGCTGGTCGAACCCCAAAACAGTGAAGAGCTGTTTCAAGCGCTTCTGATGCTGATGAATAACAAAACTCTTCGGGAAAAGCTCTCGCACGATGCCAGGAGGTGGGCCAGAAAATACTGGCGGCACGATTTCATGGTGAACCGGACACTGGAGGTATACGAACAGGTACGCCTGCACAAAAAATAAGCCCCCTCTCCGTATGTATGCCTTCTCTCTCTGTTGAGGGATGGCCTAAACAACGAGCATCCCGTCCACTTTTGAAAGTGAAACGGGATGCTCGTTTGTTTATGGTTCCAATTTGGCCCAAGCCGTCGACATTTCGCAAATTTCCCCTTCGGCCTGGCATTTCACCTTTTTACTGAAGCGGCAATACGGGTATGTGTATCACCATGCCGTCCCCGTTCAATGTGACGTGGATTTGCTGTTCGCCATACTGATACGATCTGCCTACAACTATATAATTTCCGTCAGACAGTTCGTCAAACTGATAGTGTCCGTACTCGTCGACAGCCGTTGCGGTTATGAGCTGTTTTCTCTCATTCAGCAAGAGAACGTATGATAACGCTGCAGGCGCCCCTGAAAATTTATCGTATACGATTCCTTTGATAGAAGCAGAGGAGCACTCTCTCGGCTTCCCCGGTTCCTTTAATTCACGCAGCATATCCTCATCGGGCACTTTGTAATCGGGGGGCAATGAATAAGCGACCTCATCCCAAGTTTCCTCATCCAGAAAATAAACCTTTTTCGACGGCGTGAACGAAAACAAGTGATGATACGGCTCCATTAAATCTGCTACCCCAGTGAGCTTCACTTCATCCAACAGAAACGAAAGCTGCCGTACGTCTTCGTTCAACCCCACCTCCTGTGGAACAAACACATCGCTGGCTACGATCTCCAAAACACCTTTCATCATCGCCGGAAGCAACACGGTGATTGAGAATTTTTCCGTCGGATTGATTTCCTCATGAAGCAACTGGCCATTGACGTAAAAGGAGAGCGTGAGATTTTCCGGATATTCGTGGCGCCGCCCGCAAATCGTCAGAGACGCAGCTTCTTTTATATTTTTCAATGGTAAAACGAGGCGCTTTGATACCCACCCATCCTGATAGCGGTCCGTAAATACCATGTTTGTCATTCCCATCCCCCCGCTGTTTACCCAATCAACTTCTCGATCACGGAATCCCAACCAAGCTCCATATCTTCAATCAAACGCAGTCCGTTCATCCCCATCGTTTGCGCGCTCCGCTTGTTTGAGAACAAATAGTCGAGCTTTTCCGCAACAGCTTTCGGATCGGGCTCCAGCACGAAGCCGTTATCGCCATTCCTTACAAACTCGAGCGGACCGCCAGCGTCGACATGCGTAATGACGGGTTTGCCGGACAGAAACGACTCCAGCGTGACATAGCCGTAATCTTCCTGGTACGGTCCGTAATAAACTGCCAACGCGTTCGCATAGTACTTTCTTTTCTCTTCTTCGGAGATCCAGCCGAGAAAGTGCACCCTGTCTTGCAATCCGTATGTTTCCACAGCGGATTTCATTTTGTTGATAAAGGTTTCCTTTCCTCTGCCGGCGATCACAACCTTGACTTGTGTTTTGGTATAGCGCAGGGCTTCGATCAGTACCTGCTGCCGTTTTAATTCTTCCAATCGGGAGGGACAAAAGATATAGTTTCCTATCTCTCCCGTGTAGAAGTGTTCGCATCCGAACGGAGGGTGGTAGAGAGGCATCGATTCAATCCCGTTGTACGTACGCAGCCTCTCTGACACAGTCGCCGAGATCGTGTATGTTTTGGCGCATCCAGAAAGGGCATGGCTGTCTTCCTCTACGATCATCTTTCGCAAGCGGTCGCCGCCCTCCATTTTGTCCAGACCATCGAAACCGGTTCCCCACAGCTCGTATGCTTCGCGATGCTGATGCAGCAGCCATAACACTTTGTTGTCGTGCCGGGCATAGTAGATCGGAAATTTCAGGGCAATCATCAGGTCGATCGGTCTCCCCTTCATTTCCGACAAGTCGATCAAGCGGGACATACGGATGCTGTTTTCCAGACTCTCAGCCGGATACCACTTGAAGGGGATGGTCACGACCTCCGCCTCGTGTCCCCTGAGAATAAGCTGCATTTTTAAATTGTTGGCCAATATCTCTGCTCCCCCGTATTCAAATGGCACTTGAACGGAGGCAATGGCAATCCTCATCGATCCACCTCATTTTTTGAGCAAGCGTTCATTGTTGGCCCCGGATTTTTTTCCAGCGAAAAAAACCTCCGCAAAAAATGCGGGAGCTTGTCGTGTCTGCAGCCAAAATAAGCGCCCAACCTTCTGGCGATATGCCACCGCCAGCGAAAATAAACCCAGTAACACTTTTCGTGCCGACGATAGTCGGTCTCGGAAAAAATGAATTGCGCTTCGGCTCTGGCTATTCGATAACAGGCGGGAATCAAGGTTGCAAGCGAAACATCTTCGGTGTAGCCGAAAGCCATATGCATCCCCCGCAATTCATCAAAGAAACGCTGAAAATAGCGAAAAAACGAGGAGTAACTATGGGAATGGATGACTGCCGCCTTTGGCATATATACCTTTTTCCAGCCATTGACGATGATGTCTCTGCCCATTACTTGGTCTTCCGTGTATATCACATCGCGAAATCGGATAGCAGCCCACGCCTCTTTCCTTAAAGCCGAATTGACATTTGAGTTAAATCCGTACCAGAGCGGATTCTGGTGATAGAGAGCCCGGCCTTCAGGGGTATCCTCCACATATTGCACGAGAGGCTCATCCGACTTGGAAAACATTTCGAAATGGAGCATCAAATCGCGCCGTGTAAAGGGATCGCATTCAGGTCTGGCAATCTGCTTGCCAAACACACAGCCGACTCTGGGGTCGAGGCTAAAACCCCTGATCATCTCCTCCAGCCAAAACTCATCGGCCGGGGTTGCGTCTTGCGTCAAAAAAACAAGGTATTGCCCGCGGGACAATTCGGCCCCGTAGTTCCGTGTTTTTCCATGTCCGAACTGTTTCTTGTCAATGGGATAAAACCGGACGGGATATGACATCAGCACGTCGACTGTTCCGTCCGATGAGCCGGAATCAATGGCAATCACTTCAAAAGGAAAGCTTGTTTGCTGCCGATAGATCGCGCGAAGAACTTCATCGATATACCGGATACCGTTATACGTCAGAAGAATAATGGAAACATCGACCTGCCCCATTTCCATCCCCCCTTCTGTCCTCCCCGTCGCTCATCTGGTGCTGCGACACTTTTTCGCCACGTGAAACCGCGCTTTCCATCCACCCCATCTGACTCCATCCGGAGAAGCTGAGACGAGACCTGTGAGCGATCGTCACCCGCGGTTCATCCGCTCGCTCCTTGCACCTCTCGTATATCCAGAATCTGCTGGTGAAACAGCCTCGCGTTGTATTCGGTTTCTACAAATTTCAGGCCGTTGGTTCTAAGGCGCTCCCATACCAGACTATCTGTGTAGCAAGCGATGATTTTATCTGCATAGTCCCGAGGATCCCTTCCGATCAGCACCGTATCTTCCGTTAAACCGAGCTGATCCGCGATGAGAGGGGACACAACAGCCGGGACGCCGTATGACATGCTTTCCAGCAATTTCAAGGGTATTCCGGCAGCAAATCTGGTAGGCACGACAAACACTTTGCTGTGATTGTAATATGGCTGCAGATCAGGGACGGTCCCGGTGACCTTGATGTGATCGGAAGCCAGGTTTTTGATCGAATCCAGCAGATTTGTGCCGGTGAGCCACAGATTGACTCCCAATTCCTTGAAGACGAGCGGATAGACTTCGTTTACAAAATAAAGTGCCGCATCCTCATTCGGCGATCCTGGCGTAAAGCTTCCGACAAATAGCAAATCTTGACGTTGTGAAAATGGATTGGGCGTTGGCTGGACTTCGATACGGTGGCCCAGCACCTGGACCTGCTTCACACCGAGACTTTGAATGGTTTTCCTTTCCCGTTCAGATACCGAAATCACCTTGTCTGCCAGGGCCATCAATTGCATTTCCTCCAGAATCAGGCTTTGTACGGTTTCTTCAGTCAGTGGGATGCCCAGCGCAGTTTGCCGGCCGATTTCCCTGTGGAAAAAGAGAGCTTCCGCATCGTACACGATCTGGGGTTTGGGGTTGGTGTTTTGCATGATGCCGGCAATTTCCCGCATGTTGTGCGGTCTGCTGACCAGCACCTGGTCATACGCATCCTTTCTTTCTTCCCAGAAGTCACGGAAGTTTATCTGTTGATCGCCCGTGTTGTAAATGACTTCGATTCCCATTTGTTGCAACTGTTCCGTGTAGGGCTGCACTGACTCCGAAAATTGCAAAGGAAACAGCGTCACGGAAACATTCGCGTCGGCCAGCCCCTGCAACAGCATCCAGCTTCGCGGATATCCGCAGCCAAGCGCAGGGATTGGAATCCGGTCATCGACTACGAGCACCTTCCATTTTTTGTCCCGCTGATGTTCTCTGGCCCGGATGCTCGCACCGGCTCCGGGTAAATGGTAATCCTGCAGCCGGTGATTCCATCGCCCGGCAAATACTTCCCTGTGTTTGGCCTGAAGCAGCATGGCCTGTTCCGGGGAACTGCTTCCAAATTCATAGTGAATGACGACAGCAGCAGGTTGATACATAATCCGATAACCGAGCTCCCGCAGCTTCATGCACAAATCTGTTTCTTCGTAGTATCCTGGGTGGTAACGCTCGTCAAACATCCCCGCTTCCATAAATACGTCTTTTTTGAGAAACAAACAAACACCGGAGCAATAATCGACCTCGCGCACATACGAATACTCCGGTTTGAAAGGTTGATCTCCCCGACCGTATCCCGCACAAGAGCCGTCTCGCCAAATGATACTGCCCGCCTCCTGGAGTTGTCCGTCGGGGAAGATGACTTTGGCCCCTACGGCTCCGCAATGTTTTGTCGTTTCCGCAGTCCGGAGCAGCGTAGACAGCAATGCAGGAGTGATCTGTGTATCGTTGTTAAGAAAAAGCAGCCATTTCCCGCGCGCAGCGGCAGCTCCCTGATTGCATCCCTTCACAAAGCCCTCATTCTGCTCATTGCGGATGATAGCTGCCTGGTGGGTCCTTTTCAAAAGGTGGACTGTTTCGTCACTTGAGCCATTATCGACGATGACAACCTCATAAGGGACATCAGCGTGGGCTTTTATCGTTTCGAGGCATTGGAACGTATACGCAGCTTTGTTGTAAGCGACCAGAATGATAGAGACAACTGGCTGTTCCCAGTTCGGATACTGCAGCGTCGAGCTGGGATTGGCAAGAAAAACGCCCAGTTTTACCTTCAGGAAAGTGGCAAGCTGTTCTTGAAGCTGACTTCTTTCATTCATTTTTTTGCCTCCGGGTGGTTACCTCCATGTTGTCGTCACGTTTGTATCAGGACAGGCCGAATAGCCATCATTACACAGTGAACCACTTATGCTTACATCTATTTTTATGAAACAAGTGACCTGATGGAAACTGGCCATTCCGACCAAAAACGCGCCTTTCACGCGGTGAACATGCTTCTTGCAAGCCGAAGCCTTTTGTGTGAACACTTGAAGGCTGCCAGGTGTTTCTGTGCGATCAAACAGAGGGGAAATGCCCCTCTTTTCATTCCGTCAATGTTTTTATAAAGGCCGGATCCGGTATCGAATAGTCGGGCGGTACCCTCTTGAGCACGTTGCTCCATTGCGCAGCATCAAATTTTGCCGGATCGATGTCGAAGGAGAAAATACTCTCTGCCTTCCCGGAGCGATCTATTCTCTTGGAGACCAAACCGTGCTTGCCAGACAAATCCGGCTGCTCCCGCCGCTCTTCCGATCCGTGCTTTTTTCTCTCGATTGCCTGAACATATATCCCCATCGTCTTTTCAAACATGGTTTTGGAAGAGAAACGGATTCGAGCCCGTCCGGCAGCGTTCATACCCAGTGTGAAACGCAATTCCTGATTGGTTAGCAGCCGAATCAGGCTTTCGGCCAGTTGGACGCTGTTGCCCGTCTGGAAGATCAGGCCTGTTTCTTCGTGGCAGACTACCTCGGGAATCCCCCCGGCATCAGATGCGACACATGGTTTTCCTGCCACTTGCGCTTCCATCAGCGTATACGGGTGCATATCCTGTATCGACGCCAGCGCGACGATATCCGATAATTTCAGTAGAGCCTCGACATCATATCGATCCCCGAAGAAAACGAGATGATCCCATACCCCTGATTTTTTCGCTTGCATCTCCAGCTCATCTCTCAACTTTCCGTCCCCGATAAGCCAGCAGACGAAGTTGCTCTCCCTTTCCTTTACGATGCGCAAAGCCTCGATCAATGTCTTATGATCCTTTTCCGGAACGAGCCGCGCAGGACAAGCGATAATCAATCTCCCTCCCGCCTGCTGATTTGCAGTCAAAGGCGGGTACGGTTCAAAGTCGAAACGGGTTAAAAACGGGGGCAAATCCAATGCATAAGGGAGTACGGTGAGTTTGTCTGGATGGACGCCGTATTCGCCCCCCAGTATCTTCTTTTGCCATCTGGTCGGTACAATCGTCGCATCGGAGGACATGTGACCGACATACTCTTCGGCTGCGGCATACTTCCATTTCAGGCTTTCCTTGCTTGCGATTGCTCCTGAATGGATATATTCCGTTGCAAGGATGCCGTGAATGGTCGCGACGAGGGGGATATGGTGCGGCTTCGCACGAGACAGGGCGCGTGTGGACAGGATGTCTTGGGTGTGTATCACATCGTAATTCTGGAGATCGAGCAAGGCAGCCGATACTTCAAACGTGTATCGCTCGACTTCCCGCCAGCGAATGGCGGGTTCGGTGCCAGGAAGATGCCTTTCAAAATACTGAAACATCTGATGGTCAATGACATCCTTAATCGTCAAGCGCTTTTCGTGACTGTTCGTCGTTTTATCGATTTCACGCCCGGTCAGGCTCCGTCCAAACTCATCTCGGATGTGACTGTACTTGTAAATGGTTCGCATGTCCTGATGATGGGCGAGAATGTCGACGTGATGTCCATTTTCCTCAAGCTCTTTTTTTAGCGTATCTATGTAGCGATTTACTCCGCCAACGTGAGGAAAAGGAAAATAGGAAGCAAGCAGAATTTTCAAACAGGACCCCTCCCGCCTTGTTGACTGATCATCGCGTTGACCAGCCTCTTGAAGTTGTCATAATGATACAATTCAACAGCCCGTTGTCTCCCCTGCTGCCCCATAGCCGCCCGTATATCCGGTTCGTCGATCAATTTCTGTATCGCGGCGCCAAGCGAAGCGGTATCTCCTTTGTCGATCAACATTCCTGTCTTCCCGTCGATGACGATTTCCTTCAGACCGCCTGATTTGTAGGCGACAATACAGATTGAAAGTGCCATTGCCTCCAGAGCGACGTTGGGAAACGCTTCTTCGACGAGACTCGGGACGACGACCATATCGACTGCGAGCAGCAAATCCGAAATATCCGGAAGCGCACCCAGATAGTGATATTCGACCGCCTCCATCCATTTTGCTTCTTCCTGGCACATTCGAAAGTAATCGTCGTCTCCTATGTTTCCCGCCGCCAACAATACGATTTTCTCCTGGCTTTTGAGAGAACGGCAGGCTCTGATCAGCTCAATCAGTCCCTTTCCGGCATAGATAGAGCCAAACCATCCGATCACGGCATCTGAATCAGTCCAGCTCAAGGTCTGACGGACCACTTTTCTTCTCTCCCTCACAAACAAATGATCAAGAATGACAACCCCGTAGGGAAGCAGATCAATCTGCCGTTGTCCTGCTGACGCCAGAGACTGTGCTATGATCGCGGATGGAACGAGGATTCGATCGCCATGACCGTGGATCAAAGCCAAAAGAGGCAATGTCTCCGGCTTGCTCGGGACGGTTTCGTGAATATACCACCAAACGGGAATCTTCCTTTTTTGGGCGATGACCAACGGAAATGCGTTTATGGCACTGTTGGCAATGATCAGGCTCGGGGATATCTCAGCAATCGCTTGATCGAGCAAACTCCCTTCTGCTCTCATCTGAAGCATGCCGATCTCATCTCCCAAACGACCGGGACTGTAAATGAAACTCCACAATAAAGGAAAGGGGATGATGCGCGATTCCATCCCCATCTGATCCGCCCGCACTACGGACAGTCCAGGTCCCGGACTTATCCAGACTACCTTCAGCCGCATCTCCAGAAGTGCAGCGCCAAGCATAAGCAGTACTTTTTCCGCCCCTGTTACGATCTCCGGGTGTGCATGATGGCTGATAAGCATGACCACCCGTTCACTTGCAGACGGTGCGCTGATGTTCATTTAAATGCTCCTTAGCTCATCAATAAATTGGGTTAATGCGGTTCTCCAATGTCGCAAGGTCGAGAACCCGTTCAAGCGTATGGCCATGTGGTCAAGAACGGAGTATGCAGGCCTTGCGGCGGGGAGGAGAAATTTTGCCGTGTCAACCGGACGTACGGTTACCCCCAATCCCGCGGCAGCAAATATCGCTTTTGCCCATTCATATCTGGAACAAGCTCCCGTATTGGAAACGTGATAAATGCCATATTTCTCGCTCTCCAGCAGCTCTTTTATAAACCAGGCCAATTCCGGCGCATAGGTCGGAGAGCCCACTTGGTCGCAAACAACGTCGATCTCCGTGCGCGTTTCAGCCAACCGCAACATGTTCTTTACAAAGTTGTTCCCATGTCTGCCGTATACCCAGGAGGTCCGTACGATGAAATAATTGTCTGATAAAGTTTTTACCATGTCCTCGCCAGCCAGCTTCGATTTGCCATATACGTTCACAGGATTTACAAAGTCGTACTCCCGGTATGGCTTAGTACTGCGGCCGTCAAATACGTAATCCGTGCTGATATACATCATCTTTGCCCCTGCCTGCTGAGCGGCTACCGTCATATTTCGCGTTCCGTACGCATTCACGAGAAATGCGCGGTCTTGATCGGCTTCTGCTTGATCGACATGGGTGTAGGCAGCCGTGTGTACGACGATCTCTGGCCGTGCTTCCTGTACGATGTCCCGAGCTTTGGACAAATCGGTAACATCCAGTTCGTTGCGGGTGCAGCCAATCACCTGGTGATGAGCGGAAAGAACCTTGACCAACTCACGACCCAATTGGCCGTTTGCACCTGTCACCAAGATTTTCATGCTTCCCACCCTGTTTCCGGAAACCCGGGTTTTTAGACGCATGTCCATGATCAAAGCCTGTTTTTGTACCAAAGCACTGTCTCTCGGAGCGCAGTTGCAAATTCATAGACGGGGCGCCATCCGAGTTCCCTGCGTATCTTATCGGCATTGATCGCATACCGGCGGTCATGTCCGGGCCGATCCTCGACAAATTCAATGAGACTCTCCGGTTTTTGCAATACCGCCAAAATTTTTCGGACAATCTCGCTATTCTTATGTTCGTTGTTGCCGCCGATATTGTAAATTTCCCCTGGCCTTCCCGAATGAATGACGAGGTCTACAGCCGAACAGTGGTCTGCCACGTGCAGCCAGTCCCGCACGTGTCCGCCGTCGCCGTAGATCGGAAGCTTTTTGCCCAGCAAAGCATTCGTTGTCATAAGCGGAATCAGTTTTTCCGGATGCTGATAAGGACCGAAGTTGTTGGAACAGCGTGTAATATTGACGGGCAACCCGTATGTTTCATGATAGGCGCGGACCAACAGATCGGCTCCTGCTTTGCTGGCCGAATAAGGGTTGTTTGGAGAAAGCGGCGATTCCTCCGTAAAACATCCTGTGTCTCCCAGTGAACCGTACACCTCGTCGGTCGATATTTGCACGAATTTTTTCACCTTGTATGTGCGGGCTGACTCCAGCAGTACGTGGGTTCCGACCAGATTCGTCCGGATAAAGACCCCGGGATCGGCTATGCTGCGGTCCACGTGGGATTCAGCAGCAAAGTTCACAATGACGTCAACAGGAGCCGGTGCAGTCGTTCCATATGCCTCGCTTTTGCCGGACACCAGTGCATCTACCAATCGCGAGTCGCAAATATTTCCCTGTACAAATGCATAGTGTGGATGGGACTCGACATCCTTCAGTTTTTCCCTGCTCCCCGCATACGTCAGGAGATCCAGATTGACAATCTGATAATGAGGGTATTTCTCGATCATATACCGGATAAAGTTGCTACCGATAAAGCCCGCTCCTCCTGTTATGAGCAGCCTCATCTTCTCCCTCCTTATGGCAGCTTCTCTCTATGGAAAAAGCCCGTCACCTGAACTTGGTGGACCAGTCAAAACCGATTACGGGATCGTCGAAAGCAATCCGGTATTCGTCAGGTTGTTCCGGATTGTATGATCGATTGGTCACATAAAGGATCATCGCAGGTTCATTGCCGAGCACGCGATAGCCATGGGCGACCTCACGGGGAATAAACAGAGAAATCGGGTTGTGTTCGCCCATGTAGTACACCTCCGTTTGCTGAAAGGATGGAGAATGTTCACGCAGATCATGCAGTACCACTTGGGCGTTCCCCTTCGGAAAAAACCAGATATCGTCTTGCTGCTTATGGTAATGGAACGCTTTGATGACACCGGGATAGCTAAGCGAAGCGGATAGCTGGCCAAAGCTGGCAAGCCACCCGTCATCATCACGCAGCATTTCCATGAAATAACCCCGATCGTCGCAATGCTTGATTAGCTTCTTCGTTTTCACACCTTCGATCAAAGGAATCCTCCCTTCTTGCCTCTGATCTGATGAAGAATCCTTTCTTTCATGTTTATCTTCTTACTTTATGCTATGTAGTGATGATGGAAAACGCTCTTGAATGCTTCGGACAAAAACGACCTAATCCCTCAAGAGGCCATCGGGATTCACGTCTAGCTACCGGTGTTATAAAGCCGTCATTTCCCCTTTTCCCTGTTCTTAAGGAGTGATATAGTCTCAAACCCCTATAACTTTTCCTGCCTGTCGGCATATAGTAAACGAGTAGTTTTTCCATCACCAATCACCAGTAAAGGGGCGATTTGCATCGTGCTGAAGTCTCAAATGTGCAAACAGCAAGACTTTGATACTCCCTGGTTCCGTCAAGCCTGTGAAAGGCTGAAGGAACCGTTTCGCTATCACAGAAAGCTGTGGGAGTTTTGCTACATTTATCAAGCCTTGCTCGAGCGGGGAATATTGGCTCCCGGTAAAAAAGGGCTCGGATTTGGCGTCGGAACAGAACCATTGATTCCGTTATTTGCCTCGCACGGTTGCGAAATCGTGGCAACTGACCTTGACTATGACAGTGCTCTCACCCAGGGATGGGTCCAGACTGACCAGCATTTCAGCAGTATGGAAAAAATAAACGAACGAGGGATATGCGATCCGGTTCAGTTTCAGAATCTGGTGACATTCAAAACGCTGAACATGAACGAAATCGGGCCCGAGTATTACAACCAGTACGATTTCACCTGGTCTTCCTGCTCGTTCGAGCATGTCGGTTCGATTGAACTGGGCAAGCAATTTATTCTGAACCAAATGAATTGCTTGAAGCCGGGCGGTGTCGCGGTTCATACGACAGAATTCAATCTCTCCTCGAACGACGATACTATCGAAAGCGGCATCACTGTTATTTTTCGCTTGCAGGACATCGAATGGATGGTGGAGGCACTGCGGGCACAGGGACATTCCATCGAGATCGATTATTCAGTAGGTACCGGAGAGATCGAATCGTATGTCGATGTGCCTCCCTACTCAAATGACTTGCATCTCAGACTGCTATTGGGACAATACGTCTCCACCTCTATCGGGCTGATCATTAAAAAGGCGGAGTAAATTTGAGAAACACCGTGCGATAGAATACCGCACGGTGTTTCTGCTTTCTGTGGCTTTCTCGGGCTCACCTGAATAGTAATAAATCTAGGTGCTCAACCGCACTATGGGCGGCAAGCTCTGCTATGTTCGTCTCAACGATTCTACCGTCATCATGCAGAATATGGAAACGGAAGCCGCGATCCGTGAACCGTCTCAGAACTGACATGGGCTCATAGCTCACAGGCCATATTTTCGGGCAATACTCCATAAAGATGAGGATCCCGGGATTGTGGTCAATGACTTCACATAAACTGTCCATAATAAGCGGTTCTGAACCGTCAATATCAATTTTAATGACATCTGCCTTCAGATTGGGCAAGTAATCAGTCAAAATGCCTTTCTCTACAGTCATGCATGTATTTCCAGTCATTTCTCCAAGACCTTGGAATTCGATGCTTGTTCCTCCCTCGCCGGACGTACAGATCTCGGTTTGTCCTCTGCTATCGGATAACATCACTTTATTTAATTTTACACGGCCATACATGCCGTTGATCGAAACGCTTTTCAAAAAATTCTTATGGTGAAACGGATTCGGCTCAAAGGAATACACACTCCCGGTCGGGCCGACAAGCATCCCTGCCAACAGCGAGTAGTAGCCGTGATGGGCTCCGATATCAACCACTGTCATACCTGGTTTGATCACCACATAAAAGCATTGGTCAACCATTCTTCCCAGTAGCCCACTAGCATGATGACGACGTTCACCGGATCGCGGCTATCCAAAAACATGTATGGTCCATTCTTCAACCTCGTTACTACCGTATGGTCTCCCAGATAAATATGAGATCGCTCCAAATAAAACACCCCTCAATTATAGTTGTGACAGGAACATGTTGGGAATGCGAATCGTACAACTTGTGGGATCGTGTTTATGCAAGCGGACTTCCACATTTTTTTCCTCATGGTTCAAATAAATCAGATCCCTAATCACGGAGGATTTGGACAGTCTCCTCTCCCACAGTACTTTCTTGCCCGAGTCTGACATAATATACAGCGTGAATTCCCCTTCTCCTTTCATTTCAATACATGCTTCAAATCGATATACCTGACGTGGCAAGTTTATAAATGGCCCGTAGAAAGCGAGGCCAGGTTGATCCACTACGAACCACCCGTTCAGATCGTATGGAAACAATTTGTAAAAAGGAGTGTAATAGTAGTTTGGGATATTAACCGGCGAACGGTAGTGCAACGGCTCTGGCCGACCTTGAATGACAGCTCTCGTTTCTGCCACTTTGTCCAGTTCGATCACGGCAATTCCGTTCGCAAACGGGAACGGACTTTGAAAATACGTGTTTTCCAGCTCCCGCTCCTCACATTGAATCCAGACTTGCTGGCAAATTGTTACGGATGTATCAGCATCCAGTTTTTTTAAAAAACTCATCGATAACGCTTCCCGCGGGATGCCGTATTTGTCAACGAGAAGAGCCACGTATTCACTGCTGAATTGTATCAACCACCCCATGTCCATCAGCTTACCAAAGGGAACGGTAATCAACGCTTTTCCCCCCGGATGAAGCAAGTTATAAATTTTCAAGATCGCTTTCAGCGGTGCTTCCCGGTCACCAGAGCTGTGTTCTCCATACGCATTTTGCCCGATATGCTCTACTGTAGAGATCGATACGATCGCGTCGTATTTTTCGTTAAAATCCATCAAATCGACGTTCATGATTCCAGGTCCCTTTTCAAATTTGTCTAGAACGTCAATCTCGCCGATCTCTGGATGTTGGGAGAGCAGTGGAGCATAATTCGACAAGACGTTGCCTACCTCGAGAATTCGCTTCTCCTTTCCTATCCGTTTAAGAAAATCAATAGCGATTGGGACTTCAACCGCTCTTTCGGAAAAGTTCTGAAAGTGGATTGGATTGTACGTAAGCTGCTTGTTCTGGTAAATGAAAAAAGGCAGGGTGTCATGTCCGATAATCCCCATTAGGCGTCCCCCCTTCCAAACATTAAGACTCTAGGAAGCATCGCTGTAATATATGCACGGTCTGAAATCAAGGTTTTACGCAACCATCACGGATAGCGAGCCTGATTGCAAGCCTTAATTTTTGCCATTTTGATACACGTACCCAACACACTCCCTGTCCGTCCTTTATATACTTGTTAATAACGCAATTGCTAGCGACTGACAAAGGGGATGTAGTTGTACATGAAGTATACAGGGGTGTACTGGATCGGCCCTGTTTATGACATGGGGGGATATGGAAATGTATCGCGAAATTATTTGCGGGCGCTAGAGACGATAGGGATTCCCGTTTATATTGACGCTTATGGTCCCAAGCACGCGGAAATCGGCGAAACGACCATGCGCTGGTTGGAAAATTTGTCCACTGACCAGATCGGCAACAGGGTCGTGTTGATCCGACACGGGTTACCCGACATTTTTCGACTTTCTTACCAAGTCCCCCACGTTGTCAAAAACATCGGCATCACACTTTTTGAAACCGATCGTCTACCCGAAGGCTGGGCATCCTCGATCAATCTGATGGATGAAGTCTGGGTTCCGTCGCGGTTTAATTTCAACACGTTTACCCGTAGTGGCGTAGCCCCTTCAAAGTTGAGGGTGGTACCTTACCCCATCGAAGTAACCAAGTACTTTCCGGGACGCCCCTACACCAAGTTTGCTCCGGCACCCTCGGTTGGATCGTTTACCTTTTTATATGTATTCGGGTTCGACTTTCGAAAGGGATACGATCTTTTGATCGAGGCTTTCTGCAAAGAATTTTCGTCCAAAGAAAACGTCTCCTTGATCTTGAAAGTATACATTCACAGCGGGCAGTCACCCGAGTTTGTCCGCAAGGAAATCTCGTCTTATATTCCTAAGAAGCGCAATAAAAACCAGATTGTCCTCCTGATCGAAGCGGTTAGTGCGGACCAACTCATCGACTTGTACCAAAGCTGTGACATTTACATCTCAATGGATCGCGCTTGCGGGTGGGGCATGCCCATCATGGAGGCGATGGCACTTGGCAAACCGGCGATTGCCCTAAATTGGGGCGGATCCACACAGTTTATGAATGATGCAAACAGCTTTCTGATCGAAACGGAGAAGAAGCTGGTTCCCGTTAACCAAAAGCTCCAAGACGCAAGGCCCGAATACTACTTGAATCATCAATGGGCGGACGTCGATGTGGGGAAAGTGCGAAAGGTGATGCGAGAAGCTTATGTCAACAAAGACAGATGCAGGCAGCTTGCCACAAAAGCCGCCTTGGATATGCATCTCCATTACTCCCCCGCCTCCATCGGCAAAGTCATAAAAGAGCTGTTTCATCAATAAAAACGAAACCTGCATTCTACAGAAGAGAGTGATCAAAGGTGAACATTGCGTTCGATATGACATTTTCACAAAATGTGAGCAATGTAAGAGGAATCGGTCGATATTCCAAAAGCTTGCTGGAGCATATCGCCCTTCAAAGTGGAGACCATTCTTTTTTTTATTTTTATCCGGACCTGAGCGTCAGTCACGAACAGCTAAGGGAGCAACTGCAGCTTTTTATCAGGCAAAATAAAATCGATCTGTTCCATATTTTGAGTCCGTTTGAATGGACCAATTTTGCCATGATGAACAGAGAATGGTATGGAAAAACGAGGGTTGCCGCTACTCTCTACGACATGATCCCTTGGATTTACCAGCATATCTATTTATCGAATCCGCAATACCGCGAATTTTATCGAAATGTATTGGAATTCGTAAAATCCTGCGATATCATTTTTGCGATATCGGAGGCTACCAAGCAGGATGCTGTCAAGCTTGCAGGCATGGATCCTGAAAAAATCCATGTAGTCATGGGAGGCATGAACGAACAGTTTACATGTATTCCTAACTGTAACCAAATGGAGGTCAACTCCCGTTACGGCATCAGAAAGCCGTATGTCATGTGTACAAGCGGCATGGATTTTCGAAAAAATACAGACAAGTTGATAGAGGGCTTTGCCAAGGCAAACCAAGCGTTACACTTTTCCTATCAACTCGTGCTGTGCTGCGATGTTTCTCCTACTGACGTCGAACATTTGAAGAAGGTCGCGCAGAATGCCGGCACGGCCGACGACTTGATTATCACCGGTTATGTGCCCGACAGTGATTTAGTCAAGCTTTACAATGGGGCCGCTCTGTTTGCCTTTCCCTCTTTGTACGAAGGCTTCGGCTTGCCTGTACTGGAGGCGATGGCTTGCGGCGTGCCTGTGGTCACTTCCAACAATTCATCGCTGGCCGAGATTGCGGGCGATGCTGCTTATCTAATCAATCCGCACAGCACAGACGAAATCGCGTCGGGAATCTACAAGATGCTAACAAGCCCGGACCTGCAAATCGAATACCGCAAAAAAGGCTTTGTTCGAGCAGAGCAATTCCAATGGAGCGAAGTTGCACGCAAAGTAATGGATGGGTACCAGCTCGTTGTCCGTAAAAAAATCGCAATCTTTTCACCTCTCCCACCGATTCACTCCGGAATCGCCAATTATATGGCAAGTATCCTTCCATCCCTGCTGAAAAACTACGATTGCGATCTGTATATCGACGATGGCTACACACCCGAGCTTTCAGATACTGCACGTACAGCAAATGTTTATCATCATCGCATGTTCCCGGAAAAAGCGGATGAATACGATGCGATTTTGTATCAGATGGGAAACAGTTTTTACCATGCGTATATCATCCCGTATCTGAGGAAATACCATGGGGTGGTCGTGCTTCACGACCTGAATTTGCACGGGCTCGGCCAGTGGTGGGCGCTTGATAAAAATGATCTGGACACTTACCTCACCATGATCAAAGAAGAAGCAAAAGACGGTGACGATTCCCTGCTCCGTGCTGTCCTGAGCGGAAACATGGGAAGTCAATTTGATCATATCATCAATAAGTTTTATATAAACGGAGCAAAGTCGGTCGTGGTCCATAATCGCTATTGTTACGACGCTCTGGTCAATGACGGGGTCGAATCCGTAATTATGGCCCGTCTCCCCGCCAGTATGCCTTTCCAATCGCCAAAGAATCGCAACAACCGGTTCGTTTTTGCCAGTTTCGGCTTTTCCGGCCCGCACAAGCGTCTGGAGTCAGCTATCCGCTGCATCAAAATGCTTGTGAGCAAAGGGCATGACAACGTAGAATACCGAATTGTCGGAAGCTTTGACTCCGATTACGCCAATACCTTGAAAAGTCTGGTCACATCGCTCAAACTGCAATCTCACGTGACCTTCCTCGGTTACTTGCCAAATGAGGAGTACTATCAGCAGTTATCCCAAGCAGATGCCGTCATCAATTTGCGCTATCCTACTTGCGGCGAGTCCTCCGCTACATTGCTGGATACGCTAAGCCTGGGGATTCCGTCGATCGTCTCCGATATCGGATCCTTTCGCGAGATTTCCGACGAGGTGGTCCTCAAGGTACCGTCGCCCCTGCCTGACGACCAGCCACTGTTTGCCGCAATGCTGAAGCTCTATCAAGACCCAGACCTCCGCCAAGGGATGTCACGGAAAGCCAAAGAGTACGTATCGAGGTGCCATTCTGTCGAACAGTATATCGAACAACTGAACAAAGCGATTGAAGCCTCCTCCTGAATATAGCAAGGCCCCAAGCAGGTAGTTGGTATAAGCAGAAGGACCCCGGTCCCCGCCGAACAGTAAACCCGTTTGGATGCATCAACCATCGCCGCTTTATTGCAAATAGGCGGGAGAACCAAAGTGAAACTGACGATGCTTGTTGTGCGGAACCGCCTTTTCAGAGGCGGTTTTTTTGCATCCCGATGCTCTCGGCTTTGATCAGCAGGCGGAAACGAACCAGGTAAGTTTTTGCGGGGCGATTGTTCCTTTTGAGGGCACAAGCCCTGTCGCTCCTGATGTCCCTGTCGCTTCTCATCCGCCTATCAACAAAAAAAGAGAGGGAAATTCTCCCCCCCTACTTCCGTTTTCCCATCCAATTTTTCGATCAGCATTTCGCGGTCATACGCGGGCACGCCAGTAATCGAGCAGATCTTTCAAGGTTTGCTCAAAAGGAATTTCCGGTTTCCATCCCGTTTGTTGATGAAACTTGTCGTAATTCCCAAGCAGGATTTCAACGTCAGATGGCCTCATTCTGCTTGGGTCTGGCGTAATGGTAATGGCTGCCTGGCTCAGTGAAAGAAGCTTATTCAACATTTCCTCAATCGTGTAGGTAACTCCCGACGCGATGTTGTACACCTCGCCCGGGACACCTTTTTCCACGGCCAGCCAGTAGGCTCTGACGACATCTCTGACATCCGTGAAGTCCCTTTTCGCCTGAAGATTGCCAACGTACAGAACAGGAGGTTTGATCCCCTTCTCGATCTCTGCAATTTGCTTGGCAAAGTTGGAAGTCACAAACGCTTCGCCTCGACGCGGGCCTGTATGATTGAAGGTTCGGGTACGTATCGTTTTGAGACCGTAGCTCTGGTAATACTGATAGCCCAAATAATCCTGCCCTACTTTGCTTACGGCATAAGGGCTTAGCGGACGGAGCGGGTTATCCTCCTTAATCGGGACTTCATGCGCATATACTTGCCCGTACTCTTCACTGGAACAAGCGATTTGAACGGTGCAATCCAGTTGATGCTTTAGTATAGCCTCAAAAAGGTTCACTTGACCAATTTGATTGACGATTAACGTTTCCGCCGGTGCATTCCATGACGTCGGTACAAAACTTTGAGCGGCCAGATGAAAAATGTAATCGGGTTTAACCGCTTTGATCATCTCATCAACGGAACGCGGGTCTTTCAACTCACATTCGACCATATGGATGTCATCCTGGATATGCTTGATGTGATCCATTCTGCTCCTGAGTCGATAGGTACCGTATACTTCCATATCCTTTTTGTTCGCTAACAACCATTCTGCGAGGTGGCTTCCGGCAAATCCGGTGATTCCGGTGATTAGAGCTTTTGGCATCGTGTTCCTCCCTGATCCTCAGTCAAATTATTTGGGCCATGCTGGCGGTGTTCTGGGCTGGCATGATCCCCTTTGATGTACGGTCCCCCATGAAGGGACAGAACTCATGCAGGTTGCAGCATTGGTATTGAAATATTCCACACACCCGCAATTTATGACGAACGGGACTTCTTCGCCCCTACAATCGTCAGAAACTGTTGGAAAAGCGTACTAGCTCCTTTCATATGCTGTTAGAAGCGGCAAAACAATGAGTAAGAGGATCGTGATGTCTATGCAAATTGCGTTTTATTACGATTCGTCATTTGATTGGAACGACAATGATCTTGAAAATAAAGGGGTCGGTGGATCTCAATCGACGCTTATCAGAATGACTAGAGAACTGGCAAAGCGCCACGAGGTGACTGTTTTCAACAGCACAACCAAAGAGGGCCGATACAACGGCGTCACCTACCGCAACTATCAAACGTATAGGAGCGACCAATTCTGGGATGTGTTTGTCAGTTACAGATGCGCATTGCCCAGTAGCGGAGTAAATGCGGCATGCAAGCTTCACTGGTGCATCGATCCCGGTGACAATACGGTCGAAAAAGACCTTCCCTTTATTGACAAAGTCATCACCATCAGTCCATTCCATACGAAAATGATGAGCAATATTTTTCACATCGACAAAAGCAAGATATACGAGGCCCGCCTCGGGATACAGACAGAAGACTACTGGGATTGCCTCCCGAAAACAAAAAACAAACTCATATTCTGTTCAGCTCCTGACCGCGGATTGAGGCATGTTCCGCAGATTTTTTCCCTGATCAAAAAAAAGATACCTGATGTATCGCTCGTCATCACCATGGATTACAGCTTATGGGGATTCAAGCCTGAAACAGAACCGTATCGCGAATTGTTTAAGGGAATGGAGGGCGTTACCTATTTGGGAAAAGTCTCGCAGCAGCAATTGGTCCATGAGCAAAAAACAAGCATGATTCATATATACCCCTGCGACGGTCCCTATGAGATGTTTTGCTTGGCTTCCATGGAGTGCCAGGCAGCAGGAACACCGACCATCGCGACCAATCAGGGCGCCCTTTCCACTACAGTCCAAGACGGCAAGACCGGGAAATTGATTTATACATTGCCTGATTATGATTCATGCTTCTATCAGACATTCGCGGATACGGTGACTACGCTCTTGAGCGATCCCATCGAGTGGCAGAGAATGAGCACGTATGCGAGAGAAAGAGCATTTGTCCACTATTCATTAAAGGGCCTGGTGCTGGAGCTGGAAAAAAGGTTCACGGATTGGAGCCGTTGATTCACACGGTGATAGGACTGCAGCGTCCCTGCGTCCTCCCACCAGCCGGGCAAGATATGATAGGTAGCTTCTCCCGCGGAAATAAAGAGGTTATTCACATCTGTTATTTCCAGCTCTCCTTTCGAGGAGGGATGGATTTTCTCGATGATGTCAAATACGTCTGGTCGGTACATGTAAATGCCGGTTACCGCAAATGGAGATTTCGGGTTGACCGGCTTTTCTTCGATCGCTATTAAACGCTGTCCCTCGAATTCTGCAACGCCAAAATGTTGGGGATCAGCTACTTCCGCCAACAGGAGGTGCGCTTTTTCCCGCCCCTTGGCAAATTGATGGATAAAAGGGGCCAACTCGGCTTGAAACAGGTTGTCACCGAGATGGACGACAAAGGGGGAATCGCCCACGAATTCTTTTCCCAGGCTGACTGCTTCCGCTATGCCACCCGGCCGGTCTTGAACACGGTAGGTGAAACGGACCTGAAACTCGTTGCCGCTCCCGAGAAGCCGCGAAAAATAGCCCAAATCTTCTTTTCCCGTAATGATCAAGATGTCGGTGATACCCGCTTGCCTTAATTTGTAGATGGGATGGAAGATCATAGGGAATGTTCCGACCGGCAGTAAATGTTTATTGACAACATTCGTTAGCGGGTACAGCCGGGTTCCTTTTCCTCCAGCGAGTATCATGCCTTTCACGGATCTCCTCCTCCTTCCCCGAAAACACCGCTTTGCCTTCCTGTTTTCACTTGCCAGCGCTCTTGTATAAATGCCAACTGCCCGTCCAGAATCGTGACACCTATAGTTGGCACGTAATGGCACACCTGACTGTAGGCAAAAGTCTTGCGTGATTCCCTGTTATCTTTTTCATCATATTAAGCCTGCTCCGGATTGGAAACGGCGACTGTCCTTTGTCTGCATCAATCAAAATGCCCCTCCGGTAATTGGCTGGAGAGGCATTTTCACTAACGGTCTTCTTTCCCCTCGATGAAAGCTTCCAAAAGGCTGCGGGCTGCTTCGTCTGTATACTGCACGAGCGGATGTTTCATCGTATAGGCGGCGACAGAGGTCAATGCCCCCGCTATCCCGCGGTCTAACGCCAGTTTGCAGCAGCGGATCAGATCGATCACAACCCCTGCGCTGTTTGGCGAATCTTCGACCGAAAGTTTCAATTCCACACTGATTTTGTTTCCCCCGAACTGGGTTCCTTCCATCCGGACATAACAGACTTTATTATCCTGAAGCCAGCTTATATAGTCGCTGGGACCGATATAGATATCTTCCTCATGGAGAGGCGTTTCCAATTGGGATTGGACCGCTTCGGTTTTTGACACTCGTTTCATTGTCACCCGATCGCGATTTAGCATATTTAAAAAGTCGGTGTTGCCTCCGATATTGATTTGGTACGTATGGTCAATCTTGACACCTCGTTCGGCAAAAAGCCTCGTCAGGACGCGATGGATAATGGTGGCCCCTACCTGGGACTTGATATCATCGCCAATAATCGGAAGCCCGGCTTTTTCAAATTTCTCCACCCAAACAGGGTCCGATCCGATAAAGACTGGTATACAGTTGATAAAACCTGCACCTGCCTCAAGCGCTGCCTCTGCATAGAATTTGCTGGCTTCCAAACTCCCGACCGGAAGAAAGTTGATGACCATCTCCGCACCGCTGGATTTCAGTTCCTCGACAACATCACACGCGGGCTCGTTTGACAAGTGAAACCGTTTTTCCACCGGGTACATGTGCATGTGCTGAGACATGCCGTCGAGGAGATGGCCCATTTTGACCATAACGGGTGATTGGTCGATTTCTCGCACAAACACATTGGTGCAGTTGGGAGGAGCGAAAACAGCTTCGTGCAGAGGTTTTCCCACCTTGCGACTATCGACATCAAATGCTGCGACAACCTCTATATCTCCAGGGAGATACCCGCCGATCGAGCGGTGGATCAACCCCTCATCTTCTCCGTTGCTCCTGTGCTTGTAATAGGTGATCCCCTGCAACAGAGCGGAGGCACAGTTTCCGACCCCGACTATCGCGACTTTTATTCCAGGCACGTTCATTCCTCCCTTATTTCTCAACCATCCATGTGGTTCTCCGAATTTACGCCGTACGATAACTATTGCAGTTTATGCAAGCTTTCCGCCGAAGTGAACCACGCTGTATTTACTATTTTTCCTGAATAAAATACAGAGATTGTCATATAGTATAGGGAGTACTAGAACACCACCGAAGAAAGATTAGAAATCGACCGGAAAATGAGTGTTTCAAGCTGCATTGCTACGGAAACAAGCTGGAGGTGTTTGCAGTTGTATTCAAAAAGAAATCAGGAGCCCGTGGTGGAAGAGGAAACGGCCATTTGGACCTGCAGCAAGGATGATTGCTCTTGCTGGATGAGGGAAAATCTAACCTTTGAAAAAGAGCCGACCTGCCCCATCTGCAGTTCCTCGATGATGAGAGATATGAGAATGCTTCCTCCGCTTACCTGGAACGTGTTCAAATAAGGTACAGGAAAAAGGCCTACCCGTTTTTTTTAGGTAGGCCTTTCGCCTTCAAAAAATACATGCCGCTCCATCTAAATGGTGGCTATTGACAGCCCGTATCGAAGCGATACGCCCGGCTTTTTATCTCGATCGGGATTCCTGCTGTGACCAAAAATACTTGGTCACTGATGCTGGCTACCTGCTGATTAAGAATACCCGCCAAATCTCGAAACTGTCTCCCCAGCAAATGGTCCGGGACGACGCCGTACCCTACCTCATTGGACACGAGCAAGACCGTACCGGGGAAGGTCTTTACTGTGTCCGTCAATTCTCCGATCAGGCGAGTGACGTTTTCCACCGGCCGTTCGTGCTCATACCGAAGCAGCCAATTTGACAGCCAAAGCGTCAGACAATCTACGAGTATCACTGTTTCCCGGTTAATAATAGGAGGCTCGCCCTTCCATTTGTCCAAAAGGCCGCACAAATCGAACGGCTCTTCCACTGTCAGCCACGGAAATGCTGAGCGCGCTCTCTCCGCCCGATGCTGCTCAATCCTCTGACGCATCTCTTCATCGCCAATCGTGGCGGTTGCTACGTACAACGCACTCTGCCCCAGATGGGCTGCATAGCTCACCGCAAACCTGCTCTTTCCGCTTCTGACGCCTCCGGTTATCAACGAAATCATCGTACAGCCTCCTTGTCTGAAAAAAGCAGACGCCGGCTCGATTTATGAATCTTTTGCAGATCGGAGCAGCATCTGGGGCAAATGATGGAACGGGTGGTCGAGAATGATAGGTCTGATCCCGTAAACCTCATAAATCAAGTCCTCGCGAAGCAGCTCGCCGGGTTTTCCTACCCCGATCTGCCGTCCCTTGTCCAGCAGGAGAATCCGGTCACAGTACAGAGAAGCCAGATTCAGATCATGCAGTACCGCAACTACTGTTGCCTGCTCCGCCCTTTGCCAACGGTGAACGGTGTCCATCAACTGGATTTGATAGCCGATATCCAGGAAGGTGGTCGGCTCATCCAGCAGCAGCAGCTCTGGCTCTTGAGCCATCACCTTGGCCAGTCCGACGCGCTGTTTTTCCCCGCCGCTCAATTTTTCCAATGTCCGATGCTGCAATTCCGTCAGACCCAGCGTCTGCAAAATGCCATCAATCAGCGGAGCCGAGTCTCCCCGTTCCGTCCCAAGCCAGCTTTGATACGGAAACCTGCCCATTTCCACGACCTCTCTCACACTGAACCCGATAGAGGGCAACGGCTCCTGCTGCAGGACAGCCAGCCACGCAGCCAAGTCCTTGCGCTGATGCGCTTCGGCCTGTTTTCCCCTCAGCCAGATTTGTCCGCGATCAGCCGCCTCCACGGCAGACAGAAGCTTTAGAAGGGTAGACTTGCCGCTCCCGTTTGGACCGATAATCCCGAAAAACTCGCCCGGCTTCACTTCAAAGGCGATGTCCTGCAGCACGGACTTGCCGTTGTATGACTTCCACACATCCACGACGCGAATCAAGCTTCTCCCTCCTTTCCGGCACGCTGTTTTTTCCGCAGCAAATAAGCGAAGAAAGGTGTACCCAGAAAAGCCGTCACGACGCCCAACGGTATTTCTGTCGGGCTGAGCAGCGTACGGGCCAGAGTATCGGCCCACAGTACGTAGATTCCCCCGTAGAGCGCTGACATAGGCAGCAGCAGGCGGTAATCAGGTCCGGCCATCAGTCTCACCAGATGCGGTACAACCAGTCCGACAAATCCGATAATTCCCGATACGGATACCGCTACGGCTGTCAGCAGGGTCGACACTGTGAGTACAACCAGCTTCGTACGGTCCACTTGCACACCGAGATGCGCCGCTTGCCTCTCGCCGAGAGCGAACAAATTTAACGTCCGTCCATACCCCATCAGAATGATAAGACCGAGAAGCAGACAGGGAAGCAATACGACCGAGAAAGACCACCCGCGGAAAGCCAGGCTTCCCATCAGCCAAAAGACGATCTCATTGACGACCTGGTCAGACAGGGAGACGAGAAAGGAGACAATCGACCCGAGAAACGCCTGAGCAACGACACCTGACAAGATCAGCGTTTCAATATGTATTTTGCCTTGTGAATGCGCCAGCCTGATTACCAGCCACAAGCTGATCAGACCCGTCGTAAAGGCAGCGAGCGGAACGGACCACTGACCGAGCAAACTGAACTGCCATCCAAATAAAATAAGCGTCGCCGCTCCGATCGCAGAGCCGGATGCGACCCCGAGCGTGTACGGATCAGCCAGCGGATTGCGCAATATCCCTTGAAAGCCCGCCCCGGCCAATGAAAGGCAAGCCCCCACCAATACAGCCAGCAGAACGCGGGGAAAACGAACCTTCATGACGATTTGCTCGGCAGACTCCGGCCATTGGACAGTTATCAATGTCCCAATTCCCGGCAGCTTATGCAGGAGAATGCCCCAGACCTGTGTGAGCGGCAGTTCTGCCGAGCCCAGCGAAAGACTCATGCCGACAGACAGAAAGAGGAGCAGTACACCTGCCCCTCCGAACAACAGGAAGCGTGCTTTCATTTTATTTCAACCGCTCCGGATAAATGGCTTTGGCCATTTCGTACAATCCCTGTGTGATGCGCGGACCTGGTCGGGACAGAATATTATGGTCCAAGCCGATCACCTGGTTGTCCCGGATCGCTTTGATTTTGTCCCAGCCGCTTCTTTTCCGAATGGTTTGGTCCAACGTTTCGCCTGTCTTTTCATCTGTGAAGCCTTGCGCAAACAAGATCACATCCGGATCTTCCTTCACAATTTTTTCTTCGCTGACCGGGTTCCAGCCCTGGGTGTCGGAGGCGATGTTGATGCCTCCTGCCATCGTGATCAACTCGTCCAGGAACTCGCCCTTCCCGACTGTCCACCCTGCTGAAAACTCCAAATACACCTTCTTCTTTTCTTCCGGCTTCAAATCTTTGACAGCGTCTGTCACCTTGCCGATATCGGCTTTCATCCGGGAAACCAGTTCTTCCGCTTGAACTTGATGATCTGTAATTTGTCCCAAAAGCAAAATGTTTTCCATGATATCCTGAACCACTTTCGGACGCAGCGTAATGACCTGCAGGTCCAGGGACCGCAATTTTGTGACGACATCCTCTTTCATGGAAATACCGCCAACGACGAGATCCGGGCTTTGCGCGAGGATCGCTTCTTCATTAGGCGAGAGAACCCCGCCCACCTTCGGCTTCGATTTTGCCTCCTCGGGGTAGTCGTCGTAATCGGAAACAGCGACGACCTTATCGCCGAGCCCAAGCGCAAACAGGATTTCCGTCTCAGCTGGCGAGGCAGAGACGATCCGCTCCGGCGCCTTGGCAAAAGTCAGCTCTTGACCGGTAGAATCCTTTATTGTCAAGGGATAGCTTGTTGCTTTTTCGCTCTTCGCCTCTGTACTTTGAGAAGGTGGTTGTTGTGTGGATGATTGCTCGGATTGTTTCGCCGGTTGGCTACCCTCCCCACATCCCGCCAGGCTGATCGCCACGAACAGTGAAAACAGGAGAAACATGCAGCGTTTCATACGAATCTTCCCTTCTTTCAAGAAATACGAGGAAACCGGTCGCTCAACCCTGTATCCCGCAGCCCGGACGCAGCGAAACGCCCTTTGTTCCTAAGTGGAAAACAGAGGGCACGTACATCAGGGCGCCTATCATTATATCATTGCGGCCATGAAAAAAGAAACATATCTCCGCTCTTGTCCGCAGCAGAGGCATGCTTCTTTCCTCATTTTCCTCTGTCATTTGGTTTCGGGGCGGTTTGCTTCTGCAACCGCCCTTCCGCATCCAGTTAGTTCATTCGTTCTGTCAATTCAACTGTTCTGTCAATTCTTCTGTTCAGTCATTTCATCTATTTCGTCTTTTTCACCCGCTCAGTCATTTCATCTGGTTCATCATTCTCATCTGTCTCAGCCCCAGTGGCTCGCCCCAGCTTATCTTGATCTCAACCTGGCAAGAGTCACGCCGCTTGCCTGATAACGCAGAATATCATCGAGCAGCTCTGCCAGATAGGCCCCAGCCTCGATCGGCGGCGTCCCCCCTCGATGGATATTGGAAATAACCGTCCGGTCAGATTCCACTGTCTGTGCACTTGGCTGATAGATCATATAAGCGCTGAGGCTCTCCGCGGTAGCAAGTCCAGGTCTCTCGCCGATCAGCGATATGACCGCCTTGCACTTGACGATAGAGGCGATCTGATCCTGTACCCAGACCCGTCCCCGTTTTACAAATACAGGTTTTCCCGTGCTAATGTTGCGCAAAGCCAAACCTTGCAGGAGGGCGGGAAGCAGATCGGGAATATTCGCTTCGATCGCCGATGTGCTGAGTCCATCGGATACGACGATTTGCACATCCTTTCCTTTATCCCCGTTCTGCTCCAGCCATCGCACGGATTCATCGGATAGTCTGCGCCCCGATTCCAGATTCATGAGGTATTCCTGCATATCGGCAGATTTCGTCTGCAAGATGGGCAGACCCAGCTCACGCAGAAGATCTTCGCCGATATCCTTCGTCACCGCGTCTCGGGCTGCTGCCTGATCAATCCGAAATTGCAGGTAGCTCCGCGTTTTCATTCTCGTTCCCGCGCGGCCGATCCCGATACGTGCAGGTGTCCGACTCATCGCTCTTTCCAGCGACTCCCGGTCCTTCGGCTTCTCGACCCCCATTTCTTTGTCCTCCGGAAAGTATATGGGATCACTTGAATGAGCCCCCGCCTGAAGTGGCTCTTTTTTTGCCGACGAGGAACTCTGCTTTGCCAGCTCAACCAACACGCGATCGACAAGCTCATCAAGATTAACCTGCTTCATGTTTCTTCGCCTCCCGCCACTCTAATCAAAAATCGTCAGATCTCCTGCATACTCAGTCAACCTGCCGTCCTCCATGATCCCCATCTTTTCCAGCCATTGTTCAAATTCCCGCAACGGCCTCAGCCCGAGTATTTCCCGCAGGCTCGCGTCATCGTGATAGCTCGTATCCTGGTAGCTGAGCATGACGTCATCTCCCCCGGGCACGCCCATGTAAAAATTCGCCCCTGCCAAAGCAGTCAGCATGCCGGCAATTTCCTGATCATTTTGGTCTGCGTACATGTGATTCGTATAGGTGGGAGCGATGCCCATCGGCAGTCCGTGCATTTTCCCCATAAACAAGTCCTCCAGATCCGCCCGGATCATCTGCCTGCCGTCATACAGCGTCTCCGGACCGATAAAGCCGGAAACGTTATTCACCATAAACGGCTTCCAGTGCCTGCAAAAACCATAGGTTCGAGATTCCAATGTCTGCATATCGACTCCTTCGTGTGAATCCAAAGATACCTCAGACCCTTGCCCTGTTTCAAAATACATCACATTGGGACCGGTCGCCGTTCCGTAGCGAAGCATCAACTCCATGCCCTCGTCCAAAATTTCTTTGGAGACACCGAAGGCCTCATTTGCCTTTTGCGAACCGGCCAGGCTTTGAAACATCAGCGAGATAGGAGCGCCGTTCCGGAGAGCCTGCATCTGCGTAGTAATGTGAGCCAGTACGCAGTTTTGCGTCGGGATTTGCCAGCGTTGAATGAATTCATGCGACATGACGAGCAGCTTGGTAACGCTTTCAACCGAATCGTTATTCGGATTGATTCCGATGACTGCATCGCCTGATCCGTAGGAGAGCCCCTCTTTGATCGAGGCGAGGATGCCTTCCGGGTCGTCGATCGGATGATTGGGCTGACAGCGGAAGGCAAGGCGCCCCGGCTCTCCAATCAATGTGTTGCAATAGGCCTGGTACCTCATCTTTTGAGAAGCCATGACCAGATCAATGCTGGACATCAGCTTGGCTACCGCCGCTATCATCTCGCTGGTAAGTCCGCGGCTAAGCCTGGTCAGCTCTGGCATGCGGGCTTTTCGAGACAAAATGTAATCGCGCAGTTCACCCACTGTCCAATGCTTGATTTCATTGTAGACGGTCAAATTGAGATCGTCGTAAATAATGCGTGTGACCTCATCGTCTTCATAGGCAATAACGGGATTTTCATAGATGTCAGATAGCAGCATCTCGCTCAGCACTACTTTGGCTGCCATCCTCTCCAGGGCCGACTGGGCGCCGATCCTGCTCATTTGGTCACCCGACTTCTCCTCGCTTGCTTTGGCCAAAACATCTTTGACAGATGAAAATTGATAGTGCTGCTTCCGGATTACGCAAGACAACTTCATATCTCGTTCCTCCCTCGCTTGACTGGCAAGCGGTCTTTATTCATGGGCAGTACAAAAAGAAAAAGCGCCTTGAATACAGGACAACATGGTTGTCCCCACTCAAAGCGCCGTCGCTTTTCCAATATCAACTTTACGGTTCGCAGGTGAATGCTCACGCCTCTGCCTGTCTGTGACGAACAATCATCATCTCTACAGCAGGCAGCAGCTCTTCTTCGGAAACCGGCTTGACCAGATAGCCGCAAACGCCGGCCCTCTCTGCCTCGACGAGCATTTCTCTTTGGCTGTAGGCCGTGAGAAGCAGAACAGCCGAGTTTGAGGTGTCCCGAATTATTTTTGTCGCCTTCAGGCCGTCCATGATCGGCATTTTTACGTCCATAATAATGAGATTGGGCTTCCACTTTTGCGTCAATTCGATCGCTTCTTTACCATTTCTGCCTTCCGCTACAACGTCATAGCCTACTTCTTGCAGCATTTCCCGGATATCCATCCGGGTGATCGGCTCATCGTCGATGACCAGTATTTTGTAGCGCTGACGCAATTCTCCTCCCCCTTTACATGAGATGGATCGTGGCCGCCCATTTTCCGTCCTTCTCCCCGAGACTTTGACGCCATTGTCGCCATCACGGTTTACAGACGGCTGTTGCCATGAAAGACTGCCGAAATGCGTAGGGCAAGAAGCACCAAATAATAGTTGGAATAATCATATTATACCGATTATTCATGTCGTCCGCCAGTCCTAATGTCCTCTGGCAAAAACGTGGTTTTAACGGAGCAGCTCTTGCACGGCCAAAATTTTTCGCTTTTTGGACAACCTCGCTTCGATTGCCTGGTCCACGGTGACTGCCAAAAACCGCGTTTTCGTATTCGGCCTGGATTGGGCGATCAAGTCGAGATCAGCATTGATGGCCGTTCCGATCGTGACAAAGCCCCCTCCTGTCGTCGCATCGCGCAAAAGCAGGATCAATTCTTTTTCGTTTGGCACCATGATCGCGCCAATAGGGTAGACGATATCGACGACATTGGATGAGTTGTTTCCCGCTCCAAACGGCGGATCGAACGGTTTGAACGATACGGTGGCCCCTGTATATCGGTAGGCGATATTATTTGACTCCAGCCCCACCTGCCACTCCGAGTTGAGAAATGTTTTTATCCCTTCATCACTCAAGCGGTAGCTGGATAAGCCCACCACCACCCGGATGTCCATCTCATTCGAAAATGCAGGGATGTATTCGTCGGGAATTCGCCGGCCAACCTGGTGAAAAACGCCGGGCAAAGGCTCTCCGATCTGCACCTCGTCGCCCGCCTGCAGCTTTCTGCCGTGAAAGCCGCCTAATTGACTAAGCACATAGGTCGACTTGCAGCCGAGGACATCCGGCACTTGAATGCCTCCGGATACGCATAGATAGGTTTTGACTCCCTGCGTGGTCATCCGAAATGCGAGCATATCTCCTTCCTGGATCACCAGCGATTCCCACATCGGCACCGGCTGCTCATTGAGCCTCACCTCGCATGGAGCTCCCGTTATGGCGATTACCGTCCTTTTGCAAAATTCAATCACCGGACCGAGCAGCGTAATTTCCAAGGCGGCGTAATCATGCGGATTCCCCAGCAAAATATTGCCCAGTACATAGGAGTATTTGTCAGCGGCTCCCGAAGGCGGCACCCCCAGATGATAAAACTCCTTTCTGCCCATATCCTGAACCAGTGTCTGCAAGCCGCCATCCCTGATCCGCAGCATATTAAAAGTCCTCCATTACTTGCTTGATGTACGCTTCTCTTTTCGCGAAGTATTCCTCCGGGGAAAAATCGACGTATTTCATCCGGTAACGGTACGTCCCGGCTTCTACTTGCGAAAGAATCTGCTTGTACTCCCGCTCTTCAACCGGACGATGCTTCCAGATGTCACCGGGCCTGGCCAGGAAAAACGAGTCGCGCAAATCCTCAAGCTTGCCTGACTGATCAAAGACTGGCACCGCGGCCATTCCGATCAGCTGGTAGCTGCCCGGAGCGGACAGCGGATAGATCACCGTAAAGGCTCCTCCGAGGCCGACAGCTCTTCCAGGCGTATCCGTCCGCGGACTTGCGTATTTGGGTGTCTGGATGATCTGATCCTTCCTGAGGCCCAGCGGGTACTCCCATGCGGTTCCCGGAATAAAGCCCATCATCGAGATTAAGTATGGACTGCGGGAATGCGCCTCGATAAAGGCTTCCTTTTCCTTGAAGCCGTTCAGCTTCATCACGAGCTCAAAGTTGCTGATGTTTTCTTTGATGATGTTGCGCTCTTGAAAGCGTCTGCTGTACTCCCTCGTGATCGGATCGTCGTACCAGATTGGAATCTCGACGATACGGACTTCGAGATTCAAAGCGGCAGGGTTGCTTTTGGTCATGTCGATTTCCTTTAAATAATCGAGCAAATTCGCTGCCGGGATCACTTCCGGATCAAAACGGATCAGGTACGAAGAATTGGATGGGCAGATGTCAAGAATGCCCGGGATTTGCCTTCTTCGCAGTTCGCTCGTGATCGCCAGTGCTTTGAAGTTGCTCTCTTCGCTCATGTCTCGGGAAATTTCCGCATAGATGTATTCATCTCCGCCAAAGTCGAATCTCGTCTCGGGCAGTGTGAACATCGTCACCCCTCCTTTCAGGAAAGCAGCTTTTGCATCCGTCTGCTCAAGGTCGCGGGGCTGACGCCCAGAATCTGGGCGACCTTGGCAGCGGTCCCGTACTTTTGCAAGGCGAGACTGATCAGCTGCGTCTCTACTTCCTCGACCGCCTCTTTCAAAGGAATAATCTCACGGACGATCGGTTTTTTCTCCTGATCGCGCGGCTTGCTTTCGTACAGGTTGGACAGCACATCGCGGGCACTGATATGCTCCTCCCTCGCCGTCACCACCAGACGCTCGATCATGTTCTGCAGCTCCCGAACATTCCCGGGCCAGTGGTATCCCTCCAGGACATGCAGCGCTTCCTTGGTCAATACCTTGTCCAGCTTGTACATTTGGTTGTAAACCTGCAAAAAATGGACGGACAACGGAATGATGTCCAGAGTACGCTGGCGAAGGGGCGGAATATCGATGGGAATGACGTTCAAGCGGTAGTACAAGTCTTCGCGGAATAAATTTTTCCGTACCAGCTCGTGAATATTTTGGTTCGTGGCCGCAATCACTCTCACATCGATGGAAATTGTCCGGGTGCCGCCGACCCGCATCATCTCTCTTTCCTGCAGGACACGCAAGAGCTTTACCTGCATGTTGTAAGGCAACTCGGTTACTTCATCCAAAAAGATGCTTCCTTTGTGAGCAAGCTCAAACAGTCCCGGCTTTCCCCGCTGGTCTGCGCCAGTAAACGCTCCTTTTTCGTAACCAAACAGCTCGCTTTCCATCAAGGTTTCCGGTATCGCGCCGCAATTTACCCGAATGAACGGCTCGTTGTGTCTGTGACTGTACTCGTGGATGGCTTTGGCAAAGACCTCCTTGCCGACACCGGACTCGCCGGACAACAGCACGGTCGAATCCACTTTGGCGATATGCCTGCACTCGTCCACCAACCGTTCCATGACTTGCGAGCGAAAGATGAGCTTGCGCTGACCGTCATGTTTCTGTGTCAATAGCTGGTCCAGCTCCTGCTTGTATTCCTCTGATTGCTTTTTGGCCATTTCCAGCTCGGCGCGCAGCTCGTGAATGCTCGTAATGTCCTCCGACAGAATCACGATTTTCTCGATTTTGTCTCCGTGAAAGACTGGCGTCGCCACCGACCAGACTTTTTTCCCGTTTTTCGCCTCCTGGATCAGCGACAAACGCTTCTTTTGGGCAAGGCACAAATCGGTGATGTTGGGAGAAAAGGCGCCTTCCTTTTCCAGCTCATAGACGTTTTTCCCGATCAGTTTTTCTGCTGACTCCTGCTGCCAAAACCCTTGCAAAAAAGTACCCGCCACGCGAATGATGGTTCCTGCCCGATTGACGACGGTAATCTGCTTGTTCGTCGATGAATACACAGCTTTCAAGTCATCGTTGAAATTGCGGAGAAACTCGAGCTCGTTGACGGCATCCCCGAGCTTCTCCCGATTGGAGAAGAGGTGAACGATCCCGATAATCTTGTCGTTTTCATACAACGGGGAAATATTGCCGCTTGTCCGTTTAAAATTGATCGAGCACTCGACCATTACCATTTGTTTCCCGGTCAGCACTTCATCGAGATCTCTTTCGACCGTGATCAGCGTTTTATAGTTGCGATAGAGAAGGACGTGTTTGGGAAGGCCGAGGATTTGTTCCGCAGTTTCATTCATGAAAGTGATTTCAAAATCGGAATCGGTCGTGATAATTCCGATCCCGGAGCTGTCAAAGATGCGGTTTACCTGCTGGAGCTTGTATACATTCAACAGATTCTTTGTATCCCTGGCTGTCGTATAGCCCGTAATCGCTCCGGATTCATTAACCCCGAGTACGACAGAGATGTTGTGATAAAACGAAATGGCCCCTTCTTCCGGCACCTTCACCATATCAGCCCGATACGCAATTTTCCCTTGCAACGACTGTTGGCTCTGCAGTTGTTTCAACAGAGAATCCTTGTCCACATACCCGATGATCTCATCGTTTTCGCTGCTGACGAAAAGCAGCTCTCCCTTTTGTTCTTCCATGGCGAGTATCGCCTCTTGCAAAGTCCGGTCTTTCGAAATTGGTGCGGAAACCTTTTGTAAAACATCTTTCCAAACGAGCACAAGGACCCCTCCGGACGATTATTTTTACTTTTCCGACTTTTCACTCATTTTACATTTTACCACACCTTCTCCGTTCTTTCACTTTTGAAATATGCTGTCCAACATAGAAAAAGCTGACCGGTTCTTCCTCCGATCAGCTTCCTGCCCCATGAAAAGATATCGACCTTCTGAAATCGTTCTTTAATGAAACAGCAAATCCCGTACCGGTGTCACTTCAATCCCGGCCTGTTCAAACGCCGCACGAATTTCCTTGATCAGATCGATTGCACCAGGCGTGTCGCCGTGGATACAGATCGTGTCAGCCTTGATTTCAGCATCCTCGCCATCCGGCGTCAGGACCCGGCCTTCTGTGACCATGCGGACGACGCGACGGGCCATTCCCTCCTTGTCTGTAATCGAAGGCCCCCGGCGAGTGAGAACAATGGAGCCATTGGCTGTGTGCTCCCGATCGGCGTACACCTCCCGGGCGATTGGCATGCCCATCTGCCGTCCCACTTCCTCCACTGCCGAACCGTTTAACGCAAAGACAATCATCTTTTCGGAGAGAGCGGCCAGACCTTCCAGAATAGCTCTGGCAATCTGCTCATCTTCCATCGCCATCATGAACAGGGCGCCGTGGGGTTTGCAATGCTGCAGCTCAGTCTTTGTCCATGCAGCGAATTCTCGCAGGGCTCCGGTTTGATACATGACGTAATCGCGGATTTCCTCCGGTGTGCATTTCATATATCTTCGCCCAAAACCCATCAAGTCTGGAAACCCGGGGTGAGCGCCAATCCCGACTCCGTTCGCCTTGGCAAGCTCCACAGTCCGTCTCATGACGTGCGGATCGCCGGCGTGAAAGCCGCAGGCAATATTTGCCGAGGAGATGTACTTCATCATTTCTTCATCTTGTCCAAGCTGATAGAGACCAAAGCTCTCTCCCATGTCGCAATTGAGGTCTACTCTCATCTACGATAGATCCCCCTTTCCCACGTTCTATATCCCGCTCAGAAAACAAGCCTATGGGTCCGCATTCCGATCAAGACGCCTGGCTTTTTACCAGAACAAGCTCCTGGCCGGCATCGACGATTGTTTCGTTCTCGACCACGAACTGCTCAATGAGGACATCCTCTTCCGCCTTGATCTCGTAAAAGTTTTTCATGACCTCGATCAATCCGACGACCTCTCCTGCTTTGATGACATCCCCTTCCTTGGCGTAATCGGGCAATTCAGGGCTCGGCTTTCGGTAAAACACACCGGGAAGCGGGGAAAGAATCGCTTTTTTATCACTCATGACAAGTCCTCCTTTTTGTTCATTATCAGATCGCATCGGCAATTTTCATTAACTGGTCGCGGAGATTTCGTCTTGCACCTATCGCTTCTTCCAGCGTAACGGAAACAAATTTTACCTTTTCATTTGTCTTGATCTGCGCCATCCGGTTCAAGTCAGCACTGATCACTGTGGCAATGGTCGCATATCCGCCGCCGGTAACCGCATCATGCAGAAGCACGATCGGCTCTACCCCGTCCGGCACTTGAATCGACCCGATCGGATAGCCCAGGTCCGTCACGTTGGAAGGGTTGCTGCCTGCCCCGAACGGCTGCTGCCGCTCGACAAACTTCAGGCGCTCTCCCTTGTGCCGATACCCGATCCGGTTGGCTTCCGGCGTAACCGTCCACTCGCTTTCCAGAAAGACCGCCTTGCTCTCTTCTGTCAAACGATAGCTGCAGAGTCCGACGACGACGCGGATCTCATGTGTTTTCTGAAACACCGGGATGAGGGAAGGATCAATCCTCGTTCCTACCGGCACCTTTTTTTCATGCATATCTCCCACCGCAAGCTCATCGCCTTCCGCGAGCGCACGGCCCTGAAAGCCGCCGATCCCGATCAAGGTGTAGGTAGAGCGGGAATTCATCACAACCGGCACGTCAATGCCGCCTTCCACGGCGAGGTATGTTCTCGCTCCCGACTGTACAAAGTCAAACGACAGCGTATCTCCTTCCTGCACTTCGAGCGTTTCCCACATCGCCACCGGCTGTCCGTTGATTTTGGGCGGGATATTTCCGCCTGTGATACTGATTCGCAGTTTTCGTCCAAACTGCAGGACCGGACCGAGGTACGTGATTTCCAAAGCGGCTGCATTCCGCTGATTACCGACCAGCAGATTGCCAACCGTGTAAGAGAACTTATCCATGGCGCCGGATGGTGGCATGCCGATCTCATAGAGGCCGATGCGCCCCTGATCCTGTACGGTCGTTTGCAAGCCAGGCTTGATTACCTTAATCATGGTACAACCTCCTCAGCACCATTTCCGAGAATGCGTCCGGGTCTTCCAAAACCTCTTGCGGGGTAAAGGAAAAGTCTTTTTTCCGGTAGACAAAGGTACCATTCTCCACTTCGCTGCGGATCTGGTCGTACTCTTCCCGCGTAATACTCCTGTAACGGAAAATGTCCCCTTGCTGCGGGAACACCATCGAGTCACGGAAGTCCGGCAGCGTTTGTTCCTTTTGATAAATCGGCGCAGGGGCAATCCCGTACATCTGATACCCGCCTGCTCCCTGCACCGGGTAGATCACGGCAAACGCTCCGCCAAAGCCAAACGTGCGCTCCGGCGTAAACGTGCGCGGACGAACGTATTTCGGCACCTCGATCTGCTTTTCCCGGGCGACCATCTGGAAACACCAGGGCAGACCGGGGACAAATCCGATCATGGAGACCAGAAAGGGAGCGCTCGTGATCGCCTCGATAAACGCTTCTTTACTGTCGTAGCCGTTCACTCGGGCGGAATATTCCAGATCAGTCGATTCCGGGTCCTGGTGCCGATCGCGAAAACGCATGACCGCTTCATGTGTCCACGGGTCTTCGAACAGCACGGGAACATCCACCAATCGGGAAGCAATCGTAATGTGGTCCAGATCGGCCATCTTTTGCTCGATATCCTTCAGCTCCTTGATCAGCTCCTCCGGATGCAGCACGTCTGGATCGACGCGCACCATATAGGAGGCATTCGCCGGACAAATATCTACAATCCCGGGAAGCTCGCGCTGCTTCAACTCCCTGGTGATGGCCATACCTTTAAAATTCGCCTCCAGACTCATCTCCTCGGAAAGCTGGACAAAGACAAATTCATCCCCGCCGTATTCGTATCGCGTCTGCAACTGATTCATCGGTTTCTTCACCCCCATGTAAATTCGCGTGCTTCTCATTATTCAATGCCGCTATTTTGACCGCTCGCTCATACGCTTCCGGCGTGTCGATGTCAAAGCAAATACCCGGGTCATCGACCTGCACCGGAAAACGTCTGATTTGTTCCCCAAGCCTCTGCCCGATCCGATCGCCTGGCCCAACCGACTCCAGCCCATTTTCCAGGTGTCCAAAAAATACCGGGTGTCCAGGGGTATCTCCGAAGTATGGCTGAACCATGAATGGATCAGGGGCCTGCTGCAGCTGCTCCTGACCACACTCTATGATCGTGCGGACCGTCTCTTCCCGAAGAAAAGGAGTGTCTGCCAGAAACACCATGGCTGCCGGATGTGTACCGGTCACTTGCCTGAGTCCAAGAGCCAGTGATGTTCCCTGCCCCGCTTGATAGTCACGGTTGATCAGCCACTGAAACCTGTCGTCTGCGATGTGAATCTTCTCCTGAATCAAGTCCGCCCGATGCCCGATTACGGTAAAAATACGGGCAAAGGGAAAGTCCGCCACTTGATGGATCACATGTTCAAGCAGAAACATACCCGAGAGAGGGAGCAATTGTTTTGGCCTGCCCATCCGGGAGGACGAGCCGGCAGCCAAAATGACCGCGTCGATTTGGATGTTCACAAATAACCTCCTGCCTGTATCAGGCTTGACTTTCCGACATATCCGGCCAAACCTAGGAAGGCTGGTGAATTCTCTCTTTTCCGCGCAAAAAATGGCCCTGGTGTCCGTTGTGGACGGCCAGTACTTCGGTGACGATGCTCAGTGCGATCTCTTCCGCGGTTTCCGCTCCGATGTCCAGGCCGACAGGGTTGTGCAGGCGGGCAAGCCGTTCCTCCCGAAGAAGATCGCCACGCCCCTCAATTATTTTCAATATTCTGTCACATCGGCTTCTCGGACCAAGAACCCCGATGTACGGCGCTTCCGTTTGCAGGGAAAAGCGGAGAGCTTCGATGTCCCGTTCCAGATGGTGATTCATGATGATGATATAGCTGCGATTCCCAATCTTTAACGGCTCAAATCCGTTTTTGTCATCTGTCAACAGGCGTGTCGTTCCAGGAAATCTGTCTTCCGTATTGTACGCCGGACGCGGGTCGACCACCGTCGTACGAAATCCTGCGGCAACGCTTGTTTTTGCGAGTGGTACGGCATCATGCCCTGCCCCGAAAATAATCACTTCCGCAGGCGGAATATACACGTCTGCAAAAACTACAGCTTCCCGTTCTTCCGAGAAAGGAACGCGGAGCGAAGCAGACTTCGGATTTTTTTGGAGGAAAAGCTGCCTGGCTTTGGCAGTCACGAGCCAGTCCAATGACAAATCGCCGGTACTTCCAATACTCTCTCCCGCCTCAGGCACGAACAGCCGAAAAGGCGCTGGTGTCTGGCCGCTTCCAACCGTGTCCAATCGGGTAAAGAGAATTCCTGCGCGTTCATCCTCTATGGCAGACAGCCACGCGTCATAAACGGAATCGCCGTGCGTAGGCACATCCTGATTTCCAAAGCTGCCCTCCGCTGATGCTTGCCGCTCATCGCTTGCAGAGCAGGCATGCAGCAGCGGTTCAATGTAGATCTCTACCGTACCGGGACACCCAAGTCCCAAGCCCCAGACCAGGTCTTCGTCCATGACATACGTTTTTACAGTTGGCGCCCCCGTCTCCAGCACTTGTTTGGCTACTTCCGACACATCAGCTTCGAGGCAGCCGCCCGAAATCATGCCTGTGCACTTCCCCTCCTCATCGACAAGCATTTTGGCTCCCTCACGGCGATAAGCCGATCCTTTGACATGTACGACTGTTGCCATCGCGTATCGCTTCCCGGAAGTTTTCGCTTCCTTTATCATGTTTATGATCCATGCATGATCTCTCATGTACTCACCTCCAAAGACGAATGGTCTTGGCCAATGTACGATACGAGCCAAGATCTCGTGCAAATGCGAAGACATCGATGTAGGGCAGGGCCGTACGCATCCCGCGGGCAATCGGCTCATAGCCGGGCACATCGAGCAGCGGATTTAGCCAGATCACACATGCAGCTTTTGTGGAGATGGTTTTCATGGCTTCCTCAAGCCTGCTCCCATCGCCGGTATCCAAACCGTCGCTTGCGATTAGCACTACTGTATCTTTTCTAAGCAGGCGGCCGCCGTATAACCGAACAAAGGTATGGAGAGATTCACCGATGCGGGTTCCGCTCCCCCATTCCGCCGACTCTGCGATGACGGTAGGGGGTGAGGTTTTGGCCGTTTTGGCCGTATTGGCAGTTTTAGCAGTTTTACCTGTTTGACCTGTTTGGCCCGTTTGATCAGCTTGCCTCGCATGCCGGAGCGCTCTGCTGATCCGCCGCAGCTTCGTGGAAAAAAGAAAGACCTCTACCTGACGCGAACGGGCAGACAAGGCATAGGCAAATTGCAGGAACGTTTCTGCAAAACCGCTCATGGACCTGCTTCCGTCGCAAAAGAGCAAGAAATTGGCTTCTCGCGGCTTCCTCTTTTTCCAAGAAAGGAGGAGCGGCTCTCCTCCCGTCTGCAAACCACTGCGAATGGTACGGCGAAAATCGAGCAGCGCGCCGCGAAGCTGGCGTCGCCACGCCCTCCTTTGCCTCAACCGGAATTCCGCGATGAGTTGCTTGGCACCTTCCTCCATCAGCGGATTTCGCTTTGTCGGGATGCGCACGAGCACTTGTTTCCTTGCTTCCCAGGGCGCTGTCGGAATGACGTGTCTTCCGACCTGCCTTGTGCTTTCGGCCTCCAGCTCCTGATCAACTGGCCTCCAAACGGCATCAGCCAAGTCTGGTTGCCGTTCCTCGGACCGGGCAGAGGCTTCAGGCGGGGAAGACTGCTCTTTTTGCGATTTTCGCTTTGCCATTTCAGGAGATGGCTTTCTGTCCTCCCGGATGGCTTCTTCATGGAAGTACCGCTCGTACTCCTCGTCGAATATCTGCTGCTCCTCCGGGCTCGAACAGAGATTGAGGCGCAGTCCGTAGCGAAACAGGGCTTCATCGGAAATATCCAGCACAGCTAACGATTGGAGCGCATCGGCCGTTTGCTGCGGGCTGACAAGTACGCCTCTTCCCCGCAATATCCGGGAAAAACAAATCAGATGGTGCGACAAACTATTTTGTGCCAGGCAATTGGCATCACCGTTTTTCAACAAGCAACCTCCCCGAACGCAGCTGCTCCTCCACCGTTTCCCAATCGTCGCGGTATTTGACAAAGCACCCCATCGTCGCTTGCACGACAGATGGATCGAGCTCGCTGCGATGCAGCTTGATCAGCGCCTGAGCCCAGTCGAGGCTTTCCGCTACGCCCGGCACCTTCTGCAGCGGGAGTGCTCTCAGATTTGCCATCATGAGCGAAATCTGCTCTGCCAAGCGCTGGCTTATATCGGGCAGCCTCACCCGCAAAATCTCCGCTTCTTTCTGCATATCCGGATACGCCAGCCATTGATAGAGGCATCTGCGCCGCAGGGCATCACTCAGTTCACGGGTCCTGTTCGAGGTGAGAATGACATAGGGACGATGCACCGCCCGGATTGTCCCCAGCTCGGGAATCGTGACCTGAAACTCGGCCAAGGCTTCCAGCAAAAACGCTTCGAATGACTCATCGGCACGATCGATCTCATCGATCAAGAGGACGGGAGCCCGGTTTTCATCTGTCAAAGCTTCAAGGATGGGCCTTTTCAACAGGAAAGCCGGGCCAAAAATTTCCTCCTCACGCTCTTCGGCCGTCCGCCCGCTATCCTCGCCGAGCTTGATGCGAATGAGCTGCCTCTGATAATTCCATTCGTATAAAGCGGATTGGCTGTCCATCCCCTCGTAGCATTGCAAACGGATCAGCCGCGTGTGTAAAACGCGAGACAACGTCTTGGCTATTTCTGTTTTGCCCACACCAGCCGGTCCTTCTACCAGCAGCGGTTTGCCGAGACAAAGAACGAGGCGGAGAGCCGTCGCAACAGACGTATCCGTCACGTAACCGTGCTGGTAGAAGTCGCGTTCGATGAGAGCGAAATCGTATCCGCTCATGCCGTTCCTTCCGGCAAGAGAATTTGCTCCAAGGCCCGTTCGGTATAGACACGGCACAGATGCCTGCGGTATTCCTCCGATGCAAACAGGTCTCCGCCGATATCCCCCTCGTCGGCAGCATGGGCGGCAGCTTGTTGAATCAGCTCCCTCGAAGGCCTTTGACCGAGCAAACGCTCCTCCACACTGATCGCTCTGTACGCTACATCGCCGACACCATTGATTCCGACACGTGCATGGTTGATCGTCCCGTCAGGATCAGTCCCCACGACGGCGCAGACGCCAACCACGGCGTATCCGGAGGCTGGATGCGCGTATTTCAGATAGACGCTCTTTGCATCAGACGGCGGAATCAGAAAGGAGACAGAAGTCACCAGGCTGGTCTCCGGCAGAGCTGTCACCAACGGTCCCAGAAAAAATCCGTCCAGCTCGAGCAATTCTTTTCCGTCCTCGCTCTGTACCTCCAGCATGGCATCCAACGCCAGAGCCACTCCCGGCAGATCGGCAGCCGGGTCGGCATGGGCCAGATTTCCGCCCACGGTGCCGCGATGTCTGACTTGCAAATCTCCAATCACACGCGCCGCATCGGCCAGCACCGGCATGGTTTCTCTTATGAGCGGGCTTGTGTGAAGCTGGTGGTGGGTAGTCAAAGCTCCGACGACCAGGCGGTTCCCCTCCCGCCGAATTCCTTGCAGCTCGCCAATCTTGCTGATGTCGATCAGAGTGCCGGGTGCGGTCAAACGGAATTTGAGCAGCGGGATCAAGCTGTGTCCGCCTGCAAGCAGCTTCGCTTCCCCATTGCTTTGCTGCAGCAAGCGAATCGCATCCTCTACGGTGTCAGCCCGAACATAATCGAATGTAGTCGGTATCATATGCCTTCCCTCCTGTTCTGCATCGCTTTCCATACCTTTTCCGGCGTCAGCGGCATATCCAGGTCATCGACGCCGAAGGGCTGCAGCGCGTCCATCACTGCGTTGACGACGGCAGGTGGAGCGGCAGTCGTCCCTGTTTCCCCGATTCCTTTGGCGCCGAGCGGATTGACGGGTGAAGGCGTTTCGGTAAAATGCCACTCTACTCTGGGGAAGAATCGCGCTTTTGGCATGGTGTAATCCATGAATGTTCCGGATAGCAGCTGGCCATTTTCGCTGTATACGGCTCCTTCCCAGAGCGCCTGACCGATTCCCTGAACGACCCCGCCATGGACCTGGCCTTCGGCTAGAAGCGGGTTGATTACCTTGCCGACATCATCCACCGCGACATATTTCCTGAGCGCTACCTCTCCGGTATCCTTGTCTACCTCGACGACGCAGATGTGTGCGCCAAACGGGTATACGAAGTTGGACGGATCGAAGAAAGACTGCGCCTCGAGCGAAGGCTCCACATCATCCGGCAAATTCCAGGCGAAATTGGCTGAGCGGGCAATTTCCTGGAACGTCTTCTCTCGCCCGGGCACTCCCTTTACGGAAAAGACGCCGCCAGCAAAATCAATATCCTCGGTTGCGACCTCCAGCTCGTGCGCCGCAATCCGTTTCGCCTTTGCCACGACTCTGTCTGCCGCGATGGCTACCGCTGCGCCTCCGACCGCTGTCGTCCGCGAGCCGTAGGTTCCCCAACCCATCGAAATGCTCTGGGTATCGCCGTGAACAAGCTCGATGTCCTCGATCGGGACACCCAATTTATCCGAGACGATCTGCGCGAAAGAGGTAGCTGTCCCCTGTCCGTGCGGAGACGTGCCCGTATAGACGGTAACCTTGCCGGTCGGATGGACGCGGACCGTGCTGTTTTCCCACACCCCGCCCTGAAAGCCGATCGCTCCGGCAACCTTTGAGGGGCCAAAGCCGCACAGCTCCACATAGGTGGAAAAGCCGATGCCGATCAGTTTGCCCTGTGCCCGCAGCTCCTCCTGTTCTTTTCGCAGCGCCTCGTAATCCACCGCCTCCAAAGCTTTTTCAAGGGTTAATTCGTAGTTTCCGCTGTCGTACAACAAGCCCATTGCAGTCGTATAGGGGAAGGATTCCTTTGGAATTAAATTTTTGCGTCTGACCTCCAGCGGGTCCATTCCCACTTTTCGGGCAAACAGATCCACGATTCGCTCAATCTGGAAGGTCGCCTCGGGTTTTCCGGCACCGCGATACGCATCCGTCGGTGTCGTATTGGTATAAACGCCGTACGTTACGACTGCTGCCTGCGGAATGTGGTAGGCTCCAGTAATCATCAGGCCGAAGTCAATCGTCGGACAGCCCCCTCCAAATGTCGAGAGATAAGCCCCCAGATTGGCGGTGTTTTTGACCCGCAGAGCGGTAAAGGTGCCGTCCTTTTTCCCGGCCAGCTCCACCTCGATAACCTCGTCTCTGGCATGGGTAGTCGCCATGAAGTGCTCCCGGCGCTCCTCCACCCATTTCACCGGCCGTCTCAATTCTCTGGCTGCATGGCCGACGACCGCTTCCTCCGTGTACGTCGCGATCTTGGCTCCAAAACCTCCGCCTACATCAGGTGCTACGATGCGAAGCTTGCTTTCCGGAATGCCGAGGACTCCCGAGTAAATCATTCGATGAATATGCGGGTTTTGCGAGGTGCACCAGATCGTCATCTCGCCGCTGCCAGGGTTGAACTGCGCCACTGCCGCCCTCGTTTCCATCGGGTTGGGGATCACCCGCTGGTTGTACAGCCGTTGCCGGACGACCACCTCCGCTTGTTCAAACGCCTCATCCGGCACCTCTCCCGCTTTCCACAGGAGAGCCAGGTTTTGCGGCACATCGTCGTGGACGAGCGGCGCTCCTTCCTGGAGGGCCTTTTCCTGATGGGTAACGGCTGGCAACTCCTCGTAGTCTACGGAAATCAGTTCGAGAGCATCACGCGCTATGTACCGATCCTCGGCGACAACGACCGCTACAGCCTCACCCGCATAAAGCACCTTTTCCAACGCCAGCGGACTTCTGTCCTTTGCTTTCAAATCTGCACCGGGCACATACCACATGGTCGGGACTGGTTTCACTTTGCCGATCAGGTCGGCACCGGTAAATACGGCGATAACACCCGGGTACTGTTTCGCTGTTTCAGTGTCGATGCGGACAATTTTGGCGTGCGCAAACGGACTGCGCAGAAAGGCGGCGTGGAGCATTCCCGGCAGCTTCATATCGTCGGTAAACATGCCGTTGCCAGTCAGCAGGCGAGGATCTTCTTTTCTCTTTACAGGGGTCCCGATCATATTTGCCATCGCTCAGCGTCCCTCCCCGACCGGCATCGTGTCAGAAACGTTTCCGCTCTCTTGCAGCTTGGCCATCTCGGCTGCTGCATGCAGGACCGCATCCACAATGAACTGATAGCCTGTACAGCGGCAAATCACGCCTTCCAATGCCTCACGCACCTCTTCTTCCGTAGGGGCAGGATGCTCCTGCAGCAAGCTCACCATCGCCATCATCACGCCCGGCGTACAGAAGCCGCATTGCAGCCCGTGCTTTTCCCAGAAGCCCTGCTGGATCGGGTGCAAATGCTCGACATCTCCAAGACCCTCTACTGTCGTAATGCTCGCTCCATCCGCTTGAACCGCAAGCATGGTGCACGACTTTACGGCCTCGCCGTTCACCAGCACGGTACAAGCTCCGCATTGACTCGTGTCACACCCGATGTGCGTACCGGTCAGATTCAGAGTTTCACGCAGGAAATGCACCAACAGCATCCGCGGCTCTACCTCCGCGGTTCGTTCCACTTCATTGACCGTGAGTGTGACTTTACAAGACTTGTTCATGCAGACACCTCCTCAGGTACATTCGTTTACGAGTGGGAAAACATTTGACCCATTTCTTTTTCCGCTGTCTTGAAAAATTGTCCAATCACCAGCTTCGCCACGCCGCCCATTACCCGTTGACCGACAGACGCCAGCACGCCCGTCACCTGAACTTCAGCCGTACAGGTCAGCTTTACCCCCGTATCCTCCTCTTCCAATTTCATTTCTGCAACGGCGTCGATTTCTCCAGGAGCTCCCTTTCCCTTTACAAACAGGCGGTAAAAAAACGGCTCCTCCTGATCGGCTTGCCTTACCTGTCCCGTAAACATCCCCTTGACCGGCCCGACACTGATTCCCATTTCCGCATGGTAAACATTTTCTTCCACCTGGGAAAAGGCTTGGCAGCCGGGGATGGCTTTCTTCAACACCTCCTCGTCCTGAATTCCCTTCCATACTGCGTCCAAAGGCAAACCGAAATGATGGGTATAGGCAATTTTCAATCGTTCCTCCCCCTTTTCGAGCCATATTTGTCCTGCCAACGTCCAAATAAAAGGGAGGCAGGCTTTTCTTTTCTAAATGGCAATCGCAATTATCGTGCCAGTTGAAATTCGTCGAAATATTAGGAAAAGTATACACATAAAGGGGCGCGCATCTTTCAATTTTGATAGGTCGCGTTTCATTTATGAAAGGTGAGAACGGAGCGTGTGAGCGGAGTTTTTTTCTTTATTGTTTCGTGATGCAACAGGAAGAAATACCACGGGAGGTCAAGTGTGAAGAAATAACCTGGTGATGGCGATAAATGCGGAAGAGCCTCTGGCGAAGGACAGGAAGTTAACTTAATATTTTTATGGTCAACTTTTTTCATGAAGGATATGGAAGAAGTAACGCATCCTGTTAAAATGGCTTCTGCCCGCTCTGTCTCCCTAAAGCAAAAAAAGACGCCGGAGAGCCGCATTGCTTGCCCCACCGGTGTCTGCGTGATTAAGGAAACTGCCAGATTTTTGTATTCTGAAAGTCGACTAACAGCTTGAATGATACGCTTTATTTTTTGACTTCAAACTTGGCGCTAGCCTTTACCTCTCCCTGCTCATTGGCCGCCTGGGCTTCACACTGCCAGGCGTCGGCAGTCTCACCCACGACCTTTCCGGTGACAACAATCCGCTCGCCAGGCCGTGTCATCGACCGAAAGCGAGTTGAGAAGCGGAGCAGGTTTTCGACGCCGCACCACTTGCCGATCGCGTGACCGATAAATCCTTTGATCATCATGCCGTGGGCAATTACCCCGTCCAAGCCAACCTCTTCGGCATAGGGAACGACGGTATGGATAGGATTAAAGTCGCCAGAGGCACCGGCATAGCGTACTAGCTGCGTATGCGTAATTTCCCCCTTCTCCAAAGGTGGAAATTCAAAGCCGATTTGCATATAGTTTCCCTCCTCTTTACGATCTCTCGATAATGGTAGATCGGCTGATCAATACCAGCTCGCCGCGCTGATTTTTGTACTTGTTTTCCACAACGACGAAATTCATGCCGGCTCTGGTATAAGCGTCGATGACCTCGCCCTCGCATGTAATCTGGTCGCCTACGGCCATGGCGCCTACGTATTCGTACTCCTGTCCGGCATGCAGCACCTTTGCCATGTTCAGCTGGAGAACGTCCTCCATCGGTCTTTTGCTGCCCCAAAATTCAATGACAGTCGCAAATGTCGGCGGAATGCGCTTGCCTGTCTCGTAGTCTGGATTGTCGTCGCCCAGTGCCTGTGCAAATTCCCGTATCTTACCCGCCTCGATCGTAAAGGTGAACGGTTCCAGCCGCATTCCTTTCCGGGATTCATTCATCTCTATTCCCTCTTTTCCCTCAAAAATCAACAGTGCTGAGAGCAGGTGCATGTCTTTTTCCTTAAAAAGGATTCGACTCGCGCTGTTGTTCTCCCTCTAAAATGCCCACTGAAAGGTTTGAGAACGTATGTAAGCAGTACTGCCTATCGCAAGCTTTCAGGAGGAACGTGCCTCGAGATTGGGATCTTCAAAACGGTAGCCGATGCCATACACGGTTTTAATAAATGCGGGCTCTTTCGGATCGTCTTCCACTTTGTGTCTGAGATTTTTGACATGCGTATCGATTGTTCGGTCATACCCTTCAAAGTCCATCCCCAGCACTTCCTTGACCAGCTCCTCCCTCGTCCAGGTCCGCCCGGGGTGACGGATCAGCGTGATCAGCAAGCGGTATTCATTCGGCGTCAATTCCACCATCTGGCCCTTTTTCCAGACGCTTTTGTCGCCATGTGAAATCGTCAAATCGCCGAATTGCACACGGTCACAGAGGGATTGGTAATCGCCGGCTCTCCTCAGAATCGCCCGTATGCGGGCCACGAGTTCGCGGGGGCTAAACGGCTTCACCAGGTAATCATCCGCTCCCAGCTCCAGTCCAGTGATCCGGTCTGGCTCTCCGCTTTTTGCCGTAAGCATCAAAATCGGAACCCGTGATTCCCGGCGAATTCGCTCGAACACCTCTTCTCCGCTCATGTCCGGAAGCATCAAATCCAGCAAAACCAGATCGATTCCGGTGGAATGTGTCCACTCCAGCGCCTCTGTTCCCGACGCCGCCGTGACGACATGATAACCTTCCTTTTGCAAGTAGGAAGAGAGGATTTCGACAATTTGCGGTTCATCATCCACGATCAGTATGGTTGACACGCCAACTCATCTCCGTCTTCAAAAATAGAAAAAAGATCCCAGGGGACACCTGGGACACATCTGTTAATGCGCTTTGTTGCCGACAGTCGGGTCCTCCACGAACTTCTGATGTCCTTCGTACAGGACGGAGTTGACCATTCCCGCTGCGGCATGATGCAGATCATGGCAGTGGAACATCCATTCCCCCGGGTTATCCGCTTCAAACGCCACGACATAGCTTTCGCCCGGCTTGACGTTGAGCGTATCTTTCACCAGGGGAGAGCCTGTGAGGGCTTTGCCATCCTTGCTCAGCACCTGGAAAAAATGGCCATGCAGATGCATCGGGTGATCTGAGGAGCCTTTGTTCACCATAGTGACTTTCACTTTGTCCCCTTTTTTGACGTTTAGCGGCTTGATATCCGGATACGTCTCTCCATTAATCGTAAAGACCGGATCCATCCCGTCTTTCCCCATTTTTTCGCCCAGGTCCATCTGGTATTCCTGGTCGTATTTCATGTCGAGGCTGAAAACCCCTTTGCCGCCTTGGCCGTACGCCGTCAAATCGACAGGTGCCGCCTCTGCCTGGGCGACGCTGTTTTCCTTTGCTCCGGCTCCCTGTACTTTTACGGGGATCCGCATTCCTTTGGCCGCTTCGGTCTTGTTCAGGCTCTCGATGACCCAGTCCCCATCACGGCTTTCTACAAACTCGATATCGTAGCGTTCTCCCGGTGCGATCGTGAACGGCTGGTCCTTGATCACGGCCGGGTCCTTGATCGGTTGACCATCTGCGCTTGCAATTTTGTACTCCTGTCCTGGCAGACGAAGCGTGTGGCTTTGGAAGCCCGCATTGACGAAGCGGAGCCGCACGCGCTCTCCTTTTGCTACCTCGAGCGGTTCGATAGCGTCTCCCGTTTTTCCGTTCACCGAAAACGTCGTGTACATCGCTTGCATCATCTGGTCGTGCATGGCTCCCGGCGGCACCTGTGAATTGCTGTGCTCCATGCCAGGCATGCTCGTGTTTCCGTGGCTTCCGTGATCCATCCCGCCCATATTCATGCTTCCATGATTCATGGTCTCAGAATTCGTCTTGCCGTGATCCATACGCTCGGAACCCATCTTGCCATGATCCATTTCTCCCATGTTCATGCCCGCATGCCCTTGGGAGCCCGTATTCCACTCGTCGAGAACCAGTGTATAGTCTCGTTGAATCTGAGCCTGGTCTGGTCCCTCAACGACAAGCGTTCCGTAAAGGCCGAGGTCCTCCTGATTGGCGCTGTCCTGATGGGAGTGGTACCAATACGTCCCGGGGACTGTTGCGGGAAACTCATAAGTAAAGGTCTCTCCCGGCCGTACTGCATTCTGCGTCGTTCCCGGGATTCCGTCCATATTGTTGGGGACGGGGTAGCCGTGCCAGTGAATCGTCGTTGGCACCTTCAACTCGTTCTTCAGTGTGACGCGGATAACCTCGCCCACTTTCGCCCGGATTTGGCTGCCGGGAACAACACCGTTGTACGTCCATACAGGTACGTTTTTATCCTTGGACAGTGCCCATTCCGCTTCCTTGGCCACCAGTTCAAAGCTGCGGACTGTTTGTCCATTCTCCTGCAGTATTTCGGGCTTTGCCATATATTGAGCATGTGCTTTTGTTTCACCGCCCGCTCCGTAGAAAAAAGCGCCGGCCGCTGCTATCGCTACAATTCCGGCACTGGCTGCGCCTATGAAGACCTTCTTTTTCATCGACCTGCCTCCTCCTGTTTGTTCTACGGTGCCAGCGTATCAAAATCTCGTGAAGAAATTATGGAGACTTCTCTTTTTCTGTCCATTTAAACAGCAGAAAAACGGAAGCTGCGAGTATGACCGCGATTATCAGACGAAATTTGTTCTCGGAGAAAAAGACAAGATCGTGACCGATAAATGTTTCCATGACGAGCGACGGCGTCTTTCCGATCATCGTAGCGAGAAAGAAATCGGCAAAAGCAATCGTGGAGAAAGCCGCTCCTACATTGACCACCCCGGAAGGCAATAAGGGATTTACACGCAACAGTATTAGCGTCAGCAATCTGCGCCCGCGCGACATGCCGGAAAGACTTTTCAGCCACCTGGCTTCCCTTACCTTTTGCAGCTTGGCCGAACGGGATATTCCCCAGCGGTACAGAACAAACGAAACGGTCGCTCCCAGGATTTCTCCCGCAAGCGAAATGAAAAACCCGCCCCATAACCCGAACACGACCGCATTTGCAGCAGACAGGAACAATGAGGGCAAAACACCAGCGACACTAATCAGCACATTGATAAGCAAGCTGGCGATAATTGCAAATACTCCCCACGAGCGAATCCAATCCGCTGTGGTTACGACCAACTCAGACCACTCCACGAAGGCAATCCTCCTCTTTCTATTTTGGACAAAACATTCTTCCGCAATCTTCTACATCCGAAAAACCAAGACCGTCATAGTCTATCCGAGCACGTATCTCCTAATCTTTCATGTCGGAATCATCAGAATACCATATCTATCTTTCTTACGAAAATGGCTGCCACGAGATTCATTTTCTCTACTCCCCGCCACTGGAACCCGATACAACCGGGGACTCCCCCGGACAATGCGGACGCATCCACTCATTCACGGAACTCCATTCTTCGCCTTTTGAAGGAAGAGATTCTCACCGAATGAAGGCAAAAAGCATGGCTCCACTCAACGTAGGACCGACTCTCGTCGGCTACAGTAATCCTCAGAAGCCGGTCAGCGAAAATAAAAAAGCCGCCCTTCGCACTTTTTTCATGCGAAGGGCGGCGTAGTACACCTGTCAACTTGCCAACTTCAAGGCCGCTACATGCACGTACGCTTTGCTGGCTGCAGCGGGCTTGGTTTACCGCCTTCTATCTTCCGGTCGAACACGTAAACGGTGATGGCCAAGTCTGCATCCATATTGATATCGCTGAAGAGTGTGATCAGCTTGGCACCTACCAAATTTTCGAGCTTCTCGACTACTTCAGCCCTCTTGTAGATGTCTTTCACCAGCTTTGTGCGGGTTTCCTGTATCATCTTTCTGCCCTCGTCGGAGTCGATCATCCATTTTTCTACCTCGGTCAGATTGCCTTTCATCTCGATAATCGCCCATGACCCGACAAATCTGGTCCGAATCTTTTCAGGACCATTTCCGACGTATTGCTTGCGAATCTCGCGAACAAGCCTGCTGAATTGATGTTCGACCTGATTGGACACAGATATTTCACCACACTCTAGGAATCCACTACTCTTTTAATCCTTGACCCATGCCCTTCAGGAGGTTCATGCCAAAGGAGACGGCACGGTTGATGTCAGGGTCCTGCAGCGCCTTGATCAGGTCGAATATCCCGACCTTTTCGTCCTGACGCAGGCCCTCTTCCGCTTTTTTCAAGCCCTTTGCCAGACTTCCCGCCAGCTTTTTGGTCATCTCAGGCTCAAGCTCTGTGAGCGATTCCGCTACTGCCATGGCATTGTTGATCGCTTTGGTTACCGGCGGACGGACCAGTTGGCCAACAGCGATCTTGGCTACCTCTTCTTTTGCTTCCACGAGGGAAACGACAGCTCCGAGAATGCCGCTCTGATGGAGCTCCTGCAGCAGCTTGATCGTTTCGCGAATGCCATCTGCGTTCAGGGCTGTGTCGCTTAAAACCTGCTCGAGCGCTTTGGCTCGCTTCTCTTCCTCGGTCAGTACGGGTTGAACGATCTTGGTCGTCGGCTTCGCCATTATTTCACCCCTCCCGGCTGGTTCACATCTGCGATTGGCGCATAATCGCCTCTCGCCCATTTGCGTTCCACCTGAACTCCCAGCTGCGGATTTCGCTTCGCATAGCGCGGGTTATACAACGGCAGAGGATTCTTGCCGGTCGCCTCCAGGATTTCCATGCGAACCTTCGTCTGTTTGTAAGCTGGTGTCTGGGTCCGAACGTCTACGGCATTCCCGGTTAACACGTTGATCGCATTTTCATGGCTGACCGAGTTCATCGGAACGTACAGCTCTTTCCCCTGTACGCGGTCTGTCACGACAGCGCGCAGCTTGATCGCTCCGTATGGAGATACCAAACGGACAAGTGTGCCATCCTGTACGCCCCGCTCTTTTGCGAGCTCAGGCGACACCTCTACGAACACATCCGGCACTTTGTACTGAATGCCTTTTGACTTGTTCGTCATATTGCCCTCGTGGAAATGCTCCAACAGACGGCCGTTGTTGACGATCAGATCGAATTCTGCCGGATACTCGACGGGCGGAACGTAATCGACCAGCGAGAAGCGGGCGCGTCCGTCCGGGAAGTTGAACCTCTCCAAATACAGGAGCGGCTCGTCTGTGCCGTCCGGCTGTACCGGCCAAACCAGACTGTTCCATCCTTCCAGGCGCTTGTAGGAAACGCCGGAGAATACCGGGCTCAGAGACGCAATCTCGTCCATGATTTCGCTTGGATGCTGGTAGCCCCAGTTGAAGCCCATGCGAGCGGCGACTTCAGTGAGAATCTGCCAGTCCGGCTTGGAGCCTTCCAGCGGCTCAAATACTTTGTACAGGCGCTGAATACGGCGCTCCGTATTGATGAACGTACCGTCCTTTTCCAGAGACGGCGCAGCAGGCAGGATCACATCTGCGAACTGGGCTGTCTTTGTAAAGAAGACGTCTTGGACGACGAAGAATTCGAGCTGGCTGAGCATCTCCTGCACATGGTTGGCGTTGGAATCGATCCATGCCATGTCTTCGCCCATCAGGTACATCGCTTTCAGCTCGCCTCTGCCGACCGCTTCCAGCATCTGAATGTTCGTATAGCCTGGCTTTGGAGAGATCGATACGCCGTAAGCCTCTTCGAACTTCTTCCGGATGTTGTCATCGGCAATGCTCTGATAGCCGGGGAACCAGTTCGGCAGGGACCCCATGTCGCAGGCACCCTGCACGTTGTTGTGACCGCGCAGCGGGTATGCCCCAGCGCCCGGACGTCCAAAGTTTCCGGTAACGAGCAGCAGATTGGAAATAGCTGCGGAAGTGTGCGAGCCGCCGACGTTCTGGGTCACGCCCATGCCCCACAAGATGCATGTGCCATCTGCTTCGTGTATCATCGTGGCTGCTTTGATCATTTGCTCGCGCGGAATGCCGGTAATTTCTTCAGCGTACTCCAGCGTGTATTTTTCGAGCAGGGCCACGAATTCATCGTAGTGATTGGTACGCGCCTTGATAAAGGCTTCATCATGCCAGCCCTGGTCGATGATGTATTTCGCGACAGCAGAGAGCCAGACGAAATCGGTTCCCTGGCGCGGGTGAAGATACAGATCAGAACGTTCGGCCATTTCATGCTTGCGCAAATCGGAGACGATCAATTTTTGGCCAAACAGCTTTTTCGCACGCTTTACACGAGTCGCCAGAACCGGATGGCCCTCGGTCGGATTGGCCCCGACGATAATGACCAGGCCAGCGGAAGCGATGTCCTTGATCGTACCGGAGTCAGCGCCAAAACCTACGGTCGACATCAAGCCATCCGAAGCAGGCGATTGGCAGTAGCGGGAGCAGTTGTCCACGTTGTTTGTTTCAAATACTTGCCGGGCCATTTTCTGCATCAGATACGCTTCTTCGTTTGTCGTCTTCGAGGAGCTGACAAAGCCAAGCGCATTGCCGCCATATTGTTTTTTGATCGCCGACATTCTCTCGGTCATGTAGCTCAGTGCTTCGTCCCATGTAGCAGGTACGAATTCATCCCCTCTGCGGATCAGCGGAGTGGTCAAGCGCTGGTCGCTATTGACGAAATCCCAGCCGAATTTCCCTTTTACACAAGTGGAAACGCTGTTTACCGGCGCATTTTCCGATGGCTCGATCTTCAAAATTTTGCGGTCGCGGGTCCACACTTCAAACGAGCAGCCTACGCCGCAGAACGTACAAACGGTCTTCGTCTTTTTCGTGCGCGTATCGCGCATTGCCGCCTCGATCTCGGAAATGGCCAAAATGCTGCTGTATCCCGGCTCTACTTCCTTCACCAGGTCGATCATCGGGGTCAAGAGCTCCTGATCCATCGAGGTCATGAAGCCCGCTTCGCCCAGCATCGATTTTTCCATCAAGGCGTTGCACGGACACACGGTCACGCATTGACCGCAGGAAACGCACGAAGAGTTGTTGATAGAGCGATCGTCATCCCAAATTACGCGAGGCATTTCACGCTCCCAGTCGATTGTCAGGGTCTCGTTCACCTGCAGATCCTGGCAAACCTCGACACAGCGTCCGCAGAGGATGCATTGGTTCGGATCGTAACGGTAAAACGGGTGGGACATGTCAACCTCGTACCCTTTTTCCCGGAACGGACGGCTTTGGTGCTCCACTTGCAAAAGCTCCGTCGTGTTGTGCACCCGGCAGTTGCCGTTGTTGTTGTCACAGACTGTACAGTACAGCATGTGATTTTCCAGGACGCGATCCATCGCTTCCTTCTGGGCTGACCGTGCCTTCTCGGAAGCGCTCAGGATTTGCATGCCTTCCGCAACAGTCGTCGAACAGGCGCGCATGATCTTCCCGTCGATTTCGCACATACAAGTATCACAAGTCTGTATCGGTCCAAGAACGGGCGAATAGCAGATATGCGGGTGCTCGATTTCCCGCTCAAGCATGTAGTCGAGAAGGCGCGTGCCTTCAGCCGCTTCGTGTTCTTCCCCATTTAATTGAAAACGCACTTTTTTCTGTTCCATGGTTCCTCCTCTGTGCCAATGCGATCAAAACTTTTTTAGAAAACATGGTCTGGCCTAGCCTTTTGGCGGCGATTTGCACCCAAAGGAGCACTAGTTTCGCTGCTATCCATGATGTCGACAGATGAATGACAAGCATCCGCTCGACCATAAAAAAACCCACCATAAACCAACTTGTACAAACCAGGTTTGCGCAAGTCGCTTTATGGTGGGTTAACACTTAGCATCTTTCATACCAGTTATCAATCCAACCATTTGGGTCGCGGAAGCCAGAATGTGCCAGGAATAATCCATTCCCGCAGCATCGATGCACTTCCCTTTCCCATTATAATCAAACAGGTGGATTTTGCAAGAGAAAACCCTTTCATAGAACGTAACTGAGCCGCCGTTTTTTGCTGACTGGTGCTTGTAATGCGGCAAAACGGATCAGCGGCAGAACAGGAAAATGGAAGGAAGCGACGAATAGTGCTAAAGAGAAGCTATGGAAAGGAAGGATACGCCAGATGGATTGCATTTTCTGTAAGATCGTTAAAGGAGAGCTCCCTGCCAAAAAAGTTTACGAGGACGAACACGTGGTGGCTTTCCATGACATCAACCCTGTCGCCCCTGTACACGTACTTGTCATCCCCAAAAAGCACATCACTTCTCTCCTGGACATTCAACCGGAGGACAAGGAATTGATCGGCCATCTGCACCTGTCTTTGCAAAAGGTAGCGGCAGAAATGGGTGTACAAGAATCCGGATTCCGTGTCATCACCAACACGGGCCAGCACGGTCAGCAAACCGTATTTCACATCCACTACCACTTGATCGGCGGCCGTCAGCTCGAGTGGAAGATGTAAAAAAGACAACGCCAGCGTCACGATTCAGACGCGGCGTTGTCTTTTCTTTTTTACCCTTGCTCCTTGCTTTTTTCAAGCGAAGCGATATGCTCGGCGATCAGCTTTCCGTGGTGCCTGCCGTTTTCAATAAAAATCGCGTTTGCATGCTCGCCGGAGGCAATCACACCAGCGATGTACAAACCGGGTACATTGGTCTCCATCGTGTCCGGATTGTGGACGGGCTCGCCTGTCTGCGGATTCGTCGCTGCTCCGAGTGAACGCAGGACGCTGCGGTCAGGTCGAAAGCCGATCAAGGAAAAGACGAAGTCATTTTCGAGAGTGACTTCTCTCCCCTCTGTCACGACCACCAGATTGCGCTCGGCAATTTCCTTTACAGTAGTGGAATAGAGCACCTGTATGCGTCCTTTTGCGGCCAAGCTTTCAAAAACAGGCCTCGTCCATGCTTTTACCCGATCGGAAAGCTGCGGCTTGCGGCAAATGACCGTCACTTCGGCACCGGCGCGCTCAAGTTCCATGGCAGCATCGACCGCGGAGTTGTTGCCGCCGATGATCGCCACCTTCATCCCCGCATACGGATGCGCTTCCGTAAAAAAGGAGCTCACTTTATCAAGGTTTTCGCCAGGCACATCAAGCCTGTTCGGATTGTCAAAGTATCCCGTCGCAATCACCAGGTACCGGCATGTATATGTGTGCTTTGTCTGAAAACGGTCTACAGACTGCACAGAAAAACCGCCGTTCACCTTCTCTACATGAACGACCGTCTCATAGCTGTTGATCCGCAGCTGATTGCGGGCTGCCACCAAACGGTAGTATTGAAGAGCTTCCAGCCGTGTCGGCTTTTCGTTCGGCGTCGAAAACGGAATGTCTCCGATCTCGAGAAGCTCTGGCGTACTGTGAAAAATCATGTAGGTCGGATAGCGATAAATTGAGTTGACCAACGTTCCTTTCTCGATGACCAGCGGGTCGATTCCCTGTCTTTTCAATTCGACAGCGGCGGCAAGCCCGCACGGTCCCGCTCCAATAATCAGTACCTGCTCCATGGTTCCCATCCATCCTCCCATGTCTTCCCGTCTCTATTTTTCTTGGAGCCAGCTTTCCGTGCACGTTCACACGCAAGCGCGGCCAGAAGTTTATCTGTTTCCATCATATCATACCCGCAAGCGGCGATTGACACTCCCTTCCATAGCCATACCTGTTTTCTATTTCCAGAAAATGATGAATGAAAGAGGTTTTTCTATTCTTTACACTAGAAGAGACATAGAAAAATTACAGACGAAAGAGTAGAGCCATGCGAAAACGTAACGTACATATCATGCTTAGCTTCGTATTGTGGGCAACGTCACTGTTGTCCGTCTCTGTAGGTGTCTCTGCATCGACCGCTGCTGCGCTCAAGGATATTTCGGCCAGCTATGCAAAAGAAGAGATCCGCTCGCTTTATCAAGCCGGCATCGTCCTGGGCGATGCCGATGGTTACTACCGGCCGAAAAAGGCGGTAACCCGCGCAGAGTTCGTCGCCATGCTGACCCGCACGTGGAAGCTCAAGACGGTATCAAGCCAGTTTCCTGCCTATTCCGATGTGCCAAAGAGCTCCTGGGCTTATGGCGCCGTCCAGGCCGCGGTCTCCCTCGGTATCGTAAACGGCACGACGCCAACCGCCTTCTCGCCTAATCGCACCATTTCCCGTCAGGAGGCGGCGGCACTGCTCATTCGAGCGATGGGAATGGAACCGTCCCAGCCAGCCTCCCTGCCTCTCAGTGATGCCTACAGCGTCGCCTACTGGGCAAGACCGTATGTGGCAGAGGCAATCCGCCAAAAGCTCCTGGTTGGCTACCAGGGATATTTCCGTCCAAACGCTCCGCTATCCCGTGAAGAGACGGCGGTACTTCTCAGCAGGGTGAAGAAGAAAATCGATCAGCAAGCGAAAGGCAAGACTCCCGTCATCCTAGGCTGGCAGTACCGGTCTACCGTGCAGGAGTTCATTGATCTGGTCAAAGACACTCCGGTCAATACGCTGTCTCCCCGCTGGTTTTACTTGCAAGCCGACAGCTCGATCGCCGATCATACCGATGCCACTCTTGTCAGGTGGGCTCACCAGAATGGCAGAAAAGTATGGGCGATGTTTGGCAACCGCTTCGATGCCAACGCAACCCACAATGCGCTCTCTGTACCGGCAAACCGCGCAGCCGTCGTCAATAAGCTGGCTCAACTGAGCGACAAGTACCAGATTGATGGAATCAATATCGACTTTGAAAATATCAAGCCCGGTGACCGCGAAGCCTTTACAGCTTTTGTCAAAGAGCTGGCGCAGGCCATGCATGCGAAAGGTCGAACGGTCTCCGTCGATGTTCCGCCTGATACACAGACGGATTGGAGTGCACCGTACGATTACGCCAATCTGGCACGGTATGCTGATTATATCGTTTTAATGGGCTATGAAGAGCATTGGAGCGGAGGCCCTTCTGCCGGTTCCGTCTCATCGCTGCCCTGGCTCGTCAAAAGCTCAAACAACCTTTTGACGCAGATCCCGGCCGACAAGTACATCGTCGGTCTGCCGCTCTACACTCGCGACTGGTCTAAAGTGAATGGCGCTTGGCAATCAACTGATTTGCTGATCCTGGAGTCCTACCGGCTCATCTCGCAAAACAAACCTGCTATCAACTGGAATCCGGCAACCTCGCAGTACAAGGCGACGTACTGGAAAAACGGGACTGCTCATTCGATCTGGCTGGAAGAGAGCCGATCGCTTGGACTGAAAATGCAGGCGAGCATGGAACGGCCTATCGCCGGATTTGCCTACTGGTACGTGGGAGAAAAACTGCCCGATGTATGGAACGTCATCTCCAATGTCATCACCATGCAAAAGCTGAAAAACAGAAAGTAGTGAAGCTGCAGCTTGCAATCAAGCTTTGCTCAAAGAAAAACAAGCCTGGCGCATCAGGCTTGTTTTTCTTTGATCTCAACCGATTTTTTGAAGCAGCCGCCCTTTTAACTGGGCTAGCATATCCTTTGTCATTTTTTCCAGATCGTACTCTGCCGTAAATCCCCACTCTTCCCGTGCGGCGCTGGCGTCGATCGAGTTCGGCCAACTGTCGGCAATCGCCTGACGCACAGGGTCTACCTCGTATTTCAGCGTAAACGAAGGAATCAGCTTTTGAATCGAACGGGCGACGTCTTCCGGCTCAATGCTCATCGCCGTGACATTGAACGCATTCCGATGCTTCAATTTGCTCGGATCGGCCTCCATCAGGGTGATAATCGCCTTTAAAGCGTCCGGCATGTACATCATGTCCATGTACGTCCCTTTTGCGATATAGGAAGTATAGGTACCGTCGGTGATTGCTTTGTAATAAATCTCCACCGCATAATCCGTCGTTCCCCCGCCTGGAGGTGTCACATAGGAAATCAGGCCAGGAAAACGTACCCCCCTCGTATCTACGCCGAACTTGTGGAAGTAGTAGTCACATAAAAGCTCGCCGGACACTTTATTGACCCCGTACATCGTGGTCGGCCGCTGAATCGTGTCCTGCGGTGTCTGATCCTTCGGCGTGCTCGGTCCAAAGGCTCCGATCGAACTGGGGGTAAAGAATTGGCAGCCAAGCTCGCGTGCCACTTCCAAAGCGTTGACCAGACCGCCCATGTTCAAATTCCAGGCCAACAACGGTTTGGCCTCAGCGGTCGCGGAGAGCAGAGCGGCCAGGTGCATAATGGTGTCGACCTGATGCTTTTTTGCGATATCGAACATGGCTTTTGCATCCGTTACGTCCAGCTTTTCAAACGGCCCAGCCTGCAGTACGTCACTGTCTTGCGGCATTTTGATGTCAGTGGCAATGACGTTATTCGCACCGTATTCGTCGCGAAGTCTGGCAGTCAGCTCGGAACCGATTTGTCCCAAAGCTCCGGTGATCAGAATCTTTTTCATTGCAGAATCCCCATTTCTTTGCCCACTTTTTCATAGATGTCCAATGCCCGGTCCAGCATCTCTTTGGTATGGGCTGCTGTCGGCATATTGCGTACGCGGCCGGTGCCGCGCGGAACGGTCGGGAATACGATCGCTTTCGCATACACGCCCGCTTCGTACAAGCGCTTGCTGAATTCCTGCGTTTTTTGCTCATCGCCAATCACGCATGGAGTAATCGGGGTCTCGCTATGCCCGATGTCGAAGCCCAGCTCCTTTAGACCCTTTTTCAGATAGTTGCCGTTTTCCCAGAGGCGATCGTGCAATTCGGTGCTGCTCTGCAAAATATCGATCGCCGTTATGCTGGCAGCCACATCAGCTGGCGTGAGAGCAGTGGAAAACAGGAACGGTCTGCTGCGTACCTTGAGCCAGTCGATCAGCTTCTGTTTGCCTGCCACGTATCCACCGATGACACCGATCGCTTTGGAAAGCGTTCCGATTTGGAAATCGATTTTATCGGACAAGCCAAAGTGCTTGACAGTACCTGCCCCTTTGCCGAGCACGCCAGAGCCATGTGCATCGTCCACATACGTGATCAAGTCAAATTCCTCAGCCACTTCAACGATTTCCGGAAGCTTGGCAATATCCCCATCCATGGAGAATACCCCATCGGTAATGACCATCACTTTTTTATACTTGCCGGACTCGACAGCTTCCTTGGCTTTTGCCCGGAGGTCGTCAATGTCGGAGTGTTTCACCCGAATGATCTGCGCTCGGGAAAGGCGGCAGCCGTCGATGATGGATGCGTGATTCAGCTCGTCAGAGAGAATGGCATCGTCCTTGTCCATTACAGCGGAAATTGCCGCCATGTTGCAATTGAAGCCCGACTGGTAGGCAATCGCCGCTTCGGTATGCTTGAAAGCGGCCAGCTTCTCTTCCAGTTGAACGTGCAGCTCCAGCGTACCGTTAATCGTCCGAACGGCCCCTGCCCCTACGCCGTACTTTTGCGCCGCTTTGACGGCAGCATCGATCAGGCGCTGATCAGTGGCCAAACCCAAATAGTTGTTCGAGGAAAGATTGATCAGCTCTTTGCCTGAGATGGTGATTACCGGACCATTTGCACTTTGCAGAGGATCAATGACGTTATACAATCCTTTGCTTTTCAGATCCGCCAGATTTTCTTCCAAGAAAGCGTCCAAAATCTTACTTGACATATACATGCCTCCCTGCCAGGATATTTTCCGGAAAACCAGCATTTGTTGAAAAAGAATACATGCGACGAAAACAGATGTCTCTGTGGTATGTACAGTAAAATATGGCACAAACCTTTGTATAATAGCGTTTCTTTACTCATATTATCATTTTATTTCAAAAACGTCCATATGACATAGACATATTGTAAGCGGTCACATTCTCTTCGCCCTTGTCTCGGCTTTTTCTTTACACTCCCCTTTTTTCAGGTCATTTAGCCCTTTTCCTGTGGTTCTACAGGTATCTATAGCCTAGCCTTTTTGTTCTCATTCTTTGCAAAAACAAAAAAGCCGCAGCATCTTATGCTGTGGCCTGTACTCGGTCCTACTCTGCATTCTTTTCCGATTTGAATCGTCCCACGGGAGCATCGGCTGACCGTTCAAATCCGTCAGGGCTCCATTGGTGCGAGATGCTTGCCTCAAGCGGCTGGCCATTGGCCATATGCTTTTGAACAATTTCTTCGGCAAGCTGCGGGGTTACATTCCGGTACCACGTTCCTTCCGGATATACGATCAGAACGCATGAATCTTCACATCGCCCATTGCAGTACGTTTTTGTCGTATGTACCAGATCATCCAGTCCCGCTTCCTTGATCGCTGAGCGGAATGCCTTCGTTACTTCTTCTGCACCTGCCCGGGTGCAGCTTCCCCCATTGCACAAGAGTACGTGCTTCCGGGTACGCGATAAGTTCCAAGTAGCCATTTTATCTTCTCCTTCTTCCCTTTTTCTCTCTGCTGCTCGTCGCCTCAATCCACCGAATTCCGTTGCCCGGCTGCCGGGAAAAGCATCGTGACGGACGTTCCGATTCCTTCTGCACTCCGGATACTGATCTGGCCATCATGGGCTTCCACCAGCCCTTTGGCAATCGTGAGTCCAAGACCCGCCCCGCCGCGTTCCCGGTTTCGGGAGCGATCCCCCCGGTAAAAACGGTCAAAGATATGGGGAAGGTCTTCGGCAGCGATGCCGCTTCCATTGTCCGATACAACCGCAACGATTCGATCCCGTTCCTTTTTTACAGTCAACCGGATCTCTCCATGAGGGGCTGTATGCTTCCAGGCATTGGATAGCAGATTGGTGAACACTTGGGCAAGCCGATGGCGGTCCCCAAGCACCATCGCTTCACCTTCTAGCTGCTTTTTGAGCACGATGTTTTTTTGCGCCAGGGCGGCACTCATGGCGTCCGCAGTCAGCTCTGCAATCTTGCTTATGTCCACCATGTCCTGATTGATTTTGAGCGTTCCTGATTCTGCCTGAATGACTTCATCCAGATCGCTGACCAACCGGATTAAACGCAGCACCTCTGCTCGCGTCGCCTCCAGATGCTCCGGCGACGCTTCCCATACCCCGTCAATCATTCCCTCTGTCTGTGCGAGCAAAGTGTTAAGGGGCGTCCGCAATTCGTGAGAAATATCTGACGTCAAACGCTTGCGCAGCTGCTCTTGATGTTCAAGGCTCTCAATCAGATGATTGAATCTGTCGACCAACCCGGCTAGCTCATCCTTGCCGGACGTGCCCGGTACGCGCACTGACCGGTCTCCTCTCGATACAGCTATCGAGGCATCACTAATCCGTACGATCGGCTTTACCATGTTTTTGGCAATACCAATGCTGACCACGATAACGACGACAATCAGGATCAGCATCGTCCACAACAACGCGTTCGTATGGGCCCTTTGAAAATGTGTCTCAACAGAATGAGACGGAGCTTTTTCATGATGACTGATGGTCAAGTAACCGACCGTTTGGCCATCGACAGCAACCGGCAGCTTGGTGTATCCAGAGCCACGCACCGCAGACTCATCGCCGAATTGTCCAATCCGACTCTGATTCTGGTCCTGTAGCACGATTCGCAGGCCGAGCACTTTGGCAATCGCATCCATCTGGGAAAACGCACGCTCTCCCCAACGATTTTCGGCCTCATATGCCCTGCGGGCCACCTCCAGAACGTCCTGACGTTCCAGTTGTCTTGCTTCGTTCACATACATGGAAAAATGAATATCCATTTCTTTGATCGAGAGCAAGGCAGAGATGAGAATACCGCTCGCCCCTACGGCCATGAAGGCTAGAGCGAGCTTCATCCAGATGCGTTTCATCCCGATTCCTCCGCTGCGCAAGAGATAATCACCCTGTTTGAAAGCTCCAATGACTTATTTTAGCAGAGAACGCTCAGGCTTTCACATGAAAGAGCACATTTGGGTGCGCGCATCCTGAAAATCCAATTATTCCTCCTCTCTTCTATCCACCATGTAAAGCGAACTTGACACAAAGAAAATATGTAAAGTACACCTTACGTAAAGCTTGCTTTACAGAAAGGATGTGAACCATGAAAAACCGGATACGGGAAAGACGGTTGGCCAAAGGCTGGTCGCAGGAATACTTGTCGGAAATCGTTGGTGTCTCAAGACAAACCATTATTTCTTTGGAAAACGGCAAGTACAATGCCTCTCTGGTCCTCGGACACAAGCTGGCGCAAGCGTTTGAATGCGCCATTGAAGATTTATTCATTTTTGAGAGAGATGAAAACATATGACTGAAACAATCTGTACGTATGCAGGGCTGTTTGGCGGGATGCTATTGGGGCTGTTGAGCTTGTATTTGGGGAACCACTTCGCAAAGAAAAAACGGGCACTGGATGAGCGCCACCACTTGATCCGAACGAAGGCGAGAGCTGCTTCCTGGTTCGTCACCCTGGCTGCGATTTACCTCTTCTTTGTGCTGGTCCTGCTGAACGCCGTTAGCTCGATCACCTTCATTCTGGCAATGCTGATCATGGTCCATATCGGAAGCTGGGGATGCTTCGTCTTTTATTATCAGCACAAGCTTTGATGTAGAAGTCTTGTGAACAAAAGGCAAATTATGGTACGTTTAAAACAATAAGCAGCAAGGCGGTGATCTGCACATGCAGTCGGTGAGTGTTCCAGATGAGGTCCAACTGCTAATGGAAAGCTATAAAGAGCAGGCCCAGTCTGCATTTTCAGATCACCTGTCCGGAATATATGTCTATGGCTCCATTGCCTTGGGAGCCTTTGCTTCCGGAAAAAGCGATATTGATTTTCTGACGGTTTTTCAAAATGAACCGACGCGTGAGGATCTCACAAGCATACAAAACATCCATAAAAGACTGCAAAGAACCAATCCGCTGGCGAAAAGGATGGACGGCATGTACTTGTCGGCAGAGCATCTGGGCAAAACCAACCAGCAAATCCCTTCATATATTTCGTCGCCGACGGAAAAGTCCGGCAGGGCTATTGGGATATAAACGCTGTAACCTGGTGGACCGTCAAGCATCATGGCATCCCCGTTTACGGCCCTGAACCTGCCGAGCTTGAACTGTCCATCGGCTGGGATAACGTCGTGGATGCGATGAACATTAATTTGAACGTTTACTGGAACAAACGCGCAGAGTACGCAGCCCTTTATCTTGTCGATGAATTGCTGGCGGATGCGGTATGTACGCTCAGCAGGATTTTGTATACATTGGAGTGCAAAGAAATCGGTTCAAAAGTGCAGGCAACCCAATACGCCCTTCACACTCTGCCTGCCCATTGGCATTCCATACTGACGGATGCACTCCAGATCAGACAAGGGGAAAAGAGGAAAATCGGCCTTGTCTCCCGTTGGCGTCGAGCGAAAGAAACGCAAGCTTTTATCCGTTTTATCATTCAACATTGCAATAATCGCCATATGTTGACATCAATCAAAGCGTAAAGCGGATTTCTATTTCCGAAGGAGTAGATTCACATGTTGAACAACTGGTGGTCTGCCGGCGGGCTTTTGACCGGAATAGCCGGGTCAGCGACAGCTTTGGCAATTTCTTGCCAGTTCATCTTTGGCGATGCCTTCAGAGGCCTTGATTTCTTGCTCTTTCTATTGATTTTGCTGCCCGCTTGTTTTGCCTTGATCACATCATTTGTGCCGGCGCCGCTGATCCTGATTGCTTTTGTTTGGTCCCTGCCGTTAAGCGTTTACCTCTGGGTCGCATCCAATGTGGAGTGGTTTGCGCTCACCTGTGCCGTTTATCTTCTCTCTGCCGCCCTTAAATTCAAGGGTTCACGAGTCGCTTTTTAACCGCGCTCAAGTCCTCGCCACTCCTTCCGTCATCCCTCCTTCAGATACAATTTCGGAAACCCGTACGCGCCTCGCCCGGTCTCTTTCCTCCCTGCCATCTGTCTCGGCATCCGCAAATCGTTTTGCTCTTCTTCCATCAGCCGCTTCCGCTCGTCGTTCATCTACTCCTCTCTTTTTTTACAATCAACCAACTTCTTGATTCCGTTACTATCTCACAGCAGCATCTATTCGTCATTTCTTTATGCTCCTGCTCGAAATAGGAACAAAAATTCCCATCAACCTGCTTTTTTGATAGAATGTATGTTCGGGAACGATCCTGTTTTATTCATTGCGACATAAAGGGAGGACGGTTTGATGTCTGTCATAAAAAAACGAGATTCCATACAATTGCTGCAGCTAATTCCCGAGTTCCCCTGGTACGTGGAAAAATTCGTCGAGCATAAAAAGAGCAAGAAAAGTTCTCCGTCCACCTTGGTTGGATACCTGCGGGATTTTTCCTTTTTCTTTCGCTGGTTGATGGCTGAAGGCTTGACGACTGCCAAAGAAATGAAAGACATCCCCTTGGAGACCTTGAACGATTTAAAGAAGGAAACTGTGGAAAGCTATATGCTCTATCTGCAGGAATCGCATTTGTTTGAGCGGGCTGGCCTTTTGCAGAAGCCGACGCGCAGCGCCAAGCGTGAATACAGCGACCGGACCATCCACCGTAAAATCTCGAGTCTCAAGTCCCTGTTTACGTATCTGTCCGCACTCGCGGAGGACGAGAATGGAGAGTCTTACCTTTCCCGCAATGTCATGGCCAAAATCGAATTGGACTTTGTCGAAGCGACACCGCTTGCGCGCGCCCATGCCATCCGTGCAAAAATCCTGATTGACGATGAGATTCACCAGTTTGTCGATTTCGTCCAGAACGGGTACCAAGCCCACTGCGACACCACAAAAAAACTGCAGTACTACCGCCAAAACCGTGATCGGGATACGGCCTTGATCGCATTGATACTCTCCGGCGGCTTCCGCGTCTCAGAAATCGTCAATCTGGATTTGTCTGACGTCGTACTGGAGAAAAACCAATTAAAGATGGTGCGAAAAGGAAAAAAAGAGGATGCCCCTTTCTTCAGTGACTGGGGAAAAGCGTATTTGCAGCGGTATCTGGCAGTACGCCATACCTATAAACCGGACGAGAAGGAACAAGCCCTTTTTTTGGCTGTCTCTCCTGCCAAGCCCCATGGACATCGGATTGAGGTCCGTACTGTGCAGAAGCTGGTGAAAAAATATGCGCAGGCATTTGGCATTCCCGATCTGTCTGTCCATAAGCTGCGCCACAGCTTTGCGACCCAATTTTTGCGGCTCAATCCTGACGCCCACCAGCTTCAAGCTCAACTGGGTCATTCCAAGATCGAGACGACCATGCAGTACGCCCATGTGCTGGAGGACGCTCTGAGCAAAGCAGTCAATCGAACGACGTAATGACCAGTCAATAATGAAGGATCGGATCAGTTTGCAAAAAAGCCGATCGGCTCTTTAAAAAACCGATCGGCTGCATGTGATTCCTATCAATTAGAATGTCGCAAGCCGACAGACTCGCCTTTTGACGTCTTTTAGAGTACTCTGGCTTTTTTAAGGCTGCCTCACCTGAATCTTTTCCGCGAGGGCTTTTTCCTTTTCCTGCTGTGACAGAATCTTCAACTCTGTCATTCTCTCCAGCACCAGATGCTGTCTTGCCATCGCCTTTTCGCTGTGCTTGACAGGCGAGTAAGCCTCGGGCGCTTTCGGCAGCGATGCGAGTATGGCGGATTCGCCGACCGTCAACGTATCGATCGCTTGCGAATTTCCTTTCCCAAAGTAAAACTGTGCCGCATTTCCGATTCCGTACTGGCCGTGTCCAAAGTAGATGACATTCAAATACATCTCCAAAATCTCTTGCTTTGTGTAACGGCGCTCCAGCTCCATCGCGATCGCCATCTCTTTCATTTTGCGCCACATCGTTTTATCCTGGGTCAAAAACAGGTTGCGGGCCAGTTGCATGGTAATAGTGCTCCCGCCTTGGACATAGGCCCCCTCCTGGAGATCAATCCATACAGCCCGGGCCAATGCAGCCGGGTCTACCCCGCCGTGCTGCATAAACCGATGATCCTCGATGGCGACGAATGCCTTCCACAGATGTTCCGGCATTTCTTCTATCGGAATGTACCCGGACGAGCTGTCTTTCAAAGCTTGCAATCGGCTGTCATCGATCCAGGCGCTGCCTGCAGTCGTCATGAGAGACGGGACCAGGTAAGTCAAGCAAATAATGCATAGCGACAGAACCGCTATCCATTTTTTCCAATTGCCCACTGGGCGAATTCGCTTAGTTTCAACGCGTGGAAGCGGATTGATCTCGTTGGTCGTGAGGGTAACATGGTTCATCTGGAATCACCCCTTCTATCGTATCTATCCTTATCATACGAATGAAGAGGGGTTCTTCCCATCGAATCCACTTACACATTCCTTACATTTCCGTAATGTTTCAACGGACGGTGTCACTAAACAAAAAAAGCCCCGGCTTCATGCAGCCGGGTTTGATCGAATTTATGAGCGGTGTTGCTCTTTTTGTCTTTCCTTAAGCCGCAGCTCCACCCGTCGGATCTTTCCTGAGGTTGTCTTCGGCAGGTCGGTGACAAATTCTATTTTTCGCGGGTATTTGTAGGGAGCGGTCATTTTTTTCACATGATCCTGAAGCTCTTTCACCAAGTCATCGGAAGGCTCGATTCCTTTTTTCAGGACGACAAAGGCTTTGACCACTTGTCCGCGCTCAGGATCAGGGCTGGCTACGGCCGCACATTCCGCGACTGCCGCGTGCTTGACCAGCGCATCCTCCACCTCAAATGGACCGATCGTGTAGCCGCCGGAAATGATAATATCGTCTGCACGTCCCTCAAACCAGATGTATCCCTCTTCCTCCATCCGCCCTTGGTCGCCGGTAACATACCAGTTGCCGCGGAAGGCCCTGGCCGTACGCTCCGGATCGTTCAGGTAGCCGCGGAACAGCGCAATCATCTCACGGTCAATCGCGATGTCGCCTACCTCGCCCTGCGGCAGCTCGTTGCCCTCTTCGTCGATAATTGCGACACGGACGACAGGAGATGGTCTGCCCATCGAACCCGGCTTTGGCTCCATGCCTACGAATGTTCCGACCAAAAGCGTATTTTCCGTCTGTCCGTATCCATCTCGCACGGTGAGGCCGAACACACGGCGGAACGTATCGATCACTTCCCGGTTCAGCGGCTCGCCAGCGGAACACGCACTGCGAAGCGCTTGCAGGGAGTAGTTCTCCAGGCCCGATACTTTGGCCATCAGGCGGTACTCCGTCGGGGTCGCACACAGTACCGTGATCGGGTACGCTTGGAGGTGGGCCAGATACACCTCGGGATCAAAACGTCCCTTGTAAACGAACGCTGTCGCTCCCATTCCCAGTGTTGCCACAAAGGGGCTCCACACCCACTTTGCCCAACCAGGTCCCGCTGTTGCCCAGACGAGATCGCCTTCCCGTACGTCCAGCCAAAGCTTGGCTGCTACAGCCAGATGTGCAAAAGGCCAACCGTGAACATGAATGACTCCCTTCGGTCCGCCGGTCGTACCGGATGTGTAAGAGAGAAAGGCCAGATCATCCGAACGAGTATCCGCACAGGAAAATTCGTCAGATTGTTCAGCCAACAGCTCCTGCAAGGCGATCCAGCCCTCGCAGCTCTGACCAATTGTGACAAAGCGCGAAAGCGACGGACAGTTTTGACGGATCATGTCTACTTCGGACAGGACGGCATCGAAACTGATAATCGCCTTTGCTTCGGCATGAATCGCACGGTACTCAATATCTTTGCTGCGAAGCATCTCTGATCCTGGCATGACGACTGCTCCCAGCTTCATCAGACCCAAGTAAATGGCATAAGCTTCGATCCCTCTCGGAACCAGCACGAGCACTTTATCTCCTGCTTCAATCCCCAATGATTGAAGACCATTGGCAACGCGATTGGAATAGCGGCGCAGTTCTTGGTACGTGAGAATTCTTTCTGTCCCATCGTCACTTAATTCCCAGACAGCCCGTCTTTCGGGATCACGATCGGCCCATTGGTCTACCTGTGCGGCAAAATTGTAGCGCTCCGGCATCTGTAGCTGCATGTACATTCCCCCATTTTCATCAGGTATAATAGGAAGATTCTCCAAATTTTCAATTTTTCCTTTTTCAGAAATTTTGGATTCCTAGCTCCTGCGTCTGAGCAGGATCCAGGCGCCTGCATAAACAGACGCAAGCCCCATTTCCTCACGATATGACCGCCAGCCTGTCTGTATGCTTTCGCTTGGGGTGAGCGCAACGTATAGGATAGCCCACAACCCTATGCCCATCAGCAGCAGACCGATCCGTTCTCTGCGGACAAAATGCGCTCGCGAACGCGAAAAGGTTAGCATGGCAATCAGGAGCACCATCACTCCTGCATGCAGGGCATTAACAGGGAGGTAGTAGCTTCCATTCAGTACCCATCCCCAGCCTTCGGTCTCCACCCCGTACTGCTTGACAACAATCGAATACACCGCAGCCAGAAAGGCAAAAGCACTGAGTGTCCATTCGATCGTTCTCTCTAATGGCCATTTTCCTCGAAAGGCTTGCAGAGCGAAAACCAGCAACCCGCCGACTGCGGCAGCTTCCAGACCGTACGCTCCGCCACTGTACAGCAGCCATCGGGAGGGCTGCAGCCACACCGCTTTTCCGGCTTCCAACACTGGCCACAGCTTGTACAAAAGAAGCCCAGCCAATAATGCGTTGCTGCCTGCCTGCAAAAACGACTGAACCCCTTCCAGCTTCTCTTCGACTCGTTTGATCCAAAATCCATAGAGAAGGAGTGCTAGGACGACAGACAGGACGCTGGTTGAAAAGTGCAACGGACCGATTGACAGCATTGCCCCCGGTTCCAGCATTACGGATTTCCTTTCTTCAGCAGGGGTTGTACAACCCGTTCAAATTCTTCGATCGTCACCGGACCCATTTTTTTGTACACAATCCTGCCGTCCGCATCTAGGACAAAACTCGTAGGCATGGCGATGATCTGGTACTCTTTGCTGATTTCTCCCTTGGGATCTGTGACGATGGGATAGTCTACCTGGTATAGCTTAACAAAATCCCGTGCCGCCTCCTCCGAATCATTGTAGGTCGTGTTGATCCCTATAAAGGAAACTTGATCCCCATACGTTTTATGCAAGGAAGTCAAATCGGGCATCTCTGCTTGGCAAGGCGGGCACCAGCTGGCCCAGAAATTCAGAAAAACAGGTTTGCCCCTCTGCTCTGCAAGCGACATCTCTTCTCCATGCAAGGACATCCCTTGAAAATCCGGGGCCAGATACCGGACCTCCGGTTTGGCTATCATCTCGTTTACGTTCTCCTTTTGACTGCCTGTCCCTACTGCTAAATAAGTAGACAAAGCGACAATCGCCAGAACCAGCATGTAACGAATCTTCATCGCTAATACACACCTCCTGTTCTTGCAAACAAAAACCTTCCATCATTTGTCAACCTATCTATTGTAACAAAAGCACTCCGCTTTCGTCCTAGTTAATATAGAAACAACATGGAGAGAAAGTCTGCAAAAGCGAAGAAAAAAAGACTCCCACGCATAAAGCATGAGAGCCTGTATCTTTGCGGATACGCGGATTTTTTATTCAGGAATGACGCGCTTTACTTTTACCACACGGCGTTCCCAGTTCGTACCATCGAACTTCGAGTATGTAACCCCAGGCTTACCGTACGTATGCAAAATTTTTCCGTTCCCTGCATAAATGGCGACATGCGTGATCCGGTCAGACGATGTGTTGACGGATGCTTTCATGAAAATCAGATCGCCTTTTTTCACGTTTTTCAAAGATACGCTTTTCCCTACTGTGGATTGCTGGCGAGAATCGCGTGGCAGCGTAATTCCCGCTTCTTTAAACACACGTTGGGTAAACGACGAGCAGTCAAACGTTTTGGTCGTGTTTTTGCTAGAGCCGAATTTGTACGGTGTACCCATGTATTTCTCACCGTTTTTAATTACCTGGTTGGCAATAGCGGTAGCTTCCGAGCCATTGTCGGGCGTACTTGGCTTTGAAGCAGACTCTTCTTTTACATACCGTCTGGCGCCCAAGAATTTCTTTTCATATGCGGAGTATTTTTTCACCACTACTTCATCTTGGCTCTGCGAAGAGTAGATAAATTGATCGTTCCCCACATAAATCCCCATGAAGGAAGGATTGCCTTTCCCATTGGAGGAGAAGAATACGAGATCCCCGGCTTTAACGCTTGTCCGGCTTACTTTGGTCCCGCCGCGATACAATTCAGAGATCGTATCATCAATTTTGATTCCTGCTTTGCCGTATACATACGTGGCCAATCCCGCTGAACCGAAGCTGTTCGGCCCTTCGGCACCAAATTTGTAATCTTTGCCCAGCAGCGATTTGGTCAAGCTCACGATTTGTTCAGACTTCCCGGAATCTTGCGAATAAGCGGCCGCTTGTCCAACTTGACCACCCATTAACAGGGACGTACTCAGCATGACGGCGATAGTCGATTTCATCACCCAATCTCTTTTCGTCACTCTCTTTTCCTCCTTGTCATGTTGTGATCCCTCAATCGGGTACAAGCACAGGTTACCGCAGGAGGAAACGGGAGGATAAGACCGTAAAATTTACCAATGCGTTTTTTGGTAACTTGGCCCTACACGAAAAAAGAGTCTCAAACATTGCCATGAATGCCTTTTAGTTCCCTGGGCCTAGATAGCAAAAAATACGCGAGGCCAAGCGCAAAAAAGCCATCTTCTGCCTGATAGTGTCAGAAGATGGCTTTCATTATGCGGAGTTAGACGAGTCTTGCAGTAAATTCTCCCCAGTTTTCCGATCCCCACAGGAAGCTAAAATGATCGCCGTTTTTCGTAGCTGCGACACCGGCAGGAGTGCCTGTATAAATAATATCTCCCTGGTCCAAGCCGAAGTGTTCATTTGTATAGCGGATAATGGTCATCAAATCGAAGATGACATCGCCGATATTCCCCCGCTGTGCCTGTTCGCCGTTCTTGACGAGTGTGAAATCCGTTTCCAGGCACGCTTGCAAACCTGGGAACGGCCGAAAAGCAGTGACGACAGCAGAATTCGGAAAGCCTTTTGCCAGCATCCAGGGATATCCCTTTTTCTTCAGCTCGCTCTGAACATCGCGCAGTGTAAAATCGATGCCCAATGCCATTTTGTCGACGATGTCCTCCAGCTTCGCCCCTTCGGCAAAAGGTCTGGCAATATGGATCACGAGCTCGGCTTCGTAATGCAGTTCACCGCGATTCCCCGGAAGCTCGATCTCTTGTCCATTCGCCTCAACCAGGGCATGAGTCGGCTTGCCGAAAAGCATCGGGGCCGTTGGGACCTCGTTTCCCAGCTCTGCCGCATGAAGCTTGTAGTTGCGTCCTACACAGTAAATATTCCGGATCGTTTGCATAACTTCTTCTCTCCCTCTTGCCCAATTTTCCCTCTTTTACTATATCACTGTTTGTTTTTCACGGACAGAAATCATTGCCGCCGTTCTCATCTCTTCCGCCGTACCATAAGCGCTCGTTGCCTCTGTTCTCCAGCGTCCCGATCGCTACGCAAACGGCCAACAGCATGCTGTCCAGATCTTCCTCCTCCAGTGCCTGCCAGTGCAGACGGTAAGAAAGAAGAAAGGCCTTCTCATCCAGGCAGACTGCACTTATATCGATATCCCGAATGGTTTTCAGCACGTGATATCGCGCACGCAGGGTGTCTCCAAGCGGAAACAATCCGTCCCACGTTTCGGGATCATAGCTGGAGGTGACATCGACTTGAAACGCAAGTGACTTTTCTTCCCGGCGAAACACTACATGATCTTCCTGATAAAACCCTGCCCCGCATGGAAGCGTATCTTCGAGAGAAAAGGAGACCCCCTCCGGCAGGTCTTCCGGTTTCAGTGCATGGATCAGGCGCCCGGGCAAAAGAAAGGCGCCATCTTTTCCAAGAGCAAGCTTTTCTCCCATTACGTGCACAAGAACTCCCTCTGTTTCCTCTCGAACGACAACGTACATGCAAATCCCTCCTTACCAAACAGTATGTTCGCTCGGAAGGAGTCCAAAACGAGCAAGCCGCCTTTCTTTTATCATAGAGGGTGGAATTCCACTTCTGCTTGAAAGGCAAAAAAAAAGACGTGTAACAGACCTATCATCTGTCTACACGCCATAGCCATCCCTGTCAGTTATGTGTTTATGCTGGTACCGTTTTACTTCTTTAAGATGGCAATTACCACCTCTGTATCATCGTAAGTCTTGGCCTTGATCTTCAAGGTGTAGTCGTATGGATTGGAAAATCTGAAGTCAAGAAGTCCATATGCGACGGTAGCATCCTGTCCGACGGGTACATAGCCGACGGTCTTGCTGTGAGAGTGCCGTTCTACAATCGACAGCTGCGCTTCCATCACTGCATTGAACAGCGTCGAGGAGACTTGACAGATTCCTCCGCCGTATCCTTCGGTCAACTGGCCGTTTTGGATGACATGCGCTTCCTTCCAGCCATCTTCGGCCAGGTTGGAGTTGCCTACTTCCTTATTATAGGAAAACTCTTCTCCGGGCTTTATCTTTTCCCCGTTGATTTTTCTCATCGCTTTTTTGATGTTATGAATGCGACTCTCAGAGCTGCCAGCCATAGAGGTGTAGTACAGTCCCACGACATCTTCCTCATCTACTCCAAGACGTTCGATCAGCTTCTCGCGGTCAAAACCGGGCACGGCGGCAGTTGCTCCACTCGTTACCGATTGACCCGGTGCAGATGGATCAGGAGTGCCCGCTGCGCTTGCCGCCGGAACATGGATTACAGTCATCACAAGCCCTGCCAGTAGAGCGAATAGACAGGAACGAGATCGATTCTTCACTAACTCTCCCCCGCTTTTCTTCGATAAATTGAGAAAGCCGGCTTTGGTCAACGATTCACCGGTTCCTCTACCACTTTAGCAAGGTTATTGTCAAGACTCAATCTGTAAATCTTGGAGAGCGGATTCATGGGGAGGCATGAAAAAACCGCCCTCACAACGGGCGGCAATCGCTATGCTATGGGGTTTCCGACACCTGGCGGAAGGCTTTGAGAAAGTTCTCGACCGGATGCGCTCCAGATAGAGCCAATTTCCCATCAACCACGAAAAAGGGCACACCGGTAATTTGCAGTTGCTTCGCATACTCGAGGTCTTCGCGTATTTCATCCAGTTTCTCGCCCTTTTCGATGAGCAGGCGCGTTTCGATCTCGTCCATGCCGAGAAGACCCGCTATATTTACGAGCGTATCCAATTGACCGATATCCTGCCCATTTTCGAAATAAGCCCGGTATATAGCGTCTACCATTTCGGTCTGCAATTCTGGAGGAGCCAGCTTGATCAACTGATGGGAAGCAAGCGTATTGGGCCAAACGGAAACCTGATCAAACTGAAAAGGGATCCCTGCTGCTTCACCCGCATTGGCGGCATGCTGCACCATTTGTTTAGCCCCTTCGATTCCGCCTTTCATCGCCCCCATGTACTCCCAGAAGGGAACGCCTTCCTTGGACGTGTCCGGGTTGAGCTGATAAGCCCGGTAGCGGATGGTGATCGGTTCTCCTTCCCACTGTTTGATAGCGTCAAATACATTCTTTTTACCGATCCGGCACCACGGACAAACCGTGTCCTGGAAAATTTCGATGATCATTTTAAAAGCTCCTTCCATATGTACGGTACCCTTATTGTAGCGCAGAGCTTCAGAGAATGTAAGTTAATAATCTTTTGTAAGTATTTTTTGTCTTTCTTCTATATATCATGCGACAAATATCATGCGACAACATCTCTTTTTGAAAGATACCTGATCGCAATAGCCGAGACAATGACAATGAACAAGCTGTTCATCGCCAAAAACAGACCGTTCTCCGCGATTGTCAAACTTTCTTGGCTCAATGCGCCGATCCCGATCGTCAAGAGAGAATACGGGTAAAACATGCCGAGTTTCATCACATACATCCCCAGACCGATAAACGCTGCACAAATGCTGATGCCGATTGGGACTGCGAAGCTGCGGATGCGTATCGATAGAGCAAGCTGTACCGCACTGATCGCGATGGATGCATACAAGCCGCGGCTCATCCAGCCAACGGTTTCTATTGGAAATGGCGATGCCAATCCCAGCACCTTCCCTGCGCAAAAATACAGCAGCAGGAAAAATGCCTGGACAATGAGCATCATTATCCCGGCGATAGCCAGTTTCGAAATGAAAATCGCAGACCGGGAAACCGGGGCCGTCATCACCTGGTACCAGTTTTTGTTGAAATGCTCGAGACGGCATAGATATGCACAGCAGATGGCAATGAGAACGGGAAGGAAAAACTCCCCGTAAAACAGGCTTACTTGTGTCCATAGGCTGTACCATCCATTGGTGAGCACGCTTTTGTTTGCGTAATAATTGGCGGTGCCAATCAAGATGCTGACAGCAGGCAGTGCCGCCAGAATGCTCCAAATGTACGACTTGCGCATTTTCAACCATTCGGCAGCCAAACTTTTTATCAACATGGTTCCCCCCCTTATTCTTCCTTGCGGGACATATGGATACTCCCGATGAGATAAACGGCTCCTCCCATCAAAACCACAGCGAGAGGCAAAGCCGGCTCGACGCTGCGGGTGACAAACTCCATCGTTCCGTTCTCGTATTTGTACGTGACACAAGACAGCCCCGTATAATAAGACCAGACAAAGATGCGCCGGACCGCTTCCGGAAAAAGATCGGCCGTCATCCCGATAAAGCCGCCAACCATCCCCAAACCGAGTCCAAAGGCTTGATTTTTGACAGCAGATGAAATCCATTGCTGCAAGGCGATGACTGCCATATTTGCCAGCATGGTGCCTGACACAAATCGGAGCAGCAAAGAAAGCGGCAGCGGCTGCGCAAAGCCGTTTGCCAATCCAAATGTTGCAATCGCTATGCTGAGCAGGATCATGGCCAACAACATCAGCAGGCAGGCACAAGCATATTTTGCAGCATAAATCCTGCTACGTGGAAGCGATGCCGCCATTAGCAGCTTCCACGTGTTTCCTGTATGCTCCATATCGGAGATGCGAGACACAACCACTGCCGAAAGGATCGGAAGAAACAGCCCATTCATGGAGGCAATCGTGACAACTATCCCCTCCCATCCCGCTTTATCCGGATTCCGGGACATGGCCATGCTGACAGACAGGAAGGCCCAGCTTATTTCTACCAACAGAAACAGTACGATCATGAGAAATACCCGCTTGCGGCGCAGCTTATAGAACTCCAGTAGAATTGCTTTCATCAAAGGCTTTTCTCCTTTCCTGTAAGCTCAAGAAAGATGCGCTCCAAGCTTTTCCTCCGCTCTTCAATCCGAATCACATCGATGCCCGCCTGGACAAGCATTCGGTTTGCGAAAGCGGTCTGCTCGTCATTCATTTCTTTCACTATCAAGGCATCATCCTCGATAACTGAATGGAAGCCTTGCCTGTAGAGCAGGACATGCGCCGTTTCGTTATCCACCGTTTTTATCGCAATACGAGGCTGGCTCTTGCTTTGCAAAGCTTCCATGCTGCCCTGAAACAGCAGTTTCCCATCGCTGATGATGCCGACTGAAGTAGCAATTTGCTCAATTTCTGACAGCAAATGGCTGGAAAGCAATACGGTGATGCCGTAGCGCTGCGGCAATGATTTGATCAGCTCGCGAATTTCACCAATACCCGCAGGGTCAAGTCCATTCGTCGGTTCGTCAAGGATCAGGAGCTTCGGAAAAGCGATCAAAGCCATTGCAATGCCAAGCCTCTGCTTCATTCCAAGGGAATACAGTCCAGCCTTTTTGTCCTTGTGGTTTTCCAGCCGCACAATTTTGAGTGCCTCGCATACATTTTTGTCCGGGACATCGTGCAGGCGCTGCATGATCCGCATGTTCTCCAGACCGGTCAAATGTCCGTAGTACGAAGGAGACTCGATGAGCGAACCGGTCTGGCGCAAAATGGACAGCCGGTTTTTGTCAAATTCCTTTCCAAAAACAACAACCTTTCCGCTTGATGGCTTGACCAGCCCCAAGAGCATTTTGAGCGTTGTCGACTTTCCTGCTCCGTTGGGCCCCAAAAAGCCGTACACCTCCCCTTCATGCACCTCGAGATTCACCTCGTTCACCCGATAAGCGTCTCCATATCGTTTGGAAAGATTATGCGTTGAGACGATTGCATTCATCTTTTTCACTCCACTCTGTTTGCTGCTGATTTTAGTATCGCAATTTGAGCATAACAGCGGCATCTTTCTGGATACTGACGGCAACCTTACAGCGACCTTAAATCCTGGGAAACACTTCGAGTTATCGCGAAATCGCCGGAATTTTGCTGTATATTTGTAAACAGGTGATGACGAATGGACCAGATCAAGCAAAAGAAAGTGCTCATCGTGGATGATGAGCATGAAATACGCGAGATGATCGACAGTTTTTTGCGAAAGGAAGGCTTTTTTCGGATATTCCATACGGCAAGCTGCAGCGAGGCGATCGAGGTCTGCCTGTCGGACAAGCCGGACATTGCCATTTTGGATGTCATGCTGCCGGATGGGGACGGCTTTTCCCTGTTTTCTTCCCTGCGCAGAATTTCAGACATACCTGTGCTCTTTCTTTCGGCCAGAAACAAGGATGAAGACCGGATCCTCGGGCTTGGCCTCGGCGCCGACGATTACATTGTCAAGCCGTTTTTGCCTCGCGAGCTTATGCTGCGCCTGGGAGCCATATTGCGGCGCGTGTACGCTCCGCCAAAGCAGGAGCGGCTGCCTGTTTTTGCGCTGGGGAGCTTTACTGTCGATTTGGAAGGGGGCGTGGTACGCAGCGCGAGCGGAGAACAGCCGTTGACCGCCAAGGAGCATGCCCTGCTGAAAAAGCTGTATGAAAACCGCGGGCGCATCGTCACAAGCGACGCTTTGTGCAACGCGGTATGGGGTGACGACAGCTTTGGATACGAAAATACCCTCATGGTTCACATCCGGCGCATCCGGGAAAAAATCGAGTCGGATCCCTCCTCCCCTGAACACCTGCTGACTGTAAGAGGGCTGGGCTACAAGCTGATGGCAAGCGAGGATCGGGCATGAACGGGGCCATTCATATTTTGCGGCGTTTCGTAATCTCAACCATCCTTATTTCGGTGTTTCTGCTCATCCTGAATTACGTAGTGCTCGGGACATGGTTTTTTAATGGAATGAACGTTGGAAAAACGCCTGAGGATGTCGTACGCGGGGCTTCAGAGGGACTTCATGGAAGCAGCGGCAGCTATGCGCTCGCTGAAAGGGCGGAAAAATTGCTTGTGCAGCACAATGCTTGGGCCATGCTCATCGACAAGCAGGGACAGGTGGCATGGGGCTTTAAGCTGCCGGATGAATTGCCCCGTGCCTATTCGCTAACGGATGTGGCAAAGCTCTCCCGGCATTACGTTATGGATTATCCCGTTTTCATCTGGGAGCATCCCGATGGCCTTGTCGTTGTCGGGTATCCAAAGGACAGCGTGGCAAAATACCAATTCAGTTTTCCGCTTGACTGGATCAGCAGCGTTCCCCTCCGGCTGGTCGGCATGATCTTCGGGAACATTGCCCTCGCCCTGCTGCTGTCGCTTGTCATCGGCACCCTCCTGATTAAATCCATAACCCCGCTGATCGACGGCATTCACGGTCTCGCCCACGAGCAGCCTGCCCATGTCGAGCCGAAGGGATTGCTGCGCAGCCTGGCAAAGAGCATCAATCACACTTCGGCGCTGCTGCAAGAAAAGAACGCAAAGCTGAAAGCAAGAGATGAGGCGCGATTCAACTGGATTGCCGGTATCTCTCATGACATCCGGACACCGCTTTCCATGGTGCTTGGGTATGCCAGTCAACTGGAGGAAAGCGAGACCTTGCCGGATGAACAACGGAAAAAAGCCGCGATTATCCGGCGGCAGGGGGAAAAGCTTCGTTCCCTTGTCAGCGATCTCCATTTGGTCTCCATGCTTGAGTACGAGATGCAGCCGGTAAGCTGGAAGGCTGTAAGGCTGCCGGTGCTTGCCCGGCAGGCCGTATCAGACTTTCTCAACAACCATGATGTCGGTGAGAGATTCTCCCTGCAACTGGCTGTCGAGGATGAGAACATCAAGGTCAATGGTGATGAAAGACTGCTGCAGCGGGCGATTGCCAACCTTCTGCAAAATAGCATGCTTCACAATCGAGAGGGCTGCCAGATTCTTTTGCAAATCATGCGTTCCCCCGACAAAAAAACGTGCCGCTTCACCGTCACGGATAACGGAAAAGGAATACCGCAAAGCGAGCTTGCCGATTTGCTGGAGCTGCCGTACTCGACCAAGAGAAAGAGCCCTGTACAGAACGGCCACGGACTCGGCCTCCCGATGGTCGCGCGGATTGCCAAAGCCCATCAGGGAAGGCTGATCCTGACGAGCGATACGGGGAAAGGGCTGCGAGCCGAGATCGAGCTTCCGGTCATGGCAGACTCTTGATTTTTTTGCCCCGTGCATGTCCTTTCACGCTAACAAAAGAACAGAGCGGCTGCTTTCACCCTGCTGCAGCCGCTCTGTTTCCGTTATTCCAGTGCGCTATATCGTGTGCTTCAGTCTTAAAACAGGTTTATAGGCATGCTTTAAGCCCATGGAAACGGCCAGTCTCAACACAAAAGCACTCAAATTGCCAAAGTCCCTCACAGTTCCTTCCTGCTCCTTCTACCACCGAAACGGCTATCGCAGCACTTATATGATCTAAACGAGCGTTTTTAACTCTTTCGCCAACAAGCTGATCGTTGCGGCTCTCTCCCCGGCATCCTGCTCATCGAATAAAAGCTGCTGAACAAATTCCCACATGTCTTCCAATTTCCGTTTCTCCTGATAAAACTGGAGGGCATCGGGGTTAAAGGAATAGTCTTTATGGCGTTTCCGATAGACGCTTAAAAATGTGTCGAAATGCGGATGATCAACCAGGAACATCAGATCGGCTTCTACGGGAGCCACTGTAAGTCCTTCCCAGTCAATCAGAATCAGCTTCTCTTCGGCCAGCATCAAATTCCAATTGTGGATATCGGTATGGCATAGAGCCAGTTTGGGATGACTGTTTTTCAACCTTGCAGACAGCCTGCGAATGCTATCGGACAGGCTCTTGATACGTTCCATCTTTGGTTCGATCATTTTCACAACATCCGTTGACAGCTTGTTCCAATCGTGATCCAATGCGTTCCTCAGCTCCTGCAAAAACGGAACCTCAAAAACTTCCCGGAGTCCTTCTGTTTGAACAGGGATTTCTCCCCCATACCAATGGAGCTCCGCAACGATTTCCGCGAGCTGACAAACCTGCTCCCTGCTTAACTCACGATTGCCAATCGTTTCTCCGTCAATATATTGAAAAAGAAGATAGATGGCATCTTTACTTTCGTATTTATAATCGCCATTTGTTGTGAATAGCGGCACAGGAATTTTCCCCTTCAAGCCGCTATTTTGCTGGAGCCAAACGGTGACAGGCATGTACGTATCAATGAGAGCTGTCCACTTGGAGGTAGATGCTCTGTTTTTTTCATAAACCTTCAGGAAATAAGTACACCGGTCATCAAGCACTTTGTAGGCCAGCGCTGACCATCCCCCCTGCTGCGGCGAAACATTTTTGCAATCGATACCATACTGCTCTCTTAGGATTATTTTTATCTCGTCCATAGTAGCCCTCTATTCATTTGTAGTTTCCAGTGGATGGGTCCACCAAGCTGAGTCTTGTGCAATAGATCTACAGCTGATCGATAATCAATGACAAATGGTTTATTTTAAGCCTCCGGTTACGATATCTACAATTGTTATTTTATCGTATATTTCCCTTTCCCTCTCAGCAATATATTCAGACAAAAAAAGACCCTTCAGAAGAATCTGAAGGGCCCTATGTTTACATATGGTGCGGTCGAGAGGACTTGAACCTCCACGGTGTTGCCACCACTAGAACCTGAATCTAGCGCGTCTGCCAATTCCGCCACGACCGCAAGCGACAAGAATTATTATATTCGCAGACGATGGAGATGTAAAGCGGACTTTGGGAAAATGGGAAAGGCACCCCGTTGCCGCTTTGCAGGGGGACTGTTCCATCCAGATCATATGGAGGACTCCGGCTCGTTAGTCTTCACCTTTGTTTGATGTGAAAGGAAATCGCAAAGCTCAAGAGAACAAAAAGCAATCGCAAAGACAATCCCAGCAATATTCCTGTCAACAAACCCAATGCAACGTTACTTTCAGTGACATGATAGCAAGCGACAAACAACCCACTTGAGCCAATGGTCGCGGGCATGCCTCTCCTTGCACGGAAAGTACCCTCGGGGAGCAGCTTTCGCAAGGGCTGTATCATGATCAGCACTCCCACTTGCTGCAAGCGCCATCCCTCTCCAATCGGTTATAAAACCGCGTCCAGTCAACAGCAAACACGTTCCATCGGCCAGGAGCACCACATATCCTTCTTTGCGGCCGTTGTTGGAGGCCGCTTTCTTCTCTCACCGAAAATTTGCGAAATGCGGGAATCGTCAGCACTACAGACAAGCCAATGAAAGGAAGCACCAGCCAAAAAACGAATCGCCAAGACAGAAACTCATCTAAAAGCCCGGCAAAATAAGGACCATTTAACGCAGGTAAAATATCTACCGTCAACTTTTTCTTTGGAAACTCCCCTCGTACCTGAATACCTGACGAAATCTGCCGCAAGAAACTTCAGCCGTTTCTCCTCCAAGCCTCCATATTCAATTCATTATTGATGGCCGCAGCGACAAATGCGCCCATAGAAGCTGCAGCAATCGCCTGATAGAGCCGCGATGCCGCATCTCCGGCGCTATAGACGCCCGGGACATTCGTTTTCCCGAACTCGTCGACAACGACCGTTCCCGCTTCCGTGATGCGGCATCCGATCGTTCGCGGCAGCTCCGATCCCGCGACCAGCACCGGTTTAAAAAAGATCCCCCTGCACGGAATGGTTGTCCCGTCTTCGAGAACCACTTGACGGACGATTCCTTCGCTGGAGTCAATGGATTGAATCGGCGAGTCAAATAGGGGGACTTGATGTCGCTTTAGCTCTTCGCGCTGTGCATCCGTCAGCTCATCGGGGCCGTTCGTGCAGATGGCAAAACGATTCGTCCATCCGGAAATCAATGGAGCGAAGTGCATAAGCTCTGCCCCCTTGTTAATGATGACTAGCGGCTGGTCGCTTAATTCCCAGCCATCGCAATACGGGCAAACGAAGGCGCTTTTTCCGTAAACTTCCGCTAGTCCAGGAATGTCCAGCGGCCGATCCTTCATTCCTATGGCAAACAGCACCTTTCTGCTTTCAAAAGTCTTACCTTGCTCTGTCATAATTTGAAAATGTCCATCTGATCCCGTGATCGAAACGGCCGTATCCGCCACGAAAGACACGGACGGATAGGCGCTTATCTCCTCCTTCGCAATTCGCCGAAATTCACCTGGACTTATTCCGTCACGGGTAAGAAACCCGTGGGTCTCGCGAGTCACCGCATTGCGGGGATGGCCTTCATCGATCACCGCCACATTTTTTCTCGCTCTCCCAAGCATGAGGGCAGCATTCAACCCAGCCGGACCTCCGCCAATAATCGCTACATCAAGCAGTTGTTTTCCCACCATTAACACTCCTTTATGGATTTATAATATCCGTAATTAAGATGCAAAAAGCTTATCGCTTCTTGTCTGCATCGAGATTGCAATGCTTATTTGCAACTGCATGTTTCCCCTCCTCCCTACTTCATATAATAACTATTACAGACCCGCAATATCCATAATATACAGTTCGACTCCAATTTGCAATAACATACTTGGTCCGTACTCTGCTAGTAGTCTCTGCGAGGAGCAGGGCAAAACGGGTTCCCGTATCAATCCCGCATATGCAAAAAGCTCCTGAATCGTCCATAGGACAAATTCAAGAGCTCTTCATTACTTGGTTGATGCGGTCGAGAGGACTTGAACCTCCACGGTGTTGCCACCACTAGAACCTGAATCTAGCGCGTCTGCCAATTCCGCCACGACCGCAAGCTATTAAGTTGTAAAGTGGTGCCGGCGATAGGACTTGAACCCACAACCCCCTGATTACAAGTCAGGTGCTCTACCAATTGAGCTACACCGGCACGTCCATGCTGAAAGGGTGAACCCGTTTACGGGCGAGAGACTCGTTGCTTCTTCGTAAAAATGGCGGAGCTGACGGGACTCGAACCCGCGACCTCCGGTGTGACAGACCGGCGTGAACTCCAACTTCACCACAGCTCCATTTTCCGATGGCACCGCGCTTTCTAGCGGCGACTCTTGTAATATAGCATGTCCTCAAAAAGAAAACAAGAACTATTTCTATGATTTTTCAAAAAAAGTTTTCATAGATTTACCAGCCATTTTTCGCTACAATTTAATGTAGCACAATGCGGAATCATGTAGAAAATGGAGACGATCTTCTATGAAAAAAACGACACGAATACTCGCCATCCTCTCCGTTTGCGCATTCATGCCAGTGACTGCCCACGCTTCTTCCCCTGTGTATGTGGTTCAAGCGGGCGACACACTGATGAAAATCGCCAGGGAGAATCAGACAACGGTTCAAGAGTTGATGCAAGTAAATCAGTTGTCATCTGATCGGCTGTCGATCGGTCAAAGCCTTTCCTTGCCGGGTACAGCGACTCCCCCTGTTTATGCGGCTGCTGAGTCGGCGGTAAACGAAGCTCCTGCCGATATCGTTTCCCAAGGGAAGTCATCTAGCATTCGGGCCGGGATAAAAGCACGGATTACCGGTGACATCGTAAATGTCCGCAAGTCCCCTACACTCGATTCAGAAGTGATCGGAAAGCTTCCAATGGGCGCGGTCGTAGATGTCCTGGACCCTGGAGCGGAATGGACCAAGATTTCGTTTGGTCAAGACGAATCATTTGTTGCGACCGATTATTTGGATGAGGTGTCCTCCTCTTCCGAATCCTCTTCTAAAGAAGAATCGAAAAAGCGCAAGAAAAGCTCATTCTCAACCAAAGAGTTGTATCGAGCATTCGAACCGCTGTTGAACACCCCTTACGTATTGGGCGGAACGACGACGAGCGGATTTGACTGCAGCGGATTTACTTCCTATGTATTCAAAGAGCTGGGAATCACCCTGCCTCGCACCTCCGAAGAACAATTTCAAGGCGGACAGGCAGTCTCACTGGATGATGCTCTACCTGGTGACCTCGTCTTCTACGACACCATGGGAAGAGGCCGCGTATCCCACGTAGCCATTTATCTCGGCGACGATCTGATCGTTCATGCCAATGGCGACGACGTCCGCTACGAAAAGCTGTCGAATATGCATAAGCTCTATCCGTTCTTCGGGGTCAAACGTTACTCTGATGAGTAGAAGGATAGCTGCCCGCCTGGAAGAATCGAAAAGCTTCCAAGCGTGCTAGGCATCGTTCGTGGGCCAACTGTAAGTCACCTTTTGGGATAGCTGAAGAGCTGTCCCTTTTTCTTTGGAATCAATTCTCTTTCTTTTCTTTAATGCACAAGGATCGAAATAGCGGTAAATACCAATAACAATGCCATAACTACCTGAAACTGATTCCTGTACTTGGATAAGAACCTTTGAAAAACGGAACCAAACACACTCCAACTGATCGTACCCATAAAACCAATGACCGCCAGAAAAAAGGAATACCCGATCAAGCTGAGATTCGAAGTGTGATACGGGAGAATGAAGGTTGAAACGATCGTAATGCCGTACAAGATAGCTTTTGGATTGACGAATTGTAAGAGCATGCCTGTTATAAAGCTGTTTTGGTCCCCATTATTGTCATTTTCATGCTGTTTGCTGATAATCAATTTAAAAGCCAAATACACCATGTAGATTGCGCCTAAAACCGTCATGATCCATTCCATTTTCGGAATGAAGCTTTTCAGCAGGAGATCAAAGTAACTGCACAGTAACATAATGATGAAAAAGCCTGAACCAACTCCGAAACAAAACCGCAGCGTCTTCTTAAAACCGTACTTATTGGCAAATACCATTGCCATAATGTTATTGGGTCCTGGCGTAAAGCTGGAAACAAAAGCGTAGAGCAATAATGAAAAGAAAGGCATCTGGGAACCTCCTTTACCGAATGTGTTATAACGACGACAGAGACCGTTATAACGGTTTACTTTATATTGTACAAATTGGACGTCATATTGTAAATAAGGAGTGTGTGTATGGAAGAGATCAATCTGATCATTGCCAAAAACTTAAAAGCCATCCGAGAAAGCAAGAAACTGACTCTTGAAAAGGTCGGAGAACTGACTGGAGTCAGCAAAACAATGATCGGTCAAATTGAAAGAGGCGAATCGAGCCCCACGATTACAACGATCTGGAAAATCGCAAATGGCTTGAAGATCTCCTTCACTTCCCTCATCAATCATCCGCAACCCGATACGAAAGTGGTCTTGCGGAGCGAGGTTCAAACATTATCTGAAGACGATGGGAAGTATCGCGTTTACCCCTACTTTCCCTTCCAGGAGGATAAACGCTTTGAAGTTTATTCTGTTGAAATCGAAAAAGGCGGTTCCTTTCAGTCGGATTCGCACGGAGACGGGACTGAGGAATTTATAACGGTTTTTGACGGGGAAGTGACTGTATGTGTAAACAACATCGAATATACGGTGAAAAACGGTGATTCGATCCGATTCAAGGCCGATCGACCGCATTCCTACCGCAATACCGGAGAAACGATGACACGGATGAGTATGATCATCTATTACCCTGCTTAAAAAACCGCTTCAAATGAGCGGTCGTTTTCACCATTTGTATAATCTTGTCGTACCGGGGCCGACTGCCAAACAGGTGTGGTCCGACTACCGCCACGCAACGCCGTGCCGTGTGCAGGGAGAGGCAGACGGTGCGTGCCGCTCATGACCCTGCTGCCTCCCAACGAAAAAGGTCTTCCGCAACCTTCAGCTTGCTAGCCGAAAGTCACGAAAGACCTTCCTATTATTAAATCGCTAATGAGGCCTCAGGCGCTTGCATGGTTTTTACGGAAGTGCCCAGCTTGTAGAGATGCGGAGCTTGTATGCCGTCAAACGCATTGCGCGTATCCAGTATCGCGACTCCCATCTCCGCCAATTCCCGGTAGTTAAAGACACTGTGATTGGTCAACAGGACCATGCAGTCATAGCTTCTCCACGCTTTCGCGTCGTATGCTACACTCCTCACCTCTTTCCCACTCTGATCCACGAATGTCTTGGCATAAGGATCATAGTAGTCAACGAGTGCCCCGGCTTCTTTGAACAACTCATACACCTGCAGCGATGGCGACTCGCGCAAATCGTCGATATCAGGCTTATAAGCCATGCCGAGCAGCAATACCTTTGAGTTGCGGATCGACTTTGCGTACATGTTGAGAATCACGGATGTCTTGTAGACCACATGATCTGGCATGCTGTTGTTGATCGACTGGGCAAGATCGATGAATTTGCTAAAGAAGCGGTATCCTTTCGCCTTCCAAGACAAATACATCGGGTCGAGCGGGATGCAGTGGCCGCCGATTCCCGGTCCGGGGTAAAACGGCATAAATCCGAACGGCTTGGTGGAAGACGCCTTGATCACTTCCCATACATCGATGCCCATTCGCTCGCACATCAAGGCCATTTCATTTATAAACGCGATGTTGATACTGCGGAAGGTGTTTTCCAACAGCTTGGACATTTCCGCGACTTTGGTCGATGATACCGGGACGATTTGATGAATGAAGTTGCCATATAGTTGAACACCGAGTGCGAGGCATCTTTCCGTCGTCCCGCCAATGACCTTGGGCGTATTCTTGGTAGAGAAACGACTGTTCCCCGGGTCTACACGCTCCGGCGAGAAGCAAAGGAAAAAGTCATTCCCTACCTGATAGCCCATCCTTTCCAGTTCCCACTGGATCAATTCTTCGGTAGTGCCCGGATAAGTCGTGCTCTCCAGCGTGATCAACGGCCCATTTTGGATATGATGCTTGATTTGATCGACGACGCGGGAAATGTACGAGGTATCCGGATCTTGGTTTTCACTAAGCGGGGTGGGAACGCAGATGCTGATGGCATCCAGCTCCTTCAGTACCCGATAATCGGTCGTGGGGATGAATTTTCCTTCCTTGACCAATTGGTCGACAGGATCATTTGGCACATCGCGTATGTAGGACTCCCCTCGCTGCAAGGTTTCAATCTTTTTCAGGTCCAGATCAATTCCGAAGACGGTAAATCCGTTTCGGGCCATCTCAATTGCCAATGGAAGTCCCACATACCCCAGTCCAATGACTCCTACCTTCGCTGTCTTTGCTTCGATTTTTTGTTGAAGTGCTGTAAATCGATCCATCTGGCATCCCTCCGGTTGTTTGTATCTAGGAAACGAGCAAACGCCTGATTCTCCAGTCCAGTTCGACAGGGGAAAACGGTTTGGTCAAAAAGTCCGCAACCCCTCGGCGAAAACACTGGGACATATCCTCTTCCAGGCGTCTGTCCGTCAATACCATGATTTTGCAACGTTCCGTCGTTTCATGCTGTTGTTGCAGCCAGTCAATCAGCTGATAGCCATTCATGACAGGAAGTGTCAGTTCGGTAATTACCAGGTCCGGCTGCACCTGCTCGACTTTTTCCTTCCCTTCCATACCGTTTTCGGCGAGATGGATTTCATAGCCGTGCCGAGCCAGACGAACGGACAAGATTTGCTGGATCACAGGGTCATTTTCGACCAAGAGAAGGCGGGGACGACGTTCCCATTTGTGATCATGGCCTTTCACTACCTGGATAGCGGAAGGCATGGCAGCCGTCTGGTACAAGCGCTCTGTCATTTCCCATAAAATGGCTTCCATAGAATCACCGCTTTCCGGATAGGAAGCTACGCATATGCCCTCGGCCAATTGTTCATTGCTTTGCAAATATTCCTTTATCGCCAGCGCAGTGTAATGCGTTTGAGCCAAACTCACATCGTCCAGCAAAATGACGAGGCGTCCGGAGCTCTGTTCGTAAAACAGCTCCGCCGCTTGTTTCGGCTCTTTCGTTGCCAGAAACTGCTGCAACTCTTTCCACTCCAAATCTCCACTGTGTCGGCATCGAATCGCAATCATCCCGCAGGACAGATCGCTTGCCTCATAATACCGGATAAAATACGCCAGTTTTTCCGGTATGCCAGGTGGCCGCATATAACGTCTGTCTTTCTTTTCCATCGGATCCACTCCTCTCTTCGGACGTCAGGATTGGCGAGTCTCTACCTGCCAGCTTTGGCGTGTCATGACGCCCCAGGTGTTGTTGTTCCGCAGAAAATCAATGTGCCCCAGCACACGCCATATGGCCCCCAACTGGTAGTACCCGAAAAACATCAGGAACCCGTACCCGAGAAGCTTCATCAGATCGCTTGGCTTTGTATATCGGCGAAAAGCAAACTCCTCCAGCAAAATCCCGCTGATCGTCAGCAAATAACCGTACAAGAGGTTGATCGCCAGGAATATCAAAACGATATGGGCGTGTGTCATATCGTATAAGCTGTACCCGACAAGGGCGAGAAATCCGGTCAGTTTAAAGTACGGGTTCAGCGTCTCGAAAAGGACGTTGTAAGGCATGGTCAACAGGCCCATGATCTTGTACTTCGGATTAAACAGCATATGCCGGTACTCAATCATGTTTTTCAGATTTCCGCGCCCCCATCTTTTACGCTGGCTCGCCAATATGTGGAGGCTATCGGGAGCCTGCGTCCAGCAGACGGCATCCGGGCAAAACGCGATGCGATATTTCTTTTTGTTTTCCAGCATGTATTTGTGAAGCTTGATGATGATGTTCATATCTTCGCCGGGGTACCCCTCCCGGTAGCCCCCGACAGCAATCACGCAGTCTTTGCGAAAGAGCCCGAAAGCCCCGGAGACAATGATCAATCCATTAATCGAGCTCCAGCCAATGCGACCGCCGAGAAAGGCTTTCATGTACTCGATTGTTTGGAACATCGGGAGGATTTTGTCTGGAAGACGCACTTCCTTGACCATTCCGTCTTCGATCCGGCAGCCGTTGGCAATCCGGACATTCCCTCCGATCGCTACCGTCTCTTCCGGATTTTCCATGTACACCTGCGCCAGCCTGATCAAAGCGTCCCGCTCCAAAAGAGAGTCCGCATCGATCGAGGCAATCAGCGGATAATGAGAAAGATTGATCCCTGCATTCAGCGAATCGGCCTTTCCGCCATTTTCTTTGTCAATCACATACAACTGCGGGTATTGCGGATTGTGGTAAATACCGGATGGCGCTGATGAAGGAACCACGCTTCGGACAGATACATGGCTTTGCCGCTTCAATCCAAACTCGCGAATCAAGACGTTCAGCGTGTCATCTTTGGAGCCGTCGTTGATGACGATGACTTCATACTCCGGATATTGCAAAGCCAACAGAGAGCGAACATTCTCGATAATCGTCAGCTCTTCGTTGTAGGCCGGCACCAAAATCGAGACCGGCGGTACTCTTTTGGAGCCAGCAAGTGATTGAAACCTCGAAAAGCGAGCACGTTTAATAATCGTGGAAATATTCAAGTGTGAAAAGATGTTGATGACAAGATAGATCGAATTGACCACGATGACGTAGTACATCGCAAACAATCCGTATCCAAGCAATAACTCGCGCATAGTTCCTCCTTTTCCATCATCAGATGGCTCGCTCCTTTTGGCGATTGAAATAGGAGTGATAGATCGTCAGCTTGTGATCCCGTTCATTAGAGCCGGGCATTCCTTGCCCTGCAGTCCTATCCTCATGCAGGGCTTCCTGAAGCTGCTGCATCGCCAGATCTGCTGTTTCCTTATGGGGGGTTCGGGAAGCGACTTCGCACAACGCTTGGAAGCCTTCCGCTCCCATTTTGACCAGGCTGCGAGCGGCATGGTATTTCACCCACCAACTCTGATCATCCATCGCCTGCTGGAGGACGGGGATATCATCCGCTTCCCGCCAAGCCCCCATCGCTTTCGCTACAATCGCACGAACTTCCCAGTCAGGGCTTGCCATGAGCACGTTGATCTGATCGGCTGAAACTCTTTCACCTGATACAATCAGTCGGACTGCCTGGATCCTCACCTCTTTCTCCTCCGCCTCGAGCAGCTTCCAGAGGCTGTCAACCAGCGGATCATCGAGATTCGCTGCCGGCAAGCCCGCCATTGCGACAAGCGCCAAACGGGAGTCACCGCTGTTTATCCACTCGCGCAGCAAAGGCAAAACATCAAGCGGCGAATCCCCCAGCACCTCCGCCAGCAGCCGTGGAGAGTCCGGAGAAGACTCCACCATTTTCTCCACCATCACGCGCAGGTCGGAGACACTCCGGGTACAACGGGCGATGGCCCTTGCGATGATGTACCGGCCAGCCTCGTCACTCTCTGCCTCAAGGATGGAAAACAGCGCCGGTGTCGCTTTCTCATATCCCATCGCTCCCAGCTTGTATGCAGCATCGGTCCGCATCGGTCCGGGAAGCTGTTTCAAGCGTCCCAATTCCAGCTCGGGCAGTCCCAGCTTTTCAAAAAGCGCTGTCAGTTGCTCGCGGTGCTTGCCTTTTACGCGCTCGGCGATTTCAATCAGTTTTTCCTCCAGAACCTGCAAATCCCGTTTTCCCAGTGGAACGGCAGGCACTTCCAACGGCTGTTTCTCATCCAAATGGGAAAGGACATAGGCAATATAGTCCTGGTGCTTTGCTGCCAATCGCTGCTTTTCCCGGGTCACGTACAAATGTCTGTATTTCAGGCAAAGCAGTACAATGATCCCTGCAACGATCAACGCCGATGAAACGATCAGAAACAAATACGCTGCTTGCAAATGCTGAAACATCCCTCTGCCAACTCTCCTTCCTCTTGCTAGCGGTAAGTAGGAATCGATTGCAAGGCTTTCTGATAGATGGAAAAGCTCTCTTTCTTCCGTTCCGAGTACCGGGGCAAGCTCCATTCGGACCATGTATAGCGCCCGATGTCGGTCAGCTTGATCATCTGCTCCGCTGAAAGCCCCTGAATCTTTCCGCTTGTTTTGTCCTGGCGCATCGCAATCGCGCGGATACCGGCAGATTTCGTCGAAGTCAAGGTTTTCCCCTTATCCTCGTAACTCATCACCTGCTTGGTGCTGGGATCGGTATATCCGAGTAGCATCCAGGGGACACGAACTTCCACCCATTCGCCACTCGCCTCCCAGTTTGCGAGCGAACTGTACCCTTCTTTTCCCGGGACGTTGGTTCCCCGCTTCATCTGGCCGACGACAACATCCTCGAAAGGATGCGTTCCTTTCGTATCAGGCGGACTCATTTCCAGTCCGACGGCCAGCTTCCACACTGCAAACAAACCCGAATCGTCTTTTCGCTCGGCGTCTGTGTACGGAATCATGCCGTAGCGCTTCCCGTACAGCCGTTTGTGAAAGTCGTAGTTCGATGCGATTTTGACCTCGCTTTCTTCGGCTGTCCCCAAACGGATGAAAGCTTCCAACCCTTCATCCAGATGCAGTCCTGGCAGCTCTGCTGTTTTTCTGTTGCCGCCCGGCAGCGTATCGATTCCGATGACCAAGCTTTCGCGCTCCGGCTGCAGCGCCTGCTCAAGATGGATCAGAAAGTAGACATATGCTTCATCATGTGCAGCCCATATCTCCTGAACGCCGTCCAAACCTCCATTCAGCTTTGCCTTTTCTCCTTCCTTCAGCTTGTCCCAATCGTCCGGGTTCCCGTCGATCTTGATCACATTCTCCAACCCGGCATCCATTGCCAATAAGCCAAAGAACGATTCATTCGTCAGTTCATTTTTCCAATAGGCGCGGCTGTCTTCCGGGATCTCAAAGCGCATCGTATTCCACGTCCGTTTAAACCATTCATCCTGCCACGTAAACAAGATCGCTCCCGAATATCCTTCTGCGGATATTTCGTGCAGCAGCTCTCCATTGATCCGGCCCTGCTCTCGTTCATCATGTCCGCCTTGGTCTCGGCCAAGTGTTCCCAGATGTGCGACTCCCACTGAAGAGGGGACGCCAAACTCGGTTACCATCACCGGTATATTCGGATGATGTGCCTTCAGCTTTCGCAGATACGCTTTGTATGTATCGATCTCTCCTTTTTCATTGCGAACATTTTTCAAAGTGTCATCGTACCGGAAGAGATCAGGATAGTACGGATAGACATGATAGGCTGCGAAATACCCGGCTTCCCACCCTACGGACTCGATATGTGTCGGATCAACACTTACCATGTCTTCGTGAATCATCGGCTCTCCCGGATGCTCCAGCGGATCTGTCGTCACCCAATTGGTGAAGGTTACCGGATGCTGCCAGCCGTGTCTGGATTCAAGTTCGGCTGTATAGTCGAGCATTTCTGCCAGCCAGTATTCAAAAGGAGCTGCTTTCTCTGTCGCTTGAAAATGCTTTCCTTGATAGCGCGGCTCTTCCTTTCGAATCCGGTTGGTGTTCTTTACCATTTCAGGGTCCCACTCTGTTCCGATATGCCAGGCCAATAGATACTGACCCGCATTCGCTGTATAGGTCCCGCTCGCCTTCCCCTTTCGCTCTGGTATCGTCGCATCTCCGTATACAGCACCAACAGCCGCTTCGATTTCATCGCGAAACTCCTTGCGTATTTCCGGCAAAAACGCGTCTTTTTTTTCAATCAGCGCTTCTTCGGGAGACCAGATCCCCTGGATCAAATAGAGGGGGTCTTCCGCATGCTTTTGATTAAATTCGACAAGCGCTTCATAAAAGACAGGCTGATGGATCGTGTAAATACGGACCGCCTTCACACCCAGTTCGTGTATCATTCCGAACCAACGAAGATAATCTGCTTTCTGGATCGGCAGCTCTCCCGGGTAATGACCGGGCAGCGATGCTCCCATATTGATCCCTTTTACAAAGTAAGGCTTCCATGTTCCTTTCTCGTACACCTGAAACTGATCTTGGTTCGTACGGAATTTCAGACTGTAGCCTTCCTCTGTTTTCAATGTTTCGACACGGGCGAGGGTCGGATTCCCATAAATAAAGTACGCGCATAACAAGCCCGCAAAAACCGTGAGAAAGAGCCACCCGATCCGTTTGCGAATCACTGTCTTCCCCATTTCGATTGCTCCATTCCTGTTATTGTCAGACACGCTTGTCGGTCATTATAAGCAAGAATATCGCCACCGACCATAGTCACTGGGTACCTGCTTCCTTTTGCTGACCTTTGTCATGAAAATGTAATCAAACGGCATATTTGTACCCATCTTCCCACGTTTTTTATGTGGAGAGTCCTGCAACATGATCAGAAGAGTTCGGAAAAAACGCACAGCTTTCCATACCAGCGGATGAAAAAATGGGTCCTGATCCCTTCAAAAAAATGGTAGGTTGCTCCCAAAAAAAATGCCTCCCATATCCGATTGGAAGGCATTTCATATCTAGTGCTGCGTGTTTTCATGCTGTCCGTTTTGATTTTGTTGATGGCTGATTTCAATGTTGCGCAGCGCATGCTTCATTTTGTCCAGCTGCATCTGATAATCGCGCACTACAACCGTCAACACACTGACCGTCTCTTTAAAGTCCGGTTCGCTGCTTACTCGGTCGATTGCTCTATGTAAATGCAGCATTTTGTTTTCCGTTTCCCGTAACATGTCCAACAACTGCAATCCGTTCAACACAGTATCACCTCGTCGCCAATTCTTTGATGATTCCCGTTGCTTCTCTTATGCTCTCCTGACAGCGCCAACCCTATACAAAAAAAGAAGAACCCGATCCATCAGGCTCTTCTTTGTCTATCGTACATATTTAACGCCGGGATGCAGCCAGGCTGACAAAGTGGTCAATATCCTCGGCAATCAATTGCAGCGAACCGCGCCAAAAATCAACGGAACGCACATCGACATCCATGATCGCTGCCACATCCGCGATTTTCTTTTTGCCGGTAACGGCCAAAAGCTCGTCGTACTGTTGGACGAACGACTGCCCGCGCTTGCGATACTCGGCGTACAGCCCTTTCGCAAACAAGAGGCCGAATGCGTATGGGAAGTTGTAGAAATTGTAGTCGCCATAGTAATAGTGAGGCTTGCACACCCACATATACGGATGCAGCACTTCGTGGTCCAACCCGTCCCCATAAGCGTCTTTTTGCGCTTGAAGCATTATTGCCTTCAGCTCGTTTACAGAGAGGGAACCGTCCTCGCGCCGTTTAAACAGTTCGGACTCAAACAGGTACCGGCTGTAAATGTCGACGATGACCTGACCTGCTCCGGAAAGGTCGTTTTCCAGGATCGCAAATGCTTCTTCCTCGGATGCCTGTTCCAATGCGGCCTTGGCGATAATCGTTTCGCAGAAGATGGATGCCGTCTCTGCAATCGGCATCGGATAATCACTGTTGAGGAAGGCCTCGCCAACGAGACATTCCCCGTGATAGCCGTGGCCCAGCTCATGGGCGAGCGTGCTGACGTCGTTGTAGCTTCCCGTAAAATTGGACATGATACGGCTCTCTTTGACGACGTGAAGGTTGTAGCAGAATGCTCCGCCGCGCTTTCCTTCTCTTGTCTCTGCATCAATCCAGTGGTTGTCAAAGGCCCTCGCCGCGTACTGTGCCAGCTTTTCGCTGAAACTGCCAAAATGCTTGACGATGAAGTCGCGCGCTTCCTGATACGTAAATCGCATGTCAGCTTCTCCTACCGGCGCGAACATATCATAAAACGGAAGTCCGTTTTCATGCCCCAGCAGCTTGGCTTTTGCCCGATAGTATTTGTGAAACGCAGGCAAACTTTCGCGCATCGCCGTCAGCATCGCATCCAGCGTTTCTTTGTCCATGCGGGAGTCCTGCAGCGTCTTATCCAGCGCAGACTCATAGCCGCGCAGCTTGGTTATCGTGATCACTTCTCCTTTGATTCCGTTCAAGCTGGCAGCGGATGATTCCTCAATTTTTTTATAAGCGGCAAGCTCCGCCTCGTAAGCCTTTTTCCGCAGCTCCGGATCTTTTTCAAAGGCCATATTGCGGACGACTGGCAGAGGTAGCTGTTTTTGTTCGCCATCGACCGTAATCTCGACCAAAAGGGTAGAGGTGAGCATCTCCTGCAGTTTTGCCCAGGCATTGGAGCCTGTGTTTTTCATTTTGGCCAGAATGATTTCTTCTTTTTCACTTAGCAAATATTTGCTCTTCTCTGCCGTTTCAGTAAGGAAATAACGATGGGTTTCAAGCAGAGGTGATTTCGCGATCAACATATCCAACTGTTCGAGTCCACCCAGCCACTTTTGAAAGAGAACGCCAGGCTCCACGAGCTCGACAGCTTGATCCTGAATCCGTTCCACGAGCTGCAACGCCTTTTCATTTTTCGCATCTACGCTTGCCGTCAGCTCGGCGAAGCCGTAAAGACGGGACTGTGTCTGCAGGATTGAGGTCAGCTTGGTTATGTACGCTTCCATTTTCTCGACTGCGTCGGCCTGCGATTGCAGGTTTTGCTTTGCCCATTTCTGCAGCTCTTCGATGGCCGCAGAAAGCTTCTCCCAGTCTTGTTTTAATTCAGGTGCTTCGAAAGACGTATACAATACGTCCAGATTCCAACGCATATCCATGCGGACGTGCCCCCTTTATCTTGGTCAGCCTTCTTTCTATTGTAAAAAAAATCTTATGGAGAGAGCAAGTTTTACCAATATATTTTTTCGATCCGCTCCTTCTGCAGTCGCAAGAAAACCTTGCTCTTGAAAAGAAGCAAGGTTCGTGTCCCGCTGTATCGCCATTCACGCATTGACGGGCTGTTTTAGAAACATTAGCGCGGACAAGGCGAATAACTGTGTCGATTCGACCAGCTGATCAATATCCACGTATTCATCGGCATGATGCGGGATGTGGCGATCCCCAGCACCGGTAGTCAGGATCGGAATTCCCGCCTGGTGCAGAAAGGTGCCATCGGTCGCGCCGGGAACGCCGTTGTACACCGGCTCCTTTCGCGTTAGCTCCCGATATGCCTCGCTGACCGCTGTCACGACCTCGGCATCCATCGGAGTCAGCGTCCATGGCCTTTCTTCGATGACCTCCAACGTCGCTTTGAAGCGGTCGTCCTCACGGGCAAGCTGCTCCAGTATTTGATTCATTTCCTGCCGCAGGGCTTGATGGTCCTGTCCCGGGACGGTACGGATATCCAGTGTCGTCATGCATTGGTCCGGGACGACGTTGATCTGCGCTTCTCCCCTGACGGGAGCCTGCAGAATCGTCGGCGTGATGCTGGGCCATCCTAACATTGGATGATTTCCCAACCGAGCCATTTCCTTTCTTTCCAGCTCCTCCAGAGCCACGATGGCTCTTGCCATCCGCGTGTTCGGATTGATGCCAGTCAGCGGCATAGCACCGTGAGCCATTTTCCCATAGGTACGGAGGATCGCTCGCATGGCGCCCTTCTGGGTAATGCACAACTGATTTTCCTCCGGCTCGCAAATGATCGCGGCATCTACGCCCCTGGCCCATCCCCTGCGAATGAAATCCTTGATGCCGATCATCATTCCTTCTTCGTCACAAGGAATGCAGAGCAGGATTTTTCCGTAAAACGGCAGCTCCGATCGCTGGATGGCCTTTACGGCGCAAATGGCCGCCGCCAGATTGCCTTTTGTGTCACATGAGCCCCGGCCGTAGATGCGGTTGCCCGAAATATGGCCCCCAAACGGATCATAGCTCCAGGCATCGCGGTCTCCTTCGGTAACGACATCCGTGTGAGCTTCAAAGAGGAGCGTTTTGCCCGGACGGCCGGAGTCATAAAAGGCAATGACATTGGGCCGTCCCGGCACCACTTCCTCATAAAAAACCTGAAGTCCCATCTGCCGCAAATAATCAGCCACAAACTGGGCGACCCGCTCTTCATTGCCATCTGCCTGCCCGGGTCGATAGACGCTGGGGATGCGGATCAAATCCTGTGTCAAGCGCACCACTTCTTTTTCATCGACACTCGATATGACTTGATTCATCATGATTACGCCCCTTTCCGATGTTAGCTTTTGATCGAATCGCATGAAGGCAGTCCGCCTGCAGGCTTTGCCGCTCTGACAGCACGAATGACTGCCTCAGCCAGTATCTCGGCCGAAAGAGCTCCGATCACATCTGCAGATGCTTCTATTTGACCGGTCCCCATCGCGAACAGCGTATCCCCGTCGTACATGGTGTGGATGGGACAAATGGTGCGGGCCAGCCCGTCATGTGCCATTTGCGCGATTTTGTTTGCTTCCGCTTTCGTAAGGATGGCATTGCTGGCGACGACCCCGATCGTCGTATTCGTGCCCGGGGGTATGAGGGAAAAAGCTTGTTTCTGCATGACATCGAGGCTGCTCAGAATCGTTCCGTCCTCATCCCGAGGTCCGGCCAGAATACGTCCTGTATCCGGCTCTTGGACATGGCCAACTGCATTTACAGCGACTATCGCACCGATCAAAAGTCCCCCTGGATATTTGCGAGAAGCAGAGCCGATTCCGCTTTTCATCGCATGGGCAAAGCCATTCAGCTTGCCGACAGTGGCCCCTGTTCCAGCACCGACGTTTCCTTCCGGGACAAGCTGCCGGCTCGCCCGAGAAGCAGCCAAATATCCCATCTCCCGTGTTGGCCTGATCCGCGGGTTTCCGACAGAGAGATCAAACAAGACGGCCGCAGGGACAATCGGCACAAGCCCAAAGCCTGTGTCCAGTCCCACTCCCTTCTCCTCCAGGTACTGCATCACACCGCTTGCCGCATCCAGACCGTAGGCGCTTCCTCCTGACAGACAAATCGCATGCACGCTGTTTACGAGGTTAATCGGGTCAAGCAGATCGGTTTCGCGGGTGCCCGGAGCTGAGCCCCGGACATCCACCCCGCAAACGGCAGGACGTTCTGCCAAAATAACCGTGCAGCCTGTCAATGCTTCGGTATCTTCCGCGTGCCCGACGAGAATGCCGGGGACATCTGTAATCGTTCCGTTCATCACTTGAAATCTCCAGAAATTTTTGACTTCTGTTTGCCCGAGGAGCCAATCTTTTTCCATGCAACTACGACGGCCAATGTCACGATAACGGAAACAATGGCCTCTGGAATCCCGCTGGTCACGGCGACAGTCGCTGCCACCCCCGCCGGCATGTAGCCGCGGATGACCGCCATGACCAGGACGAGGATCGTATTGGTCATGGAACCGACAAAGCCGGCGACGCCAATCGCTGCATACTGGTTGAATTGCCGCAAGCCCACGTAGGTGAAGTACGCGACCACGCCGATGAACAGGCGAGGCAGTATCGCTACCAGCGGATCTTTGAACAGAGGGACAGTTGCGTTTAAAAATGAAGAGACACCAAAAATAAGGCCAATGATGAGACCAACGCCCCAGCCCTCCATGATTCCGCCGATAATCGCCGGAATGTGCAGGATCGTCGCATTCCCGGCTGCCGTGGGCACAGGGATAAAGCCGAGACGGGTGACTCCGAGCAGAATTGCGATGGCTCCGAGCACACCAGCGATGACAATCTTTCGCACCGTCAACCCTTTTTCCATGCTTTCTCCTCCTTCGTTCGCTTTTTTATTGGATTCCCCGGTAGGGAGGACTCCCGTCGCAGCAGACCGAAACCCGATCCCCCGCGCACTTTACCCGCAGAAGACGGGCCAGCCCGATTTGTTCCTCACCACGGAATGATGAGCATGACAATAGCGAGAATCATACAGATCCCGACCGCCGCAAAGTCCTTTGGTGTCGCTCGGTAATGGGCATAGCGAGTACGAGCGGCACCAGGCGTATAGCAACGCGCTTCCATAGCGAGAATCAGGTCTTCTGCCCGGGAAAGAGCGACGTTAAAGAGCGGGATGATAATCGGAAACATATCTTTTGTCCGTTTCACGATCCTCCACCACTCGCCTGTGCCAAAATCGGCTCCTCTGGAGGCTTGCGCTTTCATCATCTTTTCCATTTCCATCGCAAAGGTAGGGACGAAGCGGATCGCGATGGTGATGATCAAAGCGAACGCATGCACGGGGAATTTCACCTTCTCCAGCGGCCCCAAAAGCCGCTCCATCCCATGGGTCAGCTCAGTCGTCGAGGTGCTCAGTGTAAGCACGCTGGACAGAAAAATGACTTCCACAAAGCGCATCGCGGAAACGACGACCAGCCGGATGACCTCGCTGGATATGGTGACAAAGCCGTATTGGAAGTAAATGGTCCCGCCACGGGCTATTTCACCGTAAAACAGCAGCTGCATGATCGCCAGAATAATGATGAATGGCACCGCTGGCTTGACCCCGGAGATCCCGTAGTGAAGCGGAATATGGGAAAGCCGAAACATGACCAGGCAAACCGCAAGCGCAAACAGGTTGCCGAGGTACGTATTGCACACCGCGATCGCCAAGATCATGATGACAAACGCTGTCACTTTGTATCTGGGATCGAGACGATGGATGACTGAACCCGTGGGAAGGTACTGGCCGATCGTTATATTGCGCGTCAGTTCAAATTCTGCTGACATCCTGCTCCCCTCCTCTCATCGCCCGATCAGATGGGCGATCTGGTCTGCTGCCTCGTCCACCGAGTATGCTCCCGGGTCGACCTGATAGCCTTCTGCACGAAGCCGATACAAAATATCGACACTCTCGGGTGTCCCGATATGATGCGTGTGGAGAAGCTCCTGATTGCTGAAAATAGACCGCGGGGTGCCTTCGCAGACCGCTCGCCCATTTGCCATCACATAGACACGATCCGCCAGATGGGCCACTTCCTCCATATTGTGGGAAACAAAAATAACCGTAAGGCGCTCCTCTGTGTTCAGCCGTTTGATCCTCTCCAGCAGCTCATTTCGGGAACGCGGGTCCAAGCCTGCAGTCGGTTCATCCAGCACGAGTATTTTGGGCTGGAGAGACAGTACGCCGGCCAAAGCGACCTTTCTCTTCTGACCGCCGCTGAGGGCAAAGGTCGGGCGGTCTTTCATCTCTTCAAAAGAGAGGCCTACCAGCTCCATCGCCCACTCGACGCGCCGCCGGACCTCTTCGATCGGCAGCCCCATTTTAAACGGACCGTAGGCAACATCGTCGCCGACCAGCTTTTCGAAAATTTGGTCTTCCGGATTTTGAAAGACGAGTCCGACTTGCCTGCGCAGAGCTTTTACGTCCAGTTTTGGATCGGAGACGTTCATGCCGTTTATGATCACCGACCCTGACTGAGGACGCATCAAACCGTTGAAGTGCTGAATCAATGTCGATTTGCCGGACCCGGTATGCCCGATGATCGCGATGCATTCCCCTCGATCAATCTGAATGCTGACGTCATCCAGAGCCCGGTGTTCCATCGGCGTTCCCTGCATGTACACATGTGACAGATGTTCGGTAACCAGGATGGGCTGTTTCAAGATCCGCTCGCCTCCGCCGTTCTGATGTGCAACCGCTTTACTTCCTCGACGATCTCATGGTTGTGGATGAGCGAAGAGGAAAAAGCGGGATGCTGCCTATGGACCAGATGGGCGATTCTGCTGGCATCCGGGACGTCCAGATGAAGCTCCTGCAGCCGCTCCTGATGGGCGAATACCTCACGGGGAGTGCCTTCCATCACGATCTGCCCGCCCTCCATGACGAGCACTCGATCCGCTTCCGCTACCTCTGACATATGGTGAGTAACCGTTACGATCGTCATTCCTTGCCTGTGCAGCTTGCGGACAACCCCCAGAATTTCCTGTCTTCCGTAGCTGTCGAGCATGCTCGTCGCCTCATCCATGACGAGGCACTGCGGCTTCATCGCCAATATGCCGGCAATGGCCACCCGCTGCTTCTGGCCCCCTGACAAATGATGGGGAGGGCGGTGTCGAAACGCACTCATCCCAACCGCTTCCAGAGCAAAATCAACCCGTTCCTTCATCTCAGCCGGAGCGACGCCGATATTTTCCAGGCCGAACGCCACATCATCCTCCACAATCGTCGCGACGATCTGGTTGTCAGGGTGCTGAAAAACCATTCCGACCCGGCTGCGAATCTCGTGAATGCGTGCTTTTTCCCGCGTATTGATCCCGTGTACCCAGACATCTCCCTCACTCGGTGTCAAAATGCCGTTCAAATGCTTGGAAATCGTGGATTTGCCCGACCCGTTATGGCCGATGATCGCCAAATACTCCCCCGAATACACCTCAAAAGAGACGCCATGCAATACAGGGATGGCCTGTTCCTGATTCATTTGATAGGAAAACGAGACGTTCTGTACACGAATGATTGCTTCCTTCGACACGCCGTCCCCTCCTTTACCCGTTAGATTCCGCGTCCTCCATCGATGTTGACGATCTCGCCGGTAACGATTTTGGCCAGATCACTGCATAAATAGAGAGCCGCCTGTGCAATGTCGTCCGGTTGAATCAATGCGCCCAGAGGAACGCTGCTCAAAAAGATATCCTTCGTATCCTTCTCGATCTGTTCCGCATCGCCGTGCATAAATTTGCTCAGCATGGGAGTCTCGGCAGGCCCCGGGTTGATCCCGTTCACGCGAATCCGATAAGGCGCAAGCTCGATCGCCAATGCTTTCGTCAGCATGATCGCCGCCCCTTTGGAAGCACAGTACGCATTCAGTCCCGGACGAGCGCGTACCCCCGCAATCGAGCAAATATTCAGAATAGAACCGCTCCCCTGCTGCTTCATTCTAGGCACAGCGTACTTTGACGTGAGATAGATCGATTTTACGTTTACATCCATTGTCCGCTGCCACTGTTCCTCCGATACTTCCTCAACCGGCGTGAACGCCATCGGAACGCCAGCGCAGTTGACGACAATATCGAGAGAACCGAATTGTTCCACCGTTCGGTTAACGGCGGACTCAACTGAACCGGCATCGGCTGCGTTTGTCTGAAGAGCCAGAGCCAGAGGACCGCATTCACCGGCTGTAGCCCCGGCAGATTCTCCGTTCAAGTCGACGACCGCTACCTGTGCTCCCTCTTTTGCAAAAAGCCGGCATATCGCCTTTCCCATCCCCGATCCGCCGCCGGTGACAAATGCCGTTTTTCCTTTCAGCAACATCTGCTCCCCTCCTTTACGGCTTCAGATTCATGACGACCATCTTCAGATCGGTCATCTCTTCGATGGCGTAATGGGGCCCTTCCTTGCCAAGACCGCTGTTTTTGATTCCCCCGTAGGGCATTACATCGTTGCGGTACGTGGAAACATCATTGATAATGACGCCGCCGTACTCCAGCACCTTGGCCGCCCGCATCGCCAAATTGAGATCATTCGTGAAAATGCCCGCCTGCAAGCCGTATGAAGAATCGTTGGCTGCAGCAAACGCTTCCTCGATCGTCTGGTAGGGAATGATTGTGACCACGGGTGCGAACACCTCCAGACAGTTTACTTTCATCTCTGGCCTCGTTCTCGTCAGGACAGTCGGATAAACGAGCGAGCCTTCCCGAACTCCGCCGTGCAAAAGCTCTGCGCCCTGCTCGACAGCTTCCTTTACCCAGCTCTCGGCCCGAATCGCTTCCGCCTCGCTGATCATCGGGCCGACGTCTGTTTCGGCGTCCTCTGGATCGCCGACGCGCAGGGCCCGCACCTCTTCCAGGAATTTTTGCGTAAACGCTTCGCGGATCGCTTCTGCTACAAATATGCGCTGCACCGCGATACATGCCTGCCCCGCATTGTGAAAACTGCGCTGAGCGATCTGTCTTGCCGCCAGCTCAAGATCGGCATCTTCGTGGACGATGTTGGGCGAATTGTTTCCCAGCTCCAGAGAGACTGGGCGCAATCCGCTGCGCTGCTTGATATACGTGCCGACCTCAGCCGAGCCGGTAAAGGTGTACATGGCGATCCGGGGATCGTCGAGCATCCAGTCGCCTACCTGGCTGCCTGAGCCTGTTACGATATTGACGTGTCCCTTTGGCAGGCCCGCTTGCTCCAGAATTTCCACCAGCAAAAAGGCAGAGATCGGGGTTGAAGTGGCCGGCTTCAGGACAACGGTATTGCCCCCTGCTAGTGCGGGTGCTACCTTGTGTGTACTGAGCAGCAGCGGATAGTTGAAGGGAGTAATGGCGCCGATCACGCCTTTGGGTACGCGAATGGCGAAGCCCAGCCGATTTTCTGAACCCGGTGTGGCAGCCAGCGGGACCATCTCGCCGGAAAGCCGTTTGACTTCTTCAGACGACAGACGGAGCGTGTTGATGACCCGATCCAGCTCCCCACGGGCGTCCTTTCTCGTTTTTCCGACCTCCCAGACGAGGGAAAGCTCCAGCTCTTCCCTTCTCTTCTCGGCGATCTGACTTGCCGCGAGCAATATATCGCTGCGTTCGGAAGGTGTCAGCGTACTGCTACGGAACGTCTGCAGCGCGTGGGTGACGGCATCCTCCACGTGCTGCTTGCCCGCTTTCGCAATCGTGGCGATCACCTTGCCGGTGTACTTATGGGTGACGGGAATGCTCTCCTCTGTCTCGATCCACTCGCCGTTGATATACAAACGATAATGCTGCACTTGAGCTGTCGTCCCTTCCATCTGTCATCCTCCCCTTCTGTACAATTGTTCACGGATCGCGTCGCCAAGCTCTCTCGTGGTGGCCTTCCCCCCAATGTCCGGGGTTCGGACCTCTCCGGCGATCAGGACATCCTCGATGCTGTCCAGCACCAGTTTGCCCAGCTCCCGCTCTCCCAGGTGATCAAGCATCATGCTGATGCTCCACAGCGTCGCGATCGGATTGGCGATGCCTTTTCCGGCGATGTCAGGCGCAGACCCGTGAATCGGTTCAAACATGGACGGATACTGCTTTTCCGGATTGATATTGCCGGAAGGTGCCAGCCCCAATCCGCCGACTACCGCTGCCCCCAGGTCTGTCAGTATATCGCCGAACAGATTGCTGGCGACTACGACATCAAAGGATTCAGGCCTGCTGACAAAAAACGCAGACAGGGCATCAATATGTGTGAGCTGGGTTTCGATATCCGGATAGTCGCTGCTGATCTCTTTGACGATCTCATCCCAAAACGGCATGGAGTGATTGATTCCATTTGATTTGGTGGCCGCCGTGAGCCTCGTCTTTCCGGTCGCTTTGGCAAGCTCAAACGAAAAGCGGACGATCCTCTCGATCCCGTAGCGGGTAAAGACGTTGTTTTGCACTGCCAGTTCATACGGCGTACCGACATGGAGACGTCCTCCCATGTTCGAATATTCCCCTTCCGTATTTTCCCTGACTACGACAAAATCCAGATCGTCGTGCTGCTTGTAGCGCAGCGGGCTTTCCAAACCGCGCAGCAGCTTGATCGGGCGAAGATTGACGTACTGTTGAAAACTCCGGCGTATCGGCAGGATCAGCTCCCAGACAGAAATATGGTCGGGTACGCCCGGTGCCCCGATCGCTCCCAGCAGGATCACGTCAAACGGCCGCAATCTCTGCAAGCCATCCTCAGGCATCATCCGGCCGTGCTCCCGATAGTACTGGCAATTCCACGGAAAAGATTCCGTTTGAAACGAGATGCCGCCATGAATGTCAGCGATGGATTGCAGCAGCGACAATCCTACCTCCATTACTTCAGGTCCAATTCCGTCTCCTGGAATGACCGCAGCCGAGTAATGTTTCATGAAAGCGACTCCTTTGCAATGAAGTTTTGTTACACGAACTTCTTGCAAGGCTCATGCCAAATCAGTATGTTTCAAATATTCCGTCAATTATCGGCCGGATATCGGCCGTAATGTTTCATCGCTGTTTCATACCATCGATTTTTGTTGCAAGCTTGTTGCAAGTGCAACAGCCAAATTCCATAAACTGGTTTCCCTCATTCCCCATCCACTAAGGCAGCATCACCCCGTATTTTTTTAGCTTCCGCCAAAGCGTTGTCCGATCCATCCCCAGTATTTTCGCCGCCTCCGCCCGATTTCCTTTTGTCTCTTGCAAAACGCGGCGGATCAAATCTGCTTCGTCAATGGCTGGCTGAATATCCTGCACCTTCCTGCCGCGCTGCACTTTCTTCGCAAAAAAAGCAGCATCGGATAAATCCAGGCGGCCTCCCTTGCAGAGCAGCACCATTCTCTCCACTACATTGCGCAACTCCCGGACGTTTCCAGGCCAATCGTGTTTGGCAAACAGCTCAAACACCTGCTCGCTCACTTCTACGATGCATCTGTCATCTCTCTCTTCGATCTCGCGGATCATCGACCAGACAAGGGCGGGAATGTCATCGGGCCTCTGGCGCAGGGGCGGGAGCTCCAAGGTCAGGACATTGAGCCGGTAGTACAGGTCAGAGCGAAATTCCATCCTGCCGATCAGCTCCTCCAGGTCGCGGTTTGTCGCTGCAATGATCCGGACATCTACGGGAAAAATTCGCTCTCCCCCAATCCGGCGCACTTTTTTCTCCTGCAGTACGCGCAATAGCAGCGCCTGGATAGGCAGGGACATCTCGCCGATTTCGTCCAAAAAGAGCGTTCCTCCGTGAGCCAGCTCAAACAGTCCCGGCTTGCCGCCTTTGCGGGCCCCTGTAAAGGCCCCATCCTCATAGCCGAAGAGCTCGCTCTCCAGGAGGTTCCCCGGCAGCGCCGCACAGTTGACAGCGACGAACGGCCCCGTTGCCCGCTGGCTGCAGAGATGCATTCCTTGTGCAAACAGCTCCTTCCCGGTTCCGGTCTCACCGAGTATCAGAACGGTCGCATCGGTCATTCCGAAGGTCTCCGCCAGCTCCCTCGCTTCTCGGATCGCGCTGGACTGGCCGACGATGTCTTCGAGTCGGTATTTTGCTTCCAGACCGCTTTCCATGCTCTGCTTGCGGATGCGGAGCTCCATTTTCTGAATATCGGTGATTTCTTTAAACGTACTGACAGCCCCGACAATGTCACCGTCTATGGAAATGGGCAAACGGTTGATGATGATTTGGCGGTTCAACACGGTTGCGATATCGCCGATCTCCCGCTTTCCTGTAGCCAGAATGCGGAGCATGTCGGAATGGGGAATGTACCGCGTGATCTTTTCCCCGACGATATGCGGCGGCAGGCCGAGAATTTCCAGGGCGTTCTTGTTCACCCAGATGACCGTCGAGTTTTGGTCTACCGCGATAATGCCGTCATGAGAAGCGTCCAGAATCGCCTGTATGAGCGTGTGATCCTTCATTTTTCGATGCCTCCTTCCTGCGCCCGATCCAGCATCAGGTCTACTTCCGCAGAAGGCTTCCCGGCAGCTTTTTTGCGCTTCCGTTTCTTTTTGCGCAAAGTCAGGATCGCGGTCAGCATGAGAACGAGCGTGGCGAGCTGTACAGGCTGTGTCAGCGAAGCGTCCAGCCACCCGCTCATCCCGAGCAATTGGAAAAGGACCGCCAGATAAAGTATAATCGATGCCCAATTTTGCTTTTTCACCGTTTTTCCCCTTCTATCCGCTAGAATCCCGCATGTTTATGGAAAAAGACTCCCGGGAAGCATGATCGCTTTCCAGGAGTCGATGCAGCGCGTTGGCTAAATCGGACGAAGCGCCAGGGTTTCGCGTCCGGCCAGGTCTTCCACCATATCATGCCACGCTTTCGGTTTTTGCGGCAGCACAGCGTAGTACCTCGTCAAAAAGGTCTTCACGAGAGACGCTTCCAGCTCCTGCTGGTCCTCATTTGTCGGCATGAAGCACAAGTCCAGGCCTGCAACGGCTTCGCCATCGTTTTGCCAGGACGGGTGAACATAAGGGAAATCAATCCGCTTGTAGCCCAGGTGGGAGAGCACCTCCCGGCGTACGAACGGGTCCATCGGCTTGATCCCGCCAAACGCATGCTCTTGTACCCGATACGGGTCGTAAATTTCGGCAAACATGCCGTACAGCTCTTTTCCGTTTTCCTTTGCCAGATTCATCAAATCCTTCTGGCGCTCGCGGGCGAGGAAACGGCCAATTCCCAAACCTTCACGGCCGATGATCGTGAAGTCGGTCATTGCTACGTTCAGGTCCGTATAGTAACGGTATTCGGTGGCGCCAACCACTTCCCCGTTCTCTACAGCGACAAACACACGGATGCCCGGGTCCTCAAGCGGCTCCTTCCACAGGTCAAAGTCCAGCACTTCCTCCGGCGGAAATACTTCCTGCATGAGCCGGTGCATGCTTGCAAATAGCGGGTCCGAAATGTTTTGAATGCGAACATACTGCATGTGTGACTCCTCCCAATTTCTCTCCTATTTTATGAACGGGTCCGCTGGCCGAGAACGAAATGGATTTTTCCATTCCATCAACGCGGCATAGTTATGCGATTCCTCGTCTTCCAAATAATTGGCCACTACTTTTACAGGCGTACGGCCGCAGCGCATCAAAAAGCTGATCACAGGGTCCTTCAGCTCGCCCTTCACTACTTTTTCCAGGTACGCTTCCGCCGACATCCCAGACGCATGCCGCCCATATCCGGGCATGCGGCCACCCCCGAGCAGCCGCTCCAATCCTCTGTGTACGACCAATTCATACATCGCCTGCATCATGCTCATCCCAAGCCGCCATTTGCGGTAAGCCGGGCGTATGCAAATATCCACGACATACAGCGTATTTCCGTCAGGATCGTGATTGCGGATGTACCCGGAGTCGGTTACTTCCTCCCAGGTGTGGTCCGGATGCTCCGGATCGTAGGAAACGAGCAGACTCGTCATCGAGCCTGCCAGTACGCCCTCCACCTCGATGCAGATCGCACCTTCCGGAAACAGTGTGACATGATTGGTTAGCTGCTCTTCGTTCCACCACAGCTCGGAGGGAAACGGCGGAGGAAAGCTCTCCTGCTGGATGCGGATCAGCTCCGCATAATCCTCTCGTGTGTAGTTGCGAATCACGGCTTTGGCCGGCTTGTCCTCGTGAAACACAAAAAGTTCTTTCCGATACACGGCTGCACCTCTATTTCCAATCGGGATACAAATCGATCCTGCGATCGCGCCAGGTCGTGACGGAGCCTTTTTCCCTTACGTCATACAACAGCTGCAGGTCCAAATCCGCTGTCACCAGCATATCGTTGTTGAGCTCGCCCTCGACAAGGACGCCCTGCGGCGGGAATGGAATGTCGTTTGGCGTGAGCACTGCCGCCTGCCCAAAATTCGCCCGCATGAAGTCGACTGTCGGCAGCGATCCCACGGTTCCCGTCACAACCACGTACACCTGGTTCTCGATGGTTCGGGCATGGCTGGTGTAACGGACGCGGTGAAACGCGTGGCGATCGTCCGTGCAGGATGGACAGAATATCACGTCGGCGCCACGGGCTTTCGCCATCCGCACCAGTTCGGGAAACTCGATGTCATAGCAGATGATCATCGCCACTTTGCCCTTGTCTGTCTCAAAAATGTGCAGGTCGTCGCCGGCGCCCATATTCCAGCCTTTGATCTCCCAAGGCGTGATGTGAATCTTTTTTTGCTGACCGACGCGGCCATCAGGGTAAAACAGGAACGCCGTATTGTACAGACGCCCGTTTTCCTGGATAATGTGCGTGCCCCCGACGATATGCATCTGATGACGCTGTGCCAGCGTGGTAAACAAATGTATGTACGCCTCCGTAAACGACGGGAGGTCATTGATCGTCAGCGCGTTTCCTTGCCCGTCTCCGATGGACATCAACTGGGTCGTGAACAGCTCGGGAAACAGCAAAAACTCGGTTTCATACTCCTCAGCCGTCTTTACGTAATGCTCAACCTGATTGGCAAACTCCTCAAAGCTATGAATGGTATGCAGATGATACTGCACGGCAGAAACGCGCATCTTCATGGGAAACCTCCTTGCAGCACGCAGCTAAGTACGTAGATATACGGTAAATGATAGCAAAAAAAGCGGGTAAAGTCTCTCTTATTTGCAGCTAAAATGCAAGACGATGCCTTCGCTGACACCTTGGCTCGCAACTCTCTCTTCCGTATCGGTTCTTTTGTACCAGATTTTAAGGTTCACACAAGTAAACCAGGCTCCTTTTCTGGCAGCAGAAACGGCCTTCTCTTTTGTCAGAAGGCCGTTTGAGCCGAATCGTTATTTGTTTGCCGCCATTCGAACAACGGTCCGGTACAGCAGCTCGGTGCCAAGCGCAATATCTTCATACGTCGAAAACTCCTGCGGATTGTGGCTGATACCGTCTTTGCAGCGGACGAAAATCATGCCGTAATCACAGACGTACGAAAGCGCCAGGGCATCGTGGAAGGGGCCGCTCATCAGCTCGGGAGGATTGAATCCCAGAGCGCCGCTCTCTTCCCGCATGATCGCTTTGATCCAGTCGGCGCAGTACCGGGGTTCGCTGTTGGTATCCTCCGTAATCGTATAACGAAGTCCACCTTCTTGTGCGGCCTGCTCGATCGCGGCCCGCAATTCCCGCTCCCGCTGATTGCGTCTCAAAAGGTCGATATCCCTGAGATCGATGGAAAAGCGAACGCGCTCCGGGATGATATTGCGCGAGTCGGGAAATACCTCCAGATGGCCGACGGTCCCCACTGTTGGAGCCTCCGGGTCGGATTTGGCAATTTCATGCAAGGCCGTGATGACTTTGGCCGCCCCTACCAATGCATCCTTTCTCATCCGCATCGGTACAGAACCGGCGTGACCGGCAAAGCCTTCAAACTCGACCGTCCACCAAAGCGGACCGGAGATGCCGCTGACGATGCCTACAGGCTCCTCAATCTGATCGAGGATCGGTCCTTGTTCAATATGAAGCTCCAAAAAAGCGCCGATGCTGCCTTCGGGATAGACAGACTCCTGCAGGCGCTCGGGGTCACAGCCGAATTCCTGCAGCGCTTGGCTCCGGGACACGCCGTTTTTGTCCGTACGCGCAAGCTCGCCTTCCTCCAGCTTGCCGAGTATCCCCCGCGACCCGAACAAGCCCTTTTGAAAACGACAGCCCTCCTCATCGCAGAAGGCGACGACCTCAATCGTCTGCTCTGGCCGCAGTCCCTGTTCCTTGAGTGTCTGAACAGCCTCCAGCCCGCCCAATACGCCGATCGTCCCGTCGAATCGCCCTCCATACGGCTGCGAATCGATATGGGAGCCGATCATCAGCACGGGAACAGCCGGGTTTTGTCCCTCAAGCCGACCGATCAGGTTGCCGAACTGGTCGATTCGGGCGGAAAGTCCTGCTTCCTCCATCCAGCTTTTGACCAATTCCACTCCCGCCCGGTCCTCCGGGGAAAGGGCCAGACGGCATACTCCTGTTTCCCCGATCTTGCCGATCCGGGCCAATGCCTCAATCCTTTGCTTCAAGCGCTCCTGATTGATCTGGAGCTGCCTGGTCTCCACGTTCATTTTCCGCGACCTCCTTTTGATTCTCGCAAAAGAACGGTTTGCCGTTTTTCACGAAAGGAATGGACGAAAGAGGTGCTTACTTCGCCATGGCTTCCTGACTGGCATACACGACCTCTCCGTCAATCATCGTTAGGCTAACTTGCAAATCCTTGATGGCTTCCTTCGGCACATCCAGCATTCTCCCGTTGACGACGACCAGATCGGCCAGCTTTCCCGCTTCGATGCTCCCTTTCAGCCCTTCTTCAAAGCTGGCGTACGCACCGTGAATGGTAAACATTTTGATGGCGTCCATGACGCTGACTGCTTGCTGCTCTCCTACCGTTGCCCCGTTTCTGCTCTTGCGATTGACAGCGGCATGGATGCCGACGAGAGGAGAATAGCCTGTTACCGGACAATCGGATGCACCCGCGGCGATGATGCCATTCCGGAAGAAGTCACCGACCGGATACATGTATGCCGAGCGTTCTCCGAGATTCTTCAGATAGCTCTCCCCGTACTCGTACAAAAAGGCCGGATTCGGTGTCGGAATGACACCCAGCTTTGCCATCCGCTGCACCAGATCAGGGGCGGATACGCCAGCATGCTCGATCCGATGGCGATGGTTCTGGCGAGGATGCTTTTCGAGCGCTTCTTCAAAGCAGGCGAGCAGCAGCTCAATGGCCCGGTCTCCCTGAGCGTGGGCTGTAATCTGGAATCCCTTTTCATGTGCTTCTATTAAAATCCTATTCAATTCGTCCTGGGAATAGTAGAGGATTCCACTGTCCCCCGGCCTGCTGGCAAACGGCTCGCGCATCGCCATTGTCGGCGCGATGCTGGCACCGTCGACGAACACTTTTGCCGGTCCGATTCGGAAGCGCTCGTCCCCAAGACCGGTGACAATCCCGGCATCGATGACTTTGCGGACAAAGGCGTCCGATTGATTTAGCGCGCAAATCATCGCATAGATGCGCACCTTGACATCGCCGGCCTGTACGGCCTTTTGCATGGCCCGCAAATTGTCCGGCCCGTACCCGCCTGCATCGTGCACGCTCGTGATTCCCGCGGCGACAAAGTCTTCGGAGGCGAGTCGAAGCCCTTCCCGGTACTCCTCCTCCGAAAAGGCAGCAGCCTCAAACATTTGCATATGCGCCGTCTCCACAAGCAGCCCTGTTAGTACTCCTTGTTCATCACGGTCCAATCTGCCCCCCTGCGGATCGGGCGTATGCTCGTCAAACCCTGCCCTGCCTAGCGCTTCCGTATTGACGATGGAGTGATGGGCACAGGTCCGCATGACAAAGACCGGATGCTTTTCCGAAACGCTGTCCAGCTCCTGGCGAGTCGGGAACCGCTTTTCGCGCATACGGTTCTCGTCAAAACCGCAGGCCCGCACCCACTTTCCTTCCGGTGTGCGGGATGCTTGCTCCCGCAAGGCTTCCAGCAGGTCTTCGATCGAGTCGATTCCTCTTGCCTTGCAGTCGACGCCCAGCTTGTTGGTCCCGTAAATGGTGATGTGCAGATGGGAATCAATAAAACCGGGCAGCAAGCTTTTGCCTTCCAAATCGATTACCCGTGTCAGCGGGCCTATGTATTTGCTGACTTCTTCATTCGTGCCCACTGCCGAAATACGGTTGCCGCTGACAGCAACCGCCTCCACAATGCGTTCGTACCGATCTACCGTGATCACTTGTCCGTTGAGAAATACTGTATCTGCCATAAAAAAGTCTCCTCCTTTTAGCTTATACCGGCTGGTGTGTTTCGTCTCCGGCGATGGCATCTTTCTCTCTCGCCTGAACGATACGCTGCGTAATGACATGCACCGCGAACATGACAACCAGGTTGATAAAAAGAGCGATTACTCCGACGTTCAGGTCTTTGACAACAGAGGGCAGCGAGGGAAACAGCGTCCCGACACTGACCTGGGCGATAGTCACATAAGCGACGGTCAACACCCCGCTCGCGATTCCGGCGAAAGCGCCGTATTTGTTCACGAGCGGACGTGCAGGCACGCAGAACAGCAGAGCGGGAAATAGCTGTGTAACGAGGCTGTACCCCATCAGCAGCAGGGTGACGAGCGTATCTCCTCCGCTGAGCGTAAAGTACAGGCTGATCAGCGATAAAACCGGCACCAGGCTTTTGGCAAGCCAGGGAAGCTGCTTGTCGCCCACACTTGGCAGCAGAACCTTGATCACGTTTTTCGAAAGAAGGGTCGCCGCCGTCATCAGCAGCATCGAGCCCGGAACGAGCGCTGTCAGCAAACCGGCAGCGCCGATCAGTCCGACGATCCACGGGTCAAAGGTCTGGATCGACAGCCGGAGAAGCGACAAATCGCCGTCTGCTCCTTTCAGGCCTGGCACCTGCAGGATTGCGGTAAAGCCGACGAAAAAGACGAACAGCAGCATCAGCGTATAGAGCGGAAGCATGACGGTGTTTTTTCGGAATACACGGGCGCTTTTCGCCGAAAAAATGGAACCGAACGTATGCGGCCACATGTAAAAGCCCAGCACCGTCAACAGGACAGTCGAGATAAACCAGGAAATGCTCATTCCTTCTTTGGGAAAGGTCAGGAAACCGGGATTGGCAGCGTGAACGGCTTCGAACATCGGCCTGATGCCTCCATAGTAATGATACGGCAGGTACAGACCGAGAAAGACCACGACAAAGAAGATCATGATGTCCTTGATGGCCGCAGTCCAGGCCGAGCCGTGTATGCCCGAGATCATGACGTAGGCGGTCACGGCGAGCACGCCGATCCATACAGCCGCAGAGGGAGAGATGGAGCCGTATGATGCTTCCGAGACGATGATTCCCAGCCCTTTAAACTGGAGGACCAGATAAGGAATGATCGCGAGTACGCCGACAGTCGCAACGAGGATGCCGAGAACCGGGCTTTTGTATTTGCTTACAAAAAAATCGGACTGGGAAACAAGCTTGTGTTCCTTGGCGTACCGCCAGATGGGAGGAAGCAGCCAATAGGAGAGGACGTATGCGAGCGAGATGTAGGCAAGCACATAGTAAGCCGGAGCTCCCTTGGAATAGGCCCATCCGCTGCCCCCGAGGAAGGTGAAGGTCGTATAGATTTCGCCTGCCACCAGCAAAAAGATGAAGATCGTGCCAAAGCCGCGTCCGCCTACGGTCCACTGCTCCATGTTCATGTCTTTTCCCTTTTGGGCGCGAATGCCGAAATAAAGAGCGGCAAGCAGGGATGCGAAGATGATTAACAGCGCATGGTTCATCCTTCTTCCTCCTCTCTGTTGACCGGGTCCAGCTTGTTGACAAGGGCCATGATGCCCGAGGTCAAAACGACCCACATCACGATCCAGAAAAGAACGAAAGGCATCCCCAAAACATAAGGCTCGACGCGGTTCACAAACGGGATTCCGCCGAGCATCCCAACGAACGGTACGAACCCCAACCAATCCTTCGCTTTCACTCACCCTACCCCCAATCAAATGGATGTTGGTTGCTTGCCGATCGGCCGATCGAACATGTATGGTATTATTATCGAAAGATTCAATCTTTTCCTTTGTCCACGTTTCCAGAAAGCGGATGGTTTTTTTGTTCCATTTACTAAACATGTGGAGGGATCGCATGATAACCGTACGTGAACTCATCTCTGTCGTCGGCTGGGGACCCAATGCCGTGCTGGCAGGCGAATCCTTTTTGGACAAAGAGCTTATCGCCGTTACGTCGTTTGATTCCCCCGACGGATACAAGTGGCTTCACAAAGGCGAATTTGTCCTGACAACCGGCTATCCGTTTGTCACAGACAGGCAGACGCGCGAAGCAAGGCTGCTGCGGCTAATTGACGAGCTGGCCGAGATCGGCACCCCCGGCTTTGCCATCAAGCTGGGCCGATACATCGACGAGCTCCCCGCCCGCGTCATTGAGCGGGCCAACGAAAGGCAGATGCCGATCCTCTCCTTTCCGATGGACAAGGCCTGGTCGGACATCATTATCCCTGTCGCGCACTACATAAACGCCAAGCAGCGGGAGGAGCTGGATCGGACCCATGCCATCTACGAGGTGTTTCACCGCCATCTCACCAGAAACGGCAGTGTCGAAAATTTGGCCGAGCTGCTCCACGATATCCTGCAAACGCCTGTCAGTATTTACGCCAGAACCCCCAAATGGAATTGGCATGTGCCTGCCCCTATCGAACATTCGCCCGGACTGGAAGAATTGCTGACATCGACCCGAAACGCCCGGATGCACTCGCAACTGTCCCGTTATCGCGACCAGCATCTCATTCGCTGGCTTGTACATAACAATCGCCGGGAGGGAGCTGTTGTCCTGTGGAACGTCACACGCGAGCTGTTTCCCTGGGAAAACGTTGCGCTGGAACAGACAGCTGCCCTGCTTTCGCTGGAAATCGAGCGTCACTACACCGTCGTATCGACGTACCAGCGTTTTCGCAATGATTTTCTCCAGCTTCTTGTATCCGGAAAAGAGCAATCGACTGACCTGCTCATACGCAAGGCGGAGGAGCTCGACTGGGAGCTGGCGGACCGCTATGTGGCTGCTGTCATGCAGGCTACAGCCGGTTCCGCCAGCGACATGAAGGCCTGGAGTGAGCATGAAGCTGTGCTTGAGACAATTCGGAACCACTGGGAAACCCATCGGCCCCCGATCTTGTGCGGGCTGGATCGCGAGCATCGGATATTGCTGCTCTTTCCGGTGCAGGCTGATACGGTGGTTCAGCCTTCCGAAGAGCTGCTCGCCAGCCTGGAGATGTTGATACAGAAAAACAGGCAGCGCTCCATGTCCATCGGTATTGGCCGTTCCTATCCCGGCTTGGGTGGCATTGCCCAGAGCTACCATGAAGCGGTGATCAGCTGTCGGGCTGCGAGAGAAGGTGCCCCGCCCAATTCCGTCGCGGGTGCAAAATCTGCCCTGACGATCCGCCAATTTTCGTCACTCGGCATCGAGCGTATTTTGTTTGCCGAGTCCCCCGATCAAGAAGCCCGCCAGTTGGCTGATGAGTGCCTGTCCGCGCTGGCCGAATACGACCGGGAGCGCAAGGGCCAGCTGATCGACACCCTCCGTATGTTTTTGGCCTGCGATGGCAATCACGCCGAAGCTGCCAAGAAATTGTACGTCCATAAAAACACAGTCAAATACAGGCTGCAGATCATCCGGGATTTGACTGGACTTCACCCCGAGAAAGGTCATGATCAACTGTTATTTCGTATCGCTTTGACCGCTTACAAAGACAGCCCGGTGGTGTAAAGATGCCGTCCGTTTCGCGTTCTGGAATAACTGACAGGTTCACACGATGAAATGACAAGGCTCTGCAATGAAACCTTCCGGAAAATCAAAAAACCTCTGGCCTAACTCAGACCAGAGGTTTTTGCATTTGCTCAATCGTCTTACGCGTAGTGTTGCTCGCGAAGCCGCTGGATTTCTTCGCTTTCCAGGTATTCATCGTACGTAATCATCTTGTCGATGATGCCTTTTGGCGTAAATTCGATAATCCGGTTTGCAATCGTCTGTACGAATTGATGGTCATGGGAAACGAACAGAAGTGTTCCGTCGTATTCGATCAAGCCATTGTTCAAAGCCGTAATCGACTCCAGATCCAAGTGGTTGGTCGGCTCATCCATGATCAACACGTTGGCCTGGGCCAGCATCATTTTCGCCAGCATGCAGCGGACTTTTTCTCCACCGGACAGGACGTTCGCTTTCTTCAGCGACTCGTCGCCGGAGAAGAGCATCCGGCCCAAATAGCTGCGGATAAACGTTTCATCCTGCTCTTTGGAGTACTGGCGCAGCCAATCGACCAAGGACAGGTCCGTATTGAAATACTCCGAGTTGTCTTTCGGGAAGTACGCCTGGGAGGTCGTCACTCCCCACTCAAACGTACCGCTGTCTGCTTCGACCTCTCCCATCAGGATGCGGAACAAGGTCGTTTTGGCCAGCTCATTCGGTCCGACGAACGCGACTTTGTCCCCTTTGTTGATGGTCAAATTCAGATTTTCAAACAGCTTCTCGCCTTCGAGCGTTTTGCTGAGGCCTTCGATCATCAGGAGATTCTTGCCCGCCTCCCGCTCCGGCTTGAAATTGATGTACGGATAACGGCGGCTGGACGGCTTGATGTCTTCCAAAGAAATTTTCTCCAGCAGCTTTTTCCGCGAGGTCGCCTGCTTCGACTTGGACGCATTGGCGCTGAAGCGTGCAATAAACTCTTGCAGCTCCTTGATTTTCTCTTCTTTTTTCTTGTTCTGTTCGCGGGCCATTTTCAGCGCCAGCTGGCTGGATTCGTACCAGAAGTCGTAGTTGCCGACGTACAGCTGGATTTTGCCAAAGTCGATATCCGCGATGTGCGTACAAACCTTGTTCAGGAAGTGGCGGTCATGGGATACGACGATGACGGTGTTCTCGTAATCGGCCAGAAAGTTTTCCAGCCAGCGGATCGATTCGATGTCCAGGTGGTTCGTCGGCTCGTCCAGGAGCAGGACGTGCGGATTGCCAAACAGGGCTTGTGCGAGCAAAACCCGTACTTTCTCGTTGCCCTGCAGGTCCTTCATCTGCTTGTCGTGCAGTTCTGCAGGAATTCCGAGACCTGTCAGCAACTCAGCCGCATCCGCTTCGGCCATCCACCCGTTCAGCTCTTCAAACTCGCCTTCCAACTGGGATGCGCGCATGCCGTCCGCTTCAGAAAAATCCTCTTTCATGTACAGCGCGTTCTTTTCTTCCATGATTTCGTACAGACGGCGGTGACCCATAATCACTGTTTTGAGTACTTCAAATTCATCGAATTCAAAGTGGTTTTGCTTCAAAACGGCGATCCGCTCTCCCGGCGTGATCGAAACATGTCCGCTGGTAGGCTCGATTTCACCGGAGAGGATTTTTAAAAAGGTTGATTTGCCGGCACCGTTGGCACCGATCAAACCATAACAGTTGCCGGGCGTAAACTTGATGGTTACATCTTCAAACAATGCGCGTTTTCCGTAGCGCAATGTAACATTCTGAGTACTTATCATCACAATACCTGCCTTTTTTCACTCATTCAAACACTAATCATATCAGAAAAGAAGACTTTTCGCAAAATATCGCAAGTTGAGAAGGGACCGCCTCTCCCCGTTTGTTTTACAGCTTTTCAAGACAGTCCGGAAAAGGAGGTTTCCGTTGATAGAGATGGCCTTTCTCGGGAAAGCTATGCATGGACCCACAACGGTTTTTCTCGAAAGGAGGACCTAAGTCATGTCAAAGAAAAACGGCGTAAAAAATGAAATGGGAAACAAGGAAAATCCTTCTCAGACACGAGCTTCGAATACGATCAGCAAAGAAGAGACTCGTTCCAAGCAGCGCGGAGAGTAGCAATCTCTGCTGCCTGGCCTAGCAACGCTCTGCAAGCAGAACTGGAAAAGCCGGTCTATCAAAAAAAGACCGGCTGACTTTTGTTCGGGTGTCATTTTTTCTAATCGTCGGTACCGTTCGTTTGTTGCCCATTTCTTCATGGCTTGTGTCATTGTCTGTCCCTTCATTTCATGTCTACGCATGGATCAGATGTCCGCCCACGTAAAAGGCAACATGCTTCAGGTGTACATACAGCAAATCGCCGGACTGGAGGGAAAGTTCTGCAAAGCGGCGCCGGCTCATTTCGGCTTCGAAGATTTCCCCCGTATCCATCCGTCTTAGCTCAAGGCGGACTACAGAGCCCAGATTGTAAACATAGATCAGCTCCGCCGCCACGGACTGCGGATATTGCGGAGACCGGCTTACATCTACATCGTGCGGCCTTACGTAGCCGACCGCCGGCACATTGTCATCCTCTGATGCCCAATCGACGGCAAATTCCGCCTCTCCCAGCTTCACCTTGCCGTCTGCAATCCGCCCGCGAAAGAAGTTGACGCGCCCGAGGAAGCTGTACACAAACGGATTTGAGGGATTATTGTAGACCTCCTGGGGCGAACCGGTCTGCTCGACTCTCCCCTCGTTCATCACCACGACCCGGTCCGCGAGCTCCAACGCCTCTTCCTGATCGTGCGTGACAAAGACAATCGTCAGTCCCAGCTTTTCGTGCAGCCGTCTCAGCCAACGTCTGAGCTCCTGTCGCACTTTTGCATCGAGGGCACCGAACGGCTCATCCAGCAGCAAAAATTTTGGCTCCACGGCCAGCGCTCTCGCCAGCGCCACTCGTTGTCTCTGCCCCCCGGACAATTGCGAAGGGTACCGATGCGCAAGCCCTTCCAACTGCACCAGACGCAGCAATGAGTGAACCCGTTCTTTGATCTCCGCCTTGGTCGGCCTCTGCTTGCGCGGCCGGACAGTCAGTCCAAAGGCGATATTGTCAAAAATATCCATATGCCGAAACAGGGCGTAGTGCTGAAAGACAAATCCCACTCCCCGTTCCCGCACGTCACGATGTGTATGGTCCTCTCCGTTGAAAAACACCTGGCCTGAATCGGCTGGCTCCAGCCCCGCGATCAATCGCAGTAGCGTTGTTTTGCCGGAACCAGAAGGCCCCAAGAGAGCGACCAGCTGTCCTGTCGGAATCTCCAGCTGAACGTCGCGCAGTGCAGTAAAGCTTCCATATGACTTGCTGATGCCGCAAATTTCAATACTCATGCGCTGGCCTCCCTTATGATTTCCGGCATCGCCTCGTTTTCTCGCTGCTGTCCTTCCGTTTTCCACTCGATCAGGCTTTTCAAGACGAGCGTGACCAACGCCAGGACAGCGAGCAAGGTAGCGGCAGCAAACGCGGCGACAAACTGATATTCGTTGTACAAAATCTCCACGTGGAGCGGCAGTGTATTGGTCATGCCCCTGATGTGCCCCGAGACGACGGATACCGCTCCAAATTCCCCCATCGCCCGGGCATTGCACAAAATGACTCCGTATAACAGCCCCCACTTGATATTGGGCAGGGTGATCCGCCAAAAGGTCTGCCAACCACTTGCTCCAAGCGAGATCGCCGCTTCCTCCTCATCCTTCCCTTGCGCTTCCATCACCGGTATCAACTCTCTCGCCACAAAGGGAAAGGTCACAAAGGTTGTCGCCAAAACAATTCCCGGAACAGCGAAAATAATCTTGATATCATGCGCTGCAAGCCAAGGGCCGAGAACTCCTTGCGTGCCGAACAGCAGAACAAATATCAGGCCGGAAATGACTGGAGACACGGCAAAAGGCAGATCGATCAGCGTCAAAAGCAGGTTTTTGCCTCGAAAGGAAAACTTCGCAATGGCCCAAGCCGCGGCCACGCCGAAAACAACATTGGCAGGGACACTGATCGCCGCAGTCAGCAGCGTAAGCTTGACGGCAGAAAGGGTATCCGGCTCTTTTACAGCCTGGAGAAACAAGCCGATTCCCTCGCTGAAAGCTTCGGAAAAGACGGCAATCAGCGGAACGACCAGAAACAATCCCATGAAGATCAAGGCTACTGCAATCAAGAGCCAGCGAACATACCCGGGTTCGCTCGTATCAGTCAATCCATATCCCTCCTATCGTCCAGCATCCAATTTGTTCGTCTTCCACTGAAAAAAGTTGATCACCAGCAGCATGAAAAAGGACGCGACGAGCATGACCGAAGCGATCGCCGTCGCTCCTGTATAGTCGAATTGCTCCAGCTTTGTCATGATCAAAAGCGGAACGATTTCGGTCTGGAACGGCATGTTGCCCGAGATGAAGACGACGGAGCCGTATTCGCCCAAGGCGCGGGCAAAGGCCAGGGCAAAGCCGGTCAGGATCGCCGGGAGCAAATGAGGAAGAATCACGCGCAGGAACGTTTGCAGCCGGGATGCTCCCAAGGTGGCAGCGGCTTCCTCTACCTGGCGGTCCCAATCCTGAAGAACAGGCTGTACCGTCCGGACGACAAAGGGGAGTCCGATAAAGGTCAAAGCGACAAATATCCCGACAGGCGTATACGCGATTTTCATCCCCCACGCCGCAAACAACTGACCGATCCAGCCGTTCTCCGAATATATCGAGGCAAGGGCGATACCGGCTACTGCTGTCGGCAGGGCAAATGGCAGATCGACGATACCGTCAATGAACCGTTTTCCCGGGAAGTGGTACCGTACCAGCACCCATGCGACCAGCACCCCAAATACTGCATTCATGCAAGCTGCAAAAAAGGCGGTCAAAAAGCTGACCTGAAAGGAAGCGAGGACGCGCTGGTCCGTCACCGTCAGCCAAAACTGCTCCCAGGTCATGCTGGCTGTCTGGAGAAAAAGGATCGAAAGAGGGATCAAGACAAGCAGGCTCAGGTAGACCAGCGTGTACCCAATGGTAAGCCCAAAGCCCGGTAAGATTCCTTTTGATTTCATACGTTTTCCCATGGTTGACTCTCCCGCAGGTTGACAGTTTGTTTTCTTTGCAAAGCAGCCCCCTTGCAGCAACGGAAGTGAAGGATCAATAGCTGTTCCGTCACTCTTTTTGGGCCTGATAAATCTGATCAAAAACGCCTCCGTCTGCGAAATGAACCTGCTGCGCTTTGGCCCAGCCTCCGAATACTTCCTGGATGGTAAACAGCTCAATTTCGGGGAACGGCGGCTGGTGGGCCGCTTTCACTTCGGCTAAGCGGGGCCTGTAGTAATGCTTGGCGGCAATTTCCTGTGCTTCTTTTGTATACAGAAACTGAAGGTATTCCGTCGCCAGCTCACGAGTTTGACGCTTGTCGACGTTCTTGTCGACTATGGCGACAGGAGGTTCGGCCAGTATGCTGAGCGAAGGATTGACGATGTCAAACTTGTCTTTCCCCAGTTCATTGATGGCCAGATAGGCTTCGTTTTCCCAGGCGATGAGGACATCTCCGATACCCCGCTCGACAAAAGTGGTGGTCGAGCCGCGTGCGCCGGAATCCAGGACGGGAACGTTTTTGAACAGGCGGTTCACGAAGTCCTTGGCCTTCCCTTCATCCCCATTGTTTTTCTTCAAGGCATAGCCCCATGCTGCCAGGTAGTTCCAACGGGCCCCGCCTGAGGTCTTGGGATTGGGTGTGATGACGGACACGTCCTGCTTGACCAGATCATCCCAATCCTTGATCTGCTTGGGATTCCCTTTTCGCACAAGAAACACGATCGTGGAGGTGTATGGAGAGCTGTTATCCGGCAGCCTGCTCTGCCACTCCTTGGGCATGTATCCCCGCTCAGCGATGGCATCGATATCATAGGCCAGCGCGAGAGTGACCACATCCGCTTCCAATCCGTCGATAACAGACCTCGACTGCTTGCCGGAGCCGCCATGCGACTGTTTGATGGTGACGGTTTGCCCTGTCTTTGTCTTCCAGTACTCGGCGAATCGCTGGTTGACCTCCTGATACAGCTCACGCGTCGGATCATAGGACACATTGAGCAGCTCCACCTGTGTCTGTTGTTTGCTGTCTGTTGCCGAATTCGAGGCTGTGCATCCAATCAGACCAAGACACAAAACAATGGCTACTGCATACACAGAAACGGGTCGCAAAAACCAATAACGTCCACTCATCTGACTTTCTCCTTTTCTAATTCTCAGTAAATGCATCGGAATATAATTCATTGTATTGTGGCTACTGCCTACTTTGTGTCAACTTGTTTTGGTCCAATCGCCCAATCTTTGTGCTCTCAGCCCGCCAATGTGTTCGCAGCCCGCCAATTTTACCGTATGTCTGACGCTTGGGCGCCGTTCATCGGACCTAGCCCGAAAATAAAAAAAAGCCGGCAAATGCCAGCTTTGTTCATGAACCACTTATGTTGTTAAACGCTTTTCCAACGAAGGCCGACAACTGTCAGCCAGCTCTTTCACCGCCAAAATCCGCCGAATGGCCTCCAGATTGTCCTTTTTGTGGTACTTGATCTGATTGATAAAAGCGACCGTCACGTTATGACTGCTATTCTCCAGCAGACGAAACTCCATATCCTGGCCGATCATTCCCGTCTCGAGCACGCGCATATAAAAGCCGCTGTACCCTGTCTGTTGAATGAGCGAGACCATGTCGCTGCGCTGCAGCCGTACATCCAGTTTGAAACAGGGCTGCCTCGGCTGGCTTACCTGCACGACTGCCTCACCCAATTGAAAAATGTCGCCGATAGACACGGTGGACTCGTCCAACCCGCGAACTGTCACATTTTCACCAAATGCACCGGGAGCCAGCTCCTGACCAAGCTTCTCCTCCCAGAACGAATAATGATCGTAGCTGTACACCATCAATGCTTTGTCCTTGCCGCCGTGAAAGCGGCGATCGGCTTGTCCGTCCCCGTCGAGCTGTTCCCAATCCAGAAATCTGCGATCCGTGACGGGGTATTTCCAAATTGCCGTACTTACTTCTTTGCCATTATGCATGACCGTTTGCGGCTTGCCCACATTGATGGATACCAGTTGCATCTCTCTCGCTCGTCCTTCCAGTTTTTTCATTATTGTACCACAGATGACGGTTCAGGCCCTTTGTCTGAATCTACCGATAATTACTCACTCTCGCTTCCATCAGCCGCATCGTTTATGATGATAGAAAGAAGGAGTTGATTGGTTGTGATTACCGTTTTGATCAAACATCCCCACGAGGATGTCGCCCCGATACAAATCAAGGATACCGACGATGTCACCCGGCTCGTCGGCGGCGACTTCGAGGTGCTTGCGGATGATCGTCTGGACGGAGTATCTCTGCTCGTAAACGAGGACTTGCGCGGAGTGGCAGCGAACAATTTTCCGGTCACGACAGACGGTTTCCTCGACTGGGTGTATGGTCCCTGCGTATTTGTAAAAGCGGATGGCACCTCTCTGACGGACGAGGACATGGAGAAGATCCGGAAGTACCTTGCCTCGCACGTATAAAGAACAACACCCCGAGGGAGAAAAAGACCCTGGAGCAGGCAGTGATGTCCAATAGGCATCCTGCCGTCTTCAGGGTCTTTTCATCTATCTATTCTTTCCTCCTACTGTACGCCGCTGCTGCCGAAGCCGCCCGCTCCGCGTTCAGTTTCGTCCAGCTCCTCCACTACCTCGAAGTCAGCTATCGGCACAATCGCCAGCACTCCCTGCGCGATCCGGTCTCCCTTGCGGATGAGATAGGCGTGGCGGTCCACTTCCCGATCTACTTCAACCGGCTTGTCGCTGACGTCCATACACGTTTTGCCGCTCTCGCCAGACGGTGTGCGGATATTGTCGATCAGGACGCATACTTCCCCGCGGTAGCCGGCATCAACAGTACCTGGAGCGTTGCTGATCCGCAGCTTTGACTTTGCGCTGATTCCGGAACGCGGGCGAACCTGCAGCTCATATCCATCGGGCAGGGCAAAGGCCAGCCCGGTCGGAATTTTGGCTGTCTCCCCTGGCAGAATAATCACATCTTCGACTGCTACAAGATCAAATCCCGCGTCGAAGGCACGGGCGTATCTCGGAATGACGGCATCTGCATGCAGTTGTTTGATCTTCACAGGAGCCACAGGCCGTTTAAACGTGTTTGTCATTTCTCGTCTCTCCTTTGCTGACTGGTGCGGATTAGAGGTCGCCCAGGTTCAATCCGCTCGATTTAGTATAATTGGTCACCTTTTGCTCGAAGAAGTCGGTCTTGGTTTGATTCAGGTTGGCGAAGCTGTCTACCCATTTCATCGGGTGCTCCAGGTGATCAGGGTACAGAATCTCCAAATCGAGTCCTTTTAGACGCTGGTTGGCCAAATATTTGATATAGCGCTCCAAAATGTCGTTGTTGATTCCGAGAATTTCATTGTTGGTCACATACTGTCCCCAGCGGATTTCGTGAGAGGCAGCCGTATGGAACATGCCGCGCAGCTCTTCGATCAATTCAGGCGTAAAGATATCCGGGTTCTCTGCCCGCAGCTCGCGGAACATGTTCTGGAACAACACCACGTGTGTAAGCTCGTCCCGCTGGATGTATTTGATCATCGTCGCGGTTCCCGTCATTTTTCCTTGACGCGCCAGCGTGTAAAAGAAAGAGAAGCCGGAGTAAAAATAGAGCGATTCCAGCAAGTAGTTGGCGATTACGGTTTTGACGAAGTTCACGTCATTCGGATTGTCGACGAACTGCTGGTACAAATCGGCGATGAACTTGTTTCGCTCCATCAGGTGAACGTCATTGCGCCATTCGTCGTAAATATTGTCTCGCGTTTGCGGGGAACATACCGAATCCAGTACGTAGCTGTACGACTGCGCGTGAATCTCCTCCTGGAATGTCTGGATATTCAATAGGGAGCAGACCTCCGGCGCCGTCACATAGTCGGAGATGTTCGGCAAATTGACCGATTGGAGCGAGTCCAAAAAGTTCAGGAACGAGATCGTCTTGTCAAAAGCCCTTCGCTCGGCCGGAGAGAGCGAGTCGAATTGCTTGGCGTCGTTTGCGAGCGGCACCTCTTCCGGAATCCAGAAGTTGTTGAGCATCGTCCGATACAGCTTGGCAGCCCACGGATACTTGATCCGGTTCCACTCTCTTAGGTTGGTGGTGTTTCCGCCGATCATGCGCTGCGTGCCGCGCTGGCCTTCTTCATTGAATAAACGCTTTTTTTCCAGTTGCATGCGTGTTCACACTCCTATGAGCAAGTAACGTCCCCGGCCTGTCGGACCGGGGAGTCAGGTTTGCTCTTTTGATTTTGTTTGTTATGCCGAGCAGCTTACACAGTCCTCTACTTCAACAGATTGATTGCGGACGTAGTAAATCGTCTTCAATCCGTTTTCCCACGCCTGTATGTACAGGTCGAGAAATTCGGGCGCTGTGATTTGCGGCGTGATGTACAGGTTGAACGATTGGGCCTGGTCAATGTGGACCTGTCTCGCTCCGGCTGCACGGATCGACCACTGCTGATCGATGCGATGGGCCTCCTTGTAGTAAAAGAATGTGTTTTCATTCAGATTCGGCGCCGTTTGCGGGATGTTTCCGCTGCGCTTTTCCTCTACGAAAAACTTTGCGTAAACCGGATCGGTAGACGCTGTGGAGCCAGCGATCAGGCTGGTCGTGCCCGTCGGCGCCACGGCAAAGGTCCAGGCATTGCGCATGCCGTACCGGGCGACATCCTCTTTCAACGAAGTCCACCGTTCATCCGTGTAGCCTCTCCGTTCGAAGTACTCTCCGGTCTGCCATTCGCTGCCTTCAAATACGCGATACGTTCCCTTTTCGCGTGCCAGCTCCATCGATGTTTTAATCGCTTGATAAGCAATTTCCTCGTACAGCTTGTCGGCCGCCTCTATGTGCTCTTCGCTCTCCCACTTGATTCCGTTTTGTGCCAGGTACTGATGGTAGCCGCTCGTTCCGAGACCCACCGCACGGTATTTCTGGTTGGTGGCTTCCGCCTGCTTTACCGGATAGTAGTTCAAATCAATCACATTGTCCAGCATCCGCATCTGGATCGGGACGATTCGGGCAATGTCCTCTGTTGATTGCAAGCGTCCCAGATTCAGCGAGGAAAGGTTGCAGACGACGAAATCGCCCGGTCTGTAACGGTATACGACCTCTCCGTCCTCCAGCTCTTCGCTGACGAACACGGTCGGGCTCATGTTCTGCATGATCTCCGTGCAGAGGTTGGAGGAGTACACCATGCCTGCATGCTTGTTTGGATTTGCTCTGTTTACCGTATCGCGGAAAAAGATGAACGGCGTTCCCGTTTCAAAAGCGCTGGCCATGATGCGCTTCATGATCTCAATGGCCGGTATCTCCGTCTTGATCGTCAGCTTCTCTTCCTGGACGCACAGCTCGTAGCGGCGGGCGAACTCTTCACCGTAGGAGTCCTCCAGAGAGAAACCCATCACCTCGCGAACCTCATGCGGATCGAACAAATACCACATGCCCCGCTCTTTTACGCGCTCCATGAACAGGTCGGGAATGCACACGCCCGGGAAAATATCATGGGCTTTCATCCGGTCGTCTCCGTTGTTTGTTTTAAGCAAGAGGAAGTCGAGGATGTCTGCATGCCATACATCCAGGTAGATAGCGAATGCTCCTGCCCGTGTACCGAGCTGATCGACGCTGATCGCAATCTGGTTGTAGAGCCTTGTCCACGGCACAATGCCGCCGGAAGCTCCCTTGTGTCCGCGAATGGACGAGCCGCGGCTGCGCACTTTCCCCAGATAAATGCCGACACCGCCGCCGAATTTGGAGACCATGGAGGTCGCACCGGCCGTATTCATAATTCCTGAGAGAGAGTCATCTACCGTGTCGATGAAGCATGACGACAGCTGGTGATGTGGCGTTCCCGCGTTGGCGAGCGTCGGCGTGGCGACGGTGATCTCCAGCTTGGACAAGATGTCGTAGAAGTCCTTGGCGTGTTTCAGCTTGTCCTGCTCCTTCATCGCCAGGTGCATCGCAATGATCATGAACCGCTCCTGGGGCAGCTCCATGACCCCTTTGTCGTAGTCTTTGATCAAATAGCGGTCAGCCAGCAGGCGAAGTCCGGCGTAGTTGAACAGCTCGTCCCTCTCCGGCTTTAGATAAGCCTGCAGCTCTTGAATCTCTTCATCACTGTACGTTTCCAGCAAATACGAACCGTACAGTCCTTTTTCAGTCAATGTATGTACCAACTCAGTAAAGTCGCCGTAGCCAAAATGGCCGCGGTATCCGCGATTGATCGCTGCGTCCTTGTACAAATCGTAAGCGAGCAGTCTGGCTGCCACGAATTGCCATTCCGGAGTTTCCACGCTGGTCTTTTCCACAGCGGTCTGCATCACGATCCGCTGAATCTCTTTGGTGGTCATCCCATCGCGAAATTGAATGCAAGCATCCATCTCCAGCTCAAGCGGATCGCATGCCGGATAGTCCTTGCAAGCATAGCCGATCACTTTTTTCAGCTTGTCGATGCGCAGGTCTTCCTGCTCTCCGTTTCGTTTCACTATTTGAATGGTGGTAACAGCGTTCATGCCGCAACTCCTTACTCCCCCGTAATTTTCTCTCTGGTAGAATTGGGTATAATGACGGGATCAATATTTGGTAGATTTTGAGTCTCAAAACCTTTTATCAGTGTACAAGAGACCACTATATATAGCAAGGGATTAAATTTTTCGACAAATCAAATACTATATATTGATTACATCCATCTCTGCGTGTATGTACCACAAGACGAAGAAAAAAGATACAGGACAAGAGTCTCATTTCTGGTTGACTTGTCATCGCTATGCTTGAATGTCCCTTTCGTTTCAGGAGCAGACAATAAAACCGCCTCTACCAAAAATGTAGAAGCGGGTTCGATTTACTCACTGATATACTTACGCGATCCGTATTTCTGTGTCCACTTTTCCCTCCACTCCGGGAACGAAAGCCCGGTCACTTCCTCCAGCGTCTTCCCGTCGAGGCTGTAGGGACCGCCTGCCAATGGTTCTTTTGAGTCCGGCATAGAGGTGCCGCCGATTACTTCAGTGCCGCTGGTCATCAAGACGATGACTGTCTTGTCGTATTCGTCATTCGGAAGCTCCAGATCGAGCGGATGGTTGGATACGATGAACCTGTACAGGCTGATTTCTTTTCCCAGATAATCATCGGGGTTTACTGCCTGATAAGCCCATGCGTGGCTCCCGTCATTAGCCAGATAATCCTTTGTTAAGGTGTACGAGGAGACCAAGCCTTGGCTGGCTTCGATCTTGTATCCTTTGGCGTTGAGAAAGTCGACGGCAAACGTCGGAGCATCCGCTAGAGGAGCATTTGTCGCTTGCGCTTCGTCCTCCTTGTTTGCGATCGATGAAAAAGCGAGATTCGCCAGTGCCAGCAGGACGATGATTGCGAGCGCATAGAGGATCGGCTTTATCGTCCTCTGCCGCTTTGCCGTTACTTCCGGCTCATCCTGACCAAGTCTCCCTCTCTTATTTTCCGTGTTTTCCTTTTTGTCTGACTTCATGTGCGCTATCCCCCCACATGTACGAAAAAGTATCGCCGGCTTATATTTCTAAGCTTTCCAATGGCTTGCAATTGCCTTCATAGGCTTAGACGCAAGCCACCCTCCTTTTCGTTTCCACATGCTGCCAAGTTTTCCTCTCCACTTTCACAATCAGAGTCGATTGTCAAAAAAAAAATCATTTCCATCCAGCCTTTTTCTCAGCAAAATCTTTTTACCTGTGCTATAATCACGGTTGCACCATTAAAATCAAATAGACTGGAAAGGGTGAATTGTACATTGCAAGTACAAAAACCGTATCGCGTTTTGCTTTACTACAAGTATGTCCATCTCGACAATTACGAGGAGTATGCAGCTGAGCATCTCGCTTTTTGCAAAGAACTCGGCCTGAAGGGACGCATCATCGTTGCCCCTGAAGGATTGAACGGAACTGTTTCCGGAACCGTGGAACAAACCGACGCTTACATGGAATTTGTCCGAAAAGATCCGCGTTTTGCGGACATCTGGTTTAAAATAGATGAAGCCGACGGACACGCTTTCAAAAAGATGTTCGTTCGTGCGAAAAAAGAATTGGTAACCTGGCGTCTCAAGGATGATTTCCATCCGACTGAACTGACCGGAAAATACTTGAGCCCGAAAGAATTTTATGAAATGCTCCAGCGTGACGACGTCGTCGTACTGGACGGCCGCAATGAATACGAATACGAGCTTGGCCACTTCCGCGGAGCGATTCGTCCGGGAGTCGAATCTTCCCGCGAGTTTCCCGAGTGGATTCGCGAGAACATGAGCCAATTCAAGGACAAAAAGGTTCTCACCTACTGCACAGGCGGTATCCGCTGTGAAAAATTGACCGGTGTTCTGATGAAGGAAGGCTTTGAAGAGGTGTACCAGCTTCATGGCGGCATTGTCACTTACGGAAAAGACCCTGAGGTGAAGGGACGTCTGTGGGACGGCAAGTGCTACGTATTCGACGAGCGCATCTCCGTCAAGATCAACCAGACAGAAGAAGATGTCGTGATCAGTTCCTGCTACTACTGCGGGAAGCCGGAAGACCGCTATGTCAACTGTGCCAACCCGTTCTGCAACAAGCAGCACTTCTGCTGCACCGAGTGTGAAGTCAAATACAAGCGCTCCTGCTCCGACGAGTGCCGCGAGCATCCGCGCAACCGATACGTCGAAGAAGAAAAAGCCAACCTGCAAGCGGCTGGCGCAAAGGAATAAATATGTGAGGCTGATCGTCGAAAAGATGATCAGCCTTTTCGTTTTTTACAGACCTGCCCTCTTTCCTCTCTCTCAAAAAGGTTTTCTGACCTTCCGTCCCGAAGATTTACATAATACAAATGACCTTATGAAAGGGGGAGTTCCAATGAATGATCTGCTGGAAGCCGGTATTCGAACACTGCAAAAGGCGCTTGCCGGCGGCTTCACGACAAGCAGAGAACTCACTCTTGCCTATTTGGAGCGCATAGCAGCCCATGATAAACGAGGAGCGGGCCTGAATGCCATTTCTGAGCTTAATCCCGATGCCTTGCATATCGCCGACGCTTTGGACAGAGAGCGGCTGATCCGCGGACCACGCAGCCCGTTGCATGGCATTCCCGTCTTGATCAAAGACAATATTGCGACAGCCGATCAGATGCATACGTCAGCAGGCTCGCTTGCCCTCGCAGACTCCTACGCCGGACGCGATGCATTCGTCGTGCAGCAGTTGCGATCAGCCGGAGCGATTATTCTCGGCAAGACAAACATGACCGAGTAGGCCAATTTCATCTCGACTGCCATGCCCAACGGCTACAGCTCGCGCGGTGGACAGGTACGCAACCCATACGGCCCCGGTCGATTTGACACGGGAGGCTCCAGCTCCGGTTCGGGAGCCGCCATCGCAGCAGGCTTTGCTGCCGCTGCAGTCGGGACAGAAACGTCAGGCTCGATCCTCAATCCATCTGCCAACCACTCGCTTGTCGGAATCAAACCAACATTGGGTCTTGTCAGCCGAACAGGAATCATCCCGATCGCCACGAGCCAGGATACGGCTGGACCGATGGCCCTTTGCGTTGAAGATGCAGCGATTCTGCTTGGTGCATTGACAGGAGTAGACAGCGAGGATCCTGCTACGGGAGCAAGCGCGGGACGCTCATATACGGACTACACCCCGTTTTTGGACAAAAGCGGCTTGCGCGGCGCTCGCATCGGCGTCGTCCGTACTTTTGCCGACGACGTGATGACAGATGACCAAAGGCCATTATTTGAAGCGGTCCTTCGCATTCTTCAGGAGCAGGGAGCAATATTGGTCGAGAATATCCGCATTCCCTCCGAACAGGAAACATGGGACTCTAGTGTTCTCTACTACGAGTTTAAATCAGGCGTAAACGCTTTTTTGTCCCGACTTCCCGCCTCTTTTTCCATACGAACGCTTGGCGACATAATCGAATGGAACAAGGAAAACGCTGATGCAGCCTTGCGCTACGGCCAAGACATCCTGGAAAAAGCGGATCAAACGGGCGGCAGCTTGACTGAAGCGGAATACTTGGACAGTCGCCTCCGGGATCTGAGGCAATCCCGTACGGAAGGATTGGACGCTGCTTTTGACCAGCACCAATTGGACTGCCTGCTCTTCCCCCATGATTTTGGCGCGGATATCGCTGCCAAGGCCGGATACCCCTCCATCTCCCTGCCTGCCGGCTATGAACCATCAGGGAATCCATTCGGCATCATGTTTACGGGCAGAGCGTACAGCGAGCCTCTTCTGATCCGCATCGGGTACTCGTTTGAACAGGCGAGCTTGCTGCGGGTTCCGCCTCAATTACAAGGGTAGCCAGCAACTGCCTAAAAAACAAACAGGGCTTGTCTGGACGGTCTTATGACCCTGTCCAAACCAGCCCCGTTTTGTTACTCACAAGAACAGTCCTATCTGTTCTACATCGTTTTTAGCGAGGATTCCGCCTTGTTCAGCTTGTCCTGGAACAATTCCCCCAGAATGCTGACATCCGCTTCCCAGCTGTTGTCACCGTATTGGATCGTCGCCTTCGAATCTCCCTTTTTCCCCGTAATCTGGATGCTCTTTGTCTTCATTACATAGCTGCCGTCCTCGTGGAACGTGATCGCCGCATCCTTCAGCTCCTTCTCCAGCAACGGAACGACGGTCTTCTCCAAGGCGCCCTGCGTCGTCTGAACGGCAGACCGCCCCATATTGATTACCTGTTCGGGGGAAAACTCAAAAACGAGTACGAGTATGACACCGATCGCGACCACGACTGAGACGATCCGAAACAAACTCTTCACAATCATTTGCAGGATCACAATAACCAGTACAGCGCCTACCGCGATCGGCCAGTAATCTGTTGCCAATTGGATCAGCTGCTCCATGTCGATCAACTCCTTCTTTCCCATTCTGTCCAAAAGGGAGCGCGGCTAAATCATCTTTTCGAAAGCTTGCTGGTCAAAAGCGAATCTAAGCTGCACGTTCTGTTATCAATTACGAATAAGAGGCCTGTTTGTTACAAAAATACGATTCCACGCCCCATTTTTTGCGAGAAACAGAAGCAAGCACCGGACAGTCGTTCTCCCTTTTGCCGATGCTCTCATACCCAAGGACGCTCCTCATAGCCAGGGACGCTATTCAATGGAAAAACGGCGCTGTGATCGCGCCGCTTTGTCAGTTGGTTGCCGCTCTTTTTCCCGACTGGGTCTTTGCTAGATGCATGGCGTACTGGATCGGTCTTTTGATTGCGTCCTTGTATTGGCCAAGCATGCCCATTTCGCGGAAGATTTCTCTTCCCGGCTTCGGATTTACCTCAATCAACCATGCGCGTCCCTTGACATCGATCCCGATGTCCAATCCCATCTCCATCATGCGCCCAAAGTGATTTTCCAGCGTCTCGACTGTCTGGTACGCTAGCTGCTCACAATCTCGTATAATTTCATTCGTCTTTTGCTCGCCAAATGTAGCTACAAGGAACGACTTTACGGGAACCGCCCTGCCGCCGCCGTGGAGATTGGAGGTGGCGCTCTTCGCTCCGCCGACCCGCATCCCCGCGCCTGTAATGCTCCACAAGCCCTCTCCGTTTTTCTGGATCAGAAGCCTCATGTCGACAGCCCTGCCGGGTACCAGATTAAGATAAAGCCCTTGCTGTACGATATACTTGTCGCGGGTTGCCCAGCTTTTCACTCTGGCTTGGACAGACTCCAGCTGCTTGATCACCATGGACACCTTGGCCCGCTGCTTATCCCTTCCCAGCAGATGGTAGCCCTGCGAGGTCTTTTCGACACTGAGGATATTGCGTCCGCCCGTTCCATTTGCCGGCTTCACATAGAGCAACGGGTGGCGCGCCAACATTTTCTGCAAGTTAAGCCGATTGTACAGAACCGTTTCCGGCAGCCACCGGTGCATCCGGCTGTCTTTCACCAGTACCTCGTGAACCTTCCACTTGTTCGCGAGCCGATTGTTTGTATACAACAGGTCGCTTGTTCGGCGGAATGCCACATACCGTTTGAAAGCGTCTCTCGGCGTGTAGCGATACCGGTCGATCACGGCATCCGGTCGGGGAAAGATTCGCGCCTGCCAGCCGCGAGCCGCAGGGATGAATCCGCGAATTTGCTTTCCGTTTGCCGATACGTCCGGGGGCGAGAACAAAAACACGGTACACCCGAGCTCCTCCCCTGCCCGAATCATTTTGCGAAAATAGCTCGGTTCTGCAAAAGACTTGCCCTCCCGCCAGGTCAGTATGCCAATAATGGGTCGTTTCATCTCAACACCCTTTCTGCTTCCTTCCCTGGCAGTTTATTCAGCTACCCTTGCATTGGCGAATGACGAAGCCTGGACTCTAGCTGCTGCAGGTCGGGCGGCAGGGCTGCAGATACTTCGAGCGTCTCCATTCCGAACGGATGGGAAAACCTGAGAATTGCTGCATGCAGCGCCTGCCGTTTCACGAACATTTCCTTTCCGCCATAGAGCGTATCTCCGATCAACGGAAAGCCCACATAGCTGAGATGGACCCGTATCTGATGGGTTCGTCCCGTCTCCAGCTCGCATTCCAGCTTTGTCGCCGTTTCGAAGCGCTCTGTTACCCGATAGTGAGTGACTGCAGCATCCCCGGTGGGGGTCACTCTCCTGCGGTTGGAGTAAAAGCGATCCTTCCCGATCGGCTCGGAGATCGTGCCCCTTTCCTTTGACAGCCTCCCGTGAACATAGGCAATGTAGTGCCGCTTGATTTTTCGCTCGCGCAGATGTTCGTCCAATAGAGCAGAGGCGAGTGCATGCTTGGCGTACATCACAACCCCTGACGTCTCCTGATCAAGCCGATGAACATGGCGGACACGCGCCGCGACGCCAGTCCGTTCAAAATGGCCGGCGACAAGATGATCCAACGTTTTTTTATGGAATTTCTCCGTCGGGTGCAACAGCATCCCTGCCGGCTTGTTTACGATCAGCAGATGATCGTCTTCATACAGTACCTGCAGCTTTTCTGGCGAGGGGTCCAGACCAAAAGGTTCCGGCGCACAGGCCCTGACCTTGATTTCCTGCCCGGCCGCTACCTTGACGTGTTGGGCAGCCGGATTTCCTTCCAGCCAAACCTCTTTATGCTGAAAAAGCAGATGAACCTGCTTTTTCGGCCACTTCCAGTGTTCCCGGAGCAAGCTGCCGATTCCAAGTCCGTCGACTTCATCGGGGATCGTCCCGATCAGCCATTCTCCTTGTTTTTTCATTGCTATCATCAGAGGTTATCCCCCACAGCCGATCTCTTCGTCTCGGTTATTCCAGCGTCTCGCTCACCTGAATCGCCCGATCGAGGAAATGCTCGATCTCTTCGCGGCTCTTGCCGAGCTTGCTTACGAATCTGACGAGTTCTTTTCCTTTGGAGAACGCGATAAAGCTCGGGATGCCAAACACCTCCAGCTGCTGTGACAGCTCTGGCAATGTATCCCGATTGATTGCTACCATATCCAGCTTGTCCTTATACGCCTCTTCGACAGCAGGCATGAACGGATCGATTCGATGGCAATCCGGGCACCAATCCGTATAAAATTTCACGACAACCGGTTTTTCCTGAGCAATTTGTTCTTGAAATTCAGCTTCTGTCTTGATTTCTTTCATCGAACTTGCCCTCCTCTGGTTTTATCTGGCTATAGTGTAGCACAGCTAAACATGTTTGTCTTTTTTCTGGAAGCGTGAAGTGTCGTTTAAAAATGGTTTTTTTGTTCAACCAGGCATTTCACAAAGGCTTCCGCCGGTCGGGACAACGGCCGGTCCTTGCGGTATGCCACGACGAGCGTGCGAAACGGCCTTCTCGCCAACCGCACGTAAACAGGATGCTCGGTCGTTCCGGGAGCGAGCGAAATCATCCGTGGCGCAAAAGAAAGTCCCATGCCCGCTGCTACGAGCGACTGTACCGTCTGGATGTTGGTGCTTTCAAAGACGATTCGCGGGCGGAATCCCGCCTCTTCGCAAAGCCTGAGCGAAATCGTGCGAAAACCTTGACCTTCCTTCAGCAGGATAAACGGCTGTCCCGCAAGCTCTGCCAGATCCACTTCCTTTTGCCCTGCGATCGGATGCTGCGGCGGGACGGCGAGAAATATCTCTTCGTGAATCGCCGGTATCGTCTCCAGTGTAGGATCAGTGATCGGCATCGTCAGCAGACTGATATCTATCTTTCCCCGTACGAGCAAATGCTCGAGATGGCTGGAGGTTTCTTCAATCAATTGAAGCTCTACGCCGGGAAACTGGCGGGTAAAATCGGGAATGACTCTCGGCAAGACATACGCCCCCGTAATCGGCAGGCTGCCGACCAGCAGCTTCCCGCTCTCTCCTACAGCATAGGAGCGCATTTCCCTCTCCAGGCCCTCCGCCATGTCGACCAATGTTTGGGCAACCTGGACAAACCTCTGTCCGGCATCGGTCAGCTCTACGTGCTGAGGCAGGCGGTGAAACAGGGGAACTCCCAGTATTTTTTCCAATTTGGCGATTTGCTGGCTAAGCGAAGGCTGTGCCAAATGCAAACGGCTGGCAGCGCGTGAAAAGCTCCGTTCTTCCGCGACTGCGAGCACATAACGAATCTGTCGTAACTCCATGAGGACCTCCCAATAGGCAAAAACTATCCATCTCATAATAATTATATCTTTGAACTATTTCTATTGCCATGATACAACCTTGATAAGAGTTTTGAACGAAGGAGGATTACCCTTATGAAACCTCGCACTATGTTTGAGAAAATCTGGGACTCTCATGTAATCCATGAGGAAGCCGGCAAACCAAGTCTTCTGTATATCGACCTGCACCTCGTACACGAAGTGACTTCGCCCCAAGCTTTCGAGGGTCTCCGCCTCGCCGGACGAAAAGTCCGCCGCCCGGATCTGACATTCGCTACGATGGACCACAACGTCCCGACAGCGGACCGCTTCAATGTCAAAGATCCGATCTCTCGTCAGCAAATGGAGACGCTGACCGCAAACTGCAAAGAATTCGGAATTACGCTCGCCGACCTGAACAGCCCTGATCAAGGGATTGTGCACGTCATCGGTCCCGAGCTTGGCCTGACACACCCGGGAAAAACGATCGTGTGCGGCGACAGCCATACCTCCACGCACGGCGCGTTTGGCGCACTCGCTTTCGGGATTGGCACCAGCGAAGTAGAGCACGTGCTGGCCACGCAATGCCTCCAGCAGTCCAAACCGAAAACGCTTGAAGTCCGTGTAGTGGGCGATCTGCCGTATGGAGTAAGCGCAAAAGACTTAATTTTGGCCATCATCGCAAAATACGGAACAGATTTCGCGACCGGATACGTCATTGAATACACCGGCGATGCCATTCGCAAGCTGACGATGGAAGAGCGCATGACTGTATGCAATATGTCTATTGAGGCCGGTGCCCGCGCTGGTCTGATCGCTCCTGACGAAACCACTTTTGCCTATCTGAAGGGCAAGCGCCACGTACCGCAGGGAGAAGATTTCCTGGCTGCAGTCGAACAGTGGAAACAGCTCTGCACAGATCCGGGAGCGACTTACGACCACTATGTAGAAATCGACGCGAGCCAAATCGCCCCGCAGGTCACTTGGGGAACCAGCCCGGGAATGGGTACAGACATCACCAGCACAGTGCCGCATCCTGATTCTTTTGAGACGGCAGCACAGCGCAAGGCTGCTCAGGACGCCCTCTCCTACATGGGGCTGACGCCTGGGACTCCGATGAGTGAGATCAAGATCGACCGCGTCTTTATCGGTTCCTGTACGAACGGCCGTATTGAAGACCTGCGCCGTGCAGCTGAAGTGGCAAAAGGCCGCAAAGTCTCTTCCCACGTACACGCGATGGTCGTCCCCGGCTCCCAGGCCGTCAAGCAGGCAGCCGAGCAAGAAGGACTCCACCTGATTTTTCAAGAAGCTGGCTTTGAATGGCGCGAATCCGGCTGCTCCATGTGTCTTGCGATGAACCCGGACATTTTGCAAGAAGGCGAGCGCTGCGCTTCCACCTCCAACCGCAACTTCGAGGGTCGTCAGGGACGCGGCGGCCGTACCCATCTGGTCAGTCCGGAAATGGCTGCCGCTGCGGCAATCGCCGGCCACTTCGTAGACGTACGCGAATGGAAGCGTGAAGGCGTGAACAAGGAGGTATTCCAATGAACCCATTTGTCATCCATACAGGACTGGTAGCACCGCTCGATCGTGTAAACGTGGATACAGACGCGATCATTCCGAAGCAATTTCTGAAGCGCATCGAACGCACTGGCTTTGGCCAATTCCTCTTCTACGAATGGCGCTTTACTGCTGACGGCCAGCCTATTGATTCTTTTGTGCTCAATCAACCGAAATACGCAAACTCTACCGTGCTTTTGGCCCGGAACAACTTCGGCTGCGGCTCTTCCCGGGAACATGCCCCCTGGGCTTTGCTCGACTACGGCTTCCGCGTTGTCATCGCGCCGTCGTTTGCTGATATTTTCTACAACAACTGCTTCAAGAACGGCATTTTGCCGATCAAACTGAGTGAAGAGCAAGTGCAAGAGCTGTTCTCCCGTGCGCAAAGCAAGGACAACTACGAACTGACAATCGACCTGCAGGAGCAAGTGGTCAAGGATAGCGACGGCCTGTCCTATCCGTTCGAGGTGGACTCCTACCGCCGTTACTGCTTGCTGAACGGTCTTGACGATATCGGCATCACGCTTCAGTACGAAGACAAGATTGCTGCATACGAAGCGAAAAAACGCGCATAATCGCGCAAAAAAACAGTGCGAAGGCAAAGGATACTCCTTGCCTTCGCTGTTTTTTTACCATCATCAATCATAGAAGAGTCTTGCGAGAAAGTAAAGTCCGCTCCCCTTCCCCGTCAGGCAGTCTCGATCCCGTCCTCCGTTTCCAGACCGAATGCGGAAATCGCCTGTTCACGCAGCTTATACTTCTGAATCTTGCCTGACGCCGTCATCGGGTATTCCGACACAAACTGGATATAGCGCGGCACCTTGAAACGGGCTATCTTCCCTTCGCAGTAGGCGAGCAGCTCTTCCTCCGTCAATTCTTCTCCCGGCTTCACCTTGATGCAGGCCAACACCTGCTCTCCGTACTTGGCGTCCGGGACCCCGACAACCTGCACATCCAGCACCTTTGGATGTGTGTACAGGAACTCCTCGATTTCCCGCGGGTAGATGTTTTCCCCTCCGCGGATAATCATATCCTTTAACCGGCCCGTGATCCGATAGTATCCGTCTTCATCCACGGTAGCCAAATCTCCCGTATGCAGCCAGCCCTCGTGGTCGATCGCTTTTGCGGTATGCTCGGGCATGTTGTAATACCCCTTCATCACCAAATAGCCCCTCGTGCAAAGCTCTCCCTGCACACCGGGCGGCACAGTTTCTCCGGTGACCGGGTCGATGATTTTGACCTCTACTTCATCATGGGCCCGCCCGACTGTCGTAACGCGACGCTCGATGGAATCATCCGGCCTCGTCTGTGTAATGACTGGCGAAGATTCCGTCTGTCCATAGGCAATCGTAATTTCGCGGATTCCCATTTTCTCTACCACATTTTTCATCACCTCGATGGGACATGGCGAGCCAGCCATGATGCCGGTGCGAAGCGAGCTCAAGTCGCGCCCGGGAAAAGAAGGATGATTCAGTTCGGCGATAAACATCGTCGGAACCCCGTACAACGCCGTACACCGCTCCTGCTCTACGACATCCAGCACGATTTCCGGATCAAACGCGATGACAGGAACCATCGTCGCTCCAGTCGCTACGCTCGCAAGCGTTCCCATCACGCAGCCGAAGCAGTGGAAAAAAGGCACGGGAATGCAGATACGGTCTGTTTCATCCAGCCGCTGGCATTCCGCCACCTTGATCGCATTATTGACAATATTGACGTGAGACAGCATGACGCCCTTCGGAAAACCTGTCGTTCCCGAGGTGTACTGCATATTGATCACGTCATCGGGATGAAGCGACTGCTGGCGGGCTATCCTTTCCTCGTCGGAGGCTTCGGCTCCGAGACTCAGAATATCGCTCCACAGGAACATGCCCGGCTGGCGCTCCTCGCCCAAATAAATGACGTTTCGCAGATGGGGCAGGCGTTCCGACCGCAGCTCCCCTGGCTTGCAGTGATCCAGCTCCGGACATATTTCCTTGATCATTTCCAGATAGCTGGCATCTCGGTACGAATCGATCAAAAGCAAGGTGGTGGCCTCTGATTGATGCAGGAGATACTCCAGCTCGTGCACCCGATAGCTGGTGTTTACCGTCACCAGGACGCCGCCTATTTTCGCCGTCGCAAATTGAGAGATTACCCACTCCGGGACATTCGTCGCCCAGATCGCAATATTCTCCCCTCTGTTGATCCCGAGTGAAAGAAAGCCTCTGGCAGCCTGATTGCAAATCTCCTGAAACTGGGCGTAGGAGTAACGGAGCCCCTTCTCTGGGTAGACGACGGCATCCTTTTGCGGGAACCGTCCTGCCGTCTCATCCAACAGGTCGCCAATCGTGATGGAACGCAGCATTCATAGCCCTCCATTCATTTTTTCTGACTATTCCGCATTATTTTTCATTTGATTCGCTCTCCTCACAGCTTATTCCTTCTCGGGCGCAAAAAGAAAAGCGTCCCCTGGCGGAACGCTCCCTTATTTGACCTCGAATGTTTTGACTGCTTCGATCTTGTAGGGCAAGTGATTGCTGTAATTCAGCTCTACCCGGAGCTCGTGCGTGCCTTTGGGGAGTTTTTTCAGCAGAAATTCCGGCTGATAAATCATTCCCTTGGCTTCTCCGTTCAGATAGAGATGAGCGTGGCCTTGGCCAAAAACCGCCTGCGGTTCCAGCTCCCCTTTATCATCCACGAATTGGAAGTTCTGCGTCAGGAGCGAAACTTCCGCTGTGTTCCCCTCTACCTGGATATCCAGATTGAGCGATGGTTTTTCTGTACCTGCAGGCTGGGTTATGGGCATAGCAGAAGCAGGGATACCGGGATCTTGCATCCTGTAGGAATCAGAGACATTAAGCGGGTCCTTCACCAACAGTACAATGCCGGCAACCAGTACGATCAGAAATACAATGCCGCCCAAAATAAGGTTTCGCAAACTGACGATAAAGACCTTCATATTCTACTCTCCCTTTCGCAAATGCTTGTCACCACCAATTAGTACATGCATACGCAGAAAGAAAGAGAGATAGAAGCGAAACTTTTAGCGGTAATTGATAAATTGCACCTCGATAGGCAGATCCGCCTTGCGAATCGCAGCGATCACCAGTTGAAGCTCGTCCTTGCTTTTTCCGACGACGCGGACCTGGTCATCCTGAATCTGGGACTTTACCTTTACGCCCGTTTCTTTGATAATGCTGGCGATCTTCTTGGCATTGTCCTTGTCGATGCCCTGCACAAGCTTGACACGCTGCCGAACCGTCCCCCCTGCCGCCGGTTCCATTTTTCCGTACTCGAGATTTTTCACCGGAACATTGCGCTTCACCAGCTTGCCGATGAGAATATCTTTGACCTGGCCGAGCTTGAACTCGTCATCAGAGATGAGAACGATCTCTTCTTTCTCCAAACTGATGCTGCTTTTGCTCCCTTTGAAATCAAAGCGCGTCTCAATCTCTTTCAAAGCGGTATGGATCGCATTCGTCACTTCTGCCAGATCTACTTTGGAAACAATATCGAAAGAGCTCTCTTTACTCATTCGGATTCCCCTTTTTCACAAAATTCCTACTACCAAATGACTATCAAATCGCTTTTACCAAACCTCCGTCTACGAGAAACGCTTGACCCGTCACATAGCTGTTGGCGGGAGAAGCGAGGAACGTTGCCATCCGCGCGAATTCTTCGGGATCGCCGTAGCGTCCCAGCGGGATCATCGCTTCCATGCTCTTTTTTACGTCTTCCGGATCAATCTCAAGTGACTGCGCCCGCAGCTTATCCAGGGAAGCGACACGGTCGGTGGCAATGCGGCCAGGGCCGATCGTATTGATGAGAATACCGTCCGGCCCAAGCTCGGATGCCAAGCTTTTGGCCAAGCCGAGGACTCCCGTGCGAAAGGTGTTGGACAGGATCAAATTCTCCAACGGCTGTTTAAACGACGAGGAGGCGAAATTGACGATCCTGCCGAATTTCTGCTGGCGCATATGCGGCAAAACGGCTCTGATCGCGCGAACAAAGCTGAGCAGGTTCAATTCAAAAGCGGCCTGCCAATGCTCATCAGTCATTTGATCAAACGTGCCTGCTGCAGGGCCGCCTGCGTTGTTGATCAGTATGTCCACCGTTCCAAAGCGGGCGACTGTCTCCTTGACCAGGTGCTCGATGTCCTCCGATTTGGTCACGTCGGCGACGACCGCCAGCGCTTCTTTTCCGGTGGCCTCCCGAATTTCTTCGTATGTAGCGGATAATGCTGCTTCATCCCGCCCGCAAATCGCAACATGGGCGCCTTCAGCGGCAAGACAAAGCGCTGTCGCTTTTCCCAAACCTTTCGTCGAAGCCAAAACAATCGCTGTCTTTCCTTGCAAATGAAGATCCATGAAACCTTTCCCCTCCCAGCTACAATTTGGCATGCTGCCATTTTCTTTCTTCATTCTACAGAAATATCTGACAAACGCCTAGTACAGGAAACGCAGGAACTGTACTTCCGAAAAGAAGAAAAGAAGCGGAACTGTCGCTCCGCTTCTTCACTGTTATTCGTTTCTTTTTTACATCCATTTCTTTTTCACATCCAAGCAGCTAAATGTCCGTCGGCTGTATTTCTGCCTTGGACAGTCGTTTGGCCAAGCGTTTGGCCTCACGAGTCTGCTTGCGAGCCAGGCGCCGCGCTTTCGCGTTCTCGAACAGCGAGTAGAGCACCGGCACCAATACGAGTGTCACGATCGTATGGAAGACCAAACCGGATATGACCGCTGTGGCAAGCGGCGCTTCCAGATCGGAGCCCTCCGCTACTGCCAGCCCCATCGGCAGCATGCCCAGGATGGCAGTCAGCTTGGTCATGATAACGGGACGCACCCTGTCTTTTGTCCCTTGGACGATCGCTTCTCCCAATTCCATTCCCCGCTCGCGAAGCAGATTGATCCGGTCAATGAGCAGGATTGCGTTGGACACTACGATACCGACCAGCATGATCATCCCGATCATGGCCATCTCCCCAAAGACGCGCTGGGTCAGCACGAACCCGAGAATCACACCGACTAAGGCCATCGGAATCGTCAGCATAATAATGAACGGTTGAGACATGCGGCCGAACTGGGCCACCATGATCACGTAAATCAGCGCGATCACACCGAGGAAGACAAAGAGACCTTGGGTCATGGTAGAGCTTTGCTCCTTCAGTTTGCCGGCAATCTCCACTTGATACCCTGCCGGGACGGCAAGCTGCGGAAGCTTTTCGTTGATCTGCCGGCCGACCGTACCCAGGTCGCTGCCCAGCAGCTCTGCGGAGACAGTGACGATCCGCTCGCCTTTTTCATGCGTGATCGTAACCGGCGATTTGCTGTAGCGCCATTCTACCAGATCGCCCAAAGGCACCTCTGCGCCTGTTTTGGACGTGATCATGATCTGATTGAGCTGCTCCGGATGCTTTAGCCAGCCCTCCGGCATTTTGGCTACCACATCTACTTCAATGCCATCTGTCGTAATGGTCGTCACCGGCTGATCCCCGATCAACATGCTGATCTGCTGCAGAAGCGAGCGATGATCGACCTGCATCCGGGCCAACGCCTCCTGCTTCGGGAGCAGAGTGACTTTTTCTTTGCCTTCTTTAAAGTCATTGCGGATATTGGAGACGCCTGGTATCGTCGCAAGCATGCCTTCCACTTCGCCTGCGATTTGACGCATTTTCTCCATGTCCTCTCCGGTAATATCGAGCTGTACCGGTGCAGCTCCTCCCTGGCTGCCAAAAGAGGTGGTAATGCTCTCGATTCCCTGAATCGCTTGAAGCCGCTCATTTATCTCCAGAGTCAGTTCGTCTTTCCCGTACTGTCTCTCTTTTTTTCCTTTCAGCATCAAAAACAGCTCTGCGTTTTCTTTGCTTGCGAAAAAGAAGACATCCTTGACGTCCGGCAGCTCGCGAAGCGTTGTTTCCGCGTCCAGAGCGGCTCTCTGGGTGTTCTCCAGCGTCGAGCCTGTCGGCATGGTGATCGAAGCGAACACCATATTTTCATTTGGATTGATGCCCTGCCCCATCTTCATGAACGGCATCAAGAAAAAGGAACCGACAAACAGGCTCACGGCAAGCATGATCGTCTTGATCCGGTGACGCAGCGCTTTTCTCAACAGATTCGTAAACGCCCGGACAATGAAGTGCTCCTTGCCTTCTCCTTCCAAAGATACCTTCTTGTCGTTCTTGAGGAAACGGTCAGAGAAGACAGGAACAAAGAAGAACGCGGCCAATGTCGAAGCTGTGATTGCAGCCGTAACCGTAAAAGCGATGGCACCTAAAATCGGCTTGAGCCAGCTTTCAAAATCCGCCAGCACGAGCGGCAAAAATACGACAATGATCGTCAGCTGGGAGGTAAACACGGGAGTCATGACCTCGCGAGTCCCTTTTACAATCGCCTGGGTGATGGGCTCCCCTTTTTCCCGAAACTGATAAATGGATTCCAGAACCACGATCGCGGCGTCGACGATCAGACCTACGGACAAGCTGAGCGAGAGCAAGCTGATCATATCGATATTGTAGCCGCCTGCCTTCATCGCGATAAAGGTCATCATGGCCGACAAGGGCAGGGTCGTGGCGATCACCAATGTCACCCGCCAATTGCGCAGAAAAACGAGCAAGACCAAAATGGCAAGAGCACCGCCGATGATCACATCACGGCTCAAATTGGTGACAGCGTGGTCGATATAGGAGACTGCCTCGATCATCACCTTAAGCTGATACTGCCCGTTTGCTTCGGCGTTGATTTGTTTGACAACCTCTTCCACTTTTGCCTGCGTGGAGATCAAGTCGCTGCCTTCCGCGCGTTTGACGCTGAGGTTTACAAACACCTGTCCATCCGTCAAGGCGACGAAGTCCTTTACTTTTCCGCGCATGTCATCGATTATCGCCAATTGGTCCAACGTAACGGTTCCTTTTGGTGTATCGATCGCAAGTTGACTCAATTCCTGAGCTGTCGTGTACGAGTTGTCAATCATTACGACTGTATCGAACCCGGTATTTTCGAGGGTCCCCACCGCTTGCTTCCAGTTGGTTGCCTGGAGCTGGTCAATTACCCCCGACGGAGTGGCGTGATAAGCAGCCAAGCGCTCTGGTCGCAACGTGACCGTAATCTTGTTTTCAAAGCTTCGATCCGATACTTCGACTTCCTTTACCCCGGGAACATCCTCGATCCGATCCTTGATTGATGTTTTTGCCAAACTGAGCATCGCCTTCGGTTCTGCTCCGACCATGGCGTATTCAATCAACATCTCGTCACCCAGGTTGTCTTGCATGACATTTACGGTATCTACGTTTTTAGGAAAATTATTGCGAAGCCTGTTAACGGCGTTTTGAACGTCCTGCTTGACGCGTTCTCCTTCCCCTTCCTCGGCGGTAACCCGGATTGTGACCGAGCCGGTGCCTGTTGTCGAGGAGTATTCTTTCACGCCTGCCATTGACTTGATCTCCTGCTCGACCTTCTTGGTGATCTTTTCCTCCATTTCTTCAGGAGGCAGCGACCCTCCGGATATCCGGACGGAGATCTGCGGCAAATTGGTTTTCGGTACGAGCTCGATATTAAAGCTAAACAAGGCGCCGAGACCGGCAATAGTGATGAGAAAGGTGAACAGATAGACAATCAGCCGTCGTTTCAGCAAAAAGAGAATAATCTTTTCCATGCCTATTCCCCTTTCGCCTCCACTTTTTGCCCTTCTACATAGAACGTGATGCCGGAGCGCAGAAGCTGGTCGCCATCATTGACTCCCGACAGCACCTCGATCCGATCTCCCACCATCTGGCCCGTTTTGACCGGCCGCTTAACGGTCAATCCATTTTCAACAGCCATGACGTAATACTCGGATTGGGAGACCCCGACGCTTTCAAGCGGTACGAGAAAGCCGTTCAGCTTGCGGGGAATTTCAACCGTTGCCACCATTCCGCCCTTCCATTGGCCTTGCGGGTTGGGCACAGTTACCTCGACACGGTATTTTCCCGTCTGTTTGTCAACGACAGGTGATACAAAGCTGATCGTTCCTTCACTTTTTTTGCCGTCCTCTCCCACGACCTGGACTTTCGCGTTTTCCTGGTACTGGCCGATGACGTCGTTCGCGACATCCAGCGTGACTTTCACATCGGACAGGTCGACGATCTGAATCACTTGCTCGCCCGGAGATGCCAGCTCCCCGACTTGCTTGGAAACATCCACAACCATGCCTGCGAACGGAGCGACAATTTTTGTATCATTAAGCGTCTTTTTCGCCCGTTCTACTTGCCCCGCAGCCTGCTTGATGGAGGCATTGGCGACAATCACATCCTCCGGCTCTGCGCCACGCAGGAGCTCTTCCAGAGCAAGCTTGTCGTTCTGCAATTGTATTTGCGCCTGGTCTTTGGCCCGTCGACGATCGTCAAGCTCACTTTGGGAAATGGCTCCTCCGGCGAACAGCTTTTCTCCCAGCAGGACATCCTGGCTGGCTTTGTCAAAATCCTGCTGGGAGCTTTGGACCTGCAGCCGCTGTTTTTGAATGGATTCTTCCGATGCGCCTTTCAGTGTTTTTACCTTGCGGGCATTTGCTTCTTCCACCTGGCCGGCAGCCGCTTCCACTTCTTTCTGGTAATAGCGGGTATCGAGGCTGGCCAGCAACTGGCCTTGCGAAACTTTGCTCCCCTTGCCAACTGGAAGTGAAGAAACGGTTCCTGAAGTGCCGAACTGCAGAATCGCCTCTCTTTTGGCTTCCACCAACCCCGTCGTCGTCAACAGTACGGGATCTGTCGACTTCCTGACTGTAAATACTTCGACTACTTTTGCTTTTGTTTCTTGCTGTGCTGCCGGTTCGGAAGCTCCCGGCCCGCACCCGGCGGTCGTTAGTACAACGATGGCCAGTAGAATGGATGCGCGTCTCTTCACGAAAATTCCTCCAAATCGTAACAATCATTCCCAAGGGTATTGTGCCAGTTTTTCCATCCTTTTCAAAACAGCCAGCGGATGGAACTTCGTCTCCGCCTTGAGACGGAGGGGCTCTGGTATCCTTTCCCCTTCAGTCATTACGAAATAGATACTTGAAAAATTACCTCTTCTCTCCAAAAATGTGTCTGATTTGTGTCGTTTCGCGTTAAGAAATAAAAAAACCAGGGACAATTCCCTGGTTTTACACTCGTTTATCGTTTTTGCTGCCTAATAGCGGTTATGCTTGGCCGATGAGCTGTTCCATCTCTTCCAGTCTCTTTGCGAACACAGCCAACGCTTCGCGGATCGGTTCCGGAGACGTCATGTCCACGCCAGCTTTCTTCAACAATTCCAGCGGATAGTCGGAGCTTCCGCTTTTGAGGAATTGCAGATAGCGGTCTACAGCGGGCTTGCCCTCCTCAAGAATTTGCTTGGCGAGGGAGGTCGCTGCCGAGAAGCCGGTAGCGTACTTATAGACGTAAAAGTTGCGATAGAAGTGAGGAATTCTCGCCCATTCCAGATCGATTTCCTTGTCAACGATCATATCTGAACCGTGGTAGGCGACATTCAGCTCTCTGTACAATTCGCTCAAGCTGTCTGCGGTAAGCGGTTCTTCCTGCTCTGTCTTGGCATGCACGAGCTTTTCAAATTCGGCAAACATCGTCTGCCGGAACACAGTCCCGCGGAACTGCTCCAGGTAGTAGTTGAGCAAATACATCCGCTGCTGCTTGTCAGTCGTCGTTTCCAGCAGATGGTCCATGAGCAGAGCTTCATTCAGCGTGGAAGCCACCTCTGCGACAAAAATCTTGTAGTCCGAATAGGTGTACGGCTGTTCCTTATGGGAGTAGTAGCTGTGCAGGGCATGCCCCATTTCGTGGGCTAGCGTAAACATGTTGTTGACGTTGTCCTGGTAGTTCATCAGGACGTACGGGTGAGATGTGTACGCACCCCAGGAGTACGCTCCGCTCGTCTTTCCTTCGTTTTCGTAGACATCGACCCAGCCATTTGAAAACCCTTCAGCCAGCACGCTGCCGTACTCATCTCCGAGCGGCTTGAGCGCTTCCTTGATCGTCTCCACGGCTTGCTCGTACGGGATCTTCATATCAACCTCAGGGACAATGGGAACATACAAATCGTACATGTGCAGCTCATCTACCGCCAGCATTTTCTTTCTCAGCGCGATGTAGCGATGCATGAGCGGCAGATGCTCGCGAATCGTAGAAATGAGGTTGTCGTAGACGGACAGATCGACGTTGTCGGCAAACAGGGCCGCGTAAATGGCCGACGGGTACTTGCGCGTGCGGGCGTAAAACACGTCAGCCTTGACTGCGGACGTGAGGGAGGCTGCAATCGTATTGCGATGCTTCCCGTATGTGGCATACAGAGCCTCGAACGCTTCACGGCGGACGCGGCGGTCCTTGCTTTCCATAAACTGCACATAGCGGCCTTTGGTCAGTTCGACTTCTTCCCCGTTTTCATCCGTGATCATCGGAAATTTGATGTCTGCATTGTTCAGCATGCCGTAAATTTTGGAGGGCGCGGAAGCAAGCTCGCTTACATTGGCCATAATCGCCTCTTCTTCAGCCGAAAGCGTATGCGGTTTGAACCGCGTGATTTCCTCCAGAAGAATGCGGTAATGCTCGAGACCTGGCACTTCTTTCAGCCATTTCTCCAGCTCTTCTTGCGGAATGCCCAAAATCTCCGGCTGTATGTACGAAATGGCTCCGTATACTTGTGTACTGAGCGTCGTCGCCCGATCCGTCAGCGCCTGGTAGGTGCTGTTCGTATTGTCCTCGTCGCGGCGCATCCGGGCGTAAACGTATACCTGGTCAAGCGTCTTCAGCAGTTCATCCTGGAGGCGCAGCGTTTCGAGCAACTGTTGTCCGGAGCTGCCCAGCTTGCCTTTTTGGGTAGCGATTCTCTCGGCCAGTTGCTTCACTGTTTGCACGTCTTTTTCCCAATCGCTGTCGCTCGCGTACATATCTTCCAAACGCCATTTGAATTCCGCAGGCACCTCATTGCGCTTTGGCAACGTTTTGCTTTTATTCAATATCACTCACTCCTCGCATTCGTTTCGGGTGGCAAAACAATCCATATGTATTATCGTAGCGTATTCTTGCACCGGGTTCAAATCAATATACGAGCAAGAAGCCGACTTTCCATGGAGGCAAAGTCAGCTTCTTCCCACTCCCTGATAGGCAAAACCGTACTGCTTGACAAGCTCCGACGGCCAGGCATTCCTTCCGTCGAATAGCACCGGTTTGGCCATCACGGCTTTTGCTTTTTGCCAATCGAGGTTCACGCATTGCTTCCATTCCGTAGCGAGCAATGCTGCATCTGCACCAGTCAGCGTGGCGTAGATGTCGTCTGCATAGCTGACCTGTGGATACAGCTTTGCCACCGTCTCCATCGAGATCGGGTCATACGCGGAAACGATTGCCCCTTCGTGCAGCAGCTGCTTGATGATAGGGAGTGACCGCGATTCACGGATGTCGTCCGTATCCGGCTTAAAAGACAGCCCCAAAACGGCAACCCGTTTCCCATGCAAGCCGCCCAATTGTTCACGGATAAGCTGAACGCACCATTCCGGCTGTGTGCGGTTTACTTCTCGCACCTGTTCGAGAATGCTCAATTTCACTCCGTTTCTTTTTCCCACTTGCAAGAGGGCTATGGTGTCTTTCGGAAAGCATGATCCGCCATAACCGATCCCGGCTCGCAAAAACTCGGGGCCGATCCGGCTGTCCAGCCCCATCCCGCGTGCGACCGTCTCGATGTCCGTGCCCAATACCGTACTGAGCCGGGCCAATTCGTTCATGAAGGAAATGCGTGTGGCAAGAAACGCATTGGACGCGTACTTGATCAGCTCGGCAGTTCGGCGGGTCGTTTTTACCATAGGGCAAGAATAGCCTTCGTAGAGTTCATCCATCAAGGAAAACGCTGCCGCCGACTCTGCTCCGATCACGATGCGCGACGGGTTCAAGGCATCCTGCAGGGCACTTCCCTCGCGCAAAAACTCCGGATTCGAAATGACGTGGAGCTCCTTGCAATCTCCGAGAAGCTCCGCCACCCGGTCTCCCGTCCCCACCGGTACTGTGCTTTTGATGACGACTCCTCGTCTCACCGGATTGCTGGCGTACACGGCCCTCACATCTTCTACCACGGCAAACAGATACCCGAGATCAGCCGAACCGTCTGCCGATTCAGGGGTCCCCACGCAGATAAACAAAATGTCCGCTTCCTTGGCATCCCCATTCAATGTATGGTCAAAGTGAAGATTCCCCTGATCCATCACGGATCGCATGGCCTCTTCCAGCCCCGGCTCATAGATGGGGCAGTGTCGCTGCTTTAATTGCTTTACTTTTTCTTCGTCCACGTCGATTCCGACGACTCGATGACCGTGCAAGGCAAGGGAAACAGCCGTGTTTAATCCGACATAACCCGTTCCAATGACGGCTACATTCATTCCTTCACCTCATCGTTTTTTCAGCACGCTCACATATAAATCTTCCAGCCTGGCGCGCTGTTTTTGAATGTCGTGATTGCTTTCTACCTTGGCTCTGGCCCTTGCGGCAATGGCTGGCCACTCATCCGTTCGGCCCAACACATGCTGAATCATCTTTGCCAAACGGCCGGGGGACTTTTCCGGCACCAGATAACCGGTAACCTCGTGCTCAACCAATTCCGGAATACCGGCATGATAGGTCGAGATGACCGGACGTCCGCTTGCCATCGCTTCCATCAAAACATTGGGAATCCCCTCTTGATTGCCGTTTTTGGCTGTCTTGCATGCGATCACGAAAAGATGGCAGTTCGCCAGCTCCCGCTGGACCTCCCGATGGGGCATCGCGCCGCGAAGCTTGACGCTCCCGCCAAGATTTCGCTTTTTAATCATCCGCCGCAGCTTTTGTTTCTCTTCGCCGTCTCCGACAATCGTCAGCGTAGCGTTCGGGTATTGACGCACCACACGGGAAAACGCTTTGATCAGCGTATCCATTCCCTTCTTCTCCGTCAGACGACCGACGCTCAAAAGACGAAAAGCCCCATTTTTTACAGGATGCTGCGGTTGCATCGGGAATTTATTGAAGTCAATGCCGGAGCGAATCAATGTGATCTTGTGTTTCGGACAACCGAGCCGAACGAGACGTTTTTTCATATGGTCGCTGACGACGGTAAAAGCTGTTCCTTTGCGAAACAGCTTTTTTAATTGACGGCGGTAGGCGCTGCTTTCCCTGACGCGCTTCGTTGCATCGAAGCCGTGAAAGGAGGTGATCAACGGCAGCTTTGCCTTGCGGGCATAGGGAAGTATTTCCACTCCAGCCGGACCGAACCTGGCGTGCAAACAGCCGAATTTCTTTTTTTTCAACCACTGGGCAAGTCCCTTGAACCGCTTTTTCACATATACGGGGGAATACGGAAACTGCTTTCGGTTAAAGTGCTTTTGCCGGGCCAATACGGCAGTCTGTACGCGCTTGTGTCCGATCAATTGCTCATAAATAAACGTTTCGCTTTTAGGGAGAAACTTGCGGCGGTAGACTAGTACCCGTTGCATGTCAAACCTCCCGTTTTACCCTTTTATCTGGGCTCGAATATCTTCCAGCTGCAATCGCAATCCCTCTTCCAGTTTCACCTTCGGGTGGTAGCCGAGTTTGGATTGGGCCAATCGGATGTCGGCGCTTGTTCGCCGGGAATCTCCCGCGATCGCAGGCAAATGCACAACAGCCGGTACTGTAGAGGTCAGTTGGCCCATCAGCTCCAGCACTTCCATCAGCTTGATTTCCCTGTCCCCGCCAATGTTGTACACGTCGCCTGGTCCAGCGTATTTTTCCGCCAGCAGATTGGCCTCGACCGCATCCGAGACAAATGTAAAATCGCGGCTCTGAAGACCGTCCCCGTAAACGGTTATCGGCTCACCGCGCAGCAATTGCTTGAAAAATCGGTGAAAAGCCATATCCGGCCGCTGTCTCGGGCCGTAGACGGTAAAGTATCGCAGCATGACGACAGGAAGACCGTACGCCTCGACGTAGACACGACAAATCTGCTCCATGGCCGCCTTGGTGACGCCGTAAGGGGAAATCGGATGAATGGGGGATTGCTCATCGGTCATTCCTTCCCGCATCGTTCCGTACACAGAGGACGAGGAGGAAATGATCACCTTTGGAGCAGTCTTTAGACGCGTACAGGCATCGAGCAATTCTTGTGTTGCAAGCAGGTTGTGTGCCAGATAGTCGGAAAATGCCTTCCCCCAACTGGTACGGACGCCGGGAAGAGCAGCCAGATGGAATACCAGATCAACCTCATCCAGCCATTCCTCCCAGCGCTTTTCCGATAGCAGGGCCGAGTGAAACGTAAACAGGGAATGTTGACCGATCAGCGAGAGATTGCGTAATTTACAGGCCACATCATAGTTGTCGATAAAACCGTCGACTCCGACGACATGATGACCCTCCTGCAGCAGGCGCTGAGTCAAATGGGACCCGATAAATCCAGCACAGCCTGTAATGAGCACCTTTCTCATCGCCGCCGTCTCCTCCTTCCCTTTTTCTTTTTCAATCGCTTGATAATCAAGTACCCGTTCTTATAACCGTATACGGCCTTGTACTTGTTGCCCCAGCGTTTCAGATAATACCGGAACGTTTTTCTGCGCAGCTCGTTGCGCTTCCGCTTCATCTTGTTGTCTGTCAACTGGCCTCTGTGTTTGGTCCGATTGTACAGCTTTCGATTAATCCACTTCACCCGATACCGCTCGATCAGGCGGAGGATAATCCTTCTGTCCTCCATGATCCTGCCTTCATACTTGTCGGAAGTATCCCAGCCCCCCACCTTTTGCAGGGCCGAAACGCGGTAACAGCGGGGAGCCACCATCCAATGGTTGTATTTGAGAAATTGATATTTCGTGTTGAACTGCTTGTGTTTGACCAAAAATGGATTGACGTACTTGCCTCTTCTCACACGCCAGATTTTGACGTTTCCATAGAAGAGTGCGCGCTTGTTCTTCTTGTCGCGCAGGATATGCTTTTTCAAGATCGCAAGGGAGCGTTTCGGAAGCCAGTCATCAGAATCAAGCTGAACCAGAAAAGGCGTATCAACCATTGTCAAAGCCTTGTTCATCACTTTGGAGATGCCCGAGTTCTCTTCCATCCGGTAATATTGAACGTTTGGATTGAACAGATAGCGTTCTACCTTATGTCTTGTTTTGTCTGTCGACGCATCATCCATGATCAGCAGCTTCCAGTCCTTGCACGTCTGCTTCATGACACTGGAAATTGCTTTGCGAATGTATTTGGCGCGATTGTAAGCGGGAATCACTACGGTAAACAACGGAGTTGGATTGGTCATTCACTGTCACCTCCCGTAGAGGGAAGCTGGATGGAGGATTTGTCACTCAAAATAAACATACTGGCTTTTCGATCACTGCTTCCTTTGAAAAAAGACTCGCGTCCGAAGACACTGTCTTTCATTTGCCATGACACATCATGAATAGAGCTGTTTTCCAATAAAATACTGTTCTCGATGTGCGTACAATTCGATATCTGGACACCATCCTGAATGGAAACGTACGGCCCTAGCCGACAGTTCTCGATATGACATCCTTTCCCTATTAAAACCGGACCGACAATCTCGCAATGTTGTACGACGCTGCCCTCTCCGATTGCCAATTTTTCTCCCAACTCCCGGGAAAGCATCCACCGATTCGCCTCCAGCCAACGCTCTATCGTCCCTACGTCGGTGTATTTCCCGTTTGTTGTCGTATGCGCAATGAAAGATCCACGATCGATCATCGTCTGGATCGCATCCGTAATCTCGTACTCTCCGCGAGAAGAAGGGCTCAGCGAGGCGATCGCCTCAAAGATCGGCCTTGTAAATAAGTAAGCACCAATCACTGCGAGATTGCTTTTTGGCACAACAGGTTTTTCCACCACGGAGATAAGACGCCCCTCGTGTACCTCTGCGATCCCGTAGTCCTGCGGCTTTTCTACCTCGCTCAGCATGACGATTCCGTCTGCACGATTGTCCTGGAATCTGCGAACGAGATTGTGCAAGGAATCCATAAGCAAGTTATCGCCTAACAAAAGGATAAACGGTTCGTCTTGGAGGAATGGCTGTGAAATATTCACTGCATGAGCAATCCCAAGCGGCGATTCCTGCTCGATATAGGTAATGGTAGCCCCAAATTGACTACCATCGCCTACGTATCCTGAAATCTGCACTTGGGAAGGGTGAATGACGATTCCGATGTCACGGACACCCACTTCAATCAGCTTGCGAATGCAGTAGAATAGAACCGGTTGATTAGCCACAGGGAGGAGGGTTTTTGGTTGCGAATAGGAAAATGGATGGAGTCTCGTGCCACGTCCGGCGCATAAGATTAACCCTTTCACAAAAATCACTCCCCAGTTGTGCTTCTAGCGATACTTATAAGGTATGCGTCCCGCCGTATCTGGACAGGGCAGAAGTCCACAACCGGGGCAGAAAGGGCGACCACCCAGTCTGATTCGCGCCCGATTTATCCGACCTTTTTGTAAGCTGCTGCGACTCTTGCGCGTTTGTCAGCCCCCTTTTCAAAAGCCTGTAAATAGCCTTGGGCTGTGGCGTACCAAGAAAATTGCTTCGCCCGGACCAATGCGCGTTTTCCCATCTGATTTCGCAGGTGAGGAATGCTCCACAGCTCATCCCAAATCCTGGGCAGTTCCTTTTCCCATTCCTTGGGAGAGATCACGTAACCCGAGTCCTCGTGTGTGACGACCTCCCCGATCCCGCCTCTCGGTGTCGTAATCACCGGCTTTCCGGATGCCATCGCTTCCAGGTTGACCCGGCAAAACGGCTCTTGCCAGACGGAAGGCGTTGCCACAATATCGCCGATCTGGTAGTACAGGGGCATCTCCTGGCTCGGGATAAAGTTCACAAATTTCACCCGGTCGCCCAGTGGTTTCGCCAGCTGGTGCAAATACCGGACATACGGGTTCATTCGATTGCTTCCATAGCCAGTTCCTCCCACGATGATGAGCTTGGCCTTTGGATCCTGTTCGCACACCTTCCGGAATGCCTTGAGCAGGACGTGGACGCCTTTTGCCCTCATCAGCCTGCCTGCGTAGAACATGATCCGATCATCATGTCTGAGTCCCAGCTTCCGCCGCAAATTTCTTACTCCGAAATTGATTTTTGCTAGCTGATAAGGCGTCACGTCTACCCCCAGGTGAACCGCATGGACTTTGTCTGGGGGGATACGATGCTTTTCTATAAAATGCTGACGCAGATATTCACTGTTGGTGATAAACCCATCTGCGAGCCGTACGATTTGTCTCATTTTCTCCGGACTGATAAACCATTTGGCGGCGTATACGTGAGAGTGCATATTCACATAGATCGGAACTGATGGAAATTTTCTCCGCAAAGCAGGCACGAAATTGGGGCGATTCTCCACCAGGATCACGTCGGGACTTCGTCTTTTCAAATCGCCGATGATTCGCTTGAGATAAGGGCCGGGACCCTTATAAGGAAAACGGATAATGTCTCTCCCCTCTTCAAAGCTCGAACGAGGGTAGGTCGGGCACGTTCGCGTGTAGATGGTCACTTGATGCTCCGGCCCAAACATCTTGCTCACTTCATCGATATCATGCTCTACTGAGCTGCCCTTGACCGGCGGCACAGAGAAGGGGCCGGGACTAATGATGGCGATTTTCATTTCGCTCCCGCTCCCACTCCTGTTTTAAAGAAAGAACGACCTGGTACAGGTACTCTCGCTCGCGCTTCTGCTCTTCCTGCAGCACCTTAAACCGTTCTTCCCAGCGTGACACCGCTTCTTTGAGAGCCGCAAGCTCTTTTTGAATTTCTTCCGCCCTCTCTTTCCACAGCGCTTCCGCGGCGTCCCGTTGGTCTCCCAGTTTTTTCAATTGAACGCGTTCAACAGCTTCATCCACCACGAATTCGCCAGAAAACACTCCCGGCATAATCCAATGTGTGGTCTCACCTTTTTTTCGCTTTTCCATGCTTCATGACCTCCAGACCAATCCGACATCAAGATTCGCTTGACCAAGTCAATCATTCCGACAGCTTTCGCTCTTTTTATGGTATGAACAAGATCCCAAATAGGTACATGTACAGGGGAAAAGAAAAAACCGCTGCGAGGGATTTCCTCACAGCGGCTGACGCTGATCGCTTATAGGCGTATGGCGCCTGAAACGGAGACTATAGTGCCTTGCTTCTTCGACGCTTGTTATCTTTTGCTTTTGCCATTCCAAAAGAATTCGGTCGATATAGCGGATGTGCAGCTTGCCGACCGTAGCTGCCTCCCGCAATGCTGTCAGAATCAGTTCATCCGAATAACCGTCCTGATTGGTCCAGATGTGGATCGTCTCCAGCTCAAACGGCGATAGCGGACGGCCAAACGCCTGTTCAAAGCGGGTGTACAATCCCGTCTGCTCGCCTTCCAATGTACTGGCCATTTCGGCAAAAGGCTCTACCACCGGGTCAATCATCCGGGATACGCTGCGCTGCTCCCGCCAGCTTTGATAAAGCTTGCGATACAAGGGAGTCAGATTGTACAGCTCATGACGCATCCCTGTCTCGGGATCGATGTATTCGTCAATGCTGATCCATTCTTCCTTCAAAAGCTTTTGCAATGTCTGGATCAGTCTGGTTGATGACATCGACATCCGATCCTCCAGCTCCTGAATCGTCGGAAAGCGATTTCCCTCTTGCTGAAAGGATAACAAATGGATAATGAGAATCATTTCTTCATCAGAGAGCGACGTTTGCTTGTACATTTTTAAAAGGAGGTTGGAAATCGATGTGGCTCCTTCTTGCAAAATCTGTAATAGTTGTGATTCCATGAGACATTTTCACCTCATCGCCATGATTGCATGCTGGCGTGCTGTTCGCGTTGGTTTGAAGAACGTAAATACCCTGCCGCCCTCCGGCAGCAGGGTGTAAGATACTGAGCGTGTAACCGCCAAAAAAGCAGCGGGTTACGGGTAGAGGCGATAAAGCATGCGCGGGAACGGAATCGTTTCGCGGACATGGTCCAAACCGCAAATCCAGGCGATTGTGCGCTCCAGTCCCAAACCAAATCCGGAGTGAGGCACAGTCCCGTATTTGCGCAGATCGAGATACCATTTATACGCTTCTTCAGACAGTTCATGTTCTTTGAACCGCTCTTCCAAAAGGACAGGATCGTCAATACGCTGGCTTCCGCCAATGATTTCCCCATATCCCTCCGGTGCGATCAGATCGGCACAGAGGACAACCTCTGGTCTGTTCGGATCTGGCTTCATATAGAACGCCTTGATTTCTGTCGGGTAGTGGGTAATGAATACCGGTTTGTCAAAATGCTCGGCAATCGCCGTCTCGTCAGGAGCGCCGAAATCATCGCCCCACTTGATCTCGCTTCCTTTTTCCTGAAGCAGTTTGATCGCGTCATCATAAGAAATCCGCGGGAACGGTCCGACGACATTTTGCAGCTTGGTCGTGTCGCGCTCCAGTGTTTTCAGCTCGCGCTGGCAGTTTTTCAAAACAGACTGTACGACATGAGACACAAACTCTTCTTGAATGCGCAGGTTTTCTTCGTGATCGACGAAGGCCATCTCGGGCTCGATCATCCAAAACTCGATCAGGTGACGGCGCGTTTTGGATTTTTCGGCACGGAAGGTCGGACCAAAGGAGTATACCCGTCCCAGAGCCATCGCAGCAGCTTCCATGTACAACTGGCCGGATTGGGAAAGATAGGCGTCCTCGTCAAAATACTTCGTATGGAAGAGGTTTGTCGTCCCCTCCGCAGAGGTAGGAGTCAAAATCGGCGGATCTACTTTGTAAAAGCCGTTTTGGTGAAAATATTCGTTTACCGCACGAATCACTTCGGAACGGATCGACATAACCGCTCTCTGGCGAGGGCTTCTCAGCCACAGGTGGCGGTGGTCCATCAGGAAGTCAACCCCGTGCTCCTTCAGCGAAATCGGGTAATCGTGGGAGATTTGAATAATTTCAATGCCGGTCACGGTCAATTCATAGCCGCTCGGCGCACGGTCATCTGCCCGAACGATGCCGTTTATGTACAAAGAGCTCTCCTGTGTCAATTGCGATGCTGCTTCCCATACGTCTTCCGATACTTCTGCTTTGACGACTACTCCCTGAATGAATCCGGAGCCGTCGCGCAGCTGCAAAAATTGTATTTTTCCACTGCTGCGCTTGTTAAAAAGCCAACAGCCCAATCGTACTTCTTGTCCCACATGCTGCCCCAACTGGGCAATGGTCGTCATCATCGGCTTGTTTCCCTCCATTTGCCATTGCAACACAAAATCCATACTACTTGATATCGAATCAATTATACTATTCAGCGTAGTTGAATTCAATGAGAGTCTGCGCCTGTTAGTTTACCATAATATTTTTATGACAACTTTATAGCCCTTCATCAAAGCAAAAAACCGGACTCCATTATAATCGAGTAGGAGGGGGCGACTAACCCCCGTCCTCTCACACCACCGTACGTACCGTTCGGTATACGGCGGTTCACCAAGCTTGAC
>NZ_RHHO01000036.1 GCF_003710865.1 Brevibacillus borstelensis | reverse complement strand
CAATGGGTATAGCAAGAAAACCGTCCGTTCTGAGTACGGGGATGTCGACATCCAAGTCCCTCGAGATCGAGAGGGTGATTTTGAACCAAACATTGTAAAGAAACATCAATCCAATGTTACAGGGATCGAAGATCAAATTCTTGCCCTCTATGCCAAAGGCGTATCCACACGCGATATCCAAGACCATCTGCAGCAGCTCTATGGCATCGAAGTCTCACCAACGCTCATATCAAATGTAACGAATAAGATTGTACCGATGATCAAAGAGTGGCAAAATCGCCCCTTGCAAGCGGTTTATGCTGTTGTTTTCCTTGACGCCATTCACTTTAAGGTAAAACAGGACGGAGCTATCGTCAATAAAGCCGCCTATATGGTCATTGGTATTGACCTTGACGGTCATAAAGATGTGCTTGGGATCTGGATTGGGGAGAATGAATCGGCAAAATTCTGGCTGCATGTCCTCAACGAACTGAAAAATCGTGGAGTCCAGGATATTCTCATTACAAGCGTCGATAATCTTCGTGGCTTTACAGAAGCCATCTCTGCATGTTATCCGAAGACGGAGATTCAGAAATGTGTTATCCATCAAATCCGAAATTCCATCAAGTATGTTTCCTATAAGGATCTCAAAAAGATCACGTCCGAGCTAAAACCTATCTATAAGGCTCCAACGGAGCAAGCCGCGTTGGAAGAACTCGATCAGTTTGAACAAACCTGGGGCAGTAGATATCCCTTGATGGTTCGTTCCTGGCGGAATAACTGGGACGAGATCGCCACTTTCTTTAAATATCCTCCCGAGATTCGAAAGCTGATCTATACAACTAACGTG
>NZ_RHHO01000035.1 GCF_003710865.1 Brevibacillus borstelensis | reverse complement strand
CGCCCGGATACAACAGCCTCAAATTGGGTTCGTGTACCTCAGGTCGGGATTTTGCCGCCGGCTTCCTTCAGATTCGACCTCGCGGTCGACACCCTTGCCTTGAGCTAACGGTTGGTACAGCCAACCCCCGTTCGGGACTTTCACCCTATAGCTATCGCCCATGCTGGGCGCACCAAAAAAAGCAGCCCTGCGATATGCAGGACTGCACTAATGATCACTTTGGCTATTTGATTGCTGACAAATTCGTAATGATTCTTCTTTATGCTTAAGGCGATAATCGAACCAAGCAATACTTTTGTGTGAGTAAGAGCGTTTGCTTTTTCATCGCTCTTGTACGTTTATCATGATCGATCAGGTTCTTTGTTGAGTGGATCATTGTTTTCTGTCGACTGTATCGGGTCAATGACATCAGGCTTTCGGCCATATGCTTTATTCGTGACCCAGATGGTAATCCAAATAATTAAAATGGACACAATGACCAGAGCTATCAGAAAACCAGTATTCATGAATGAGTTCCCCCATCGGTTTATACTTTTCCACTATTATAAATGTTTTTGGCATGTCCAAATCTGTCAAACTGGTGAACGATCGGTGGACCCGGATTTGTAATCAAACACAAGGACAAACAATGGAACAAAATACCCCATCGTCTGTCCTTTTAGAGCATTCTTCAATGAATCGTTTTACGTGTTGTTTTTGGGGAGGGAAGATGTCCTCGGCTATTGATTCCTGCTCCCCAGGGACAGCAGGTATTGAATCAGCGCATCCTGCTCTTCTTTCGTAAAGCCTGTCGATGAATCCACCCAGAATTCATGTCCGCTTCCGGCAATATGTACGTCTGCAAGCTCCTTCGCGCTTTTGTTTGCAGCGATGACTTTTTGCCGCAGATCTTTATCGATCAGAGCACGCAAACTATTGGCCGGATCGGGTGAAATCCCCTTCGCCAAAGTGCCGGGTACCCCCAATTGCGACAGGTTTGGTCCAACAGCAACTCCGCCATCGTGCAAATAAGGAGCAGTCCATCTTAAGCCGATCAGCCCTTTTACCTTGTATCCCCCAGGTGAATTGCCATGTGCAAACGCTATCTTTAGCTGTTCCGGGTCCAAATGGGCCGTTGGAATGGGAAGCACTTTTGCATCTGGCGGAATGGGAACAGGCGTATCTGGCGTATACAACGATGGAGGACCAAACAGGTTTTGGGTTTTCTTCAGAGCCATTCCGCGGGAAGGTTCCGTCCCAATCTGTTTGGAAGTAAGCACCCGGTTATTGGTAAAGGCTTCCCCCGCATGACAAGTAATGCAGGACGCCCTCTTGAATACATTCTCGCCTAAGACTGTTCGTTTAGAGTCGACTTTTTCCTTATGCTTCGGAGGGGTGATCGTATTCTGGTAGGCTGCCATCGCATTCAGCTGTTCCCCGACTTTGTAGCCTGGTGAACCAATCACCAATCCATCTGGAGCCACGGCTGTCAACTTTGGAAAAGACGGAGGCTTGATCATCTCGTTTACACCAGGAACACCCGGCGTAGGGTCGACTTTGGCAAAAAACTCGGTTGGTTTCAGACCGCTTTTCGGGTCGTAACGGTATTTCGGGTCGGCAGCATTCTGCAATAGCGTCCCCAGATACACTTCTTTATCCAGCCCGAATAATGCCTGGCTGGCCTCGACTTGGGCGAGGGAATCGGAGTTTTGCGCATGAACGTTGTTGCTAAACGCACTTAACCCATGAAATGGCCCGGCAGCAGAAAAGCCGCTCCAGCCATATGGGTGATTTCCTTTTGTGAAGGAATCGGGAATTTGACAGGGATTGCTTGTTAAATCGATCGTCGAATCGATATTTCCCCGAGGCCATTTTACTAAATTTTCGTCCACTGCTTTTTCCAAGGCAGCGGGATCGGGCAAAGGGGACGTTTTCCCATCAGAGGTAGGCACGACACGATCCAATCCGCTCATGTATGCTTTTAGGTTGGCTACATCCGTGTGTGTAAAGAATGCGGTGGAATTCGTCGCCAAGGCGAGGAACAAACCGGCATTCAGATCGGAATTGGGAGCGCCTTCGATGACCATTTTCGTCTCGTGGTCAACGGTCGCATGACAGGCCATGCAACTGACCCCGACTTTCAATTTTCCTTCCGACCACTTAATGGGCAATCCCAGTGGCGCATAAGCTCCCTTGGGAACATCTATGCCGGTATCCACCTTTTCCCCTTTCTTAAAAGACCTTCCCCCTACGGTTACATCATAAGCAAGCTCAACCTGTAAATTTGTCGTTCCCTCCCCTTTTAACTGGAAAATAGCTTTCGCGATATTTGCGATCGTCAAAGGGCCGTCCACAATGCCCATGATATCCGTGAGAAACACTTCATTGCCGAATGTCTCCTGATACAATGTTGTTCGTCCCAATTGCAGCAGACGGCCGTTGACTTCTACAGCGCCATTTTGGGCAGAAAGTCTGCCTGTATGATCATTTGCTTTGTCTTGTACCGTAAACGTCTGTCCCCACAGGTCGTAATACATGACTCCCGTGTTCTGAAAACCATTTGCTTGCGCAGGACGCAAAACCTTGTCCGCAGGCGGAACATAAGCATACTCCGGTTCCCAGCCTAAAACGAAGACGCAACCGGTCGCGAGAAGGGCAATGAGTATGAATATAAGCTTCCCAAAGTGTTTTCTCATGACAGACTCCCTTTTCACATAACCCCACCAACATCGGAATCTCACACTCGCCTGATGGCTACGAACATAAACGGACGATTCACTGGGGGTATCTTATCGCCCCCGCGCATCCATACCCTTTATTTTGCCAACCGTTTCTTCGTCAAGCTTCTTGATCAGGCTGACGAGCAGCTTCACGGCATTGTCCAGATCATCGCGGTGCACGATGGACACATGGCTATGAATATAACGAGCCGGAACGCTGATCACCATGGACGGTACGCCATTGTGTGCCATATGTATTTTTCCGGCGTCTGTACCGCCGCCAGGCATGATATCCGTCTGGTAAGGAATCTTGTTTTCTTTGGCGGTGTCGATGACAAAATCCCGTAGGTTCAAATGCGGAATCATGCTGCTGTCATAAAAGCCAAGTAGCGGACCGGCCCCCAGTTTGGAATGCCCTTCCTTGTGGCTCATTCCGGGTGTGTCGCCTGCTACACCTACATCCAGGGCAAACGCAATGTCTGGAGAAACTTTGTGAGACAGGGTTACTGCTCCCCGCAGTCCTACTTCCTCCTGTACCGTAGCTCCGCAGAATACCGTATTGGGATGCGATTCTTGGCATATTTGCTTGAAAACCTGCAAAGTCACGAAACAGCCTGCGCGATTATCCCAAGCTTTTGCCAAGAGCATTTTGGGATTCGGCAAAACCTCGAACGGACAAATCGGGATGATCGGATCGCCTACCTCGACTCCGAATTCTTCAGCCTCTTCCTTACTGGTAGCACCGATGTCTACAAACATATTGCTGATCTCCAGGACGTTTTTTCTCTCTTCGATCGATAAAATATGCGGGGCCTTTGAGCCGATCACGCCTGTGAGATCACCCTTGCGCGACAGAACCTTTACCCGCTGGGCCAGCATGACGTGCCCCCACCACCCGCCAAGCGGCTGCAGGCGGAGGAAGCCCTCTTTTGTAATATGTGTGACCATAAAGGCCACTTCGTCCATATGAGCAGCCAAAAGAATTTTTGGACCGGCATTCCCGTGTTGACCAACGATGCTTCCCAAATTGTCAGTGATGATTTCTTGAGTCAATGCAGAGAGCTTTTCTTTCATCAAGCGATGTACTCTGACTTCAAAACCGGGAGGGCCTGCCGCCTCAGTCAGTTCCTTCATCAATTGCAGCTCTTTGTCCATTTGTTATCACTCCTCGTGGTAGAATGACCTCTTTTCCATTGAACCTGTCTATGTCCCGCATCACTCCGGCAAGCCAGGTCTACAGTCTGTCATCCTCCCACAGCTTCGCGTACGCTTCGTCCTTTTCATCTGCATTTTCTTTCAAGAAAAGCTCCTTGCCCGAGTATGTCTTTGCTTCCATCGTTTCACCCGTCTCAGGAATCCGTACAGTTTGCACTTCCTGCTTGATTTCCTCAGCCATTGTTTCCTTCTTCCCCTCTGTTCAAATTCGTCATTATACTGTGCGTCATCTGTACTTGTTTTATGCCGGCCGCCCTGGCTTCTCCATTGATCTGAGGATCGACTTTACGCCAGTTTGGACCGTTTTTGCGGCATGCATAATTCCGCTCAAAGTCACCCAATTTAAGGATATCCGCGTAAAGGAGGGATACGATGAAGAACCGCAATGACGAATTGACCAACGCCGCAAACGAGATTGCCGACAAGACATACGAGCCATCTGATTACAGCAGCCGTGCCTTTTCTGAACAGGGATTGGCCATGACCCATGAACAGGTTAGCGATGATTATATGGAAGGTACGAATGATGGGAAAATGGACGAAAATGCTGGCGAGAAAAATCTCGATATTCCTCGGACCGGATACGAGAGTATGTTTGAGGAAGCAGACAGCAATACCTGATCAAAGGCATTGGTTGCATCTTACATAGACAAATTCTTTCATGAATGAATGCCACTCTGCTCATGATAGAAAATGAGGGGAAATAGACTGCCCCTACGCCACAAATACGGGAGTGAGATTATGAACGACAAGGAACTTTTAGTCGAGAGGCTGAAGGCGGAAGGTTTTGCCAAGAGTGCTGAAAAAGTACAGAATGAACCGGAACAAAAGAATGCGGAAATGAAACGGACGACACCTGGGGTCTATAACACCCGGGAATCTGAATAAATTTGTAGTCTGACTGCCATGACTTCCGCAGCGCGCTGCTTGGGGAACGTACGTTCGTGCTGTTCGGCTGGAGCGCTGCCTGCTGCTTACTATTCAACGTCTCCTGTACTTACCACTATCTATTTTTCGTGGATGATGGTACGATAAAAGACTTGCCAACCGAAGGCAAGAATAAAATGTACAGGAGGTTGTATGGCAAAAACATCGATCATCGTCAAGCAACAGCGGACGCCGAAATTCAAGGTGCGGGCATATACTCGATGCCAGCGCTGCGGACGTCCACACTCTGTTCTTCGCAAATTTCAGCTTTGCCGTATTTGCTTCCGAGAGCTTGCTTACAAGGGGCAAATTCCAGGCGTGAAAAAGGCAAGCTGGTGAGGACTGGCTTTGCATAATGATAACGTTTCCTGCTGTCAGGAGACGTTATTTTTTTATTCGTCGTACAGGGAGCTTTGGCATAATCGTGAACCGCAGGTCATAATCGTATAATGCACTTTATTCTGATAAAACAGAGGGGAATTCTATGCCTGTCCTAAACAGTCTTTCTCTTGATCAAATGGTCCGGATCATTCACCACGGTCTGGAACGTTCAAATAAACCTCAAAGGGTATTGATTGCGGGAGCGGGCATGGCAGGACTAGTGGCCGGTTCCTTGTTAAAGGAGGCCGGACATGACGTAACCATTTTGGAAGCATCTCGGCGGGTTGGCGGACGCATTTTTACTGTACGTTCCCCTTTTTCAGAAGGTCACTATTTCGAGGCTGGCGCCATGAGAATCCCGCGCAGTCATTCTCTGACTTTGGCTTATATTCGAAAGTACAAACTGCCGGTAAACAAATTTATCAATCAAACCCCAAATGATTTGATCTATGTAAACGGCGTCAAGACTCGTCGAAGGATCTATGAAAGAAGCCCTGATATCCTGAACTTTCCCGTAGCAAAAAAAGAGAGCGGAAAGACAGCTGAAGACCTAATCCGCCTGGTAGCCCAACCTGTTATAGACTTCATCAGGCAAGATCCTGAAAGAAACTGGCCCAGAATAATCGAGGCCTTGGATCGGTACTCCATGGAGACATTTCTTCGCTACAATCCTCTTGGCCCTTCTCTCACCGCCGAAGCTGTAGATATGATCAAGGTCCTGCTGGCGTTCGAAGGCTTTCCCGAGTTGAGTTTTCTCGAAGTGCTGCGAAACATCATCGCGATTGCACCAGAGTCAGAATTTTATGAGATTACGGGTGGGAATGATCAGCTTCCCAACGCTTTTTTCAATCAATTGAGCGATCACATTTTGTTTTCGATGAAGGTAACGTCCCTTTCGCTGAGCGGCAACTATCTTCGGCTAAGCGCAATCGATACGAACACAATGCAAAAACTGGAGTTCACAGCTGACCGCCTCATCTTGACGATCCCGTTTTCTCTCATGAACTTTATCGAGGTACAGCCCTACGATCTTTTTTCCTATTACAAATGGAAGGCCATTCACCAGCTTCACTACGTATCCTCTACGAAAATTGGCATTCAATTTTCACGTCGTTTTTGGGAAGACGCAGGCATGTTTGGAGGGCAAACGGTTACCGACTTGCCCATCCGTTTTGCCTACTATCCTAGCCATCGTTTCGGGGACGCAGAGGGCGTTGTGCTAGCCAGCTATACATGGGAGGATGATGCGTTGCCCTGGGTAAGCATGAGCAGGCAAGTGCAAGTGGAAGAAGCTCTGGGAGACCTGGCAGAAATTCACGGAGAACAGACAAAGCGATATTTTGTGTCCGGATTTGTCCAGAACTGGGCTTTGCACCCATACTCTGCAGGAGCTTTTTCGATGTTTAAACCGAACCAGGAGAAAGATCTTTCACCCTATATAGCGTTACCTGAAGGGAACATTCATTTTGCCGGGGAACACACTTCTCATTTTCGCAGTTGGATACAAGGAGCCATCGAATCCGGAATTCGGGCCGCTTACGAAGTGAATCAAGCAGACTGACAACTGCAAACAGCAATCTGCGTTGCGTAAAAAAACCAGGCTGATTTGACCTGGTTTTTCGTCTGTTGTTCCGTTTACCCTGTCCCCGCTCCTCCAGGGTGTTCAGGCGGTTGTACCTCCGTGTCCTTTTGCGCTTTGCTGGTTTGGAAGAGGTCGGTTGCTCCCGCTGCGTGAGTGCCCAGTACCTGCAGTTCTTCATTTCCGTTCGGCTTCTCGTCCGGTTTTTTCATCTCAAAACCTCCTTTCACTGTTGTTGTTGCGTATATCGGTTTTTCTTCTCATCAGGAAGCGTCACATGTGTCAATCATCAAAACAGTCTTCTTTCCGTCAGCTCATACTTTGCCTGCAAATGGAGAAACCAGTGTGTTTTGATAGCGCATCTCTACACACTGGCTGGCATTGTCTTATGAAAGTCTTCTTGCCGCGTTTTTTAAGCCAAGAATCCGCCTTCACGAGCGATATCTTGTCTTACTTGCTGCGGGTTGGTGCCTGCAAAGCCCGGTTGGAATACAGCTTGCGCTCCGCCGAATCCAGCTTGCTGGGTGAAACCGCCGGAGAAGCCAGCTTGTCCAAATCCGCCTTCACTGGCGATGTCCTGTCTTACTTGCTGCGGGTTGGTGCCTGCAAAGCCCGGTTGGAAAATCGCTTGGGCTCCGCCGAATGCAGCCGGGGAAGCTTGCTGGGTGAAGCCGCCGGAGAAGCCAGCTTGTCCAAATCCGCCTTCACGAGCGATGTCCTGTCTTACTTGCTGCGGGTTGGTGCCTGCAAAGCCTGGTTGGAAAATCGCTTGGGCTCCGCCGAATGCAGCCGGGGAAGCTTGCTGGGTGAAGCCGCCGGAGAAGCCAGCTTGTCCAAATCCGCCTTCACGAGCGATATCCTGTCTTACTTGCTGCGGGTTGGTGCCTGCAAAGCCTGGTTGGAATACAGCTTGGGCTCCGCCGAATGCAGCCGGGGAAGCTTGCTGGGTGAAGCCGCCGGAGAAGCCAGCTTGTCCAAATCCGCCTTCACGGGCGATATCCTGTCTTACTTGCTGCGGGTTGGTCCCTGCAAAGCCTGGTTGGAAAATCGCTTGGGCTCCACCGAAGTTATTGGAGAGTGTTTGATTGGTAAACATGTTTGTGTTCCTCCTTTTTAATGTGGTTCATAACTTAAGCCATTGCTGGCTGTTGCTGGTAAGCATTGATCATCGTGTTCATCGTATGGTCTGCTAGCTGCGGCGTTTGGTAGAACCCTCTCATATTCATATACTGCCATGTTTCATAGGCCATTTGTTGGCACAGATTGGCTCCATTAACATGATATTGTCTGATTTGCGGGTCTACGCATTCACTAGCCCAGAGCATACCGATGGCGGAACCGGCCTTGTGCCAGTTGAGCATGATTGTTGCGATCGTCATATCAGAAAGGCGGGTTGGATGTGGATTTGGCGCCATCATCTGAGGCTGATTCAGCCCGACGGTCGCTGGCTCAGTCGTACGGATTTGAGCCAGTTGGGGAGTGGCTGCTACGTTTACACCCTTCCCCATCAACAGATTGATCCCTTGCTGATAGGCATTCATGATTTGGCGTTGGTGATTGAGAACCATGTTTTTCAGTTGCGGATCCTGTGCCATTTCGGCAAATAAGCCATGCATTTCGATCTCCGCATGCTTGGAGCGCAGCGCTTCTTGCGTTTCCAAAAATTCATGTGCGGCAAACCGTTGCATATATGCACCTCCTCTTCATATGGTTTGGTGTACATAGTACATCCCATCATAGACTTCCCGGGCAAATTTGCCTTTATGTATCTGCGGAGTAAGGAAATTCCACCCCGTATGATGGCTCTGGAGAAAAATAATTCATTCTGCTAGTGAAAAGTGGAAGGCTGTGTTTCTGCAAAGCGCTCTTCGGTCTGATCGAACACGGGTTTGGTTTCTTCGAAGAAACGATCTTGATTCTCGGGCGAAACGTACCCCAGCTGAATGCCGGTTGCTTTTGCGAGAAACGGGTCAAGCGTGCAAAGGTCAGCTTTGGAAATGTCGGATAAAGCGGTTTTTCCTGCTGATACAGCAACCAATTCCATTTCTGTCACACAAGCGTTGAGGTACCGAAACAAATTGGTCGACGCCTGGTCAATATCTAGCTGATCCGTCATTTTTCCCGTATAAACCAGCAAACTGGTGGGAGGTTCAAACGGAACCGACTTGACCATTTGTTCGCTCACGAGCGCCATGAGTGCTGCGGTGCCGATATAGACTGCATCTGCACCCAGTGCTATCGCTTTGAGCATTTGCCCCGGCGTTACAAGTCCGCCTGTGGCCAGTAGACTGACATCCCGGAAAACGCCTTTGCGGGCAAAAAATTCTGTTGCCCTCGTGATCGCAAAAAGAGTCGGCAGCCCCACATCATCCTGAAGCGTCGGCGCTCCTCCATGGGTTCCACCCTCTGCTCCATCCAGCGTAACGAAATCTACCCCGGCCTCTACCGCAATTTGCAGCTCTTTTTCCAGGTGATGGGTTGCTGCGATTTTGAGCCCGACCGGTACACCCGTCTCATCCCGAAGCCGCCTGACGAGCTGAATAAAATCTTCTTTTGTATTTACCCCCGGAAGACGCGAATGAATAAGCGCATCCTCCCCTTCGCGAAGCTCAAAAACCTTTCGGTAATCTTCACCGATGTTTTTTGCTGTTGTCCGCTGGTAGGCTGATCCCTGGGCGCCTTGTCCCAATTGAATCTCAATGGCATCCAGACGGTTGTACTTGTCAGGGGTATTCAACCAGCCGCCGCGATTGTATTGACCGATCAGCAAGCGAGCGGCTTCCCGCTCCTCCTCGAGCAGACCTGCTTCCCCTGTATTGGTCGCTGTCCCCGCAGCCGCAGCCGCCTTGGCCAACGCAATTTTTGTACTCTTGCTAAGCGCCCCTCCAAACGACATCGCTGCGATCATGATCGGCATGGAGATGGTCAATGGTTTTCGCGCGCGGTGGCCGATCGTGACAGAAGTCTTGATCCCTACATTTTCTGGTGTTGGAAAGCGGAATAAATGTACGGGATTAAACAAGATTTTCTCCCACGGGGAAAAGTGAAGGTGACTGCCAAGCGGACGAGGGACGGGTGTTCCCTGGGCAGCCCGCATCGCGATTTCCATAAGGTTGATCGGTCCAACCTTTTTCGTGGCAGGCACCATCTCAAACAGGTTTTCAATGTATTGATCCCTCATCATTCTCGTTACTGCTTTATCCACCGTTTCGTTAATAGCCGAACGGATGAAGTTTTCAATGAGTCTCAGCACGTTGCCCACTCTCCCCCGGTTCACCACCGTCTAGTGCGTTTATGAGCCCCTCTAATTTTTGGGTCATCGCCAAGCACATGTGCTTCATGGTGCCAAGCTGGCGGGCAGCATTCTGTTCTTCCACGGCAATATCGACCAGGTTTCGGTCATCGAAATTCGTGAGCTTTTTGTAATGGTCGTGCTCAATGGTAGACAGCGTTCCGGCCATCGTTTCGATCCGATTCAGCTCGGAATGGATATACGAAAGCGTGTTCTTCAGTTCTTGGTTGGCATTCATTGCATGGCACCTGCCCTTTCCATTTTGTTTATACATTAACCAATGTTTGTAAGTTCTATGCTTTTTTTGTCCTGAGTAAATAAAAAAACCGTCCCCTCTTTTGAAGGGACAGTTTTTCGATTCTTATATGAAATATCGAGTTGATTCAGCTGGCTTGCAAGGACGTCCCTTTCGCCGGGACCGGCGCCAAGCATTTACTCCGCCAAATCTACATTGTGGTACACCTGCTGGACATCATCCAGATCTTCCAGTGCATCAATCAATTTTTCAAATTGAGCTTGCGCGTCTTCGGGAAGTGTCACTTCATTTTGCGCGAGCATGGTCAGCTCTGCAACGGTAAACTCAGTGACGCCGGCATTTTTGAACGCTTCCTGTACGGCGTGAAACTGGTCTGGCTCCGCGTAGACGATCACCGATCCGTCTTCGTCCAGAATGTCGCGTACGTCCACATCCGCTTCCATGAGCAATTCGAGAACTTCTTCCGCAGTTTTGCCTTCGACACCGATAACGGCAGTTGCATCGAACATATAGGCTACCGAACCGCTCACGCCCATGTTGCCGCCATTTTTATTAAAGGCTGCACGGACTTCGGAAGCAGTACGGTTTACGTTGTTGGTCAGTGCATCGACGATGATCATCGATCCATTTGGTCCGAAGCCTTCATAACGCAGCTCGTCGTAGCTTTCTTCGGAACCGCCTTTTGCTTTTTCGATGGCCCGGTCAATGATCGCTTTCGGTACGCTGTACGTTTTTGCGCGCTCAAGCACGACCTTCAGGGCGCGATTGGATTCCGGGTCCGGTTCTCCCTGTTTGGCTGCAACGTAAATTTCTTTACCGAACTTTGCATATATCCGACTGGTATTGGCATCCTTTGACGCTTTTTTTTCCTTGATATTGTTCCATTTACGACCCATAATGTCCCACTCTCTTTCGACGGTTTCAAATTAAGGCTGCTCCCCTCAAGAGGAGGTTCATAGCAACGAAATGATTGCTGACAAAAAAATACTAAATGAAAGATATCCAGTTCACAAGAGGAAATTATAAAACAATGCCGGAGCAGGGATGTTTATAAAACCGGCTATGCCTGAAACTGAGCGGCGGAAAAAATGAAATGGCATACCTCCTGAATCTGCAGCCAATTCAAGAAAGACGGTACCTATTATAACATAAACAGAATGGCTCTCTCTATCAGAAGCCTCGATCGCTTTCCTTTCGGTTTACAGCAGATTGTTTTTCTCGCATTTCTAAAAAAATGCCCTCTGAATGAAGTCGATTTTCTCAGTACGAGCTATCATTTTCCGCGAATCCGGTTCATATTTTACGAGCAGCACCGGAATATGAGCATGCTGCACGACAGCTTGACCGCTTTTTCCAGTGCTTTTTTGGCTAACGCCGATCCATCGAAAGGCATCAAAATTTTGTTGCATAGCATGCCGATCACGGCCTTTCTCATTGCGTCTAGGAGCATCCTTTCTTTGCTATTCTACCATAGACATACCTTTACGTTTACGTTAACGTCAATAAAAAGATATGCTGTCACTACCGGTCTACTACTCAATAAAGAAACATAGAATAAAATCATATGGTGTTTTTCACCATACCATATTGACAAGGTAATTTCCACCTTATAAAATAAAGCCAAGACGATGCAGAAAGGAGGAGACAATTTTGAATTCTGCATCCGTTTCAAAGCCGGTCTTTCGTTCTCCGGACGGTCTGCCTACCGATATATGCATTTTTACAATCACATCCGAGCCCAGAAAAGATACAAAAAACAAGTCGCTTCCGGAGAGAAAGCTGAAGATCCTGCTCATCCAGCGCGATCCGAACAGCGACCGGTTTCCAGGCTACTGGGCTTTTCCCGGCGGTTTTTCCAATGAACACGAGACTCTCGACGCTTGTGCCGAGCGGGAATTGAGAGAAGAAACCCACATCCTGAACGAAAACGTCCATATCGAACAACTGAAAGCCTACTACACTCCGGGAAGAGATCCGGGAGGCTGGATTCCCACGGTCGCCTACTACGCTCTGGTGAACGAGAAAAGCCTTTCCGGTTTTAAAGCGGATGACGACGCAGTTGATGCTCGCTTGTTTACAGTGGAAGAAGCCTTGTCGATGAAGCTTGCTTTTGACCATAACAGGATATTGGAGGATGCGCTCAAACGCATCCAGGAAAAAATGCTGCAAACCAACATCGCCAAGGAATTCCTGCCGGAAGAATTCACGTTATCCGAGCTGCTCCAGGTCATCGAAACGGTAGTGCCGACATATACAGTGGATAGATCAAACTTTGAGAAAAAATTAGTGGGCACCAAAACGAGAAAAGGGATCATTGAAGTCGCCCGGGACTCGCAAGACCGGATCAAATATTCGAATGAATACTCGCAAAACAAGGCGAAACTGTACCGTTTTACGGACTACGTCCCCTTTTTAACGATCTATTAGTCCATCTTTTTTTAAGTAACGATAAGGTTATTTTGACAATATCAAAAATACATTTTGATTTTCGGGAGGTCATGATGATGAGCAAAAAAGCGTTGATTGTCATCGATTATACGAATGATTTCGTTGCTGCAGACGGTGCCCTGACTTGCGGAGAACCCGGACAAAACATCGAGAAGCGGATTTGCGAGCTAACCAATGAGTTTCTGCAAAATGGAGATTATGTCGTCATGGCTGTGGATGGCCACAAAGAAAACGATCCTTACCATCCGGAAACCGCCCTCTATCCCCCGCACAATATCATGGGCACAAAGGGACGCCATCTATATGGAGCGCTGCACGATCTCTACCTGGAAAATGAAGCGGCGATTTACTGGATGGACAAAACGAGATACAGCTCCTTTGAGGGAACAGATTTGGCTCTCCAGCTTCAGGCGCGGGGCATCCGGGAAATCCATCTTGTCGGCGTTTGCACGGATATTTGTGTTCTCCATACTGCCGTTTCGGCCTGGTATCTCGGGTACGAGGTAGTCATTCACGAGGATGCCGTGGCAAGCTTCAATCCTGCCGGTCACGAATGGGCATTGGGTCACTTTAAAAACCAGATGGGCATGAAGGTTGTATCGAAAGCTTGACCAGGGGAGCCTCCTCTCCCCTCTCTTACAACTCCCTTTGCCGGAGCAGAAAGGATTGGGAACGGATGAAAAGGACCATTTTTGATGCGATTGATCCGAAAGTATATCGTTTTGTCCATATTTGCAATTCCTGCAAGCAACCAAATTTTCGCATCTCGGATCAGGTGAATCCCTGCTCTGCGTGCGGCCAGACGGCAGACTTCGAGATTCTGCCCTTCTTCGATCCTTCCAGAGATTACGGTCTCGACGTAGACGAATACGCGATCAACATGATGTATGCCCTGTACAAGAAGGGCTTGCACCAAACGCCTGTCGTTTTCGACGACTTCTACCGCAAGGCGCCTTTTGTAAAACCGGTTGGCGACCATACGGGAGAGCTTGGCGGATACGTCGCCTTTTGCGGACTTCACCAGCTGATCGACATCGTAGAAAATCTCTACTTCAACGAGAGCGACATCGAATACCTCCGCAGCAAGCAACTGTACGATGAAGAATTTCTCGCTGAACTGCGCTCGCTGCGATTCACTGGTCAGCTTTATGCCATGGAAGAAGGCCAGATCGTTTTTCCGAACACGCCCTATATCCGGATTGTGGCCCCGATCATGGAATGCGTCTGGATTGAAGCCCAGTTGCTGAATACCGTGAACAGCGAGTCTCTGCTCATGACCAAGGCTTCGCGGATTATGACTGCGGCCGAAGGTCAGACGGTCATCGAAATGGGCAAAAGAAGAGCCCAAGGACGTGACGCCTCCGTACAAGGAGCCCGTGCCGCCTATATAGCGGGATTCCATTACTCTTCCAACATGAAGGCAGGCAAACAATACGGTGTCCCGACAACCGGAACCCATGCCCATCTGTTCGTGCAGTTTTTCCCGAATGAACTGGAAGCGTTCCTTGCATTCGCAGAGGTGTTTCCGGCGAAAAGCATTTTGCTGGTCGATACCTTCGATGTGCTCGGGTCGGGTATTCCAAATGCGATCAAGGTCGGCAAGATCATGCAGGAACGCGGTCACAAGCTGAGCGGGATTCGCCTGGACAGCGGGGACCTCGCCTTCTTTTCCAAAAGAGCCCGGAAAATGCTCGATAATGCCGGCTTGCACGATGTCAAGATAGCCGCATCCAGCGATCTGGACGAGTACACGATCACTTCCCTCAAATATCAGGGAGCCAAAATCGACATATGGGGCATCGGCACCAAGTACATCACCGCTTACGACAGCCCGGCACTCGGCGGCGTCCACAAAATCGTGGCCCGCAAGACGGAAAAGGATTGGATGGCATTGATCAAAATCTCCGAAAATATCGACAAGATCCTGAATCCGGGCATTAAAAAAGTGTATCGGCTGTACGATCAGGACGGAATGGCCAAGGGCGACTACATTTGCCTGGAGCATGAAGAAATCGGGCATGTCAAAGAAATTGTGCTGAAGCATCCGACGAACCCGTTAAAGAGCAAACGCGTGGTCAATTTTCGGGCTGTCCCCTTGCTCGTCCCGATCTTTGAACACGGAAAGCGGGTTTACAAAACTCCGACACTCGAACAATCCCGCCGTTTCCATCTGGCACAGAAGAATACGTTTTGGGAGGAGTATTTGCGCCTCGACAACCCGGAGGTGTACCCGGTATCGTTGTCTGACGAATTGAAAGAGTTGAAAGAGAAGCTGATCCACGAAAAAAGGCAATTTGCTCTTATGGAATAAGGGAGGATTCGACCATGCGACGAATCGGTATATACGGCAGCAGCTTTGACCCCATTACGTATTCCCACATGTTTACGGCAGCTGCGGTAGCGAGCCGCAAGCGCCTCGATAAGGTGTACTTTACCCCCTGCTCCTCCATGCGCAGAGACAAGATTCTGCAAACGGAAGACCGGCATCGCGTCAAAATGCTCGAGCTTGCTTTGGGAGCCTGCAAAAACAAAACCAACCGATTCGGGGAGCCTTTGTTCGAAATCTCTTTGGTTGAAATGAATGCGCTCCCTGGCGAAACCTATACCTATGACACCATGGAGCACTTTCGCAAGCAGTTTCCGGACGACGAGATTTTCTTCATCATGGGCGCCGACCTGTTGGAAGGATTGTCCCGCTGGGGAAATGCAGAGAAATTGGTGAAAAACCACAAGTTTATTGTCATGTCTCGGGAAGGCTATCACATGGATGACTTGATCGCAAAGGACCCGTTGCTCAGAAACAATGACGAAAACTTCCTCACGATGTCAAAAGGCATCAGTATGGGCATCAGCTCCAGCTATATCCGCGGAGAAATTCGCAATGGCGGCGATCCGAGCTTCCTGCTTCCCGACCTGGTACTCGACTACATTTACAAGAATCAGTTGTACACGAAAGAGGTTGGCCGCTAATGAACAGGAACTTGACAAAGCAAGAGAAAATCATAGAGAGCTTGCATGTTCGGGCAACGATCGACGCAGAGGAAGAGCTGCGCTTTCGGGTGGATTTTTTAAAAGAATACCTGTTGAAAACAGGTGCAAAAGGATATGTGGTGGGGATCAGCGGCGGGGTTGATTCTACGCTGACCGGCTATATGGCCCGGGTTGCCTGCGATGAAGCAGCCAAGGAGACGGGCAAGGAATACCGATTTGTCGCTGTCCGCCTCCCCTACGGCCAGCAGTTGGATGAAGATGATGCTCAAAAAGCAATAAGATTCATTCGTCCACATAACACGATTACGGTAAACATCAAGCCCGCCGTCGATGCTTCCATGGAGCAATTCCAACTGGCGACCGGTGCGGCTCTCTCCGATTTCCACAAAGGGAACACAAAAGCGCGTGAACGCATGAAGGTCCAATATGACATAGCTGGCCATTTCGGCCTCCTCGTCCTGGGCACAGATCAGGCGCCGGAAGCCGCTACAGGGTTTTTCACGAAATTCGGAGACGGTGCAGCCGATGTCGCCCCCATCACCGGGTTGACGAAAGGCCAAGTGCGTCAACTACTCCAATACGTGGGCGCACCGGAGCATCTCTATATGAAAACCCCTACTGCCGATCTCGAAGACAACCGGCCGCTGCTGCCCGATGAGGTCGCACTTGGATTCTCTTACGACGATTTGGATAAATACTTGACGAATCAAGCTGTATCAGCCGAAGTGAAAGAAAAGATCGAACGACAATATGACGTGACCATGCACAAGCGCAGCCTCCCTGTGACTCCTTTTGACAGATGGTGGAAATGAGCAGGAACCTCCGGAGATAATGCGAAGCCGGAGGTTCTTTTTTGTAAGCCGTCTCGCTGTGGGCAGTTATCTGCAAAGTACGCAAGATTATGATTGAGATCATGCTTCCGAGTGAGGTAGAATTTGGAATGAAATAAAATTGGCAGTCCGAAAGATTACAGAAGAGAATTGAATGGATCAAAAACGGTTATTCTTGACTGTCAGCTCAACGAGAAATTGATGAGGGGTGCTCCTTGATGGCAAATAGCAAATTGAATCCTAAGGTTGACGAATTCGTAAGCAAAGCGGAAAAGTGGAAGGCAGAATATGAAAAGCTGAGAAATATTGTTCTTGACTGTGAGCTGACAGAAGAATGGAAGTGGATGCATCCTTGCTACACGTATGAGAATAAAAACATAGTGTTAATACACGGATTTAAAGAATACTGCGCACTTCTGTTTCACAAAGGTGCCTTGCTACAGGATACCCATGGGATTCTCGTTCAACAAACGGAGAATGTACAGGCGGCTCGCCAGATTCGGTTCACCAATGTTGAAGAAATCATTGAACTGGAAACCGTCTTGAAAGCCTATATTCATGAAGCGATTGAAGTTGAAAAAGCCGGTTTGGAAGTGGATTTTAAAAAGCATACGGACTACAGCGTTGCGGAAGAATTTCAAATGAAACTAGATGAAAACCCTGCCTTGAAAACTGCTTTTGAAGCATTGACGCCGGGACGGCAAAGAGCCTACCTTCTTTATTTTTCATCACCCAAACAATCCAAAACGCGAGCGTCAAGGGTAGAAAAATGTATACCGCAAATTCTCGATGGAAAAGGATTGAATGATTAACAACTACAATCGTCCGTTTATTCGACTCTCACACGGTGAAAAGGCTTGGCAGCATGCACCAAGCCCTTTCACCGCAACCGTTTCTACTATTTTCAGTGCTTCTGGTTTTTTGTTTGGTTCCACTGCTTGATTTGCTCAATGATTCCCCGGATCTGGTCGCGCGCTTCGAAATGTTCCGGCTCGCTCGCCCAATGTTGAACCAGCGGCGGCATCGCTTTTGACATATGTGTATAGAGGCACCAGATCTTTACCATTTCCACGCGCTCTGGCGTTGCTTCTCCCGTCAACAGTTCAGTGAATTTGTAGAGGAGCTCATCAAGCTCTGGAACGAGCGGCGTTTTTTTATCGTCCATGCAGTTACCCTCGCTTTCGGCATTCAACGTTTATTCCTTCGCTTTATTTTACGAAATATTGCTCCCTGGGAAAAGGTTATTCCGGACGTGGGTAAAGATCTGTATGAAACATGCTCCTTCCTGCCCCTGATTAAAACGGGGCAAAGCCCTTTTGACTTACGAAAACCTGATGATCGGGAAAAACCCGTCTCATTCTGTCGTAGACGATTCGATAAGCGGACGGGTCGTACCATTCTTCCATCCCAAGTTCTTCGTACAATGCGCGAATCCCCAATCTTCCCGTGCGTCTCCCGCCGCTGCCGTCCCCCATAAAATAATCATCGACGCAGACACGGCTGACCAAAGACTTCAGCTTTACGGGGAAGTCTTCGCTGCTGGGAAGTAGCGGTGCAATCGTCGCCTGCGTCGGCACACCGGCATCTGCTAGTTCCTGCAGCGCTTTTAATCTTGCTGCAATGGGCGGAGCGCCCGGTGTAAAGTGCTTGCGTATTTCCTCCAGGTCCGTTTCTACGGTCATGCTTACCCGAACACGATCCTTGAGCTGCAATAACAAATCGACATCTCTGGAAACAAGCGGACTGCGGGTTTGCACAAAAAGAAAATCAGGCGGCTCCTCTGTCATGACCTCGAGCAGGGATCTCGTCACTTTTTCCCGATACTCGACAGGCTGATAAGGATCGGTGCTCGAGGACATGAATATCGTTACCTCGCCTTTGGCCTTGGCTTTGCGAAGCTCCTTGTGCAAAAGCTCCGCAGCTTCCTTTTTCACATCCACCCAGGTTCCCCATTCAGCGCCGCGAAACGTCGAGACGGGCATCTGACGCACGTAACAGTATGAGCATCCAAAAGCACAGCCAGTATAGGGATTGAGAGAGTGGCTGTAATCGGATAGAAACCCTGTCCCTTTGTTAAGCAGCGATTTGGGGTACTTGTAGAATAACTCGCTTTTCATGAAGACTCTCCCCTATTCCTGATACGCCTCCTCCTTTTATCATACACGATACGTTGTGTTTACTTGGCATCGTGAAAAATGATCCCGAGACTGTACCTCGTTCCCGAGGCAACCGTGCTGACTCCGTGCCGAAGCGTAGTCTTGTAGTACCCGCGCGTTCCCGGGACTGGACGGTGGTTCGTCGGGAAAATAAGTCCCGCGCCCTGCTCCAGACTGATCGCGTGACCTCTGCTTTGCGCTCTTGGCCTCTGCTCTACCAGGAGGAACTCTCCTCCCTTGTAATCCAGCTCTTTTTGATTCAAGGCAAGCACGACCTGAAACGGGAAGAATACTTCTCCGTATAAATCCTGGTGCAGACAGTTGTATCCGCCTGATTCATACTTCAGAATCAGCGGTGTTGACCGCACTTGCCCCTGCTGATGGCAGCAGTCGAGAAACTCGGGCAGCGTATCCGGATAGACGATGCCGTGGCCTAGCTGCTGGTGCCAGCGATTCGCAGTTTTCGCCAGCTCAGGATAGAAGCCGTGACGGAGTGTTTGCAGCAAATCGGGAAGAGGAGCTTGGTAGTACTTGTACTCTCCGACCCCAAATCGGTATCTGGCCATCTTGATTGTGCTGCGAAAATGGCTCTCTACCGTATAGGTTTCGATGATTTCCCTGCATTGTTCTTGTGTCAAGATGCCGGGAACTACAGCATAGCCCTGCTCGTCCAGCGTCTGTTGCGGCGTATCCCAATCCAGAGCAGAAATTCGCTGTGCGAGACGATCAGGCATATGTCGGACTGCCTTCGGATTTTTCCAACTGCAGCAGCTTCGTTTTCACATCCAAACCGCCCCGGTAGCCGGTAAGCGATCCATTTTTTCCGATCACCCGATGACACGGTACGGTGAATAGCACCGGATTCGCGCCAATCGCTGCCCCGACCGCCCGGACTGCTGCCGGTTTTTGGATACGCAATGCAATATCTGAATAGGTGCTGGTCTGCCCGTAAGGAATTTCGCGGAGCGCGTTCCATACAGCGAGCTGAAACGGCGTGCCAGAAACATCAAAAGGGATGGAAAAGCTTTTGCGGATGCCTTGAAAATACTCGATCAGTTCTGCTGCATACGGTTGAACTTTTTCATCGTCTTGCACCAGTGGGCTCCCGGAAAAATGCTTTTCCACCCACTCTCTCATTTCCTCCAAAGGCTGATTCGGTGTCCCCACAAAGCAAAGTCCCCTGGATGTCGCGGCCAGGTATATTCTCCAGTTTTCATGAACCAACAAGGTCCAGTAAATCGTCTGATCAGTTTTCGCGTTCATAGTGCAACCTCCCCGTTTCCGATGCTTGTTTATGCCGGTGCCGATACTCGGTAGGCGTCGTCCCGGTCATTTTCTTGAACAGTGTTACGAAATAAGGCGTACTGGACATACCTACAGCAAAAGCAATATCGGTTATCGTTTTATCCGTATCGGCCAGAAGCTGCTTGGCCTTGTTCATGCGCAACTGCTGAACGTATTCGCCGGGCGTCATTCCTTTTACCCGCTTGAAGGTGCGGTGCAAATGATACGGACTGCCGTGGCACATTTCCGCCAAGATTTCCAGTGTTACATTTTCACTGAAATGGCTGTCAATGAAATTCGTAATTTGATCGACCCACTCGCTGTCGGGCAAACGCTGTCCAGTCGGCTTGCATCGCTTGCATGGGCGAAAATGGGCTGCCAGGGCTTGCTGCGCGTTTTGAAAGATCCGGACATTTTGTTTATTCGGAGGCCTGGATTTGCAAGACGGCCTGCAAAAAATACAGGTCGTTTTGACGGCGTAAAAAAACTGAAAATCGTAGGAAGCATCGTTGTTTATGATGGCTTGCCATCTTTCATCTGTTAGCTGTCCCTCGTCGGCAGCTATTTTTGCATCATCCGCCATTGGAATGGAATGATGCTTTGGTTCATGTCCGCCTATGTTTGCCATCAGCTTCACCTCCACCATCAGTATAACCTCGCCGATTGTCGTCTGTACGCAATTCCGAATGGAAAAGCAAGATATTGAAATCGTTCCAGCCTGCAGCGGCAGTGTACTTACTCCATTCAATAAAAAGCAAAAGCATCTCTGTCCCCTCTGCATGGACTGTCCAAACAGACGGGTGAGATGCATTCCCCTTCAGACGAGACGAGCATTGCTTGTTCAGACTTGCGGGCAGGCTAGATACAGTCTACATGACTACATGACCTCCTGCCGCTTTCCTTCGTGTGTTTTGACTCCCTCTTCTTCTATCCGCTTATGATGATTCTCTTCAAAGCGCAGACTTACCCTGGCCAGGGCGAAAGAAACGATCACGGAAAAAATGACGATGCCGTAAAAGCCCGCACCGATTCCGATCCCGATGCCACCCGCAAAGAAAATCATCGCAGCAGACGTCAGTCCCTTTACCTGCAAGCCGTTTTTCAGAATCACGCCTGCGCCCAAAAAGCCCAAGCCAGTCACGATCTGAGCGGCCAGACGCATCGGATCCATCATTGTCCCGCTGTTCGGGGAGCTGTACAGCTTTGTGCTGTAAATGGAGACCAGTGTGATCAGCGTGCAAGCGACGGATACATACATATACGTCTTTAACCCGGCAGGCTTGTTCTTATGGGAGCGGTCCCACCCGATAAACATTCCCAGAACCGCACTGATGATGACACGCAGATACATCTCCAGATTCATGATGACATGCTGCTCATAAATAACCTGCAGATATTCCATGTTCACACCTTCTTTTTTGCTATTCAGGCATTTGCTCAAAGGCAATACCTTATCCTTATGATTCGGAGCCCTGTCATATGAAGACCATCGCGTTCTATTGGAAGAATGGGCAGGACAGGGGTAAATATACTGAATTTTTCGTTTATTATATCACAGGGTATGCTTGTTTTGTTGTTTTTATTTGGGATAAATCATTTGTTTTAAAAAAATATGTGTTTTTTATTCTGTTTTCACGTAAACAAAGGACAAAAAAATAAAATACACAATACATTTACAATTAAAAACAACACAAAACCCAAGCGGTGTGCTATACTAAAAATCAGACAGGAAAAAGAATTACTATTCAGATAACGAGGAGGCTTCGTCATGAAGGTTCTGTGTTTAGGTGGGGCAGGACGAATTTGCCGGGAGTCCATTCTCGATCTGGTGCAATACTCCAGCTTCGAGAAAATCACAGTGGCGGATTTCAACGAGGAAGAAGGCAGAAAAGTCGTTGAATGGCTGAATGATCCCCGTGTCGATTTTGTCAAAATCAACGTTTTGGATCATGAAGACACCGTAAACAAAATGAAAGGCTACGACATCGTGATGGATGGCACCACCATCACCCTGAACGGCCTCTCCACTGCCTGCATCGCAGAAGCGGGGTGCCACGGAATCAATCTAAACGGCTTCGGTGCCGAAGATGAATCCGACGAGGTGTTTAGGCGAAATGGCAAGACCTGCGTACCGGGCTTTGGCATGACCCCCGGGGTTACGCAAATGATGGCCATGCATGCAGCCAATCAGCTCGACACAGTCGACTCGGTCCGTGTCAGCCACGGTGCATTTCGCCCCATCGCCTTTTCCCGTTCGATCACAGAAACGACGACCTATGAATACGACCCTCACCTTCCAGGCCGCGTCGTCTACGAAAACGGCGAATTCGTGCAAGTGCCTCCGTTCGCCAGACCACGCGAAATTCAATTGCCTGAACCGTACGGAAAAACTGTCCAGTACATCATCCCGCACGCAGAGACAAAAACGTTGGCCAAAGCACTGGCAGACAAGCAAGTGAGGCTCATCGAGGTACGTGGAACGTGGCCGGCGAAAAACATGCAGCTCGTGCGGGCGATGTACGACTGGGGCATTATGCGAAATGACAAAATTACTGTCAACGGCGCAGAGATCGGAATTCTTGACTGCATTGGCGAATATTTGTTCCATTCCAAAGAAGGTCAGGAGACAGAGCTGTACGGCTACTCTTTGCATGTTGAAGTGATCGGAACGAAGGATGGCAAAAAAGTACAGCATGTCCTCTATCACACCCACCCTGCTTCTGACGGCTCTGTTCCCGGTTGGGAAAAACTGCGCGCCTACACCCGCAACGTCGGCATTCCGATGGCGATTGCCACCGAGTTGATCGCGAAAGGAAGGGTAAAAGGAACGGGTGTACTGATTCCGGAAGAAGCGTTCAACCCTGCAGAGATTTTCGCCGAGCTGGAAAAACGGGGCATCCACATGCACGAGGAAGTAACACAACTGGGTGCGGAAAACGAATCTATGTCTGTGATCCTGTAGCATGAGCCTGTAAAAAGACAGAGCACTCCCTGGAGCTGCAGTTCCGCCTTGGACTGCAGTTCCTTCTTGGGCACAGTTCCTTCTTGGACACAGTCCCTTCTTGGACACAGTTCCTTCTTGGACATCAGTTCCTTCTTGGACAGCAGCTCCTCCTTTAGGCTGCACCTCGTCCCCGTGGTTTCAAAGCGGCAAAACAAAAGCAGGTACTCCCAAAATTCTCGGGGGTACCTGTTTTTACTTGGGAGTTTGGCTCTTGCTTTTTCGAGGGACAGACATCGTCAGCTCAGCTTGATAATGAGGACGCCGCTTAGAATCATGGTGATCGACACCCATTTCACGATACTGACCTGCTCTTTCAGCCAAATGACGCCGATGAGAGTGGCAAAGACGATGCTGATCTCCCGTACAGATGCCACGTACGTGACCGGCGTTGTTTGCATGGCGTAGACCGCGAGCGAATTGGAGATGAACACAAACAGCCCGCCCGCTGCTGTTTGGACCGGATACCGTTTCACCAGTGACAAGTAATCGGTTTTCGTCTCTGTTCTTTTGTCGATCATCCATTTCCCCGCGAACATGCCGATGAAGACGACATATTTGAACAGCAAGCCAGACATCATGGCGGCTCCCATCCCGTCGATCATGCTGCTGCAGGCCGAAAAAGCGCCTGCCAGAAAGTCCCATTTCATCCTGCTCCAGTCCGTCAGCAGGCTGCCCAGTTCTTTTGGCGAAAAGCTCTTTTGATTCATCATGAGCACCCCCACGACAATCACGGCAATTCCGATTACCCCTGTCCAAGCGATCGTGGCCCCGAAGAACAAAAAGCTGAGGATCGTGGTGACAATAGGCGCAGTGCCTCGCAATACCGGGTAGGCATGGCTCAGGTTGTTTGTCTGATAAGCTTTGGCCAGCGCGACAAAATATAGAACTTCCGAACAAGTGCTGAGCAATAGCCATTTGACCGCTGCAGGAGGAAAGGGCGATGTGGAGAAAAGATACACAGCCAATGGCAAGTAAAGGATGACAGAGACGCCCAAGATCAAGGTAAAAAAAGAATCGCGTTCTTCAATCTGCTTGGAAACCGCGTTCCAGACCGCGTGGCACAGAGCGGCAAACAACAGAACGAGCAAAATGGTGGTGGACATCCTTCTCCCAGCCCTCTTTTTCAGATTGCCGAAGCAAATAAGCACAGGTGCAGCCTGTGGAGACTACACCTGAAAAGCCGTTACCCTTCTTGCACTTCATAGGAGTCGACGATCCCCACGATGACGGCATCGATGGGGACATTTTTATGGGCAAAGATGTTTTTCGCCGGAGTGCCGCGCGATACGATGACCCGCTCGCCCATTCCGGCTCCGATGCGATCGGCCGCGATCACCGTTGGCCCGCCCTCGTTTTCCTTCCAGTCTATGGGTTGGACAATCAGCAGCTTCAGATTCTCCATGCCCTCTTCTTTTTGCGTAGACCAGACGCTGCCAATCACTTTTCCCAGAAACATGGCGGTCACCCTTTACCGACATAGTGAACAGCGATCCCTCTTTCCTTGAGCAGATCCATTGCCAAGGGAGAAACAATTGCTCCCTGTTCCAGGATCAATCTGTTTTCAGGGAAGTCTGGCTGCGACTTTACCCATTCGGCTGAGATCAGCTTCCCACTGCCCGGCAGCAGCTTGCGCACCCCACCGGGGAGCTGATCCGACTCTTTCATTGCTTCTGCCTGTCTTTTTGCCTTCCATTTCCTTACAGCCGCATTGGCCAATTCTCGTTGCGGGAAAAATTCGACGCCCAAAGCCTTCATCTCGCTCACGTGCCGCTCAAACAGCTTTTGGTACGCGGCGGGCAGTGACAGTGTCTTCAGGCAGCGGCGGTCCGAACGCTTGATTCCAGGTACGTCTTCCCCGACCAGCACGAATTTTCCCAAGACGAGCGCGGAAAAGATGATCTCTGCCTTGACGGTGCCTTTCAATCCGGCAGCGACCCGGGCCGCGTTGTCTAGATCGATTTCCGGAACGATCACGCCGTCGTATTCTTTCGGCAATTCCAGCGGGGCCGGCGCGTACTCGTCCACAGCGATGATTTTGCCGGCACCTCCGCATTCAATGCGATGCATGCCAAGCCAGGACGAGGTTTCCCCGTCGAGAAACAGGATGTCGTGGCAAATCCCGTGATTCTGCAGCGCAATAAACTGGTCGGCAAACGGCTCTTGTGCCGTACTGTCGCAAAAGATGAACAGCAGCTTGTGCTTGTGCAGCTTTTCCTTCTCGGCTTGCATCGATGCCAGGAGCTCGCGTGTGATCGATTCGACCAGCTTTCTGACCTCCATTTGCTTCACCTCCCTGTAGAGGACAGGAGTTTGCCGTTTTTGCCGATGACCTCCATCTCGTCTCCCGTCCGCAGGTTGGCCGCATTCGCCTCGTCCTGGTCGATGTGCAGGTCGAGGGCGAACGCCGGATCGATGCGTACGGCTACATCCGGAAAAATGATGGAGCGTTCACCACTGAGCATACCTTCACCCCGCTTTTTTCCATCATCACTCTAACCGAATGGTGAAGCGGCATCATACCCTCCGCTCACTCACCGACAATCCAATTGACGCCTCTTTGATCCAGCTCGTGCCGCCACTCTTTGGGTGCAGGAACGTCACTGATCACACTGTCAATCTCCTTGAGATCGGCCACTTTATAAAACGTACTGATTCCGATTTTGGAGTGATCCGTCAAGACGATGATCTCCTGAGAATGTTCGATAAACCGCCTCCCCAGCATTGCTTTGTCGGCATCATAGCTGGTAATCCCTTTGTGAGCCAGAATCCCGTCGATCGAGATAAAAGCCTTGTCGACAAAAAAGTTTTGCATCATTTTTTCCGCAAGCGTTCCGACTGTTCGAAAATGCTTTGACTGTACCTTTCCGCCGATAAAGTATACCTCTCCGGTGAACAGCTCCCGGTTCAGATAATCCATCAGAACATTCAATGCCGGTACGGAGATGGTGAGAATTTTGAGATTCTTCTTATTGATTAAATAGCTCAACATATGCAGCGTTGTCGTACCGTCATCGATCACGATTGCGTCGTTGTCCTGCACCAGTTTGGCTGCCGCCCGGCCGATCTTTTTCTTTTCCTCGGCGTGCGACACCTCTCTCGTCAGGTGGGACGGCTCCTCCCGGTCGTAGTTGATCTTGACCGCCCCGCCGTAAACACGTTTCAGCTTTTTTTCGCTTTCCAGCTCTTCGAGATACCGCCTGATCGTCTCCGAGGATACTTGCAGCTTTTCCACTAGTTCGTTCGTTCGCACTTTTCCGGCGTAGTTCAGTAGATGGATGATGACTTCTTTGCGCTCTTCACCCACCAGAGACATGGATAAAGTCCTCCTGTCTGCATGAGCAATTTTCCAATTGGTAAGGATTGTTGGTTTGATCCGGGTTCAGTCCTTCGAGCTTGGTTAAAGCAACAGAAATATAGGAAAATACATATTCCATGCATGTGTTATATTGTTTTTACTTGGTCCTATGGGTGAAAAATAAGCCTCTTCGCTGTTCACCAAGAGGGCCTGTTACCAAAATCGGTTTTTATCGATCGCTTCTACCAGCCGCTTCATGTCATGCGGATACACCTCGCCAATATTGCCGATGCGGAATGTGTCTGCCAACGAAATTTTTCCTGGATAAATCACAAAGCCTTCCTTTTTCAAGCGCTCATAAAAGCCGTGAAAGGTAAACGCTGCGCTCTCCGGATAGTAAAAGGAGGTAATGATCGGCGACTGGCTTGATCTTGGCAAAAGTGTCCGAAAGCCGATCTGCTCCATTCCATCAACCAATGTGCGTTGGTTTTCCCTGTACCGGATCTCCCGCGCTTTTACGCCACCTTCCTCCTCCAGCTCCAGCATGGCCTGGTAAAAGGCGCGGACCACATGCGTCGGAGATGTATACCGCCACTTGCCATTGTACGTTTCCATGGTCTCCCACTGATCGTACAGGTCAAGCGAAAGGGAACGGGCCCGCCCTTTGCATTTTTTCAATTCCTCCGTCTTCGCGAGGATAAAACCAAAGCCAGGCACTCCCTGGATGCACTTGTTGGCGCTTGAGATCAAAAAGTCGATTTCCAGTTCAGCGGCATCAATCTCAACCCCGCCAAAGCTGCTCATGGCGTCCACAATGAGCACCTTGCCGAATGCTTTTGCGATCTTGCCCACTTCAGCGATCGGGTTGAGCATCCCGGTCGTCGTCTCGCAATGAACGACGGCTACGTGCGTAATCTCCGGATCGCCCTCCAGCACTTCCTGCAGCTTCTCGGGCTGCGTCTGCGACACTTCGCCAAAATCGATCACCAGCGTGTTGACCTTGAGCACCCGGGCAATCTGGACGATCCTGTTTCCGTATGCGCCGTTGGTCAATATGAGCAGCTTGCCATCGTCCGGGACGGCGGAACCGATGACCGCTTCCACGGAAAATGTTCCGCTCCCCTGCATCAGCACAGACGTGTAGTCGTCGTGGTTATTGCCAGCCAGTCTCACCAGCTTTCGCCTGATTTCCTGCACCAGATCGTTGTATTCGTCATCCCATGTGCACCAGTCCCGCAGCATCGCGGCCTTTACTCCTTTTGACGTGGAAAGCGGTCCCGGTGTGAGCAGCAGATACGGGTTATCCGGCAACTGAGTGATCTTCATGGTCATCTCTCCTTTTGCGCAAGGCGCAGATTGATTTTGGGAATCAGCGTATCCAGCTCGCCGATGCTGTCTATGACGTAATCGGCTCCGGCCTCCTTGAAACGCTTGGCTACGGCTTCCATCCTGTCTGCCAAAAGATCGGGGTCGCACTCCAGGACTTCCCTCTCCGTCATTCCGAGTTCACTGCTTCCTTTGATAACTCCGACTGCCCAGGCGCCGGCATTGACTGCCTCCCTGATGTCACTGGTCGTATCGCCTACCTTGATCACGTGCTTCATCGGAAACACGCCGAGGTTGATCGCATTTTGATAGCACATCCACGGGTATGGCCGCCCCGCAGGCATTTCGGTGGGCGTGACCAAGGAATCGGGCGCGTATCCGCGTTTTTTCGCTTCCGGCGCGACGATGGCCATCATTTCTGCGGTATAGCCTGTAGTTGAACCGATTTTGATGCCTGCCTGCCGCAAGCGGTCCACCAGCTCCAGCACACCGGGGATCGGCGTCGTGTAGTTTCTCAGGATGGAGAAAAGCATCGGTTCGAAATCGGCGTAAAGCATGTCGACATCCTTTTTCTCCGGGTATCTGCCGTACATCTCTTTCCATAAGCCCGCAATCCGCTCCATCTGGCACATCGTGTTGATGTGGTCCCACTTGAGCATGCCCATCGGCTCCCGCGCCTCTTCATGCGTCACCTCGATTCCCTTCTTTTTGAACACCTCCAGAAAGACGTCCAGTGGCGCAAAACATCCGTAGTCAACCGTAGTTCCAGCCCAGTCAAAAATTACTGCTTGAATCATTTCCTCTCTCCCACCTTTATCTTTTTTGCCATGCCTCCGTTTTCTTTCTCACCTTTCGGGTGCCGATTTCGTAGACGATCCGGACGACGATGTTGGTCGCCACGATCAAGACGGACATCGCAGCCGCTGCGGCAACATCACCGGCGTCATCCATGTTGACAATGGAGACGGAAGCCAGCTTGAAGTCGGCGGAGTAGAGAAAGACGACGGCAGAAATAGTAACCATGGAGTTGATGAAGTAGTAGACGGCAATCTCCAAAATGGCTGGCAGCGACATGGGGACTGTCACCCGCAAAAAAGTGATATAGAATGGCACGCCCATCGATTCGGATGCGAGTTCAAATTCCTTGTCCAGCTTTTTCAGCGCAGTCGTCGCCGTGATGAACGGAACCGCGTAGAAGTGGACGATATTCGCGATTACGAGGATGAGCACAGTGCCGTAAATCCAGTTCAACGGGTTGTCAGGATGGTTGAAGAAGAAAATGTACGCAAGCCCGATCACCAGCCCGGGCAGGGCGAGCGGCAGGATGGAGAGAAAGTACCCTACCTGGCGCATCCCCTTGAGAAACCGCGTTTTCTCGATGATATAAGCGTTGACAAAGGTGATCACCGTTCCCGCCACCGCACTGTAGAAGGCGACGAGCAAGCTGTTCCAAAATGGCTGCATTCCCTCCCCTGCTACTTTTGTAAAGTCGAAGTGGGTAAGCGTCATGCTCAGATCATAGGGCCAGACCTTTACAAGCGAAGCGAAGACGACCGTACCGAGCATGATGAAGATCGAAGCTGTAATCAGTGAGCAGTAGGCAAAGAAAGCATGATCCCGCCACCTTCTCGGTGTAATCTTGTACGGCGTGGACTTGGCTGTGACGGCTGAGTTTTGCTTCCTCTCCACGATCCGGTCGACGATAAATGCGAGAATCGCAGGCAAGATCAGGATAATCCCCACAGTGGCCCCCATCGTCGTATTTTGTTGGCCAATCACCTGCTTGTAGATGTCCGTGGCCAGCACGTTGAATTGACCGCCCACCACTTTCGGAGCGCCGAAGTCGGTAAAGCTCAAGGTAAAACAGACGAATATCGCACTGACCAGACCGTACTTGACATTCGGCAGGGTCACCGTTAAAAACTGGCGGAGACGGCTCGCCCCCATCGTCTCCGCCGCCTCGTACAAATTGTAGTCGGCAAATGCCAGCGAAACGGCCATGATCAGGTAGGCCTGCGGAAACGTATAGATTACTTCCGAGATAATAATCCCGAGCGGTCCGTACAGCTCCATCTCAAAGCCGGGCAAGAGTCCGAAAAATCCCGTCGTGAGAATTCCCTGGTTGCCAAACAGATAGGTAAGTGCGATCCCGTGCATCATCGTCGGAGCAAACAGCGGCAGCATCGCGGCATAGCGAAAAAATGTCTTGCCTCTCATGTCAGTCCGCGTCAGGGCAAATGCGTACAGAAAAGCCATAGCCACAGAAATGATCGTCGTGATCCCGGACACGTACAAGGTGTTGGTAAACGACTGGACAAGAGCAGGTGTGGCAAAGTAATGGACAAAGTTGGAGAAGCCGATGTATTGGCCGCTCTCATCGAGAAATGCTCGGCTGAACAAATCGCCCAGCGGCATCAGGACGCTGATGAACAGGACGATCACGATGCCTGTGATCAGAATTTTCTGAATCAACTCATCCCTGCCCATCTTCTGGCGGACGGTTCTTGTGCTCATCGCTGGTCACTCCCCGTCTTTTTCGCCACGGCTGCCTGATCAAACGAGATCAGACTTTCGATCGGCATTTCAAAAGCGACCCGCTTATCCCGGCTGAGCCCCAAACGGTGTGTTTGGCCCACAGGAAGGTCCATCGTGACGAGGTGGGGAAGAATGCCGTCCTGCTCGCTTGTGAGCTGCAGTGTGACACGGTAAAAGGAGCCGCGAAATTCCATGTCTTGGACGATGGCCTTCTGGCTGTACTCCGCTTCGGGTTCCATCAGGTGAATGTTTTCCGGGCGAATGGCCAGAAGGCGGTCCTCTCCTTTTGCATGACCGGAAAAAACGGACGGTTCCAAAAAGTTGATGGCTCCTACGAAATCCGCAACGAACGGGCTGTTCGGCTTTTGATATACCTCCTGGGGAGTTCCTACCTGAACCACTTCCGCGTTGTTCATCACGACGATCCGGTCAGCCATCGTCAACGCTTCTTCCTGATCATGCGTCACCATGATCGTCGTAATGCCGATTTTTTCATGCAGATTCCTCAGTTCCCGGCGCAATTTGAGGCGAACTTTGGCATCCAAAGCCGAAAGCGGCTCATCCAGGAGCAGAAAGTCCGGGGACAGGGCGATGGCCCGGGCCAAAGCGACACGCTGCTGCTGGCCACCGGACAGTTGGGAGGGATACTTGTCGCGAATATGCTCCAGATCGATCAGCGCCAATACTTCCTGCACTTTTTCCTGCACTTCTTTTTTGGAAAGCTTTTTGGCCTGAAGTCCATAGGCGATATTTTGAGCCGCCGTCAGGTTGGGAAACAGGGCGTATGACTGAAACATCATGCCAAAGTTGCGCTTTGCCGGGGGGAGGGCTGTAATGTCTCGGCCACCTACGAATATCCGGCCATCCGTTGGCTGCTCCAACCCTGCCAAAATACGGAGCAGTGTGGTTTTCCCGCATCCGCTTGGTCCGAGCAGGCAGATAAACTCGTTCTTTTTGATGTCGATGTCGATGGACGTGAGCGCTACAAACTTGCCGAACGTTTTCCTGATTCCCTTGATGGAAAGATATGGATTTGCCATACGTTCCTCCCTTCCTCCATTTCACTGGATTCGAAGCTTGCAACCACGAATAGCGTTAGTTTTTCGGCTCGCTCTTTGTGCTGAATCGTTTATCCCACTCTGCCAGGATCTTTGGCCGTTCTTTGGCCACTTTGCTTAAATCGTTCTGGATGAGCTGTGATTTGGGATCTTTCGTATAGCCCTCCGGAATCGTCCCGCCAGCGCTGCTAAGCGTAATGATGGCAAAGTTTTTATTGTATTCCTTCATGGCTTCATCCGTAATGGCCCAGTCGAGAAACAGCTTGGCTTCCGGCTTGATCTGTTTCTTTTTGACGAGGGCGTTGGCCTCTACATCCCAGCCAGCGCCTTCTTCGGGGAAGACGACTTCAAGCGGAGCCCCTTTTTTCTTTTCGGTAATGCCCCGGTAACCGAAAGAGATCCCGATCGGATATTCACCGGCTGCAGCCATCTTCGCGGGCTTGGACCCGGAATGTGTATAGAGGGCGATGTTTTCGTGCAATTTGTCCATGTACTTCCAGGCTTCTTCCTCTCCCCAGAGCTGGATCCAGGCTGAGACCGTAAAGAATCCGGTGCCCGAAGAGGACGGGTTGGGCATGACGATCATCCCTTTGTACTCTGGTTTGATCAGATCACGATATGTTTTTGGGATGGGCAGATTGTGTTTTTCCAGTTCCTTGGTATTGACGACAAAGGCGGTCTCAAAGGCATCGATGCCGCCCCAGTGCGCCGGCTCTTTCGAATCTCTAAATTCCGGCAATATCCGCTCAATGCCTTTTGGCGAATACGGTTCCAGTACGCCTTGGAATTCTGCTCCCAAAAGCTCAGTCGCAGCTGTACCCCACACCACATCCGCTTGCGGATTGTCTTTCTCCGCAATCAGCTTGGCTACAATGACCCCGGTAGAATCCCTGACGATATTTAGCTTGATCTCCGGGTGTGCTTTTTTGAAGGCGTCCACGTAGGCTTTTAGCTGGTCGTCTTCAAGTGCAGTGTAAACGGTAAGCTCAGATGAGCCCCCCTTGCCCCCGGCAGCCGGACTGGAGGATTGTCCGCAACCTGCGAGAACCGATAACAGCAGAACACCAGCCAAAAATGCGCTATACCATTTTTTCATCCCAAATCCCTCCCCTTTGTTCCCTCTCCTGGCTCCCCTTCCAATCTGCATCGGTTAAGACAAGACCAATTACACATAAATTGATTTGTTTTCCCGTTTTTTAGTTGTTTTTCGTTTTTATTATATAGTGAATTGACTGAATATTTCAAATGTTTTTTTATAAAAAAAGAGCCGAGCTCCTTTGCTCCACTCTTTTCTTACACTTGAAATGATTCCTCTGTATGTGTGATTGCGGTACTTCTTGTTACTGAAGTGCTGCCTCACGGCGGACGCGTTTTTCAAATGTGACGATCTCCGTGTACCCTGCCGCTTTCAGCGCTTTGCGGGCTTCTGGCAAAAAGCTGCCCAAATGGTCGGGGAAATGGGCGTCAGAGGATGTTGTGATCGGAACGCCCTGCTCACGCAAAACTCGCAGAAAGCTCGGGCTCGGGCACATTTCTTTTACGGGGTAGCGATAGAACAGACCCGTGTTGATCTCTGTGGCTGTATCGTGCTGCCGCAGCAGTTGGGCAATGCGCTGATAGTACGGGAGAAGCTGCTCTTCTTCCGGCCGGTGGCCAAATACCTTGAGATTGTCCAAATGCGCGATGATGTCGAACAGTCCGGATGAGATCGCCTCCTCCACTGTCTGAAACACATCGCGATAAAGCAGCCTCAAGTCTGTCTCCGCAAACCGTGACTGTGTATCCGGATTGTCAAACCCCCAGCCGCCGACAAAATGGACAGAGCCGATGACATGATCCCAGGGATATTGCCTAATCAATGGGGCAAGCACAGCTTCTCCGCCGGAAAAATAGTCCGCTTCAATGCCTAGCCGCAAATCGATGCCGTCGGACTCCCAGATCGGTTTTTGCTCCTGAATAAAGGAGACGAACGCATCGATTGAGGTGCAGCAGACCTGATCCAGCCAAAGCTTCTGCATGCGTCCCAGCTCATCGTCTCCGAGATTTATGTTTGCTTCAAAGTAGGGCTTGAATTCCTTGAAGCGGTAGAGATGATCCACGATTCCAACGTGTGAGAGACCCAATTCTTTGGCCCGCTTACGGTACAAGTCGAGCCATACACGCGAGTAGGCTCCTTGCTTGATTCGCCTGTTCATCTGGTCCGACAGATCTTCCATCCATTCCAGCGCATGTTTTTGGCCAGCCGTTTGACGAAATGAAAGCAAAGCCTCTGCCGTCCGGGTCCACCAACGAAGGGAGTACGGCCCCTCCTCCAAATGGACATGATAGTCTACGTACATGGCATTTTCCCCTCCCGCTTTTGTTCGCCACAGTAATTCACTTGTTGGTTTGTGTGTTTTCTTATTCTTTGTTGGATTGTGTTGCTTTTGTCTGTTGGTGACTATTATACGGGGAGGAAATAGGGATGTACAATTGATTTTTCAAGTGAGCAGAAATGAGCCAGGATCTTTCCTCTATTGACTGCTTGCTCAGATGATCTTCTTTCCGCCGGACTTTCGCTGCTTCGTTTTATCTGCAGGATGGCAATCTTTCATAAACCGATTCCGTGAATGTGGAGGTGTATCTAGCGGGGAATGCATTGCCCGTTTTTCCGAATACACAAGAAAGCAGCCGACTGTCAAGTAAGCTCGTTTGTCCCTATAGCTCCTAATGATCAATCTCATGCTGTCTCAATTCCAACGGTGGTCCCGTCATACCTACTCGGCGTAAGGATGCAGTTGATTTGACTGTTACCAAGCAAAAATATGCAAAAAGAAAACGCTGTTTTCCAGGTGGAAACAGCGTTTTTATGGTCGATCTTCTGTTGTGAGCTATTGCAGTTTAAAGCCTTCTTCTAACAAATACCGTTTCGCCTCTTTATGCGACTCGAAGGCCTCCTCCAGGTTTGGACCTGCATAAACATTCCATAGCTCATCTTCCTGTACGAGCTGCAGGGTCTGCCCGTTTGGACCCACCCAAGTTTCGCGCGTCTGTTCCTGAGCTGCATCTGTGCTTGCTTTTGGCTCTGGTTTACGGGACAAGTAATCGATTGAAGCTTGAATAATGGCTCGCAGTTCATCCGCAGAATAATCGCGAATGTTCACCATGCCCTTTGGATCTGTCGCTTTTTTGGGCAAATGTCCGGCATATACAAAGCCATTGCCGTTCGGATGCAGGTTTTGCACGACGATTTTCTTGTCATGGAGACTCTCTTCGAAATGAAAGTTGAAACGGCCAAGCGACACCGGTTTCTTATGTAATTGCGGAAACGATTCGATAATCGCCAGTTTTTCTTCAAAAGTAAGCATGAATTCCTCCGTGATCCTAATGTCATTTCATATTGCACGATTATATCACAAGCGTTTGTTGGATAGCCAATGGGAATAGCGCCATTCCGTCAGGGGATAATACACACGGGAGGTGAATCATGAAAGCTGTTACGTATCAAGGGTTCAAAGATGTCAAGGTAAAAGAGGTCAACGATCCTAAAATTGAAAAGCCGGACGATATCATTGTCAGGCTGACATCCACTGCAATCTGCGGCTCTGATTTGCATTTGATTCACGGCATGATACCCAACATGCCCGAGGACTTTATCATCGGTCACGAACCAATGGGGATTGTCGAGGAAGCGGGTCCGAATGTCATCAAGGTTAAAAAGGGCGACCGTGTGATTATCCCTTTTAATATCAGCTGCGGCGAATGCTTCTATTGCAAAAACCAGTTGGAAAGTCAATGCGACAATTCCAACCCTCACGGCGAAACGGGCGCATTTTTCGGCTATTCGGAAACGGCCGGCGGGTATGCAGGTGGACAAGCAGAGTTCTTGCGTGTCCCCTACGCCAATTTTGTCCCTTTTCGCATCCCGGATGACTGCGAGATTGAAGATGAGAAACTCGTGTTGATGTCCGATGCCATGGCTACAGCTTACTGGAGTGTAGACAATGCAGGCGTGAAAAAGGGAGATACGGTAATCGTTCTCGGATGCGGGCCAGTAGGTTTGCTTACCCAAAAATTTGCCTGGCTCAAAGGGGCAAAAAGAGTGATCGCCGTTGACTATATCGACTACCGTTTGCAGCATGCCAAGCGAACCAATCAAGTCGAGATTGTCAACTTTGAGGCAGAAGAAAATATCGGCAATCATTTGAAGGAAATGACCAAAGGCGGAGCGGACGTCGTCATCGACTGTGTAGGAATGGACGGGAAAATGACGCCTTTGGAAATGATAGCGACAGGTCTCAAGCTGCAAGGCGGTGCCATGGGCGCCATCGTCATCGCAACCCAGGCTGTTCGCAAAGGCGGCACCATTCAGATTACGGGTGTGTACGGGATGAGATACAATGCTTTCCCGCTCGGCGACATTTTTCAACGGAATGTGAATCTCAGAACCGGACAAGCCCCTATCATTCACTACATGCCGCATTTGTACAACTTGATTGCGGAAGGAAAAGTCGATCCCGGAGACATCGTGACACATGTTTTGCCGCTGGATCAAGCAGAACACGGCTATGAGATCTTCGACACAAAGACGGATGGCTGCATTAAAGTCGTACTAAAGCCATAAGAGGATTTCCTCTGGCTGATTATGATCGATCCCTTTATTTAAAAAGGGTCTGCTGGTGTAAACCGGAAAACAAATTCCGAGATGACAAGCTTGGCCGGAACAATACTCACGATCATCCTTCCGAGGTGATGAAATCTGGAAAACGAGAAAGTCACGATAAAAATCAACGATAACGGCTCCATCCGCGTCAACGGCAATGTTGACCTGATAGATGCGCTCGGCGGCCGGTTTGAGGCAGGCTCCACGTTTTCACTTTGCCGCTGCGGTCATTCAGAGAAAAAGCCTTTCTGTGACGGGACGCATAAAAAAATCGGATTCGAGAGCGCGCCGCGGGCGGGAGGATGACTCCTGCTAGTATGGACTGTCTGTTTCTTCGATGATTCCTTGGGCCCACACCCTCCCCCATATTTCATCGAGGGTTTGCGCTGCGGTTTGGTTGGTGGTATCCAGCCACAGACCGATCTTGGGTGTCTCTTCCCGCAAGCGCCGATCAAGCTCGTCTGCCGTCCAAAGTCCGTACCCTGTTTTTGGGCGACTCTTCTCCCTCTCCATTACGGCTTCCGGACGGGGAGCCAGAACGATTACATACAAAGGCCTGCTTTGAATCCTCGTCACGGTTTCAGCGAGGAAGGAACCGATTATGACATCTTGCAAAACGACGGTAAATCCCGCACGGTAGTATCGATCTGCGGTCGAAGCCGCTATTTCATGCCGCAGGCTGAGCTGCCGGACGGACTCTTGGGATGTCTCCGGCAGCATTTCTTCTCTTCCGTTGACGATCATCTTCCGAAACGCATCTCCCCGCAGGTGGACACTCTTTTCGAATTTCTCCGCAAGCATTTGTGCGATCGTTGATTTTCCTGCAGCCATGACTCCCGTTATGAGAAATATTCCGTTTCTGTTTTCTTTTTGCATCTTGTATCCCCCTTATCTGACCGCCGCCGTTATTCCCGATCCGAATTATTTCACGCTCGTCAGAACAAGCCGGATAAAATCGATAAGCGTCTTCTCTGGAAACAGCTAAGCAAGAATGATGACCAGACAGGTCTTCCTTTCATGATCTTCATCCTCTCTTTGCCTTTCTTGCTCTACGATTGTGTTGCGTTCACGGGTACACGAATTCCCGTCATCAGGCATCCGCATGAAGCTTTCCTGCCTGACTCGTTTTTCTCATCAATGTGAAGTAAATCGACACCATGGCGATGTACAGACACGCCAAGACAAAATAGATGCTGCTGTAGACAGATGCCTCGCCGGATAAAGGGGCAACGATCACGTTACCGGCGGAGCCGCTCCCCAGATCGACGATTTTGCTGTAAACACTTGCAAAAACAGCTCCAGCGATAAAGTTCAAGAGAGACATCATTCCCATGCCGACCCCAACCTGATCCTTAGGCAGCAGTTTGGAGGTCGTATTGGATAGTGCAATTAAAATGAACGTCTGGCCCACATTGCCGAAGATGAGAATGACGGCGATAAGGACCGGGGAGAACCCGGCAAAGAATGACAGCAGGACAAAGCAGATAAAGAGCAATGCCGTAGCCGTATAGAACAAAAAGGGATTTCCTTTTGAATCTGCCAGCTTCCCGCCAGTCCTTCCCAGAATGGCCGCCGAGATAGCGGCCGGCACCATGACAAAACCGACGACTCCGGGAGCGAGTTGATTCAGTTGGGACAGCATCTGCGGGCTTAGAAAAGGAAGCGCGTAGCCGATTCCGCTTGCCAGAAAAGCAAGCACGAGCATGAGCGAGTAGCTTTTGTTTGCAAACAGTCTCGGTTGGACAAAAGGCTCGGTTGAACGATGGATGTGAAGCAAAAACAAGGCAAGCAAGATGGCTCCAGCCAATGCGAGCATCCATCCTCCATTCGTAACAGCCAAAAGCACCAGAGCCACCGTTCCTGCCAGCAAACCAGCGCCGATCCAATCCAGTTTGCCTTTCCGTCCGGGCTCATCGTCCAAATACTTTCGATAAAACGGGAGCGTAATAAGGGTGAGAAGAGGGATACAGAACAGCCACCGCCAATGGACAAAGCTAGCAACGAACGCCGCTACAATTGGCGCAAGCGCCCCACCCAGCGCAAGTCCCGTAGCAGATATGCCCAGAGCGCGTCCCCTGCTCTCCGGTGGAAAATAGCGGATCGGTATGATCATGCCTGTTGCCGGAATAACCGAAGCCCCTACTGCCTGTAAAATCCGTCCAAGCAGAACCATCCAAAATGCTTGTGCGGCCAGACCGATCATCGAGCCAACTGCAAAGGCTGCCAGTCCAAAGGTGAGCAAGCTTTTCAGCCTTTATGTGTCCGCCAGTTTGCCATACGTGACGCTTCCGATCGCATAAATCAGCATGTACGAGACCGACACCCAGCTGACCTGCGCGAAGGAAAGTTGAAAATCAGATCTGATCTCAGGCAGAACGATATTGAACATAGTCGCGCTCATCACTGAGATGACGAGCGTGACAGCCAATAGTCGAATCAATTTTTCTCCCGCTTGATGTACATCAATCTTGTTTATGGGTAAACTCCCCTTTCTTTCAGATTGTTCTGATGTGCGTCACCTTTGTGTGTCCTCTACATGCACGGTTTCACCAGGTTGTTTCACTGTTGTCGTCTCGCACGATTTATTCTACAATCGATACTATAGAAATAAAAATATTTATTAATATATCTCTACATATACTGGGGGATATGAATCCGGGGTGATAGATGATATGGAACTGCTGCAGCTGCACTACTTTCGGACAGTTGCCAGACTTGAGCATATGACGAAGGCGGCCCAAGAGCTGCGCATTGCACAGCCTGCCCTCAGCAAGACGATTTCACGGCTTGAAGAGGATCTCGGCGTTCCGTTGTTCGACCGTCAAGGCAGACAAATCCGCCTCAATATGTTCGGTCAGGCATTTTTGAAAAAGGTGGAAACGGCGCTGACTGCACTGGAAGAAGGGCGCAGAGAGGTGGCCGATATGGCGGGGATGGAGCGCGGCAGCATTTATGTAGCGACTCCTACCTTGCATCGCTTGTCTGAGCCGCTAGGTGCTTTTCTGGCTCTGCACCCAAACGTGAATTTTCGGATCACACAAGCTTCTCTGGAGGAAATGTCGCGTCTTATGGAAAACGGCGATGTCGATTTTTGTTTTACTGCCGTTCCTATTGAAGGTGCGGGCATTCATCAATTGCCCGTACTGAAGGAGGAGGTGTTTTTGGCGGTGCCTCCTGGGCATCGGTTGGCTTCTAGAAAAAGCGTATCGTTGAGCGAGGTGGCCCATGATCCATTTGTCGGGTACAAGGAGAGCTTTCCTTTTCGGAAAATGAATGATGAGTTCTGTCTTCAGGCAGGGTTCAAACCCAATGTCGTCTGCGAGGTTGATGAGCCATCCGCGATCAGCAGCCTTGTTCAGGCAGGACTCGGCGTCGCTTTTGTGGGCGCATGCAAAACCGACAAGAAATCTCCATTGATCAAGCTGGATATTGAAAGCCCGGTTTGTCAGCGAACGTACCAGCTTGCGTGGCATGAAAAGCGCTATCTCTCCAAGGCAGCTAAGAAGTTCCGGGAGTTTGTCGTGAAATATTTTACCGATATGCAGCAAGGAGCAGCTGCACCTCCCGTTTTGCAGGAAGTTGCCGCTTCACAGGCAACAAATAAAAAGAACCCGGCGGTATAACGCATCACCGGGTTCTTCCTTTCCCTTCCAAATAGGAAAATGGTTTTTCCTTGTAAGGCTGCAGGCAGCCGCTCAATAGCCTACTTCCACAGAAGCGATGACCACATAAGCGAGATCATTTTTATCCTCCTTGTCAGCAAGGACGACACCGCTGCTCGTGAGCATGCCTCCCTCGACAACGTCAAAGGTGACTTCGCCGTATGGCAATTCTGCACGAACGGCAGCCAAATCCAGCTTGTCCATGTCAGCCGGCACAGCGAGTCTGACGTTTACTTTCATCATGTTGATGTCATGATTCGGCAATACAGATCGCAGACCCGGCATCGAGTTGTGGTGGATTGCATTTTGCACCGCTCTCACGGCTGCTTTTGTCACGTTTTGGCCGTGCAAATCAACCCCCATCCCGATCTCGATAAACATTACTTTATCCATAACAGGTTCACTCCTCTATCAAACTTTGGTCGCCATCTCTATCTTACCATCTTTTCACGGTCAGCCGCTTTACGCAGATGGATGCACCAAAGACTTTTGTTCCCACGCTCTGCTTCTCCAGCGGAAAAACATGATGATTCCGCGCATCCACTCATCTGCCGCAATCGCCAGCCAGATTCCCGCCAAGCCCAGATCGAGCGAAAATGCGAGATAATAGCCGAGCGGCAGGCTCATGCAGACCATCGACAGCAGCCCCATATAAACCGGAAATTTGGCATCCCCTGCCGCGCGCAAGGAGTTGATCAGGATCAGGTTGAACGTCCTGCCGGATTCCAGCAGTATGCTAAGCAAAAGGATCTGCGTCGCCAGAGCGATTATCTCCCGATCTTCCGTAAAGAGCTCGATGATCGGCACTCGGAAAAGGATAATGACAATATTAACGGCAATGGTTAAAAACAGGCCCCAGCGCAAGCTTCGCCACACCCGCTTATACGCTTCCTCGGTCCGCCCGGCTCCGACCATGCGGCCTGTGATAATCGCCGTCCCCATCCCGATAGCCAAGCTAAACAGATAGATGAACGTAGAGATGTTCATGACATATTGCCGTGATGCCATCTCGACAGCCCCGAGGAGTGTCGCGTAATAAAGAAACACCGTCTGACACGCATTGTAGGTTACCTGCTCAAACGCGGAGGGAATGCCGATCCGCAAGATTTTTTTGATGTATTCCATGGAAAAGCTGAAGTAATCCCGGACCGCGATCTTGACTTCCATCAGACGGTATAGCAGCCAGAAAAAGATAAAGAGGGAGATGAGCCGGCTTACAACGGTTGAGATCGCTGCACCTTCCACTCCCAGCTCTGGAAAGCCGAGATGGCCAAAAATCAACAGGTAATTTCCGATGACGTGAATGACATTCATCCCCAAGGATACAAGCATCGACTCTTTTGTATAGCCATACGTCCGTATAATGCTGGCCAGCGTATTGATGACTGCTTGCAGAAAAAGCCCGCCACCGACAATCGTAATGTAGGTTTGCGCGTAATGCAAAATCTCCCCCTGCAGATTGACAGACTGGAGCAGGGATTTTCCAAACAGGATGAAACAGGTGCTGATCACAACGCCGATCATCAGGTTCAATGTGACGGCAATGGCGGAAATTCTCGCCGCATCTTCCCGTCTGTTTGAGCCGATATACTGGGCAATCACGATGGAAGCTCCGTTTCCGATAACCTCCATGATCAAGATGGCGATAAAAATATATTGATTGGCCGCTCCAACCGCCGAAACGGCATTGTCCGAGACCTCGCTCAACATGAAGGTGTCGGCACTGCCCATGAGCATGAATAAAAACAATTCCAAAAAGATGGGCCAGGTCAATACAAAGAGATTGAAGTCTTTTGGAGTCGTCTGCTTGGTTGCAGCCTTGGTTGCGATTGATTTCATGATCGTACCTTTCTAACCCTTTGTCTGAGGCGACACCGCATGATGCAGGTGTTGACCAGCGGCTTTTTGAGTTGTTCTCGCATTCTTATTAAGGACAAAATGAACTGATCTACCTAGATGAAACTGTTCTTTCTTTGCAGAGATCATCTCCTTGTCTAACAGCATTGCAAATTTTAACAGCACTAACTTTTTTGCAAAACTTATTGTAAGCCAGTCCAAGAAATTAATAAATAGTTTAGCGGCGAATAAGATGATTTGCCTGCAGATATGGAATGAAAGGGCAACAAAAAGCCGGCTTAGCTCCTGTAGAGAGCTGCCGGCCGCACAGGCTATCTTTCGCATGAGGTTTTTAAGCTTCTCTTTGGATTTGCTCTTTTTAACAATCCCCCTTGGTTCATCCAGAGGATTTTTTCTCTGCCATAATCGGATTTACCGAACAAAAACAGCTGATCGACAGGTATTTACAATGTTTACCATATATGGTAAGGTGTAATTGTAAATGAGTTTGATAGGTGGTGTGGAAATGTCTTTGTTATCACTTGGAGATTTGATCAACCAGTATCGGGAGAAGGCAAATATTACTTTGAGTCAATTGGCAGAATTATCAGGCGTAAGTAAGACTGTCCTTGCTAAAATTGAGAAGGGAGAAACAAAGCAACCAGCCTTTACTACCTGGAAGAAACTCAGCGGTGTTCTAGAGCTTCCCTATCCATTTATTATTAGTTCTTTCATTGAGACTGCGGACAATCCGTAAACATTAAAGCTGCTACTAGAAGAATCCATCCAAAACCAATTGGAAACTTTAGCCCAAAAGAGCGCCCAAGCTTTATTTAATTCCCCCAAAATAGATACCTTTATTGCTCTTGATTTTGTTCTCCAGCGATCAACTACTTTAGATAATGCCAAAATGAAGTTACTGCTATTAGAGACCATCATTAATTATTCAAGGAGTCATGGATACCTTGCCAAAGCATTACTAGATAGATACTTACTAGAGCGAGATGATTTTGTTCGCCTTGAAGAAGCTTACCAGCGTGGAATAGAATTAACACATTATACTGAGCATCTAGATCCGCACGACTACGTTCAATTCTATTATCGTATGGGAATACATGCCTACGCACTACAGAGATACGACGAATGCATAAACTTTTGCAAAATTGCCTTTGATAGAGACGAATCAGATAATCATATGAAGGCCGAAGCTTTAACTGCGGTCATCGGCTCCTACCTGTATTTAGACGATACAACTTTGGCAGAGGTTTACCTGAAAGAATACAAAAACAGTCAATTTGCTGATTTCAAACAAGACCATATACAAGCAATGATCTATTCAAAGAAGGGTCAGTATGATAAATCAATCAGTCTATACAAAGAATTGCTCCATTCTGTAGATAAGGAACGTCGAATATCTATTGTAGTCGATCTCATAGAGGATTGCTTGCGCCTCGGAGACACAAATACAGTAAACGAAATAATTGCTTCCGAGGCTACTTTCTTCCCTTCTGTTCCCATCAAGAATCCAAGACGTATTGAAAAGATGGCAAAATATTTAAGACTTAAGGGATTTTATAATTTCTCGATTGATAAGTTTGACGAAGGAATCAATCACACATTGGTTAGTGCAACTCATTTCAAACAAATTGGTCAATACAAAGAGGCAATGAATTGTGTCGGATTTGTACTGAAGTCAATTGAGGAAAGCGAAAGAAGTATTCCATCTGAGATCATAGAAAAAATCTCAGATATATGCAATCATAGTTAATAAAACAGGAGGAGTTTTTTATGCAAAAGTTCTTAACGCTGTTGTGTTCAGTTCTGCTTTTGGGATTTTTTGCTTTATCCTCTGATATTGAGCAAACATTAATTAAGGCTCCATCTGTCATCATGTCCGTAGATCCTGAATGGTAATTTTTCATTAACATGTAAGAATGGGCTACCTCAAAATAGACACCCTATTTGAGAAGTAGCCCATTTTTTTAATAAAAACCAATCAGAACCGTTTAACGGAAGAATGTGTTAGCACCCAATACCACTCCAAATTCTTGGGCGAGTACTACCATACGCATGGTGCTTTCTGCTCAAATAGCGGGTACTGTTAGCTGCCTAATAGCTGCTCCACTTCAGCTACCAGCTCCCGAAGCTGCTCTACCCCTCTTCTCGTGCTTGCCTCCTCTACAGACAACAAGGTAATGACCTGATCGATCCTGGCCTTGTAGTCCTTTGGCTTGACAGAAAAACGGTCGATCATCATTGCAGCCTTTTTCTCATTGATGCAATATTCTTCATTCTTGGCAAATAATACTTGGTTCAAGCATGCAATCGCCCGAAAGCAGCAGCCAGCCACGTAGGTCACATCATCTTTGTCAACGTTTTTATCAGCGAACATCAGAGAGAACGATGCTTCAAACATGAAATACCCGATCATTGCCTGCTGCAAGGCTTTTGGATACGGCTTGGTTTTCGCTTGCAAAGCGGCTAGTCTCTTGGCCGGATCGCATAAAATCCGGCAGATCGACAGCTCGCCCATATACATCACATTCAAATAAGCATGTGGATGCCCGGTTTGGTAATTCGCGGTGACAGAACCTGACAGGCAATCATCGATTACTTGCGAGACCCTGTTTACATCGCGAAAGATAAAGTCCACATGGTACCCTTGAACGACCAGCCATCCTCCGCCGTTTACCCACGGACCCCAAGCGCCCAGAGGTGTGATGATGTTTTCTCTGTGCTCGTCATCCAGCTTCGTGGCGATTTTTCCGATCTCGGCTGCGTCAAAACCACCGGCTTCGTCATAATAAATGCCGATGTCGATGTCGGAAGTGGGGCGATGAGTCTCTCTAGCTCTGGACCCGCCTAATACGATTCCTACTACGCCAGGTACGCCTTGCAAATGTTTCGCAACATCTTCTATGATTTTTTGTACGGTCAAAAAGCTCATCTCCATTTTTTGAATCTGATCATCTACAGTTATTTGTCCATTTTTTCACCCTCCGCTGATACGGCAACCTGGCCATGCCATACCTTTATTGTTTGATCGCATGAGGCGCTGCTATATGTGATGCGTAAATAAATAGGACAAGAAGAAGTAAGCGCTGATTGCGGCTCCGCCCATGAAAAGAACTCCGCTTTTCGTCTTCTTCTGAAACAGATGAAGAAAGCCAAAGCAGAAAAGAACTCCCGTTACACTAAAATACGCGATGCCCACCCAGAACACATTCCACGGCAAAAGAGACAAATCTACCGTACCCAAAAAAACACCACCTTGTTTCTACTTTTCTCTCGCTTGAAAAACAGTTTTGTTTTATTGCTTGCAAACGGGAATGGCATTGGTTTTCCAATCACGCCTTCCACGCTTGTGGATGGTCCTCGTTCACCAGCTCTGCCGCTTTGGCGTTCGCTTCCACCTGAGATGGACTCTTGCATCCCGGAATCACCGCAGTGACGGCAGGATGCTTCAAGCACCAGGCCAAAGCCCACTGTGCCATGTCCGTACCCGCAGGCACTTCGTTTTGCTTGATCTCTTCGACCTGCTGCAGCAAAGAGCGAACGCGCTCCTGGTCGTGATTATGGCGTACGTCATTTTCGGCAAAGACGGAACCCGGCTTGTACTTGCCGCTCAGATAGCCGCTTGCCAGCGGGACGCGAGCCAGCACCCCCAGGTCATTCTCCATGCACGCGGGGAAAACCTGCTCCTCAGGGGTACGATCCAACCGATTGTAGACGACCTGTATTGTCTTGGCGTTTACCTTCGGGGCCGATCCTGTCTGATGAATGTTGTCATTCTTGGCGATGGAGAGGCCGAGATGGCGAATCTTCCCTGCTTGCACCTGTTTGTCCAGCACCGTCCACAGCTCGTCATTGTCAAAGGCTTCATCGGGACCGGAGTGGAACTGATACAGATCGATATAGTCGGTCTGCAGCGCCAGAAGTGACGCGTCCAGCTGTTTCAATACATCGTCTGCACTGTAGTTGTTCGTCCGTGTAAACTTGTCGTGGAAGTGATGGCCGAACTTGGTCGCTACCACCCAGTCTTCCCGTCGATCCTTTTTCAGGAAGCCGCCGATCAACCGCTCCGACAAGTGATCGCCGTAGCACTCCGCTGTGTCGATCAGATTGATGCCCAGTTCCTTGGCTCTGTGCAGGATTCGATCCGCTTCCTCCTGGGAGAAATCCATACCCCATTCGCCGCCGAATTGCCATGTCCCGATGCCGACTACTGACACCTTCAACTCTGTTTTTCCCAATCTGCGATATTTCACGAGAAGCCCTCCTCTATCTTTGCTAAATTGCTCTGAGCCCCGGACTGTCTCCCTGCATGCTTGCGGGAATAATCCGTGGTGATTGGCAGAAAATACGCGTAATGTCTCTTCCACAAGAGGTGGACTCCATGAAAAGCTTGTTGATCTTTCTTTTCCTGACAATCCTGTCTCTGCTATTTGCAATGGCAATGGATGTTTTGATCGGCCTGGGTGCTCCGGCATCCTTGCAAAATCTGGCAAACCTGTTCTGGATCATGTCTCCCGCTGAATATATCCTCGTCATTTTCCTATTGATCGTGATTGTCTTTCACTTTGCGCACACCTTCAAGCATGCAAAAGAAACGAAGCGATAACTCGCCTTACCTCTGCTGTTCAGTGGAAAAGCCACTTTCCCCGCGATTGCCGAGAAGTCTGCGAATAAAGGAACCAACCAACAAAAACAGCGGAATGACGGTCACGAATAACTCAAGCGTATATTTCAAATAAAAGTCCCCTTCTACAGAATGCTCGGCATGACTGCCGGCGATATTCATGGAGGAGAACAGGATGATTACCCCGATCGGGAGGATCAGGCTGCGAAGCTTATCCACCTTGAACAGATCGGCAGCACCGATGACCGCCGAATAATAAAAGATGGAGATTTTAAAGAAATTGACGATGATCAGGGTAAAGACGACAAGCGCGTCCAGTCTTTGCAGGAAATTGGCAATATCCACCTTGCTGAGAGTGATCAGCAAGGGAAAGGTTGAACGCTGGACGAGGTCAGCGCCAAGAACGGAAATCTCCAGAGCGGTTATCAGGCTTAAAATGATCCCGCTTACAATCAACCCCGTCATCCCCGCCCGTCTGGCACGCCCCGGCTTTGCCAGATAGGGAAGAATCATGGCAAAGCAGATGATCTGTCCGAACGGAAAGGTGTAGGTTTGCGACACGACAGCCTGAAAGATGGGTTCCCATCCGTTCTCCAGAACTGGCTGAAGAAGCGTAAACTGGACGATCCCCGAAAATATCACCAGCAGGATGCCGACACAGACCAATATCATCACAATGCCGAAAAACACTTCCCCGGTTCTGGCCAATACCTCAAACCCTTTGTGCAGCACGTACGTAATGGCAGCAAGCATAAGAAAATGCAGCAGGAACAAAGGGGTCTCATCATACACAGAGTTAAACAGCAAATCGCCGATGTCACGTGTAATTCGAGCCGACCCATAAATGAAAAAGGCGACGTACAACAAGGAAATGGGCCACCCAAGGACATTTCCGAGGATTTTTCGTATGTAGCCTGTCAAAGGAATGGCAGGATATTGCCGATACAAATACAAGTATACCTGAAAAATAAGCAAACCGGCTATCAGCCCTGCCAAAATGGCGAGCCATGCATCTTGTCCCGCATCGGCTCCCAAGGGGATAACCAGTGAACTGCCTAATTCAAATAATACAATCAAGCAAAACAATTGTCTTGGACTGATTCTGATTTTTTCCATGTGGGATGGTCACCCCCGCTTCATTCATTCCTGACTTTCTTGTCTCGCTTTAGTAAATATGGTTCAGTGATCATCCCTGGCTGGCGGATAAACGCTTTCACCTTCACCTCCACTGGCAGTTGGGAAAAGCGGTCTGGCCAGTCCAGCTTTAAATGCCCCCATGCCTTCGGGTCTGCCCGGCGGATTACTTCTCCAAATCCAAAAATATCTGTTTTGTACTGTTGGGCTGCTTTCACGGCCGACATGATCTGAAGCATCGTTTTATCTTCCAGCTTGTTTGCCAGTTCGTAAATGACCGCTGGACTGGACAAATGAATGGCGCATTTGACATCTGCAATGCTGGCTTCTTCCGTTATCGTTACGGTGATTTGCGGCTTTCCTTGAACCACCTTTCCTTGGATATCCGTCTTGGAACGGGTAATCTCGATTCCGACTTGATCCTTTTTTCCATCGCAATCGACCATCAAAACGGAGCTTTTTAAACTGCCGTGAAGCCAATTCACACCGCGTGCTTGCTCTCCTTCCAGCCAACCCACCAGCTTCCCGGTTCTAAATGCCCCGATCCCGCCGATCTTCTCGATAACATCCGGCTTGGTCAATTGGATATTTTCCACACGCTGGCCGGCTCGCGGATTTCCAAGGAGCTCGACCGCGCTTATCATCGGTTCTCTCCCTGGGTTTCCAATAGCCCGGATTACATCATCGAACTCGATTTTGATGCTTTCTCCCCACAGCTCTTCGGAAAATTCCAATGCGCCTACCCCTGCTGTTGCTGGAATCTTTTCCATCGGTGTGACGATTGCCAGGACTTCTTGGGCAGTTCTGCCCTTGGCAATAACCAAGCGGGCCGTCAAACGGATTTCATTGGACCGCTCAAAAGAGTCTAACACCCCGTTGATGCCTTGGCGGGCTAGCTGTTCGCCAATCATGATGTAGCGAACATGGGAGAAAAAAAGCCGTCGCGGTGCTTTTTGCGAGGCTTTTCGAGCGGCCTCAAAAAGGGTTTCCCCCGTTTCCGTATAAACGGTGACTGGCCCCATGTTTTCGTCCCCTTGCCCAACCGTTCCCGAAATCACGGCGGAAGGGTTGACCACTTGAAAAGAAAAGACGTGCTCATTCTGATTCTTTCCCTTGTCCAATCCAATCGCGGTAACGATGGCCAGCGTACCAAGCTCCCGATTATTCCAGCAGCCTGTCAAAAGCAGAAGGGCCATGCACAAGATCATCAGCAGGCTTCTACTCCTCATGGCGCTCCCCCTCCGGCCTGTTATTCTGCTTTTTCAACATCGAGTGTCCGCTTGGCTCCATCTTTTTGATGTTCTTTTTGTTTATCGCTTTCGTGCGGGTGGCAAGCATCCAGAGGGGCAGCCGGACGAGCGCATCCTTTTGGTCATCCATCTGAAACGGGGCATAGGGGCTCAAATACGGAATGCCAAACGAGCGCAGACTGCTCAAATGCGCAACGAGAACAATCATAGCCAGTGTCAATGTGTAAAAGCCAAAAGTCGCCGCCAGGATCATCAGAACAAAACGGATGAGCCGTGCCGACACAGCAAGATTGTACGCAGGCGTGGAAAAGCTGGCGATTCCCGTAATGGAGACGACAATGACCATCGCGGGCGAGACAATCCCTGCCTGTACCGCTGCCTGCCCCAGGACGAGGGCGCCAACGATGGACACCGCCTGGCCCACCGCCCGCGGCATGCGGATGCCGGCCTCTCGCAATATCTCAAAGCTCAGCTCCATCAGCAGCGCTTCGACCAGCGCCGGAAACGGCACACCTTCGCGGGTAGCGGCCAGGCTGAACAGCAGTGGAGTCGGAATCATCTCCTGGTGGAAGGTGATAGCGGCGATATAGATGGACGGCCCCAGCAGGGATATCAAGAAGCTTGCATAGCGGAGCAAGCGGATAAAGCTGCTGATGTCATAGCGTTGGGCGTAGTCGTCGGATGCAACGAAAAACTGGGTGAACAATGCGGGTACCAACAATACAAACGGGGTCCCGTCTACGATGATGGCCACCCTCCCATCCAGAAGGTAGCGCGATACCAGATCGGGACGTTCGGTATTGTACACAGTGGGAAACGGCGTCATCGTCTGATCCTCGATGAGCTGCTCAATATTCCCCGCCTGCAGAATCCCGTCCACTTTTATGCCGGTCAGCCGCTGTCGTACTTCTTCTACAATTTGGTCACTTACAATCCCGTTCATGTACATAATAGCCACATCGGTATGGGTGATTTCTCCGATCCGATACATCTCCAACCAGAGATTCGGGCTTTTTATCCGTCTGCGTATGAGTGAAATATTCGTCGATATGGATTCATTAAAACTATCCTTCGGTCCCCGGATCGACAGTTCGGTCGTAGGCTTTTCGATGCCTCTCCATTCTCCGCCAGACGTGTTGCAGCCGATAGCCACCGGGAAGTGATCAATAAAAATAATTGTGTTCCCGTCCATAACGGTGTTCATGACTTCATTCCAATTTTCAACCGTGTCGACTTCTCCGACCGGCAAGGCGTGATTTCGGAGAAAATGAAAGACCTGCTCTCCGGATGCTTCGGAGAGGCGCCCCCTATCTTTGGAGAGCATCAGCGGCTGGATGACAAATTCGTTTAGCTGGGGCTGATCTACCAGACCCTCGTTATAAATGGCCGCAACCCGAATTTGCGGATTGCTCCCCAATTCAAACTGACGCACTTTCAAATCAGGGCTGTTTCCTGTTTCTTCCCGAAACCTTTTGATGTTGATGTCAAGGTCTGTGTCTAACGGGCGGTGACCGTCATCTATGGCGGAACCTTGATGGTTCTCGTCTCTGTTTCGGTTGCTGCTAGTCCTTGTCTTTTGAGTAAACTTCCTGATGAACTTCATCTTCAACACCTATATCCCCATCGTAGTATGTAAATTATTTGCAATCTATCAGGGGGATATGCACTTGAAAGACTCGCCCGACTTCCTGCAAAACAAGAAACAAGACGAAGCAGCTTCAGCTTCGTCTTGTTTCGGTTCGGCTTCGTCTTTTCTTGCCTTTGTTATCTCAGTTGATCTGCTATGGACAGCAAATCCGCTTTGGTAACATTCTTGGATGTTGAAGTAATGGTGTAGAGTACAGCGGCCCCGTCTTTTTGCTGAGTCCAGTTGAGTGCATGGGCCTCTTTTGATTCAATGAGGAAATTATTTGCAATTTTTGTGCCGCAGAAAAAGTGATTCCGAATCTGGGCTCGGCTCAGGCAGCTCCATGAGCTTGCCTCGTTCATACAATCGAAATTTGCGCCATAGCTTCCGGTTCCAGTTGCGTACCTGTCGGATAACAACACCGGTTATCCAGGATCGGAACGGTTTATCAAAGTCGTACCGGTACAGCGATTTAAACACTTCTACGTAGACCTCACTGACGACATCAGCTGCATCCTGCTTGTTGTTGACAAGCAGCGAAACGGTCCCGTACACATAGTCCTTGCTGTGTGCGTAGATTTTGCGAAAAGCGTCCTTGTTGCCGCTTCTCGTACTGCGGATACACTCATGCAATTCTGTTTCTGTCATAGGCGGCCGGCCCCCTAGTGCTTATTTCACTACATATTGGTTCCGACATCCGAAAAGGTTCGGTTATCAGTTCAAAGCAAATATAAACAAGACTCGAAAGAGGTATGTATCATCTATAAGAATTTACACTGCCTGGCACAATCACGAAAATACTGCGGCTAAAAAATGCACATCGATCTCTTTACTTCAAAGTTGGGTCGTTGCTATAGTGATTACGATGCTAAGCAAAAGGAGTTTTGGCATGCTACCTACATTGTTATCGTGGCTGGGCGGGGCGCTCGCTGTGCTCTTCGTCATCCTGCTGGCTTATATCGGGTACCGCTATTGGTACCACATGGGCCGGCTTCCGAAACCCCCATCCCGGTCTATCCGGAATAAACCGATGCCCGCAACCTGGAAAGATGAAGAGGTTACGTTTACCTGGGTGGGACACTCAACCATTCTAATCAATCTTTTTGGCACAAAAATTCTGACTGATCCCGTGCTTGGGGAAAAATTGGGGCTTCGCATCGCGGGGATTCACTTTGGGCCGAAGCGTTATACGCCACCCGCTCTGAGCTCTGCGGAAATCGGAGATGTGGACATTATTTTGATCTCTCACGCTCACATGGATCACGTCGATCTGCCCAGCTTGCGGGAGCTGGCTCGTCCATCCATCCATGTCATCACTGCAAAAAACACCAGCAGACTGATTGCCCGCATGCCTTTTGGTTCGTATGAAGAAATTGCTCCGCATGAAACCGTACGTACTGCCAGCGGAGTGAAGATTACGGCTATCCCTGTCCGGCACTGGGGCAACCGCTTTCCATGGAATAAAGATTATGGCTATAACGGCTACATCATTGAAAAAAACGGGGTACGCATCCTCTATCCGGGAGACACGGCCTACACATCATTTGAGGAACTTCCTCGTGCTTTTGGAAGCATTGACATTGCCTTTATGCCGATAGGTGCCTATAAGCCCGATGCATATCAAGCTGCCCACTGTACTCCGGAGCAAGCTTGGGAGATGTTTAAACAGAGCGGAGCCAAATGGCTCGTTCCCATCCATTGGAATACGTTCGTTCTCTCCCAGGAGCCTGTTGAGGAACCTATTCAACGGCTGCTTGCGGCAGCTAGCGATGAAAAAGACCGCATCGTCATTGAGGAACAAGGCGAAACATTTGTCCTTCCAGTCTCTTAAGCTGGAAGGGCTTTTTCTTTTTCCCCTCTATCTTCTTGACTGGAAGTTGATTCCTTTGTTACATTACTCGTAAGTAACATTACTTTTGAGTATCTTTTTGTGGAGGAGGATTGGCTATTGTGGTTCGTGAAAAGGGGTGGAAAGGGAAGGAAAGTCGGAAGCGGCTGCTGGAAGCTGCTGCGGAAGAATTTGCATTGCGGGGATTCCACGAGACAAAAATCAGTACGATCGTAAAGCAGGCGGGATTGACCCAGCCATCTTTTTACCTCTACTTCGCCAGCAAAGAAGCCATTTTCGATGAAATCATCCATGACTTTCGGTCTGGTCTGGGCGAGCTTACGGCGTCCATCCGTCTGGAACCAGGGATCGAGCCGGAGCATTTGCTGCAGCGGATCGTACAGGCGCTGGAAATGGTTTTCAGCTTCCTCGTCCGCAATCCGCATATGACTCGAATCGGGCTCTTCCTTGCTCCGCAAGCGGAACAGATCAAAGAAGATCTGACTTCTCTCCTGCTTGAAAACTTGCGTGCCGAGCAGGAAGCGGGTTACTTTCGGGCCGATGTGGAGATGGCGACGGTCGCGGAATGTCTGCTCGGGATGATTGAGCGATTGACGGTTACACACCTGTTGCCGGGTAAACAAACGCCAGCACGATTGGCGAAGCAGGTCGTCGATGTTCTCATGTACGGCATGCTGCCCCGGGAGTCAAAGGCCAAAGAATAACATAATGGAGGAATAACCGGTGGGACTGATTATCATGCAAGCCGTATTGTCGCTGTTTCTTTTGTCAGGGGGTATCATCAAGCTCGCACGCGTTCCGTTTCAAGTCGAGCATTGGAGCCATTATCACTATCCTCTCTGGTTCATGTCCGTTGTCGGCATTCTTGAGATCGTGGGAGCGCTGGCGCTGATTGGCGGAATATGGAACCGGTATTTGGCCATTGGCTCCGGGGTACTCTTTGTCGTTCTTATGGCGGGGGCGATCCACGCCGATCTGTTTCGAGCAGAGCAGCCGATTGTCACCATCCTGCCGGCGGCAATCTGCCTGATTCTATCTGTCATCGTTATCAGCTCAAGGCTCTGAGGATTCACCACAAGACAGCAGCTATAAAAACCGTAGACCATTTACGCTTCCCTTGCTTTCATGAGGCAGTCGTACAACGTAAAAAAGATTCAGGATCGACTCAAAAAATGAGCCCGATCCTGAATCTTTTTGATTTCCCCTATATTCTGTTCCCTGCTGAACGGAAGGCTACCCGTTATCGCTTGTTTACAACGATCAGATAAACCTGGCCGTCCGCATTCGTCCACAAGTCGACTTTATCGGAAGACTTCACTTCGTCCTCATCCATATCAGAACCGTCGTAGTATTTCACTTTTGCGTCCTTCGACAGCTTGATGCTCGTGGAGACGTTGTTGAAGAAGACGTATTTATCTCCGTTTACACGGGCTTCAATTCCAATGAACTTTTCTTCTTCCTTGGTCAGAGTGCCTTGTACAACGGCTTTCGTCACTTCGCCTTCACGGTTCATTGTCAGTGTAACCAACTCAAATTGGTCGACATCATCTACCGTATCCGCGTTCAGGACCTTGTATGTCTTGCCGTTTACTTCGATCTCGGCCGATTTGGTCGAGCCGTTTTCATTCACCACTTCTACAGAATCGACTACGCCGCTGAGTGTTTTGGCAGCACCAGTCACCGCTTTTACCTTGCCGTCGTTGTTCAGTACGAGTGTATACTCTTTGTCGTTGGTGTCTGCATTGTCATCAATCGATACTCCGGAAAGAAGCTCATAATCCTTGCCGTTCACCGTAATGGTTTTACCCGATTTCTCGGTTACATAGCCCACTACCGTCTGCTTCTCAGCAGTCAGCTCGACGATATCATTGGTTCCCAGATTGTATTTCCAGCTGACGATCCGGTAATCATTCAACTGGTCGGCCTTGATTGTTGTTGCGGAGACCGAGTTTCCGTCGATAGTCAGCTTCGCGTTTGCCAAGATGTCGTAGGTTTTGCCGTCAACCTTGATCGTCGCCAGTTTCGTCTGACCTTCATATGCTGTCGTATCGTCTACCAGCTTGCCTTCCGAGACGCCTACGCCCTGCTCCACTTTGATCAAATTTCCGTCCTGGTCAAAGGTGAGAACGGCAACGCTGTTGTTTTTCAGATCATCCAATTCCGATACCTTGTCCTCGTCGACATAGAGCTTCGTATCTTGAAGAACTTCGTATTCATACCCGTCAAAGCTGATCACGTTGTCATCCGCATCGACCTTGATCGTTTGTGTCGTGCTCAGCTTCGTGTAGGTGACAGCAGACGCTTTTCGGTCAACATCCAGTGTCAGCTCAACGAGGTCCCCTTTGGCAATGTCAGCGAACGATCCCGTTGCTTCCTTGGCCAGCGGATGAGTTTTCCCCTTGATGACAGCATTTGCGGTCAATTCATACGTTTGATCGCCGACTTGAATCTCTTTCTTCGCTTTTGTGCCGCTAACGGTCGAGGTCTTTTTCACGAGACCGCTCGTTGCGTTATCCGAAATGGTAATGGAGGCTACCTTTCCGTCCTCATCCATAACGGCCACGAATTTCTTGCCGATGTGAGAGCGGGAAACCGTTACGCCGCTTTCTACTTCCAGGATGATCTCTTTCCCGTTTACGATCGCCTTGAATTGTTTTTCGTCCCCAACCGCGCTGGAGAAGTTCAGGCCTGTTTTCACGATGCCTTCGACGATATTGGTGTCAGCAGTCACTACGTTCAGGAAAGCGATTTTTCCGTTTTTCACGATGTACTCGACTTTGGCTCCTGCCACGATGCTGCCGAATACTTGCGCATTGTCAGCGATCGTCACTTCTGTTTTTTGTCCGGTCAGCTTCAGTTTTTTTGTAGATTTGTCGTAGGAATCGACAGTTCCTTTTACGACAGGAAGCTTCTGGACCGTGCCTTTTGCATTTCCGTTCTTGTCGTAATAAGCGCCATTGGCGTAAACAGGCGTCTCCATGAAGAAGTCGGTGAACTTGGCTACGACATCACGTCTTGCTGCTGCAGTCGGTTCGTCCTTTGAATCGTAAATGCCCGCCTTGTTGGCTTCGAGCAGATAGGGATAGTACCATTGTCCGGTAGTCGAAGCCGGTACGCTGATTTTCAAGCCTTGTACATAAACGGTCAAAGCTTCTGCGACTTTCACGGTATTGTTCGGTTTAAATGTGCCGTCCGGGTACCCTTTGATAATTCCCTGAGAAACGGCAAGATTTATGTAGCCTGTTGCCCAGTGATCCGCCGGCAGGTCTTTAAACGCTGTTTTTCCTTGCATCAGCTTGGCTTGCTCGTCGGTGTATCCCATTGCCAACACGGCAATTTTGGCAAACTCTGCACGAGTAACCTCTTTTTCGGGCTTGAATGTGCCATCCGTATAGCCTTTCAGGACTCCGGCATAATTCAGCTTCAGGATCGCTCCTTTATAAGCATTCGATGCAATATCGGACAATGGAAGAGCAGTTGCGGCCAAACCGGTATTCGACACCGCCAAAAGCCCGGCCATAACAGCGCCTGCCAGTCCTTTTTTTACTGTTTTTGTCGATAAAACTTTGAAATGATGCAAAATAACTCCCCCATTACTCATTTTGATTTTTGATTTTTTTTGGGATGCATGATGTTTGCGGTCACGAATCGTACTTTTCGTAAATTTTGGTCATATACGATTCTGTCAGAAATAGTCTATACGCTTCATGAGCAGGTGATTACTTGACGATGGATTGTCGAGAAAAGTTGCAAGGGAAAGGATGGTAAAGAAAAAGTGCGCTGTTCAAGGCTAACTGACAATATACGACAACAAACTATACAATTTCTCAACAAGGAAAAAGCACGGCAACCACTTGCTTCCCGCTCACCTGGATGCCCTTTTCCTGTCTCCCGCAATGACCCAACTCTTTGACAAGCTGCTCGATCAATTCTTTTGCCTGCTGTGTCTCTTTTTTCTCCAAACGAACACATAGCTGTACGGCATCTCCGAAGTGCAGGATTCGCTCCGCCTGCCTTTTTTTCGTATCGTAATCGTGCTGTTCAATATATGCACTAAGACGAATTTCCTTTGTTTTATGGCCTTGCGCCGCTTTGCGCTCCTTTTTCTTTTCCTGGACGCGCTGTTGTTGATACTCATCCCGACTGACAAGCTTGCATGGCGGCGGACTTGTAGCCAGTGACAGACAAATCAGATCGACATTCAGCTCCTTGGCCATACGCAATGCTTCTTTGGTAGAAACGATGCCCAGATTTTCTCCCTGAAGTCCGGTCAGCTCCACTTCGGAGGCTTTGATTTTTTCATTCATCAGCATATCGCTGCACCGTCCTCTTTCGATTTCGTTCCTTCCCATTTTCTTATACTTTCCTAAATAGTCAAGGCACGCAGCATGGTTTCGATGATGCCTCATACGGTTTGTGAAACGATCCGTTTTTGTTTCTGCGGCCGTTTTCGGTATAATGGAGGGATGACACTTGGCACGGAGGCATCGACTACATGTTGCAAAGAGAGTTAACGCGGGAACAAGTCAAGCAACTGGGCGAACAAATCCTCGTTAACATGGAGGAACACATCGTGGAGCAAGGATATCAGTACTTTACCGATGGCATGGTGTTTAACGTTCAGGCGGAAGATGGCGCACATCTCCGCAGCGATGTGCAGGGATCTGCGGTTTACCATGTGGAAATTGACCTGAATGCCTTTGCAAACAGCACCTGTACCTGTTCGTATGCCCGCTATTGCAAGCACATCGCCGCTACCTTTTTTCAAGCATACAGTGTGTTTGAAAATCCCCGAGCCTTTATGAACGTACTGCACAAGCCGCGGAGCACTGTGTTTTCTCCCGCCATGCTTGTTCCTGCCTATAAAAAAATCGTAAAATCCGGGGCAAATCCGACTCCCTCCGCTTCGCTAGGCGCTTCCCTGCGCCCAGAAAGCAAGGTAAGCGATTGGTGGAGCTTCCTGGAGAAATGGACACGGAATCTCCCGCTGGCCATGGAAACAGCGCGCCCGTCTTCGGAGTTGTTTTCCAGCTATGAAAACGTCCTGGGAGTTACAAGCTCCTGGCCGGAAGAGCTGGCACAGCTATTTTCTGTTCACGCCAACCTGTTTCATTTGCTGAAGCTGCAAACGTTCGTAAAAGACGTGCGCTCCTCCTACTGGGCTTCCGACTTGACGCAAACGGCTGACAGGCTTGTCGAGCAGCTGGAGGCTGCCCTCTTTTATCTGGATGCAGAGAGCTTGCGGAAGCATTTCTCCTCCCACCTGGAAGAGACACACGAGAAAAGCAAGGAATGGAAGCATTGCGATTCTGCCACGATTTACTGGATACAAGCATATCGCCTCCTGTGGTGGTACCTATTGAACACCCCTGCTTGGATACAAGAGGAAATGGATGAGCTGGACCGCCTGATCAAGAACCCCGTCCTGACCGACGCCGAGCGTGAAAGGTTTTCGATCCTGCAAGCGCATTTTTTGGTTATGAAAGGGGAAGACGAAACAGCTCTCCGGATATGGAATGGATCGCAGTCGCTTGCTTTGTCCTTCTATCTGCCTTACATGAAAGCTTTTGCGCGGCATGAAGAATGGGAACGCTTCTTGTACTGGGTCGATAGGCTGGAAACCTTGATCGGGACAGCGGATGGACCCGAATACCGCCTGGTTGCTGCCGTCTGGCGGGAAGCGATGGAACGGCTGGGCAGATCGGCCGACTCCGGCGCGATGCTGAAGCGTTTTTTGCCGGCAAGCCTGACCGACTACTGCGCCTACTTGTTTGAAAACCGGCAGTACAAGCAATATCTGGATGTACTCATGACGTACCAAAGCGCTCTGGAACAGATGAATCAGCAGCAAGCCAAGATCATTGAGGACCAAAAGCCCCTTCTTCTCCTGCCGCTGTTGATCCGTGAGATCAATCAACAGATCGGGTCGCGAAATCGCTCGGGTTATCGGGAAGCGGCGAAACTGCTGAAAAAAGTTCGGGCCAGTTATCAGAAAGCCGATCAGCTTGACGTTTGGGAGCGTTTCATACAAGGGCTGGCAACCAAGTATAGCCGTTTGCGGGCATTTCAAGAGGAGCTAAAGAGAGGGAATCTGATTTCATGAATGTTACTTTGCATATGTTTCTCACCGGAGGACTCTTGCCGGACGGTCGTTTTTTCCTCAAGGCTGAGGACTGCATGGGCAATCCCGTGCATCCGGAGCGGGCGGCAGCCTGTCTGTTCGCCTGGGATGAACACTCTTTTTATGGAACGTTTATCGAAAAAACAGATCAGGTCATCCTGCTGGAGCCGCTGGAGGCTCTCCGGTTTCTCGTGTCACCGGGGTGGCTTGAGCACGTTACCTTTACGCTGAGTGAAGACTTGGCCGGTTACCGGACAGCCGCCGGGACGATCATGGATGCCCTTGCAGCCGGCAACTTCCTGCCGAGCTTTTCCGATTGGCAGAATGGCCGCTATGGCTGGAAGCTGGCTGATCCGCGTGAACCGCTGCCAGCCTCAGGAGAACGCTTGCTTTCTCTCGTTATAAACGATCTTCTCTCCCAGAGGGGCGGGGTACGGAATGCCTGGAACGGACTGCTCAGACAGTTTCCTGCGCTCGATGTGCTGGGAGAAGACATGTCGCCCCATCTGGGGGAATCGGAATGGCTGCAAACGATTGGACTTGTCCCCGACAATACTCCTTTCCGCACCTGCTTGCAGCTGCTCGAACCGAAGGGTGACGAGGCTGACTGGTCTCTCAAGCTTCTTTTGCAGGATCGGGATTTGCCCGACCGTGTCTTCGAGCTATTGTCGGAAGACCTGGAGGGCCAACTCGCGGTATTCCCGTTGACGCTCGGAAACCAAGACGAGACCGCCCCGACTGGTAACGCCATCATGACGACCGCCATGCCGGACGATTGGCGAGAGTATCGCCACCGTCTGAGGCGCGACATCGAGAAGTGCAAGGAAATTCTCCCATGGATGGACAAAGGAGCAAATGACACCCCTCTTTCTGCCCGATTGTCCAATGAGCAGGCCTGGACGTTTCTGACGGAACACAGTTTGCAGCTGGTGCAAGCAGGAATCCACGTCTTCCTGCCCGTTTGGTGGGAGCAGGTCAAGCGGACCAAACCTCGGGTGAAAATAAAAGTGTCGGCGCATTCCTCGGGAAGAAGCCCGTCCTTTTTTGGCATCAATCAAGTCATGGATTTTGAATGGAAGCTTGCGCTCGGTCCGCTCGAGCTGAGCGAAGCGGAATTTCGCCGATTGCTGGACCAGAAACAGCGTTTGCTGAAGGTCCAGGGACAGTGGGTGCAATTGACTCCCGCGCTGTTTGCGCAAATGCAGGAGACATTGAAGGGAACGACAGGAAAGAATGGGCTCACGCTGCGCGAGGTCATGAAGCTCTATCTGGCCGGCACAGAGGAGCCATCCGACCCGTCATGGGAGGAATGGGACCGGCCATCTGCCCTTCCCGTCGAGGTTGAGCTGAACCGGCATCTCTTTCAGTTCATGGCGAAGCTCCAGGATACAAAGCGCATACCGCTGATCGAGCAGCCACCCGGTTTTCAGGGAGAGCTGCGCAACTATCAAAGGGAGGGCAGTTCGTGGCTGCTCTTTTTGCGGCAGTTTGGGCTGGGAGCCTGTCTCGCGGACGATATGGGTCTGGGGAAGACAATCCAGTTCATTACCTATCTGCTCTTTCTGAAGGAAACCGAATCACGGCAAAGCCCTTCCCTGCTGATCTGCCCGACCTCAGTGATCGGCAACTGGCAGAAAGAGCTCCAAAGGTTCGCCCCGTCTCTTTCTGTTTACGTGCACTACGGTACGGCTCGGCATAAAAATGAGGCATTTATCCAGGCGGCACAGGAAGCTGACCTGGTGATCACCTCCTATTCCCTTTCCCATCTGGATGAACAGGAGCTCGCTTCTCTTGCCTGGAGCACCATTTGTCTGGACGAAGCGCAGCACATCAAGAACGCCCAGACCAAACAGGCGACATCCATCCGCAGCTTGCGTGCCGGACATCGCATCGCTTTGACCGGTACACCGATCGAAAACCGTTTGACGGAGCTTTGGTCGATTTTCGATTTTTTGAATCCAGGCTACCTGGGTAGTTTGCGCGATTTTTCGCAGCGTTTTGTCCATCCTATCGAGCGTGATCAAGATCAGACATTGGTTCAGCAGGTACAGCGGCTCATCCAGCCGTTTTTGCTGCGGCGCGTAAAAACGGACCCGCATATCCAACTGGACCTGCCTGCATTAAATGAAGGAAAAGAGTACGTCACACTGACCGCTGAGCAAGGTGCGCTGTACGAGACAACGATCCAGTCGATGTTTGACCGGCTGGACCAGGCTTCGCCGATGCAGCGGCGCGGGCTGATTCTGACAACGCTTACCCGGTTAAAGCAGCTTTGCGATCACCCCGGACTGATCGACAATGGACTCGGCGCGCCGGATGAGAAGACGCGCTCTCCGAAAATCGAGCGCTTGCTTGAGCTGATCAGCGACATTCGGCAGAAAGGCGAACGCAGCCTCATCTTTACCCAGTACATCGAGATGGGCAAGCTGCTGCAGCGCGTCCTCGAAAGAGAAGGCTATGGCCCCGTCCTGTTTTTAAACGGCTCTACCCCAAAGGAACAGCGGGACTGGATGATCTCTCGCTTTCAAGATACCGCCTTGCCTGACTCGGAGCGTGCTTCGATCTTCATCCTTTCCCTGCGGGCAGGCGGAACCGGCCTGAACTTGACGGAAGCCAACCACGTCTTTCACATCGACCGATGGTGGAATCCCGCCGTCGAAAAACAGGCGACGGACCGGGCGTACCGGATCGGTCAGCAGCGCAATGTGCAGGTCTATAAATTTATCTCTCTCGGGACGATCGAGGAGAAGATCGACGAAATGATGGAAAGAAAGCTGAGCCTCAGCGAGAAGATTGTCGGCAACGGCGAAAACTGGATAACCGAGCTGTCCACGCAGGAGCTTCGGGAGCTGTTTCTGCTCCGCAGCGAGTGGCTTGATCTGAAAGGATAGGTGACCCATGGACAATGCATCTGGAAAACAGCTCTCGACTGAGATCGAGCCGGGTATTTCGCTTTCTGCGAATACGGGCGGATCGCCTTCAGTCGGCAAGGACCAAAATGGCATGCTTCAGTCTGGTCAAGAGCAGGAGCGGGCAGAGGTTCCTGCCGACCGTTCCGGACACAAACGCGAACAGGCAGAGCTTCCGGAAGCATGGCGCCGGTTTTTCGAGGAAGTCAGAAAGAGAGTTGCGGAGAAGTGATAGTACACACCCACCCTCTCCCGCCCCAAACTGGATAACGCTTTCCGTCAAGCTTGTTTCTCCGGCTGAACCTAATACAAGGAGGACGTAGTACCAGCAAAGCTCCCGCCATCTGAAAAGCAGATGGTATCGTAGCGGCATTTGGGAGCCCGACAACAGATACTGCCGCATACGTGCAAAAACAGATCACTTGATGGAACATAGATGCCATTACGTGATCTGTTTTATTATGTTGGGCTATTTTACTTTTGTTCTCCGTTAGTTGAGCGACATTAGATTACCCTGTTTATCCTATTCCCGCCAAAAGGTTGAACAGCCTGCCTTATCCAAGATATTAATAAATGTGCCGTGATCGGTAAACATAGGCTGATTCCACTTCATTGCTGGCGTTAAATTTGGAAATGTTGCAGCTACCCAAGCCAAAACCGCTTCTGTTCGGGCCCGATGTTGCGGGTTGTCTATGCGGGCTAAAAAATCCTGAAAAACTTCCATGTTGTTCCTCCAAAAAATAATGTATTCATGCAGGGATATTACTCAAACCCACGTTAAACCAGCTACTTGTCGCCAGCGACAGCGGAACCTGGCTTTTTTCATTCCGGTTCTCGGCCAAAGACAATGTCTGACGGCTGTTGAATCCGGTGCTGCTCCGGAATATTGATGGGCCCCGCCGCGGGAGAGAGTCGCTTCCAAAAATAGAGCGGATTTGCCTCGTACAAGCTGTGCATGAACAACAGCTCCGTCTCTTTTGTAATGACAGCGAGCGGTACCTGGTACGTCTCCAAGCGCTCGTACTCACAGGAATCATGCAAACGATCCGGCCTTTGCCTGATGACAAATGACAGGCTCGTCAGCTTTTGCCTGACGGTAAAAAATACGCACTTCCAAAAACCGAAAGGAATTTTGATCTGACATCCCGGCTCGCCGTGGACGCCGCAGTACTCTTCATCTTCTTCCTTGCAAATCGGTCCTGTGAAGACAAGCATTTTCTTTTCGTTTTCCAAACCGTCCAGCACCCAATCCTCCAGGCAATTCCATATTCCGGTATTGAAGTGGTGGTACTGCAGGGCGATATTGGCATAGCAAAATGAATCGTAATTGGCTTTTTCCGCCTCGCGCCGATCCCCCCAGCACACGTCTTTTCTTCGGGTCAGATGCCCTTTGTCAAAATCATTTTGGGCGTAATATTCGTGGCCCGCCTGATTCTCCTCGCCGATCCGCGGATCAAAGTGCCAAGACTTGTTATCCCTCGGAATCTGCACCATCCTGCTTTCATCCACACAGGCTGCTGAATAAATGGCGCATTTGCGTCTCTGATTCATAACAATCGAAAAATGCGTAAAATCGTACACTTTTCCATTATGCAGTGCATCCTGTGCCGTTTTGCCGATTAACAACGGCAAGGGAACCTCGTGTTTTTCTCCCAGAAAAAAAGGATCGTAGCCGGTACTCATTTCGTCCTCTCCTCCTTCTGATCACGAGAATGGTAAACCGCAGGCGGCCTTGTTCTGATTATACCTTCGTTTCCTTGTGATTTTTGTCGGTTTGTGGAACCTGCTCGCATATAGCAAAAATCGAGTAGGAGGGGGCGACTAACCCCCGTCCTCTCACACCACCGTACGTACCGTTCGGTATACGGCGGTTCACCAAGCTTGACGAATTTGAGAATATCGTTGCACTAAGCTTTTCAGCCCTTGTTGTTGCCAGTAGGCAATGCCGAGGGCTTTGTGTATATGCGGAGATTTTGTGGTACGCCATGCACCCTTGCGGGTATTTGCAATTTCAATGGCTTTTACAT
>NZ_RHHO01000034.1 GCF_003710865.1 Brevibacillus borstelensis | reverse complement strand
AAAGTTATCGCATTAAGGAAAAGAAAAAAGCAGGTTTCTTTCGACCGGAGCCTGCTGAAGTAAACAACCAGTAGCGACAAAAATGGGGAATTTTCAACCGATAGTTTTGGGGAAAATTAAATCGATATTGACACTCGCAAGGATTCTTGCTGATAATGAGGCAGTGATTTTGTATCTGCCCCCGCATCTATCAATAGTCTGAGGATGGCGACGTTGTTTTTATCAAACGCAGATTTCATAACCGGATCACCAACCATATCCCTGGAATTGGGATCGGCACCCGCTTTTAGAAGGAGTTTGACGATATTCTCTGATTCTTTTATGACAGCCCACCTCAGAGCATTGTAATCATACTGCCCTTTATAGTTCGGGTCTGCTCCAGCACCGAGCAACTCTCTAACTTTGTTTTCGTCCTTTGCCTTTGTGGCAAGAATCAACTCTTCTCCAAGTGACATTTCTGATAACACTCCAATCATGGGAAAAATTAGTTCTACGATATTAATAATAACCATAAAACAGATATTTTGAATACCCTTATTGCATTCTATCAATTCCGATAGGCTTGCATTAAAGGGGTGGTAATGATTGAATCCCATTGAAATCGGCAAGCGAATACAGGAGTTACGGAAAAAGAAATATCGTAACCGCGCTGAGTTTGCGGAAGCCTTGCAGACTTCAGAAGGTAATGTAAAACGGATAGAAAACGGACTGGGCCTGCCCAGTATTGATTTATTGGTAAGAGCCTCTATCCTGTTAAATACACCTACAGATGTTATTCTGTTTGGAGATGATACTTCACCTACAGAAGAGGACTGGGAGAGCTTGAATCGAATTTATCGAACGCTTAGTGAAACCGGACGCAAAACCCTGAACAATATTGGGCAAGAACTTCTGTCGCTGGAATACAGCCTGAAACACGGCAGGGAGTAAAAATCTTCCGGATTCCGAAAGCCTATACAAGCAAAAAACTGCATATATTTTTCCCCGGTTCCACAACACAAAATTAAAGGGGGGTGCCAGCCGTTTCATGCCCCACCCGGTTACACATGGACTGTGATCTACTGTTCGTCAGTAGATTGCAGTCCTTTTTTTGTTTAATTGCTCAATTGAGCGTGACAGTGAGCAGGGAAGGTGAAAGGCTTCCCAAATAGTGAGTAGGTGAATCAAAGATGATCAAGCAGTGTCGTTTTGAATAAAGGCTGGGTTGCAGTCTGTTGCTTGTCTTCGCTTATTGTTGTAAACAAATTCTTGCAAAATCGGAGGGAGTCTGTATGAAAGTTAAAATCTATGTTGCCAATCTGGCGAAGTACAACGAAGGGATATTGGTTGGCGAGTGGCTGACTCTGCCGATGAGGTAGTAAGTTTGTTGGAGAGCGGTGACTACAGTGTGTCTTTAGATGTGAACAGTTTATACGATGTCGCGGCGAATATGGTAGATGAATGTTACTTTGGCCCGATTCCCCCATCCCTAGCCAGCTACATCGATTATGAACAAATTGCGAGAGATTTGAAGATGGACGGATAGTATATGCACCATGAACTAAGGATTGCAATTCGTCCTCACTCATAATCTCCTGAAGAAGAAGCTTTTCTCTTCTCCAATTAAATCTGATATATCGTGCCTGCTTGCGTCAAAGCGGGTTATTTGTGTTGCCATTAAACCGCTAAAGGGCGTATGCCAGCAATGGAAGGAGGTGAAGTCACTTATGAGAGAGTTGCTAATAAATCTGGAATTGAAACTTGCCGATCTGCTCATTCAGGAGAAGATGCTACGCAACTGTGACACCAATCATCCAATCAATGCTCGTAATCTTGAGCAGATACGTAGTCGCATCAAGTCTTTGAAGATCCAGATTGATATGATTGACGTTTTGCGGTCGGTCGAACGCGAAGTTAGCAAGAAAGGAGTTGAGAGGCATGGAACAGAGCAAACAGAGCTTATCAGATGAGTTGGTGGTGCTTCTGAATCGTTTGGCCCTGAACGGTGACATTCACATTGCCGGGCACGTCCTGTACGCTTACGTCAGCCGCTTCTGGAGGCTTGAGAGGGATGTTGCCAAACAATACGTCATTCAGTATTTTCAGGAGAACCATCCCAAGCAGTTACAGTGGTATTTGAAAAACAGGAAGAAAATCAAATCATAGGCTCTTTTGCAGAACGATGCAGAAGGGCCATTTTTTATGCCCGAAAGGAGGTGAGGATGATGGAGAAGCATGTTGATTTGTGTGAGAAGAGAAAGTGGTTGCTGGCGGCGTTAAAGCATTTACGAGGTATCAAGCAGATGCGTCCCACTTGGGGGCGGCTTTATGCCAACACTCTCGTCAAGCTGGTGCTCGTTGAGATGAAGCTGGAGCAGTTAGAACAACAAAAAGGATGTGAACCAAGATAGGAATCACACCCAATTAACTTTGCTGATTGTATTGTACAGGATATCGCTTTACCAGCACAAGGAGGGTTTACCGCCCTCCTTATTTTCATTTCACGGAGGTAATGTATGACAGATAAATGCACCGCTCAAACAACTCTGGCGACCGTTCTGGCACATCTCATTGACGAGAAGCCGGAAGGAAGAGTCATCCATAACTTGCTTGCCTGCTTCCCTACCCTGCAAGAACTGCTGGACGCAACAGAAGAAGAACTGACAGCCATTTCGGGCATAGGGCCAGTCAAGGCCTACAAACTCATATCATCTCTGGATTTGGCACGTACCATATGCTCAATAACGTCGCGTCCATCTGTTGTCCGGTCTGCAAGAGATGTTTTTAATCATCTCAAGGTAGAGATGCAGTATTTACCCAAAGAGTATTTTGTCGTGATCGGCTTGGATAACAAGAGGCGCATTTTGTTTTCGGAAGTGGTCGCGATTGGATCACTGGATGCGGCCATCATCCATCCACGCGAGGCATTCCGCCCGGTATTGAAGAGAAATGCGGAAGCGGTGATCTTTGTCCATAATCATCCATCTGGCGATTCCTTTCCATCCCGAGAGGATATTGAAATAACCAAAAGACTGCAACAATCTGGAGAGATTCTAGGTATTCGGGTCGTCGACCACATAATTATAGGGTTCTGGAGATATTTCTCCTTGGCCGAACAAGGCTATCTATAACGCACAGGGGGTAGAAGTTATGAGAAAGCAACCTTTCGCGGGCAAGCCGCTCCATCATCACCTTTTAAAAGAGGCTCAGCTTATAGATACATTGGGCACTCTGATGACGACAGTTACGCATCCTCAACAACTTACTATGCTTGCCGACGAGGATATCAAACGTATCGCAGACGGTAACGCTACTGCTACGAAACAATTGCGGGCTACCTTGCAACTGGCTCATCTACTTGCTGTTCCACAAAAACGACAGCATTTTACTGTTCGCCTCCCCAGAGATGTTGTCCAGTATTGCCGGGACAGCATTAGGAGTTGTGGCGAGAGAAACACGTTCCTGATCGGGTTAAATACCAAGAACATGATCACGACAACAAAGTGTATTCCCGAAGAGACGATGCAGAGCCTTACCACCTATCAACGGGCCGTATTCCGTCATCTGATCATCCATAAGTGTGCATCGGGTATTTTGGTTCACAAACAAAGCGCCGGCAATGTCAATCCATCGCAGGAACAAATAAGATTATCCACGCAGATTACCGAAGCAGGGGGTCTGTCAAGATTTTTGTGTAAACTCAATCAACCAATATATGAAAAGGTTTCATCCCCCTAATTGGGCCATTTTTCGAAACCAATAGAGTCAAGGGCGAAAGGCGAAGCGAACCCTTGACGCGTTGGTGGAGAGAAAGATAATCCC
>NZ_RHHO01000033.1 GCF_003710865.1 Brevibacillus borstelensis | reverse complement strand
TTTACACAAAAATCTTGACAGCCCCCAATAGAGAGGAGAATATACGTGAAAAAAATCAATCTTTCATTTATTCTTGCTTTGCTGGCGAATGGAGGATTCCTTTCGTATCTTTGGCTGGAACGGACTCACTTAAACTGGCTACTTGCTGGATGGCTTATGTATGTCCTCATCGTCCTCTATTTTTTGTCTCTTCTATTAGCTTTGATCGAAATGAAGAGAAAAGCCAACAACGCATCTATGTATGCAACGCTATTTCTTGATCTTATGGGATTAATCGTTTTCGTATGGTATTGGTCAACGCTGTAAAAATACTCGAAACTGGCTGAAGCGTTATGGCAAATCCTAATACAAATAAACAGACGTGCGCATACGGAAAAATACTCCATACGCGCACGTCGTTTACACCCTTTAATACCCATCTTGTTTCCTCTTCACCGGGCTTTTCCTGCCCAGCTTGTGCTTGATATACAAGTATTGCTCGATCTCCCGGAGCAAGGTAAAGAGCGACGCGCGGGTTTCGAATTCTTCTCTCGACTGGGGCAGCGGCGCCTCTTGGATCTCTTCGCGCATCACCTGCAGCTTGTCGAGGAAGCGGTACGCCGTATTGCCCGGATGGATGGAATGGCTCAGGTGGTCGAGAAAATCCGCGATTTGATGCCCCTGCGGCACTTGCACGCTAAGTGTCGATACGATCGGCAGCATCCGCTCCAGGTATTCAAACTGCTTTTCCCGCATGACGAAATACTCGTAGTAGGTGTCTTCCTCTTTGCGGCCGATGCGGTTCTCCACATCCCGCCAGGCCAGCAGCTTTGCTTCCTCCAGCATTTTTTCGGTCTCGATCATCTCGCGCCCGTCCCAATCGCTTTGGCCGTGGCGAAGGTAAAAGCAGAACTCCTGCAAAATCGTCGCAAAGTTCCGCTCCACGGCCGCCTGCATGCCCTTCAGCTCCTTTTCCAGGCTGGGCATGTAGAGGTTGGCCAGCAAGGCAACGCCAACGCCGATGGTAACGAGGGCAAGCTCGTTTAAAATGACGGGCACGTCCATCCGCTCCGCAGAATAGAGATGCAGGAGGACGACCATGCTGGTAACGAAGCCCTCCTGAATGCCAAAGCGGACAGCCAGCGGGAGGAAGACGAGGATGAGCAGCGTCAGCGCTACAGGCTGAAACCCGAGGAGGGCAAACAGCGCAACCCCGACCACCAACCCCAGCAGGCAGGCGAGAATGCGGTTGATCGCCGTCCGAAACGACTGTTTTCGCGTCACCTGAATGCAGAGAATCGCAATAATTCCGGCCGAAGCATAGAAAGAAAGGCCTAGCTGCTGGGCGATCAGAATCGCCGCTCCCGTACCAATTGCGGTTTTTATCGTTCGGTATCCAATTTTTAAAGGCATATTGCTGTTCCGTCCTTCTTTGGTTGGTCATCTTTGTTTTGTTCTTGTCCCTTTTCCCGGCCATGTCCGGCAGAGCTTGTTTCCTCTTAATACAGTATCAAAAACGCCGTGCAAAACAAAGAGAGTCTCTCCTCATGAGAGACTCTCGCGGCAAAGAATTCATAAACTTGTGCGGGAGATCAACATTCTATTCAAGCGTTACACGGACACTATCCGCAATCGCCCAGTCGCCTGCAGGAGCGACCTCGTATGTCGTGCCCGCTTCAAGCGCTCCGTCTTTCAATTCAAATGTCCCTACCTGACCCTTGCGGCTTGTCAGCTTGTAATCGGCAGTGAGCTTGGTGCCGTCCGGTGCTGTCAGCGTAATGCTGCGCAAGGCGAAAAGCTCGTCCTTCGGATCTTCGGCCAAGGTGACAGACAGCGTTTTTTCATCCGCAGCCTTCACTTCTTCAATCGTCAGCGGCGCCTTCTCGGTTGCGACGAACGTGTTTTTCTGCAGCGTCGCCCAATCCGCTGTCACCGTGTACGTGGTGCCCGGCTTCAGCTTCTGTCCGTCAGGCAGTCGGAACTTTGGCGCCTGGCGGCCATCGGTTGCTTGCGTGAAAGGAACGTAGCCCGCTCTGATCGGATCGCCGCCCTCTGGCGTGATCGTGACGGATATATCCCGCATCGAGGAGAGAATTTCATACGTTTTTCCGTTGTACTGGTTGTTCTCGTCGAGAGCGAACGGATTCGGGCGAGAGTTGCGGTACGCTACGATGACGTTTCCGTAGTCAGTGACGCCGTCTTCGAGACTGGATTCCACTTCAAACGTGTCGCTTGTAACCTGCTGGGTCGAACGGAGGGCAAGCTTCTCCGGATTGGCTTCAAATGTGCCTGCCTGTTTCCCTTTGTACGTCAATGTGTAGGTGGTTCCTTCTTTCTGAACGGTGGTCGGCACGATATACGTCGCTTCAGTGCCTGTCATCAGCTGCGGCACATTGCGGATGGTCAAGCCGTTGTCAAAGACAAAGTTTTTCTTCGCTGCTTCCAGCTCCACTTCTTCTTTTGGCAAAGGCTTCGCGAACTTCACGACCAGCGTAATCACGTTCTGCGCTTCGATGCTCGTCACTCTGTTCTCGGCTGCCTGCTGAACCTGCTGAACCTGCTGGGCCTGCTTGGCCGTACGCTTGGCCTCGACCACCAGATAAGCCGCCTCGGCTCTGGATGCTTTCGCCTGAGACTGCGCATTGCCCAGGATTTTCTGGAGGGCCGCTCTATCTGTTTTGCTTGCTTTCGCCACGACATGCACCAGTTCACTGACGGTCAGCGGTTGATCAGGCAGGAATTCTGCTTCGTCTCCGCTCATGATGCCCGCGGAGACAGCAGCCGTCACGTACGGATGAAACCAGTCGCCGCTTCCTACATCGGTGAAAGCTGCGCTTCCCTGACCTGTCGGCAGACCGAATGCCGCCACCGCCAACTTGGCCAGCTCGGCACGGGTAATCGCCTGCTGCGGCTTGAGCAGATCAGCACCGTATCCTTCGAATACGTGCTGTTCTGCCAGCGTTTTCACTGCAGCCTGATAGGACCCGGCTTTGTTTATATCGGCAAAGTTGGCCGCTGCCCAGGCAGATTGAACAGGTATCAGAACAGACGTACCAATTGCAGCGGTGGCAAGCAGTCCGGTGATTGTATGCGAAGCTTTTCTTTTCATGTGGTAACGCTCCTTCCATTCCAGAGGATTCTCGTTCCTCCTCAGGATAGGGAGCAAATCTAAACCCGTTCTAAAGCAGTTCTTAAAAAAACCTTAAGCGGGTCGAAACATTTTCTAAACAAGCTTCTCCTACACCGTAAACCGGTACCCGGCACCCCAGACCGTCTCGATATACTGGGGATGGGAGGGATCGGTCTCCACCTTTTCCCGGAGCTTGCGAATATGGACCGTCACGGTAGAAATATCACCCGCGGAATCCAGTCCCCAAATGCGTTCAAACAGATGTTCTTTGCTAAAAACGCGATTCGGATTGGCTGCGAGAAACGCCAGCAGGTCAAATTCCTTCGTGGTAAAAGGCACCTCCCTCTCGTTGACGAAGACGCGACGCGACGCTTTGTCGATCCGCAAACCCCTGATCTGGATCTCGTCGCTGCGCTGCTCCCTTCCGCCCGAGAGGCGTTCGTACCTGGCCAGATGCGCCTTGACGCGGGCCACCAGTTCTCCGGGACTGAACGGCTTGATCACGTAATCATCTGCTCCCAGACCGAACCCCCTGATCTTATCGATCTCCTCTTTTTTGGCCGTGACCAGCAGGATCGGGATGTCTTTGCTCGTACGAATCTGCTTGCAAAGCTCGAATCCGTCCACATGGGGCAGCATGACATCAAGGATGATCAGATCGTAGTCGCCTTTCAGCGCCTTTGCAAGTCCAGCGCTGCCGGAGTGCTCCACATCCACACGGAACCCATTTATTTCCAAATAATCACGTTGAAGCTCTGCAATGCTTTTATCGTCTTCAACGACGAGAATGCTTTTCGTCATGCTTCTGCCCCCTCTACACGCGGCAGGGTGATCAGGATGGCCGTTCCTTCGCCAGCAATGCTGCTCGCTTTGATCGTGCCCCGATGCTCATCGACGATCTGCTTGGCGATGGCCAGGCCAAGGCCGCTCCCTCCCGTGTCCGTACCACGTGACTGCTCCGCCCGATAAAACCGGTCAAAAATATTCGGCATCGCTCTTGGATCGATTCCCGGACCGTTGTCGGAAATCTCGATTCGCACCTGTCCAGTATCGACTTGCAGCGAAAAGGATATCCGCTTTTCCGGCTTGTCATTGTATTTCAAGCTGTTGTCGACGACATTGGCCAGAACCCGCCTCAGCTTGTCGCGGTCCGCCAGTACGAGCGCCGGGGGCGTTGATGGGGCTGCCGAAACTGCTGACCCTTGCCGTTCAAACTCGACCGTCACATTTTTCTCTTCCAGGTCAAATCGCAGCTCGCTTACGTAATCCTCCAGAAAGCGTCCGATGTCCAAGCGTTCAAAGGTAAACGGCAGCTTTCCGAGATCCAGCCTCGAGAACAGGAACAGCTCGTCGATCAATTGGTCCATACCCTTTGCCTTGCGGGCGATCGTATCGAGATATTTTTCCAGCTTTTCCGGCGTGTCCGCCACCCCGTCGCGAATCCCTTCTACATATCCGAGAATGGAGGTGATCGGCGTTTTCAGGTCGTGAGAAATATTGGAGATCAGCTCTTTGCGGTTTTCCTCGTACTGCAGCTGGAGCTCCACGGATTCCTTCAGCTTTTTTCGCATATCCTCAAAGGCTTGGGAGAGCTGGCCGATCTCATCGCGGCCGGACTGCTCAATATGAAAATCCAGCTCGCCGTCCCTGATTTGCTCCGTTGCCGTTTTCAACCGGTACAGCGGCCGGATAATACTCCGCGAGACGAGGAAGTTCAGCAAGCCGTTCATCAGCGCAAGCATCAACAGCAAAAACAGGATCAAGACAGGCAACAGGCTGCGGGTCAGCTCCGCATAAGGGCTTACCTCTTTCATTACGTAAACGCCGCCCTCTGTCTTGTCGGCAAAGTGAAAATCAAACTTGACGTAGGAAAAAAAGCGGCCCTCCGTCTCCAAAATGTCGCGTACATGCAGGTTGCCGAATTCGTAGGGCGGAAGCGCCGCCTTCATCCCTGGCACCTGCAGCATCGGCGTCGCGTGATGGATTTCGCTGCCCTTGCGGACGAGAATCCCCGCCTGAACAGGAGCCAACCGCTGCTCGAGCTCCCGCAAAAATGCCGCGTCGAGGAGCTGCTCGGGGTCGCTCTTGCCGAGAAACTTGGTCTCTACAGACACGGTCTCCTCCGGCTCGGTCAACGGCATGACGGCATAGCGGCTCGTGTACAGGTCGCGTACATGCCTGACGTCCCCTGTCACCGCCACGGCGATGAGAAACACGGCCGCGACAAATAAAATCACGGTAATCAAAAGCATGGCTGTATAGGAAAGCAGCAATCGCAGCCGAATAGACATGGGCACCCCTCCTTTCCCCATCTTACACGAAATGTTGATGACTGCAATGGATTCGGATTGGGTGGTGGCTGTCTTCTTGTAGCATCGTGAGGCAGGAAAGTCTTCTGCCGTGCTTTCAGGTTTCATCTGCACCTCTGCCGGGGCTTTCGTAAAGGAGCTGAAAAGAGGGACAACCCTAGGGCAAAGAAGCCAACTGAAATTTTGGCAATCAAGACAGCAGATGTCATATTGGCCTGCAAAAATAGAGGCATGACTTGCTTTTACGCAAGGTTAATCGAGAGGAGAGATCTGTTCCATGAATCCATTGACAGGCAAAATCGCTTTGGTCACGGGGGGAAGCAGAGGCGCCGGACGAGGAATTGCGGTGGAGCTGGCGAAAGCCGGGGCGACGGTGTATGTCACCGGGAGAAGTGTCAGAGGAAAATCTACGCAAAACTATCCGGGAACAATTGACGACACTGCAGCAGAAATTCAATCCCATGGAGGAACCGCATTTGCCGTTCGTTGCGACCACACAAACGACGAAGAAACAGAAGCTGTCATTGACCGCATCCAACAGGAGCAAGGACGATTGGACATCCTGGTGAATAATGTGTGGGGCGGGAACGAGCTGGCTATCGAATATCAGCCTTTTTGGGAGCTGCCCTTGCTGCATTGGGATCACATGTTTCAGGCAGGTGTGCGGGCACAGCTTGCGACCAACCACTTCGCCGTCCCGCTTATGCGAAGGCGCCAATCAGGTCTGATCGTGCATACAACATTTTGGGACGATCACAAATACACTGGACATTTTTACTATGATTTAGCAAAAAACGCGTTAAACCGAATGGCCTACGGACTGGCAACAGAACTTCAGGCTGACAACATCGCCGTTGTCGCGGTTTCTCCGGGATGGATGAGAACAGAACTTGTGCTGGCCGCGTTCAACACGGACGCAGACCATTGGCAAGCTGTCGAGGAATTGAAGAACACCGAAACTCCTCACTACATCGGGCGTGCCATTTGCGCATTGGCAGGTGACCCGGAAGTGAAGCAAAAAAGCGGTCAAATCGTGAGAGTAGGGGAGCTGGCAGAGGAATACGGCTTTACAGATATCGATGGAAGAACGATCCCTCCCTTCCGTCTCGGATAGAAACATGGAAAAGACTGCCGATTTCTTTTGCAAAATCGGCAGTCATCCATCTGACCGAAGCCAGCTATTTTTCTCTATCTGTAGTCTTTCTTGAGTTCGATCAGCTTCTGAACCAGCCTGGCCGCTTCTGCTCTGGTAAGCGTCCCGTTCGGCTTAAAATCGGCTTTCCCCTTTTCGCCCAGAAGCCCGAACGCATGGACGAGCGCTATCGCTGGAACAGCGTTTTTCTCTACGTCTCCGTATGGGGCAGAAAAGATGTCCGTTTTATCCAAAAGGTCGCCGTATCCCAGCAGGCGTGCTACGAATTCAGCCACCTCCGCCCGGGTAATCGGACGATCCGGTTCGAATCTGCTCCCTTTCTTGGCGAAGAGACCGGTCTGAACTCCCTTCTGGACGACGCCGTACAGCGGATGCTTTGGATCGACATCATCAAAGCGATACGGCTGTCGCCCCTCGTCGCTGGAGAGGCTGTACGAACGGTGAAATTCGATTCGCTCAATGAGATGGGAAGCGATGACGGCCATTTCGCCTCGGGTCACCTCCTTATCCGGCTCAACCTTCCCGTCGATTACCGGAAACAGGCCCAAACGAACGGCAAATTGCAATGCCTCCCGATCAGGATGATCCGAGATATCGCTTGCCTTCGTTTTTTCAAGCTGCTTGTCCAGACTGATCCATTCACCAGTGATTGCATCCACCATGCCACGGTCCCCTGCATAGCGGTAGACGAGAAGCGGCTTTTGTTTGTCCGGCGCTGCCCTGTAGTAGTTCGCCTGCGGCTGATAGTAGGTGAGCAACACTTTTTGCTGCTCTTGCTCTACTTTTTTGGCCGCCTCCCTGTCGATCTTGGCAGCTGTCGGGCTCTCGATCTTCGGATAGCCTTCCCCGCGAAGGTTCAACGTTTCCGCTTCACCCGTCTCAGGATTGACCACGACTTCAAACTCGGCATGCTCGATCGGAATGCCGTCTTTCATCCAGCCAAACGGAATGTAGTAGTATTGACCACGTTCCAGTTGCTCTTCGATTTGTTGTTCCGTAGGCGTGCGATCAATCATATAAATTTCGCCCAGGCGGTCGGAAAGCAGCGTTTTCACCAGTTGCTGGGCACTCTCGCTCGCTTTTTCGTAGGAAACCGCTTTTTCGATCTTTTTGCCAGTCTCTGCACGAAAACCTCGTTCCTTGCTGGAATATTCGATCAGCTCTCCCCGGTCGCTGATCCGAAGCTTGACCGGCTCCACATTTTTCTCCTGGGTGTGAAGCGGAGTGTAATCAAAGCTCCAGTTGCGCCGTTCGATTCCGTCAGGTCCTGTGCTGCTTCCGCTGCCCCGATTGCCATCGGAACGATACGAGCCGGGGAGAAGCTTGATCACCTGGTCGGCTATTTTTTGCGCCTCTTCTTTGGTTATGACGCGATCTTCACCGTCCGTCTTGCGGACTGCGCTACCCAGTGGCTTGAACACGGATTCCTTCGCTTCCTCGCCCCGCTGGTTCAAGGCTTTGCCGCTACTCGCATCCAAAAACTGGGGGTCGCTTTCCAGGTAGCGATAGACTAGCTGATACTGACTCCGGTCTTGAAGGGGCTGCCTGGTCAGTGATGACTTTTCCACAAACACAAGAGAAGGGCTGGTCCGTTCCGCCAGCAGCTTCTCTGCTTCCGCTGCCCCAAGCACATCCTTTGCGTCCGGGAGCGCCTCGTCACTCCACAACCTGTGATACTCTACTACCTCCCCGTCCTGGGAGACGACGATTTGAAAACCGTTCTCCAGGAAGGGTATTTCGTTTTCCACCCGCGTAAATGCAAATGTGTGTTCACTTCCCAAACTATAGTAGTAAGGAAGCAGCTGTTTGTATTCATTCGGCTGGGAGAGCTTCCGCTGCTCATCTTTTGGCGCTACCTTTTTTATGAACTCCTTCGCTTTTGCCAGAGCGGCTTCTTCCTCCAGACTTGCTTCCCCTGCCCCTTTTTCCCGCTGCTCCGTATATTTCGAGTAGTCCAGCAAAACGCCTGTCTTCGCATCGATCGTCGCGTAAATACCGCCTTCTTTCCCATCATCCCAGCTCAGGCGCCAGGATGGGCGATCATAGAAGGATTCTCTTTCCGGGTCCAGGTAGGTAGCCCGCTCCAGCTTGAAATCACCCGGGATGGATACATAGCCTTGCAGTTTTTTGACCGCTTCTTCCTTTGTCATCCCGCCCGTTTTCGCTTCTGCCGCAAATGCGGTACTGCCCACTGCCAGAAGTCCTCCTGCGGGTAAAGGCAATGACGTCATCAACACGGCTGCAGTCAGCCCGGCTGCAAGCTTCCAGGACTGCTTTTTTCTCGTCACTTCGTCCAACTCCTTTCGACTTTTACGTTTTGTTCATTTTGCTCACATCAATTTTGCCATTAAACAGAGATTTTGTCATGGATATCTTTCCTCATGCCGTACCTCATGCCGTAGATACATCGGTTCTTTTTCCGCTTATTTTCGGCCCTTGCTTTCTTTCTCTCTCTGTTTATCCAGAATGATCCATTCGCCGGTGACCGCATCTACGAGTCCTTCATCGCCTATGTAGCGGTAGACGAGCATTGGTGTTTGCTTCTCTCCACGTTTGGCTTTATCCATCCAATTCTCCGGCAGAAAGTAAGTGAGCATGGCTTTTTGATTCTTCTGCTCGATCTTCTTTGCTGCTTCCCGGTCGATTTTTGCTGCTGGGAGGGTGGCTGGGGGTTTTGCGTCTTGTAGAAATCCAAATTCCACCAGTTCCCCTGTACCAGGTTTTACCCTGACATCAAGATAAAGAGGATCAAATGGGATGCCATCGATCAGTAAACCGTAACTGAACACATAATTCCGATTCCCACTTGCCAGTATCTCCTCGACCTCTTGATCGGAAGGAGGATTTCGTTCGATCAGATACAGTTCCCCCAAACGTTCAGGCATTAAGGTCTTCACCATCTGAAGGGCAATTTCTTTCGCTTGTTCATAGGAAATTGCCTTGTCAACTTTTTTGCTTTCTGAATTTATCTCTTTATAATATTGGAGCAGTTCGCCTTTAGGGCTAATAATCACTGTCACCTTCTCGGTCTTTTCCTTTTGCGGATCTGCGGGCACATATTCCATACCTGCGTGTCGTTCCACTACTTGCTCTAGGTTTTGGGCGGAGCTGCCCTCTCTAAATTGCAGAAACCGGTATGAACCCGGAAGCTTCTTCAGCAGATCGTCCGCGATTTTTTTCGCCTCTGCCTGCGTTATCGATTTTTCTCCCGTTGACTTGCTGATGGTGTTTCCAAGCGGAGTAATCTCATAGTCTTTTGCTTCCGTTCCCCATATGTTCAGCATTTTGCCGCTTTTCGCGTCCAGATAGCGGGGGTCTTTGCCTAGATAGCCGTAGACGAGTTTGTACGCCTCTCCCTTTTCATAAAAAGCATCGTGTTCGTCAAAGCTAAAGCCACTCCTACGAGAAGGCAAATCTACAACCACGAGTGACGGCCTCGTCTTTTCAGCCAGACGTTTGACTGCCTCCTCTTCCGCCAGGATGTCTTTTGCTTCAGGAAGAGGCTCATCCGTCCAGTATCGTTTGTATTTGACAACTACGCCGGCTCGGTCTGTAACGATTTGAACGCCGTTCTCGATAAATGGAATGCCGTCATGCATACGGGTGAAGGTATAGACCCGTTCCTGTGCCGAATCATAGTAGTAGTCGAAATTCAACCCAAATTCATTTGGTTCCGAGAGATTCTCCCATTCTTCCTTTGGCAAGGCTCGGATTAAAAAACCATTTGCTGAGCCCAGAGCTTTTTCTTCCTCTACCAAATTCCCGCCCGTTTTTTTTGATTTGCCGGTATCTCTCGAGTACTCAATGAGCGTACCTGTTCGGGCATCGATCTCCATATGGATATATTTAGATTCATCACCTTCACTTTTCCACCTGAGATTCCAAGTTGGCGGAAGACTATAATTGTTTGTAAGGGAGGCTCCCTCCAATGTAAACTCAGCCGGAATGCTGACAATTTCCCCCGCCCTATCCATTACTTGCGTTTTTGTTAAGCTTGCCGTGTCAGCTTCCGCTGCTGCAGTAGCAGCCCCCGTACTCCCAGCCGCGAGAACTCCTCCCGCGGGCAAAGGCAGCGACGCCAACAACACAGCCGCTGACAGTCCGGCCGTGAGCCGCCAGGTTTGTTTTTTGTTTTTCAAGCCATACAACCCCTTCCCAAATTTACACATCATTAGTTATATTACCATTAATTTGGAAAAATAAAAAATCTACCGCTCGTTGCAGCGGTAGATTTTTGTATGTTTGCACTGGTTTTGTTGGTCAGAAGCCTTCGTGATGGCGCCTCTTTACACTTGCAGCATCGCCTGCAGGGACTCCGCAGTCACGCGATTTCCCACCAGGAAGTTGCCAAACTCGCCGTAGCGCGCGCTTACTTCGTCAAAGCGCATTTCGTACACGATGTGCTTGAATTCGAGCGGATCGTTGGCAAACAGGGTGACGCCCCATTCCCAATCGTCAAAGCCTACGGAACCGCCGATAATTTGCTTGACCTTGCCTGCGTACTTGCGGCCGATCATGCCGTGGGAGCGCATCATTTCCGCGCGCTCCTGCATGGTCAGCATGTACCAGTTGTCTTGTCCGTCGCGCTTTTTGTTCATCGGGTAGAAGCAGATGTGCTCCCATTTCGGCAAGGTCGGATAGAGCCGCTCACGGACGTGCGGGTTGGATTTCGGATCTTCGCCCGGATTATGTACGTAGTTGCTCAATTCAACTACAGATACGTAGGAATAATCCACTTCCGTGAAGTCGGCAAATTTCGTCTTGTTAAAGGCGGTTTTGATCGCGTCCAACTCCTGCATGGTCGGGCGAAGGAACATGAACACCAGATCGGCCTTGTGTCCGAGGATGGAATAGACGGCAGTGCTGCCTGCCTGCTCCTGCTCGTTTGCGTCCCATGCTTTCAGGAGCCCTTGGAGCTCGTCCACAGCTGCATTGCGCTCTTCCGGAGTCGCCTTCTTCCATTTTTCCCAGTTGATCTTGCGGAAATCGTGATACGTATACCAACCTTCCAACGTGAGAAGCGCTTCGTTTGTACTCATCAGGATCAGCTCCTTTGCGTGATATGGCTTGTATTTCCTGTTACCATTCCCAGTATAGCATAATCGCCGGAGGGTTATCCGATACGAATTGGTGAACAACCCTCTGCCTTCTGCATTTCGTGTCCAGCAAAAAACACGCCTTACAGACGGGCGTGTTCGGTTTCCTTGCATTCGGCGCTGAGACGGCTGGCAGCCGACCGATCCATGATGACGACCACGTCTGGATGCTGCTGGAGCAAGGACGCTGGCACTTCCGCTGTCGGCTCTCCTTCCAGCATGCGGTGAACGGCTTCTGCCTTGGATTCGCCGCTGGCCAAAAGCACGATCTTCCTGGCCTCCAGAATGGTCTGGATTCCCATGGATACCGCTGCTGTCGGGACCTCCTCGATGGAAGAAAAGAAGCGGGCATTGTCTTCGATCGTTCTTTGGGCGAGCTGAACGACTCTCGTCCGGGAGTCAGCCGCAGAACCAGGCTCATTAAACCCGATGTGGCCATTCCCCCCGATCCCCAGGATTTGCACATCGATTCCACCTGCAGCCTTGATCGCTTGCTCGTATCGGGTACATTCCGTCGCCAGGTCGGAGGCGTCTCCGCTCGGAATATGAGTATGCTCCGGGAGCAGATTTACGTGGCGGAAAAAATGCTCCTGCATGAAGACATGATAGCTTTGCGGATGATCGACCGACAGTCCGACATATTCGTCCAGATTAAAGGTGGTAATCCGGGAAAAGTCCAGATTCTCTACGCGATACATACGAGCCAATTCCTTGTACATGCCGACCGGCGTGCTTCCCGTAGCCAGTCCGAGCACAGAGTCGGGCTTTTTCTTGACCTGCATAGCGACAAGCCTGGCTGCCTCCGCGCTCAACTCCTCGTAATTCTCAACGATTTTCCACTTCATGTAAGTCACCTGTCCAATCTCTTTCATTTTATGGTTTGCCTTTGCCCGGTTGGGCTGGCTCATACACTTTATCCAATACGGCTTTGGCTGTCTTCTGCTTGTAGGTCAACGCCTTGTCGCTCATTTTCTGGGATACCGCTGTGCACAGTACGTCAATCACGTGAAGCTGGGCGATCTTCGCAGCGAGCGAACCGCCCTCCAGCGGCCCCTGCTTGGCGGCGGTCAAGAGCGTAATATCGGCATGCTGCGTAATCGGGGACCGGCGGTAATGAGTCAGACAGATGACGGAGGCGCCGGCTTCTTTCGCCAGTTTCAGGGCGTCAATCGTATCCTTTGTACTGCCCGATACAGATATGCCTACAGCCACATCGCCCGGCTCCAGCGTGGATGCTGCCATCGCTTGCAAATGCGCATCGGAAAAGGCGTCTACTCGAAGCCCGATACGCAGGCACTTGTATTTGGCGTCAAGAGCTGTCACCCCCGAGGTACCTACCCCGTAGAAATGAATCGTTCTCGCCTCTATGAGTAACTGTACGCAGCGCCCTAGTTGTTCGACATCCAAAAGGGCGTCTGTATCGTGAATCGACTGGACGTTAAAAGCGGCAACCTTCTGCGCAATCGCATGCAATGAATCTTCCTTGGTCACCTCATCGCGGGAATGCTGGGACGGATTTGCCAGTTCCTGGGCGAGTGCCAGCTTAAATTCCTGATAGCTGCGGAAACCGATTTTTCGGCAAAAGCGCAAAACCGTGGTCTCCCCCACCCCGATCTTCTCCGCCAAATCAATGACCGACGCATAAATAACGGTTTCGGTATGGGCCAGAACGTACTGCGCTACCTTGCGTTCGGATTTGGTGTAGGAAGGAAGAAGACTGTTGATCTCCAGCAGTGTGGCTGTTTTGCCTGTACTCGTTGTCGTCCATTCTCCCCTGTCTGCTGTTGATTCTGTCATCGGTTACCTCCTTGGCTATTGCTTCGCGCAGAAAAACGAATGATTCCTCCAATATGTTATCATAAAGTGGAGTATTTCTCCAAAAAGAAAAATTGGGGAATAAAAACATCGTCTCTCCGGTTTTCTTGGCATATAAAAAGGCCAAATCCCTTTGTAGGAATTGGCCTGTCTCCTTGCAAAACACTATTTACACGATTACCCGATATCCGATCAGAATCACGATGACCATCAGCGCCAGCGCCCCGACGAAAAAGCCGATGCTCGCTTCGTTTCGGCGCGCGCGGCCCAGCGACATTTCCATCAGTCCAAAGACAATCAGCGCGAGAAGGCCTTTGACGTAGTACAGCCAGTCGCCCGCACGAAACGCAAACAGCATCCAAATGCCGGACACAGCAATGATCACAATCATCAGACGCAAAATCATATGTAGAATTTTTGCTACCCGTTCTTTTCCTGCACGGTAAAGGATATAGCCGATGATCAGAAGGACAAAGGCCACTTCCCAGCCACCAACGTGGGATTCCACCAACGCTTTATACACGAATCGTTCACTCCCTGCCAACAGTCATTTTACTAAACTTATTATAACGTAAAGTCAGGAAAAGTACAGGACCCGCGATGTGCGACATTTTTGTGACGAAGCACTCGGATAAGCAGCTATCCCTACTCTCCTTTTTTGAACAAGAAATAACCCCTTGACCATTTTGCTGCGACCAAGGGGTTGTAGCTCATGAACTCCTTTTGTTTGTCTCGCATGCCTGCAGCACGAGCTTATCTATGTTGTCGCATCAGGCAGGCAAGCCATTCAGTCCAGCTTCCCTTGTGTCTGCTCCCAGATGACAAACGGGTTTGGCTCCGACTGATCATTCTCCAGCTTTTTCATCTGGACCGAACGCTGCTCCATCGGCAGCGCAATCTGCTCGTAAATCGCCCCGGAGTTGAATCCGAAAGGCACTGCTTCTTCCTTGGAATAGCCGTAGTAGACCGTTTTGATCCCGGTATAGTAAATGGCGGCCAAACACATCGGACACGGCTCTCCGCTCGCGTAGATGACACAGCCCTCCAGCTTGATGCTGTTCTCGTGCTTGCACGCCTCCCTGATCGCGAGGATTTCGGCGTGAGCCGTAGGATCGTTGGTGGCTGTCACCTCGTTGACACCGCTTCCAATAATGTGGCCGTCCTTCACCACCAAGGCACCATAGGGGGTACCGTGGCCGGACGACGCGTTTTCGCACGCCATCTGAATCGCTTTTTGCATGAATGCCTGTTTTGTCATCATGATTCCTCCCCTGACCGGACATTTTCCTTTGTTTATTGTAGCATGGAAACAGGGTTTCCTGCAGGCTTGTCGCTCTGCTGTGCTTTTCCCAATCACTTTCATGAGGCTGTCTTTGAAAAATGTGCACGCGAGCCCCACGATATGCCTGTAAAAGTAAAAAGCGATACATCCAACTGTTGGATGCAACGCTTTTTTCATTGTTTGGTGCTTTCACACAAAAGCTGACATCGTTCACCAATAGGCCACGGCTCCACATGCCCGCTACACAGCCCGGAAGCCCTCGCCTAATACCTCCTGAGCCGGACACAGGATGATAAACGCTTCAGCGTCAACAGAGCGCACCAGCATTTTCAGCTTGCTGACCTCGCTTTGGCTCACCACGGCCATCAGCACCTTGCGCTCGTCGCCGGTATACCCCCCAGCGCCGTCCAGCAGCGTCACGCCCCGGTCCAGATCAAACAAGATCGCCTCGCGCATCTTGTCTGTTTCATCGGAGATGATGTACGCCACTTTGGACGTATTCCAGCCCATCTGCACGATATCGATCGTTTTGCTGGTCACAAACAGGGCAATCAAGGCATACAGCGCCTTTTCGGGAGTAAAGACAAAACCGGCTAGCAGGATGACCAAGCCGTCAAAGACAGCAACGGATACGCCCAGGCTGATGCCGCTGTACTTGTGCAGGATTTGCGAAGCGATGGAAAATCCTCCTGTAGAGCCCCGGCCCCGGAAGACGATGCCGATCCCGAGCCCTACGCCCATCCCGCCGTAAATGCTGGCGAGCAGCGTGTTATCCGTAAGCGGCTCAAGATGGCTGGTCAGCGCGACAAACAACGGCAGGACGATAGAGCCTACCGCCGCCTTCATGCTGTACTGCCTGTCTAAAAGCCAAAAGCCCAACAAAAACAGCGGGATGTTCAGCGCCCACTGGACGATGGACGGCGGCCAGTGAAAGAGATGGTACAAAATGACAGAGAGGCCCGATACTCCTCCCGATGCTAGCTGATTAGGGTTGAGAAACAGGTTGAAGCTGGTGGCAAGCACAAAGGAACCCACGAGCAGCATGCCGTATTCGACTGCTTTGCGCTGCGGACTGTTCAAGCTTGCACCTGTCCGACGTTTTCGTGACACTTTTCTTTCTCCTGCCTTTTTCACTAAGATGAAAACCGTCCATACATTACCATGTTTTGCCCAAAAAAGAAACCCCCAAGCAAACTGGGGATTTTTTCTGTACTCGCTCTCTATGGTCAGCTCACCGCACAGCGGTACACTTCATATCCGATAGCGGCCATCGCCTGCAGGGAGGCATCCGGGGGAGCATTCTCCGACAGGGCTGTCAGGGAGTACGCTTTTCCGCCTGCAAACAGGATGCCGACATCGTGCTGGCGGCCTGTGTCCCAGCCGGTTTTATTGGCCATTTCCCACACGGCAGCGGCGTCCGACACTCCCTCCTCGATGCGGGGTAGCCGGGCAGGCAGCGCATTTCGCACCTGCTGCTTTTTCATGATCCCGATCATCTGGCGGCAGGCATGCTCGCCAAGAAACGTTCCTGTTGCCAGCCGTTTGAGCATCCGGGCGATGTCACCAGCGGTAATCATGTTGTTGGGCGGACTGTCCGCCGGGTACAGCATCAGCTTTCGGCTGTAGCAGCTGTCGTGCATGCCAAGCTCTGCCATTGTGAGCCGCACCTGATCTTCGCCGATGAGGTCGATCAGCATATTGGTCGCGGTATTGTCGCTCTGAATGATCATGAGGGTGATCAGATCGTACACAGGGTAATGCGCATCAGGTGTGAGATGCTGCATGACACCGGAACCTGCGACCTGATCCGTTTGCTTCATCCGAACCGCTTGGTCAAAGCGGACGTTTCCTTTGCTGGCAGCGTCGAAAACGGCGGCCATGATGGGGACTTTGATGATGCTTTCGGCTGCAAAAGTCTGCGTGGTGTTGTGTTCCCAGTAGAAGCTTCCGTTGATTTCTTCCACTACCACTCCCCATTGTCCGCCGGCCGCAGCGATGATCGTCTCCAGCTTCTCCTGCAAACTCTTCATGTGGCCTGCTCCTCCTTTATTCTCTTCCGTACCTGGTGGTCTGATTGACAGCCAATGTTTTGCCAATGAGGGGAAATTCCCCGGCTGGGAGTTGGAATCCTTCCTTGGTTTTGAGAAATAGCCTGTGAAAGCTTCTTTGGCGAGATTGGAAATGCCTGTAGGGCTGTTGGGGAGGAGATGAAAAAGGGAGAAAATGCTCAGGGTACGGTGGGACACTGCGGGAAGCCGTTACTGTCCGGCTCCATTCCAAAAGCGTAAGCTGCGTCCAAAAGCAGCCTACTCAAGGCAGCGTCTCAGAGGTTGGACGCTGAAAGAGTGTTCCGCTTTTTCCATTCCGCCTGGGTGGTGTCCCAAAGACCTTCGCGTTTTCTCCCTTTTTCATCTCTACAGCTTTGGATTGTTTCGTTGTTTTTTTAGATCATTCAGGAAGTCGGATCAGGGGTGGCGTTCCCTGACGTGCCTTCTCTAATTCTGATCCAGTCCGTTTACGTGTGTCTCACTGTTTTTTCCTTAATTCTCAAACCAGCCGACTGGCTGCACCTGCAAATTCACATTGATCTGTTTCACTTCCGTGAATTCATCGAAGCCGAAGGTGCCCAGGCCGCGGCCGATTCCGCTTTGCTTGTAGCCGCCCCAGGGGGCTTCGTTGTAGGTGGGGTGGTAGCAGTTGATCCAGGTGATGCCTGCCCGCAATTTTTTGATGACCCGCATCGCTTTGGCTCCGTCCTGGGTAAAGACGCCCCCGGCGAGGCCGTAGACGGTGTCATTGGCGAGGCGGATAGCGTCCGCTTCATCGCGGAAGCGCTGCACGGCCAATACAGGGCCGAAAATTTCTTCCTGGACGATTCGCATGTCCGGCCTCGTGTCGACAAAGATCGTCGGCTCGACGAAATAGCCCTTTTCCAAACCGCCATTTGTCAGACGGTTGCCGCCGCAGGCGAGTGTCGCTCCTTCCGCTTTTCCGTACTCGATGTAGCGCAGTACCTTTTCCATGTGAGCCTCGCTTACCAGCGGCCCCATTTCGGTCTGCGGTTCGTCTCCCGCTCCTACCCGTATCTTTTTCGCACGCTCCACCAGCCGCTCGACGAAGCGGTCGTGAATGCTGTCCTCGAGAAGCAGCCGGGAGCCTGCCGAGCAGACCTGCCCCTGATTGGCGAAGATTCCGAACAAGGCGTAGTCTACGGCTGTCTCAAAGTCCGCGTCGGCAAAGACAATGTTGGGCGACTTGCCCCCCAATTCCAGCGAAATCTTTTTGATGTTGCCTGCAGCCGCAGTCATGATGCTTCTGCCGGTCGCCGTGCCTCCCGTAAAGGAAACCTTGTCTACCAGATGGCTTGCGGCCAGCTCATGTCCGACCGTAGGGCCCGGTCCCATGACCAGATTGGCCACACCGCCTGGCACCCCTGCTTCTTCGATGATCTCAAACAGCTTGATCGCCGTAACAGGCGTGACCTCGGACGGCTTGAAGACAATCGTATTTCCGGCCGCCAGCGCGGGGGCGATTTTCCAAACAGCCATCAGCAACGGGTAGTTCCACGGGACGATCAGTCCGCAGACACCGACCGGCTCGCGCACGACCATCGCCTGTACCGGGTCCGCGACGTGGTACGTTTGTCCGTCAGGCTTGGTGACCATTCCGGCGTAATAGCGGAAGCAAGCGGCCGCATCCGCCACGTCAAAGCGGGCTTCCCGCAGCGGCTTGCCGTTGTCCAGCGTCTCCAAAGCAGCCAATTCCTCAGCGCGTTCCTCCAGCTTGTCAGCAATGGCGAACAAATACCGCGCCCTCTCTGCAGCCGCAAGCTCGGACCAGCTCCCGCTGTCGAATGCTTCGCGTGCCGCGCGAATCGCTTTTTTGGCATCCTCCTCCGTTCCCTCTGCCGCCCGTGCAATCACTTCTCCTGTGGCCGGATTGACAATCTCCCGAGTCTCCCCATTTTCCGCATCCACCCACTCGCCAGCCATGTACATCTTCAGATTGAACATCTGCATGCCCCACCTTTCCTCGTATTACTGATGTGTGCTTGATTACCCAAGTGACGATGCTTGTAGCCATTATCCGCAAAGGCTTGCGGCCACTGTCCGCAAGGGGACTTGTTGTCGTTACTCGGCATCTGCCGCCATCTCCCCCGCTGCCAACAGCCGCTTCTCCCGCAGGGCAACAAGTGCTGCAAAATCGTGGATGAGCGTCGCCGCGAGCAGCGATGTTGTCTGGGCCGGATCGTAGGGCGGCAGCACTTCCACCAGATCAAAGCCGATGTAGTTCAAGTCCGTCAGTCCTCTGATCAGCTCCAGCGTCTCGAAGCTTGTAAATCCTCCGACCTCCGGCGTTCCTGTCCCGGGCGCATAGGCGGGATCGACAAAATCAATATCAAAACTGAGAAAACAGGGAGTATCTCCAATCGCTTCTTTTATCTTTCTCACCGTTTCGGCGGCTCCGGTCTTGCGCAGCTCCTGGGTCGTCATCACGTGATAGCCAAGCTCCAGACTGGCTTCCAGGTCACCCGGGTGGTTCAGCGTACCGCGGATGCCGATCTGAAAAACCTTGTCCGGCAACAGCAGCCCTTCCTCGTGGGCGCGGATAAACGGAGAGCCATGCCAGTACTTCTCTTCGTAATACGTATCCCATGTATCGGTGTGGGAATCGAACTGAATCAGCGCTACTGACCCCCACACCCTTTTGGCGGCGCGCAATGTGGCCAGTGTGACGGAATGGTCGCCTCCCAGTCCGATCGGTACGATCCCTTTGGCCATCAAGTCCAGCATGACGGCTTCCATCCGGTCGTAGCTGCGATGGATATTGTGCGGAATCACCGGCACATCCCCGATGTCGATAGCTCTTGTGTCCTCAAATGGAAAGACCTTGTGAACGGGATGATACGGAAACAGAAGCATGGAAGCCTGTCTGATCGCCTGAGGGGCAAAGCGGGCTCCTACGCGAAAAGACGCAGCCGTATCAAAGGGCAGGCCGACGATGGCTACTCTGGCGTTCTCCCTTTGTGCCGGCAGCCGCATGTAAGAGCCCGTGGTGCAAAATTCCGGTTTTACGTCTGGAGACAACGGATATTGCAAGCTGTTCACCTCCGTGTTTCGTCCATGGTACCCATCCATGTAGCAAACCGCATGCCAAACGGAACGTGAATGAAAGACGAAGGCTTTTTGCGTGGAAACCGCATCAACTCGCATTCTCTGCGCTCCAGTTCGCTCTGTCCGTTTCTCATTTTTTGGAATACGATCCCATTTGCGAGAAAGGGATTTTCTAAAACAATGAAAAAGAACGTCCTGATGATATCCGGACGTTCTGTCTCTGGTTAATTCCCTGCATGGTTTTTGCAAGGTGTTTTCGGATGAAATGTGATAGGTCCAAGCATAATTGCCTGCCTGTTCTGCTCGGAGCTTTTCTGACGTCATGTGGGCCGGCAGACCGGAGGGAGCCTGTTTTGAAACGGGCATGTCTCTTTGGCGCAACTGTTCTCCAGACCAGGCTTACGAAACGTTTTGTCCCATCATATCCTGGAGGTCTGCCTGTGCTTCTCCGATTGCTTTGACTCCAAACAAATTCTGAAGCACCTCCCATACCCCGGGCTGGATGAATTCGGGCAGCTTCGGTCCGATGCGAATGTCGCGGACTCCCAGGCTGAACAGCCCCAAGAGAATCGCTACCGCCTTTTGCTCAAACCAGGAGAGGACGATGCTGACAGGCAGATCGTTGACCTCGCAGTCCAGCGCATCCGCCAAAGCGACGACTATTTTGACCGTCGAGATGGAGTTGTTGCACTGCCCCAGATCGATGTAGCGAGGGATTTGCGTACCCGGTACTTTGCCGTAATCGACATCGTTAAAGCGGAATTTGCCGCAGGATGTGGTCATGATCACCGCATCCGCCGGCAAAGAGGTGGCCAGCTCCCGGTAGTAGTCTCCGCCTTTTCCGGGAGCATCACAGCCCGCGATGACGAAGAAGCGGCTGATTTTGCCTGCCTTTACGGCGTCGAGAATTTCCGGGGCAATACCCAGTACGGTCTCATGGTGAAATCCGGTCAGCAGCGTCTGATCCGACTCTACATCCGCATCCGGCAATGCGAGTGCCCGCTCGATCAAAGGCGCGAAGTCGTCATTCTCAATTTTGGTAACGCCTTCGAGTCCGGCCACATCATACGAGAAGAAGCGATCGGCATATGTCCCCTTGATCGGCATGACGCAGTTGGTCGTGGCTAGTATCGCACCCGGGAACTGTTCGAACAACCGGCGCTGGTCAAACCACGCTTTCCCGATATTTCCCTTGAGGTGCTTGTACTTGCGGAGGGCGGGATACCCGTGTGCGGGGAGCATCTCCGAGTGGGTGTAGATATTGATTCCTTTTCCTTCCGTCTGTTTCAGCAGCTCCTCCAGCGCAAACAGGTTGTGCCCGGTCACGACGATGCACTTTCCTTCGATTTTGTTTTGCGAAACGCGGATGGGCTGAGGGATGCCGAACCGGCTCGTATGGGCCTGATCCAACAGCTCCATGACGCGAATTGCAGCACGGCCCACTTTCATTGCCATTTTCAAGTGTTCATCTAAATTGAAATTCACGTTAGTCAAAGTAAAATAGAGTGCTTCCTGTGTAATGCCGTCCACTTCCGGGTCGATGTGTCCCATTTGTCGGGCATGCGTTGCATATGCCGCAATCCCTTTGAGCGCAAAAATGATCGTATCCTGTATACTGGCAAGCTCCTCAGTCTTTCCGCATACTCCCACCGTTTTGCAACCGCCTGTCGGTGTTTGCTCGCATTGATAGCAAAACATATCAATACCTCCCCTATGGATCACTTCTTACTCCGGATTATAGAGGAGGCGAAAAACGTAAGATGTGATGTACTTCACAGATTCGTCTATTTGCCATTCTTTTCGGTTATTCGCAAAAAAAGCCCTCTCCCTAAACTTGGGCGAGGACCTTGTATCGCATGTTTCTCTATGAAATAAGATTTGTAGCCAAATTATGAACCGGGGCCCGGGAAAAAGCCGTTTCGATTTTGCTGCTTCCTCTGCTCCCTGGTTATGACTTTGCCGCAATCAATCGTTTGACAGCCGCTACCTTCTCCTGATCTACGTACTTGAGCGCGCTTCCGGCTTCCCGAACGCCGGTGCCAAAATGGACTTCCGTTACAGCCGTACGACCGACGAAATCAGCGATGTTTGCCAGGCCCAGCCCGCTTCCGGCCAAAATGCTCAAATGCTCCCCAGCGGTCATCCGGACAAGCTCGGCAATCCGTTCCGCTCCATCGATGGCGCTTTTCTGTCCGCCGGAGGTGAGAATCCGCGAAATTTGCGGATAACGCATCAACAGCCGCACGGCCTCCAACTGGTCAGCCGCCTCGTCAAATGCGCGGTGGAATGTCACATCCAGCCCTTTCGCCTGATCCAGCAGGCTTTCCAGCCCTTCCGTATCGATCTGGCCGTCAGGAGCAAGCATGCCGGTGACGATACCTGCTGCGCCGAGCTCGCGAATGATTCGCACGTCTTCGCGCATGACCCGGTAATCGTCAGACGTGTACACAAACGACTGGCTGTGCGGTCTCACCATCACATTGACCGGAATGGATACGGCCCGGACCACAGCATCGATCAAGCCCCAGCTCGGGGTTACGCCGCCCTCCAGTATCCCGGTGATCAGCTCGAGCCGGTCGGCTCCTCCCGCTTCCGCTCGTTTGGCGTCTTCTACAGAGGTCGCGATGACTTCCAACAACATAGCACGGTATCCTCCCGTCCGTTTTCCTGTTATTGTAAAACGCTTCGATGACAAACAGCAACGCCAAGGGCTGATCTTCCGCGCTGCTGGTTGACAATTCTGCCTTGCCCGTCTATTGAGCGAGCACGTAGTCCGCGAGCAGTCTCGCCCCATATCCGGTGGCACCCATGACGCGATAGCCTCCGGTGGCTTTCGCCTGTACAGGGGGAGCCATGTCGATGTGCACCCATTTCATGCCGTCGGCCACAAACCTGCGGATAAACAACGCGGCGACAATCGCTCCACCGTAGCTGATCGGACTGATGTTGGTCATGTCGGCATAGTCGCTTTTCAGCAATTCTTCGTAATCGTCTACCAACGGCATCCGCCACAGTCTGTCTCCACAGTCATTACCTGACGCGATGAGCTTGGCGGTCATCCCGGAATCTCCCCAAATACCGGCCAGCTTTAAGCCGAGCGCTTCCCCGACATTCCCCGTCAGCGTGGCAATATCGATTGCCTGCTTGGCTCCCAGCCTGTCGGCGTGAATCAGGGCATCGGCCAAAATGAGACGCCCCTCTGCATCCGTATTGGCCGTCTGCACAGAAAGACCGTTGGGGTAGCGGATCACATCCGATGGCAAGAAGGCTCCGCCGTCCGGCACGTTTTCTGCGATCGGCAGAAGCACCAGCAGATTGGCCCTTGCCTTTACGGAAGTGAGGATGTCCAGCGCGCCCGCGACAGCAGCCGCTCCGCCCATATCCATGCGGGCGTCGCTGATATCCCGCCCGGCCTTGACATTCATGCCGCCCATGTCAAAGGTGACTCCTTTTCCGATCAGCGCGGTCAGCGGCAGGGACGGGTCGGTGCAGTATCGGATTTCCACCATAGCCGGCGGATGGACGCTGCCTTTGCCAACCGTGATCAGGCCGACCATCTGCAAACGCTCCAACGCCTCCCCGCTATGAACCGTCACATCCACGTCTCGTGCGGCGAAATGGTTCTGCAGCCGCTCGACAAAGGAGACCGGCGTCAGTTGATTGGGCGGTTCATTCACGAGATCGCGGGCAAAGCATGTACCCTTTGCACGGATACGGGCCCATTCGATCGCCTGCTCCGCCTTTTCTGCACCCGGACAAGCGATATGCAGCATAGAGACACTCCGTTCTTGCGCCTTTGACAAATACCGGTCAAACACATATGTACCGAGAAGCCAGCCCTCTGTCCAGGCTGTGACTGCGCTATGACGGTCCAGTCCGGCAGCAAACAGCGGCTCCAGCGAATCAAACGTCACACATGCTTCTGTAACCCTTTCCTTCTCCGCGGCCCGACCCGCATTGCCCGCCGCATCGCGCAATGCCTCCAGGTCAAAACGCGCCCGCTCCCCTAGTCCGATAATGAGCTCATGCCCTTCTTCTCCGCGGCCAAAAAACCAGGTGACAGCTCCCTTCGCTTTCATGTGCGGGCGCAGCGCATACGGCAGGTGCTCTGTTGGCGAGTCTTGGAAAAGCAGGCGGATCGTGACTTCCATCTCCCGCTGCTGTCCAACCGAAATGTCCATCCTCTTCCATCCCTTTCTTCTTGCCTGGTCATGCAAGCGGCATGCAGACAGCTTGCGGCGTTATTCAGGCAACAGGTTCACGTATCATGCTGCCCTCATCGTCTTATCGTTTTTCCAACTGAAACACCGTGCGCTTTTCGCCAACGACCAAATGGTTGTCATTTTTAATCTCGCTTGGCACCAGCGCACGCAGGCGTTCAATGGTGTCCTTGTTCTCGTAGTTGATCTGCTCCAAAATCGAGGCGATTACCAGCGGCCACACCAGTTCAGAGCCATCCAGAACCTTCAGGGCAAAGCTGATGCGTTCTTTTTTCAGGCCAAAGCCGTATACCCCCATCGCGCCCCCTTTGGCAATGATGTTGGGATCGGTCAGCAGCGCTGTGCAAACGAAATTGTGGCTCGCGATGATGTCGGGATTGGCTGACATCCATCCGGTAATTTTCACGACTGCCTCTCTCGTTTCTGCGTCCGCGATCAGATCGGGACAAGCGAGCTTCAAATACGCTTTGGCGATGTTCACGAGCGGCACGGCAAAAACAGGGAAGCCGCACCCGTCAACGCCGAGGCCAATCTTGTCCTTTGGATACTCAGCCAGATAAGCAAACGCTTCCAAAGCGCTTTGTTGGGCAGGATGGCTGACATCGTAATAGCTGTCTGTCGGATAGCCCATCTCTTTGGAAAGGGCGAGAAAGCCCAGGTGTTTGCCGGAGCAGTTGTGGAAAAGACGGCGCTTCGGCACGCCTTCGCGCAGGCAGGCGAACTTCGGTTCTTCGTTGAGCGGATAGGTCGGGCAGGTCAGCAATTCTTCTTCCGAAATGCCGGTTTTTTTCAGGATCGACTCCAATCCTTCCATATGATACGTCTCGCCGCGATGGGAAGCGGCAAAAAGGGCGGCTTCACGGCTGGTCAGCCCGAATTTTTCGTCGATTTTCTGTTTGGCGACCGGGATGGCCTGGAACGGCTTTGCCGCCGAGCGGAGAAACGTCATATGCTCTTCGCTGCCCGCGGACAAGATGACTTTTCCTGATTCGTCTACGCCGCAGATGACGCCAAAGTGGATATTCTCCAGCACTCCACCGCGGTATTCTTCCACCAATGTGCTGTAATTCATTTCTAATCACCAACTCTGTCTTAATGGTATGTGTGGAAAGGAAGGACCAACAGTACAGAATTAATCCACTGATGGTATTAAATAATGGGTTAACCTGAAAAAACTAGTGGAGGCAATGTGGAAAGATGGAATAGAAAACGTCAAAGAACCATATTTCCTCATTTAATTTCTCCAACCATGTTATTAATTTGATAGTAACAGTCGGGTATAGCATCGTCAACTTTCTTTTTTCAACTTTCGAAATTGAAGGTCTTGGGAGAAAAGGCTGGCTTTGATGAAGGAGATTGAAACAGGGAGAAAAATGCTCAGGGTACGGTGCTCTGGGAATTGACTGTCCGGATCTAAAAGAAAGTCCGTCCTATGCTCACATGCACAAGACGGACTTTTGCTTTCTATAATTGCTTTACCGCTGCTTGCAGCAGGGAAGCCGCATGCTTGTTGTACTGCTGGATCAATGTGTTCAGATGGCGGTCCAGTTCGACACTCGGCAGCGGGACGGGGAGCTGTTCGAATGCCCTGCCGTTTACGATGATCCGCGTGCTCAGCATGCTTCGCTGGGATTCATCGAGGGCTGAAAGGGCCAGAGGCTTTGCTTTGTAGCTGCCTTTTCCGGCCTGGGCTTTGAGCAGCTCTTGGAAAAACAACTGGTGATAATCCGCATAGATGTCTCCCTGGTAATGGCCGCCCCGCTCACGCACAAGCCCGCGTTTGGTCGCCCAATCTACCAACTGCTGCTCGGTCAGCGACTTGCCGCTCGTTCCCTGGACGACATTATGCATCAGTGCGTAAAAGTCGGTTCCCGCAAAATCCGTACGGGCGGGATCTGGCTGCAGAATTCCTTTTCCGGTCAGGAAAGCCAGCACTTCCCGCTTCCCGGAACCGGTCGGAAGGTCGAAATACAAGGCCAGATTGGCAAAGAAGTTCGCCTCTCCGCTGAGTTCGCGATCCCACTTGTACGGCTTGCCGAAATCGACCAGCTTCAGCGGATCGCTCTGAAGCAGCTGCTGGTAGGCAGGAAATGGCTGGGCGGTTACGTTTTGATACGTGACTGTCGGCCGTTTGGTCAAAAGAGCGGCGCGAAACAGCTCGGCGCCGTTCGCGTCCAGATAGCCAAACTTGTCCTTGGTCGTAAAGACAAATGGTGCCGGAAGCTGTTCCACGCCAAGCATCGGAAACACCTGATCCATCGGCTTGATCGATTCATACGCCGGAGGAGCGGCTGTCCGCCAGTCTTTGCTTAGCACGCCGAGAAGTCCCGTTTTCTTGTCCCGATACGTGACGAGTTTCGCACCGCTGTACGTGGACAAAACCTCAAGCCGGCCGTAGCTTCCACTCGTCATCTGCTTCAAATCGGCCGAGTAGACGTCCCATCCGCCCGATTTCTGGACAAACAGTCCGGACTGCGATTCTTCCAGCCGATAGTTTTGCACTTGCTCCAGCCTGGCTGCAATCTGTCCGCTCGCCAATACCTCAAGATCAAAGCTGCCATCAGCCCTTTGCAGCGCGATCAGTTGCCGATCCCCCCATGGCTGAATCGAAACGCTGCGATACACAAAATCTGTCAGCGCTTCTATTGCCCCGCCCGCTACGCGGATGAACGCTTGCTGCTGTGTCCCTTTTTTCATCCCGGCTGCATACATGCTTTCTCCCGACGGAAAGAGCGTTACTGTCGTCCCTTCCTGTGGAGAATGGGTTGCCGGAAGCTTGACATCCGCTGTCAGCAGTGTCCCCTCCGCCGTGTACAGGTCGGCTTCTCCGGCACTGAAGGCCACGACGAGTTTTCCGCCTGCAGCCACATTGGCCCCCTGGTAAGCGTGACTGCTGATCGGCTTGCCGCTAGCTGTGTCCACGAGAAAGACTCCTTCTCCTGGCTTATAAATAAAGGAAAGGGCATCCGTCAGCCGCTGCGGTTTGGGCTCAGCCGTGTCTTGCGAAGTGCCGTCTGGCCGGTATTCGCGCGTCGATCCGTCCGGTCCCTGGACCAGCACGCGCCCGAATTTTGAGTCATAGCGGACGATTGTGCCCGACTGCGGCGGGACGAGAAGCCCTTTTTGCTGCGAATAGAGTCCGGTCTTGCTCCCGTCCGTAACACTGACGAGGTCGTATCCCCCGAGCGTCGTCACCGCATCAAACCAGGCATCCGGCTCTTTTACCGGTTTTCCCCACGCTGCGCGCAGGATGCCCTTTTTGCCATCGGAGCGAACCAAGAGCCACATCGCCGGTACCCCTTCCAGGCGCGGATACTCAAACGGCACTACCGTTTCACCGCTGATCCGTTTCACTCCGTAACGGGAGGTTGTCGGGTCCTGCCCCAAAACGTAGCCGTCATGCAAATATTTGGCCCCTTTCTTCAATGAAAAGGAGGTACCGGATGAAATGGAGTGGTACGTCTCCAGATCGCCCTGCAGCACTACATAACCGTCTGCCATGTCATGCTCGACTCTGACCTCGGCGTACTGCGGCTCGGCAAGCATCCGGCCATCCTTCCACAAGCCGCTTCCTTTTTGGTTTTGCACGCGAAAAAAACCACTGCTGCCCATCATTTGGACGCTTGTGTATTGCGGCTGCAGGACGTACTTCCCGTTTACATCGACAAGACCGTATTTGCCGCCGACGATCACTTTGAAATAGGGCATTCGATTCCCGCCGCTCGGAGCCAAGGTCGCCTTGGGCAGGGAAAACATCGGCTTAACCGTTACTGGATCATAGACCGTAAGCTGTTTCGCCGTCGTGGTGACCAGGTACCGTGTCGTCTCTTCCTCGCCGTTCTTTCCCGGCTTGGCCAAATCGGCAAACTCGATTTTTCCCGCGAACGGAGCAATCAGGGTCCGGCCGGATGGATCGAGCAGCATCGAGGTCTGGCCCTGCATCAAAATAACGCTCGGATAGGCCTGAGACAAAAAGAAGGTATGTGCTCCCGCGTACTTGCTTTTCGAGACGCTTTTTTTGGCTAGATCGATGTATTGAAACCATCCGCCATTGCGAACCACTGCAATCTGCTTTTGTTCAGGAATCTCCACATCGTCCCAGATTGGCGGAGTCAGCTCCTTTCCGGTACGGGCATCGAGGATTCCCTTCTTCCCGTTTTTCACTACGGTGTAATAGAAGCCGACTTTGGAAAACTCGTCATAGACGGCCTTGGTGACCAGCGCTTGTCCGTTTGTAAATCCGATTTTATAGTCGGTGATGTAAGGCTGAATGGAAGCGAAGCTGGCTGCTTGCCCCGGAACAGCCCATGCATTCCAGCTAAGTGCAGCAGCCGCGCAAAGTGCAACAATGCGTTTTTTCACATCTGTTTTCCTCCTGACGTGTCAGCAAAATGTTGGTCTATCTTTGACGCTGGCGGAGGAAAAATGTTGCACGTGCGGAAGGAATGTTTGTTGCTTCACCGTTACCCCCGCCTTTACTCTGCCTTGTGCAAAAAGTGTCGTACCAAAAGAAAAAGAGCCCTTCATCTGCACGACTCGGACCCTCTTTCATTTGTCTATTTATTCACAGCGAGACTTACCCATTCTCACCAAAATGCTTGTCGTACCATTTGATCAGCGCCTGGGTGCCGTTGTCTTCCAAACCTTGTTCCGCGAGCTCTTGGTACAGCGAGAGGGACAGCTCCAAGCCGGGCGTCGCAAGCCCCATCTCTTTTGCCGCTTCCAGCGCAATCGAAATATCTTTGATGATATGCTTGATATAAAATCCGGGGGCAAAGTTGCCTGCGATCATGCGTGGAGCCAGATTGCTCAAAGACCAGCTTCCTGCCGCTCCCGCCTCGATGCTCTTCAATACGTTTACCGGATCGAGCCCTGCTTTTTTGGCGTACGCGATGGCCTCGCAGACCCCGATCATATTGGAAGCGATCGCGATCTGGTTGGACATCTTCGTGTGCTGACCGGCTCCGGGGCCCCCTTGCAGGATGACGTTGGTTCCCATCAGTTTGAAAATCGGTTCCATCGCCGCAAACGCTTCCGAGTCACCGCCTACCATGATCGTGAGGCGGGCCTCTCTGGCCCCCACGTCTCCGCCGGATACAGGCGCATCCAGGGAATGCAGAGAGCGTTTTTTGGCTTCTTCATAGATTTTTTGCGCCAGAGACGGCTTGGAGGTGGTCATATCGATCAGGTAGCTGCCCGGCTTTGCATGGGCGACAATTCCTTTTTCTCCGAGATAGACTTCCTCTACGTCTTTGGGGTATCCTACCATCGTGATAATGACATCCGCTTCGGCAGCCAGCTCCGAAATCTGATCCTTCCATACGGCTCCCTGCGCCAACAGCTCCTCCGCTTTTTGCTTGGTGCGGTTGTACACGAGCACCTCATACCCTGCTTTCATGAGATGGGCGGCCATGCTTTTGCCCATCACCCCGATACCCACAAACCCGATCATCTTTCCTGCCGTATGTGCTGTCATTTCGTTTCTCCTCTCTCTACTGCGGTGTTCCAAATTTTTAACTTCTCTTTACTTTCCGGAATTTCCTTCTATCCTTTTCTTCAGCCATCTTATGCTGGCTACGGAGCAGAAAAGCCGGTGCATTGAGTCCACGGCCCTCCATCTAAAGGTTCGATTTTCATTTCAAAGCTTCCATCTTCCGAGCTTCCGGCTGATGGTCGATTGATCGACTCCTAACGCCTCTGCCATTTTGGTCGTCGTGCCGTACTTCTCTTTCGCCATCCCCAGAAGCTGTCTTTCCAGGAGCTCTACAGCCGATTTCAACGGAAGAATATCTGTTACGCTTACCTTTGTCGCAGAAGGCTGGACGTAGTGAAGCATCTCCGGCAGATGATGCGCTTCGATCACATCCTGATCAGTGATGACGATCAGACGCTCCACGATGTTCTGAAGCTCCCGCACATTGCCTGGCCAACGGTATAGATGCAGGCAATCCAGCACTTCCTGCGAGAAGGTTTTCTCTTTTTTGTACTTCTTGGTAAAGCGGTCCCGAAAAAAGATGACCAGTGGAAGGATATCGTCGGTACGCTCCCGCAAAGGGGGAATATGGACCGGAACGACATTCAGGCGGTAGTACAAATCCTCGCGAAAGCGCCCCTGCCGCGTTTCTTCCTGCAAATTGCGATTGGTGGCGGCGATGATGCGGACGTCGATCTTGATCGGCTTGGTGCCGCCGATACGAACCAGCTCATGCTCCTGGAGCACGCGGAGCAGCTTTACCTGGAGCGAAAGGGGCAGCTCGCCGATCTCGTCGAGAAACAGCGTCCCCTCGTTGGCCAGTTCAAACAAGCCGGGCTTTCCTTCTTTTGTCGCTCCGGTAAACGCGCCCTTTTCATAGCCAAACAGCTCCGATTCCAGCAAATGCTCCGGGATCGCCGAACAGTTGAGCTTGATGTACGGCTTGTCCCGCCGGTGGCTGTTTTGATGAATATAAGAGGCGACCACTTCCTTGCCTACTCCCGATTCGCCCAGAATCAGCACGGTGGAGTCCACCTCGGCCATTTTTCCGGCAAGCGTTATTACCTGTTTCATCGCTTCGCTCTTGTAGATCAGTCCCGCTTCCTTTGCGGTCATTTCACTCAGCTTGCGCAATTCCTGCTTGTAGCCCTCAAGCAGCTCCCGGGCGTCCTCCAACTCGGCCTGCAGCCGCCTTTCCTCGGAGATGTCCCGGCAAAAGTTGACGACGCGGATGATGTTTCCCTGCTCGTCCTTGATCGGCGTACCGACGACCATCAGCCGGCCGCCAAGTCCTGTCGTCTGCACGACCTGCACCTTTTCCTTCCTCTCCAGCACCAATCGGGTAATAGACGGTCGAAATACGCCTGTCCGCTCCAGCTCATAAATGCTTTTCCCGACCAAATCTTCCGGTTTGTACCCGTAAATTCTTTCGGCAGATGGACTTACGCGCTGCGTGATTCCTTGACCGTCCGAGATGTAAAACATATCGTAGCTGGTGTTGAACACGGTTTCCAGCTCGAGTGAATAGTACGCCTGCCTTTCCTTATACACCTGATAAAAATGGCGATACAGGTCAATTGTTTTCATCCATCCCTGAATCGTGCCGGCTGAATCGACAAATACCCAGATCTCGTGCACGTTCCACTCGGCTTCACGCGCTTCAATCTCCTCGGCCTGAGACGATCCGACAGAAACGACCCGACCCGGATTCGTTTTCCAAACGGCTCCCGATACAGTAGCGCCATCTTCTGCGAGAATAAACAGCACATCTTCCTGCATGCCTCGGACAGCATCTCTCCATGCGGACTGCGGGCTTGCGGCAAAAGAGGTATTCCATGCTTGCTGCAGCGTCACGCTTCCCCTCCTCTCCGGGATCGAGAAACAGCGCAGGAATACAAAATACCTCCCCCAACGATCACACTTCGGACCGTTGCGGGAGGAGGCACATCGCTTCTGTCCCACCATTATACAGAATAGAATAAATTTTTACAATTTTCATTCCTGCCTTATTGATCTTTGGAAATGCCCAGGTATGCGACCGCAAGTCCCATGTAAAAGCGGATCGCCTCCATGTATTTGTCTACCTCTATCCATTCGTCCGGCTGATGGGCCATCGTCGGTTCTCCGGGGCCGTAAATCAGGATCGGAATGTCCAGACGGGGTCCGTAGACAGATGCATCGGTGTAGTAATTGACGCCTCTGACAGTCGACTCCCGGCCCAAATACTGCTTGGCTGTATCCAATGAAAGCTTGATAAACGCATCCTCCGCAGCGGTTGTCACTGCCGGCAGATCGTTCACCGCACGGATGGCGAAACGGGCATTGGCCGGTTCGCATACCTGTTCCAAGAGCAAGTTGAGTCCATCGATGATCTCCGGATGGCTTTGTCCAGGAACGGTGCGGATATCCAGCATCATGGTGCACTGATCTGGCACGACATTTGTTTTTACGCCTCCCTGGATCACTCCGATATTCATCGTCGGTCCGCCCAGCAGCGGATGAGGCTGATAGCTGAAACGATAGCTGTTTAGCTTATGGATGAATCTCGCCATGGCCATGATCGCATTGACCCCCTGATCAGGCATGGAGCCGTGAGCTGTCTTGCCGTACGTCGCTACTTCCAGCCAAAGCGCTCCCTTGTGCGCGATGAACGGTTGATTGTTACTCGGCTCGGAGATCACCATCGCTGTCGCATCATCGATCTGCCCCCGACTTGCAACTGCCTTTGCCCCGAGGCAGTCGACCTCTTCTCCCACTGTCCCCGCAAAGCGCAAGGTTCCTCCGAGCCGAATTCCGGCACGATGCAAATACTCCATCGCAAGCACCATGGCCGCGACGCCGCCCTTCATGTCCGTGCTGCCTCGTCCGTACAGTCTGTTTCCAACCCGCACTCCCCCGAACGGCTCATGCTCCCACTCGATACTCCCGGTCGGAACCGTATCGAGGTGACCGCTGAGGACGAGCACCTTTTTTGACAGGGATGCATCCGCTTTATTCAAGACAGCCAGCAGATTGGCCCGCTGCGGTTCAACTTCATCCAGCTCTGCCTGTATGCCGGCGGCTGTCAGCCTGCGCCTGATCGCTTCGGCTACAGCCGTTTCGTTCCCCGGCGGATTTACACTGTTGATCGCAATCAATTGCTGCAAGAAAGCGACGGCATCCGCTTCGTCGATCAAGGAAAATGCCTGTTCCAACCCGCTCCCGCTTACGGTGTTCTCTCTTTCATTCCCTCTTTCCATTGCTTCCCATCCTCTCCGTTCTTTTTCTCTCTGAGCCTTGCAAGCCGCTCCTGTCGCCTCAAACCGCTATTACTGCCAAATCTACTATTCCAGTTCATTTGTTTCTTCCATATGGCTTGTTCTATGGCTTGTTCTGCAAAACTGCCTGCTTCCGCAAGCCGCCTGTACACTCAAACCGCCTGCTCCGCTTCTTTCCTCACTCCGGTCTCTGCCGCTTTCACCTTGGATTCTTTCAGGATCATAGCGCATACAGCAGCGACAGCGGCCGTCAGCGAAAAGAAGAGGAATACCCGGCTGAAATCCTGCGACCCGTCAGCCTGAACAACCACCAGATAGCCGGCGACAAGCGGCGAGACGAATGAGCCCATTTGTCCGATGCCGTTGGCAAGGCCGGTCGCTCCGCCGACCACCTCGGTCGGGTAGCGTTTTTGGATGTAGGCATAGATCGTGCCAAAGTTCAGGTTGACGAAAAAGCCAGCCAGCAGCAGCATCAGCAAAAGCAAGCCGGTCTGTCCCTTTTCTACGCTCCCCAGAAGGTACAGGACCGGAATGCAGCCGATGTAGGCGATCAGCGCGACAGGCTTCATCCGATGCATGACCTTGTCCATCAGCCAGCCCCCCAGCATCATCGCAAAAAAGGCGACGATATAAGGGGCCGAAGCAAAGAAGCCCATCTCTTTCAGATTCAGGCCATGCTGTTGAACAAGGAAGGTCGTGAGCCAGGTAGTCGTGCCCCAATAAACGGCGCATTGGCAAAACAACAAGACTGTGTAAACATAGAAATATCCATCCTGGAGAAAAATCCGGTTGCTTTTTTTATCCGCCTTTTTCTCAGCGGAAGCTTGCTCTTCCACGGAACTGGCTGAATTTGCATCCATGATATGGGCGTACTCCTCCTGGCTGAGTCTCCCCTTTTCCAGCATCTCCTTTGGCGTGTTGGTGATAAAGTACCACAAGGCCCATATGCCGATCAGACCGGGTATCGCAAGCAGATAAAAGACAGGGCGCCAGGAGCCGTCAAAAAAGTAGAACGAGATGCTTGTGATCAAAACCGGTACGATAGCGGGAGCGACAGCCCAGGAGGTGGCAAAAAAGGAGACGGAACGCCCGCGCTCCGCAATCGGAAACCAGTTGTTGATCGTCCGGCACGCCGGGGCAAAATGATGCCCTTCTCCCAGTCCAAGTCCGATCCGCAATGCCAGAAACTGACCAAAAGACTTCACGGCGCCAGTCAGTGCGGTCACAAGCGTGAAGACGATGATGGCGATATTCATGATTCTTTTCGGACCGAATTTGTCCGCCAAAAATCCTGCGGTCACCTGTGCCAGCGAATACGCAAAGAAAAAGACGGATGCGAGCTGCCCCAGCTCAACAGGTGTGAGATTCAAGTCCTTTTGAATGAAGGGCAAAAAGGTAAGTACCGCAAGCCGGTCAAAGTAGTTGATAATGTACAGCAGCCATAGCACGACCAAGACGATATGCCGGTATCCCCAGGCTTTTTTTACGATAGCGTTCATACACCTCTTCCTTTCAAAGTTATTTGATGAGGCATGCCGTACCCTGCAGCCGCTCTCATGAACGACCTCCCGCCCCCTTTCCCGATGACTTGTAAGCGCTATCAAAAATCATTTCATGCGAAGCTCATAACGCAAGGAGTGTGCCAACGATAGGCTCGGGGCAGCGTTTCGCCGGAAATGGATAAGAATATTCAGACTTCTGCTGTTTCAATATGCCAAGGCGGTCTTGCTTTTTATGTAAAAACGCATAATCCGAACGCGTCACCTCTTTTCAAGCGACGAACAAAAAGCGCATCACAACAGGATGCACTTGCGTTTATGCACATTTGCATATGAGTTTTGTATGTTTGCATAGCTTTTTCAAACTAGAAGCGGGCATAACTGTCCCGTCTCTTTGCACAACTATCCCGTCACTTTTTGTTTTCACACCTGATTGCATCACGGGCATAAAAAAAGCTGCCGAGACTCTCTCGACAGCCTGGGGCCACCAAATTGGCCCATTTTCCATTCGATTGTCAGTGCAGAGGAGATGTGGGGGTACCGAGATGCCGCACCATTTGCCGACATATTTCCTCCGCCTGGTCATGGATATAAAAATGATCTCCCTCAAACCAAGCAGCAGAATACTCCCTCGATGTAAATCGGCTCCATTCTTCGATTTGCCCCGCATCAATAAGCAGGTCCTGTTTTCCGTTGAAGATCATGAAAGGACAATCGAGAGGTGCATCCCATTTGAATTGGTAGGTCTCTACTAGCTTATAATCGGAGCGGATAATCGGCAAAAACAGTTCAAGCCATTCGCGGTTTTCCATTAATTCTGGCGGAGTCCCCCCCAATTTTAGGATCTCTTGCACCAGCTCTTGCTCAGACAAAACATGTCGTAAAAAATTGCTCTTCACATGCGGGGGATTTCTGCCGGATAAAAATAATGCAGCAGGCAAGGGGTGGTCTTGTTTCGCCAGCTCTCTGGCCAACTCCAGTGCGAGTAGATTTCCCATGCTGTGCCCGAAAATGGCGTATGAAGTGGATAATTCATGTGATGTGATATCTTCCAGTAAAACTGGGATCATATTCTGCACGGAATCAATAAGGGGCTCCTTATAGCGTTTTCCTCGGCCTGGCAGCTCCATGGGAATGAGTTCGACTTCCGCAGGCAGGTGTTTTTTCCAGCTCAAATATACAGATGCACTTCCCCCTGCGTAAGGAAGCATAAATAGTTTTCCCTTTCTCATCATCATCTCCAACTCGCTTCCACCTGTTCCTTCACGGTAACCACGATGTTGTCTACCGCTTCTTGTAAACGATACTCGGTCTGCGCATATGTACCGCCGGAAGCTATTACATACCCCAAGCGATGGTACGCATTTTGCGGTATATACACCCGATCTCCCGCTCTTGCGGAAATCGTCACATTCCGTATGCCTGGCATGCTGCGGACCTCCTCAACCCCTTCTACTTTTTGCAACGTACCTTCTTTGCCAGATAGCAGGAAACCGCTGCACAGCTTTACATCGTTTGAACCGCTGTCATCGGTAGGTTTTACTACACACGGCAGACCGATCGCCTTCACCGTTTCAGGGATTTCCTTGGCTGTACGAATAATCGCAAATCGCGGCTGAGCCACATTGGCTTTTGCCAATCGCAACCGGGTTTGCGCCTTGTTGCGACAAACAAGCATGGCTTCCGGCGGATTGCCGGGCAAACCGTACTCTTCTGCTAGCGTCGCAACCGTGACGAGGTAAAATTCGCTTGTCGTCATAATCCCGGCTATCTGGTCTGCGGGTAGCTCTTTTTTAATCGTGGTTCGCAATGCGTCCAAGGAATTGGTGTCACATACGAGAACCCTGCATCCCGTTTCCGCCAGACCCGCATACCTCTCCGGCTTGCTTGTTAAAAAAACGGGGGAAAAGCCCCGCTCTTGCGCCTTTTTCAGAGCAATCATGCCCGTACCTGTCGTATTTGACTCAACGAAGAGCAGGAGCTTTTTCACGTCTGTTCCCCCTTTTGACCGCTGCGTACGACCAGGAGGTCACCACGCTCTGATACGATACCTTGGCCGGTTGAGAAAGCGGTACGGATGAGTTGATGTCCTTATCCCGACGATATTGTTCATCGTAAATGGTTTGAAAGTAACGGTCTCCCCGATCGGGAAATATCCCCACGATGTTTGTTTCCGGCGATACTTGGCTGCTCAGCCAGCGGGCCACCGCATATACGGAACCAGAGCTGTTTCCGGCAAAGACCTTTTCGTGTTTGGCCAGCTCCAGCGTCGCAGTGAAGGCCTGCTCGTCGCTGAGCCAGTGAACTTCGTCAACCAGTTCGTGATTAACATTGGGCGCCACCAGACTGTTGCCCAATCCGCTCTGCAGCCGCTTCGGATTATCCGGCTGACCGAAAATGACGCTGCCGACGGAATCGACGGCCACTACCCGCAGTTCCGGATTGTACTTGAGCAGCTCTTGGGCAGTTCCGCACAAGGAACCGCCGCTGCCAACGGAGGCGACGAGAATGTCCACTCTGCCAATGTCATCAAGCAATTCCTTCGCCAATGCCGCGTACGCCAGCGGATTGTTGGGATTTTCGTACTGGCGGGGCCAAAAGGCTCCCGGATATTGTTCCAACAGGTCATGCAGCCGTTCCAGGCGGGCACTTTGCCAACCCCGGCCGGTCATCTTTTCCACAACATGAATCTGGCATCCGAGCGATTCCAGTTTTCGAAGGGTGATCAAATCGATTCGCGGATCGGTCACGATATGAACGGGGTGTCCCAGATACGTTCCTACGAGAGCGACACCCAAGGCCATTGTTCCGGAGGAGCTTTCAATAATCGGAGCCCCGTCAGGCAGAATTCCGTCCCGTTTTGCCTCCAAAATAATCTTTTTTGCCACCCGGTCCTTCATCCCGAACAGATTCATCATTTCCAGCTTTGCGTATACCGGGCCTATCGCATTTTCGTCCAGGCGAAGTTTCACTAACGGCGTTTGTCCGATAGCATCAATAATCGTTGAACGCAGCATGATTGTCCCATCCTTCCTTATAAGACCACGACTGATAAAACATCACTTCGCCGGCCACTTTCTCCAGAAGTGCGCCGGCCGCTGTCAATTGCTCCTGATAGCGGCTGCTCTCAGGTGACAGCAGAAGTCCGAGGCAGGTACCACTATGCGCTACACAAACGCCAAGCGCATCGATTTCTTCGCAGATGCTCAGCATGGCATCAAGCGTCCTCTTGGGCCGAAGTTTCTGGTTAAGAAGCGCACTTTCTGTCGATACTTTCCCCACGGAAGCCAGATCATTTTGCCGAATGGCGATGGTGATGGTATCCAGAAGGCTTTGATACTTCTGTCTTTCTGCTGCTGTAAACGGTTTTGGCAGCTTGTTAAACTCAACGGTATCCACTTCGCCCCCCTCGTCAATGCTGACGATGGTAAGCGGCGAAAGCTCACCGATTGACTCGCGAAGCTGTACCCTCCGGTGGTAAAAGGAAACCACTCCCGGATACATCACACCGTCGGTGGGTTCGATCTGCCGAATGAGCATTTCGAGGAGTGTCACAGGCAGATGGAGGGAATAGCAGTCGGTTATCGCTCTGGCCGTCGCCACCAGATCAGCAGAAGAGCTGGCCAATCCTTTGCCGACGGGAATGTTGCCGGAGATTTTTAATGTGGCTCCCTTTGGCAATGAAAAATGGTCCAGAATAATCTCTGCCAGTCTGCGTGATTTCTGCTTGTGTGACGGATAAACAGATACGGTGTCGCTTTCCGGCTCGGGAACAAACAATGCATGGGCATAACGATTGATCGGAAAGGTAACGAGAAAATCTGAATTGTCTTCCTCCAAAACGCCCTGCAATAACTCGCCGAACGTACCATATGAACTGCCTCTCCCTAACATCTTGGGTTCCAGTGAATGTTTGACTGGATTGCTTTGCGTGTAAAAACTCATATGGACGATTTACCCCCCCACCGAAATTAGCAAGGCTTCTACCTGTTTATACCTGGACTGTATTCGTAATTTTCGTTCCAACCATCCGATTCTTCCGGTGGACGTCATCTCTTCTGAAAGATCTTGCTTCATCGTGCACTTACCTCCTCCCGACGAGGGAAAGAATGGACAACGGCGATCACCTGTTCATTGGCAGCCAGTTCCGATCATGGATTCTCCGCATTGTAGTTGCAATGGATTGGGCAATCTGTTCAACGCCGGGCGATTGCAGGATGGTGAAATGATTGCCGGGGAGTTCGTGAATCTCTATTTCACCGTTTGTCACCTCTTCCCACCCGTTCGACGGGCTGCTGTAAATACCGGTGACTCCCTCATCCCGGTCGCCTGATGTAAAGAGAATGATAGGCTGCCCGGAAGACTTCGGCACGTAGTGGCGGTAGGCCGTCCAGTTGGCTTGGAATACTCGAAAAAGTCTCGCGAACTCTTCAAATGATGTGCTTTGTCCCAGCAGTTCCTGTTCAATCAGGGTGTTCATCAACGTATGGATCGCCTGTTCTATCGGAATATCGCGCAACGATTGGAACCAGCCGGGGATCTCTTTTGCTGTTATGCCCAGCAAATCTTGGACAAACATTGCAAGCACGGTAACCTGATCATGTACAGCGTCTTTGCGGTATGCTTGGGCAAAGCTGTCCATCAAGATCAAGGCAGCGATTTGTTCTCCCGCCTCCCGCAGTTGATACGCCATCTCATACGCAACAATTCCTCCAAATGACCAGCCTGCGAGAACGTACGGCCCGCTTTTTTGAACCGATCGAATCTGTTCCAGATAATGGATCGCCATCTCTTCCACACTGCTTAACGGCTCCTGATCATCTGCAAGGCCCCTGGACTGTAATCCGTAAAACGGCTGTTCACTGCCTAGCAAACCGGATAAACGCTGATAGCAGAAGACACCTCCGCCAATCGGATGGACGCAGAAGAAAGGCAGATGCGAACCGTTGGGCTGTATGGTAACAAGCGAAGAATGGCCTATTTCTGTTTTTGACTGGCTGATCATTTGCGCCAGGTGGGCGATCGTAGGATCTTTAAAAAGAACGGACAACGGGACGTTCTGATGGAACTCCTCCTTTATTCGCGCAAACAACCTGACCGCCAATAACGAATGGCCTCCCAGGCGGAAGAAGTTGTCGTACACGCCAATCGGGCTTACCGACAGCAGCTCTTCCCAGATCGTGACCAGTTTTGCTTCCACCGGATTTCGTGGAGCCATGTAGCTGCTCTCCAGCTCCGTCCCGCTTCTTTCCGGTAAAGGCAAGGCATTCCGATCAACTTTTCCGTTGCTCGTCAATGGCAATTCATCCAGCGTGACAAAATGGGAGGGAACCATGTACACAGGCAGTTTTTCCTGTAAATACGCCCGCAGTTCCACATGGGCAGATCGGGTGTCCGGGTTCATCACCACGTAGGCAACCAAGCTTTTCTCTCCGCTGCCGTCAGCCATCACGGCAATGACGTTGTCTTTTACAGCGGGATGCTGACTCAGCACCCCTTCAATTTCTCCGAGTTCTATCCGATATCCGCGCACTTTCACCTGGTGGTCCGTACGCCCCAAATATTCCAGAGTGCCATCCGGCAGATAGCGAGCCAAGTCCCCTGTCTTGTAAAGACGCGAACCTTGTTCTGGGTAGAACGGGTCCTCGATGAATCGCTCAGCCGTCAACTCGGGGCGATTGAGGTACCCACGTGCCACGCCCGCTCCACCGATATAAATTTCTCCTGGAACGCCAATGGGTACGGGCTGCATGTTTGAATCCAACAAATACACGCGCATGTTGTCGATCGGACGACCGATCGGAACCGATTCGGTAGCCGCCATATTCTCCGGTATTTGATAAACGATACAACCTACTACGGTTTCTGTCGGACCGTATTCGTTAAACAGTGCGGTCCCCGGGGCATGCCTGCGCCACAAGGCAACTGTCTCTGCCAATAAGTTCTCTCCCCCGATGACGAGCGATCTGGTGCATGTTTTTACATGGTCAGGCGATAGCTGTTGATTGAGGAGCTGAATATGAGCCGGTGTGATTTTCACCAAACTGAAGTTTTCCGATTCCTTCAGGAGATTCCCTAATCCCTCAACTCCCGCCGTCTCGGGGAGCATCATCACGGTTCTTCCCGCGATCAGTGGCACAAACATGCTCGTGATGGTCAAATCGAAGGCAACGGACGAGTGAACAGGAGCACCCGTGCCCTCTTCTGCCGGATATGCCTTTTTGCACCAGTGCAAATAATTGACCAGTCCCCGATGAATGATTAGGGCTCCCTTCGGCGTTCCCGTTGAACCCGAAGTATAAATTACATAGGCCAGATTTTCCGGCGTTGCGATGCAAACCGGGTTGCTGTCGCTCTCTTGCTGCACGATGTCCCAATCCGCATCCAGATTGATCACGGTTGTTTCTCCCGGCTCCAGAACGCTGCACAACCGCTCTTGTGTCAACAACAGCGACGGTTTCGCATCGCTCACGATAAACGAGATTCTCTCCTTCGGATACCCCGGATCAATCGGTACATAGGCGCCTCCCGCCTTGTGAATGCCAAGGATGGCCAAGACCAGCTCCGCGGAGCGTTCCAGGCAGATCCCAACGAGCTGCTCCGGTCCAACACCGTTTTTTTGCAAATAGCGGGCTAGCATATTGGCCCGCCGATTCAATTCCCTGTACGTCCACCGCACATCTCCGCAGACGACTGCTACCTCGTCGGGCGTCTTTTCCACCTGTTCTTCAAACAGCTGGTGAAAACACATGTCTTCCGGATACTCCGCCTTTGTATCGTTCCACTCAACCAACAGCTGATGACGCTCTGTCGCGGTCAAAAGCGGCAATTTGGAAATCTGGCAGCCAGGTTCCATAGCAATGCCTTCCAACAGTGTTTGGTAGTGGCCAATCATGCGTTGAATCGTGCTTGCGTCAAAGAGATCGGTATTGTATTCGAAGCTGCCGGTCAACCCTTGATCCGTCTGTTCCATGAACAAGGTGATGTCAAACTTGCTGACCCGCGTCTCCGCCTGAACAGGAACAAACGCAAGGTTTGGTAGGACGACATCCGTCTTCGGCGTGTTCCGCAGCACAAACATCACCTGGAACAGAGGCGAGTGGCTCAAAGTACGCTCCGGTTGGAGCTCCTCCACCAGTTTCTCAAACGGCAATTCTTGATTGGCGTAGGCATCGATGGACGTTTGTTTGACTTGGGCCAGCAACTGTGTGAAGGACAATTCATGGGACAAATCCGATCGCAATACAAGCGTATTGGCAAAAAATCCGATAACACTCTCGCAATCGCGATTCATCCTGTTGGCAATTGGCGTCCCTACCAGGATGTCATGCTGGCCCGAGTAACGATAGAGCAGCGTCTTGAATGCCGCCAACAGTGTCATGAACAGAGTCGCACCTTCCCGTTGGCTGATCGCACTGAGTGTATCCGTGAACTCTTTTGACAATGTAAATGATTCAGATGCCCCCCGGAACGTCTGAACCGCCGGCCGCGGCCGATCTGTCGGGAGCTGCAGGACCGGAAGATGCCCGCCCAGCTTGCCTTTCCAGTAGTGGAGCTGCCGTTTGCGTTCTTCGCTTTGCAGCCAATCCCGCTGCCATTCGGAATAATCGGCGTATTGCATCGTCATCTCGGGAAGAGCATGTTTTTTGCGCGTTACGCAAGATTCGTACAGTGCACCGAATTCACGGAAAAGGATGTCGATGGACCAGCCGTCGGAAATGATATGGTGCAAGGCAAACAACAGCACGTATTCCCGATCCTCTAGCTGGAGCAGTCGAAACCGTGCCAGCGGCCCGGCAGCCAGGTCAAATGGACGTTCCGCTTCCTCACTGGCCAGCCGCTCCACTTCCCTATTTCGCAACTCCTCCGGAAGGTTTCGCAAATCGGAAAATGGTACAGAAATATTCATCGTGGGATGAATCTTCTGCATCGGGTGACCATCTGCCTCGACAAATGTCGTCCGCAGCGCTTCATGACGTTGAACAATTTCCCCAAAGGCCCGTTGCAATGCAAAAATGTCAAGCTGCCCACTCAGCCGAATCGCCCCTGGAATGTGATAAACGCCGGTTCCCGGTTCCATCTGTTCAAAAAACCATACCCTCTCCTGGGTAAAGGAAAGCGGGGCCAGTTCCCTTGCGGGTGAGTGCAGCGGCCTCAGTGGAATCCGTCGATCTGAACGATCACGGTTATCGACAAGGGCAGCGAGATGTTCGATGATGGGTTGTTCAAAAAACGTTCGCAGAGAGACCTCAACCCCAAAATGGGAGGATATCCGCGAAATGACTTGCGTCGCCAAAAGGGAGTGGCCGCCGATTTCAAAGAAATTGTCATGAACCCCTATTCGTTGGACGCCCAGCACTTCCGACCAAATCTCCGCCAGGGACTGTTCGGCAGGTGTACGCGGACCAACCCATTCCCGATCCCGTGCGAATTGTGATTCATCAGGGGCCGGCAGTGATTTTCTGTCCACTTTGCCGTTTGACGTTAGCGGAAAAGCGTCCAGTAGAACAAACAAGGAAGGAATCATATGTTCAGGCACTCTGCTCTGGAGATAGGCACGCAGTTCGCCAACGCCCGGCTTTGGTTCTTGCGGAATAGCCAAATAAGCCACCAGTCGCTTATCGGCATTCTCTCCCTGCCATACCTGGACGACACTCTCCTGCACAGCGGGGTGTTGATCCAAGACAGCTTCTATTTCTCCCAATTCAATTCGGAACCCCCGAATTTTCACTTGCTGGTCTGCCCGCCCGAGAAATTCGATGTTTCCGTCCGGGCGATAGCAAGCAAGATCGCCCGTTTTGTATAAACGGGTATCCATATTTGCATCGAACGAATGGGAAACAAATCGCTCTGAGGTAAGCTCCGGTTGATTGAGGTACCCTTTGGCCAAGCCGTCTCCGCCGATGTAGAGCTCGCCTGTTACTCCCACCGGAACCGGCTGAAGATACGAATCCAAAATGTATACGCGCGTATTGGCGATCGGCCTTCCAATCGAAACCGATCCTTGAACCAAACTCCCGTCTGTCACTGGATAGCAGCAGGTAAACGTCGTGTTTTCCGTAGGTCCATATCCATTGATCAGCTTAATGCCGGGCAGGTGTTCCAGTACCTTTTTCACGTGAGAGACGGACAAGACGTCTCCTCCGGCCAACAGTTGTTTTACATGGATGAGATCATCCAGACGCTGGTCAACCATCTGGTGAAACAGCCCCGCCGTCAGCCATAAGGTCGTAACCCGATGCTCCCGCAGCGTTTTTCCTAATTCCTCCAGAGACGCTTTGCTGCCTGGGTACAGGACCAGGCGGGCGCCGTTCAAGAGACTGCCCCAGATTTCAAACGTGGACGCATCAAATGAAACGGGAGAAAATTGCAGAAAGACTTCTTCCGGCGAAAAAGAGGCATAGCCGTTCCCCTTCACCAAGCGAATGACTCCGCGATGAGGGATGCAAACTCCTTTCGGTTTGCCCGTAGAGCCCGACGTATACATGACGTAGGCTAGATCGTCAGCAGTTGTGCCGGTATCGATGTCTCCCTCTCTTTCGCTGGCAATCTGCTGCCTGTCTCGATCAAGGTCAATCACGCGAAGATGCTGCCAAGGCAGAACATCCTCCCTTTTCCCACCCGTGATCAAAACGGATGCGCGTGCGTCCTCCAGCATGTAGGCCAGGCGTTCTTTCGGATAAGTAGGGTCTAGCGGCAAGAAAGCTGCTCCCGCTTTGAGAATAGCCAAAAATGCGACGATCAGATCGATGGAACGATCCATGCAGACCGCGACCAACTCTCCCCTTGTGACACCCAGCTTCACGAGGTGGCGGGCGAGTTGATTGGCACGGCGGTTTATCTCATCATAAGTTACTTGTTCTGTTTGACAGACAAGTGCGATTGCGTCAGGAGCCTTGGCAACCTGCTCGGCAAATACCTGCTGGATCGAACTAAGAGATGGATAGTCCGTCTGTGTCTGATTCCACTCCATTAACAATTGGTGGCGTTCCTTGTCTGTAAGCAGCGGCAGCTCGTGAAGCTTGTAGTCCGGATTTTGGACAATAGACCCGAGCAGCGTTTCAAAATGTCCAATCAAGCGAGCAATTGTATCTGGGTTGAACAGGTCAGTGTTGTATTCGAGATAGCCGATCAGTTCATCACCTGATTCCCGCATGGAGAGGGTCAGGTCAAATTTTGCAGTTCCGCTTTCAGCATCTAGTTGCTCCATTGTCAGTCCCGGCAATGCCAAGTCTGATGCAAGCGTATTTTGCAATACGAACAGCACCTGAAACAGCGGGGAGGCACTCCTGTTTCGTTGCGGTACGAGCTCCGCTACCAACCGCTCGAACGGGAGGTCCTGGTGGGCGAAAGCACCGACGGCTGCCTCACGCACCTGGTCCAGGTATTCACGGAACGATATCACACTGTTTGGCTGACTGCGAATCACCAGTGTATTGACAAAAAAACCAATCATCCCTTCCAACTCGCTCCGATTCCGGTTTGCGATCGGAGAACCCACTGCAATGTCTTCCTGCCCGCTGTAGCGGTGCAGCAACGTTTTAAAACCGGCAAGAAGGGTCATGTACAAGGTCGCTCCGGACTGGACAGACAGTGTCTTGAGTGCATCGGTCAGTTGTTTTCCCAAAACGAAGCGCTGGGCGTCTCCGTTAAATGTTTGCGATGCCGGGCGAGGCCGGTCGGTCGGAAGCTGCAGGACGGGAGGCTCCTGTTGGAAGACTCCTTTCCAATAGGCAAGTTGTTTTTCCAATTCTTCTCCCTGCAGATACTGCCGCTGCCAATAGGCAAAATCGGCGTAGTGCAGATCGAGGTCCGGCAGCGGTGAAGAGGCCTGATTGCAAAACGCGTCATAGAGTACCGCCATTTCACGAATGAATACACCGAGAGACCACCCGTCGGAAATGATGTGATGCATGGTGATCAGCAGAACGTGCTCGGTCTCCCCCAGCTTTGCAAGAGTGGTACGAAGCAGTGGCCCCTGCGTGATGTCAAATGGCAGCGCCGCTTCTGTTTTGATCAGCTCACGCAAGGCACTCTCCCGACGGTCGGCCGGAAGCTGTTGCAAGTCGACTGTCACCAATGGAATTTTCATTTCCCGGAGGACGGTTTGAATCGGTCTGCCATTTGATGCCGAAAAAACGGTACGAAGTGATTCATGTCTGCGCACGATTTCTGCAAAGCTGCGCTCCAATGCATGAACATCGAGCACACCAACCAAGCGAATTGCTCCCGGAATGTTGTACGTGGCCGTCCCCGGCTCAAACTGCTCAAAAAACCATAGCCTCTCCTGGGCAAACGAAAGCGGCATTTCCTGTTCACGCGGCGCCGGCTGGATCGGGGGTGCATCATTTTCCTGCCGTTTTTGCCGGGCGTGGGCAATGGACTCAGCCAAGGCGCGGACGGTAGGAGCTTCAAACAATGTCTTCAGCGGAATATCCATCCGGAATGCATGGTTTAGTCTTGAGATCACTTGTGTGGCGAGCAGCGAGTGACCGCCCAATTCAAAAAAGTTATCGCCAAGACCGATCGGCTCTGTACGCAGCACTTCGCTCCAGATCTTGGCCACGCATGCTTCTTCCGGTGTCGAAGGGGGTACGTACTCTCGCTCCATGCTCCTATTTGCGTAATCAGGAACAGGCAGTGCACGCCGGTCGATCTTTCCGTTTGGCGACAGTGGAAGAGCCTCCAACTGCACATAAGTGCCGGGAATCATGTATTCCGGCAGCCGCTTTTGCAGAAATCCGCGAAGTTCCTTGGTGGAATAGGAAGCACCTGCTTCGGTCACGACATAAGCGACCAGACGCCTGTCGCCTGGAACATCCTCTCGTACAACCACGGCTGTCTCCCTGATCTGCGGATGCTGTCCAAGCGTTGCTTCAATTTCTCCCAGCTCAATTCGGAAGCCGCGCACCTTTACCTGGTGATCGATCCGGCCGATATACTCAATCGTCCCATCCGGCAAAAAGCGGGCTACATCGCCTGTGCGATACAAGCGCTCCGTCTGATCGGTAGAAAACGGGTGTGGAACAAATTTTTCAAGGGTTAGATCGGGTCTGTTCAAATAGCCACGGGCGAGTGCCGTGCCACCGATATACAGCTCTCCCTGCACGCCAATCGGCACAGGCTGCAGATGCTGGTCGAGCAGGTAAATTTGTACGTTGTCAATCGGCCGTCCAATTGGCGGCAGGACAGGCCACTCCTCCGGTTCTCCCTGCAAGGTGTAGCTGGTTACCACATGGCTTTCCGATGGTCCGTAGTGGTTGTACAAACGGCACCCTTTCATTTTTCCAAGCCAGCCGCTAATATGCCGGGAGATTTGCAATTGCTCGCCAGCGGTGATGATTTCGCGGAGCCGCTCAGGTACCGTCTCTCGGACATTGGCCGACTCTGCCAGTTGTTGCAGTGCGACAAAGGGAAGAAACAGCCGCTCCACTTTCTGCCCGGATAAAAACTTCAACAGCTTTACCGGATCCTGCCGCACTTCTTCCGACATCAGAAGGGTGCCGCCCGAGCATAACGTTGAGAAGATTTCCTGAAAAGAGACGTCAAAACTGAGGGGAGCAAACTGCAGCGTTCTGGCCGGCTTCGGGTCTTGGAACGATTTCATCTGCCACAACAACAGGTTGACGAGCGGTTTATGTGCCATCATCACACCTTTTGGCTTGCCGGTCGAACCCGATGTGTAAATCACATAAGCCAGGTTTTCAGGCTTCACCAAGCAGTGCGGATTGGAATCACTCTGTTGTGCGATTGCTGCCCAGTCCGTATCGATGAGAACGCATTGGCCGTCATAGGCCGGCAGCTCATGCGCAATTCTGTGTTGCGAGATGAGGATAGACACCCGGCTGTCTTCCAGCATGTAGGCAATTCGGTCAGCGGGATAGGCAGGGTCGATCGGGACATAGGCTCCCCCGGCCTTCAGCACCGCAAGCACGGCCACAACCGTATCGACTGAGCGATTCAAGCATATCCCTACGAGTGAATCCGGCCGAACACCCGACTTTTGCAGGTAATGGGCCAGTTGATTGGCACGCTGGTTCACCTCGTCGTAGGTGAGCTGTCTCGTTTCGTCCTCCACGGCAATCGCATCTGGCGTTTTCACCGCCTGCCGCTCAACCATTTCATGGGTGCACCCCGGATCTTGTAGCTCTCGGTTCTCTGTCCGATTCCACTCCTCCAGCACTGTTCGCCGCTCTGAATCCGGCAGGATGCCCAACTGGGATAACGTTTGCTCCGGGTTGCTTGCGATACTTATCAGCAGTGTTTCAAAATGACGGATCATTCGCTCAATGGTCTTCTTTTCAAACAAGTCGACATTGTATTCAACTGATCCGTTCAATCCGTTTGCTGTTTCTGTAAAGGAAAAAGTCAAATCGAACTTCGTCGTTCCGCTATCCAGAATGAAGTGTTCCACGTCAAGCTCGGGCAGCTTCATCTCGGACATCGGCGCGTTTTGCAAGATGAACATCACTTGAAACAAGGGAGAATGACTCAAAAGGCGGCTGGGTAAAATGTCCGCTACCAGCTTCTCAAACGGCACGTCCTGATGGGCATACGCTTCCAGAGCGACGTCGCGTATCTGGGCAAGGTATTCGCGAAAGGTTGCTGTTCCGGACGGTTGACTCCGCATGACAAGCGTGTTTACAAAAAAGCCGATCAATCCTTCGATGTCACTCCTGTTTCGATTGGCGATCGGAGTGCCGACCAGGATGTCGTCCTGTTGCGTATAGCGGAATAACAAAGTCTTAAACGCCGCGAGCAATGTCATAAACAACGTCGTCCCCGACTGCGCGCTTATATCCCGGAGAGAGTGGGCAAGCTCGTGCGACAGGGAAAAGCGTTCAACAGCACCTCGAAACGTCTGTATGGTCGGGCGTGGTCTGTCTGTCGGAAGTTGCAAAACGGGCAAGCTTCCCGACAGTTTTTGTTTCCAGAAATCCAATTGTCTTTGAAATTCCTGCCTGTTTGCCCACTCCCGTTGCCAATGGGCGAAGTCGGCATATTGAATCGGCAAAGGTGTTAAAGGTGAAGCCTGCTCATGATAAAAGGCAGTGTAGAGCTGCATCATCTCATGAACGAGAACACCCAGAGACCACCCGTCTGCAGCGATATGATGAATGGTAACAAGCAGAATGTGCTCCGTCTCATGAAGGCGCAGAAGGGTCGTTCGCAGCATGGAATCTTCCGTCAGGTGAAAGCACTTTTGCGCTTCCTCCCGAGCCAGCCGCTGTACTTCTGCTTCTTTTTCCTGTTCGGACAAGGCTCCAAGGGATTTCACCGGTATCTTCACCGGAACAGGCGGATTGATCACCTGTATCGGCTCTCCATCCACAACGGAATAAGTCGTCCGCAATACCTCATGACGATCAAGAATCTCCTGAAAGCATCGCTCCAGAATCGGTATCCAAAGGTTGCCTGTCAGACGGATCGCGTAGCAAAGATTATAGACTGGACTTTCCGGTTCATATTGATCCAGAAACCACAGCCGCTGCTGGGCAAATGATAGCGGAATGGCGTTTTCCTGCGGGCGAACAGGAATTCGTTCGCCCGCAGAATTTTCACGTCGTTTGCTTTCCAACATTTTTTCGAGTAGAGCTCGTTTAGCTGGGGATAGTTCAGCCAAGCGATCATTGCCTTTTGATTCCAAACGCATCCTGGCACCTCCGGCATCGCATACGCAATGGATTTACTTTTCTTTCAACTGGCTCAACAAAGCCTCTGCTTCTTCATCTGATAGATTTTCAATCTGCTCGAGCAAATCAGCCAGCTCGGTTTGAACGCTCTGAGGAGCCAGCGCCTGTTGAACCAGCTCGGCCAGTTGCTCTACAGTCGGAGCTTCAAACAATGCCCGGAGTGGCAATTCAATCTGAAACGCTTTGCGAATCCGGGAAATTAACTGTGTGGCCAACAAGGAATGGCCACCGTGCTCAAAGAAGTGATCACGGATACCCACTCGCTTATATCCCAGCACCTCTCCCCAAATCGAAGCAAGCTGTTGTTCCAGTTCTGAACGCGGTGCGACAAATTGCTCTTCCTCGACATCTGTCAGAGGGGACGGCAGCGCTTTCCGGTCAATTTTTCCATTGAGCGTCAGCGGGAACTCTTCGAGCTGCATAAACGACGACGGGATCATATATTCCGGAATTTCTTGCGAGAGGAAATCGCGCAGCTCCGCTTTCGTCGGTTTCATGCCCGCTGCGGCAACGAAATAGGCAACCAATTGCTTCTCGCCTCGTTCGTCTTCACGTGCAACCACGGTTACATGCTCGATTGCCGGATGTTTGCCGAGCAGTGTCTCTATCTCTCCGAGTTCAATACGGAAACCGCGTATTTTCACTTGATAGTCGATCCGTCCCAGAAACTCCAAAGAACGATCCGGACGGTAACGAACGAGGTCACCGGTTTTATACAGTCGAGGGTTGTCGTCCTGCGTAAACGGATTTTCCAGGAACGTCTGGGCGTTTTTCTCGGGAGCATTCAGATAGCCCCTCCCCACCCCAATTCCACCGATGTACAGCTCTCCAGCTACCCCAATTGGTACCGGCTGCCTATTTTTATCCAGGACGTACATCTGCATATTGGCGATGGGTCGGCCGATCGGAATTGTCGCCACCTCTTCTCCCGGAGGTTCTTTGATAAAGTGATGCAACACATCATCGGAACACTCCGTAGGTCCGTATGCATTGATGAGATAGGCATTCGGGTAGTAACCAAGCCATCTTTTGCACAATTCAGGCGGCAACACCTCGCCGTTTGGAATCATCCAGCGAAGCGAAGACAAATCAGGTTGTTTAAAATCGCGCAACGCGATCTCTTCCAGCATCGCCCGCAGCAATGAAGGGACCGTTTCCACAATCGTCAATTGGAGGTGTGCCATTGCATCGAGCTGTCGTGACGGGTCAAAGGCGACTTCGTCTTTCAAAATCACAACACGGCCTCCGGTCAACATCACGGCAAACAACTGCCACACGGAGATGTCGACGCACTGGGACGAGTTTTGCGCTACACGATCCGCCTCTGTCATGCCCAGGTCATCGATTTTTGCATAGAGATGGTTTACCATTCCTCGGTGTTCTACCATCGCGCCTTTTGGTTTTCCGGTAGAACCTGATGTGTAAATGACGTAGGCGACATCTTCCGGCTTCACGTTCGCGCTTACCGGCTCGCTGCTCTCTTGTGCGATTGTCTCCCAGTCTCTGTCCAAGCATAGGGAAATGTTGTTCTTCTCTGGAAACACGCCAAGCAAGCGATCGTACGTAAGCAGTACCTTCAAATCTGCATCTTCGATCATGTGCGTCAAGCGTTCTTTCGGATAGGCAGGATCGAGCGGAACATAAATGCCACCGGCCTTCCATATTGCCATGATCGAGATCACCCACTCCAGGTTGCGTTCCCCAAAGTAACCGACAAAGACGTCACGTTCGACTCCGCGGGCTTGCAAAAAGCGAGCGAGTTGATTGGATTTCCGCTCCAATTCCGCGTAAGACAATTCCTTGCCGTCGAAAACAACAGCGGGCTTCTCTGGCGTCTTTCCTGCCTGTTTTGCAAAAAGCGCATGAAAGAGTTGGTCCACCGGGTAGTCCGCACGCCTGCTGTTCCATTCGACCAACAGCTTATCCGTCTCTTCTTTTGTCAGGAAGGATTGTATCTCGTGACGGCCTAACGGATTCTCCGCCATTGCCTCCAGGACGTTTTGATAATAGCGTCCGATTGTTTCCACCTGATCTTCGGTTAATTCATCCGTTTCAAAATCAAGCGCGAACAAAACCTGTGACGTGTTGATGTCTACCGTAAATTGCGCTGTCAGCGGAACATAGGTGTAATCGGACTGCGCGGCATTGATGATTTCAACATTTGGCACGCTGTGCAAGCTCTCTGCGATATGGAAATGGGTGTAGTTGAACACTACATCAAACAACGGCTGACCCGAGCTGTGTTCTTTTTGCAGCTGAACAAGCGGACATCGCCGATAGGGCAGTATTTCCCGTTCAGAATCAAACGCCGTCTTCACCAGATCGATCCAGGTGCCTGGCGACAGCTCCGCCCGAAGCGGCAGTGTGTTTAGAAAAATTCCGAGCACTTTATCGCCGTCAGTATGCTCCAGACGCCCGTTTGCGATCAAACCGGAGATCACGTCCGTCTGTCCTGTCAGCATGCTCAACACCTTGAGGTGCCCGGCGAGCAAGACATTTTTCAACGGGATGGCTGTGGTATTGGCCAGATTTCTTAATCCCTCGCTCACTTTGGCAGAAAGCGGAACCCAGATGCGGCCTTTGCTGTTGTCCTGTTTGGCTTCAGATTTAGGCCAACGGTATAAAGGTGTGATTACGCAGTCACTCAACTTTTCGTTCCAGAAACGGCGCGCTTTTTCCGATTGCAGCGTCTTCTGCTCCAGCTCCACAAAATCGCGATAGGAGCTCTGCAAAGGCGCTTTCTCGGGTCGCTGTCCGTTCGTAACCCATGCAGCGTAATCGGTGAGCAGCTCGGTGATCAGGGACACGACGCTCCAACCGTCCAGGAACGGCTCAATCAGCACCAACTGGAACTCTTCATCAGAATAACGGCAGACATAAAAACGGCATAATCCCGGTTTCTGCCAATCAAACGGTGTTTTCCGCTCTTGCTCCAGTCTGGCAGACAAGTGTTCCTGCTGCTGCTCATGGGACAAGTGCCGCAGGTCTTCTACGTGCAAAGATATGGCAGCTTCTCTGTATACCAATTGAAGCGGCTGACTGAAATGGCTGATGTCAAATGACGTGCGCAAGATGTGATGGCGCTGAACCATTTGCTGCAGGGTCTCTTCCAAAGCGGCTTGGTCGAATAGGCAGCGTACGCGATAACTGGAAAGATAGACCTGATAATCGGACGACATCTCGCTGTGATAGACGAATGCCGCTTGTGTCATGCTCAGCGGATAAGCGTCCTCCACCTGTTGCGGAATCAACAGGCGGTCTTCCGCAGAAATCAGTCCGAACGGCTCTTTTCCACCTGTACTTTCTTCATGTTGTTGAACCCGTTTCGCAACTGCAGCCAATTCACGAATCGTTTGATACTGAAAGAGATCCTGTATGGATAAATCCAACCCGCGTTCCCTCGCCTGAGACAGGATGGCAATGCTGCGGATCGAGTCGCCGCCCAGATTAAAGAAGTTATCGTCGATGCCGATTTTCTGTACGTGAAGGATGTTTTCCCATACGGAAACCAAAATCTCTTCTTCCGCGGTGGCAGGCGGCACATAGACTGCTTCCGATTCCGGTTTTGATGGTGAAATAGCAAGCAGTGCCTTGCGATCTACCTTGCCGTTCTCTGTCATCGGCAGTGCATCAAGCAGATAGAAAGAGGACGGCACCATAAAAGCGGGAAGTCTCTCCTGGAGAAAACGGCGCAAATCCGCTGAACCGAGGGAGCTGCCTGGCGCGACCACTGCATACGCTGCCAGATGCTTTTCCCCGTGCAAATCATTTCGGGCAAATACGATATTGTCCCGTACCTCGGGATGCTTTGCGATCACCGCTTCGATTTCATTCAGCTCGATTCGGAATCCCCTGATTTTTACCTGGTGATCGATGCGACCCAAATACTCGATGTCTCCGTTGGCATGGAAACGAGCCAAATCACCGGTTCGATACAGGATTTCCGATTCGTTGTGCGGATTCGCAATAAATCTTGATTTCGTCAATTCCGGGCGATTCAGGTACCCCCGTGCTACACCCGCCCCTCCTACAAACATCTCTCCTGCCACCCCAATCGGCACAGGCTGAAGCTGCTGATCAAGGATGTAGATTCGCAGGTCCGGGATCGGCTGCCCGATGAAGCTCGCCTGTTTATCCACGTCCGCCTTCGAGAGCGGGCGATACGTGACGTGAACGGTTGTTTCCGTGATCCCGTACATATTCACCAACTGCGGACGTTTGTCGCCGTGACGATCAAACCAGGGACCAAGCGACGGAATGTCAAGCGCCTCACCGCCGAAGATCACCAGGCGCAGAGCGAGATCGTCTGACATGCCGATCGTCTCTTCCGCCTTCATCAATTGCGAGAAGGCCGAAGGTGTTTGGTTCAGAACCGTCACTCTTTCTTTGACAAGCAATCGATAGAATTCTTCTGGCGAGCGGCTGATCCAATAAGGAACGATCACCAGGCGTCCGCCGTAAAGCAATGCTCCCCAAATTTCCCAAACGGAGAAATCAAAGGCATAGGAATGGAACATCGTCCACACGTCCTGCTCCGTAAACGAATACCACGGTTCTGTTGCTTGGAACAGGCGGATGACTTGGTAATGAGGAATCAGCACGCCTTTTGGCTTCCCGGTCGATCCGGACGTATAGATGACGTAGGCCAGGTGATCGGGTGTTGTGCCGCTTGCCGGATTTTCGCTGCTGTTTTGAGCGATTGCGTCCCAATCGGAATCTACGCACAAAGTCTTTACATCGCTCTTTGGCAAATCGGATAACAGTCGCTTCTGGGTCAGCAAAATACGGACTGCCGAATCTTTCAGCATGAACTCCAAGCGCTCTCTTGGATAGGCCGGATCAAGTGGCACATATGCTCCGCCAGCTTTTAACACACCGAGAATGCACACGATCATCTCGATGGACCGCTCTACGGAGATCCCGACAAGATCATCCGGACCGATCCCCTCCTGTTGCAAATGATGGGCTAATTGGTTTGCCCGGCTGTTTAATTCACCGTAGGTAATCCGTTCGTCTCCGCAAACAACCGCAGTTTCTCCTTTATGAAGCGCTGCTTGGCGTTCAAACCATTGATGGATGCACTGCTCTTTCGGAAAGGCAGCCGCTGGATGGTGCATTTCCAGGAGATGTGTTTTTCCTTCCGCCGACAGAATCGGAAGCGTGGAGACTTGCTGGGTCGGATCATTTGCGATCTCGGTCAACAGCGTCGCATAGCTGTTTAACAGACGATCGATCGTTGGTTCCTCATACAGGTCGGTATTGTATTTCAGCTCAATCGAGAGATCATCACCTACTTCGACGACCGTCATCGTCAGATCAAATGGAGCTGCCTGTTCGTTGAGCTCTACTGGTTCCAGAAGAAGGTTGCCCAGCTCGATTCCTTCCTTTTGACCGCCAGCGATCAATGGAGCCAGTCTCCTGTAACTGCCGCCCACATTTTGCATGACAAACGCGGTCTGGAAGATCGGTGAACGGCTGGCGTCCCGTTCCTGCTGCAGTTTTTCTACCAGCACTTCAAACGGATAATCCTGGTGCGCATACGCCTCTAATACGATCCCGCGCACTTTTTTCAACAAGGTGACAAAGCCCGGATTTCCTGACAAATCAACTCTGATCGGTACAGGGTTCGTTACATAGCCAACCAGTTTTACCAGCTCCGACCGGGATCTGGCTGCCATCGGGGAGCCGATGATCAAGTCATCCTGACCAGCGTAACGGTGCAACAGCACAGCGTAGCTGGCCAACAGCGCCGTATACAAGGTAGTTTTGTACGTTTTGCTGAGCTGCTTCAATGCAACTGTCGTTTGCCCATTCAGTCGAATGGTTTTGGCAGCCCCATTGTACGTCTGAACAAGCGGCCGCGGATGATCGGTTGGCATGTTCAGGATCGGAAGTTCTCCTGACAGCCTTTTTTCCCAGTACGCGAATTGATCTGCTCCCTCGCGATCAGTAAGCATGTTCTCTTGCCAGAGCACATAATCGGCAAACCGTACGGATACCGGCTCGAGGTACGATTTTTCTCCTGCGGCTTTTTTCGTATACAACTGGCTCCATTCTGAAAACAACAGGTCAAATGACCACAGATCTATCACAATATGATGGAACGACCACAACAAAACGTGATCCTCCGGAGCTGTTTGAAAGAGCTGCACGCGCATGAGCGGCCCTTTCTCCAGATCAAACGGTCGGTGCGCCTCTTCTTCCATGCGTTGATGCAGGGTGATCGTATCCCAAGTGGATGCATCCTCAATTTTCACGTTCGCTTCGATGTTTTTGCGCACGTATCCAAGCGGCAGTCCGTTCTCCAGTGCGGGATACGCTGTTCGCAGTACGTCATGCCGGCTCACCAGTTCGTTGAACGATTCGATCAGTACGGGAACATTCATCTGCCCCTTTATGCGGACCGCTTTGCTGATGTTGTACGCACTGCTGTGCGGCGCCAGCTTATGCATAAACCAAAGTGCCTGCTGACCGCGCGAGAGAGGCACGTAATACTCCTCCTCTTCACCCTTGCTCGCATTCGCGATCACTTGGTGATGTCCATTCAAGCGTTCCGCCAACAGCTTTGAAAGTTTGGTCGAGCTTTCCACCTCAAACAATTCTGTCGGATTCAGGACGATCCCGAGATCTGTTTCAATCGTATACTGGAGCTGCATCGCTCGCGCCGAGTCCATTCCCAGCGTGCTCAAATGCTGACCGGCATCGTATTGGGAGGACGAGATTTGCAAGACGCACGGTATGATATTGCCCAGATACGCTTTCAGTTCCGTCTGGAGTTCTTCCGGTCCCATCCTCAACAAAGCATCGCGATTCACCGTCGGGTCTATCGTTTCTTCGAATGGTTCGTCATCCAATACGTGGCTGCCGATGACATGGAATCGGTCTTGGAGGTAAATTTCACGGCATAAGCGGCGCTGTATTTTTCCGCTTGATGTTTTCGGAATGCTGCCATAACGGACAAGCTGGATCGCGTAAACCTGCACCCCGTGATCCTGTGCGACGGCCTGACGGATGCAGCTGGTTACTTCTTCGACGTCAACCTGTCGGTGATGACGATCGATCTCGGAAACAATGACGAGCCTTTCTTCCCCGTTTACTTGGACGGAAAATGCCGCGCATTCCGGTCGCAAGGCAAAATGGCTCTTCTGTGCTGACAATTCGATGTCCTGCGGATAGTAGTTGCGACCGCGAATAATGATCAAATCCTTCAATCGTCCGGTTACGAACAGCTCGCCGTTTTGCAAAAACCCGAGGTCACCTGTACGGAGGAAAGGCCCTTCTCCGCTGTCCGCCACATATGCGTTAAACGTAGCAGCCGTCTGCTCTTCATTCCCCCAGTAACCGCCGGCAACACTTCGCCCGGCTACCCATATCTCGCCGATTTCATCAGCCTCGCACTTTCTGAGCGTCTGCGGATGAACGATGCACACGGTTTGATCGGAAACCGATTGTCCGCATCCGACCAGAGCCTGACTGGTAGCGGTGTCAGATGATGATGGCTGCTCAAGCACCCGATTGTCCGTCAGCGCCTCCTTGTCGAACCTTTGGATGGCCGGAAGTGTTAACCGGTTTCCACCGGAGACGAACAGCGTACCTTCAGCCAATCCGTAGCACGTGTAAAAAGCCTCTTTTTTAAATCCGCAAGATGCGAAAGCCTCCGCAAAACGTTCAATCGTCTCTTCGCGAATCGGTTCCGCGCCGTTAAAGGCCACTTCCCAGCTGCTCAAGTCCAGTTCGGCTTTCTGTTCATCTGTAATCCTCTTGACGCATAGTTCGTAAGCAAAATTGGGACCGCCGCTTACAGAAGCGGCCGTACGGGAAATGGCTTGCAGCCAGCGCAGAGGCCGCTGCATCATATCAAACGGAGACATGAGTGTTGTGTGGAAGCCTGCGTATAACGGCTCAAGAATTCCACCAATCAGTCCCATATCGTGATAAGGCGGCAGCCAGATAACGCCACGGTCCTCCGGGGTAATTCCGAAACTTTCTTTTATTGCAGATAAATTGTGCAGCAGGTTTCCGTGTCGAACCATCACTCCTTTTGGAGTAGAGGTAGAACCCGAGGTATACTGCAAGAATGCGAGAGATTGCCCATTCAGATCAGGGGTCTTCCAATCATTTTCACTGATCTCGCTTATTTGATCGGTAGCCAGCCACGTTACCCCGTTCATTTCCGGGAGCGCGGCAAAACTCTCTTTGAAATTCGCTGCCAATTTTGAAGTCGTGAGTGCGATTTTTGCCTGACAATCCATGGCAATGGCATGAATCCTCGGTATGAGACGAGGAGAAGTCGGGGGGTATGCAGGTACAGCTATACTTCCTGCATAGAGACAACCGAAAAAGGCAGCGATATACTCAAGCCCCGGTTGATAAAGCAGCAGAACGCGCTCCCCAACCGCCTGCATGTACTGCAGCTTGGCTCCAATTACTCTTGCCCGCCGGTCCAATTCTGCGAAAGTCATGCTCTCTTCGTTCAATTCCCCATCGAGCAAAAAGCGGTAAGCCTCCTGGTTGGGTCGCTCGTTTGCTCTCGATTGCAGCATCTCTACCATGGTAGAATACATAAGCGTTTCTTCGGACATGAATGGCCGCATTGCAGATGACCTCCAAATTTTATAATTTTATGCAAAATTTGGTAATTGATCGCACAGCCAGACCCTGGCCCTTCTCTCCTCACGATTATGGATGAAGGACCAGCAGGTCTCCTTTTCGGTACTCTTCTGGTGCGAACCATTGCTTGCACAGTTCTCCAGCGGCATGGGGGACTGCCTGATCGGAATACCAGCAGCTAAAAACATGGCCCGATTGCCCCGGTGCGACAATATCAAAGGAATTGCCGGCAAGATCGGACAGATCGACAACCTGACGCCACGGAGCGCCGTATCCCACAACTCCCGATCCGTCAAAACCCATCAGACACACGGTTTGTCTGCTGCCGCCCATGGGAATATCCGGTTCCTCTACCGGAATCCCGAGAGATTTCATGACAGCTGCCAACGGGTGGGTGTAGCGGATTCGATGGTATTCGCCCCACCTCCACGCTTGAGGGTTCTCGCCCTGCAAGTCAACCGCTTGCTGCACAGCGCTGATAAAGCTACTGATGGCAAGTTCTTTGATTCCCCCCACCTGTTTGATCCAGTCGTTTTCGCGACCCGCTGCCGCTTCGAGCAGCATGGCGTCTGTCACATTGGTGCCATCTGCCATGAGTTGATACAGCGCAGGACCCAATTTCGGTTCGTACAATCGTTTTCGCAACAGATCGAACCACAAGTGATACATAAGGGGGGCTGCCTGCTCGGCCTCGTCTTGATAATTCCATTCTTGCAATAATTGCAACGCTTTCTGCTCCACGTCTGTGAGCTGCACCTGATTGAACAATGCAAGCAAGGCAGGCAGCAAGGTTGTCGCTTGTTCGTTGAAAAGGTCCGCTTGAAGACGACGCATATCTTCTGATGAAAACTCTTTGCTGCCGCGAAGGACCTTGGCAATCCGGTTGGCCCGATACGGTGCATCCCATGAATGGGCGATCAGATACGGATAGGAGTCATTGACGATTTTGTTGTTAGCCGCGACGATAAATCCTTCCTCGGGATTTACCACTTCGGGACACTTCTCAAAAGGGATAAACCCGTTCCACTCAAATTCATTCGTCCAACCGGGCACGGGAACCAGTCCGTCCCCTTTGGCACGAATCGGTATTGCTCCAACGGTTTTGAATGCGATCGTGCCGTCATTGGAGGCAAACAACACATTTAGTGCCGGAGAGACGATTTTTTGCAGACCTTGTTTGAATTGCTCCCAGTTCTCCGCTCTGTTCATCTCCAAAAACGCCTCGATCTCTCTGCCCGGAGAGTACGCCGTCCATCGCAAAGACAATCCGTATTCTTCCCGTTTTGAGACTTCTGGAGTGTGGTCTGTCAAAACAGGGCCGTGACGGGTAATTCGCACTTCCATGGGTATGCTTGCCTCACCTTTTACCTCTATCACTTCGCGAACAACGGTAACGTCCTCCCACTTGCCCTCCTGGTACACTTGATGCGGATTGTCGCTGTTAAACTTTTCTATGTATAAATCCTGTGTATCCGCGATTGCATTCGTTACCCCCCAGGCGATGGAGTCGTTGTGCCCCAACACGACACCGGGTACCCCGGGCAGTGTCACCCCGATCACATTCAACGTTTTTTCTTCAGTGTGCAGATGCAAATGAGTTTGAAACCAGATGGACGGCGTATCCATACCGAGATGCGGATCGTTCGCCAAGAGCGGCTTTCCGCTCTTCGTCAGCTTTCCGGAAACGACCCACCCGTTCGAACCGGCAACGGCGCCTGATCCCGTGAAAAATTGCAATAAACTCCTCAATTCCATCTGAATGTTTATGGGCAAATCAGCTTCCTTTTCGGAAACAGTGCTCCCCCCGGTGTGTTGACTGGAAATCGTGATAAAGCCGTCAGCTGGATAGACAGGCCAAAGTTGTTTGGCCAACTCATCGCCTACTTGATTTCGCAAAAGATGGCGATACACTTCCGCTTTCATATTTTCGCTCAGGCTCGCTGCCAGCAGCTTGCCGATCAACAGCGTATCAATCGGCGTCCAGAACTCCGGCTGATACCCCAGCAGATTGCATTCGAGCGGAAGCGTGTTTTCTTCAACAGCTTGACGCAGGTAGGCGTTCACGCCCTGGGAAAAACTGTCCAGGATCTTTCTGGTCGCTGGCGAACACTGGGTCAGGGAATCCTCGGCGGCTCTTTTTAGTTGAAGCTTGCGATACAGTTTATCCGAGTTTACCGTCGAGGAGCCCATTACTTCCGACAACCGCCCGCTTGTTAGCCTGCGCGACATATCCATCTGCCACATGCGTTCTTGAGCAGTCACAAACCCTTGTGCCAGATACAGATCGGCTGCTGTCCGGGCCTCAATATGAGGCACGCCTCTGTGGTCCCGATACACGTGAACAGGTTTGTGCAAAGCTGCTACTTTCAGCTCCCCGGATGTTTTCGGAATACCATGGCGGACAACCGATTGCAGGTGGACTGACACATCCACATTTTGATCGTGCATGGCGGAACAACCTCCTATTGAAGACGTTTGAAATGCGCTTCTTTTCAACAGGCCTTACATCGAAGTGACGGAATTGCCCCTTCTGACTTCATACATTTTTTGTCCACGCCAAAAGAAGAAAATACTCAATAATGCAATCAGTCCAAACGTGTTGAACATCGCAATGCCGCCGTATTCTGCCAGCAGAATTCCGCCAAACCACGGGCCGATAAAGTTGCCAAATCCGTTAAAGGTATGCGCTCCGTAATACGTGCCACGCATTCCTTCGGGCGTAATGCGGTCGACGATAATGTATTCAGACGGGACGATCAATATTTCTCCAAGCGTGAAAACGATCATGGATATGATAAAAAACGTCCAGCTGCCGGAATACGCAAAGCCTGCCTCGGATATGGCCAGAAGAATGCTTCCCATCACGATGTTGATCAACGGCGTAAACCGTTCCGCCCATTTTGTCAGCGAATATTGGAACAAAATAACGACTACTGAATTGATACTCATCAAGATCGCAAATAACCGGACCCCGTCGATAAAGCTATTTTTCAAATATTGAGAGAGCGTAACAGACATCTCGCCCATTACCGCCATCGTCAGGATGCTGCCCAGGATGAAAAATCCCAGCACCTTATCGTGGCGGATGACATGAACAGCACTCCGAATGGTTATCTTCTCTTCCGCTTTTGTTTGAATATCTTCATAGGCAAAGTATTTGAAGCTGAATTGCAGAATGAGGACGTATAGCAGGTAAAGAATCGCCCCCACAAAAAACGGCACCCGGTCATCGATGGTGGACAAAGCGGTACCGAGAAGCGGACCAATGGCAAAACCGATGTTCACCGAAGTATAACGGAACGAGAATAGTCGCAGCCGTTTTTCCGGTGGAGTGACATCGCCCATCAATGCCTTGGACACAGGATCGAAAAACGAAATGCATAGATTCAGCAAAATGTTCAAAACAAAAATCAACAGGACATTCGTGGTTAAAACAAACCCGAAGAAAACCAGAGCAAAGACATAGAGCGTGCCGATTAACACTTTTTTACGGCCGATAAAATCGGAAAGTGTGCCTCCGATAAAGCCGCCAAAGGTACCGGCGATCGCACCGACCCCTATGATCAATCCAATCTGTGCCGGATCCAGATCAGTCGTTTTGGCGAGATAGATAGCTAGGAAGGGGATACTCATGCCTCTTGCTACAGATACCAGGATGATCCCTAGTAACAACGTGTGGACAATTGGATGAAAAGACTTGTAAAACTCTCGTAGTTTCCCCATTCGCGTCTCCTTGTTTCTATGATTTTCTTGACAAAGATTCACTGCTGCTATTTACGTATTGGTCTTGGAGAATGCATGTGGTGAGCACCAGAAGCAGGACGGTATCTGCATTTACGCGTTGGCTTTTATCCATGTGCGGGAGTTGGTCGAGCAGCTTGATCATCAGTTTTTTCTCAAAGAAAGGAACATCGTCCATGACCTTGCTTCTCAACATATCCTGAGTCAACTGAAACAACTTGTTGTCCGTTTCCAATGTGGAAGGAGGAGCATTAAACGGCTGTTTGGGGCGGGAGTAGACGGTCTGGGTGAGGTAGGGCTTCGCCGCTTCACGAAGAGCATACTTTTCTTTGAACCGATTTATCAGCATCGATACAGGAAGGTTTCGTACCACTTCAAACAATTTGTGATCAAGCAGGGGCATTCGCACTTCTACTCCATGAGACATATCCAGACGGTCGGCAAACAGGATCTGGTTAGGCAGAATCGACTTGTTCCACGTATAAAGAACTTGAGTGACGCGATCTCGCCCTGCCAACTGTCCTTCTACATCCAGCTTTTTCACAAATTCACGATACGGATCGTACTCGGCAAAGCGCGCTCCGAAATCGGGCGAGAGCAGCTGTTTTAACGGCATGCGGCTTGCATGCACAGCCTGGATCCAGGCGGGTGTGTATCCAAGTGTCTGGTTGAAACAATCCAATGACTGGTTGAGATAGCTGCGAATCGAAACGTGGTTAAAAGAGGGATTATGTTGCAAAAATTCGTCCAGTTTGCGAAGCTTCTCCTCTTCGCTCAGGCCTTCCAGTCCGGCGAGCAGCAAATCCAATCGGGAAAATATGTATCCGGCAAACAATTCATCAGCGCCGTCCCCCGACAACACGACGCGAATCCCCCGCTCGTGGAGTACCTTGCTTTTCAAATAGCGGGCAACGCCGTTCATGTTTATCCCAATCGTTTCCGCATGCCAAACGGCCTTTATTACGTGATCGGCAAAATCGGTATGATCAAGCGGAATCAGATGAAAATCCGCCCCTACATGGGCCGCCGTCTCACGCGCTACTTCACTTTCATCATAGGCATGATCCGAAAACGAAACGGTAAATGCTTGCAGCGGGTCCGTCCGATGCCTGGCAGCCATCCCAAGTACCGTTGAAGAATCAACGCCTCCGCTGAGATGAAATCCAACGGGTACGTCGGCCCGCATCCGTGTCTTGATGCTCTCGTCCAGTGCATGCCTTACTTCACTGATGTACTCTTCTTCGCTGCGTGGCAGAGAATTCGCGTCTGCCAGCGGATAGTGATGATCCCAATACTGTTTGATTTGTATTCCATCAGCCGTAGCAAGCAGGTAGTGGCCGGGTGGAACCTGGTTAACACCTTCGAATAACGTACGGTCCAGATGCTTGTAAAACAACAAGTGCTGGTAGTAGGATTCATGATCCCACTTCGCGGGTACTCCTGCTGCAAACAGCGCCTTCATCTCCGACGCGACGTATAGAACCCCATCTTGTACTGTGTAAAAAAGCGGCTTGATCCCAAAACGGTCTCGCACAGCCAACAGGCGTTGCTCGGTTTCATCCCAAAGCACCAGGGCAAATTCACCGCGCAGGTATTCAAGAAATCCGAGTCCATTCTCTTCGTACAGATGTAACGCGATCTCACTGTCAGAGCGTGTTCGCAACCGGTGCCCCCGTTTGACTAACTCTCTCTGAATTCGCTCGTAATCGTAGAATTCACCGTTTACGACAACGTGAAGCCGTTCATCTTCATTCGCAATAGGCTGGTCTCCAGTCTCTAGGTCAATAATGCTGAGGCGAGCGTGACCCAATCCGACTCGCTTGCTTTCGGACAGCCAGATACTTTGCCGGTCAGGTCCGCGATGGGAGAGTTGACGAGTAGCACGTTCGACAGCAATCGCAGTGATGGGAGCCTGTTTCGAAAACATTGCGACAATTCCACACATATAAACCAACCTTTCCCTACATAATTTTGATAGTGCTGCCGTACGAAGATCACTCTTTGGAAGAATAAGAACAGTAATATTGATAGAATGTGTATTGCAGTCCAGCATATCAGACCATTTCAGTATACCATATTTAACCAAAAATATAACTTTTTTCAATTCGCCAAATTTCAACAAGGTATTTTGGCACCCAAACGCCTAATGGCTTTCACCGCCATAGACATACATTCCCTATGCATATGGGAAACCGGGCAACGATCCATTTTCCTTTTGATACCGTAAAGCTGGTACCCTACTATTTCAAAATCAGAGGTTCCTATCATCGATCAGGAAACAGGGAAGACGATCAACTCTACCTATGCAAACATCGATTGGGGTTTATGTTGGGGATTGTATATGGAAACGTTCCGGAGCTGAACAGAAGCTGACGTGTGTGATTTCTTGCAAGTCACCCGATATGGATTTACGGACTAACGAAAAAATCGATTTACGAAAGAGCTATGAACACTCCCTCCAGCGAAAGATGAGCTTCCTCTAACCTTGCGTTTGGACGTATGTCGGCCTAATGCCCCTGCCGTCTGCGTATTCCTATGACAACTGCCTTCGCCCGTGTGAGGATGGCCGAGAAATGGCAGCTTTGCCGCTTCGAATCACAGTGATCGATTCAACAGAGATCAACAAGTCGATTCCTCCTTCTTTGAGAATGTATGTTCCGGTTTTGATTATACCATAATCACGGACAAAAAATGACATTTATCCCATCGCTTGGGCAATATCCTGTCTATTCAACCCGATAACAGTCTATACAGTTTATTGGAAAAACCCCTTTGAAACGGTTACGAATGAAGTGCGCTTTCGCCTCATACAAAAAAATAGCCGGCTTCACACGCAATGTGGTGAAAACCGGCTTACTCAAAACCTTTTTGCTCCGGGTCTACTTCATTTTATTCTGCCAGGAGAACAGCTCCCGGCTACCCATCTCTAACCAACACTATATCTAGCCAATGCCGACTTCCTCATTTTAAGGAATCAGCCCCTGCTCCTTCAGCCAAGCTTCCGCAACATCCCGCGACTTCTTCTTGTCTACATCCACCTGCGCGTTGAGCACCGCCATTTGCTTGTCGTCAATCTTCCCGGCGAGCTTGCTCAGCACTTCCTTGATCTGCGGATGCTTCTGCAGCGTTTCCTGACGGACGAGCGGCGCGGCAAAGTACGGCGGGAAGAAATGCTTGTCGTCCTCCAAAATGACCAAATCGTGCTTCACGAGCTGACCGTCTGTCGAGAAGGCATCGATGATATCGACGTTCCCTTCGCTGATTGCTTTATATTTAAGACCGGCGTCCATTGATTTCGTACCTTTGAATTTCAGGCCGTATGATTTTTCCAGGCCTTTCAAGCCGTCCGAGCGCTCGAGAAACTCCTGTTCGGTTCCGAACGTGAGCTGTTGCGCATGCGGGATCAGATCAGAGATTGTCTTCAGCTTATATTTATCGGCCGTCTCTTTTGTCACCGCCAGGGCATACGTGTTGTTAAACCCGATCGGCTCCAGCCATTCCATTTTGTATTTCTCTGCAAAATCTGCCTTTACCTTGTCGTACACCTCTTGAGGGTCCTTCATCGCTTCCTGTCCCATGATGTTGACCAGACCCGTTCCCGTATACTCTACATACAGGTCTGCACTGCCGCCTTTGACGGCGTTAAAAGCTACATCGGTCCCGCCTAAAAACGGCTTTGTCTCGACTTTTAAGTCCGTATTTTTCTCCAGCATGATACCTACGAGATTCGTCAATATATCTTGTTCCGTGAAATTTTTCCCCACCACAGTCACCTGATCAGACGCTTTTGTACCGGTCAGAACCGAGCAGCCCGTCACAGCCATCATCGACAATGCCAACACGCCCATTCCAACTTTCCTCAGCCATCCTGCTCTCACAAGATCCTCCCCTTTCATCATTAACCGTTTATTTGAAAAACCCCAAAAAGGCTGATGTGTTCAAGTTTTCAAAAATCAGCTTTTTGGATAAAGCGGCCTAACGCGAGTGGCGAATGCGCAATCCTTTTGGCGTCACTCGCCAATCTACCCAGGCCAGAATCAGGTCAAACAAGACCGCCAGCAGCGCAGCCGGCACCGCACCTGCCAGGATGATGCCCGTGTCCACCATGGCAATCCCGCGAAGGATCAGGTCGCCCAAGCCGCCTGCCCCGATAAACGCCGCGAGCGTCGCCACTCCGATCGTCATGACCGTAGCCGTGCGAATCCCGGCAAATATGACGGGGCGGGCCAGTGGAAGCTCTACGATCCGCAGCATCTGGCCTTTGGTCATCCCCATGCCGCGCCCTGCTTCCAGCAGCGAGGAATCGACGTCCAAAATGCCGGTGTACGTATTGCGGACGATAGGCAGCAGCGCGTAAATGACCATCGCGATGACAGCCGGGATCGGTCCGATGCCAAACAGCGGAATCATAAATCCGAGCAGCGCCAGACTGGGAATCGTCTGGAAGACCGAGATCACGGCCAGCACCGGACCGGCAAGCTTCCGGTACCGGGTCAGCAGAATGCCTGTCGGCACCGCAACTACAATCGCCCAGAACAACGCGACGACAGACAGAACGATATGCTCCCAGCTCGCCTGCACAATATCCGGCCAGCGGTCTGCCATTACGGAAATCACTTCACTCATTGCGCCACGCTCCTCTCCTGATCCAAGTATGGCCGTGCAAGCACATCGACCAGACTGGCCCTTGTCAACAAGCCTGCCAACGTCCCGTCTTGGCGGACGACCGGCACGTACCCGTACGGCGCTTCCTGCACGAAGCCGATGGCATCCGCGAGCGGGGTGTCGGGTGAAAGCGTCATGGTGTCTGTCCGCATCACATCGCGGATGGCCAGCGATTCATCCGGGTACCGCTTGTGAATATCCGCCGTATCCGCCATGCCCAAGTACTTCCCATGCTTGTCGACAACGATCAGCCCGGTTACCCGCTTGCGGTGCATGATCTGTACAGCCTCCGCCAGCCCTCGGCCCGGGGAGACGGTAACCGGCTGCGTGACCATGACATCCTGGACAAGCTGCCCGAGGTGGGACTGCAGCCGTTTTTCCCCGATGAACTCCCGGACAAAATCATTGGCCGGATGGCGCAAAATGTGATCGGGCGTCCCCTGCTGGATCACATTCCCGTTTTGCATGACCACGATCTGGTCGGCGATTTTCAACGCTTCATCCATGTCGTGGGTGACAAAAACGACTGTTTTGTTCAGCTCCTGGTTCAGCCGGATCAGCTCATCCTGCAGCTGCTCCCGGGTAACCGGATCGAGCGCCGAAAAAGGCTCATCCATCAGAATGATCGGCGGATCGCTCATCAGCGCCCGGGCTACCCCTACCCGCTGCTGCTGGCCTCCGGAGAGCTCGGACGGGTATCTGTCCCGGTACCGGTCGGGGGCCAGGCCGACCATATGGAGCAGGCGATCGACCTTTTTGTGATCAATCGACCCTTTTCCCCCCTGAAGCCGTGGCACCAGCGAAATATTTTCCGCGATTGTCAGGTGGGGAAACAGGCCGACCTGCTGAATCACATAGCCGATGCTCCGCCTCAGCGCGACCGGATCGACCTCCGCCGAATTCCTTCCGCCGACGGTAATCGTCCCCGATGTTGGCGAAATCAACCGGTTGATCATCTTCATCGTCGTGGTCTTGCCGCAGCCGGATGGCCCGACCAGCACTGTGATGCTCCCCTCGGGAATCTCCAGATTGAGATTCGGGATCACAGTCGTCGAGCCGTACGATTTGCGCACGCGTTCAAAGACAACCGCATTTGCCATTCGCATCCCCTCTTTTCGCTGTATTTTTGAAAATAAAAAGACCCCGCCAATGCAGGGTCTGTACCTGTAAAAATACAAAAAGACCCTGCAAAAGCATAGGGTCAAAAAACCGAATTGTTTTCCACGTCGGAATGATCTGACACGGAATGCTTGTTTTGACCCATCTTGAGGCTGACGAGGTTAGCTGACGGACTCGGGAAAGATGGTTCCCTACGGCAGATATGCTGCCGATTCGCCCCGGAAAAAGTGGTTCCCCCGCTTTCCGATTATGCAAATCGGAAATTAAGCTTATGGCTATTATGCATGAACTCGATCATCAAGTCAAATCTCCGGATGACCACTCAGTCTCTACTTGATGAAAAAAGGCCCCTTCTGTCTGCCAAAGACATCGGGGCACCTCCTTTTTTCGTGAAACAAATGCCAGTTTTATCCCATAACGCCTTCCTGGCTTTGAGCAAGCGGGAAATGGCAGGAGACAAAATGCCCTGCAGCACCTTCTGTCAGTGTCGGCGCAGTCTGTCTGCACACATCCTGCACATACGGACATCTGGTGTGAAAATGGCAGCCGGACGGAGGATTGGCCGGATTCGGCAGATCGCCCTGCAGGACAATCCGTTCCTTTCGCTGCGTCGGATCAGGAATCGGGACAGCCGACAGAAGCGCTTCCGTGTAGGGGTGGCGCGGGTTTGCAAACAGCTCGTCGCGCTCTGCCAGCTCCACGATTTTGCCCAGGTACATGACCGCGATCCGGTCGCTGATATGCTTGACGGCAGGCAAGCCGTGGGCGATGAAAATGTAGGTCAGCTTTAGCTCCTTTTGCAGCTTCTTGAGCAGGTTCAGCACCTGCGACTGGATCGACACGTCGAGCGCCGATACCGGCTCGTCGCAGACGATCAGGCTCGGATTCAAGGCGAGGGCGCGCGCGATGCCGATCCGCTGTCTCTGCCCGCCGCTGAATTCATGCGGGTGGCGGCTCATATGGTGGGCATCCAGCCCGACAAGGCGCAGCAGCTCCACAACCTTTTCCTTCAGCTCGCTTCCTTTGTGCGTGCCGTGTACGCGCAGCGGCTCGGCCACGATTTCTTCCACCCGCATCCGCGGATTGAGCGAGGAATACGGGTCCTGAAAAATCATTTGCAGGTGCTGCCGCAAAGTGCGGACCTCGGCTTTGCCGAGAGTGGACAGATTTTTTCCCTCAAACCAAATCTCCCCTTCGGTCGGCTCCAGCAGCTGCAAAATCATCTGGCCGGTGGTCGACTTGCCGCAGCCGGATTCTCCGACGATTCCCAGCGTTTCTCCGCGGTACACGGTAAAGTCGACGCCATCTACGGCCCGTACGTAGCCTGTCTCTTTGGAAAACATGCCTTTCTTGAAGGGAAAATGCTTTTTTAACCCTTTAACCACCAACAGCGGTTCTTTCGTCTGGTCCATTGCTATGTGCCTCCTTTACGCGTAGAAGCAGCGTGCCAGATGGTTCAGGGCCACCTCTTGAAGCTGCGGCTTGTTTTGCTTGCACTCTTCTGTGGCGGCAGGGCAGCGCGGGTGAAACGCACAGCCGTCCGGCATGTCGAGCGGATTCGGTACCGAGCCGGGGATCGAGTCCAGCTCCTCCCGATTTTCGTCCAGCTTCGGCAGCGAACCGAGCAGCCCTTTTGTATACGGATGCTTCGGCTCCGCAAAAAGGGAAAAGACGTCAGCCTGCTCCACCACTTCTCCCGCGTACATCACCACGACTCGATCCGCCATCTCGGCTACGACACCGAGATCGTGCGTAATCAGAATGACTCCGGTTTGAAACTCCTTGTTCAGCTTTTTCAGCAGCTCGAGAATTTGTGCCTGGATCGTCACGTCCAAGGCGGTCGTCGGCTCGTCCGCGATCAACAGGGCCGGATTGCAGGCCAGCGCCATGGCGATCATGACGCGCTGCCGCATACCCCCTGAAAGCTGATGGGGAAAGGAATCGACGATCTTTTCCGCATTGGGGATGCCGACATGCTCCAGCATTTCGACGCTGTGTGCCCGGGCTTCCTTTTTGTCCATCTGTCTGTGCTGGCGAAATACCTCTCCGAGCTGGTTCCCGATTGTAAACACGGGATTGAGCGAGGTCATCGGCTCCTGGAAGATCATCGACAGCTTGTTGCCGCGCAGCTTGCGAAGCTCTTTTTTGCTTAAAGCGAGCAGGTTTTGGCCCTCCAGCCAGATTTCTCCGCCCACCACTTCGCCAGGCGGGGCGACCAATCCCATGATCGAGAGGGAGGTAACGCTTTTGCCGCAGCCCGATTCGCCGACGATGGCGAGTGTCTCGCCCTTGGCTACGGAAAACGAGACGCCGTTTACGGAGGGAACGACGCCGTCCTCTGTTTTGAAATGCGTCTGCAAATGTTTTACTTCCAGCAAGTTTGCTTCCATATCGAGTCTCCCCTCCCTACTTCGCTCTAGCCTTCATGCGAGGGTCCAGAATGTCGCGCAGCCAGTCTCCGAGAAACATAATGCCCAAAACCGTGATCGTAATCGCTACACCGGGGAAGGTCGCCACCCACCAGCTCGTAGCGAGGTACTGCCTGCCGTCGCTCAGCATGCCGCCCCAGGAGACAGTCGGCGGCTGAATCCCCAAGCCGAGAAAGCTGAGCGAGGCCTCCGCGATGATCGTCGTGGCTACGCTCAACGTAGAGACGACGATAAAGGAGGAGATAACGTTGGGCAAAATGTGTGTAAAAATGATTCGCCCGTCGCTTGCGCCGACAGTGCGGGCGGCTCTGACGAAGTCGCGTTCCTTGACGCTGAGCACTTCACCGCGGATGATGCGGGCGTACTTGACCCAGTTGGTAAAGCCGAGGACGAGGATCAGGGTCGTCAGACTGGGCCCGAGGACGGTCAAAATCACCAGCATGAACAAAATATTCGGAATGGCGAGAAACGAATCGACCGTCCGCATGATGAGATTATCCACGATCCCGCCGAAGTAGCCGGAGACGAGTCCCAGTACGACCCCGATCGCGCCCGCTACGGCGACGGCACACACCCCGACCATCAGGGAAACCTGCGAGCCGTAGATGATGCGGCTGAGCACATCGCGCCCCAGATTGTCGGTTCCGAGCGGATTTGCCGGCGAGCCTCCCTCCATCCACATGGGAGGCTTGAGGCGCTGCGCTGCCTGGGTTTTGGCCGGATCATGAGGAGCGATCGCACTGGCGAAGACGGCCATAAATACGACGACGATGACGATCAAAAGTCCGATTGTTCCTGTTTTGCTTTTCAACAGCATGCGGGCCAAACGGCGGAGCTGCCCCGGCTTTTTGACCGCCTGGCCGACGCTGCCTGCTTGTGCTGTTTGCGATTCCAGGGGAAGAGACATACGGCTCACCTCCGTTTAGTTGTACTTGATGCGCGGGTCCAACACGCGGTATAAAATGTCTGCCAGGATGTTGCTGACGATGACCAAAAAGGCGACGACAAAAACAGCGGCCTGGACGATGGCCATATCGCGGGTATTCACTGCCTGAATGATTAGCTGTCCCATTCCCGGCCAGGAAAAGATCGTCTCCGTAATCAGCGTGCCGCCGATCAGGGTAGAGGTTTGCAAAGCCATGATGGTCACTACGGGGATAAGCGAATTTCGCAGGGCGTGCTTGTACACGACAATGGTTTCGATCAGCCCCTTGCTTCTCGCTGTGCGAATGTAGTCCTGCCCCAAAATTTCCAGCATGCTGGAACGAATCAGGCGGGTCATCTCCGCAGCAATTCCCGTCCCGAGTGTAAAGGCAGGCAGGATCAAATGGTCCCATGAACCCCTTCCCGATACCGGCAAGGTCTTCCACTCGACGGCGAACAACAGGATCAGCATGATTCCCAGCCAAAAATGCGGCATTGCCTTGCCCAATACGGAAGCGCCTGAAACGAAAATGTCCAAAAAGGAATTTCGCTTGGTCGCGGACAGAATGCCCAGCGGAATCGAGATCACCGTGGCGACGATCATGGCTGCAATCGCCAGTTCAAAGGTTGCCGGCAGACGCTCCAAAACAATCGGCAGGGCGGGCATGTCATAGCGGAAAGATGTGCCGAAGTCCCCCTGCAGCATGTTGCCGAGAAAGCGGAAATACTGGATGTGCATCGGCTGATCCAACCCCAGCGCAGCGATCAGGATTTCCCGATCCTCGTCCGTCGCCGTATCGGACAGCATCAGAGACACCGGGTCTCCGGTAACGTACACCAGCACGAAGACGATGATCGAGATCAGAAAAAGCACGGGAACAATCTGCAGAATCGACTTCAACAAATACTGTCTCACGGTGTCACCTCCCGAAACATTTGCGAGTTGCTAAACAGGTTCATCAAGCTATCGGTCATGGAACAGGAAGGGGCCTCGCCAGTGGAGACCCCATTCGCTGCACCTTTTTCTTATTTCAGTGTAATTTCATCGACGAACAGCATTTCGTCCAAACGCGGTTCAAAGTTGATGCGGTCGCTCACACCGTAGTTGGCATTCATTTGGTACAAATAAATGTGCGGGCGTTCTTCCGCGATGATTTCCTGCGCTTGTTTATACTGCTTTTCACGCTCTTCCATGTTCATGTTCTTCTCTCCGTCCGCCAGAAGCTTGTCCAGCTCCGGGTTGCTGTAATCCGACTCGCCCTTGGACCGCTCCGTAGTCAAACGGTCAAACGCCAAAGACGCGTCAAACATGGAGTTTCCGTAGGCGATCATGAACACTTCATCAAATTTTTTCGCTTTGTACTTTTCGTTGAACTTGCTCCACTCCAGCAGCTCCAGCTTGGCGTTGATTCCCACCTCGGCCAGCATCGCCTGGATCAGCTCTGCCGTTTCCTTGTCTTTCAGGTAACGGCCGCTCGTCGCATTCAGCGTCAGCTCCAGACCGTTTGGATAGCCGGCTTCCGCCAAAAGCTGCTTCGCCTTTTCCGGATCGTAGAGCGTCTTGTTGTACAGGTCGAGATTGGTGCCAAAGTTTCCCGGAGTCACGCGGGTGCGGGTCGGCACGCCTCCGCCGGCGAGGATGTTGTCGACGATCGCCTGCTTGTCGATAGCCAAATCAATAGCTTCACGCACCTTCGGATTCTCGGTGACCGTTCCCGGCGTCAGCCGCAGGGTGAGCTGCATGACGCGCTGGGTCGGTCCTTGCTTCGTGTCGGTGCCGTCGTTGTCCTTGATGCGCTGCAGATCGCTCGGCGGGATGTTTACGGCAATATCGACGCCGCCTGTCAGCAGTTCCGCGACACGGGTCGCATCTTCCGGGATGGAACGGAAAACGACCTTGTCCCATTTCGGCTTTTCGCCGAAGTACTCATCGTTTTTCACCAGCGTCAGGCGATCGTCACGCACCCATTTTCCCAGCTTGTACGGGCCTGTTCCCACCGGGTTTTTCAGGAATTCGTCCCAGCCCTTTTCCTTGATGTACTTGGATGGGAGGATGCCGGAGCCGAGCCTGGACAGACGGTTCAGCAGGACCGGTTCCGGCGCGTGGGTGATGATTTCAACCGTATGCGGGTCGATTACTTTCACTTCTTTGATTTGCTTGTAGTTTCCGTACTCCAGCAGCTTGTTGTCCGTGGCTACACGCTCCAGCGTGAACTTGACGTCCTCGGCGGTGAACTCGTCGCCGTTGTGGAATTTTACGCCTTGACGCAGCTTGAAGCGCCAGGTCGTGTCGTTTACCGTCTCCCACTCGGTCGCAAGGTCGGGCTGCACCTTTTGCTGGGCGTCCTTTCGCACCAGATAATCGAACATATTGACGTGCACAGCTTCCGTCGACGTGTTGTTGTGATCGTGAATATCAAAAGTGACGATGTCGCTGCCGCTGGCAATCGTCAGCACTTTTTCTCCGTTCTGTCCAGCGGGCTGTGCCGTTTCCTTGTTCCCGGACGGTTGAGCCGGCGCGCCAGATTGGCTGCTGCAGCCGACCAGGGCCGCTGACAGGGCAAGGATCGCTGCAAGACCAAAGCCTGCAATCCGTTTTTTCATGTCTGGTTTCCCCCTTATGGATACTCTGAAGTGGCTCCCGCCTATTGCCTCAAGTAATTCAAGGCAAACGCCGACAGCATGGCGACGCCGATCGGAAGCGCGTCTTCATCGATGTCGAACAGCGGGTGATGCAGTGGATATTGAGTGCGCTTGTCTTCGTTGCCCACACCCAGGCGGAAGAATACGCCCGGCACATGATGGGTGTAGTAGGAAAAGTCTTCTCCACCCATGGACGGCTTCACGAGCTGATACTTGCCCTGTCCCAGAACGTCATCGGACGTTTTGAGCAAGAGATCCACCATGCCGTCGTCATTTAAAATCGACGGGTACCCGAACTCGTAATCAAACGCATAGGTCGCTCCGAAGGCTTGGGTAACGCCGGCGATCACTTTCTCGATCCGCTCCGGCATCTGTTCCCGAAGCGCCGGATTCAGCGTGCGGACTGTTCCGAAAAGCTCTACCTCCGGGGCGATCACATTGCTCGCCGTCCCTCCCTGAATCTTGCCGATTGTAATGACGATCGGATCGAGCGGGTCCACATGGCGGCTGGCGATCTGCTGCAGCGCCGAGATGACCTCTGCAGTCACAGCGACGGAGTCGACTGCCAGATGCGGATGCGCCGCGTGTCCGCCGAGGCCGATGACCCGGATGTGGATCGTGTCTGCAGCAGCACAGCCTACGCCTCTGACAGCAGTCACTCGGCCCACAGGCACCCCCGGAAAGACGTGCAGTCCGGCCATCGCCTGAATGCCTGTCTCCCGAAGCAACCCGTCCTCGATCATGACCTGGGCGCCGCCGCCTCCCTCCTCGGCCGGCTGAAACACGAAGACGACATTTCCCTTTTCCGGCCGCTCCACTTGACTGAGGAACTGCGCTGCTCCCATCAACATGCTGGTGTGGGCGTCATGGCCGCAGGCGTGCATTTTGCCGTCTACCGTGGAGCGGTACGCGACGTCTTTCTGATCGTGTATCGGCAAGGCGTCCATATCAGCCCGCAGGCCAATCGTCGCTCCCGGCTGCTTTCCTCGCAAAATTCCGACAACGCCTGTCCTGCCAAGGCCTCGCTTTACTTCCAGCCCCAGCTTCTCCAGGTGGCTTGCGACAATATCCGAGGTGCGCTTCTCTTCAAAGCTGAGCTCGGGATTTTGATGAAAGTCCCGCCGCCACGCCACGATTTGCTCTCTCAAGACGCTTGCTTTGGCAAGAATCTCGGAGATTTGGTACAAAGCGGGTGTTTGGCCCATATGACGAACGCCTCCTTTTTCGTTACTGCGTTGTTTTCGCCTCCTGCTGCGCTTGTTGCTCTTGTGGATATGTGGTATTTCCGGTACTTCCGGTATTTCCGGTACTTCCGGTATTTCCGGTATTTCCGGTATTTCCGGTACTTCCGGTATTTCCGATACTTCCGGTATTTCCGATACATACGGCACTTCGATTTACTTTCACGCTACCTCCTTGTTCCTTGTTCCTTGCTACACTTCCTTCGCAAACTCTTCTAGAATCGCGGCGATATGCTTGATCCCCTGTATGTAGTCATCGATGCTGATATTTTCGTTTGGAGCGTGGTTGTTGGAGGCGAAGTGGCCGACGCCGACTGATACGGCGGGAATGCCGAGATGCTGGCAGAGAATGTACATCGGGCCTGTTCCCGGCGACATCGGCATGATGGTCGGTTCCATTCCGTAAATCTGCTTGGAGGTATTCACGACAGCGCGGGTCAGCGGATTGTTCAGCGGCGTACGGGCCGGATGCTCCAGCGTGAACGACTGGATCTCGATGTCCGAAAATCCGTGCTCATCCAAATGCTTGCGCAAAAGTGCGAGTATTTCGTGCGGGTCCTGATCGGGTACGAGCCGGAAATCGAGCTTTACCCTCGCCTCTGCCGGCAGGACCGTCTTGGAGCCTTGGCCGATATAGCCGGAGACGATGCCGCAAACGGTACAAGTAGGCTGGAAGATCAGCTTTTCCTTGAGCGGAATTCCTTTCAGGTCCAGCAGGAAGGACTTCAGCCCCAGCTTTTCCAGCGTGTCTTCCTCGTTGTAAATCATTTGCTCCAGCATGAGCTGGTCGTCATCGCTCAGACTCGCAACCTTGTCATAAAAGCCTTCGATGCGGATACGCTCATCCGGTCCCTTCAGCGTGTTCAAGGCCCAGAGCAGGTGCCAGGCGGGGTTTTCGATTATCGCCGCATTGGCGGAGTGCAGGTCGGTGTTGGCTCCCCGGCAAATCAGCTCCACATAGCACATCCCTTTTACCCCGAGGCTGATCTGCGGCCGTCCGTCAGCGTTTTTATAGCCAAACTCCCAGACGCAACCGTCGGCTCCGATCCGGTCCGCGTACTTTTCCACGAATTCCTCCAGATGCACGCTGCCGATCTCTTCCTCGCCCTCGACGATGAACTTGACTCCTACAGGCAGCTTGCCCCGTACCTGGAGGCAAGCGTGGACGGCAGCCAGGCGGGCCATCAGATTGCCCTTGTTGTCCGCCACTCCCCGCGCATACATGTACCCATCCCGGATTTCCGCGCCAAAAGGCGGTGAATGCCATAAATCGAGCGGATCTTCCGGCTGGACATCGTAATGGTTGTAAAAGGACAAAATCCGTTCGCTCTCGCCCTTGAATTGTCCAAAGACGACCGGATAGCCGGACGTTTCCAATTGCTCCGCCTCTCCGCCGATCTCGCGGACGAAACGTTCCACCATATCAGCGGTTTCCTTCATGCCGCGGTTTTGCGCCGCCACGCTCGGTTGCTTGCAGATGTCTTGCAGCCAGCCAATGTAAGTCTCCCGGTTTTGTTCGATGTAGGAAAAGACGTCCTGCACCTATCTCTCCTCCTTCTTTTTGGAAATATTCCTTTAAGATTCCTTAATTAAAAACTATAGGGTCGGTTCAGCTTTGTGTCAACTCAAAATATTCTAAATTGTTCTAATAAAATAAAATTTACTGGAAGGATTTTCATTTCCAGCAGAGAAATTCATTTGAATTAAGGAGTAATTCCTAAATTATTCCTAAAATAGCACGCCGCAAAAAGGAGACGCATATGGTTGAAGGTGTAAACAGACTGGTAGAAGAGTTATTTCCCACACTCTTGAGCTGGCGCCGCGACTTTCACAAGTACGCTGAATCGGGCTGGGTGGAGTTCCGCACGGCCAGCATTGTTGCCGACCGCTTGTCCGGTTGGGGCTATGAAGTAAAAGCCGGCCCGGAGGTCATCCATCCAGAGGGAAGAATGGGCGTGCCTGACGAGTCATTTCTGGCTCAGCAGGAGCAGCGTGCCCGAGAGCAAGGAGCCATCGCCAAATGGCTTCCGCATTTTTCCGGGGGGTTCACCGGAGTCGTCGGCATTCTCGACACAGGCCGCCCCGGGCCCACGGTCGCTTTTCGCGTCGATATGGACGCGCTGGACCTGCAGGAATCGGATGCGCCCGATCACATTCCTGCGGCAGAAGGCTTCGCTTCGGTCAACCCTGTCATGATGCACGCCTGCGGTCATGATGCCCACACGACCATCGGGCTGGGGCTGGCCTATGTTCTCAGTCAGCTAAAGGATGAGCTTCAAGGCAAAATCAAGCTGATCTTCCAGCCGGCGGAAGAAGGCGTCCGGGGAGCCAAATCGATGGTGGATGCAGGCGTTGTCGACGATGTCGACCGCTTTTTTGCCTGCCATATCGGCATCGGCGTGCCGCTCGGCGAGGTAGCCTGCGGAACCAGCGGCTACCTGGCTACGACGAAGGTTGATGTCACCTATACCGGAGTGGCATCGCATGCCGGAGGCCATCCCGAAGACGGGAAAAACGCCCTGCTCGCTGCCGCCTCTGCCGTCCTGAACCTTCACTCGATCGCGAGGCACAGCGGCGGCAACTCACGTGTCAACGTGGGCGTCCTGCATGCCGGCAGCGGCCGCAACATCATTCCCCATCACGCCTTCTTCAAGCTGGAAACGCGCGGAGAGACGAGCGAGGTGAATGAATATACGCTCGCCCGCGCGATGGAGATCATCGAGGGTGCCGCCGCGATGTACGGAGTCGAGTCGAATGTCCGGATCGTAGGGAAAGCAAACCAATGTGCCCCCAGTCCCGAGCTGCTCCCGTTTATCCGCAGCCAGGCCGAAAAAGTAGCCGAGGTTGTATCTGTAGTAGATCAGTTCCAGACATCCGGTTCGGAGGACGCCACCTACATGATGGAACGAGTCCAGGCAAAAGGCGGTCTCGCTTCCTATCTGGCATTCGGAACGACGCTGGCTGCCGGCCATCACAACGAGCGCTTCGACATCGACGAGAAGGTTTTGCCCATCGCCGTGAAAACGCTTGCGCTTTGCGCCCTGTGCGCCCATGAGTCATGATGAGCCGAGTCGGGGTTGTCGGCCCCCGGGATTCCGTCCGACTCATCTGCGAAGTCGGTGAAGAGTACAAGGACCGCATGCAGTTCATTCCTTATGTCTATCAAAATGCCGCAGAAGCGAGCGGAATCGTCCATGCTGCGGCTGACTCGGTCGATATTTGGCTGTTTTCGGGCCAGGCCCCTTACGCGATCGCCAAAGAGCAGATCCGCAAGCAAAAGGCGTTCTTTCCCCAGCTCCAGGGCTCGAGTCTGACGAGAGTCTTGCTTGAGCTGGTGTACCGGGACCATCGACGTCTGGAGCGCGTCAGCTTTGATACCATTTCAGCAGAGGCGTTCCGGGAAATGTGCGCCGATCTCGGCCTTCCCTGTGACCAGCTGCATCTGCTCTCCTATTCCGGCTTCATGCCTTCCATGGAGCTGATCGCCTTTCATACGGGACTTTATTCCCAAGGAAAGGTCGACGCCTGCGCTACCTGCATCAGCTCTGTCTATGATGAATTAAAGGCAAGGGAAATCCCTGTGTACCGGATCACTCACGACCGGGTGGCGATCCGCACGATGCTGGACATGGCCAGCCAGGAAGGAGAAGCGCTGCACTTCAAAAAGTCGCAAATCGCCGTTCAAATGGTGGTGGTCGACGGCCTGGACAAGCTGATCGGCGAGAACAAAGGAATTTACGAGGTTCATCGCCTGGAGCTGAAGCTGCAGGAAACCATTCTCGATTACGTCGAAGCGCAGGCGGGTGCCGTCGTGCCTCTGGGGAACGGAAAGCATCTGGTCTTCTCTACCCGGGGCTCGTTTGAGGACAACCGGACATTTCCCCCGTCTGCCCTGATGGAGCGAATCTGGCTCATCGCCGATCTGCCTACGCACATCGGTGTCGGCTTCGGCGCCACTGCTCTTGCCGCGGAAAAAAATGCCCAGCTCGCGCTGCTCCACGCCAAACAGACAGGTGTCTCCAACGCGATCCTCGTCAATGACGAGGGAGTGATGGAAGGCCCCCTCTACACCCCGGACAGCATCACTTATCAATACCGGACGGAGAACAAGGAAATGAGCCAACTGCTGCGCAAGGCCGGCGTCACGATCACGACCTACAACAAGCTCCTCTCCGTACAAAAAAATTTGGGCCAGAATTGCATCAGTGCCGTTGAGGCGGCGGAATGGCTGGGGATGACGCAGCGCAATGCCCGCCGCATTTTAAGCGATCTGGAGAAAAACGGCCTCGCCGAGCTTACCGGAGAAGAAGCGCCGGCCAGCCGCGGACGGCCGCGAAAAGTGTACCGGCTGATCGCGCCTAGCTAAACAAACCTAAAGGAGGAGAATGTCATGCCATCCATCCAGTCCTATCTGAAAGAGCGAGAACACTTGATTTTATCCGATCTGGAGCGAGTCGTCCGGGCAGAGTCGCCCACGCACGACAAAGCGGCGGTAGACCGCTGCGGCGAGGTTTTCCAGGAGCTGTTCCGCCAGCATCTGGGGCTGTCCGCCGAGGTCATCCCGATGGAGAAAACCGGCAATCATTTACGTTATCAATACGGCGACGGGAGCGAGCAAATCCTCATCATGGGCCATATCGATACGGTCTGGGACATCGGCAGGCTCAGGTACCGGCTGGAGGGCAACAAGGCGTACGGCCCCGGCATCTTTGACATGAAGGGCGGCATCATTCAAGCTCTCTGGGCCCTGAAGGCTTGCAAGGATCTGGGCATAGCCCTGAACAAGAAGGTCGTCTTTCTGCTGACCAGCGACGAAGAGACCGGCAGCGACACCTCCCGCTCGCTGATCGAGGAAGAAGCCGCAAGAAGCGCTGCGGCACTTGTGCCCGAGCCTGCCGTCGCGGTCTCGGGCGCACTGAAGACAGCGCGAAAAGGCGTCGGTCAGTTTACGATGACGATTACAGGCAAAGCCGCCCACGCCGGAAACCATCACGGGGACGGCATCAGTGCGGTTGAGGAAATGGCTCATCAGATTTTGAACCTGCACGCCCTTACGGACTACGCCAAAGGCACAACCGTCAATGTCGGGATCGCCTCAGGGGGCAGCCGGTCCAACGTCGTCGCCGAACAAGCGCGGCTGGACATCGATGTCCGCATTTCCAGCATGGCAGAGGCAGAGCGGGTGCAGGCAGCCATCAACGGGGCCAAGCCAAAACTGCCGGGAATCAAGCTGGAAACAGACGGCGGACTGAACCGTCCTCCGATGGAGCGGACGGTACAAACGGCCCGCTTGTTCGCGCTTGCCAATCAATGTGCAGATGAGCTTGGCTTCACCCTGACAGAAGCTTCCGTAGGCGGAGGCAGCGACGGCAATTTTACTGCGGCTCTCGGCATTCCGACACTGGATGGATTGGGCGCGGTCGGTGACGGCCCCCACGCCGAGTACGAGCATGTCGTCATTGACCACCTTGCGCAAAGAAGCGCCCTGCTAGCACTGCTGCTCACGAAAATCTAGAGGCAGCACTGCCGATAGAAACGGAAACGGCTGACGGGACCCATCCTCGTCGGCCTTCTCCTTGCTACTCGTCCTTTGCTGTGCAACTGCCTTCTTTGTCTTCCAAAGCCCTTCCCCTTGTTCTCGGCATTTCATCCGCTCCCCTGGACGTTTTCACAGGCTACACCCCCTATTCCGAAACAAATTTGCGTCAAACAATCCGCTTTCCGGTATGAAAGCAAATCGCTGCCGTGTTTCAGGCCTGCCCCTTCTACTAGCTGAACCGTACTTGCTATGATAGAAGTTGGGCAATCTCGCAAAACTCCCGCTGCCTGTACATGAAGGAAGCGCCGACTGGTAGGCAGGGACGGTTTGTATACGGCGCAACCATGCGTACGAGAGATATGACGTCCGTCTGTTTTTTTGGTACTTTTTAAAAGAATGCAACAGCATCTTAGGACGAACGAAAGGAGCGATCCTAACGTCGTCAGATAACATGCCTCAAGGAAATGAAATGAGAAACCGCAAACGGATAAAGGACGGGGGAAGCTACTATGCTGAACAAACGCATTTTATATATCGAAGACGATGCCGACATCGGTGCCTGGGTCAAAGAAGATTTGTCCAGAAGGGGATATGCGGTCAACTGGTTGACGTCGGGGGACCGTGCGGCGCAATACGCCGAAGCTGCCGATCTGGTTATTCTTGACGTGATGCTGCCCGGCCTGGACGGCTTTACCGTCGGACAGCGACTGAAGAAGACAGCGCCGCACCTCCCGATCCTGATGCTTTCGGCTCGCACGGCGGTAGACGACAAGCTGCAAGGGCTGCAGTTCGCCGACGATTACTTGACGAAGCCGTTTCACCCCGACGAGTTGGCAGCACGAGTCGAGGTGCTGCTGCGGCGCTACGGTTCGGCGGCTTCGCAAGCTCTGCAGCTCGGTCATATCACGGTCGATATCGGCGGGAACCTCATCATTGACAGTCGTTCGGGCGAGGAGATCGCACTGACCGGGAAGCAATTGCAGATTTTTATGTACCTTTTGAAGCATGCAAACCGAATTTTGACCAAGGAGCAAATCTATGAGGCGGTCTGGGGCGAACCGTACATCGAAGGAGACAAAACGCTGAACGTGCACATCCGACACCTCCGCGAAAAAATCGAGCTCGATCCGAGCGTTCCGGTCCTGATCGAGACGATTCGAGGCATCGGCTACCGGGTGAAGCTATGAAATTCCGCAATTCGCTGCTGTTTACATACTTGCTGATTGTTTTGCTGGCGATACTGCTTCTGCCGATACTGTTTCCGCTGCTGTCAATTGCGCTAAATACGGTGCTTTTGGGCGATGACGAGCCGAACATGTATCGAAACGGGGTCTGGCTGGAGCAGATGTGGCATCAGGAAGCCAGGCAGCTTGCCGGTGCCGATGACGAAGCGATCAGCCGGAGACTGACCGAGCTGAAGGAAAAATACGAGCAGGCTTCCGTGTTCTGGGTCGATGCGCAGGGAAAGACGCGGCTTGCGCTTCCAAAGGACTTGGGAATCCCCGATCAGTGGACACCGTCCTATACGATTCAGTTCATGAAGGAGCACTACGATGCCGATCCATTCACGACGGTGGCCTTTATCGGAAACAGTCGGGACAAAGGCTTTATGGTTTTTCAGGTCGACCGTTCCGTGATCCAGACGAGCAGCGAGCAGCTCTCGGAAAAACGGGACCATCTCTTTATCGTCGTCGCTCTGGTCATTCTCTGCCTGTTTTTGTTCATTTCCTGGATCTTTATCTATCGGCTGCGCAAACGGTTGCTCGGATTGGAGGTAGCAATGACGTCTCCGACCGAAAACGGGATTCCGAAGTCGATCGAGGTGAACAATCCGGACGAAATCGGGAGGCTGGAGCAGGCGTTCAACGCGATGATCAGGCAGCTTGAGCTCGGCCGGAAACGGGAGCAGGAAGAAGAGCAGCTGCGGCGACAGCTCATCGCCAACCTGTCGCACGATTTGCGTACGCCGCTGACATCCATCCGAAGCCATGCCTACAGTCTCAAACAAGAAAACCTCAGTGAGCAAGGGATGCAATCAGTCGAGCTGATCGACCACAAGATCGGTTATTTGGCTGAGCTGATCGACAACCTGCTCTCCTATACGCTGCTGTCAGCCGGCAAATACCCGTATCGTCCGGAGCCAACCGACATGGTCCGGCTGCTGCGGACGATATTGGCTCATTGGTACCCCGCCTTTGAAAGAAAGGGCTTTACCGTGGAGCTGGAGCTTCCGGAATCGGCTGTCGTATGCCGGGTCGACCCGATGTGGATCGAACGCATTCTGGACAATCTCCTGCAAAATGTACTCCGGCATGCACGGACCGGCCGCTATCTTTCCGTCAGGCTCGAGCCGGAGGGCGGACAGGCAGCCATTCGCCTTGAGGACCGGGGGCCTGGCATGAACGGCAAGTCGCTGAACCAGGGAGCCGGGATCGGCCTGACGATCGTGCAGCTGATGCTGAAAGAAATGCAGCTCAAGTGGGAGGTCAAAAGCGACTGTGGTGGAACTCGAATGGCCATTGCCGGCTTGCGCTTAAACGAAATTTAACCTTCGCTCTCCCCTGGATTTAACCTCGCACCGCTACAATCCGGTATTGAGGTGATGAACTGTCATGAGCGAAGCCGTAATCGAAACCAATCAATTGACAAAGAAGCTGGGAAATAAAATGGCCGTCGATCGGCTGGACCTGCGGATCGGCCAAGGTGAAATCTACGGCTTTCTCGGGCCGAACGGCGCGGGAAAGACAACGACGATCCGGATGCTGCTCGGCCTGATCCGGCCGACTCGCGGCACCGTGCGGATCTTCGGACGCGATCTGCAAAAGGACAGGCTGTCGGTGCTGCGGCGCGTCGGATCGCTGGTCGAATATCCGTCCTACTACGGACACCTGACGGCCTATGAAAATTTGGAGGCGGTACGCTGCATCCTGGATGTGCCGCGATCCCGGATCGACGAGGTGTTGTCGGTCGTGCGGCTTACGAAGGAAGCGAAGCGGCCGGTCAAGGGCTTTTCCCTCGGGATGAAGCAGCGGCTCGGCATCGCGACGGCGCTGCTTGGCTCGCCGGAGCTGCTCATTTTGGATGAGCCGACGAATGGCCTGGACCCCTCCGGCATTTTGGAGATGCGCGAATTGATCAAGAGCATGCCGAAGCAGCTTGGCATGACCGTTCTGGTATCAAGCCACCTATTGTCCGAGGTAGAGCAGATGGCCACGCAGGTCGGCATTATCGCCCAGGGCAAGCTGATTTTTCAGGATTCGATCGAAGCGCTCAGGCAGCACTCGGGCTCCCGTATCCGAATAAGCGTCGATCAAGGCGAGGCCGCATGGAAGATGCTGCTTGCCAGTGGAATCCAGGCGGAATGGGAGCTGACCGATGCAAATCGGCTGCTGCTGCCTCACGAATCCGACGAGCAGCTGGCCCGGCTGGTCAAACTTCTTGTGCACAACGATATTTCCGTGTATCGGGTGGAAGAGGAGAAGCGTTCTCTGGAAGACATGTTCCTCGAGCTGACCGGTGGAGGCGACAGCTTATGATGCGGGGAGTGATGGCATCCGAATGGCTCAAAATCCGCCGCAAAGGGATCTGGCTTCTGATCGCGCTCGGCCCGCTCGGCGTTGTGGGGTTGCAGGCACTAAATTTTTTCCTCCGGTACGATTACTTGACCAAGCGGTATGCCGACGATCTGTGGGGGGCGGTTATCGGAAACGTGCACCAGCTTTCGGTGCCGACCCTGCTGATGGGAATTGCGATTGTCGCCTCCATGATTGCGGGCATCGAGCACCAGACGAACGCCTGGAAACAGACATTGGCCTTGCCCGTATCGAAGTGGTGCGTCTTTGCCTGCAAGTTCACCCTGCTCTGCACGCTTCTGGTGTGCGCCTGCACATTGCTGGCAGCCGGCACAGTGGTTCTCGGCATCGCCCTCGGATACGGCACCGATATTCCGCTTGTCACGCTGCTGGTCAAGTCGTATTTGCCATTCCTTGCGGCGATGCCCTTTGCCGCACTGCAAACCTGGCTTTCGATCACGATCAAAAATCAGGCGATTCCGTTGACGACAGGCGTTCTTTTCTCTGTCCTCTGCCTGTTCGGGACAGCGGTGGGTGATTGGGTTCCGCTGAAATGGCTCTACCTTGAAAATCAGTGGAACGAACCCTTCTATTCGGCTGGACCGGGCCTGCTCCTGGGGCTGGTCATTTACGTTATCGGTCTCATCCATTTCATCCGAAAGGACGTGAGTTAGGCCATGTGGAGGTTTTTCCGATCTGAGCTGCTGAAATTGCGGAAATCGCCGATCTGGCTGCTGGTATTCGTCAGTCCTGCATTGTCCACGATCTTTGGATTGGGGATGCGAATCGCTCCAGAGATGGAAGAGATGGCATGGGGAATGACGTACACTATGATGGCGGCCCCTCACGGCCTGTTGTTTCTGCCGCTGCTGACCGGGGTACTGTCTGCGTTCGTCTGCCGCTACGAGCATGTCGGCGGCGGATGGAAGCAGATGCTTGCGCTGCCCGTTTCCCGCGGTACCGTCTATGTGGTGAAATTCGTTTGGGTGATAGGGTTGCTGCTCTTGACCCAATGCCTTCTGCTCGCAGGATTGCTGGCGGTCGGAACGGTCAAGGGTTACTCGGCAGCTGTTCCCTGGGATATTCTTGTCAGCAGCCTCGTCGGGGGGTGGGTGGCTTGCATGCCGCTGGCTGCGCTGCAGCTCGCCGTCTCCGTGGCCTGGTCAAGCTTCGCTGCACCGATGGCGGTAAGCGCCATCTTCACGCTGCCGAACATCCTGCTGGTCAACTCCGAGAAATATGGCCCGTGGTACCCGTGGGCGCAGCCAATGATTGCCATGCTCTCGGGGGCGCAACAAGCCGAACCTGGGGTGTTGGGCGTCCCGCCAGAAACGCTGTTCATCGTCATTTTGGGCAGCTTCATCGCGTTTTTCCTGTCCGGATTCGTTTATTTTCAGCGTAAAATGATCTGAGTACCGTGCCGCAGAAAAAAGAAGCTGCCTCAACCGTTGTTGAGGCAGCTTTGCTGCAGCTTGGCTTCCTTGCAGAGTCTTGGGTGGAAGTGTCCCCTTGATTTCTTTTACCCCACGTTCAAGATTTTGGAGTAGCTGCGATACCCCTTCCACACCTCAAAGCCCAGCTTTCTGTAAAAGTCCACCAGGTCGGTCCAGTCGATGCAAATCCGCTCGATGCCCCGCTGCCGAAGGAAGTATATCCCCGCCTCGACAACTCCCCGACCGTACCCGTATTTTCGTTCCTGCGGATCGATTCCGAGCGGGCCGATCCCGCCCAGTTCGTCGGCAAAGAGCGGAGCCCAGTACACATTTTGGGCGATAATGGGCGAGCGGGCATCATTGATCCGGCAAAAGCCGATGATCGCCCCGTTTTTCTCCGCGAGGACAAATTCCCGTCCGGTGCCTCCTTTTTCGAAATAGCAGAGCGCTTCGTATTCCCACCGTCCGGGAAAGCATCTGTTGAAAAAGGCCATCAGCGCGTCGCGGTCCTCGGGCTTGCCTTCCCGAAACGTGACTTCCGCAAAGGTGGGCAGCTCGGTGCCGAACGCAGGCCGTTCTTTGCCGGACACAGACTGCTCGACGCCGGATGCTGGCCGTTCCTTGCCTGTCGCAGGCTGCCCGACGCCGGATGCTGACCGGTTACCCGCTGTTTCCTCCGGCGAGGAGATCAAATCAAACAGCTGCTTCCCGGCGATGTACCCCCGTTTCTCTGCCCAGCGCATCGTCTCCTGTTCCTCGTCGGGAACACCCGGGAAATAGTGCCACCAATCGCTCCCCAGGCTGATTTTCTCGACGTTCTGCTGAAAGAGCGCACTCTCCGCCCGCTTCAGCAGCTCTGCGCCAATCCCCTGCCTGCGGCAAGCCCGGTCCACCAGGAGAGCCTGTATCCAGCCCGAGCCTTTTCCCCATGTGACAGGATCTGCTTCGCTCCATTTCTTGGCGATGACGACGCCGACCAGCCGCTGGTTTTCCTTCTCTACGGCAACCCATGAGCCCTCCGGCAGCAGATGCGGATCATCCAGGCTGTTCTGCCGAAGCAGCTCGGGTCTCATCGGAAAACGGTCGCCGCACTGCTCATTCCAAAGCTGACATACGGCGTCCAGCCATTTTGACGACCACGGATGATATTCCATATTGCTCCTCCGTTCATTTGGAAGCCAGCTTTTACTTCAGCCCGGAGCTTCTGGCTCCTTCCACAAAATACTTCTCGGCGATCAGAAATACGATCAGGATCGGGATCAGGCTGATCAACGCCCCAGCCACCAGGTACTGGTCGTTCCCCCCTGTCCACTGCCCCTTTAACGACAGAATGCCGACCGGCAGGGTGTATTTTTCCCGGGTCGTGATGTAGATGACGGGAGCGAGGATTTCGTTCCATTTCGCCATGAAGGTGAAAATCGCGAGCGTAGCCAGCGACGGCTTGCACATCGGCAGGGCGACCCGCCAGTAAATCTGGAACGGATTGCAGCCGTCGATCTTGGCCGCTTCTTCGTACTCCCGGGGAATTCCCAAAAACGCCTGCCTCATCAGGAAAATGCCAAAGGGCTGTCCCAGCCATTCCAGCACCCAGAGCGGCATCAGCGTATCCAGCATGCCGAGCTGCTTGAAGATGATGAACTGCGGGATAATCGTGACGACGCCGGGAATCATCATCGTTCCGAGCACGATCATAAAGAGCGTATCCCGGAATGGAAACTGAAGCCGGGCAAAAGCGTACGCTACCATCGAGCTGGACAGGATCGCCCCCAGGATGGAGAGCACCGACACCGTCAGACTGTTCAACGTATAGGTGCTGAAATTGGCCAGTTCCCATACTTCCGAATAGTTGCTCCACTTGATCGGATCGGGGAACAGCTCCGGCGGATACTTGTTGAATTGGCCCACTGTTTTCAAGGAGTTGAACAGTGCTGTCAGGAAGGGAATGAACATGATGGCCGAACTGATTCCGATAGCGGCATAGGCGAGTATTTTACGTATGCTCATATGTGGCTGCCCCCTTTCCTCAATCGTAGTGGACCCAGCGTTTTTGCAGTCTCATTTGCATAAATGTAAAGACAAACAGGATCAGGAACAGCACCCAGGCAATCGCGGATGCGTAGCCCATGTGGAAGAAGGTGAAGCCTTCGCGGTACAGGTGCAGCATCAGCACCAGGCTGGCATTGTTGGGACCGCCTGCCACGCCATCGACCGCTCCTGCCGTCATGACGTAAATCTGTTCAAAGCTCTGGAACGAGCTGATCGTGCTCAGGATCAGCACGAGAAAGGTCGTCCCCGAGATCAGGGGCACTGTGATGCGCCAGAACTTTTGCAAGGGTCCGGCTCCATCGATCTCCGCTGCCTCGTAGAGGTCGCCCGGCACGTTTTGCAAACCGGCCAGAAACAGCACCATCATGTAGCCGACGCCCTTCCATATCGCCACCGCGACGAGAACGGGAATGACCAGCTGCTCATCGGCCAGCCAGTTTTTCGGCTCCAGTCCCAGGCTGACAAGCAGGCTGTTGGCCCAGCCGAAGCGCGGATTGAAAATCGAGTCAGCTACGTAGGCGATAACCGTCCAGGACGAGATGACCGGGATGAAGTGAGCGATCCGGTACAGCTTCAAGCCTTTCAGCTTTTGATTCAGCGCGACAGCCAGCACCAGAGCGAGCGCTGTCTTGATCGGAACGAGCAGGATCGTGAAGTAGAGCGTGTTCTTCAGCGCCTTCCAGAAGAGCGGATCGTCGATCATCTTGCTGTAGTTGGCCAGTCCCGTCCACTCGGGAGGATTCAGCATGTCATAGTCCGTAAAGCTGATGTACAGCGATGCGATGGAAGTGAACGCGACAAAGACGATCAGGTGAATCAGATACGGGGAGATGAGTAAAATCCCCCATCTCCCCTCACTGTCGAGCCGCTTTCGTTTTCGGGGCTTTGGTACAGGCCGCTCATCGGTTTTCCATTCACCAGTGAGTTGTGTATTTTGATTCATGTCTGCCTATCCCCCGTAAGCGTTTTTTATTTCTTGTAGAATCCATCCAGAACCTTTTGCACGGCCTCATTGGCCTTTTTCAAGCCTTGCTCGACGCTCTCCTCGCCGGAAAACGCTGGGAACATGGACTCGTCAAACGCTTTGCGCCATTCGCCAAATACAGCGTTGGCATCGAGGGAACCGGCGAATTCCATGCTGTCCAAGAAAACCTTCGCGTTCAGCGAAGTATCGGAAGTGAGGACCTCCTCGGCCACTTTTTTCTTGACCGGAATGGCTTCGCCAAGCGACGCCCACTCCCTCTGCGCCTCGTCGTCCGTCGCCCAGTACTTGATCCACTCCCAGGCTGCCTGGGTCTTTTTCTCGTCGGCCGTTTTGCTGATCACCCAGGAGTTGACGATGCTCGGTGCAAAGCGTTTGCCCCCAGGTCCTGCCGGAATCGGCGCCACATCGAAGTTCAGTCCGGCTTCGCGCATTTTTACCCGCGCGGCGTAGATGTCGATCTGCATTCCGGACACGCCGCTCAGGAAAGGCTTGAACGGGTCCTGGAAGCTTTGCAGGTCGACCGGATCGGGGAAAATCCCCCGCTTCATGCCGTCTACCATCCACTCGATCGCCTGTTTGTTTTCAGGCGTGTCGAGAACGGCCTTCTGCAGGCTGCTGTCCAGCACGCCGCCGCCGAACGTTTTCATCAGCGGGAACCAGCCTCGGCTCACCCCGACCGGACTGCTGAAGATGGTGAAGCCGTACTCCGAAACCTTGTTTGGATCAAAGGAAGGATCTTTGGCATTTTTTCCGGAAGCGTCAATGGTCATCAGTTCGGCCGCTTCCTTCACCTGATCCCACGTCCAGTTGGCATCCGGGTATTTGAGGCCCGCCTTGTCAAAAAGGGCTTTGTTGTAGTAGAGCACCCCGATCTGGATTCCCTGCGGAACGCCCCAAACCTCGCCGCCTGGGCCTTTGTTGGCGTCCATGCCGTAGTACTCCTCTTTGCTGAGGTCCTTTTCGATCAGTTCGCGCAAGTCCTTGACAGCGCCGCGCTCGGCGAATTCAAACACCTTCACCCCGTCGCTCAGCCACAGATCGGGAGCATTGCCTCCTGCTATCTGCGTATTCAGCTTTTGGAAAAATTGCGCGTGAGGCCCTGTTTCTGTCGTGATCTTGATATTCGGGTGCTTCTCCATGAACTTCGCGAGCAGCTCCTCCATTTTTTTCTGCGTGGGAGGATCGGAGTAGTACCCCATTTTCAGTACGATCTGCTCAGAATCGTTCTTCGCATTCTGCGGATCGCCAGTGTTTGCCTGCTGACCGGTACAGGCCGTAATCAGCAGGGCGGCAGACAAGAGTGCCGACAAAAAAAGTGAAAAGCTCCTCTTTCGTTTCAATGCAGACCCCTCCATTTATCTATTAAAAATGTATTGCCAATAAGGTATGGGTATTGCCTGCGGTCTGTAGTGCGAATAGAGTGGGATCACGGGTACGGTATGCTGGCTGACTGAACAAGCGCCAATGCGGCAGATCTGCTAGTCAAAGAACGGCGGATATGCAGGGTAATATAGTCTCAATATTCTGAATAGGATTTGCCTAATCGGTGCGAAACTCGGCAAGCACTGCCTGACGGGTCTTTCGCAATGAGGATACAGCCTTGTCATAGCTTTGCGCGGCTACCCCCATGAACAGCATGTCGATGACAGCCAGTTGGGCAATGCGGGACGAAGTGGCGGCACTGCGCATGTCTGCCTCCGATGAAACCGTGGCCAGGTGAATGTCTGCCAGCGCCGACATCGAATTTTGCCCGAACTTCGTAATGCCGATCGTGACTGCTCCCGCTTCCCTCGCCCTTTTGATCGCGGATAAAACCTGGCGGGTCTCCCCGGAATAGGAGATGCCGACAGCCACGTCTTTGTCCGTCAGCGTGACAGCGGAAGTAATCTGCAGATGGGCATCGGCGTGTGCCGTCGACATTTTATTGATGCGCAAAAATTTTTGCTGCGCGTCCTGAGCGACCAACTGGGATGCGCCCACTCCGAAAAAGTCGATCCGGCGTGCCCGATACATGGCCCGAACCGCCTGTTCGACGGCAGTTGGATCCAGAACCTTGATCGTCTCGCGCAGGGAGAAAATGTGATTGGCAGTGACGGATTCGATCAGGGTGGGAATGTCGTCGGTAGGACGGATTTCCTTGTACTCGTCCTCTCCGGCGGAAGGGGACTGCAGATCGGCCGCGATGCGTATTTTCAGCTCCGGGAAGCCTTCCAGGCCCATGCTTTTGCACATGCGGATAATCGCGGCTGGACTGGCGTTGCTCCGCTCCGCCAACTCCTTGACCGACATGCGGATGACCTCCCGCGGATGCTCCAGGATGTACTCTGCCACGCTCCGCTCGGACGGCTTTATATCTTGCAAGTATTCACGGATTCGCAGCAATCCTCCGCTCAGCACGGCTTCATCACCCTTTATCACAAATGTTGTTGTAAGCGATGCCTATTTCAGCCAGTATGAATCAGCTCATCCAATCATGAGCATCGCAGGTATCTTTTGCCATTTTACAATCATTATACGACTTTGAAACAAAAAATCAACACAAACTATTCTCCATAAAAATAATTTTCAGACTTCCGCTATCAACAGAAAATATGGATCGGCAACGATGAAACAAACAGGCTGCAAAAAGCCGGCTTCCCCTGACACTATGGCGGAAGCCGGCCCCCGAATTGTTTTATTCGCCTCAGCCTTTCCTCACAAATATCCGATATACTCCACCCTCCTCTTCCGTTTTCAACACCTCATGGCTGTTGGAACGAGCCCAGCCCTGAAAGTCGTTGACGGAGCCCTTGTCGGTGGATTCCACCTGCATGACCTGCCCGCTTTCCATCGCATCCATCGCTTTCTTCGCCTTGACGATTGGCATCGGGCAGGACAATCCTTTTGCATCTACAAATACGTCTACGTTTATCATGAATATGACCTCCTTGGCAGCCTCCTGGTTTTGTTCTCTTGACAATGGTTTAACCGTGGTGAAGGGCGCAGCGATTGGGCCCGATCTCCAGCTCTGTCGCCTTTTCCGGAGATGCACTGGCAGCTCCGCGGTTGATTTCGACGATCTCCTCGTAGTTGGGAGGCGTCGCTCCGACGGCATGAGCGACTTTTTCCGCAAATCGATCACGGTTTGCCGTCCGCATCACTTCGTTGTTTCCGCGGATCTCTCCGAGCGGCGCTCCCACATATCCCTCCCGCCGAATCTCGCTTGCTTCGGCATAATGAGCCGGCAGCACCAGCACGTCGTCCGGCAGGGAAGCGATTGTGGTAAACACCGTGTCGTACAAGGCTTGCGCCCACTCTGCCGCCTTGCCGCCCAGATCGGGTCGGCCGAGGCCGCCGACAAAAATGGTATCGCCGGAGAGCAGGTAGCGATCGTTTACCAATACGGAGACACTCCCCGGGGTATGTCCGGGCGTAGGAACAGCGAGAATTTTTGCCTCGGCACGGCCGACTTCCAGCATGCCCTGCTTTTCCAGCGGCTCATAAGAGAGTTCGGAGCCCTGCATCTCGCTGGAGGAGATGTAGTAGACAGCCCCGGTTTTTTCGGCCAGCTCATGGCCACCCGAAATGTGGTCGGCGTGCAGATGCGTATCGAGGACGTATTTGATGGCGGCGTCTTCCTGCTCGGCTAGCGACAAGTATTCCTCGATATGCCGATTGGGATCGACGACCAGCGCTTCGCCTCCTGAGATCAACATGTAGGACAGGCAGCCCTTTGCCAGCCGATTTACCTGAATCAGCTTGAGGTTGTCGTCCTCCATGACGGTCACCGGGCGGTAAAACTGGCTCCACTCCTGCATGCCTTGCTCCAGATAGCTCGCCTGAAAGCCTTTCTCGTCCAGCAGATCGGCCACCATTTTGGCGCTTCCGCCCTTGGCGCAAATGACGACGATCTCTTCGTCAGCGGGAAGCTGTCCGTAGATATTTTCGTTGTCGTCAAGGAAATCAAAGTACGGGATATTGATAGATCGCACTTCTTTCCCTTCGATCTTCCAGTCCGCAAAATCTTCCGGATTGCGCACATCGAGCAGGAAAACACCCTGCTCCACCTTTTCGTTCAGTTGAATTGCGTTTATTGCTCCTGCTGACATATCAATCACCTCCTGGTTGTTTTAAGCTTGAATGCGGGCAAAACTACTTTTTCACTGCTCCTGTCCATCCTGACATGCCTGTTGCGCAAATGGCTGACCTGTTTCATCCCGTTTTTCAGCAAAATCCTCGCTGCTTGCCTGCTTCTCATCCCGCTTTGGCAGGTCAGGATCACATGCTTTATATACGCATATACCCATATAGGTATATAAAATGCCGAAAGAAGCCACCAGGGAAATCAGCCTTCTATGAAACGGCTTTGGATGTTTTTTCCCCTTATGATCCGGCACTCTTTGCTTTCAAACACGTACGGCTCCAAATGTTTCGCTTAAATGAACAGATTGACCCTGGACTGTTCGGCTTCCGCCAAATAGGTTGCCACTCCTGCAAATTTCAGGCCGTCTGCCAGCTCTTCTTCCTTGATTCCCAGGACGTCCATGGACATCGTGCAGGCAATCATCTCCACATCCAGCTCCTTGGCAAGCTGGATCAGCTCGGGCAGCGAAGCCACGTTCTTTTTCTTCATGATGTGCTTCATCATCGTCCGGCCCATTCCGCCCATGTTCAGCTTGGAAATCCCCAGTTTTCCGGGACCACGGGGCATCATCCGCTCAAACATTTTCTCCAAAAATCCTTTTTGCACCGGTACATGCTGCTCTTTTCGCAAGATGTTCAAGCCCCAGAAGGTGAAGAACATCGTTACCCTGTTTCCCATGGCTGCAGCTCCGGTTGCGATAATGAAGCTGGCCATCGCCTTGTCCAGATCACCGCTGAATACGACCATGGTCGTCTGCTTTTGAGCTTCCATTTTTGAACTCCTCCTCCCATTATACCTACAGGGGTATTTATGAGATCAAAAAAAACAGACTGGCTTCCCAATCGTTATATACCCCTACCCCTATTAGTATATTGTAAGCCGCGTTTTGCTGTCAAGACCGAGTGCATCATCGGCTCTTGACCAGCAGTTGAATCGCTTCCTGCACGACTTGATCGGTATCCCTGCCTTCCGCCAGCTCCTCCTTGATGCATGCCGCCAAATTTTCCGCCACGATCAAGGCGATCGCTTTGTCCACAGCCGAGCGAATGGCCGAGAGCTGACTGACGACCTCCTTGCAATCCTTGTCTGTTTCCATCATGCTGAGGACTCCCCGGACCTGCCCCTCTACCCGTTTCAGGCGGTTTTTCACATTGTCTCCGTATTTCATTTTGGCTTCCTCCTGACCTATGCCGGCCGATCTTTTTGCTGGGAAGGAGGGTTTGCATGCGCAATCTCCTTACCCCTATGGGTATATAATAGACAGGAAGGAAGGGCTCTGTCAAATTTGCAGAACCCCTCTTGCATAACTCTCCTATTCGATTTTTCCGATGAACTTCGTGCCTTCCTTCTCAAACTTGTACATGAAGACATCCGCGAACTCGTTGTCGCCTTTCTCGTCAAAGGTGACCTTTACGAATTTGCCCTGGTAATCTTTCGTGCTGTGGACCTTTTCCAGAACCTGCTCGCGGGTCGGCTTTTTCCCGCCGTTCTCTTTGATGGCGGCTGCCAGTCCGTCGAGAATCACATTGGCCGACTCATATGCGTAGTCGGAATAGGTTCCCGGCTTTTTGCCCATTACCTTTTCATATTCTTCCGCCCATTTGCGGCCTTCCTCGGACTGCTTCGCGTCTCCAGCCAGAGCAGTCAGATAGACGCCTTCGGCTGCGGCACCGGCGATCTTGATCAAGTCAGGGGAATCGATGCCATCCCCGCCCATAAACATGCCGGTATATCCTTTTTCCCTCGCCTGCTTCACGATGATGCCCGCTTCCGGATAGATGCCTCCGAAATAGATCATGTCGGGCTTGCTGGCGACGGCCGTATTCACGACGAAATTGTAATCCTTCTCGCCCTGGTTTACCCCTTCGTAGCCCAGTACCTGAACGCCGTCCTTCTCGAACTGCGCTTTTACCTGATCGACCAGCCCTTGCCCGTAAGCGGTCTTGTCGTGGATCAGGAAGACGGATTTCACGCCGAGCACTTCTTTGGCATACTTGGCTCCTTTTGGACCTTGGGCGTCATCGCGGGCACAGATCCGGTGAACGGTCTTTTTGCCCTCCTCCGTCAATGTAACCCCGCTGTTTGCCGGAGATACCATGACCAGACTGCCCGTCTCATACTTTACGGAAGAGGGGATCGCTACGCCCGTATTGAAATGGCCGACTACACCCAAAACATCCGGGTTGGCTACGAGCATTTCCGCGTTGGATACGCCAATTTTCGGGTCAGCCTGATCGTCCTGAGGGAACAACTGCAAGTCAAAGCCGAGCTGCTTGAACTCCTCTTTCCGCTTTTCAATGGCAAATCCGGCTCCGGTCTTGATCGCATCGCCGATGGCGGACTGTGATCCGGAAAGCGGGCTTTGCGTGGCGATCAATATCTTTTCGCCGCCCCCGCCGCCCCCACTGCTGCTGCCGCCGGACGATGCGGTATTGCCGCCCGACTGGTTGTTCTGAGCAGGAGCTGTACCTTGCGAATTACAGCCGACAAGCGACATGCTGAGGAGCAGCATGGACGCCAGCACGGTAGTCAACTTTTTTTGACTCACGAAAATCCCCCCTGTATGTTTTCTATTTCTATCTTATCTGTAAATATAAGAAAAAATAGAAAATTCTTAACCTTACATATCGTCAATGAATAACCTGCATAAATGTTACATTCTATCTATTTTCATAATCGCATTTTTGTGCTTCATCTTCTTATTTTCGTTCTGTATGTATCGTACCGTTATTTAAATTCCATCTTTTGTAATTCATTACATTTATGGATCAGTTTTCGGCAGAGGAGATAAAAAAACCGACGCATCATTGCGTCGGCTTCTGGAGAGTGCGACAAAAGGCAGGCGTATTTCTCCTCTTATTACGGATTACGGACTTGTTCATACCTTATCTCTCCGCTAAGAACACATCTGCATAAGTGTACAGCGCCGGTGCCCCTCCGGTGTGCAGGAACAACACCCGATCCTCTTTGCGAAACGCTCCCTTGCGAATCAACCCGATCAGACCGGCCATGGCCTTTCCTGTATAGACCGGATCGAGCAGAATCCCCTCGGTTTGGGCCAGCAGCTTCACGGCCTCCACCATCTCAGGTGTCGGAATCGCATAGCCGGGGCCCACGTATTCGTCCTCGCAGCGAACCAGCGAAGCAGGCCATTCTCCCTTCAGTCCAACCAGCTCTGCCGTAGAGAGCAGCAGCTCATGGACTTTTTTCTCCTGCGTTTCGCGGTCCCGGCTGACATTGATGCCAATGACGGAAGCAGAGGATTGGCGGGCGGCAAAACCGGCGATCAGTCCGGCTTGCGTCCCGGCGCTTCCCGTCGCGGTCACCACATAGTCAAACGGAATGCCCATCTCCCATGCCTGCTGCTCGATCTCTTCGGCGCAAGCCATATACCCGAGTGTCCCTACCTCGCTGGAGCCGCCGACCGGGATCGGGTACGCTTTTCGTCCTTCTTTCTCCAGGGCTGCAGCGAGTTTTTCCATCTCTGCCGGCATATCCCCATCCGCAGGAATGATCTGCAGCTTCTCGGCTCCCATCAGGTGAAAGAGCAGATGATTGCCGCTCGCCTGGGGATTGTAGCCCCCCGTTTCCGGTTCGCTCAGCACCAACTGGCAGCGCAGCCCCTCCCGCACTGCTGCGGCGAGAGTCAGCCGACAGTGGTTGGACTGTACGGCTCCGCAGGTAATCAGCGTATCCGCACCTTGCTTGAGCGCATCCGCCACCAGGTACTCCAGCTTGCGCGTCTTGTTTCCTCCCGCTGCAAGCCCGAGCAGATCATCTCGCTTGATATAGATGGCAGGGCCGCCTAATGCTTCGGATAAGCGTTTCAGCTCTTCGATCGGTGTCTGTCCGTTCGTATACCGTCTGCGCTCATAACGGATGTGGTTCACTTTGCTCGTCTCCTCTCCTGTCTCCAACAATCGCTTGCGATTTTGGAAACTGCGTGAGTTGCTTACGTTCATATGTGTTCTGCCTGATTGGCTGCATGATCACATTCAAGATTGCCTTCATCATAGCCTAATTTGCAGGGAGTTTCTACCGGCAGCATCTCCACTACACTATGTTTTTTCCTCGGCCGCACTCTTGCCCTCCTTTGGCTTTTCTTCAGATTCCGCCGATGTTTTCTTGGCTGAGGACCGTTCTTTTTCACGCCTGCTTTTCTTTTCCCATTGCTCGTAATCATGAATCGCATATCCCGCATAAGCGGAGTATTTCTTCATCCGCGTCTCGAGTATGCTTACCTGCTCTCGCATGATCTTGGTATCTTCTTCATAAAACGTCGTCCGGTCCCCTTCGTCGCTTTCCAGCACATTCAGGCCGACCACCACTTTTTGCCGATCATATCCTGCTTCGTCCAGGATGCGGCTCGAGATGTCCAGCACCCCGTTGGAGCCTTCCACGTAATCCCGGTAGGCCATCAATGTCACATGATCGAGCTGCCCGATCAGCCATTCACTGACGCTCTGCGTCTCGCTCGCAGGCAGCTCGTTCATCCAGAATGGAATATCGGCGCTCACCTGCAGAGCGGGATCTTTTTTCGTCTCCTGGACCACAAGCTGCATGTTTTCCATCCATTGGCTTTTCAAGGCTTCCTTGTCACGCTTCCACTGCGGATGCACATGCGGCTCGATGTCGACGTGAATTCCGGTGAAGCGCTCGTCTTCAGCCGCAGCACGGTTGTAGACATGCACCCAGTCTATAAAGGAGGCAATGCTTTTTTGACTGGAGACGAGCGACCAGGCAGGGTCGCCGCCAAGGGCATCCACCTGTATATCCCTTGCGCTCGCTTCCTTGATGAATGTGCGATACGCTTCCGGCGGCACATTCTTTTGATCGATGTGCAGATAAATTCTGTTGATGTCGTTTTCTTCGGCAAAAGAAAGGATGGCCTCACCCTTTTCTGTGATCAGCTCCGTGTTCCAAAGCCATGTCGCTCTTATGCTCGGGGCCGACGCGAAAAAAAGCCACAGCATCGTAGCTGTTATCGTCAGGGTAAGCAGCAGCCTTAGCCAAAGGTACCGGTGTACTCGCTTGCATCGTCTTTTAGCGGGGATCGTGCTCATATGGCTGCCTCCTTCGCCCTGTTTTTTCAGGCATCTGCCTCTTTGCCTTCTTAATGAAACAGACGGGCTGGGGCCTTGTGCAAGTTGCAACGATTTGTTGACAGGAGCGCATGAAAAAAATGGACTTGACCATTTCCAAGTGAAGATGGTGTAGGCGCACGAAAAGAGACGAGGGGCTCTTCCGTCAAGCAGCTTCACTGCTTTTTTGGACAGCCCCTCATTCGTTTGGTGCTTTCTTTACAGACATTGCCGACTGAAAGCCTGTGGTTCTAGCCGTGGGAGTCTCATTTGACAGGTATCACCACGTTCACGGTCCCGCCGCGGGTCGAGCGAATGGTCACCTCGGCATTCCCCTTTCCTTTGACGGTCCAGGAAAATGTTTTCGTCCGCTCTTCCTCTTCCAAGGCGCCTCCAAAGAATCCGGCATCCTGGATTTTATCCGTATTCTCGTCGGCCAAAGCCAGGCCATCCCCCAGTTCGATGCTCGCGGAGCCTTTGCGCACGATTTTGACGAGCCATGCCTGCTTTAACGCATCTGGCAAAAAGCCTTCATTTGTCACCGTCACACTCACCGTTGAAGTACCGTCCTGATTCTTTTTCACCTCTGTCTTTGTAACGACCAGCAATGGAAGCGATTTGGCCAACTCCAGATTGAATTTGCTTTGTTTTTCGACCGCCTGTTTCAAATAGCTTCCCGCAGGAGCGTTTTGGTTCCAAAATTTCGGGTTCCAGCCGCCAATTTCTACCTTCCCCAACTGCGGGTGATCGTAGGCCATCCAGTTTTGGAACAGCTTGCCCTTCAATTCCGGTATGTGATCATTCATCCATAGCTGATCCAGCTCATCGGTCTTGCCGTCCTTGTTGTAGTCTTTGACATACTCCTGTTTCCCCCACAGCTCGTCACCGTACCAGATCGCTCCATACTGAAAGTACCCCCAGTCAGGCGAATGCCCGAACAGCGGTGTCCCTTCCGAGCCGCCCCTGCGGGTGTGGTACGTGTAGTAAACGTCTCCCGCCCACGGATAGCCGGTCAATTCCTGGCCCTTTTTGTCCAAATGCTCATAGTACTTCAGATCTTCCGGAAACATGGACTCCTCACTCTTGCTGGTGGATGGGGGACGCAGGTGCATCGGCACCGTGGTATCCATCGTCTCTACGACCGAAATGTGGGGATTTTCCAGTAGAAACAAGACGACTGACCGCATCTCCGGTTCGGATAACGGATATTCTCCCGCTCCCCCCTGGGTCCATCCCATCCCGGTCTGTTCCGTCATGGGCCGCCAGTTCTCCGGATAATTGCGGTGAATGTCCAAACCGCCAATGCCATCCTCATTGTATTTTCCGTCGCCGTCATTATCGATGCCCTCGGACAATACCCGATAGTCTCCTTTTCCTTCTCCAACCTGCTTCATCAAACGTCCGGACGAGTCAGACGGGTCTTTTATGTAGTCCCCCTTTCCCATCCCGACATACTGACGCATTTGCCGGGAATAGCCGTCACCATCCAAATCCTCCAGAATATCTTCGTCCATGATGCCGTCTCCGTCGTTGTCAACGGGCCGATTGGTGGAGCGATTGGTTTGAATGGTATTGAGGTACAGCTCGGAGCCGTCGGGATTTTCAACAGGTCTCACATAAAATGTGCGGGTATCCAGCAAGCGGGTAATCTCAGGGTCCTTCCCGTACTTGGAGAGGAGTTCATGCGCAAAATGCAGCGCAGCCACCCTTGTCGTCACTTCTCCGGAATGCCGGTTTGCCCCTACCCACATAGCCGGCTTGCTGGTAGCAGTACCGGTTTTTTTGTTGGTGATCGTAATTTGCCAGATGTCCCTGCCTTCCAGTGACTTCCCCGCTGACTGAAGTTCTACGAGATCAGGATACTGCTTCGCCCACGTCTCCAGCCAATACAGCACCTCGTCGTAAAGGGGATAGTGCTGGATGTCAAACTTGCCAGCTTGTATCGGCTTGGTCTCCGGATATGCGTACTGCTTTACCTCAAAGGATGCTTGCGCAGGGATAAACGGGCGTTTCAGAAACGGTACCTGACCGACTGGAGAAGCAGCAGCCGATACAATACCTGCCTGTGACAACACAATCGTCGCCAGAAGTCCGGGAAACCAGCGTTTCACCATTCATCTCTCCTTATGTTGTTTTGAATTTTCTGAAATATACTACATAATTACTGGGACAGGTCTCTGTTTATTCCTCTTGATTTGAGTCGCACCGGCTCTCTCTTGGATGTTGACAGCAAGAAGCCCGCTGCTTGACCAAATTTCGTCAAAGAACGGGCTTTTTAAGGATCGGCTACACAATGGTTCTCATCAGCTTCGTCTGATTTCGTCCTTCCTGTTTTGCCTTGTACATGGCCTCGTCAGTCAGAGCCAGCAATGTCTTTGTATCGATCTGCGGAGCGATCGTCCCCACTCCAAGCGAGATCGTCACAGGCTCGCCCGTGGGACTGACGGTATCGCTCATAAACATCCGCAGAGACTCTGCCATCAGATACGCCGTTTCTGCACTCGTCTCCGGCAGCAGCACGATAAATTCCTCTCCGCCGTAGCGGCCGCAAATGTCCCCTTTCCGCACATGCTGCTTCATCGCCTGGGAGAGAAAGCGCAATACCTCATCTCCGGTCTGGTGACCGAATTCGTCATTTACCTTTTTGAATCCGTCTACGTCCAGCAGAAGAACCGAAAACTGTTTTTTCGTTTCCGTCCACTGACGCAACGTATTTTCGATGTATCTGCGATTCGCAAGTCCGGTCAGCGGGTCGGTCAATGACTCTCGTTTGATCACGTTCATTTTGTGGCGCAACGTCTCCGCATACTGCTGAAAAGCGTGATTGATCTGCTCGGCCTCGTAGTACCAGGTCGGGATCGTCGGAAACGGCTGTACCTCTGTTCCCGCCGTTCGCACGCTTTTGGCGTAATTGGCCAATTGGCGCAATGGATTGACCATTTTCTGGGTCAGAGAGAACGAGATCAAGAGTAGCAAAATGAAGAAGGGACTGATATATCCAAACATGTCGAGGACGACCTTCAGGGTTGGAGCCAGCGCCTCCTCTTCCGGGGTCTGGGAAACGATCCCCCAATTGGCGGATGGCACATAGGCGTACCCGGTCAGCATCGGGACGCCTTGCGTATTGACCACTCGCTCCGCGCCCGATTTTTGGTCCATCAGTTTTTGGACGACGCTGTTGCCGTCTACCATTTGACCGATTCTTTCCTCCTCCGGGTGGTAGATAAGCGTGCCATTCTGGTCGACAACGTACAAGTATGAGCCGTCTTCGTAAAAATGCTTGCCGAGGAACTCATGCAACGTGTTGTCCTGCTCCAGGTAGAACGTTCCGCCCAGAAAACCGGCATAATTTCCGTTCTCGTCCCACAGAGGCGTGGATACCAAAAAATCAGTCTGCCCGTAATCGCTTTATATGGCTGCGACACTACTGTTTTTTTCTTTTCCAGCGCTTCTCTCGCACCGCTCGACATCAGAAATCGCCCATCGACTTCCATCCTCGGCTCCGTTGCGAGAATCTTTCCCTTGCTGTTTGCGACCAAGATGGAATTGAAGAACAACGTGCTTTCCTGCCACAGCTTCAAATGTTGCTGCAGCCTCTGGCGATCTTTCAGAAGAGGGGCGATCTCGCCGGCGCTCGTCTCCAGATTCTTTTTCATACTCTGAAACATAAGATCGGTAGTCTGGGCCATCTTCTCGCTATAGGCGCGGTTGATGTCGAGGATGTCATCTGTCATCACCTGCTTGACCACCAGATAGATGCCGGCGCCGCAGCTCAGCACGATCAAAAACGTCGAGACGGAAAACAAAAAGACCAGCCAGAAGCGCAGGGTAAAGTGTTTATAGGAATCCATCAGGTTTGCTCCCCTCTACATAACAATAGAGGAGATACCCTTTTTTGCTTTCACCGAAACTCGTTGCCTTTTATTTCCTCGTTATATTTCCCGCCTCGTCAACCCCTGCCCCATACGAGAGCTTCGCAACCTTCTCCCTGAGCTTTTTCGCATTGTCTCCTGCCTGGGGAACGGGCTGGCCATTTACAATTTTAGCCGGGATGATCTTGCCGTCTGTCTTGTTCTGGGCAAACGTCAAAGTGACGATCAGCGACTCGGAGCCCTTTGGATTTCGCGGCGTCGTAAAGACGAAATTGCCCACGCTGTAAAAGATCGGGGCCTCTTTGTACCATTCGACCCCCATGAGGGAATGGCTATGGGACCCCACAATCGCATCCACTCCATTGTCGATCAGCAAACGGGCCATCTGGCGGGCGTACGGCTCAGGGTAGTCCTTGTACTCCAAATTCCAATGCATGATCGCAATGGTGATGTCGGACTCTGCCACAGCCTTGCGAACATAGCCGAGCATCGGCTCCCGTGAATAGGCGTGAGCCAGCCCCGCCTTGTTCTTCCCCGCAAACCACTTCTGATTGGGCAGTACACGGCTCAGCCCGATGATTGCTACCTTCTTTCCTTTGATCGTCTGGATATAGGGGGCAAACGCCTCCTCCTCCGCCTTTCCTCCGCCTACGTAAGCGATATCGTTCTCGCGCAAATGCTGCATCGTATCCAGAAAGGCGTCCATTCCGTAGTCCATCGTGTGGTTGTTGGCCAAATTGACGACGTCGAAGCCGGCATTTGCAAGGCCTGCCAACGTTTCCGGCTTGGCCCGGAAGGTAAATTCCTTGTGCTCGGGGGATCCCCGTCTGCTGACGGCAGTCTCGAGATTCCCCACTGTCAGATCAGCCTGCTTGAGCAGCTCGGCCGTTTTGGCAAAAGGATAGTCCACTCCGTAGCGTTCGATTTGCGCTCCGACGTTCTTGTCCAGCAAAATGTCGCCCACCACCGTGACCGTGATCGGCTCATCTGTCTGCGGAGCAGGCGGGTCTTGCTGCGCCTGGGCCGATTGCTGCACTGCCCCGCTCGTTTCCGCCCCCGCAAACGCAGGAAAGAGGCTGAGATTGGCAAGCGACCAGGCAGTCAGGATGGAGACAACCGCTTTCCACATGTCGATCTTGTTTCACCTCTTTGCTTGTTTGCCTCATTCTATGAGGGCAAGAGCGTGAAACATGACGAAAAGCGAAAGCCGCCCGGATGCCCAGGCGGCCCTCTGTTTTCTGTTTTTAAGGAGCGCTGTTTCGTATTGGAACAGCTTGGGGCGGACAAAAAAGGCTGTTGCAGCGCCTGCGTCCAATCTGATTATCCGTCCGTTTTTGCGTCCTGTCTGCCCCTTATTCATTCTTGCGTCGCGCCTGAGCCTTATTCTTGCGTCGCGCCTGCTCCTTTTGCTTCCTCCCGCAGCGTCCGCCGCAAAATCTTGCCTACGGCCGTTTTCGGCAGGGCGTCGCGGAACTCGATAATTCTCGGCACCTTGTAGGCGGCCATGTTCTCCCGGCAAAAATCGGTGATTTCCTCTTCGGTCAGGACAACTCCCTTTTTCGGAACCACGAACGCTTTTATCGTCTCTCCTCGATACGCATCAGGCACGCCGATGACGACAGCCTCTTGCACAGCCGCGTGCTGATAGAGGACCTCCTCTACCTCACGCGGATAAATATTGAAGCCCCCGGCGATAATCAAATCCTTTTTCCGATCGATGATATAGTAATATCCCTCTTCATCCTTGTAGGCGATATCCCCTGTGTACAGCCAGCCGTCTTTGAGCGTTGCCGCCGTCTCTTCCGGCATTCCCCAATAGCCGGTCATCACTTGCGGACCGCGCACGACCAGCTCTCCCGCTTCATTCGGCCCCAGCTCCGTCTCGCCGTCCTGGAGGCTGACGATTTTGGACTCTGTAAACGGTATAGCCGTCCCGATCGACCCGGCCTTTCGCTTATCCCTCGGGTTGAAGTGAGTGACCGGGGAGGCTTCGGTCAGGCCGAAGCCTTCGAGAATCATGCCTTGCGTCTTGGCTTCAAAGCCTTTGATGACCTCAACAGGAAGCGGTGCGGAGCCGCTTGCGCACAGGCGGATGGACGAGATGCCGTACTCTTCCGCCTGCGGATGGGCATTGACAGCCACGTACATCGTCGGCACCCCCGGGAATACCGTCGGCTTCGTATCCTTGATCGTCTGCAGCACTTCTTCCAGGTCAAAGCGGGGCAGCATGACCTGCTGCGATCCTCCAAAAATGGCCATGTTCATGCAAACGGTCATGCCGTAAACGTGAAAGAGCGGAATCACTGTCAAGATCCGGTCGGGATTGTCGACGTCTCCTCCCATGATCATGTGTGACTGATAGGCGTTGGCATACAGATTTTGATGAGTCAGCATCGCCCCTTTGGAGCGCCCTGTGGTACCGCCTGTATACTGGAGAACCGCGATGTCATCCGGAGACACTGACACCTCCGGCAAATCCTCGGCAAGTGCCATGACGTTTTCAAAACGGAGCCATCCGGCTGGAAGCTCCGAATCCGTAGGAGGCAGTTCAACGATGATTCTCGCCGCCAAGCCTTCAGCGCTTTTTACCTTTTCGACCACCGGCAAAAAGGGAGCAAAGGTGATCAAGGCTTTGGCACCCGAGTCGGTCAAATAATGCTCCAGCTCGGCCGGGACCGCCATGGGATTGACCTGTACGACGATTCCGCCCAGCTGCAGAATGCCGTAGTAGGCTGCCACGTAATGCGGACAATTGGGCAGCATGACCGCCACTCGGTCTCCCTGCCCGATCCCGAGACTGTGCAATCCGGCGGCGAACTTCTTGACCAGCACTCCCAGTGTCCCGTAATCCCATTGCTGTCCTTTGAAGTAAACGGCGCAGCGCCAAGGAAAGCGCTTACAAGTTTGTTCCAGCATTTGCGGCAAGGTACTTTGCAAAAGTTCGTTTGTGCTCATCGTCCTACACTCCCTCATCATTTTGATTCGAAAGCTTCCGTTCAGACATGTGCTGCCGATGCCAACATATTCGCGGTACTTTATCCTATTACCTCTCTCCTAATTTTACAGCTTGTTCGCCATTTTTCCTGCCTGTTTTCAGAAGAAAACAAAAACTCGTCAAAAAATGCCCCCTTTCTGCCAGTTGTTACCCCCCTGTAACGAAATCTTGTCGAAAATCGTCTACACTCAGTGTACATCCTATCGAGGTGGAGTTTATTGTGAAAAATAACCAAACTCAAAATCTAAAAAGAAAACGAAAGAGCAAGCGTCGCATCGTTTTTTTGCTAATCCCCATTCTGGTCCTGCTGTTCGTCTCAACCGGGTATGCGGTCGATCTGTACCGCAAGGCAGCCATGCTGGAGGAAAAGTCCCATCAGGAGCTGCAGCGGGGAACGATCTCACCCAAGCGTGTGGAAAAGAAGGATGCTTTGGCAGACAGCTTTTCTGTCCTGCTCATGGGTGTCGATGACAGCGAGCAAAGACATAAGCAGTACGGGGAAGCCATCCGCACGGACGCCCTTCTGCTTGCGACCTTCAACAAAAAAGACCGCTCCGTGAAGCTGCTCAGCATTCCGCGCGATTCTTACGTATACGTGCCGGTTGAGCAGAAAAAGGACAAGATCAATCACGCCCATGCCTTCGGCGGCGTGGACGCTGCGGTGGAAACAGTGGAAGGTCTGCTCGACGTCCCGGTCGATTACTACGTAAAAGTAAATTTCACGGCGTTTATGGAAATCGTCGACGCGCTCGGCGGGGTCGAGGTAGATGTTCCGATCACGTTTACGGAGCAGGACAGCAAAGACAGGCCGCGTGCGATCAAGCTGAAAAAAGGGCTGCAGACGTTAAACGGCGAAGAAGCCCTGGCGCTGGTCCGGACCCGAAAAATAGACAGCGACATGGAGCGCGGCAAACGCCAGCAGCTCGTGCTGGAAGCGATCTTCCACAAAACGCTGTCGTTCGGCTCTGTCACCAAGTACGGAGCGCTGCTGGAGGCGCTGGGCGACAATGTGAAGACGAACCTGCGGCTGTCTGACCTGGAGGCGTTCTATCATTTTGCCAAGGGAAGCAGCGTCAATATTGAGAAGCTGCAGTTGAAAGGCAGCAGCATGTACAAGAACAACATTTATTACTACAAGCTGGACGAGCAGGACTTGGCCGAGATCCGCAAAACGCTGCAGGAGCATTTGGGACTCGCAAAAAGCAGTACGCTGCCGCAAGCTTCGTAATACATGTACACCCCCCGCAAGACCATGCATCCAAAAAAGAAGGCTGTCCCTCAAGCAAGAGCATCTGCTTGGAGGACAGCCTTCTCGGCTAGTTGGCATAAACAGGTTTTGACAAATGGTGTTCGATCGCGGAAACAGCCGCTTACAGCGTGAGACCACCGTCAACAACGACGATAGAGCCTGTCATGTAGGACGCGCCCGGGGAAGCCATGAAAGCGACCACACTCGCGATTTGATTCGGATCAGCCATGTAGCCGATGCGCGGGAATTGGATTTCCGGAACATTTCCGGTTTCTTTGATCGTTTGCTCAAAACCGGCTACCAGGTTGGTCGCTACGCCGCCAGGGCAGATGGCATTGATGCGGACGCCGGTTTTCGCGTATTCCATCGCAGCGGACTTGGTCAGGCTGACGACTGCGTGCTTGGAAGCGGAGTAAACGCCCAGGCTGTGCTCGGGCTTCACGCCTGCCGTGGATGCCGTGTTGATGATCACGCCGGAGCCTTGCTTTTCCATTACTTTGATGACGTATTTCATGCCGAGGAACACGCCTTTGGTGTTTACGGCGAAAATGCGGTCAAACTCGGAATCCGGAATATCTGCGAACAGGTACGGTTTTTGGATGATTCCCGCGTTGTTGAAAAAGACATCGATCCGGCCGAACGTCTCGACCGCTTGATTGACATAGTTTTGCACATCGGCGCTTTCGGCCACGTTTGCTTTTACGAAGATCGCTTCTGCGCCTTTTTCCTTTACGAGCGCGAGCGTTTCTTCACCGAACTGCTCGTTGAAATCGACCAGTACCAGGCGATAGCCGAGCTCGGCCAGCTTGATCGAAGTCGCGCGGCCCATGCCGCTCCCTGCACCAGTGATTACAGCTACTTGTTGTTGTGTTGTCATGTCATTTCACTCCTTGTCAGGTTGGTAATGCTTGAGGTTGGCAACCATTTTTTCGTAGTGCTGCAGAAGCTGCGTCAATTCCTCGGGAGCAAAGCCGCTCCAAAGCGTTTCCGTCAAATGATGGTACTTGTCCAGAATCCGCTTCAAAACGTCCGACCCGGTCGGTGTGATCTCGAGGAGCGTTACCCGGCGATCCTCTGCGGAGACAGATCGTTTGATATACCCTTTTTTGACCAGCTTGTTGGCCAGATTCGTAACGGCTGGAAGACTGATCTCCAGTTGTGCCGCCACATCCGAGCTCTTTTTTGTTCCCTCGTCCTGCAAGATCTCCAGCATATACACCTGAGAACCGGAAATATCCGGGTCGAGGGCCTTGCCATAGGCCACGATAAACTTGTGCATCATGATGGAAAACTGTTTGGATAGTGACTGTTTTACATCCATGGCAGGCTATACCATCTCCCTAGTTTATTAAAACGTTTAATAGTTAATACTTTTAACTTTTTCAGTTTTAGTCTAAATCATTTGATCAGCTCATGTCAACGTGCCTTGCAAAAAATTCATGAACCGGAGCTTGGCTCCGTTCGACTATATAAATGAGGAGAACATTTGTGAGAGGGTGTTGGATTATCAATGCACAGCTTTCTTCCTGCCAAAAGAAAAGCCGGAGGAATACCCTCCGGTTTTTTTGGTGCGCATTTAACTGTTTGATCTTACCCACAAACGGCAATCACCCGCTCTACACAAACACAAACCCGATCACCAGATACAGCAAAGCCGAGATGACCGCGACTGTCAGCGCGTACGGAAGCTGCGTCTTGACGTGGTCGATGTGGTCAGAAGCCGCTCCTGTGGAGGCGAGGACCGATGTGTCGGACAGCGGCGAGCAGTGGTCCCCGAAGACGCCTCCCCCGGCGACTGCTGCAATCGTGGCGACGACCAGAATGGAAACCTCTCCGCCGGAAAAGGTGAAAGCGAGCGGAGCGGCCAGCGGCATGACGATGGCGAAGGTGCCCCACGAGGTCCCGGTGGCAAAGGAAGTGACGGCGCAGGTAATAAAAATCAGGAACGGCAGCAAATGAGGAGTGAGCCAGCCTTCCGTGACGGAAATGATGTAGTGGGCTGTCCCCATGTCTTTGCTGAGCTGGTTGAGCGAAAAGGCAAAAGCCAGAACGAGAATGGCCGGCATGACGCCTTTCATCCCCGCTGTCGCCGTCTTCATGATGTCGGCAAACGGCACCCCTTGAATACGCATGATAATGCCGAGTATGACCGCTGCCGCCAAAAAGGCTTCCATCGTTTTGGCCGACTTCATGGTCATAAAGGTGCCGACGGCGATAGAGATGACGATGATCACCGGCAGGATGAAATTCAGGAACACATTTGTCTTGATTCCCTCGTAAGGAGGCGTGTCGGTCAGCTCCGAGCCCATCAGCGGGTCTGCGCCGTCGCGAAGCACCTTCCCTTCCTCCAATGCCCGTTTCTCCGCCTTTTTCATCGGGCCAAATTCCGGAATGACGCGGAGCGCAAGCAAACCGACGAAGAGAACCGACAGGATGGCGTAAAAGTTGAACGGGATGGTCTTTAAGAACAGGGACATGGCGTCTGCTTCATTGGCGATGGTGCCGACGCCGATCAGCAGGCCGGTAAAGTAGGCCGCCCAGCCCGTAATCGGCACCAGCACGCTGACCGGCGCCGAGGTGGAGTCGGCGATATAGGCCAGCTTTTCCCGGGAGATTCTCGCCTTGTCAGCCAGATTGCGCATCGTCGAGCCGACAAACAGCGGGCTGAAATAGTCGCTGAAGAACACGAACATGCCCAAAAACCAGGCGACAAGCTGTGTTTTCACACGTGTGAACCGCCTGCGCTCCAGCATCAGTGTTACATTCTGGATCGCTCCGGTCCGCTGGAAAAATGCGATCATCACGCCGATAAACAGCTCCAGGAGCAACAGTCCGGAAAAGCTGGTCGTACCGAGCGCGGTTTTCAGCAAGGCGGGAAATCCCATCAGGCCTTGTCCCGACAGCAGGATGCCGAGAAAACAGGCTACTGCAAGCGAAAACACGGTATTTCTTGTCCAAAACGCGAGAATGACAGAGACCGTCGCGGGAACCAGCGAAATGATGCCGAGATGAACTGCTTCTGTCGCCTCCATAGACAGCACTTCCCCCTTTTTTCCTTTTGTTTGTAAATGCTATTTCGCCGGCAAGCCGAGCAGTTCTTCTGCTGTCGTACGCTCGCGCTGCTGGATCAAAGCGGTTTCCTCATGAGTCAATATCCCTTTGTACGACGTCAATCCCCGGCGCAGATACGGATTGCGACGAGCTGCCTCGTCCGCTCCGTGGTCGGCAATCGACTTGATGTGCGGAAATACGGATGCCGCATAAGCAATCGAAGTCGTATGAGGGGCAGCGCCCGGAATGTTGTCGACGCCGAAGTGGATAATGCCGTCGACTTCATAGACAGGCTCCTCGTACGTCGTCGGTCTGTATGTCTCCACTGCTCCGCCGACGTCTGCGCTAATGTCGACGATAACCGCCTTTTTGCGCATGAGCTGCAGCATATCGCGTGTGATCAGATGGTCCTTGCGGTGCTTTGGCCATTTGACGCAGTTCATCACCAAATCGACGTGAGGCAGCACCTGGCGGATGTTGCTCCGGTTGGAAAACATCGTGTCTACCCCTTTTGGCAGCAAATACTGCGCTTCCCGAAGGACGCCGATATTCACGTCCATCATTGTTACCCGAGCTCCAAGCGAGGAGAGGACATTGGCTGCGCTGCGTCCGACAATTCCCGCACCGATGACGAGCGCCTGGATGCCGGGTACGCCTCCGATGCCGCCGACAAGCTTGCCCATCCCGCCATTCACGCTAAGCAAATAATGGGCGCCCCAGAGCGCTCCCAGCTTTCCAGCCACTTCTCCATTGGGAGAGCCGTACTGATGCGTATCCTCGGCGGTAAAGGCGATGACCTTTTTGTCCAGCAGTACATTCACCTCTTCCCGGTTGGCAGCGGGATGAAGGCAAGTAAACAGGATTTGTCCTTCCCGCAGCAGGTGGTATTCCTCCGGCAAAATCTCTTTTACCTTTACGATCAGCTCCGCTTCGGCGTAGATTTCCTCCATGCCGTCTCTCAGCTCGGCGCCCGCTTCGGCATAGGACTGATCGGGAAACCCGGCATTTTCGCCTGTCCCTTTGCCGATCAGGACGGTGTGGCCGCCGCCGGTCAATTCGGCCACTTCCGTCGGGGTAAGCACGACGCGCGACTCCCCCGGCTTCAATTCTTTAAACGTTCCGATAATCATGGAAGGCATCCTCCTTGTTTGCAAATGCAATGATGCCGTCTTCTCAAAGCAAGGACCATGCCAGCCATTTTGTGGAATATTCTCAAAAAAAAGACGGGCATCTCTCCTTTTTCGGGAGGATACACCATCTATCGAAAGGAAAATTCCAGTTTCATTCGCACAGCGTGTTAATTTTCGGGCACTTCTTTGTACGTTTTTGGGCAGAAGCAAAATTGGCAGAAAATCGATTGGAGCCCCGTTTTTACTGCTATTTGATTTCATAGTCGCGGATTTTGTTTTGCAGCGACTGCCGGGGAATGTTCAGCAAAAGTGCCGCTTTCGAGACATTTCCCCCTGTTTTCGCCAGCGCTCGCCGGATCAGCCGCGTTTCCAGAGAAGCGACCGCTTCCTTGAGAGGCACAAGCTCATCTTGTTCTTCCTGTGCTTCCTGTGCTTCCTGTGCCTCCTGTTTTTCCTGGCCCTCGCCTGCTCCCGTCACTTCCCCGTAATCCTCTCCAATTGTTGCTCCCCACGCTTTTCCTTCCGAAGCGGCTGTCTGTTCGGGTGCCTGCTCGTCCCTCAGGTGGTTCATGATCGGCTCCAAATCGCTGCGTTGAAGCGTTTCGTCACCGTCTTCCTTGAGCTGCAGGGCAAATTCGACGACGTATTCAAACTCCCGGATATTCCCCGGCCAATCGTGCATCTGCAAATACTCGTACACGCCTTTGGCGATGTGGCGGACGCTTTTGCCCATCAGATGGTTGTACTTGTTGATAAAATAGGGCAGGAGCAGCTCGATATCCTCGGGCCGCTCGCGCAGCGGCGGCAGGTGCAAGGCCATCACGCACAGCCGGTAGTACAGGTCTGGGCGGAGCTGTCCATCCTTGACGCACTGACGGGGATGCTTGTTGGTGGCAGCGATCACCCGCACGTCTACTTTGCGGACATGCTTGTCCCCCAGTCTTCGGATGAGGCCATCCTCCAGCACACGCAGCAATTTTGCCTGCAGGGAATGGGGCATCGAGTTGAATTCGTCGAGAAAAATCGTGCCGCCATCGGCCAGCTCGAACAGCCCCGGATTGTCCTCCGCCCCGGTAAAGCTGCCTTTCTTCGTCCCGAACAGGATGCTCTCCATCAGGCTTTCGGGAATGGCCGCACAGTTCTGGGCGATAAAAGGCTTGTGCGAGCGGCCGCTTGCATGATGCAGGGCCTGGGCGAACAGCTCCTTCCCCGTGCCCGTCTCACCGAACAGGCAAAGCGGCGAGCGGCCGCGAGCCATTTTCTTTGCTTGCCTCTTCAGCTCCAGCATTTGCTCGTTGCCCGTCACGATATCGTCCAGCGTGTATCTGGCTCCTTCCGGCTGGATATTCGCTTGCTCCGCTTTGCTTGGTATGAACAGGCTGGCGTCCAGTTCGATCAGCTCGTCTACCGGCTCCCCCCGCTTGCTGATATCCTTGGACAGCTCAATCGCCCCGATCACCCGCCCGTTTGTCTTGATCGGCAGCGTAACATTGGTCGTTTCGATTTTTTTACCGGTAAAATCAATGATTTCCTGACGCTTGCGAAAAGTCGGACGCCCCGTTTTCAGCGCATGGTAGAGTGTACTTGTTTGTTCATTCAGCATAGGAAAGGAAGTAAACAGATTTTCCCCGACGATTTCATCCGTCTTCTCGCTCCCGGATGCGAAGCGGGGGTTGAATTTCACCGAAAAGAGGATCGTTCCCGACGTATCGATGATCGTAATTCCGTCAATATACGTGATCTCCTGCAGCAGCTCAACCCGATGCATGCGGTCCGCCTCCTTGTTCACAAAGATTTATCCCATCTTATCAACACTGATCGGGTTCTACAATCATTTCGATTCGTTCGTTCAATTGATTTAAAGCTACTTCTTTCTTTGAAACTATGTTACGATTTTGATGAAAGTAAACAACGTTGTTTAACATCAAAAATATCCTGTAGGAGTTGTATACACATGGATACAGCAGTAACCAAACGGGTAGAAAAAGACTTCCTCGGCGAAAAAGAAGTGCCGAAACACGCCTACTACGGTGTACAAACGCTTCGTGCCCTGGAAAACTTCCCGATCACCGGATATCGAATCCACGAATCGCTGATCAAGGCGATGGCGATGGTAAAAAAAGCGGCAGCACTTGCCAATATGGAAACGGGCCAGCTCAACCGCCGCATCGGAGAAGCGATCGTTCAGGCGGCACAAGAGATTATCGATGGCAATCTGCACGACCAGTTTATCGTCGATCCGATTCAGGGCGGCGCCGGAACCTCGATCAATATGAACGCCAACGAAGTCATCGCCAACCGTGCATTGGAGATTCTCGGCTTTGAAAAAGGCGACTACTTCCAGGTCAGCCCGAATACGCACGTGAACATGTCCCAGTCTACGAATGACGCTTTCCCGACTGCGATCCACATTTCCGTACTGATGATGCTGGACCAGCTACTCGCGACGATGGATAGCCTGCAGGAGTCGTTCTCGCAAAAAGCGAAAGAATTTGACAGCGTTATCAAAATGGGCAGAACCCATCTGCAGGACGCGGTTCCGATCCGTCTGGGCCAAGAATTTGAAGCGTACCGCAAAGTGCTGTCCCGGGACATCCTGCGAATCTCCGGCTCCCGCCAGCATCTGTACGAAGTAAACATGGGCGCGACTGCCGTGGGAACCGGCTTGAATGCGGAGCCGCGCTATATCGAGAGTGTCATCAAGCATCTGGCTTCGATCACAGGCCTGCCGATCAAAGGCGCATCCGATCTGGTCGACGCCACGCAAAACACGGATGCTTACACAGAAGTGTCCGCGGCCCTCAAGGTGTGCATGATCAACATGTCCAAAATCGCCAACGACCTGCGCCTGATGGCTTCCGGACCGCGCGCCGGACTCGGGGAAATCTCCCTGCCTGCCCGTCAGCCAGGCTCCTCCATCATGCCAGGGAAAGTCAATCCGGTCATGGCCGAGGTGGTCAATCAGGTGGCGTTCCAGGTAATCGGAAACGACCACACCATCTGCCTCGCTTCCGAAGCGGGACAACTGGAGCTGAACGTCATGGAGCCGGTGCTTGTCTTTAACCTGCTGCAATCGATCAGCATCATGAACAACGCCTTCCGCGCATTCAAGGAATACTGCCTGGACGGCATCCGTGCCAACGAAGAAGTGATGAAGGCTTACGTCGAGAAGAGCGTGGGCGTCATTACCGCCGTCAACCCTCACCTCGGATACGAAGTGGCGGCACGCATCGCCCGCGAGGCGATTTTGACGGGCAAATCGGTGCGGGAGCTGTGCCTTGAGCACAATGTTCTGACCGAGGAAGAGCTCGATCTGATTCTCGATCCGTACGAGATGACCCATCCGGGAATCGCCGGCGCTTCGCTGTTGTTTAAAGACTAAAGAGATCGCCGTACAAAAACGGAAAAGCTCGTTCGTAAACCATATGCTTTCAAATAGGAAGACCGGCTCCGCCCCGTATCGAGGGGGGAGCCGGCTTTTTGTGTTGTTTTTGCAGACTGTCGGAGCAGGCCGCCTTTTTGAGAAAGGGGCTCTGCAACTCTTTGTGGCTGTAGAGCATGTCCGGCTTCCAAGCCTCTAGCTCTCCGAGGCGACATTCCTTTTGAATCGGGCGGGTTCAGGAAGGAGAAGATTCAACACGGAAGCTCCGACCAGCAAAACCACCGCAATGTAGAATGACATATTGTAATTTTCAGTCTGACTAAACAATAATCCAGGCAAGTAAGCGCCAAGCGCGGAGCCTAGCTGGTGGCTGAGAAACAGCCAGCCGACAATGAAGCCGAGCGACTGCTTGTTGAAGTACTGCGTCGCCAGCATTTGCGTGGGAGCGACCGTCGCAAAGTCGACAAGGCCGAAGGAAATGGAGAACAAAAACAACAGAGACGGATGTGCGGCAAATACCAGCAGCAGCTCGGGATCGCTGACGAACACGAGCAGCAGTACGATAGTTGCAGCCCTTGCCGCATACAGGAGGGCCAGAAATTTTTTATTGCTCCAGCGGTCTGCGACCACTCCCGACAGCAGCGTTCCCAGCGTATTGAAGGCCGCGAGCAGGCTGACCGCCGACCCGGTTACGACCGCGGAAAAGCCGCACAACTGGGCGAACGGGATGAGGTGGGTATCCATCAAACCGGTCGTCGTAAAACCGCAGATAAAAAACGGCAGGATCAGAAACCAGAATCTTCTCGTGCGAAACACGTTTTCCGCCAATTGGCCGCCTGGGCTCTCGTCTGTCCCGTTTTCAGTGCCTTCCGCAGCTCTGTCGCCTCCGATCGGCTGGATACCTTTTTCGGAAGGATGATTGCGCAGCAAAAGCAGCAGGACGGGAAAGACGATCAAAATCAGAAACGCGCCCAATACTGCGACGGCCATCTGCCAGTCATACCAGTGAATCAAAAACAGCGAGGCTGGCACAACGATCATTTGCCCGACGCTGAAGCCGGCTTCCATCAACCCGAAAGCGAGGCCCCGCCTTTCCTGAAACCAGTTTGTCACCACAACGGTGGCTGCCACGTTCGACGCCCCGCCCACTCCGAGCGAAGCGATCACGCCGTACAGAAGAAAAAGCTGCCACGGCGAGGTCACAAAATACGTCAGGGCGATGCTTATCCCGACCAGCAGTGCACTGACTGACAAAATCATCCGAGCGCCGAAGCGGTCGACCAGCTTGCCCACCACCGGCTGGGATATGCCGTATACGATGAAGCTCAGCGTAGAAATGAGTGAGATCGTGCCTCTGTCCATCGAGAATTCGGTCTCCCACGGCTCGATAAAGGCGCCGAAGGAAAGGCGAACGCCCTGGACGGCCAGCAAAGCCAAAAACGTGACAAACAATACAATCCAAGCATAGTGAATCTTTTTCTCCATCTGCTTCTCCCCACTTGTAAAAGATGCTTCTTTGCCGTTCAGGCGTCCGATCCTCGGAGTTGCCCATCTATCCGTCCCTACGGCAGACCGAAAGTCAGTCCATTCGCCGTAAAGGCCATCCGGGCATCCGGACGATGGATTACGCTTCTTTCTCCAATCCGAGCCTGGTCAGCATGCTTTTCAACATCGCAAGCTCTTCTTCCCGAAAAATGGACATGGCCTCCCGGTTTACCTCGTCGCTGATCTCGTTGAGCGGCTTTTCCAATTCTCTCCCCCGCGGAGTCAGGTAAATCAAATTCGTCCGGCGGTCGGTCGGAGACGGCCTGCGCTCGATCAAGCCCATCTGCTCCAGCCGATCCAAGAGGCCTGTAATCGTCGCTCCATCCAGACGGAGCCGGGTGCCCAGCTCCACTCCTTTTTGCCCATCCTTCTCCCATAGCACGTGCAGCAGGACAAATTGCACCGGAGTGACTCCGTACTCGCTCAATCGCGCTTTTTCCAGCTGGAAAACCTTCTGGTACGCCTTTCCCAACAAAAAACCAAAGCAGTCCTCGATTCGCTCCATGATGACCCTCCCGTTCATTCCCAAAACTTTTTGAAAAGAATAACATAGGCTCACACGATTTGTACACAAAAAGTTTGTATGCAAATTATTTATGTGCAAATAAAAAGCTTGCTCCTCATGGGAACAAGCTGACATGGCAGAGACTCGGCTTGTCTATGCTCTCATATCCAGTCGATAACCTTATTTGCCGCCGGGCTCGGCTTTGCAAAATGGCATAGAGCCATTTTTCCTCATCCGTGTTTGGCCGGCAGCCAGACGGTAAAGGTGGCCCCTGCCCCTTCCTCGCTCTCGACGCGGATTCTCCCTCCGTGGGCGTCGACGATCCACTTGGCGATGGACAGTCCCAGCCCCGTCCCGTCTGTTTGGCGGGAGCGCATCTTGTCCGCGCGGAAAAAGCGGTCGAACACGTACGGAATGTCTTCCTTGGCGATCCCGATCCCGTTGTCTTTTACAACGAGGGTAATGCCCTGCCCCTCCCGCTTGCAGCTCACCGCAATTTTTCCTTGCTCATTCGAGTATTTGAGCGCATTGTCGAGCAAAATGACGAGCAGCTGCTGAATCCGCTCCTGGTCCCCGTTCAGCTCCAGCGGCTGCTGGATGTCCGTCTCGATTTCGATGCCTCGGACAACAGCCAGCTGCCGGAACGTGTGGACGCTTTTTTGGACCAGCTCATCCATGGCCACCTTTTGCTTGAGGATTTGCAGCTCATTGGAGTCGGAGCGGGCCAGGGTCAGTAGATCGCCGACCAGCTTGTTCAGCCGCCTGGTCTCCTGAATGCTGACCATAATGTGCTCGCTCTCCTCCTCAATCGTCCGCTCCGGAGAGCGAAACAGCCTCTCCAGATTGACCAGAATCACGGAGAGCGGCGTTCGCAGCTCATGGGAAGCGTCCGCGATAAACTGCTGCTGCTTTTCCCAGGAAAGCTGGATCGGAACAAGCGCCCGCTTGGCCAAAAACAGCCCCGCAAACAGCGCGATCAAAATACTGGCAAGACCGCCGATTCCGAGCACATAGAGGAGCGTATCGAGCATCTTCATCTCCGGCTCCAGATTGTAAATCAGCTGAATGTGGCTGACATTTCGGATGAATCCGCGGTCGATGACGCGCTTGTCCGTGGTCATCGTATAGACTCGGTACACCTGCCCGCCGACCGTCACATTTTCGATTTCCTTGCTCCGATCTACGGGGTGGAACAGGTTCAAGTCGCCATTTTCAAGCGATTCGCCGTAATCCTTGCTGATCAGCCCGCCCCGGTCGTCCCACAGCAAAAAGACGATGCGCCTGTCGACATCGGGCAGCCGCTTGCGCTCCGGCTTCAGAAACGGAGGCGGCACCTGCACGAACCATTTGCCCGACCGGACCAGCTCTCTGTCCACCTGTGAAAACAAGCGGTACTGAATGGAGAAGTAGAGCGCGCTTCCGAGCGCGTTCAAGAGCAGCACAAACACGATCGTATTCAAAATAACCAGGCGAATCCTCGTCTTTTTAAACATTCTCCTTTTGTCCCTTCAAAATGTAGCCGACATTGCGAATCGTCCGGATGTAGTTGTCGCATCCGTACTCAGCCAGTTTTTTGCGCAAATAATGCACGTACAAGTCGACGATCCCGTAGTTCGCCTCCGAATCGATCCCCCAGATTCGGTCGAAGATTTGATCTCGCGTCAATATTTGCTCCCGGTTGTGAAGAAAATACTGCAGCAGATCGTATTCCTTTCCGGTCAGCTTCAACGGATGCTCGCCCACGAAGCCGTCGTGTTCATTTGTCTTCAGCGAAATCGGCCCGTAGGATACTTCTCCGTCGGCCGAATACTTGCCGTTTCTTCTCAGCAGCGCTCTCGTGCGGGCCAGCAATTCCTCCACGGCAAAAGGCTTGACGAGGTAATCATCAGCCCCGGCGTCCAGACCTTCGACCCGCGACTCTACGCTGTCTTTGGCGGTGAGGAGCAGAACCGGCGTAAGCTGTCCTTTTGCCCGCAGCTTTTTCACGAGTGAGACGCCATCCAGACCGGGCATCATGATGTCCAGGATGAGCAAGTCGTAGATGCCGCGCTCGGCGAGCAGCAGCCCTTCATCGCCCCGCTCGGCCTTGTCCACCTGATAGCCCTCCTCTTGCAAAACGCCGCAAACCGCTTCCAACAATGCGCGTTCATCTTCTACTGCCAAAATCCGCATCCGTCACACCTCCTGATGCTTCAGAAAGGTGGCACCCGAAGAATGCCACCCCTGTCCATGTTATCTATTCATTATACTATTCTATTTTTCGATGCTCGCCGTTTTCAGCTTCCGCGAAGGCCGGAAGATGTGGGAGAGCTTTTTCAGCCTGCCGGAGAAGTCGTCAAGAATCGTGTAGACGACGGGAATGACGATCAAGGTCAGCATTGTCGAGAATAGCAACCCGCCGATCACGACAGTGGCCATCGGCGATTGGCTTTCTCCTCCTTCGCCGATCCCGAGGGCGAGCGGGAAGAGGCCCAGCACCGTACACAGCGTCGTCATCAAAATCGGCCGCAGCCGGATCGGCGAAGCGGTCAGGATCGCCTCGCTCCGCTCCATCCCCTGCCTGCGGAGAATGTTGATAAAGTCGATCAGAACGATCGCATTTCGGACGACGATCCCGGTCAAAAGGATGATCCCGATAAAGGCGGGAATGCTCAGTGTCCGTCCGGTCATCCACAAGCTGAAGCTCGCGCCGAAGAAAGACAGCGGCACGGACAGCATGATCGACAGCGGATAGACGAGCGACTCGAACTGTGCCGCCAGGATGATGTACACAAGCACCACGGCGAGGCCAAAGGCGAGAATCATTCCCTGGGTCGTTTCATCCAGCTGCTGGTTTTGCCCTTGCTGCTCGATGACGTAGCCGGGCGGCACAGGGAAGTTTGCTACGACTCGATTGACTTCCTCGGCGACGCTGCCCAAATCTCTTCCCGGAGCAAGCATCCCCGTCACATTGACCACCCGGGCCTGATTGTAGCGCTGGATGGCTTGCGGTCCCCCGGCAATGGCGACGGTCGCCACATCCTTCACCTGGACAACCTCTCCCTTCGGAGTGGTGATCAGCAGGTTTTCGATATCCTGCATGCTGTCCTGCCCTTCCTTGTCGAGCTTCAAGGTGATGTCGATCTCGCTTCCCCCCGCCTCCATCCGGGTCGCCACCTGATCGCGCAAGGCGGTCTGGATCGTGCTGGTCAGAGACGACTGGGTAATGCCGAGACCAGCCGCCTTGATGCGGTCAAGCTTGATCTGGATCTCCGGCCGGGACTCCTCCAGCGTATTGTCCGTCTCGCGGATGCCGTCCACCTCGCTGATAGCGGCAGTCAACCTTTCGGCGAGATCCTTCAAGGTCGCCTCATCATTTCCCCGCAGCGCGTAGGAAATCGGCGAAGATCCGCCGGAAAAGCCTTGTCCGCCCATACCGGGAAGCATCATGCCGCCAGTCTCGCTGATCCGTACGCGCGCTCCCGGGAAGCGGTTCAGTTTGTTCCGCAGATCGTCTACGACCTCTGCTGTCGTCCGGCTGCGCTCTGACGAATCGGACAGGATCAGCAAAAAGGAAGCCGCCGAGCTGTTCGCGTTGCCGCCGCGGGTTGCGTTGGCGCTGCCCAGCGTGGAGAAGATCGTCTTCGCTTCGGGGACCTGTGACACGATCTCATTTGCTTTCGTCAGGACTTCTCTCGTTTTTTCCAGCTCCGTCCCGTTCGGCAAGGAGATGGAGATGTTGACCTGTCCCTGATCCGATGTGGGCATCACTTCCATGCCGATAAAAGGTACGAGCCCCGCGCCGGCGACCAGCGAGGCGAGGCCTATCGCGATGACGCTCTTCCGGTGGCCGAGAGACCAGGCCAGGACTCGCTTGTAAAATCGGACCAGTCCGCTTTTCGCGTCTGCTTCCTCATGATTGAGCTTTTTCGCTTGCGAAGCCGTCCATTTGGCCGCGAGCATCGGCGTGACGGTCAGCGACACCACCAGCGAAGCCAGCAGGGCAAACGAAACGGTTACGCCCATATCCTTAAACAACTGTGCCGTCACGCCTTCGACAAAGACGATCGGGAAAAACACGGCAACCGTGGTCAATGTAGCCGCGATCACGGGCATCGCCACTTCCTTCGTGCCCGAGACAGCCGCTTCCTTGATGGACAGTCCTTTTTCCCGGTGGCGGTGAATGTTTTCCAGCACGACGATGGCATCGTCCACGATCATCCCGATGCCAAGGGTAAGCCCGCCCAGACTCATCGTGTTGATCGACATATCGGTAAAAAACATCAGGGCAAACGTGGCGATGACGGAGATCGGAATCGCCGTGCCGATGATCAGCGTGTTGCTTATGCTCTTCAGGAAAAACCAGATGATAAAGATGGCCAAAATGCCCCCGATCAGCGTATCGTGGACAAGCGTATTGATCGATGCGCGAATAAAGGCGGATTGATCGGAAATGCTGAACACCTTCAGATTGGCGGACAGAGAGCCTTGCAGCTTCTCCAGCTCCTGGTTGATTTGATCGACGACGGCAACTGTATTGGTGCCGGACTGCTTTATGATGGAAAGGGTAACCGTCGGCTGCCCGTCCATTTTGCTCTCGATCGTTACGGCTTTATAGCCATCCGTGATGAGTGCGACATCCTCCAGAAATACCTGGCCTTCGCCGCGAAGCGGTATGGATACCTTCTTGATGTCATCGATAGAGGCGAGCTTGCCGACAGAGCGAACCGTATAAGTAGTCCCGCCCTCTGTGATGGTGCCGCCCGGCGAATCGATATTCTGGTTGCGGAGCTGCTGGCTGATGTCGGCCAGCGTAATACCGTATTGCTCCAGCTTGCCGGGATCGACCCGGACCGTGATTTCCCGCTCCAGTCCGCCGGACACGGTCACAGACGCGACGCCGTCTACCCGTTCCAGATAGGGCACGATTTGCTCATCCACAAAAGAGCGCAACTGGTCAGCGCTCATCTCGGAGGAGAGAGCCAGAGTCAATACCGGTGAGCTGTTTGGGTCAAAGCGCATCACTGTCGGGGAATCGGCATCATCCGGCAGCGACCTTCTGGCCCGTTCCACCTTCTGCTGAATCTCGGCGACGGTCCCGTCAATATCCGTTCCGTAGCCAAACTCGACGATGACCTGTGACGAGCCTTCGCGGGAGATGGACGTGACCGACTTGATGCCTGCAACCGTCGCCACAGCCTGCTCGATCGGCTTGGTCACCAGATTTTCCAACTCTTTCGGGCCGACCCCCGAGTAGCTCGTCGTTACGGCCACAGTCGGTATTTCAATCGGCGGATAAAGATCGATCGGGATTCGCGTCAAGGAGAGGATTCCCAAAATTACGACCATGAGAATGCCCATCATCACGGTCACCGGACGACGAATCGAATGATCAGAGATATGCATGGGGTTCACCTATCCTTTTGGTCTTGCCGGACGCTCTTGATTTTCCGATCCGTTTGTCGGTGCGTTTTGCGGGTTTTCCGGGTTTTGTTGATTCTGCGGGCCCCGCTGGCGCTTGCCGCTATTTTCCTGCTTGCCTGCATCCTGCGAAGCGGCGGACTGGTTTGGATCAATGACGACAACAGACGATCCGTCTGCAAGCGTGTTCTGCCCCTTGACCACGACCTCTTCACCGCCGGAAAGTCCTTCGATGATTTCGACCCGCTCCCCGTCCGATTCTCCGCGCTTGACCGGGACGAGCTTTGCTTTCTGCTCTTGGACGATGTAGACATAGTCCTCATTTTCCCGGGAGATAATCGCTTCGCGGGGAACGATCAACGCATCATGCGGCTTGCCTGTCATCTCGATGGAAGCGATCATGCCTGCCTTGAGCTTCAGACTCGGATTGGCGATCTCGATTTCGATCGGGTACGACTTGGTCGAGTCTGCCAGCGGACTGACAGAAGCCACCTTTCCTTTCGTCGTGAGCTGAACGGCAGGAACGTTGATCTCGACCTCCTGGCCGTTCTGGAACAGACCGACCTGGCTTTCCGTAGCCTGCGTTTTCACCTTCATCGTCGTCATATTGATGATTTGCGCGATCTCTGTATTGCTGCCGACATTCGCGCCGACAGAAACAGGAAGGGAACCGATCACGCCGTCAATCGGCGCTTTTACGACCAGGTTGGACGCGTTGAGCTGAGCCAGTGCCAGATCGGCCTGGGCCTGCTTCAATGACGCTTGCGCCGATGCGAGCGAAGCGGCGGTCGGTCCCTTTTGATCCAGCTTCAGCTTCTGCTTCTGGTTTTCCAGACTGATCGCGGCACTGTCGAGCGCTGCCTTCGCTTTTTCGTATTCTGCCGCCGAGATGGCTCCCTGCTTGTACAAAGCTTCTGTGCGCTCCAGCTCCTTTTTGGCCGCGTCGTACTTGTTTTGCGAATCGGCAAGCTGATTTTGCGTCTGGGCTACCGTTTCTTCAGGAGTCCCCTCCTTGGCTTCCTCGTATCTCGCTTGCGCAGAGAGAAGAGACGCCTGGGACCGCTGCAACTGGATTTTCGCTTCTTCGCCATCCAGCGTCACGATGGGCTGCCCCGCCTTGACCTGGTCGCCTACGTTTACATGAACCTGGGTAATCCGGCCGCTCGCTTTTGATGTCAGCGCCACCTGGCTTTTCGCCTCCAACCTGCCGCTGAGAGACAGCTTTTGCCCAAACAGCTCCTTGTCTGCTTTTTTCACTTCCACCGGGATGGCCCTCTGTGCGGCTCCTGCCCGTTGTCCCATGCCGCCCTGCTGCGGCGAGCATCCGGCCAACAGGCCAAAAATCGCGAGGATGGCGGCGGTCGTTTTTATTTTGCTGGACCTCAAACTGGCTTCCTCCTTCTTTCTCTACCAAACTGTGACAAATCAACCCGCATGAAAAATCCCTGTCTCTTCCAATTAGGTCTTTGGGTCCAATTAAAGCACGTCTTTTTTTGAAAAAGATTTGAAAAAGGCAGGTGATCGATTCACCTGCCCGAAACTGCTCTCGTTGTGTGGAAGCGGAGGCGCTTAGTTTTCTACGACGACCTTCTCCGGCTTTTCTCCCCGTTTGTGCTCAAGCTGTTTTTGGATGGACTCTGTCAGGTTAGACTGAAGCTTGTCTGCCTGCTCCTGTGTGATTTTGCCCGCCTTGACTGCCTCGGAAAGCTGGTCTGCGCGCTGTTTTGCCAAAAGGGCGACCACTTCATCCGTATCCACTCCTTGTGCTTCGGCGACTTCTGCCAGCGATTTGCCGGCCTTCAGCTCTGTCTCCAGCTCTTCAGCGGTGAGATTGAGCAGCTTCAGCAGCTCTTCGCTTTTGAAAAATCCGAAGCCGCGCGGGCCGAAGCCTTTATCCTGATGGGTGCTTTCGACCATTTTTTGAATGCGCTCAGACGCGTTTTCGCTCATTTTATCGGCTTGCTCCTGGGTCAGCTTGCCTGCTTTCACGGCCGCTGCCAACTGCTCCTCCTGGTGCTTGGCGATCAGGCTCACGACATCTTCGACGGATACGCCCTGTGTTTTGGCGACGTCTGCGAGAGATTTGCCAGCCTTCAGCTTTGTATCCAGCTCTTCGGCGGTGAGATCGAGCAGCTTCAGCAGTTCTTCGCTCTTGAAGAAAACGAAACCGCCGTGTGGGCCGAAGCCTCTGTCCTGGCGCGTGCTTTCAACCATTTTTTGGATGCGCTCAGCGGCGTTTTCCTTCATTTTATCCGCTTGCTCCTGGGTCAGCTTTCCGGCCTTCACAGCCTCTGTTAGCTGCGCTTCCTCCTGCTCTGCGATCAGTTTGACGACATCCTCTACAGACACGCCTTGTTCTTTGGCCACGTCCGCGAGAGACTTGTCTGCCTTCAGTGCCTCCTTCAACTCGTCTGCGGAGAGGTTCAAGAGCTTCAGCAGGTCTTCGTTTTGATCCAGCCCTTTTCCTTTGAGGAAGAAGCCTTTTCCTTCGCCTCCCTTGAAGCCTTTGATCACAATTTTATGTTGGTCGGCTTTGTTTGCAGCTTGCACAGACGTTGCCTGATCGTTGGTTGCAGCGTATACACCGTTGATCGTTCCTGCACTCAGCACCGCAGCCAGCGCCCCCAGCGCGATTCCCACTTTTGCTTTGCTAAACATATTATCATCCACCTTTCTCGATTTTTCGTCTTGTACCTAGGCACAGCTTTAGTCTAGTCGGGGAAATTTTGATTTGTTTTTGAGAACTGTGGAAAAGTGGGGGAAAAACTGTGGAGGTTTGCGGAGAACAGGTGGAATGCATAAGGACACTGTGCCAGTCGCTTTGAATGGAAACAGGCTTCTCTGACGATCTGGAGACACTGAAACGCTCCCCCGAGCAGGCTGCTTTTGGACGCGGTTTTGCTTTTGGAATGGAGACGGACAGTCCAGTCCCCCCGCAGTGTCCCACCGAACCTGCTGCTGTTTTCTCCTTTTTCATCTCCCCCACCAAAGCCTGTCCGACCACCCCAAAAAAGAGGCTGCGGTGGAGGGAAGTCCCCCACCAGCAGCGTAGATTCATTTCCGTATATTGCTCTTCGTAGCCAGATCGGTATAATACTGGGTCTCCTTCTCAACATCAGCCGTAAACTGTGCCGAATCCGCGTAAGCAGGCTCCACTTGAAGTTCGTGCAGCTTTTTCACAAAGTCGGGGTCACTGGTCATTTTGGCAACGACAGCCTCCCACTTCTTGATGACCGCTTCCGGTGTGCCTTTCGGGAACGACACACCCGTCCACCAGAAAACGGTCAGTCCGTCAATGCCCTGCTCCTTTGCAGTCGGTACATCGGGGAGAAACGGACTTCTTTCTGTCCCGCCGACGGCCAATATCTTCACTTTTTTCGCCTGAAGCATGGGGTTGATTTCCCCGATCGTATGGATAGCCACTACCGCGTGGCCTCCCACTACCTTCGGAACGGAGTCGGACGCCCCTTTTGTCACGATCATCCGCGTCTTGGCAAAGTCCGCGTCAATCATGTCAAACCATTGAGCTACGCCAAATGCTGAAAAGCCTGCTGGACCTACCGATGTCCAGGTCAACTGATCGGGGTTCTCCTTCGCCCATTGGGAGAAAGCGTGAAAATCGTTCCACGGAGCGTCTTCCTTCACAGCAAAGGCCATCGTTCCTTTCCCGATGCGGGCGGTGTAGATCTGGTCGTTACTGGTGATCAGGGAGTCCTTCATCCCCGCAGTCAGCATCGTCGTGTTGGATACATTGACGGCCAATACGGTATATCCGTCGGGCTTTGCCTGCTTCAGCGCGTATTCCGCGCCTACTGTACCGCCGCCTCCCGGCTTGTTGACCACGACGATGGGCTGGCCCCACTCTTTGCTTACATAGTCGGCGGCAGCCCGGGCTACCAGGTCTACCCCGCCTCCTGCCGAATAAGGGACGATGTATTCAATCTGTCTCGTCGGGTAGGCGGGCTCCGACTGTCCAGCCGATTGATCTGTGGCCGGCTGCTGTGGAACCGCCGGGGATGCAGGCGGCTGGGCCTGCCCGGCACCGCAAGCCGTCGTGGCAACTGCGATCAAGAGAGAAAAAGCGATGCGAAACCAAACATGGGCTGCTTTCAACCAAAATTCCTCCCGTACTTGTGTATCTAGCTGACGTCTATTCCCCGCTCCCGCTCTTCCTGCACCCTCTTTTGCGTCCGCCTGTTCAACACAAGAGAAATGATCAGCAGCGCTGCGGCCGCAACAAGGATCACCGATGAGATCGGGCGCTGCAGGACAATCGCCAGTCCCTCCGCTGACATGGCCGCCGTCTGGATGAGCGACTCCTCGAGGAGCGGTCCGAGGATGAAGCAGAGCACCAGCGGTACCACGGGCCATTTATACGTGGAGAACAGGTACCCGAGCCCGCCAAAAAGAAAGGCGACGAAGACGTCGAACATGCTGTTTCTTACCGAATAGGCCCCGATGGTGCAAAAGATCAAAATGATCGGGGCCATTATTCCATACGGCACTCTCGTCAATTTGACCCACAGCCAGACCATCGGCAGATTGAGCACCAGGAGCATGGCATTTCCCACGAACATGGAGGCGATTACCGCCCAGACGAATGTGGTATTTTGCTCAAAAAGCACGGGTCCCGGCGTAAGACCGTAAATCATCAATCCCGCCAACAGAATGGCGAGCGGCGGTGAAGAAGGGATTCCCAACGAGAACAGGGGAATAAAACCGGCGCTGCTCGTCGCGTTGTTTGCCGCTTCCGGCGCAGCTACCCCCTCCATCGCCCCATGGCCAAACCGTTCCGGGTGTTTCGATACCTTTTTCTCCAGATCATAGGCGAGAAACGACGTAATAGCGGCCGAGCAGCCCGGCAGAAGTCCGAGGAAAAAACCTACGAGTCCTCCCCGCACCATCGGCTTTACGCTTTTTTGCAGATCAGCCTTGGACGGGTAAACGCTCCCCGGATTGCCGATCACCGTCGTCACCCGTTTTTCCTCGATTCCCTTCAATACTTCCGTGATGGCAAACAACCCGATGATAATGCTGATCATATCGAGGCCGCCGACCAGCTTTGCGCTGCCGTAATCAAACCGGGGGACCCCCGTGGAAGGACCCAGTCCGACAAGTGACAGGGCGTACCCGAATGCCCCCATGATGAACGCCTTGAGAAAAGAACCCCCGGAGAGGCTGACCATCAAGGTCAAGGCCAGCACCATCAAGGCCAAGTATTCGGGCGGGCCAAATTTGAGTGCTTGATCCGCCAGGACGGGAGCAAAAAAGACAAGCCCGATCACGCCCATGATTCCAGCCACAAACGAGCCGATAGCCGAGATGCCCAAAGCCGGTCCGCCTTTCCCCTGCTTCGCCAGAGGGTATCCATCCAGACAGGTCGGCACCGAGGACAGCTCTCCCGGAATGTTCAGCAAAATCGCTGTCGTGGAGCCTCCGTACATGGCCCCGTAGTAAATGCCGGCCAGCATGATGATGCCTTGCGTAGGTTCGAGAACAGCCGTAACCGGAAGCAGGATGGCAATAGCTGATGTAGGCCCCAGTCCGGGCAGTACGCCTACAAAGGTCCCGACCAGAGCGCCTAGAGCAGCCATCAACACATTTTCCAGCGTCAGGGCCTCCGCAAAGCCGGACAGCAGAAGATGCAAGGTATCCATAAGCAGCAACCTTTCAAAAGAAGAATCCGGTCGGAAACGCAATCTTCAGCCAAACCACGAAAACCGCGTACAAGCACCCCGTCAGGACAATCGCCATCGCGATGGAACGGCTCCATTTGTACGAGCCGATGACGCGAAACAAGGCAATGGAAGCCAGAAAGGTAGCCAGCACATATCCCACAATGTCAATCACCAGCGCGTAGAGAAGCAGCACAAGAAGACAAGGGAGTACGCTCTTTGGCCGGAAGCCACTCTCTGCATCAGTCTTCCTCTCTTCTTTTTTGTCCCGAAAGGAATGAAAAAGCAATCCCGTGCCTAGCGTGATGAGCAGAAGCCCCAAGGTGGCGGGCAGGGTGTGGTCCCCGACATACTGTGAGGGAGAATATGCGTGCAGGCGAAAAGCCTCCAGGCTGACGACGATTCCGATCGCAATGGATAGCAAGGCACCAAAAAAGTCAGGCAGGTTATACGGAAGTCTCACATCATCACCTCAGCATCTGAACCATACAACAGCCTATGGCACAGAGGCCTATAGTGTTACGTGAAAACAAAAACTCGCCACCGTTTGGCGAGCTATTGAATCCCTTGGGACTTTTCTCGTTTTGCTGGCATCATCTTTTGCCTTACTCGGACCCGAATGTTTTTCTTTTTGCTCAGGGAAGATGGGCTATAATGGGAATAACCGAAATACTCAGGGTTTTCATCCATGTTGACGCTTGGAAAAACACCTTCATGGAGGGAGCATGCTTAATCCTGCCGATGTGCTGTTAAAAACGAAGATCAACCTGCCTGTATTCAAGGATAAAGCCGTGAACCGAGGACATTTGCTGGAGATGCTCAGCACCGGCCAGCACTGCCGCCTGACATCTATCTGCGCTCCTGCCGGTTTTGGCAAAACAACGCTTTTAGGGCAATGGATTTTCCACACAAACGTCCGCGCGGCTTGGGTATCGTTGGACGAAAAAGACAATGACCTCAGCAGGTTCTGGCGATACGTGGCCTACTCACTCGCCTCCGCTTGTTGCCCGCAGTTGACTGAGCGCATGACTCCCTTGCTCGATTCGCTCTCCGGCAGCTCTGTTTATACGATGATTGACGCCATGATCAACGAGCTGGATTTGCTGCCGGATCACGCCAGCTTGATTCTGGACGATTTGCATGTGATTGCGAATCAGCAGATCCATGAAAGTCTTTCCTACCTGATTGAATATCTTCCTGGAAACATCCATCTGTACCTTTCCAGCCGCGCCGCCCTGCCTTTCTCTGCAGCAAAGTGGAAAGTACGCGGCGAATATAACGAGATTGACGCTCCTTCACTCCTGTTCACGCGGGAGGAAGCTGCCCATTTTTACAAGGATGTAGCGCAATTGTCCCTTTCTTCGAGCGAGCTTGAAATATTGCTCGGATTTACCGAAGGCTGGGTGGCGGGACTGCAGCTATTTGCCATCTCCCTGCTCGCCAGCTCGAACTACGACCGGCTGTTGCAGCGAATGTCCGGGTATGACCGAAATGTCGCCGATTACTTGTTGCACGAAGTCATTTCCGGACTGCCGGAGGATATTCACGACTTTTTGCTGCAAACCTCCGTGCTTCAGCGACTGGACTTTCAAAGCTGCGATGCTGTGCTGCAAAGGACGGACAGCCATGCCATGCTGCAGCGCATTATTACTCTGAACCTGTTTATTCTCCCGCTAAATGAAGAACGCACCTGGTATCGGTACCACCATTTGTTTTCGGAATTTCTGCAAAAGGAACTGCTCATCAAGCATCCTCAGGCATGGAGCGAGCTTCACCGGAGGGCAAGCGCGTGTTTTGCCGAACGCCAGATGATGGATGAGGCCATCGAGCATGCCCTGCTCGCCAAAGACTATGCGCTGGCGGTCAAGTGGCTGGAGCAGCATATCGTCACAGTGCTGAAGCGAGGCGAATTTTCCACCCTGCTCCGCTGGTTCGAAGCGTTTCCCGATCCCGTCAGGACTCTTTCCCCCGTGCTGCTGCTGCTCTACGCCTTTTCCTTGAATGTCGTCGGAAAATTCGACCGCGTCGATCCGCTGCTGGACGATTTGGAACGGAGCATAGCGGATGTCACTGAAGAGCAGCGTCAGGAAATCCGGAGCGGCATCTTTTTTGTCAAAGCCAATCTCGTGTTCTCTACGCGTCGCTTTGAGGAATGGTTCGCCCATGCCGATCTCATCTATGACGTCTTGCCGGAAAATCCGCTTTTTTACAATCTGAATTTCAATACGAGTGAACCGCTCATCAGGCGGACTGCATTTGGACTCAAGGGACTGCTCTCTGCACAAACAGAAGAAGTGGGCAAACGATTCATTGCCATTCTCCAATCCCACGGTTGGCAGGATTCCTTGATCAACCTGTATGTAGTCCAGGCCCTCGCCGAAGGGTACTATGATTGGGACAGGCAGGAAGACAGCGGGACGCTTCTGAAGCAGGTGGAATGGATCGCCCTCCAAAAGCAGGTGGCCGGATTGCTCGTCCCCAATCGGATTACGCTTGCCCGCTTGCGCCTGGTAAAAGGCGAGTACGATTCTGCAAAAGAAGCGATCGACGAAACAATTGTCACTGTGAAAGAATGGACGGAATATCACTGGCTGCCTTCTCTGTACGCCTTTCGGGCGCGGATCGATCTTTTGGAAGACAATCCATCGGAGGCAGAGCGCGTCATGGACTTGCTTCACCTGTCCGCACAGGATAAACCGACGCTGGACAAGGAGCTGGAGTATCTGACTTTTGTCCGTCTTTTGGAGGCAAAAGGGAACACCACCGATGCACTGCGCATATTGGAAACCCTCAAGCCTTTGGGCAAACGCGATGGCTGTCTTTTGAGCATGGTGGAAATCCCGGTTCTCCAGGCACTGATCCATCATAAGCTGGGGCACCGCCTGCAAGCATTCCGCTACCTGCATGAAGCCCTCGCCCTCGGAGAGCAAAACGGCTATATTCGCAGCTTCCTGGACGAGGGAGAAAGGATGGCCCGCTTGCTGCGGGATTACGGGAAACAGCGGAGAATCGTTGCGAAACGCCAGGAGTGGGAAGGAGTTTCCTGGGACTATGTAAATAATCTGCTGGATCGGTTTGCCGCAGGGAAGCCGCGAGCCGGTAGTCCTCCTGCCCTTCCTGCCGACGGTTTTCTGGAGCCGCTTACCCAGCGTGAGAGCGTCATTCTCGGACTATTGGGACAAGGCGCAACCAACCAACAGATCGCGGCAGAGCTTGATTTAACCGTGGGGACAGTAAAGGTGTATTTGAACCGCATTTACGGGAAGCTGGGGGTTTCCTCCCGGACGCAAGCTTTGCTGAAGGCGCAGGATTTGGGGTTGATTGCTCCTTAGCGGTTTGCCCCTTTTTGACTAGCAAACGAGTTGCGTTTGTAAGAGAATGTTTGCAAAGCTAGGATGCTTTTTTAGCGGCTGCGGTGCAGAGAAGCCTGTTTCCATTCTGCGCTCCGGTCTTCGTCCTGCAGGGCAGCGGAGACTGTCCGCTCCGCAATGATCCCGAGGGAATCGCAAAACGGCGCGCAGCTTCGCAGCGGATTCATAGGTTGCGATTCTGTTTCCTCGGGATCACTGCTCCGCTGGGTGGGACTTCGCTAGTCGCTCCGACTGGAAACAGGCTTCTCTGGCGAGCAGAATGGCTTCTTCCAGCTTTAAAATGCTTGCGGGCTATTTCATGGCGCCAAAAGAATCAAGTCAAGGTTTTTCAGCAAGCTCACTTCTGATTGTCTATGGCTCGCGGCAAACCTGATCCCGGTAAGTTGACGGCGGTTCTTTGATTCGAACCTCCTTTCAAGCAAGCCTCTTTCAAGCCAGCCTCGCTCAAAACCGTTCGGGCTTATGTCCGAACGGTTTTTTGGATAGAATCCAGCATCTGTAGAGATGAAAAAGGAGAAAACCGCGAAGGGCTTTGGGACACTTCCCGGGCGAAATGGAAAAAGCAAAACACGCTTTTAAGCGTCCAACTCTGGGACACTCCCCCGAGCAGGCTGCTTTTGGACGCGGTTTTGCTTTTGGAATGGAGCCGGCCAGTACAGCTCCCCGCAGTGTCCCACCGAACCTTGAGCGGTTTTCTCCTTTTTCATCTCCTTCACCAAAGCCCGTCCAACCGCTAAAAAAGAAAAGCTGTGGTGAAGAAAAGCCTGGGCCCACTCTCCGTGCCAGTCTTCGTCCTGGACTGAAACAGAAATCTGTCCAGGCTTTCTAAAAACCTGTCGGTTCTCCCAGCACTGAAAATCTCAGCTTCTAGTCAAAAATCGAAACGGTTTTGCCAAGGGAGTCAGTGCCCGTACACAAGTCGGAATCAAAATCTGTCAAACACATGGCATGAGTGACCGTCAACGGCTGCTTCTGCAGCATTTCGTAGATTTGCTCATCGCTGTAAATGTGATACGGATGATGATGAAGAAAGCGGATTCGCCACACTTTTTTGCCGTGCAAGGATTGAAAAAAGGACGTCAAATGACTGCATATCTCCTCTTTTTTCGAGAATGCCTGCTCGCATGCGGGACAATAAAATTCCATATCGATTCCTCCCAATCGCGCTATACGTGCCATGTTGACGAAAAGGATTATGTGTAAAGATAAATCATATAATACATATATGTCAAGTCGGAATTAATGTGATACGTTGTCGCCCCTCTTTGCAAAAAGGGGTGGCTGCCGGGCGGATGGCATAACGAAAACCCGCTGCACGCATTGTTCTTACACAGTCGGCAGCGGGTACAGTTTTCCCTGATAGGCAAAGCGAGCTCTTCCCGTCTCTTCGGAAACCACGAGCACGAGCGCGTCGCTCCGTTCTGTCAATCCCAAGGCAGCGCGGTGCCTTGTACCGAGGCTGGGATCACCCAGATTGTTGTCGGAGAGAGGCAGCACATTCCCCGCTGAGACAATCGAGTTTCCTTGGATCAGCACAGCGCCATCGTGCAGCGGACTTCCGGGATAAAAAATGGACTCCAATAGCGAGCTGCTTACCGTGGCCCCAACCGGTGTCCCCTTGTATATCCATTGGTCGAGCGGCTCATTTCGCTCAATGACGATCAAGGCGCCGTGTCTGCGGCTGGACAGATGTTGGATGGTCAGGGATAAATCCGGGTATTTATCGGTAAAGGGCGCCAAGTAACAATAGAGATAAAAGGAAGCGGCTGTCGATTCAATCTGGAAGAATCCCCGCTTGATCTGGTCCAGGTTTCCCAGAACGCAGTGATTTTCATCTCTCATCGAGACCAAACTGTGCTGGATGTCGAGGATTAGCTGTTGCAAATCACTCTCTACCTGCAGTTTCATCGGAGACATATCGCAATCTCTCGGCTCCATCGCCATCACTTTGCACTGTACCTCCCTTCATGCAAACCGGATTTGCCCAATGCCACTACGTACAGCATTCCATTTTCTCGCAGGAATATACGATACTCCCTGTTTTGCTCGGTCCGGCTATTCTTCTGCTCGACTAAAAAACGGCACACAAAAAAGCACAAAAAAAAAGCAGGCTTTAACCGAAGAAAAGCCTGCCTGCATCCTGTATTTTTTACTTTTTCAACGCCTCGACACAGTCAATCAATCGATCGATTTCCTCCACCGTATTGTACAAGGAGATGCCTGCGCGGACCAGCCCGCCCATATCTTCGAGTCCCAGAGTCTCGACTACGCGCATGGCGTAAAAATGGCCGCCCCAGACGAACAGTCCCTGTTCGCCCAAAGCCTTCGCCACGTCTGCCGTATGTACGTCCTGTACAGTGAAGGAAACAGTGGGCGCCCGCAGCCCTTCTCCAAACGGCTGGCCATATACACTTGCCTGCGGCAAGGCTGAAAGCCTGTCGTACAAGTAACGGGCGACGTGCTCTTCATGGTCATGGATCAGCGCCATGCCGCTCGTGAGCTGCTCGCGAAGGCTTTCACCGTTCCCAAACGAAGCGATATAATCGACGGCTGCTCTCACCCCCGCCAATGCAGCAAAGTTCAACGTGCCCGTTTCGATCCGGTAGGGAGCCTCCGCCAGCTGCGGCCGGAGTCTGTCGGTCGGAATGTGGTCCAGCAATCCGGGACGGCTGTACAGCACACCGACGTGGGGACCGTAAAACTTGTAGGCGGAGCATAGCAAAAAGTCGGGATCAAGCGCCGCCACATCCATCGGGAAATGCGGGGCGTAGTGGACGGCATCCACGATCATCCAGGCACCGACAGCCCGTGTCCATTCCCTTATTACAGTCAGGTCATTGACGGTACCGAGCGAGTTCGATGAGTACCCGACCGCGACGATCTTCGTCTTGGGGGATAGAAGCGACTGCAAATGGTCCATATCGAGCTGCCCGCCCGATGTCATCCTGACCGAGTGGATGACTGCTCCTTTTTCAGCCAGCGTTTGCCATGGTCCGCGATTGGCTTCGTGGTCGAGATCGGTGATGATGACCTCGTCTCCGGCAGAAATGAGGCGCGACAGCGCTCTGCTGAGAGAAAAGGCGAGCGTGGTCATATTGGCCCCAAACGAAATGCTGCCGGGAGAAGCAGCCCCTAAAAAAGCGGCCATCCCCTCCCTCGTTCTCTCCACGATCACATCCGTTTCCTCGCTTGTCACAAACGGGCCGTGGGCATTGGCATTGCTTGTCTCATAGTACTGGGCGATGGCGGCGATGACCTGCGCTGGCACCTGGGTTCCTCCCGGGCCATCCAGATAGGCTGCGCAGTTGTCCCCAACCTTCCGCTGCAAGGAAGGAAAGTGGTTCCGGTAACGATGTACGTCAAAGTCCATGATCTGCTCCTCCTCCGCCTTTTTATGCAGAATATTCTAACTATATGATGGATTGTACACTTCTTTTCCTAAAAAAAGAAGGCCAGTATTCAAAAGCCCGTTCTGCCACGCACTTGCCCCAGTGCGGCCGGCTGACGTCCCGCGCGGTGAGACCGTACTCATCTGACATTCCCAGGTACTGAAGTTCTTACTGAACATGATATATGACAGCTCCTGTCATATAAAAATGGTATGATCAAAAAAGCAACCGGTATGAAAACCGGAACACCGTTTCGGATCAAAGGAGGACTTTCCTTGCGGGCAGATCGATTGCTTTCCATCTTATTGCTGCTGCAAAACCACGGCCGGCTGACGTCCCGGATGCTTGCGGAAATGCTCGAGGTTTCCGAAAGGACGATTCACCGCGACATGGAGGCTCTAAGCGCGGCGGGAATCCCCGTTTTTGCCGAACGCGGTTCACAGGGCGGATGGTCGCTGTCGGAGGGATACCGGACCAATTTGACAGGGATGACGACGGAGGAGCTTCAATCGCTGCTGCTTGTGCATCCTTCCAGCCTGCTGAGCGATCTCGGCCTCAAAAATCGGTTCGAGGCTGCCTTCCAAAAACTGCTGGCAGCGTCCTCGGCAAAAGCACGCCGTGACGCCGAAGCTGTTCGCCAGCTCATCCACATCGACGGAGCTGGCTGGCACCAGTCCGACGAGTCGTTTCCTTTTCTCCCTGCTGTACAAGAGGCTGTATGGGCGAGCCGAAAGCTGTTCATCTCCTACCAAAGAGAGGAAACCGCTGTGGAACGAACTGTTTGGCCGTTAGGACTGGTGGCAAAACGAAGCGTCTGGTACATGGTCGCGCAGGTGGACGGCGAAGTTCGCACCTATCGGATTTCCCGCCTGCTTTCTGCCCGGATGCTTGACGAAGCCTTTGAGCGGCCGGCCGATTTTGACCTCGCCCGTTACTGGGAGCAGTCTACCGAGCAGTTCAAGGCGAATCTGCCGACCTATCCCGGGCGCGTGAAGCTTGTGGAAACGAGTTTGTCCCGCTTTCGCCAGGAGCGTTATGCCAAAGTCATTCATACCGCTCCCGCTGCCGACGGGTGGATCGAAGCCGAAGTCGAATTTCAGACTTTGGACTCTGCTTGTGAAATTGTCCTCGGACTCGGGTCGCGCATAGAAGTCATTGAGCCGCTCGAGCTGCGCGAGAAGGTCATCGCAGAGGCAAAGGCCATCACCGCCCTGTATCGCCAGTCAGAGAAAGAGGCATGACGCCTCCTGTTCGGTCCAGCCTTTTAAACAGGGAACATCGTCACATTCTGCCACCCCCCTGCACAGCAATAACCTTCTTACACTTCAACCGCCTTTCGTTACCCCCGACTCCATTGCTCATATACTGCAAAAAGGTATTTGTCGTACCCGCGAAAAAACGGCTGTCCTGCAAAGATCGATCAGCAGATCTTGGCCAGACAGCCGTTTCTTCATTCACCGTCTAACGGTACAGTCCATAGCGCACCATATCCATATAGGTGGACAGCTCGCCGAAAAATTGCTGCAGAGCGTCCAGCCCCTTGTCCTCCTGATTTACATGTGCCCGGACGTGCTTCTGAATCAAAGCCTCGACAGCCGTAATCAGGAAGTCGGCCGCTCTCGCCGGAGAAATGCCTTCGCGGAGGACGGAGCTGTCCAATCCCTCAAGCAGCATCGTCAAATAGCTCTCATACACCTGCTGCTCCCGCCCCGCAATCTCCTCCCTGATCTCCGCCGGGTACCGGACAAAGGTCTCGACCGCCAGCCGGTAGATCAAAGGTTCCTCGAAAAACAGCTTCATTCGCGCCATGCCAAGCTCCGCCACACGGTCCAGCAGGTCGCTTGAACGCATCTGCATGTGCCCCTTCAGGTAAGTCTGGAAGTAATCAAGGCAAGCATCCACGATATACAGGTACAGCGTTTTTTTATTGGAAAAAAAGTGAAACAGCATCCCTTTGGAGATGCCGGCATTTTGCGCGATCTGGTTCGTAGAGCCAAGTGTGTAGCCTTTTTCGGCAAACTCAAGCAGAGCCGCATTCAGCAGCTTGACTTTGTTCGGTTCTTCGTCCTGGCTCCATAAATGAATGGTTTGCACCTCGTCACCTTCTTCTTTTTGCGTAGCTGGACCCTTTCACGGGAAACAGCAATCATTTTTCCGCATGCTGCTTCTCTCGGGTCAATCCTTCCGCTACAAACTCGATGATTTTATCCATCACATCGGCAAAGATCTCGTGGCCAATGTCTTGCTTGTGCAGCCGCATCATCATGACAGCCTGCATAATGCCGACGATGACTTGCGGATCATCCTTCGGGAGCGCCCCGCGCTCGATCAAGAGCTCGACTGCACGGATGCCTCGCTCTGTGTTCTCCTGTGAAAATTGTCTCATTTGCTCAGGAAGCTTGCGGGCAAGCCGCTCATGTTCATCATTTTGAAAAACGCGTTGAAGAAAGGGGTTCTTCTCGACCAGTTCAAATGAGGTGCGGAAAAAAGAAGCCAGCAATTCCTTTGGAGGCAAATTTTCTCGAAATAGCTCCCTTAGCACCGTCTCCCTGACTTCCTCCTCATTCTTCAAAATTTCAAAGTAAAGCTCTTCCTTGGAAGCAAAAAATTTATAAAAGGTGCCCTTGCCAATTCCGCACGCGAGGATGACATCATCAATGCTGGTCTTGGCCAGCCCGTATTGAATAAATAATTCCCTGCCTTTTATCAAGAGAGATTGGCGAACTTGTTCTTTTTCTTGCTCGGTGAATTTCGGCATGACAAACTCCCTTTTACAATCGTGTGACTTTTTATGGACTTTTCGTCACATGGTCATTATACTTATCATAATCGCTCAGTACCTAGAAGTAAACCGGGGACTGTATGAGTCGCAGTCTTTTCTTCCGGCTTTTATGTGACCATAAAAACCATTTCAATCACATGTGCACATTTTTTTGAGAACGTTCCAGGAGGTACCCGTTTTTCATCTGCTTGCATGGGGGAAATGTTCATGAAAACCTTGGAGCCACGTTCGGTCCTTCCATTCGACGGAGTATATAATTTTCGCGATGCAGGCGGCTTTCAAACCACAGACGGCGGTGTAATGAAGAAAGGTGTGCTGTTTCGCTCTGCAGACTTGTCCCGGTTGTCGCAAAAAGACATAGAAAAATTCAAGCAACTGAGAATCGCCTCCATCTGTGATTTAAGAACGCCGCGCGAGCGAAGTTCAAAGACCAGCCGGATTACTTCCCAGCACGGGATCCAAGTCATTCGCGTATCTCTTTATGACAGCAGCCAGGAATTTACACGCCTGGCGTTTTTCAAGTTTTTGGTCAGTCAAGCAAATACGATCAATTTTGAGCACATCATGAAGGACATGTATCACAACATGGCTTTTAACAGTCATGCTCAGTTGAACGAAATCATCACGCATCTCTCCGAACAAAGGAATTTGCCGGCGCTGATTCACTGTACAGGAGGAAAGGACCGGACTGGCTTTGTCTCCGCCGTCATTCAGCTTCTCGTCGGGGTCCCTTATCAAAATGTGTTGGAAGACTACCTGTTTTCAAACGATGCCATCGGGCCGCGCATGAAAAAAATCGAGACCTTTATCAGGTGGATGAGTCTGTTTCGAGTTTCGCCGGATCAGGTAAAGCCGATGCTGGAGGTGCGCCGGGACTATTTGGAGGAGGTTTGTCAGGGCATTCTGAATGAGTACGGAGACATGGAAACCTATTTGTGTCAGGCCTGCAGCATCCAGCCCGAGCGCTTGTTAAGACTCAAGCAGCATCTGCTTGAATAAGCATACATCATCAATACTTGGAGTCTCGGAACCATCGGTTTTTCGAGGCTTTTTTGTTGCCCGGCAATTTGCACAAGTGCTGCCTCCTCAAAGACACGGCCCCCCGTACCGATGACAATGACATTGCTGCTTGGAATGGCAACCCTTCGTTCCAGAGCGTTGCTTGGCCCCGCAAAATTGAGTGTTCACACCCTGTATTGACCACCCGGTCAAAACGGACTATACTTTCCTTATTGACCACCCGGTCACACACCCGGTGGCATATCCTATCTCCTTCCAGAAAGGATGTCATGATCATGCGAACCACCATTTTGCTGTGCCGCCTGTTACTCGGACTTATCTTTTTAGGCGCAGGCTTCAACGGCTACCTCGTTATTTTCGGACAGCCGCCGATCTTTCCGACGAGTCCGCCAGCGATGGAGTTTTTGCAAGGGTATTTATTGGTCTTGGTCAAAACGGTGGAGATCGTCTGCGGACTGGGCTTACTTCTGAATTTTTTCGTGCCTTTATCACTGGTCATTCTGGCCCCGGTTGCCGTCAATATTTTGACGTTTCACCTGTTCGCCGATCCTTCGCTGCTTCCTTTGGGAATCATCGTCTTTGTTCTGCAATGCTTCCTGCTCTGGGCGTATCGCGATCATTACAAGAGCCTGCTTCAGCCAAAAGCTTTCCCGAAATAATTCCATACTTCGATCCCTGCCGAAATATCTGCTTGCTATAATCGTTTCGTCTTATGATGAAACGATGGAGGTAGGTTATGAAAACAAACGCACTCGCTCACAAAAGCATTCAGCCCAACATTTTGTATTACGGCACACCTGTCGTATTGCTGACAACCAAAAACGAAGACGGCTCGACCAATATCAGCCCGATCTCTTCTTCCTGGGCGCTCGGCGACTGCATCGTCATGGGCATCGGATACGGCGGAAAAGCAGTAGAGAACCTGCGTCAGCATCCCGAATGCGTGCTCAATCTTCCCGACCCTTCCCTGTGGAAACAGGTAGAATTGCTGGCGCCGCTCACCGGCAAGGACCCCGTTCCTTCCTATAAAGAGCAGATGGGCTTCCGCTATGAAAAGGACAAATTTGCGGCTGCCGGCTTCACGCCGATGCCTTCCGCTACCGTAGAGCCGAAGCGGATTCTCGAATGCCCGCTCCAGATAGAGGCCAAGGTCGTAAACATCCGCACGCCCGAGCACAGCCCGGATTTTGCCATTGTGGAAGTAAAGGCAGTCAAGGTGCACGCCTCAGAGGATATCGTCCTCGGAGAAAATTACATCGATCCTGCCTCCTGGTCTCCGCTCATTTACAATTTCCGCCATTACTTCGGCCTGGGCGCACAAATGGGAAAATCGTATCGCTCCGAGACCTGAAAACTCTTGCGATGCATCGGAAAAACAGGCTTCTCTACGCGATGCTCCTGCTCATGAAGCTGATCGGGCCGGCCAAAAAAAGGCAGCCGGGCGGAATTACATCCAAGCCTGGCTGCCTGCCAAATGCTATTCTTCAAAACCGACGATCATTTTTGCAAATCTATTTGCGATCCGCTCGGACAATGTCTTCGACTACGTGTTGGAGGCGTTTACGCGTTGGGGGAATCCGCCGGACGCACGTCATCCTGTCCCCAAAAAGCCCGCATGTGGACAATCTTTCCGTTCTCGTCGAAAGTCATCACATCGGTGACGTGAATCCCGACGGCACGGCCTTCCATTTCGGTGTGCACGATGAAGGTGACCGCTGCATGGTTGCTGAAAGAAGCGCGCGGCGGCGCAACCAGCTCGAGCTTGGCCCCGCCTGAGATGGCATAGCGGAAAAATTGCTCAAACTCTGCTCGTCCCCTCTTCGGCTCCAGACCGACCGGGTCTTCCACCGTCGCTTCCTCAGCGAACAACGCGAGAAGACGTTCCGCGTCACCGGCGTTGAATGCGTCTACATACGCAAGCAATGCTTGTTTCATCGTCGGGCTGTTGTTCATCTGTCGCACGCTCCCTTTTTGGTTCGTCCATCACTTTATTGACACGATGTTGATCATATCTTACCCCGATGAGAGAACATGCTCAACCGACAGCAGCAGCCGATTCGTCTAGTAAACAACAGCAGCGGCCCGTCTGTGCAAATAGACAAGAAATGTTCTATAAATAGAAGCAAAATGTCGAAAAACGGCTTGCCTTACGTATCCATCTGAACGTCATCCCAGTCGGCATCCATATAACGCACCAGCCAGTTCAGCGCTCTGTGCCTCTCCAGCACCACCTCGTCGTTTAAACCGCCTGCGACGGGACGATTGTTGATTCTCGCGTCTACACATGCCCAGTCGTAACGGTATATCAAATCTGCCTGGTCCAGGATTTCTGTTTTGCTGCGTACCGTCGCATTTTGGTAGAAGGCATCGTAGTTTTCGGCGAGACGCAGACAGTCAATGGCGGATTGCACATCGCATATGTCTGATGGGAAATCAAGCGTCTCCACGTAACCGAGCGCCCATAGAAGCACCCAGTAGCATTCGTACATCCATACCATCTGGATCGTGTCCGTCCGGTCGGGAGCATCGTTGTACAGGAAGGCCCGCTCTTTTTCCGTAAAGAATCCTTCCGCGCCGTATTGCTCGATGATTCCCTCGATAAACTCTCGCTCTTCCTCAACATTGCCATTCTCGGCAATGCCGCCGGAATAAACCGCGATCAGACACAGTGCGATTGCTCGCTGGACGATCTCATCCTTTGTCCGGATCACCGCATCTTCGTCCCCGACGATTACAGGAAGGTGATCAATCACCGGGATTCCCTGCTCCCTGAGAAGCTGCATGCTTCTCTGTTTGCGCGCCTCTCCCGATGGCGTGGGGTGTATATGTCCATCAATCAGATCAACACTGACAGTCAAGATAAAATCCTCCAGCTCTGATTCGCCTGCCGTGTCGAGAATGAGTTTGCCCTCTTTGTCGAGCATCTCGCCTGTAGGGAGGAAAACGATCCCATGCACGCTTCGGGCAATCTCCAGTATTTTTTGAAACGTTTCCTTGTCGATCCCGTCACTCGACACGATTCCTACTGCGACATTGAGAGCCGTGATTTGCATGAGCAGCTTCTGTTGAACACGCAGATGAGGCGTTTCAATCTGCGAAAAATAACCGTACATCCCTCTTTTCATCTGGTCAAACGCTTCCGGATCGAGGTCCTCTCTCAGCGTATTGAAGGTAATCGTGCTTTTGCTAAACCATTTTTTGCTGCTGACGGTCACAGCCCGGCCATCTGTTGAGACTTCAACCGTTTTTTCGGAAAACGCCTTCCGAATGGCATCCGTTACGCTTTCACGATCCTGAATGGAAACGTACAATGTACACTGCTGCATGGTAAACCCTCTCTTCCGGAAAATTGATTTACTATTTCTAAATTTGTTTCCTTCGCAACAACTGTGCTATCCTTTTTCCATATCCACCCTGAAGTTGTATATCAATCCATATATGTATCGGTTGGGAGAACATGATTATTGAGGTGAATAGATGAAAAACATTCTTTTGGAGGAATTATCCCCCTTTTGTCCTATCCAGGCCTTTGTAGAAGAATACGACGATTGCGTCTACTTTTACCTATGGGATTACCCCGGCGAGGAGTATGCCCGCATCCGCTCCTGCTGGGTCCGAAACTACAAAAAAGCGCCGGAATCGCTCGATCTGGAGGCGATGGAAAGCGGCAAAGGTCCGATGCTGCCGAGAGCCTTGTGCGCCCATCCCGAAGGTGCCGAAAGATTGGACCCCGATCACCTGTCTATCGTCTGGTTTGAGGAATGCGATGCTGCCGCCCTTCTTTACAAAGAGGAGATTCTCAGCGTCATCCCCGGATGGGCCGGCCCTTCGGACGACGGACGTTCCTTCTACCCTTCCTATGCCCGGGATTGCATCGGCGAGTCGGACCTGTGCTTTCCGCTGGGAACGTCCGAGACGAATGCACTGTATGAGCGCGTAGAGTCTGCCAAGCAGTTTTGGCAAAGCTGGGACGCGAATCCATGGACGCACCTGCAGCAGCAATACCTTGACGCCATCACCCGAGAGCTGGGCCCGATCGACAACTACTACGCGATCGACGGTGGCCATTGGCCGCCTAAAGCGATGGTCAAGATTGTCAAGGAAGAGATCACCTATGTCGTCACACTCGGCGTCTCCATCCTGCCGCAGCCCAAGGTCGAGCAGTATACGGAAACACCGGAGCGGCTACGGCGCTTTGAGCTCGCCTTTGCCTGCGAAACAGAGTGGCTCGCCAAAAACGAAAAGCAGATGCTGCAATACATCAGTGGGCAAACCTCGCTGCCCTGGTCATACCTCACCTTTTTCGCCCGCGGCCATACTATTCCTTGCCGCGAAATCGGCCAGATTCACGAGAGGTTCACATCTGTCCTGCTCGCCCAACCGGCGAATGCTCCTGCTATTTCTTTTCCGGACATGGGAGAAGACCCGGTCAACCTGCTCTGGATGATTCCGATAACCGATGAGGAAAGACAATTCGCCGAAAACCACGGGTCGGAAGCGCTGATCCAGAGGTCTGCCGGAAAAGATTTGTTGGTTTTCAATGGTGAATGCAAATTTTAAATGCAGGCGAATCTCTTTTTGAATGGACTCGGCAAAAGAAAACCCGTCTCTGCTGCAATCGCAAAGACGGGTCCTTCTATCCAAACAGATTAATTATCTTCTTGAGTCTCCTTATAGCAATCCATGCAAACAGAGTTGTTGTTTTCGATCTCATACTCCGTGAGCCGAGCCTTGCATTCCTTGCATTGCACTTCCGTTAACACCAGATTCAAGAGTATTTACCCCTTTCGATGCTTCCTGTGTACTTCACCCCCATTATATCCGATAAATGTGATCGTTTTTCTTGCAATGTGTTAAAATTTCATGAATCTTTGTAAAACAATTCAGTTTTGAAAAATCAGATATATCTCTGCGAAGAATATTTCCTCTCGGCACGAGGCTTTACCCACCCGAGACGACACAGCTCATTTATAATATGTCTCGTCTTTCTGTCAGCTACAAGCTCGTTTATGTCCGTACCCTTGATCAGCAAGCCGTACACCTTCAGATGTTTGGAAGTCAGCACGGGCACCCGCTGCATTTTACTGTCCAATGGAACCATGATGGTTTCGATCAATTGTCATCCCTCCGTTGACGAGCATGTTGTATATAAAAGTTAGAGATCGTGTGAACCAAGCATCATAAATTACATTGTACACAAACGAACTCATGTTCTCAAATGGTTCGCTGGTAAAAAGATTTCTATCGCATGACCCGACCACGATTGAATGGAGCTGCGAACATATGGCGAGAAAAACAGTTTTTCTCTTTTTGCTGATTTGTCTATTGGGCGGCATGCTCCTTTTTGCCGACCGCCCTGCCTTTCTTTATCCCGAACTGCCCTTTCCATCCGTTTCGAAACAGACGGTTGTATCCCAATTGCGAGAAGCAAACGGCCGGTTCAGAAAACTGGCAACCGAACGAAGCTATGTCTGGTACGGCATTGCTGCCCAAAGAGGAGCAGAAAAAGACAAGCTGATCGAAGAAATGGGCAAAGCGGGCTGGACTTTTTTACAGCAAGAAGGCTCGGGTTATTTTTTTCAGCAAGGGACGGAAAAGATCGTGATCACTTCAAGAATGTGGTCCGGCGATTTTGTCTTGTTCAAAGCACCCGTGACGGACCATCCGCTCTCTCTGTCAAACGAGTGAACCTGGCCCTGTTTGCAAAACCGTCTTGATTATGTGCGTATTTGTGAAATTGGTTCGGTACTCGATAGTGGTTTGCACTCGATATTGGTTCCGCACCCGACATTGGTTCGGTACACGAAAAAGGTCCGCATTCACGCGGACCTCTTGGCTGTACACCCCCGAGTGCTTGCCTATTCTTCTTTCACCGAACGAGCCGTTTCTGCCGCCTTTGCCAACACTTCCTTCAGCTTCTCCGCCGCCTTTTGCAATGCCGCGGGATCATTGGCTTGCAGGGCCTCAGCGATGGCTGGCAGAGGCTGCGCCGCATAACCGGTCGTAAGCCCCGGCGCCCATACCTGATGCTTATACCACGGACGGCCGGACAGCCCCTCTGGCTTGAGCAGGTCGCGCTCCTGCTGGAGCAGTGCCGCATTCAGCTTTGCCAAATCGCCGTACTCCTCTTCGGTTACGCCGTCTTCGATGATATTCGCCGCCTTCTCCTCAAGTGCAGCGGCCGCAGCCTGCCACTCCTGAGCCTGAGCGATCACCGGAGACAGATCGACACCGAGCGTTCCTTTATCGGCCAGCTCCTCCAGCATTGCCCGAACGTCGGCCGCATAATCGGAGTATTTGAACGGTATTACTTCCGCATTTGCCAAGCGAAGCGCTGTCATTCCGACCAAACGGGCACCGGCAGCATGATGCTCATAGCCGGGATCGGTAAACCTTTCCATCGCATCAAGGTTGTCATAGGCGCTGTGATAGAGCCCGCCAGCAGCGCCGAACCCCATATCGAGCGACGGCACGCCGAGGTGCTGGATAAACGGAGTGTAGTCCGACCCGCTGCCCAATTTTCCAATCGCCGGCTCTTTGCGTCCCGATCTCAAATACCAATCATCGTAGATCGACATGCCGCTTCTTGGCTCTGTTACTTCTTTCGTGATCTCGTATACGAGCTGCTTCAGTGAAGGCACCGCAGATGCGCCGAAGAACTGACCGCCCAATCCGTCCATGTTGATATAGGCGACGGCGTTTTTCGTCAATTCCTCGCGCTCATCCTCGGCCCATTCGACCGAGCCAAGCAAGCCGTATTCCTCCCCGTCCCATCCGGCCAGGACAATCGTGCGATCCGGCTGCCAGCCTTTTTTCGCCATTTCCCCGAGGACGCGGGCAATCTCCATCGTGGCCGTCCAGCCCGACAGATCGTCGCTTGTCCCTTTTACCCAAGTGTCACGGTGAGCCCCGATCACCACCATTTGCTCCGGATATTTTGCCCCGGGAATGCGGACGATCACGTCATTGACTGGCTGCTGCTTGTAATCGATGTCGAGGGAAATCTTTACTCTCGTCTGCCCCGGTCCGATCTTGTACGTAAACGGCAGACCTCCCTGCCAGGACTCCGGCGCTTCTTCTCCTTCCATCGCTTCCAGCAAGGAACGTGCCTCCCCGTAAGAGATCGGAGTCGTCGGGATCGTCGGCAGAGAATCCGCATCAGCCGGATCGATCCGTTTGGCATCGGGCGTTGACGGCTCTCCCGGGGTCAGCGGATCGCCCGGATATCGGAAAATGTACAGGATGCTTCCGCGCTGGATGGCGTCTGCAGGTCTCCATGGACCATCCGGATAGACGAGTCCCTTTATGTACCCGTCATCGGCCGGATCGCTGTACATCAGCATGCCGACGGCTCCCCTTTTCGCCGCTTGTTCCGGCTTGACGCCGCGGAAGTTGGCACCGTAGCGGGTGATGACGATCTTGTCTTTTACCGAAATGCCCCGTTTTTCCAGCTCTTCGAAATCCTCGGGCCTGCCGTAGTTGGCGTATACAAGCTCCGCCTCCACCTCGCCAGCGGGTGAATATGCGTTGTATCCCGGCACAATCTCGTTTGCGTGCTTCGTCCCTTTGGGCAGCTTCTCGATGACCTGCAGCTCGCGTTTTTGCGGATAGGTTTGCGTGACCGAAATCTTTTTGGGAACGGACATGTAGACATGATAGGTCTTCACTTCCGGCTGAAGCCCCGCCTTTTTCAACTCCCGCACGGCATACTCTACATTGGCCTCATTGCCGGGCGATCCCACCAGCGAGGAGCGTTCACTCAAATCTTTGGAATAGCGGGCCAGCGATTCCTTTTTGACCAGTTGGGCAAAAGTCTGTTCATACTCCAGTTGCCAATCCGCTTTTTCCGCTGAAAAGCCTGTTGCGGTTTTTGAAGCTGCTGTTGCCGATGCAGCGTATGTCAGCGACGGAACGGCTGACGTGAAGACCAGTGTCGAAGCAACAGTGAGACCCAATAACAGCGAAGAAACTTTCCTTGCGCATAAAGATGCAGATTCCAGCTTGCTCAATCAGACTCCCCCTTACCGCCATTAAATTTCTGATTAATCATAATAGTAGGTAAATTACCTGCAATAAAACATAGGTTGTTGGGTGTAATTCCCAGCAGTTGCTTCTGTCCTATTGACTCGTTGAAAAGCTTGAGAAGCAGGCAATTCCATGTAGCCCTAGGTTGAGGAAGAACGCAGGGCCTACACCCTTTTTCTCTGATCGACAGACATATGGCAGTTGTTCATCTATCGGTGAGAAGTATTCCATTCGATTCCTGATGAAGCATGACAAAACCGGAATCGCAAACAATCGGGCAGTCATCATCGGCAACCTTTCAAAAGCCAGAACACAATGCCTATGCTCACCGTAAGATACAGTAGGCAGTCTCAAAAACAGAAAGTGGAGGAGTGTTATGTACAGTTATTCAGAACAGGGCTTTCCCTATCCCTATCCAGTCGCGGATTCCGAGCAAGTGCACGCTCAACCGGCCCGGGCGATTGCCTGGATACAAGGGGGTCCCTTGGCGCCCAATCTCCAAGGCTATGTGACATTTACCGAAGTTCCTTATGGCACTGACGTTCTTGTCGAAGTAACCGGCTTTCCTCCCTACCGACCGGGATCAGCGGGCCGGCAGCCAATCGGGCCCCATGGCTTCCATATACATGATGGAACCACTTGCGAAATCGGCGATCCGCAGGACCCATTCAAGCGGGCGGGAGAACATTGGAATCCGACGAATCAGCCCCACGGCAATCACGCGAGCGATTTTCCCGTGCTGTTCTCCAACGATGGATACGCCCGCATGAGCTTTTTCACGAATCGGTTCCAGGTGAGAGACATCATCGGGAAAACGATCATCATCCATCAAAACCCGGACGACTATCGCACCCAGCCGGCAGGCAATTCCGGCAAGCGCTTGGCCTGCGGGATCATCCAGCCGTGGGAAGCGTAACGATACCGATACCTGCATACACGAAAAACAACTGAACAGGCGCCCTTTGTGGCAGCCTGTTTTTGTTCGTCAAAGTGCAATCCCTCCCGTTTGGTACATCAGCAGCGTGCTATAATCAAAAGGCTAACGTAATCATACTTGCACGTGGACAAATATAAACCAAAGAGGTGCAGGGATGGAAAAGGTCAATATTTCGCAAAAGTTTGCGCTGTTCCAGGAATACTGGAGTCCAAAGATTGTCGGCGACCTCAATGATTTCTACATCAAACTTGCCAAGTTTCAGGGAGAGTTCGTCTGGCATCATCATGAAGATGAGGATGAGCTTTTTCTGGTCGTCAAAGGAAGACTGCTGATGCATTTCCGCGACCGGGATGAATGGGTCGAGGAAGGCGAGTTTATCATCGTTCCCAAGGGCGTGGAGCACAAACCGTCCGTACCGGAAGGCGAATGCCACGTCATTCTGATCGAGCCGAAAAGCACATTGAACACAGGAAATGTGAACAACGAGAGGACCGTCGCCAAGCTGGATACCATTTAGACTGAAACCTGCAGCCGTCACAATCGTAAAGGATAGAGCAACCATTACCTGCGGGAGTGATGAACGTGTTTAAAAAACTGTTAAACAACCTGCTCGGCAAACATGGAACGACTCATTCACACAAATACCGCAAGTACAGCAGCAGCGATTACCATCACAGAAAAGGCCACAGCCATCCTCACGGAAACGGGCATGCCTACTACGGCAGCTCCTATTACAAAAAGAAGAAACGCTCCAGCAGCGGTTTTTTCAGCAGCTAGCCTGCAAGCCATATGCCTACTACCTCCGCAGTTTTTGGGCGGAGTTTATTTTTTGTCCGAAAAAAATCCCCCGCCGGAGCGAGGGAAGCACGGGACAGGCATGCCACAATCCCAAACAATTTTTATAAGTGAACAACGATAGACTTTTCGAGTTTAGACGTTAAACGTAAAATGTCAACCTTTACGCTTGAAGCAAACCCGCCGCCGATAGCCGCAGACAGGATGTCAGGCATTTTTTTCCTACTGCATGATATTGAGCAAAAACGTCAGCGTCCCCACGCTTATCAACGTTGTGACCAAAACACTGCTGGAGACGAATTGGGGGCGCATGTTGAACTGGATCGCATACATCGCTGTCGTGGCAGCCGATGGCATAGCGGCCAGAATGACCAGAACCTTTTGCAATAGCGGATCAATCGGAAAGCACAGACAGATGAGATATGCCAGGAGCGGCGAGGCCACCAGTCGAATCACGGTGGCCACACTCAAGCTTTGCCATTCAAAGGTGCTCGACGATACATTCGCCAGCTGCATCCCGAGGATCAGCATAACGGTAGGGATCGCCGCCTGCGCTACGAGATCGATCGCCTGGTAGTAGCTCTCCGGAATGACCACCTGGAACTGCTGCATCGCAACGGCCACGATGACCGCATAATTGGACGGCTGCTTCAATACCGCCTTGACCGCTGTTCTCGCCCCATTTTCCCCGCGAGAAGCAAAATAGACGCCGAACACGCCCATGATGATGGAATGAAACACCATGATTTGCACGGCGTAGTGAAAGCCCGTTTCCCCAAACGCGAAAAGAATGATCGGCGCTCCGTAGTTTCCGCTGTTCATGAAAGCCGTCGACAGCATCAACGCGCTTTCCTGCTGCTTGTCGTACTTGAAAAATCTTGCGGTCAGCTGCGTAATGACGATCAATCCGGCCAGAAGCAGCAGCGAAATGATCACAATGTAAAACAACTGCAGATCCAGCGGGGTTTTGTAAAACGTGCGGAACACCAGGGCGGTCGTCAAAACGTAAATGGCAAGCGTGGAGATCGGTTTTAGATCCAGCTTGAAAATGCGCTGCAAGACGTAGCCGCTCAAAAAAATAAGCAGAACGGGCAAAATGACTTCAAAAAAGATCATGATAGCAACCTACTTCCGAGTCGATTGTTGATTGAGAATAGTATACCAGACGAAGTTGCAAACCGCTGATTCTTCTTATGCCCGTTTTCCTTTCCAACGCGTTGTTCAAAGCAAGAAACAAAAACAAGTTTCCACACAATTCATATTTGACATATCGGAATTGCTGTATTTATAATTTACAATCAAAACACCACGCTTGGGGAGGATGAACATGGCAGCGAAAATTGTATTGGGACTTCTTTGCGGGCTCGCTCTCGGATTTGTCTTGCAGCGGGGACGGTTTTGCGTGGTCGGCGCCTATCGCGATGTCATTCTGGTCAAGGACAATCGCATGTTCATCGCCGTCTTGATTGCCATCGCCGTTCAGAGCATCGGCGTCTACGCTCTGGCCGGCCTCGGCCTGATCCAGCTTTCGGAAGTGCCGTTCACGTGGCTCGGAGCGACACTAGGCGGATTTATCTTCGGCCTGGGGATCGTCCTTGCCGGAGGGTGCGCAACCGGCACCTGGTACCGTGCGGGCGAAGGGCTACTAGGCAGCTGGATCGCGCTGTTCGCCTACATGCTGGGGACCGTGGCGACAAAATGGGGCGTTTTAAAGCCGGCTTCCGATGCCTTGACCGGACAAAAGAGCGAGGATGTGTTTATCTATACGACTCTGGGGATTTCCCCTTGGGTGCTCGTCGCCTTGTTTGCTGTTCTCGTCGGGCTGATCGTCTGGAGGCATTTGCGCCAGCCGTCCTTCGCCGTACCGACGTTGAAACGGCGAAAAACAGGGCTTGCCCATCTGCTGTTTGAAAAACGCTGGCATCCGTTTGTGACCGCACTGATCGTCGGCGTAATCGCCATTGCGGCATGGCCGATGAGCGAAGCTACCGGCCGCATGTTTGGACTGGGCATTACCACTCCGAGCGGCAACCTTTTGCGTTACATCACGACCGGCGACATCAAATTTCTCGACTGGGCTGTATTTCTGGTCATCGGCATCGCGCTTGGCTCCTACGTCGCTGCCAAGGGCAGCGGCGAGTTCCGCTGGCGGCTGCCTGACATCAAAACGATCCGGAACAACTTCTTTGGCGGCCTGTTCATGGGCTTCGGCGCCAGTATCGCCGGCGGCTGCACCATCGGAAACGGGCTGGTCAACACGTCGCTGTTCACCTGGCAGGGCTGGGTCGCCACCTTGTTCATCATTTTGGGCACCTGGGTTGCCACCTATTTTGTGATCATTCGCGGAAAACGCAAAGCCAACAGCGGAGCAGCCCCGAGCCAGTCGGTAGCGGTTTGACGATCGGTAGCAGATTGACGATCGTAAGCTTTACCCTCGCGAAACTGTGACTGCCGTGGGCTTTGGCAGTTAGCATTGCTGCGACCGGCTTTGCTGCCGACTGGTTTTGCTGCGGCCAGGCACAACGCTTTTACTGCCTCATACTCTTCTAAGAAAGGAAGAATCCGCATGAAAAAACATTTGCAGGTCATCGGCATGGTTTGCCCCTTCCCGCTGGTCGAAGCGGAAAGCGCCATTAGGGAGCTGGCGCCGGGACAGGAGCTGATCATCGATTTTGACTGCACGCAAGCGACAGAAAGCTTGCCCCGATGGGCCGTCAAAAACGGACATCAGGTCGTCTCCTTCGAACAAACCGATGATGCCCAGTGGCAAATCACGATACGCAAAGGCGCGGCAGGCTGAAGCTGCCGCGTCTTTTTGCTCTCGTATCCACCCTCAAAAGGCGCCTATCTTGCCTACGCCCGTTTCCGTTTTGGCTTCAGCCGCATGCCGCAATCACAAATAATGCTGTGCTTCAAATACCTGATTTCCGATTGGCAGACCGGACATAGCACCTTTTGAAGGTTCATCGTCTTTCACCTCTTCGTTATTTCCCGCTTTGCCAAACGGCTGAAGCAGACAGTCCCGACCGTCTTATTTCACTTCTTCCGGTACAGACAGGCCAAGTCCCTCGGCAACACGTGTTCCGTATTCGGGGTCCGCTTTGTAAAAGTGTCCGATTTGGCGAAGCTTGATTTCTTCTTTTGCCACCGGTTTCATCGCATTCACAATATTTTGAACCAGACGCGCGCGCTCATCCTCGCTCATCAGCCGGTACAAATCTCCGGCCTGCGTGTAGTGGTCATCCCGATCATAGGCGACGCTGTCGGCCAAGCCTGACACCGGATAAGCCGTTTGCTTGTGCTCGGGCGCCTCCGTCGGACCGCCGAAGCTGTTGGGCTCATAGTATACCGAGCCGCCGCCGTTCTGATCAAAACGCATCTGTCCGTCGCGTTGATAGTTGTTCACCTCGTTGCGCGGCCGGTTGATCGGCAGCATCTGGTGATTCGTCCCTACGCGGTAACGGTGTGCGTCATGGTAGGCAAACAGGCGTCCTTGCAGCATTTTGTCAGGAGACACTTCAATGCCGGGAACAAGCGTGCCGGGTGAAAATGTCGCTTGCTCAACCTCGGCAAAGTAGTTTTCCGGGTTGCGATTCAACACCATGCGCCCCACTTCGATCAGCGGATAGTCTTTTTGCGACCATACCTTCGTCACATCAAATGGGTCAAAGCGGTACGTATTGGCATCCTCCAGCGGCATGATCTGCACGTATAGCCTCCACGCAGGATAGTCGCCTTTTTCAATCGCATTGAACAGATCCTCTGTATGATAGTCAGGGTTTTCACCGGCAATTTGAGCCGCTGTTTCGGGCGTTAGATTCTTGATCCCTTGTTCCGTTTTGAAGTGGTATTTGACCCAGACGGCCTCTCCCTTTGCATTGACCCATTTAAAGGTATGGCTGCCAAAGCCGTGCATATGTCTGTAAGTAGCAGGGATGCCGCGGTCAGACATCAAGATCGTCACCTGATGCAAGGATTCTGGGGAAAGAGACCAGAAGTCCCATACCGCTGTCGGATTTTTCAAATGCGTTTTCGGATCCCTTTTTTGTGTATGGATGAAATCCGGGAACTTGATCGCGTCCCGAATAAAGAAAACAGGCGTGTTGTTCCCTACCAAATCATAGTTGCCTTCTTCTGTGTAAAATTTGACGGCAAAACCCCGAGGGTCGCGGACTGTATCGGCCGAGCCCAGCTCGCCTGCAACCGTCGAGAAGCGAACAAAGAGAGGTGTACGTTTGCCTACTTCTGACAAGAAAGCAGCTTTGGTGTACGCTGTCAGGTCATTTGTGACTTCAAAATAGCCATGCGCACCGGCGCCTTTGGCATGCACGACCCGTTCTGGCACGCGCTCCCGGTTGAAATGCGCCAATTTCTCAAGCAGATGCACATCCTGAATCAATGTGGGACCGCGGGAACCGGCTGTCATCGAATTTTGGTTGTCCCCGACCGGAGTACCCCAGCTAGTCGTCAGGTTGTTGTTCTTGTTTGCACTCATCACCTATTCACCTCACCAGTTTGTTCTTACAAAACAAATGATAACACTTCTCAAAATAAAATCAATACTTTTTTATAATAAATTTAAATAAGTAATTGTTACAATGATTGCTGTAAAAAAGCAAAAAAAAGCCCCCGCCAAAGCGGGGGGATGAAAAAGGTTGTTAACAGCGTATTTTTTATTATGCCCGGATCTTGCGATTTTATTCTCCAAACTGTGCTGAATCACAGTGCCAAACCCATCAGGTTTCGCATCAGAAACATTCGGGAATAGTTCGAGAAGAAGGAATGACAACCCCGTGCATGAAAAATTTGGGTTTCATCCTACTTTCAACTCTGGTAAAATTTGAGAATATATTTTTCTATTTTTCTAAAAGGGGCACACATCATGGTTACGCTAGAGAACAAATGGAGCCAACTCCTCGCGTTTTATGACCTGACAAAAGACGATCTGAATCTTTTGCATTCACATCGCGACTTTTTTCAGACTTACTCGGAAGAGATCGTAGACTGTTTCTATCAGGAGTTGGAGAGACACTCGATTCTCGACCAACTCATTCGTACCAACAGTACTGTAGACAGACTAAAGAAAACACAACTGCGGTACCTGGAATCTCTCTCTTCTACCGTCATTGATGCTGACTATATACACACTCGGCAAAAAATAGGCGCTATCCATGCCAAGATCGGGTTGTCCGCTTCCTGGTTTCTGGGCGGATACTCTCTCTATTTGCGCCTGTTTGCTGAAAGAATCCAAGCCTTGCCTGATGGGCATGCCTTTTATCGCGCGCTTAGCAAACGAGTTTTCTTTGATTCTGCCATCATTCTCGAGCAGTACATCGGGGATACCATGGAAGAAAATTTGGCATATCGCCAGCGGATGGAGCAAATGGCAACAGAGCTTACGACCACGACACAGGAAGCCGTTCGGATCTCTTCCGTATTTGCCGAGTCGGCTTCAAAGCTTGCCGAATGCAATGAAGAGATTGCCCTTTCCATGGATGTTCTGAAAACGCACAACGAAGAAATCGAAAAGCTCAGCGACTTCGTTTCGGAAGTCTCTTCGCAGACCAACTTGCTTGGACTCAATGCCGCCATAGAAGCTGCCAGAGCTGGCGAGCACGGCCGCGGCTTTACCGTCGTTGCGGATGAGGTGCGAAAATTGGCGGATAAATCGAATGCCTCCTCCAAACATATCCATCAATCTCTGCTGAAGATTACCAACCAATTGCAAAAAATTGACCAACAGATAGCCTTTTCCACTGTTTCTGCTGAACAGATGGCTGCTACCTCCGACCAGCTCTTTTCGATCATCCACACGCTGGATGAGATTTCGAACCGATTACATAACAAGCACCAATAAACGGCATGCGGCCATGGACTCATTGATTTCCTATGGCCGCTTGCTTTTTTGCAAAAAGCTCCGCTTCAGTCCCCAAATCACTTGTTTTGGGAGGAAGCCGCTCCTTTTGAGGACACTGCCACGACACACAGACCGCCTCCTTTTGAAACCTTTTTTTGGGTAATTTCGTATTTTTATGTATCAAATGACAGGGAGTGAATGGGTTTGAAATATAAAATCGGCGGGACGATTCTCACTTGTCCGTGCTGTCAAAACGACACGTTTGACAAGGACTATAGACAGTTAAACTCGCGGGGAGCTACCTTTTTCGGGCTGGATTGGGCAAACAAAGAGGCAGCCATCCTGATTTGCAAGCGGTGCACGTATATATCCTGGTTTATGGGTGATCCGTCAAAGGCATAATCAGTCGCGGGGCGAGCAGCCTGTAATGCTTCAAACAAACTCCCTGTGCTGTCCAGGCAGCGAGGGAGTTTGTTCTCTACCGATTTGCCAATTGCAAAATCCAGTCTTTCATATCGATGAGGCGCAGCGTTTTTGGCCGGGTGTCTGTTCCGGCTACAATCATCGGGACAAGCGAATCTTTTTCATGAAGCGAACCGTGAGCTCCTCCGCCGAGATGAGTGGGGGAGCTTTCCGTGACCAGTTCGTATCCGGGTTTGATCGTGACGACAACATACCTTCCTTCGTGAGAATGCACCGCACCGTACAGTCTCGCCAAAACATCCGGATACTTCCCGTATTTGATCCGCTTATTGGCAATCGCAATATCCGCCAGCTTCGGTTCTCCCGATATCGTCCATGTTTGCCCGTACTCATCCGTGTATCTTCCGCCGGGACGATAAGAAAACTGATCGCTGGTATTGCCTGCAGTAACCCGCACGTTTTTGCCGTCTTTCACGGCAATGATATCGAGCTTGTCCTCGGCCTGCAGCCGCTTCACGATGTCGGCTAACCGGACCTTCTTATCAATCGCATAGATGTAAGCCATGCGCTCGTTGGTGGAAATCACAACCTGATCCTCGGGCCTTACCGGTTGGCCGATTTTCGCGATCCGATACGGAGCCAATAGCGGTCTTAGGTCGACCGTCGCTTTGTCCCGGTCGTCGTACACGGCGCTCTGTGCACTGTCCCCCATAACGATCCAAACGGCGTTCTTCACCGCCCGATCCCACGAGCCGTAAGCGTTAAGCGCGACCTGCAGCGCCTGATCCGCTTTTGCTATCCCATCCAGGTTGGCGACGCCCCCTCTGTGGACGGTCATGTCATTCTCCGGGAAGTATGCGATTGTAAAAGGCGGAAGCTGTTTTTTCGTGATCAAATAGGCCACGTCATGACCGGAAAAATCATTGTTCATCCCGTACTTTTTCCACAGACGGTCGTGGCGGTTGTTCGGGTCCAGTTGTGCAAACGCCGCATAGGAAAGCCATTCAGGTCCCGTTACGTTCAATGCGTCTGGCATATGAGTGGCGGCTGAGATCCAGCCGGGGACTTTCAAGCTGTGTTCCGTTTTTCCCCGAAATACAATCGCATTGATCGACGCCGATTTTTTTCCCTTTTCCGCCAGCTCCTCATGAATCGTTTTCGTTTCCTTGTTCAATTGAACCTGGTTTAACTGCTGCACGGAGTCTATCAATACTTGCGGCTGATCGATTTTCATGGCCTCCTTTGGGCCGTTTCCATAGAAAATCATCCGCTTTTCTTTGCCGCTGTACCAGACAAGGCCCGGAACATGATGCCGATCTGCGTATGTCCCGGTCAATAAAGTGCTGTCGATGGTGACGGACATCGTCGGAAACGAGCTGACGACCTTCGGAAAGTAGTGCCCGTTCGCTAGCAAATGCTTCAAAGCGGGGGCGCGGCCTTGCCGAATCGCTTCCCGCAATGGCTTGTCCATCAACGAATCAATGACAATCAGTATGACGGGTTTTGCCGTTTGATTGGCAGACGCCGGGGATTTGACGCTTTGCTGGTTTAGCTGCTGGCCGGGGTCTGTCCGGCAACCGATGGTCAACAGGCACAGGCTGACGGCGAGCAATAAAGAAACCCTATCCTTGATCTTCATGAGCCCACCCTTTTTAACCATAAAATTTCCCAACGCAATATTTCTATGCAGCGATGCTGCCCATACAGTCAATTTAGACTCGGTTGGACAAACCCGTTCCTCCTACAACATTTCCCGGCATTTGACGCATACTGAAGCTATTAGGAGGGTGCAGAGCATGGAAGACAACGAAACGAAGAAAACGATGCGGTTCTGGATTTTTTCGGGCATTGCCGCGATAGCCGCTTCTCAATTGCCGCTGCTGTTCAGAAAGAAACAACCAAAGGAACAAGAAAAGAACCAGGGTCAGGAACAAGTACAAGCAAAGCAGCAGGGAAATAGCACAATATGGGCGGTGCTGCTCCTGCTAGGTGCTGCCGTGGCTGGGGTGATTCTCTGGCTGTTCGCTGTCAAGCTGTAGTGGCAGTACCCGCCTGCCCAATAAAAAATCCCTGAGCGCAACCGCCAGGGAGAAGAGGCAAACGGATGGCAGCTATTTCCGATAACGAAAACGGAATGTGCACACAGGTCATCGCCTGCGAGAAAGCTCAACGGATCATCTACGCTGGCTGCTTGGACGACTCCTGCGCCTCATGTTTACCGCCAAATTTAAAAACGATGATACTGCCGACGAGGACCAGCACGCCGACCACCTGTTTGAAAGTAAACGGGACTTGCTCCAAACCGAACCAGCCTAGAGAGACCCACAATAACGCAAATCCGAGCTGCGCTGACAAAACGACCGAGCTGGCGTACGTTGGGCCGAGCAGCCTGATCCCCTGCACCAGACAAATGACTACTCCAACTCCGATCAAACCGCTAAACCAGTACCAGGGCTGCATCTTTTCCAAGACAGACAGCTCTGCGCCTTCAAATAGCAGACCGATCACAAGCGAAGCCAAAAATCCCATGCCTAATACGAGCGCCGTGGTTGCCCAGGATCCCGCTCGTTCATTTACCTTGCTGTTGAAAATATTTTGCAGACTGACCAGCGAACCTGCGAGAACTGCAAGTATCCGTCCCGATATCATACGCTTTCCTCTCCCGTGATTGCACCCTGGATGATGATTGATCGCCGCCCTGCTCTTCTGAAGCCTATTGCCATGTGTCTATTCGTAAATATTATCGCCTGCCAGCGCTCTTACCCCTTCCTTGTCCGCAACCAGGATGTACTCTTTGCTGCGTTCGATCAGACCCTCCGTGCAAAACTGCCGGATGACCCTGTTCAGATGTCGGTAGCTGGTTCCGATTGAGTTCGCGGCATCCCTCAGACTGGCCGTGCTCAATTGCCCTTGAAACCGGGAATCGGCTGCATCAAAGCAGACAGACAACAGATAACTGGCCAATCTCACTTCCACGGGGTGCATCCGATTCCCCTGTTCACCCTTTACACACATTTGGGCTCCTGCACATACCCTGAAGTGTGCAAAGGGAGGGAATGACATGAAAAACAAAGTCGATGTACAAAGTGACATTATGTTTGAACATAGATTTTGGCTGCAAATACTCGGCGATCATGCCCGGTTTATTCATCAGTCACTGGCGCCAAAAGAGACCCGTGAGATTGAGCAAGCAAGCCACTTTATCAAGTCCTTTGACAAGCTGCTTGAATACGCACGCCAAAATCTCTCTGGCGAGGACATTCATTTGCTGAATCAACAGGCGAGCCTCTTCACGGAGAAATTGCGTGAATTTAAGCTTCATCTATTGGAGCGGCATCTTGTCGGAAAGATTGCGATCAGCCTGCCTCCCACTTTTTTAAACCACATGGTAAACGAATTGGAGGAATACGAACGAATCCTCAACGATGTCCTTTCCGGAAGCGGAGCTCCCACTTTTCATGCCGTTCATTATCATCTGCTGTGGCTGTCTGACGCTGCCGGGCATGCTGCTACGATCAGTTCGCTTCTGGACATGGTGGAACATGACTATAAGCAAAAAAGCAATCATTTTACGAAGCAGTTTGAACATTTTTATCTAAAAGCCGTTGAATTGGCCGGATATCTCCGTACCCATTTGCAAAGCTTTCCTGCGCTAAGCCGTTTCCATCACCAGGCAGAAATGGAGATTCAGCTTTTCCAATCCTTCTTGCATGAATTGACGGAAATGCGCTTGCGGGATGAAGTATTGGTCGTGCTGTCTCCGCTGATGGCCGACCACATGTCGCGGGAGGAGTGTTATTACTTGCTGAAGCTGTCTGAGGTATCGGATGTGAAAATGCCGGACTGTTATCCTACGAGGCCGAGGATTGAACAGTAGAAGTCCCGCTATGGTTCAAAAAAAAGAGGCGGTTTCTCCGCCTCCTTTCTACGTCTATTTAATCCCACGCAAAACGCTGCTCCTTCCAGGGATCGCCATACATATGATACCCGTTTTTCTCCCAGAAGCCCTGCTTGTCACGCTCCAAAAACTCGATGCCGCGCACCCACTTTGCACTCTTCCAGAAATACAGGTGAGGAATGACAAAACGGAGCGGCCAGCCGTGGTCCGGCGTCAGTTCCTCGCCGTTATGCTTGTTGGCAAATAGATTGCCCGGCGTCAAAAAGTCGCTGAGCGGCATGTTGGCTGTCCAGCCGTGCTCCGCGTGAAGCATGACGTATTTGGCCTCCGGCTTGACCTTGACGAGCTTGACGATCTCTTCTACGGGGATGCCTTCCCAGACGTTGTCCAGCTTGCTCCAGCCTGTAACGCAGTGAATGTCGTTCGTGGTCGTTCCTTTTGGAAGAGCCATCATCTGCTCGTACGACAATGTCACTTCCTCTTCCACGAGCCCGAAGATGCGGAAGCTCCACTGCGCAGCAAGATCGGTGTACTCCGGCACTTCGCCGTAATGCAATACAGGGAAGCCGGTCGTCACCTTTTGATTCGGTGGGACACGGTCATTTTTTGCCTCTGCTGTCTTGTTGTAAAACATCTGACTTCACTCCTTCGCCGAAACCATTCCACGGTTGTTTTTGTGCAGCCATTACTTCTTGCCAATGCGTAAAAGAGCGTGGTCCACCTTTATGCACAGATCCATAATGACGTCGATGCCTTCCTTGGACACCTGCTCTGCCGCCTGCTCGTTGGAGATGCCCTGCTGCAGCCAAAATGCCTTCGGCTTATGCTTCATCTTCAGCGTTTCTTCGGCCACGGGAGGAATATCCTCGCTGCGGCGGAAGACGTTTACAATGTCGACAGGCTCGTCGATGTCGGTAAGCGAGGCGACGACTTTTTCACCCAGTACCGTTTTTCCCGCGATCACCGGATTGACCGGGATGATCTTGTAGCCAGCGCTCTGCATGGCTGCCGCTACCATGTGACTGGTCCGATCCGGCTTGTCGGAAAGACCTACGACTGCGATTGTGTTTGCCTCCTGCAGGAGCTGGCGGCGTTTTTCATCGCTTGGATTTTGGAACATGGATAACTTCCTCCTTCATTCCGCTATGATTGGCTGTTTGATCGTGTATCTGTACTTATGCCTGGCTGCGGTTCATTACAAACTGGGCGATGGTTCGCACCATGACGCCTGTACCGCCTGCCGGGTTCATATCATTCGCGCTGGCAGAATACGCTGTGCCCGCGATGTCCAGATGTGCCCACGGCGTCTCTTCGGCAAACTCCTGCAAAAAGACTCCGCCGATAATGCCGTGACCGTAACGTCCGCCCGAGTTTTTCAGATCGGCAAAACGGCTTTTGTTCAGCTCGCGGTATTCGTCAAAGGTCGGAAGCTGCCAGAGCCGTTCACCCGCTTGGCCGGCAGCATCCAGTACCTCTCCCACCAAAGCGTCGTTGTTCGTCATGACACCGGAGCAGTAGTGGCCCAGTGCGACGACGATGCCCCCGGTCAAGGTAGCCGCGTCGAGCAGGCAGGAAACGCCTTTCTGTTTGGCATATGTAATGCAGTCCGCCAGAACGAGTCGGCCTTCCGCATCGGTGGTGATGATTTCAACGGTTCTCCCGCTCATCGTAGTGATGACGTCCCCAGGCTTGTAGGCCGTTGATGATGGCATGTTTTCGACACAGCCGATCACGGTCAGGATGTTTGCTTTCGGCTTTAGCTGCCCGATCGCTTCCAGAGCCCCGATCATGGCCGCTGCCCCGCCCATATCCGATTTCATGTCCTCCATGCCGGCTACCGGCTTGATGGAAATACCGCCCGTATCAAAGGTAACGCCTTTTCCGATCAGACCGATGACGTCTTCCCAGTTTTCCTTGCCCTGGTATTTGACGGCGACGACGAACGGCTCCTCCGCGCTTCCCTTTGCAACGGACAGAACGCCGCCCATCCCCAATTCCTCCAGTTTATCTTTTGCCAGCACTTCATACTCCATACCGTAGCGCTCGGCGACAGCCACGACAGCGTCCTTCAACGCGGTCGGTGTCAAGTAATTGCCGGGCTCGTTGACAAGCGTGCGGGCCAAATTGGTTCCCTGCGCCAGCGCCTCGCCGCGCATCACGCCGACCATAGCGGTCGCGGCTTCCTCATCGCTGCCGACCAGAAGCTGAACGGTGCTGAGCGGTTCCGCTTCGCGCTTCGGCTTTTGACGGTAGCCCTCGTAATGGTACGAAGCGAGCCCAAACGCTTCTGTCATCGCCTGAGCCAGACGGTCCAGCTCCAGACTTCCCTTCGTCCGCACATCGATCGCAACGAGCTTTTCCTTTCCCTTCGTCGTGGAAACCTTGGCTGCGCGTCCCCATGCAGCCCGTGCCGAAACGAAGTCAAACGACTCGGGATTGCCCATGCCGGCGATGATTAATTTTTTTGCCGCCAGTTTTCCCATCGTGTGAACAATAGCCACTGTCTTCGCTTCGCCGCTGAACTCCTTATCCGCTTGCATCGCGGCAAGACCGCCGTCAAAGCGTTGGTCCAACTCCGGATACGCCGCCGCAATCTCCTCTCCTTTCCAGAGAGGAATGATCAACTCGTCGCAGGCGACGTTCCACCCATCCATACGTTTTTCTACAGTGACGTTCATATACTCTTCCTTCTTTCTCTGTGATAGGATACAATTATGGGCACATTTGTTTTCCGATTTTCAGCGCGTGCCCAGCGTCAGGTGCAAGTCAGGAAACGGCATCGCCTTTGCCTCTGTGTACGGGATGGCATTCTCCTCGGGAAGTGCTGCTATGCATTCATTCAGAAAAGCAAGCACGGCAGATACGTCCAGATCCCAGTGCCTGGGCGCATAGGGCGTCAGGTACTTGCGGCTGTTTTCGAACATCCAGCGCGCTCCCTTGATGTTGCCGCCGGAGAAATGGTACAGCCCGACTGCCATCTGCAGGAGTCCCTGAAGGAACTTGTTGGATTTATCCTCCATCCAGATTTCTTCCAGCAGATCGTGACACTCGTAGTATTCTTTTTTATTGAACAAATCAATAAACTGGAGATACTGCTCGGGGTAACTCATAAGCGTTGCCTCCGTTTCAAACCTTCCATCTTTATGGTAACACAGATTGGCTTGTCTCGAAATCCCAACGAAAACTTCACGGATGAGCATAACGCCGTTCTGTTACAATAATCTCTAGAAGTGCACAGCAGAAAGGAATGGATTTTCACTATGGCAGCGATATTTGACAACTTTCCCTTATGGGCGGCTTTGATTGCCATAGGAATTGCCCAGTTTGTCAAGATTCCCCTTACTTACTTTGCCACCAAGACGTGGCAGTGGTCGCTTTTGTTCAGCACAGGCGGTATGCCCAGTTCTCATTCCTCAGCTGTTACCGCACTGTCCACAGCAGTCGGCATTCGCGAAGGCTTCACCAGCAGCATGTTTGCCATTTCTGCCATTATCGGCATCATCGTCATGTTTGATGCGGCTGGCGTTCGCCGCCATGCAGGAATGCAGGCTGTCGTTCTGAATAAGCTGGTAGATGAATTCAATCACCTTCTGGAAGGCATGAAAACCTTCAAGGTCCGTCCGAATCAGGAAAAGGCCCAGAAGCTGAAGGAACTGCTCGGTCACCAGCCGATCGAGGTGCTTATCGGCGGATGGCTGGGAATCGTGATCGCCATTATCGTCGATCGTCTCTTCTATGCATAAGCAGGCGACAGAAAGACCAGGAGACGAAAAATCTGTCCTGGTCTGATCTTTACACAACCGGAGGGGGAAGGGTTATGCGGATCGTTTCCATCTGTCCGAGCAATACGGAGATTCTCTATTATCTGGGGTTGAAAGAGGAAGTGGTGGGGCTGGATGATCACTCTGACTGGCCAGGCGAGTGGCAGCATTTGCCTCGCGTCGGACCTGACCTGACCATCGACATGGAAAAGGTGGAAGCCCTCAAACCGGATTTGGTCGTAGCTTCGCTCAGTGTCCCTGGAATGGAAAAGAATGTGGAAGCATTGATTGCCCGCCGGATTCCCCATATCGTCCTCAACCCGCAGCGTTTCACCGACATCCCGCGGGATATCCGGCTCGTCGGGGAAGCGACCGGCAGACACCTGGAAGCAGAGCGGCTTGCCAATCACTTTGTCGAAAGATCTGAAACCATCAGGCAAACAGCGTTGGCTGCTGAAACTACGCCAAAGCTCTACTGGGAGTGGTGGCCCAATCCGATCTACACCCCGGGCCGGGACAACTGGCTGACGGATGTAAGCGAGATCGCCGGCGCCATGAATGTGTTTGCCGATTTTTCCGTCCCCAATGTAAAAGCGACCCGCGAGATGGTCCTGGAACGCAATCCCGACCATATTTGCGTAGTCTGGTGCGGCATTGAGCTTCGAAGGATTAAACCGGCTATGATCACTGATCGCCTTGAATGGCAAGAGATGGCGGCTATTCGGAAAAAGCAGGTGCACCTTTTGGAAGAAGGCCTCTACTGCAGGCCCTCTCCGCGTATCCTGGACGGATTGGAGCGTCTTGTCTCCCTGATCCACCCCGAGCTCGCCGAAAAGCTGCCCGCTTCTCGAAACTAAGCTTTGCATGGAACGCTGCAAGATTTTGATCAGAGCTCATGCGAAAAAGGATTTGCCAGCTGAAATAGCTAAAGCAAATCCTTTTTTAAAAGTCACATTCGTTTGCTTTCGATCACACTAGTCAATAGGTTCGGCCATCGCCGCAATCCCTTTTTCATTCAACCCTTGCATCATCGCCTCTGTTACTTTCCCGTCGCCCCGGCGGACCAGGTATACGTCTACGGACTTCTTCCCCCACTGCTTGAATACATCCTGCTTGGTTTCAAAATACAGGTCGATTTTGTTGCCGCGTATAGCCCCTCCTTTGTCAGCGACAACTCCGTAACCATAGCCGGGGATGTACAACACTGTCCCCAGTGGAAACACGCGCAGATCAGCAGCAATGGTGGAGTATTCGCCACGACGGACCTTCACGCCTGAATATGTAATCCCGTAGGATGGATGACTCGGATGTTTCCCCGTTGATTCATATCCGGCGTAGTATCCGGTAGCGACAACGCGGATTTTCGGATATTGCTCCAGCATCGCATCTGCTTTGTCGATGACCTGGCTAAATGAACTGGTGGAGACAGCCCGTTTTTTCACGACCTGCTGCCCTTCCCTGGTTTCCCTGATTCCATAAGCGGTCTGGACAGATCGATCACCGATCGCGTTGTAGCCCAATCCATCGCTCGCAAAGCCTGTCAGGACGGTTACAGCCAAAACGATGACACTAACCAATCGCTTCACATTCATTCTGTAAAAAACCTCCTCTCGCTACTAATCTTGTCCCGGAGAGGAGGAAACTATACACAAATTCAACCAGAAGCTGAAATATTCGGGATAGTTTGGGCGGTTTGCGTTTCTTTTTTGAGGCTTTTCATCGGTGGAAAAACGGTTGGTTCAGACTGTTGTGGAGGAGATGAAAAAGGAGAAAACCGCGGCAGGTTCGGTGGGACACTTCTTGGATGCGGATACTGTCCGGCTTGCGAGCAAAAGCGGAACTGCGTCCAAAAGCAGCCCATTCCTCGAAGTCTCTCAGGTTGGACGCAAATGCCGTTCCACTTTTGCTCGCAAGCCTGGGCAGGTGTCCCAAAGACCTTTGCGGTTTTCTCCTTTTTCATCTCTACAGCTGTTGGGTTTTTCGTTGCTTTTCTTAGAAAGTTAAAAAAGTGGGGAATCGTCTCGTCTAAGAAGTAAGGAAAAACTGCCCCTCATCACTGAATTGATGAACTACTACTATTGGATCTCCCTGACCTCTCCGGTTGTTGCATCAATTCCTAACTTATAACTCTTCTCTTCATTGTAAATGTAATGATAGATTTGAATGATCCACTCTGTTTCGTTTGTGCTCACATTCTGGATAATGATCGTTCCCGGTCTATTTGTAAGGTTCTTTATATAAATGATAGCAGCTTGTATGGCTGTTTTTTGGAGCATGGGGGAATCAGGATGCTTCACATCATCTGCAATTATCAATTTACTCAGGTCTGTAGACGCTGGATACGATTCTAAAGAATGTGAAGTTGACCACGTTTCGACCTTAGACCCTACTTCAGCATCGGTAAACAAAGCTGGATTACTATTATTGTCAAGGATTATCGCATCCTTGTTCAACGAGTACCATTCAGCTTCATAATCCTCACCCTGTTTTGTTTCATCACTTTCAACTACAAGAAGTCTGTTTTTTTGGTAATCTGCCTCTACGACGAATCCTGTAAGACCTTTACGTTCGACTGTAGATTTATCATTTGAGCATCCTGTTGCCAGGAGTGTGAAGGTAGTTAACGTTACAATCGATATAACCCTTTTCATAACTCCTCCTTATTCGCGTCCTCTTAAATGGGTTATTCGTTTTGTTTCATGTACATAAATAATATCAAAAATTACCTGTCTGTCCTGTCTTTCCCGCTTCCTGATCATTCGTAAATCAACCGCTACAGAGAAGCATATTTCCAGTCAAAGCGACTAGCGAAGTCCATCCCAGCGGAACAACGATTCGCGGGAATCAGGAGCGTAACCTGATTCCGCTACGAAGCGGCTGCCACTTTTACGCTCCCCCGCGAATCGTTGTGTAGCGGACAGTCTGCGCTTCCTCGCAGGACGAAGACCGGAGCGCAGGACTGGAAATATGCTTCTCTCCCCCGCAGCCGCTTTCCAAGCGCTTTTAAAAAAAGAAAAAACGAACCCGAGTAAGGTCCGCTTTCTAAGTCAGTTAAAACATCCGATATCCTTTTTTCCGAAGTGTCTGGATCGTCCAGCCGCTGGCCACCGCTCCGATCAGGCCGACGCCGAGAATGATGGAGTCCCAAAGGCCGGGAACGATGTTTTTGTAGATCAATGCGCCCACGACCACTCCGAAGACGAGGATGACGGGCATCCAGGTGGTACGCAATATCATGTTTATAATAAAGCCGATCCCGAATCCAAGCACAGCAAACAAGACAACAGACACCACAAATTGCAGCAAGCTCATGAGCTTTTAGACCTCCTGCTCTCTTCCGACAGAAATGGGACCGCGGCAGCCGACGGCCCGTTATCGCTTCTAGTCTATCGAAATCAAAGCATAAGGTCAATTGGGAAACTGGGGCTTGCCTCGCTTTTGGCGGCGCACAAAAAAAGCCGACTTTCATCGGCTTCTCAAAGACTTCCCTCATCGATTGCCGGCAGCTGCGGACATCTCCTCCGAGTGGGCACCCGAGCCCTCGCATCCCGGACAGTTTTCTGTCCCACCCAGCAGCAATTGAAAATAGCCTTGTCCATTGCAGTATGGGCATTGTTCCTGTTCTTTTCTCATGATGATCGCTCCTTTCCCATGGCGCCGGGTTCGCATAACCGACATTTTTTAAAATTCTGATTTTTTGGATGTGTCTAACTATATCAGAAAAAGACAGCATTCTTCAACTGAAAAAAGCGAGGAAAAACAGAAAAAAACCGCTATGTAAGCGGCAACAATGGCTGTTATCTAGCGTATACTCACGATTGCGAGAAGATTTTATAGCGTGTGTATTGAAAAACGGGGTCGATCGGGTATTCGTCTCCGGCCAAGCTCTGTTCTCGCTTCTGGTACGTGGGCAGGATGATTTTCAAATAGGTCGAGGAAAGCGGATCTTCCAGAAGCTGCCGGATCGGCACAAAGGCTGCCACCTCGATTTCCCCTTCCTGCGGACGCGGTTCACCGCTGACATAATCCATCCAGAAGACCACCATATTGTCGCTGATCGTATCGCGGATGACTCCGGAGCGGACGGCTGCCAACCGCCGTATTTCCGCGCGTATTCCAGTCTCCTCCCAAACTTCTCTCACGGCGGCTTCATCTACGGTCTCCCCCGGCTCCACAAATCCGGCCGGAAAGGACCACTGTCCTTTGAGACCCCCGTACGTTTTCTTCACGACCAGCGCCTCTTCGCCGCGAATCACAATTCCGCAGGCGCCCAGCCATACATTCGTCTTTCGCACACGGTCTCCCACCTTTCTTTCGTCAGTATAGCGAAACCGGTTGTACAGCGCCAGCTCGGAACATACGATTTGGCACCGAAACGCAAGCCCGGATGTCTTCAAAACAAGGAAGCTCCGTGTGAGGCATTTCAAGTAACAGCCGGCCCATTTGGCTCGTTCCTCCAATGAAAAACCCCCGGCTTCTGGTTCGCCGAGGGCATCTTCGAGTCATCTATTCGCTAGCTTGGTCAATCGTCGTCCTCATCCAGAAGTCCGTTGTCAATCATGTAGCGAAGGTTTTCCCGGTCGCGTTCGCGGCCCTTTTCCTTCAAACGATCAATCGCTGGCAGGATGAGTATGTCCACTTCCCGCTGAATATGATGGGCGAGATCGTGGCGCCCCTGGTCTTCCAGGTAGGCGCCTACGTCCATCAGCGCGTTGTAGCGCTCCATCTCTTCGCGGGTCATCAATCCTCTGACCTGGATACTGGCGTGGCGCATAGGTTTCTCCTTTTACAGGCGCACTTTTTTCAGAGCGAGACCAACGCCGCCGATTTTGTACAGGTAGCGCAGATCGCTCGCTTTTTTCATCAGTGCGGCCGAGGTGCCGAACAGTTTTTTCGTGCCGACCATACCGATTCCTTCGCCTTTTCCGAGCGAAGCAAGAGATCCTTGGAGAGCTGGCTTGAACGGCATCATCACTTCGCCGCGAATGAGAGCCGCCAGATTGTCACCGAGCGCTTCCCCTTCTTGTACGGCAATCTGAGCAGTCGGCGGATAAGGACGGCCTTCATCGTTGAAAATCAGGGCGCAGTCGCCGACGACGAATACGTTGTCGTACCCTGGAGCACGCAGGAACTCGTCTACTTTGACACGTCCGCGCATGACTTCAAATCCGGATTTTTCCACGATGCTGTTGCCGCGAACACCTGCGGCCCAGACAACTGTAGCAGCCTTGATTTCTTCTCCATTGGCGAGCACTACGCCCTCAGGCGTGCATTGCTTGATCGCCGTTCCGATCATGAACTCGACGCCTTTTTTCTGCAGAATATCGACCGCGTAGGAAACCAGTTCCGGATCGAATCCTGGCAGTGCGGTTGGAGCCGCTTCAATGTTGTAAATCTTTACCAAACTCGGGTCAACGTCGAATTCCTGGCACAGCTCAGGAATGCGGTCAGCCAGCTCGCCGCTGAACTCAATGCCCGTAAATCCGGCTCCGCCCACGACGAATGTCAGGTAATCCGTGCGATGCGGTTCATTTTTATATTTCGCAAACATGTACTCGATATGCTCGCGGATTTGACGAACAGCGTTGATGCTGCGGATGCTGAACGCATACTCTTTCAGGCCCTCGATGCCGAAGGTTTCCGGATCGCTTCCGAGGCCGATCACGAGGTAGTCGTAGCTCAAAACGTTTCCGCTATCCAGTGTAACCGTACGCTCTTCCGGCTGGATCGATTGGACGGTATCTTTGACAAAATTGATTTTGTTCATGTCAATAATTTGATCGAGAGGCACGCGGGCATGATCCGCAGGTGCTGTTCCCGCAGCCGGCTCATGCAGCCAGGTCGTGATGTAGTGATAGTTGTGCTTGTTGACCAGCGTGATTTCTGCTTCATTGTAGTTGAGCTTTTTTTGCAGGTGCAGAGTGGTCAACAGGCCCCCGTACCCGGCGCCGAGGATGAGGATTTTGGGTGTACTCATGGATATCCCTTCCATTCATGAATGATAGTAATCCCTGAAGGTTTGTGCGAAATTTCACGTGATTGGCTACGCTTTAAGGTTCCCTTTTTGATCGCCAATGAATAAACGGAATTATTGCCATGTCTCATCCTATGCGGCAATCTGTGAAAAATGGCACAAACGCTGGGATAAAAAAATGTGTCAATTTCTTTACATTCAAGATCATATTAAGGGGAATCGACAAGTTTTGCAAGCCATATTTGCCTACGCTGTTCTTTTCTTTGCTTTTTTTCATTTTCAAGTATGGGTATAATAGGAAAGGATGCTTTCAGAATATTTCGGAGGTGCTTAGGTTGAATCTTCTGCAAAAGGACGAGCAGGTATACGACATTACGATTATCGGTGGAGGCCCTGCTGGCCTGTTCACTGCATTTTACGGCGGAATGCGTCAGGTAAGCGTAAAAATTATTGAAAGTATGCCCCAACTGGGCGGACAGCTTTCCGCTCTTTACCCGGAGAAATACATATACGATGTGGCCGGGTTTCCGAAAGTGCTTGCGCAAGATTTGATTAACAATCTAAAAGAGCAATTGTCCCGATTCAATCCGACGATCTGCCTTGAGGAAAAGGTGGAAAATGTCGAAAAGAAAGCAGACAACATCTTCGAGCTTACGACAGACAAAGGCATACACTATTCGCGTGCCGTCATTATTACCGCCGGAGTCGGCGCATTTGAACCTCGAAAGTTAGAGCATCCAGACGCCGTCAAATACGAAAAAACCAATCTGCATTACTTCGTTACCGACTTAAACTCCTTCAAAGGGCAGCGCGTTGCCGTCATCGGAGGCGGGGATTCTGCTGTTGACTGGTCCTTGATGCTCGAGCCGATCGCCAAGGAAGTCACACTCATCCACCGCCGGGATAAATTCCGTGCACACGAGCACAGCGTCGAGCTGCTCATGTCCTCCAAAGTAAACGTAACAACACCATACGAAATCTCAGCCATCCACGGAGACGAGAAAATCGAACGCCTCACACTCGTAAACAGCACCACAAAAGAAGAAAAGGAACTGGAAGTAGACGCCGTCATCGTCAACTTCGGCTTCATCTCATCGCTTGGCCCGATCAAAAACTGGGGACTCGAGCTGGAAAAGGGCGCGATCGTCGTAAATTCCAAGATGGAGAGCAACATTCCCGGCATTTACGCGGCAGGCGATGTCTCGACCTATCCGGGCAAAGTAAAGCTGATCGCCGTCGGATTCGGCGAAGCGCCGACAGCGGTGAACAACGCCGTGGGCTACATCAATCCGGATGCGAAGCTGCAGCCCGGCCACTCCTCCAGCATGGACAATTTCAAGGCGTAGACAAGATCAAAGCTCTGCCACCCTGTTGAAGGGCCGCAGAGCTTTTTTATGCTGCCGGTTCCCCGGCAAGCAGCAGACCTTTCGCATTTTTGTATAGACACCGCTTCCCCTGTGCAAAGTAGGGAGAGAACCAGACACGTAAAAGGAGTTATGCGCCTGATGGATCATCTCTGTCCCGTATGCAACGGTCTCCTCGATCTGCGCGAGGCATGTCCGCTATGCTCCCATCCTCTGGATGACAGCGGCCGGCTTTATGATTACTACGGGGACTACAGCCCGTACAGGGAGATCGAAGATTCAAAGCTGAGCAATGGCGTGCCCGATGCCCTGCAACATCGCTGCCTGCATCTCGGCTGGTGCCCCAACTGTTCGGAGGAACACATCCTGGCCGTAGAGGAATGGGACGAAAACACCCTGTTTCGCTATATGCAGGCTGCGAGCGACTAGGCATCGGAACTACCAGCCCGGCCGCTACCGCTTCATTCCCCTTTGCTGAAACGGTTAAACAGGTGTTCCGTTTTTTCCTCGGGGATCGGCGGTCCGTCATTGCCGATGCGAAGCTCGGCATTTCCGTTCTTTTGTCCCAAAGCAAGCGTGATTTTGTTCTGCGCATACCTCATTTGGTTGTCCAGAAGGTTCTCCACTGCTACCTTCCACTGCTCCGGGTCCCCTGATATGGTCACGGCTTCCGCAGAGCAGCTCCAGTCGACATCGGTCCGCTTCCACTTGAGCCGGTCCCACACCTCTACGACCAGTTCATCAAGGCGAAATAGCTTGCGGGAGGACTGCTGCTCCAAATATTCCAGCTTCGTTATGTACAGCAGTCCCCGAATTCGCTCCTCCAGCCTTTCCGCCTCTTCGTCGATCACCCGTACGCTCCCCGGTATATCTCCTTTTGGGAAGATGCCGTCCAGGATGGACTGGGCATAGCTGCGGATGACCATAACCGGCGTTTTCAACTCGTGCGAAACCTGCTGCAAAAAGGATTGCTGCTTCTCGTTCTGCGATACGAGCCGTTCGCGCATCCGCTCGATGGAGCCCGCCAAACGGCCGATCTCGTCAGCACGCTCCAGCACGAACGGCTCGCTCCAATCCCGGTCGGCGATTCGCTTGACCCGCTGTTCCATCTCCACCAGCGGTCTGGTCAAGTAACGGGCCAGCCACAAGCACGGAAGCCAGCTTATGAGCAGCACCGCCGCCATGATGAGAATAAGCCGCCACAACAAGGTACTTACCAATCCGTTCAAATACGAGTTCCAAACATAAGAGACCAGATAGATTGTCTTTCCGGCCAGCGTCTCTCGCCGGATTACGTAGTAGATCGACTCGTCCTCCACAGGCCGAACGTATTGCTGGACATCGGCCAGTTGTTCTCCGATATCCTCGTTCAGCATCTTTACAAGCGATTCGGGCAGTGCCTTCCCGCCGATCACCTTTCCATTTTCGCGAAAAATGACATGTGTGACGGCCCGAACATTCTGGCGTTCCAGCTCCCGCTTCAAGAGCCCCTTGTCCTCCCAGCCGTCCACGGAGGAGGTCGCATATGCAAGGAATACGTCTTGGGAGGCTTCGATCTGCGCATAAATTTCTTTGGTAAAGAAGCTGCGCAGCGCCCACGGAAACAGCAGCGCGAGCAGCAAGGTCACCCCCAGCGTAATACTGGCAAAAATGAGCCAAATTTGAACAGCCAACGGATAGTTTTTCATCGCTCCACCAGCCTGTATCCATACCCGTAAATGCTCTCCACACGCAGCTTGGGCAGCTTTTTGCGCAGCCGGCGCATCAAATCGTCGACGACGCGGTCACTGCCATCATATTCTTCTCCCCAAATCCGCAGCAGAATCTGTTCCCGCGACAGCGCTTGTCCCGGATGAGCGGACAGCAGCAAGAGCAAATCAAACTCCTTGGTGGTCAGCTCAATCTTTTGCCCGTCGATTCGGGCCATTCGGGAGCCTTCGTCGATTTCGTAAGGCGGCAGCATCCGCACAGACCGGCCAAGAGCCGCTGCTGTCTGATTGGCCGCTGGCGAGCTCGTTGCCGCATAGATCCGCTGCAGCAGCTTTCCGGCCCGAATCACCAGCTCCCTCGGCAAAAAAGGCTTGGGCAAATAATCGTCGCTGCCCATTTCCAGACCGATGACACGGTCCAGCTCCGCATCGCGTGCAGAAATAAAGATTACGGGAGTATGTGGCTGGCGGGCTTTAATCTCGCGAATCAGCTGGTATCCATCCACATGAGGAAGCATAATGTCCAAAATCCAGAGGTGCGGCGCCTCCATGATCGCAGCCCTTGCTGCATTCCCGTCGGAAAAGCAGCGCACCTGCCAGCCTTCCTTTTCCAGGTAGGAGGCCAGAACCTGGTTTAGATTCTCCTCATCCTCCACCAGATAAATCAAGTAGCTCATGTTCCTCTCCCCTTGCCTGACCATGTGAACGTATTGTGCTTGCTAGCAAGGCTTTTTTCAGCTATGTCGCAGCCTTCTGCAAGGGCAATCTTCTTCGTAAAAAGCAATTCCTGGTAAAAGCAAAAGGACGCGCACGGGACACGTCCTTTTTGCCATACGCTATTTTATTGTACGAAGCGAGTTCGGGCTCTGCTAGTTTTTCTTTTCTTCCAGTTTTTTTGCAAGCAGCTTGTTTCCCTCTTTTACCTCAGCCAAAAGCTTGGGCAGGACGATCTTGATCTTCGCGGCATCCCCTGATTCGATCGCCGCGTGAAACTCTGTATGAGTGTCCCTGTACTTCTCTTTTAACGCGTGCATCGCTTCTTTGTGCTCCTGATGCTGCCCTGCATCGTTTTGCTGCTTCGCTTTTTGCGCCCTGTAGGCCTCTTTTAGCCGCTTGCGTTCTGCCAGGGCAGCCTTCCACTCTTCGGCGCTCTCCGGGGTGTACTTTTCCGCGAGCAGCGTCAAGTACATCTGGCGATGAACCCCCATGTGGGAATGATGCAGACGCTTCATTTTATAATGCTCGCCATGTCCCCCGCCGTGTTCACCATGCTCCTGCTGCTGTTTGGTTTGGGGCGACAATCCATCCGAGCGGCTTTCCATCGCCAGAGCTGCACTCGGCACCGCCAGCCCGATCACAAGTGTTGCTGCCAAAAGCTTGCTTTTCCAACATTTCATCGAGGACCACTCCTTTTCATGCTGTCAGTAAAGTCTTGTCCTAGCGCTCCAAAATGCCTTCCAAAGGTCCTTGCGGCGGGTCTTCCACCTGGCCCGCAGCCGGATTTTTCAGCTCTTGCGGCATTTCGTCCTGATTCAGCCCCAGTGCCTTCACCAGACCCATCTGTTCGAGATCCTGCTTCGTCTTCGGCGTCCCCAGACGATACATCATGCGATAAATCTCCCGGAGGTTGTCGTCGTACTCGTCATTGTCCCTGTCAGGCATGTCGGTCCACAACGTGTGGCCATGCATCCACATCATAAAGTCGCCATGTGCGCAGTGTTCGAACAAATCGCGCATCATTCCTGCTTCCATCGGGGATGCCTCGATTTCAAAATCGTAGGTGGATTCCCCTTTCACATCCCGAATCTCGGCCACTGTCGTGCCGGACTGCAGCGTGATGTAGTACCGTTTTTTTTCCACGGACGCACATCCCTCCTTTTGCCTCCAGCTTTTCTCCTTTTTACCATGCTCGTTTCGGAGGAAAAACATGTATTTATTCGGCAAAGTTTTTCAGCGCAATCACCGCATTGTGGCCGCCGAAGCCAAAGGAGTTGGAAATGCCAATGGAAAGGTCGGCCCTTCTCGCCCGATTGGGCACGTAGTCGAGGTCGCATGCGGGATCGGGGTTCTCCAGGTTGATTGTCGGCGGAATGACGCCCTCCCCGAGGCTCTTGACCAGAGCGATCGCTTCCACTCCGCCTGCCGCCCCGAGCATATGGCCGATCATCGATTTGTTGGCCGTTACCGGGATTTTGTAGGCGGCCTCCCCGAACAGTCTTTTGATCGCCGCTGTCTCCGTCTTGTCGCCGATCTCCGTGCTCGTCGCGTGGGCGCTGATCAAATCGACCTCTTGCGGCTCTATTCCCGCTTCCTTCAGCGCCGCTTTCATGGCCAGATACGCCCCGATGCCTTCCGGATGCGTGGCTACCATATGATAGGCGTCCGAGCTGGCTCCATAGCCGATGACCTCTGCATAAATCCTCGCATTTCGCTTGAGCGCGTGCGTGAGAGACTCCAGCACCACTATGCCCGCTCCCTCGGCCATGACAAAGCCGTCACGCTCCAGATCAAACGGCCGGCTCGCTTTGGCAGGCTCGTCATTGCGGGTGGAAATCGCTGTGGCATTGCCAAAGCTGGCGAGCGAAATATCGGTAATCGCCGCTTCCGTCCCCCCGGCCAGGACGACGTCGCTCCCTCCGGCCCGGATCAGCCGGAATGCCTCGCCAATCGCCGTGTTTCCGATGGAGCACGCCGTCACCGGAGCCATTGTCGGACCGTGGGCGCCAAACCGGATGCTGATCATCGCGGCCGCCATATTGGCGATCATCATCGGCACGAGCGTCGGGCTGACCCGTCCAGGTCCCCGCTCTTGGAGCAGCGCTTCTTGCTCCAGCAGCGTCTGAATCCCCCCGATGCCAGAGCCGACGTATACGCCCATCCGCTCCCGATCCACCTTTTCCGGATCAAGTGCGGCATCCGCAAAGGCCTGCTCTGCCGCCGCCAGGGCGAACTGGCAAAAACGGTCCATCCGCCGCGCTTCCTTGCGCCCGAATCGCGCTTCGGCATCAAAATCCCGGACCAGGCCCGCTATTTTTGCTTTATGTCCATCCGTGTCAAACGTATCGATCCGCGTGATCCCCGACTCTCCCCGGATCAGCTTGCTCCAAAAAGACTGGACGTCATTGCCGAGCGGCGAGATGACACCCATACCTGTGATCACAACTCGTTCCATCGTTTGATTCCTCCCTGAAAATGTCTTTCTGGAAGTAATCTTGTCACACCCGTTATCCTATTACAAGTTGTCGTTTATACTAGTATAACAACTACCACCTTACCGACTAAAACAAGGCAGGGATCGATGATGAACCACCAGACCAGATTGCAGGCATTATCCGCTTTTTTAAAAACGCAGAGAGCCAAGGTGCAGCCCCAGTCCGTCGGGTTGACCGCCGGGAAGCGCAGAAGAACGCCAGGACTGCGCAGGGAAGAAGTCGCACAACTGGCCGGAGTCAGCCTTACCTGGTATACATGGCTGGAACAAGGGCGGGACATTCGCGTATCGGCATCCGTGCTCGATGCGATCGCCAACGCCCTGCAATTGACCGTCGATGAGCGCAAATACTTGTATGCCCTCGCGTTCGAGAGCGGAACAGGACCCATTCTTTCACAGGAGGAGCAGCCCAAAATCAGTCCGTCGCTGCAAAGGATTTTGCAGGAGCTGCGCTATTGCCCGACGATTATCTCGGACAGGCGCTGCCAGATCGTCGGCTGGAATCAGGCGGCCTCCCATGTCTTCCTCGACTTTGAACAAATTCCCGCCAAGGAACGGAATCTCATCAGTCTACTGTTTGCCAGAAGAGAGCTTCGCCGATTGGCGGTGAACTGGGAGCACTTCGTCAGCGGCTTTTTGTCCATTTTCCGCGCGTATTACGGCCAGTACGTAGAGGACGAATGGTACGAGCAGTTCCTCGACGAGATGAAAAGGACCCATCCCGACTTCCATCCGCTGTGGGAGCAAAGCCGGGTGAGCTCTGCCCCGGAGGTCTTGATTGAATTCAGGCACGCCAAAGCAGGCAAAATGCTGTTCCATCTGACGTCTCTGCAGGTACAGGGCGATGCCGATCTGCGCTGCAGCATCTACACCCCCGCTCCGGATTCCTCGACGGAGGAAAAGCTGAAGCAGCTCATGGAGCGCCAGTCTGCCCGAACAGCAAAATTGGAATAAAAACAAACAAATCCGGAAAAATTTTGTAACCTTTTGCTGTTTCATGCGAATAACGCAGGTGAGAAAAGAAAACCTAGGAGGTTCGAAGCATGAAAAAGCTGAATCAAGCAATGCTGACAATCGCGGCAGCAAGCCTTTTAAGCGCAAGCCCTCTTTGGGCTGCCGGGACATCGGCAGTCTATGCCAGCAGCCCAGCCCCTTTGAATGACGTCATCCAAAAAAACCTGGAGCAATTATCTACGCTGCTGCCCTACATGAAAGAGCTCCCCGTTCAAACAGTGGAAATGGCTGCGGACAGCAGCACGGTCGTGATTACCCGCAAAGCCGAAAAAGCAAAATTGCCGGAAATGACCATCTTTATGCAGAAAACCGGAGAGATCAAAAGCTTTTCGCTGGATAGCGGCGCTAATGAAATGGACCAGGAGCTTTCACTCGGCGAACAAAAGAAAAAGGCGGAGGCGTTTTTGACTGCCGCTCATCAAAAGGGATTGGTTGACTGCAGCCTGGCGGAATTGCAATACAACGAAGCGTCGTCAAAGAGCCTGAATGGAGCCGTGTTCGCCAGATCGATCAACCGCATCCCCGTCGAACAGAAAAAAGTGTTTGTGTCCTTGGATGGAGCAGGAAATGTTGTGGAGTTTTCCAACGAAGCCTCACTGAACGGCTCACCTGATCCGTCCAAGCTTCCGAGCCCGTCTGAGGCCATGTCCCCGGAACAAGCCAAGCAAGCTATGACCAACATGATGAAGCCGTTTTACCGTCTGACCGGCCCTGACAAAACACCCAGCCTGGTCTATCAGGTTGTCGGCTCCGGGTACATGGATGCCAAGACAGGCTCCTGGGTGGACACTGAGCATGCAAAATTCAAGAGCTTCACCGGAGAGTTCTTTTATGATATACCTGTTGCTCCGCCTGGCCAGCCACTGGCTGCCCGCAGCAAAGAAGAAGCTGCGTCCATTTTGCAAAACGTTTTCGGCTTTGAACTCGCTGGCGCTTCCTTTTCGGAACAAAACGGCTCTGCGGCGGGGAAAAGCTATAAAGAGTACAGGTGGACGAAAAACAATGAGAACCGTTTCGTAACCGTCGATCCAACCAGCGGACTGGTCTTCTCCGCAGGACTCGATACCGGCGAAGATTCTGTACAGCCGCCAGCCAGCAGCAAAATTTCTCTGGAAGACGCGAAAAAGGCTGCTGTTCAGTTGATTCAGCCATTCCTTGATCCAGACAGCAAGACCGTTGTGATGGAGACTCGCTTGTACATTGAACCACAGGGGCATTTCAACTTCGCGGTTTATCCTGCGACAAACGGAATACCTTTCGTGGAGAAAGCGTTTCAGGTAACCATCAACAGCGATACAGGCAAGCCCATTCGTTTGATCGGCCCTTCCGTTCGCGACAAATTCACTCTTCCCGACCCCAAAAACGCGATCAGCGCGGAACAGGCCATGCAAGAATATCTCAAATACCATCCGCTCGAGCTGACGTATTTTTATCCGATCAACCAATCCAAGCAAGCAGATCAGCCCGTTCTCGTGTACAAAGCCCGGATCAATCCCGACGTGCTCGAATTTGTGGATGCGGTCACAGGAAAGATCGTTCCGCGTTAAGAAAGGCAACCGCGCCGGTGCTTGCTTCTCCATTACCTGGAGGCAAGCACCGTCTCTGAAAGGAGGAACGGGATGTCTGGAAGCTGCGAACAGCGCATCCGCGAAATTTGCGAGGCTTATTACCAGGAAATCTATTATTTTTTATATCACTTTGTGGGAAATCGAAGCGATGCGGAGGATATTACGCAGGAGGTATTCGCCCGTGTGCTGCAGGCGCTCCCTCGCTATGACGGGCGCGTGACGCTCAAAACGTGGATATTCTCGATCGCCAAGCACGTCGCCATCGATCAATACCGCCGGAAACGATTTCAGCAAATATTCGTCGACAGCTGGTTTCACGGGCTGCCTGCCAAAACCGGACTGCCGGAAAAAGAGTTTGCCGAAAAGGAACAGGAGCGGGAACTGCGAGAGGCGATCCTCGCGCTTCCGGCCAAGTACCGGCTGGTCATTATCATTCGCTCCATCAAAGGATGCAGCGTAAAGGAAACGGCTGAAATATTGGGAATCTCCGAAGCGAAAGTAAAGGTCGATTTTCACCGAGCCATCAAGCTCATTCAAAAGAAGCTCGGCCCGGAATGCCACGGAGGGAGGGTCGTAAATGCACTGGGAAAATAACGACAGCTTGCACCAGCAATTAAGGGAACTGAACAGCCGCGTTCCAGCCCCCAGAATAGAGGCCAAAGAGCAGCTGCAGACGATGCTGGCCGAAAAAGCCAGAAGGATGGATCAGGCAAAAGGCAGCGAAGCGTATGCTGTCTTCGCCTTGAAAGCAGCCTGCTTTCTGTTTGTCGCCGCATTGGGGACTGTACTCGCCTTTCCCTCTGCGGAACAAATACCGATGGCCACTCCTCACTCCTCAGTACATGACAAGCAGGGGCCCGAATTCTCCGTTGCGGCTCCCAAGAAGCAGCAGGCTGATCAGAAGCATTCGCAGACTGAGACAAAAGAGCTGGATGACGCCTCAAGGAAAACAGCAAATCCGCAGCCACCCCAAAGCCGCAGACCATCCATCTCTCCTTTGGGCAATGCATCCGGGAACACACCTTCGGCAACAGCACCAAGCCTGCCAGATTCTCCCGGAGACGGTACCGACAGCGCAGTGACTGACAATCATCCGGCGGCAGCGTACCTCCAGCAAATGATCGGCCGGGAGAGCCGGCATTACCGGCTCATCGAGGCATTATCCGATCCGGCAAAGCGGCAATATGTCTTCACCCGAATGGTGAATGGCGTTCCGTTTCTTGATGATTGCTTTGTCGTAACCCTGGATAATTCCAATCAGGGTCAAAAGCTGCAGTCGAGCAGCAACCGCAAATGGACGGACGAGCGCGTGTTTCCCGATCCGGCCAAGGCGATTCCCAGGGAAAAAGCCGAGCAGCTTATCGCTGACAAACTCAGGCTCTTCTACGCCGGTCAAACCGGAGAACAATCGCCGGCGGGCGCTTCGGCCATGGTTTACGATCCCGGCCTGATGGGCTATGTACATGCACTGGACGGCCAACCAGCCGGGTCCGGACAGGAACATTCCCGGCTGCTCGGAAAGCGGATGGAAATCGTGCCTGCCGAAAAGCCCTTGATTGCCCGAACAGCAGAGGAGGCTGCTGCCGTGCTGGAAACGGATTTTGGCATTGCGGTTGGGGGCAAGCCGCAGCGCTTAAACGATGGGATCAATCATGTAAAAGAGTATCGCTGGGCCGTAGGGAATGACAGCGCAGTCACAGTCGTGACAAAGGAATCATCGGGAGAAATTGTTGAAATCGAATACGTGAATCATCACCCTGTCGGAGATACCAAAACGACCGCAGAAAAAGCTGCCGAAATTGCCGCCTCCTTTCTTGAAACATACCTTGATTCCGATACGAAAATGCTGCAGATAGCCAAGGTGGAAAAAGAACCGTCATTTACCCGGATTACGTTCACCGGGGTTTACCGGGAGCTTCCTATATGGGATGACACCTACTCGGTAGATGTCGATCCTTCATCCGGAAAGGTAACCGGGTTTAAAGGAGACTTTTCCCGAAAAAACCGTGAGCGTAGGGCTGATGCAAGCCTGCAGTCGGCCGGGGAAGCCGCGCGGGAATTTGTGAGCAAGCATCCGGCTTCACTTGTTTACGTTTGGCCCAAAGGAACTCCTGCTCCCTCGCTTGTTTACTTGCCATTGAACCCTCGTATATTGCCGACCGGGCAATAATTTTAAAAGTAATCTGACCAACAGACTTCCTTCCATCGAAAAGGGGAGAAAAACGCATGGGCTTCTTCCGGCCCTCGCATTTTTCTCCCTTTTTGCTCTTTGCCTTTTGGAGGGCTCGGAGCTCCCCGCCTGTTCAACGAACCTGGAGCACTTGCTTTTCTCCGCGATCCTTCCCATTCTTCCTTTTGCAGGTAGCGGGATGGACATCACTCTCCGCTGAGGTGTCTGCGGGAGCCTGCCTCTTTGCCAGCATGTATGATGCTTGAAGCGTTGTTCTTGACGGCAGCATAGTTGTAAGCGTCAGCCTGTTTTTACGTCGCTTCCTTTTTGCAAAAGCTGCTCGATCGCAAACGGCAGCAGGTCGGTCAGCACCTCAAACGCACTGTGAACATCCAGCCGCTCTGTCCATTTGTGGGCATCCTTGCCAAACGGTCCGAGATTCATCACAGGCATATTCAGGGCGACCAGCTCCTTGATCGGCAGCGCGTACCCTTTTTCCCAGAGCGGCATGTTGTCCACCAATGGCTGGATGGCCTGAGCAGCTTCCGGGAGACCGGTGTAGCTCAGATCGGAGAGACCCGGAAAGTAGTGCTGGTGCTTCAGCTCCAACTGGTGGCTTGCAGCGGCTCGGGCGCTGACCTCCCCGATCACGTGCTGGATGAGCGGATCGTTCCGCGAACTGACCGGCGGATAGTACGGAGGCGCATAAAACAGCACGATCATCGGCGCCAGCTCTTTGCACAACAGACCGAGCTCGTCGATCAGGCGGATCGTCACTTCGCGGTCGTCCAGCTCGCCTCGGCCTGCCATGACCTGCTCCTGGATGCTCTCCACCTGCTCCCGTCCGACTTTCCCGATGAGATAGGCAAGCAGCTCCTCGTATTGCAATACCTTTACTTTCATCGAGATTGGCTGCGACTGGTTCAGACTGGCGAAAATTGCCGCCCGCTCTGCGTACTCCCGCTCGATTTTGTCTGCGGTCCTCTCCGCAAGCTGACGGAGCTGTTTTGTCACCTCGTCGATCGGTTTTTCCATCACGAACATGTTGTACAAGGCGACGGCACGGTCGGGGATTTGCACCGAGTACTCTTTCTTCAAATCCTTTTGCAGCAGACTCGTTGGCGGCGGCGTGACCTCTCCTTCCACCACCTCGCAAAAATCGGTGTTGAGCTCCAGTTCGCATGTAAGCCGGGATACCATCGCGTTGGCATTCAATCCCGAGAACGGCTCGCCCACATGGGTTTCCTTGCCGTAGCAGTAGAAGCCGGGCAGCACTTTTCCCAGCGATCCGCTGTAGATGTACGTGTTCTCATCCCCCGGATACGTGGAGAAGACGGGCTCGGAGTTGAGGCAGGCGCGATAGTCGAGATCGTGCTGCTCGGCAAGCTGCAGCAATACCGGCACAGCCGCACGCATGCCGAGTGAGTTCACCTCTTCATCCGGTACTGTCAAAAGCAGCACGTTCCCGTCAAACTCGCCGGCACAAGCCCGCTCCAGCATCGACATCTGCAGGGCCAGTCCTGCTTTCATATCCATCGAGCCGCGTCCAAACAGCCATTGACCTTTAGCCAGGTCCTGCTGGACATGCTGCGGTAGCTCATCCCGGTGCCGCAAATACTCATCGGTCAATGCGGTGAGATCAAAAGCAAGCGGCTTCCACTCGCCAAAGTCCTGTACATCTACCACGTCGAAGTGGCTGACCAGGACAACGGTAGGCTGAACCCCTTCCGCTTTTTTCGCCAGCGCCGTGACGAAAAACCGGCCGTCGCCTGTCGGATGAAGCTGCACATGGCCCGGATTGGCCTGGAAATAGGGAAGCGCTGCAATTTCTCCGGCGACAAATCGGGCCAGCTCGATTTCAGCTTTAGAGCCCGTGACGGACGGATAGCTTACCAGCTTGCCCAAAAGCTCGATCAGTTGTTCTTTTGTTTGCCATTTCCATGCATTTCCCATAATGGAACCCCTCTACTTTCCGTATCATGGAATCATTTTCTGAACGATGGTGAAAAAATAGGCGGCCAAATATGGCCACTGGCTTCGGTCATATTGTGCTGCTCCGATCTTGCAGACCTGTTCCGCCATACAGTCCCGCCCCGGTCGTGTAGACTTGTTCCGGTCTTGAAGTCCGTTCCGCCATGCAGTCCCCGTTCGAGTCACAATATTGCCGCTCGGGTCATCTATTCCCGCTCAGCAGCGAGATTTCCTCCGCCGCCTCTTTGACTTTCCCGATCAGCATGGGAAGCCTTTCGTCGGTGATGCGAAAAGCAACGGCATTAATCGAGAGGGCGCCGGCTACCTTCTGGTTCCGTCCCATGATCACAGCGCCGATCGCCGTCGTTCCCTCCGTCCGTTCTCCAGAGCTGATGGCATAGCCGTTTTCCCGGATCTTTGCCAACTGTTCGATAAACTCGCTTTGCTGATGGCGAGGAAGCAGCTGGCTGACGATCCGCTCCATGTCCGCCTGCGGCATATGAGCCAGCATCGTCTTGTTGGGAGCACCGATCGTGAGCGGAATCCGGTCGCCCAAATCCTCCGCCACGCGCAGCTTGAGCGGACTCTCCACCTTTTCGATCAAAATGGCATCCAGGCCGCTCGGAATGTTCAGGCAGATGCTCTCCTCCACTTCCCGGGCGAGGCGCTCCATCACCGGCTTTGCGACGACGCGAATATCGATCTTGTCCAGCATGCGCATGCCGATGGTCATCCAGGTGTAACCGATCCGGTAGTGCTTGGTCACCGGGTCCTGACTGATCAATCCATGTGAACTCAGCGTCCCGAGGATGCGATGAATCGTACTGAGCGGCAGAGAGGTGGCGTGTGCTAGCTCCGAGATGGACCAATCCGACTTCGTTTCATCGGAGACAAGCACATTGATAAGTTCCATTGCCCTGTCAATTGACTGTACCATTGGCTAAACTCCCCATCCTTACCCCGATTGTACCGACATTCCTCACACGGATTGAGATGCCGAATCATAGCCTTTGCTCTTTTTCTTTGCCGCCCCCGTGTTCAAGCGGTTTTCCAGTCGATTTACCACGTAGGTGAAAATGAGGACCAGCACAAGGTAGTAGAGACCGACTACCAAATACGTATCGAGCTGCCGGTAGTTTGATGCCGCTTCGCCCAGCCCGGTACCCCAGAGCTCCTGCATCCCGACGTAAGCGACAAGCGACGAATCCTTCAACCCGATGATAAACTGGTTGCCGAGCGGAGGGATGGCCCGTTTGAATGCCTGCGGCAGGATGATCCGGCGCATCGCCAGCGGATAGGACATCCCCAGCGATTTGGCTGCCTCCATCTGTCCGCGGTCGATGGACTGGATAGAGCCGCGAAAAATCTCGGCAATGTAGGCCCCGTTGTGGATGGCGAGCGCAAAAGCGCCGGCCCAAAAGGAAGAGAGCGTGACGATCTCGGTTATCCCGAAGTAGAGCACCATGATTTGTACGATCAGGGGCGTTCCGCGGATGACCGTTATATACACGTGGGCAATCGTTTGCAGCGCCTTGGAATGAGAGATGCGGAAAAAGGCAATCAGCAGACCGACGCCACACCCCATGATCAGGGAGATCGCCGTTAACCGGAGTGTTAAGAATGTCGCCTCCAAAAACATGGGATAGCTGGACAAAAGGATGTCAAACATATTGGTTCACCCCATTTTTAAAAATAGGGGCGCCCGTAACAGACGCCCACTGGCCGCGGAAAGGGTTATTCACTTCCCAAAATGTTGCGTCCAAACCATTTCTCGCTGATCTTCTGATAGGTGCCGTCCTTGATGATCTCGTCCAGAGCCTTGTTCACCTTCTCCAGCAGCTCTTTATCGTCCTTGCGCAGCGCAATCCCCTGATTGTCATGGCTGAGCGGCTCCCCGACATCCTTGATCTTGTCCGGCACTTCCTTCATGTAACGGAAGCCGACCATCTGATCCGTGATCACCGCGTCCAGGCGGCCTGTCGGCAGATCCATCAATGCCGTGACATCGCTGTCATACGTCGTGATGTTGCTTTTGTCTGTCAATTTCAGCGCCTGCTGTTCATAGCTGGATGACTTTTGGACACCGATTCGCTTGCCTTTCAAATCGTCGGCTGACTTGATCGAGTCGTTGCCGGCCGCGACGAAAATTTGAGCGCCGGAGCGATAGTATACGTTGGAGAACGCAACGGCTTTTTCCCGCTCAGGCGTAATCGTCAAGCTGCCGATGACCGTATCGTATTTCTTCGCTTGCAGCCCCTGGATGATCGTTTCAAACGGGTTGGTGATCGGCACGGGGTTCATCCCCATTTTTTCTGCCAGCGCCTGCCCGATCTCCACGTCGAAGCCCATCAGCTCCCCGTTTTCTTTAAAGTTAAACGGCTTGTACACACCGCTCATCGCGTACGTAAAGTCTTTCTTGTTCGGGTCTTTGGCCCCCTGTTCCCCGGCTGTTCCCCCCGTGCTCTGGGACGTTCCACAGGCCGACAATACGAGCGAGCCAAAAAGCAAGGTGGAGAGTACCCCCATCGTCCATTTCTTTTTCATTTTCATCGTGATGCCCCCTTTTATCGTTGTCTTTCCTTGCTTTACAAAATGCTGTTTAAAAACTGTCGGGTTCTTTCCTGCTGCGGGTTGGTAAAGAAATGCTCCGGCTCCCCTTGCTCCAGGATCTGCCCGTTGTCCATGAAAACAGCCCGGTCGGCCACTTCGCGGGCGAAGCCCATCTCGTGCGTGACCACGACCATCGTCATGCCTTCCTTCGCCAGCTGCTTCATCACCTGCAGTACCTCCCCGACGAGTTCGGGATCGAGCGCCGAGGTCGGCTCGTCAAACAACATGATTTTCGGCTTCATCGCCAGTGCCCGCGCGATGGCGACGCGCTGCTTTTGTCCGCCGGAGAGCATGTCCGGATAAACGTCGGCCTTGTCCCTCATTCCCACTTTTTCCAGCAGGGCGTACGCTTCTTCCCGCGCCCTGTCGGGGGGAGTCTTTTTTACGTGGACAGGCGCTTCGATCACGTTTTCCAGGACCGTCTTGTGCGGAAACAGGTTGAAGTGCTGAAAGACCATCCCGACTTCTGTCCGGAATTTGTTCAAATCCGTCGTCTTCGGGTCGATCCTCTGGCCGTTGACGTGAATCTCCCCCTGATCATGCATTTCCAAAAAGTTCAGACATCGCAGCAAGGTACTTTTTCCCGAGCCGCTGGCCCCCAGCAAAACTACCACTTCTCTCTCGCCCACCTGCAGATCTACGCCTTTCAAGACGGTAAGCGAGCCAAACGACTTGTACAAATTTTTCACTTCAATCATTTTTGTGCTTGCCCCCCTTCCGGTAATTCGTGGTGAATAATCAAATCATGAAAACGCATACATATACTTTTCCGAATTGTGAAAATAGTTTCTGTTTTGATTATATTTACTCAATAGCATTCTGTCACCCTTTTTTTCGCAAAAAAAGAAAGGCTCGTCTTTTCGGGACAAATAAGCCTTTCCAGTTGGGACTGTATTCTCTATGCATCTTTGAAACTATTTTGCGAGCAACCGTCCAGGCCAAATGCGCTGTATCAACAAAAAACACCCCGACCGAAAGCGGCCGGAGTGTTTGGGTTTTGTTATTCAAATCGTTGCCGGCGCTTTGGCCAGTTGTTACTTCACGACAAGCTTGGCGATCATTTTGCCGTGGTCAGGTCCGCAAATCACGTTACAGAAGATCTTGTACTCTCCTGCTTTGTCGATGGTCATCGTTTTGCTGCCCTCGTTTTGGATATCTACATCCAGGCCTTCGATGCCGATCCCATGGAAGCCCTCAGTCGATTTGAAGTTGATCGTGAACGGCTCTCCTGCTTTCACCTCGAAAGATTCCTGGTTAAACTTCCAGTTGCTAGCTTCGATGTTGATTGCGTTTTCAGTGGCTGCTGCAGGCGCTTGTTCGCCTCCTGCCGCTGCTTCTTTTTTGTCTCCTCCGCAGCCCGCAAGCATAGCGGAAATGGCCACTGCCGAAATCAGTAAACCCCACGTTTTTTTCATAAGGCACCCTTCTTTCATGCAATTTCTGCAAGTTCTACAATTTCATTATAACGAAAGAAGGCCGTCCAAAATCTGGGAGTCTGTGAATGAATCTTGACGAACCTGAGAACGATTGGTGAACTTTGGCAAAAACTAGGAAAGCCCTTACCTTTTACTATGTTTCCCTGCTCTGCGACAGGAGAGATATAGAAGACGGTCATTTCGGGAAAGCACTTCCAGCGAAAGGGCTGTCCCTGAGCCGAAAGAAGAGAGTGAGCCTCAAGATTTGATCGCAAATCAAGTTCGACACAACTTCACGAGTTTCTTCCTTATTATAGCAAACCACGCACTGAGCTGTACATCCTAAAAGCTCGCCCTTTTTGTTTTAACGACGCGCACCAGATCTTCAACCCCGATCCACTGCGCCTCCCAGTCGTTGACCAGCTTGAATTTCTTTTGTCCCACATCGATATTCCGCACGACCCCCCAGGCTGTCTCGACCACTCCCAGTCCCCCGGCTGTTTCGCGAAACCAGGAAACGGTGATCGCGTAGTCGTACTGCGTCGAATCGTAGACGCGGAAGCACATTTCGCCAAAATCGTCTTCGTCCACGACCGGGCGTCCAACAAGAGGCAGCGCCGGGCTTTCCTCGCCGCCTTTCGTCAGCGACAACGCGTGTTTCAAAACTGCCATCTCCATACTTTCTGAAAAGTCTTCGATGTTCTTAGCCATTCCGGTACCCTCCAACAGGAACATTTGTTCTTATTCTACTCCTTTTTTGCGAATATGCAAATGGAGGATTTTGTAGCGCTCTTGCCTCCAGCTTCGTCAAATAAGCAATGAGCAAGGAGGTGATTCCCTTCGAACCGCTAGCCAAGAGAAGAGAGCAGGTCATCAAGGAGTGGGTGGCCACGCACCATGCCCTGATCTTTCGAACAGCCTATTACTATGTAAAAAATAGAGCAATCGCCGAGGATTTGACCCAGGAGGTGTTCGTGAAAGCCTTTCAAAAATTTGATTCCTTTCGGGAAGACGCCAATCCGAAGACCTGGCTTTACCGGATTGCCATAAACACCGCCAAGGATTATTTGCGATCATGGAATCATCGGCATCTTTTTTTTACTTCCGTTTTTTTTGAAAGGAGCTCCTCTCAGTCTATCGAGGAGCAGGTTATGCAGCAGTTTCAAAATGACGAGCTGGTCCAAAACGTCATGGGGCTTCCGACCAAATACAGGGAAGTCATTGTGCTCTACTACTTTGAAGAGATGCGAACGCCCGACATTGCCGAGCTTTTGGGACTGAAGGATTCAACAGTGCGGGTCAGGCTTTCGCGAGGCTTGGAAAAGCTGAGGCAATTGCTGAAAGGAGGAGATCAGGATTGGACATCCTTGACCGACAGCTGAAACAACGAAAGGAACTGGTACACGACTCGCTCAGACTGACCCAGGAGGAAGTGTCCCGGCTGGAGCAAAGAACGCTCGCTTCCCAAGCAATGGCTAAAAGTGGAAAAAAACGATTCCTTGTCCGCACATGTGCCATAGCTGGCGTCGCGGCAGTGGCCGCCATCCTTCTTTGGGCCGGTCCGCTCGCTCAGCTTCCGGAAGAAAATCCAAGCCAGTTGGTTTCTCCTCCTGTGACGACGCCCAATCACCAGCAGACGCCAGCCCCTGCACTGCCCGAAGCACCCAAACAGACTGTCGCCTGGCAGACAGAAGCGGATAAACTGGCTTTTTACCGCGTATTTTCGCTCGGCATGACCTATGACGAAGCAAAGGCGCTCTTCCCCGAATTGGGAGAATTGCAGCCGCTTGGGGGAATTGAAAGCCTGGGTGCGGACGGCTTGCAAGAAGCCTTCATGCCCGTCACCTTGGGAGACGAGCAGGTACAGCTGACGCTCTCTTTTGAACACGGCTTCCTCTATGCTGCCCGATACCAGATCGAAAGCAAAGACGAACAGAGGATCATGCAGAAAAAAGCCGAGCTGGAGACGTTCTATGCAAGCGATTTTGGCTCGCCAAAAGAAGAAGCGCTTGAATCGGGAACGAGTTCGGCATGGAGCCCCTTCTTTGGGCTCGGTCTGACGAAAAACTGGGACGGCCGCTACATCCTCATCTGGGGGCTGCAAGGAGGTGAAGAGGCATTGGAGGAGCTATACCGGGATCGAGAGTTTACCGTCCAGGAAGCGATTGAGCGGGCGCTGTCGGAGCAGCCGGAGTTTCCTGCCCGCACAGGTGAAACCAGGCAAGTCCGTGTCGAAGGAATACCCGAGACACTGGCAACCACCAGCCTGCGAACGAAGGTCAAGCTGCAGACGAGAGACAGCTATCTCGTTACATTTGAACGGATGTGGACGATTCAGGGTGGCGACAATCGCCAAATGACGATCCCTAGCTACTGGACCTACGAGGTAACAGAGAAACAGGTGAAGCTGGTGGACAGCTATGTTGCAGATCGAGAGGTGATGGAGTATCTACATGCTGCTGCGCCCCCGCCGAAAGGCTGATCGCAGCTCGTGGGGTGGCTTGCTGAAACAGGAAAAGGCGGGTATTCGCGCCCTACCCTTTCTCTATATGTCTTTGAGATCGATGACGTAATAGTGAAACTCGGCAACAGCTTCAAAACCTATCGACTGATAGAGGTTCAAAGCACGCCTGTGATGAGTGACCACTCCCAGACGAACCTGTTTGCAGCGCTCTGCCAGGAGTTTCCCTACACGCGCAAGCATATCATGGCCGTAGCCTTTTCCTTGGTATTGCGGGAGAACGCAAACACTACATTCAATGAGAGTCAAGGGGTCCCGTAAGGTCTTCGTTTAGAGGTTATAAGACTGCAGGAGCAAAACGATATTCTACAAAAAACGGACTCGCGTGAAACCTTTACATTCTTAAAAAATTTCCCAGCAAGTAAAATAGCAAAACAAGTGTAACGATGGTTGGAACCAAGGTGATTCTGTTCCATTTGTACTTATGCGAAAGCACATAGCTCCAGATAACAAAAACAATCGCCACACTCAGCATTGTGATCATGTAGATCATAAGATTCAGATTCCCCTCCCCTGCAAGACCGATCTTTTCCTTTTGCCAACCGGACATGTCGTAGAGATAGATCTGCATGATTGGTACAAAAAAAACTCCCTGGGCTATGCATCCAGCTTCTGCATATGCCCAAGGAGGTCTCTCGTTTCAGCTTTTGTCTTTCCTTAGTCGTCGCACTTCTCCGCTTTCCCCTCAGCCAGCGCGGTCTTGAAAGAAGAACCGCAGCCGCAGGAAGCGACCGCGTTCGGATTATGAATGGAAAACCCTCCGCCCATCATCGATTCCTTGTAGTCGATTTCCGTGCCTTTGATATATAGGTAGCTGTCTTTGTCGACAACAATCTTGACTCCATTTTGTTCAAAGGTTTGGTCGCCTTCTTTGATTTCCTGATCCCAACCCATCCCGTAGGTAAAGCCACTGCACCCACCCGGGCGGACACCTACGCGCAAAAACAGGTTAGGGTTGTTCTCTGCCGCCAGCATTTCTTTTACCTTCAGGGCGGCTTGCTCGGACATGGTAATCATTCGTTTCCCTCCTTGTCAGCCGTTGTTACTATGATGCGGCGTTCTCCTTACAGTATACCGAAGAAGCACCTGTGCTCTCAAGACTGCGCTGCACTTTGGCGGGCCTAAAAAGGCAGCAAAAAAAGAGGGTTGCCCCCTCTTATGCAAAATAGGCCTTTTTATCCAAAATATAAAAGCAGTAGGACTGCTTCTTTTTACCTACCTTGGACAGATTATGATCCATTTGGTTCAGCTCGTTGTGAAGTTGATCAATCTTCTTGCTGTATTCCAGTACTTCTGGATGATCCAACCCAAACTCTAACCCCATACTAACCATACGCTGTCGAAGGAGTTCAATTTTTTCAAGCAAAACGTCCCGCATTGCTGAAGCTCCTCCTAAAGATCATTAAGGCTTTCGTACCTTTATTTTACAAGATGATAAGACATTAGGCAAACAAATTTTCCTTTTATAACCATGAAAGATCTGGAAATTTGGCGACATTTGTTATATTTTTACAAACAATACTTCTCAAAACTTCTCATATTGTTCCCCTTCCTGAAGAGGTTTATAATATAGGTGCTTTTGTTATCGTGAGGAAAAGGGTAATCATTGATTACAGATCACCAGACTGCTCATGTGAAGAGTAGAACTATTGTCGTTGCTTACGGGGCGCTGATTGTGGACGCTCTCGCTGAACGGAAGGCTTCATCTGGAGGAGTGTTCCTTGGCTTTTAGTGCCCGGCAGAGACTGATACCCTTTCGAACAACATCACAGGATTGCGAGTAATTCTAGCTGAAGGGAAGTGTTTATGATGGCACTCGACACCCTTGTTCTTCAGGACAAAAATTTGTCCACAGTGGCCAACAAGGTAATTGCCGGTGAACGACTTACATTGGAGGACGGTCTCACCCTTTTTAATTCTAATGATTTGCTGACGATCGGCCAGCTTGCCAATCTGGTCAACCAACGGAAAAACGGAGACAATGTTTACTTTATTCAAAACCTCTACATTAATCCGACCAACGTCTGCGAGGCTCATTGCAAATTCTGCGGGTTCCGCCGCGACTTGGGCGAAGACGGCGCTTATACGATGAACACCGAAGAGCTGCTTCACTATGTAGAGACTCGCTACCACGAAGGCATCCGCGAGTTTCACATCGTCGGCGGCCACAACCAGCATGTGCCGTTTGATTACTATCTCGACAACATCCGCACGCTGAAAAAAGCGTATCCGCATGTCACGATGAAGGCGTACACCGGTGCCGAGATCGAGTTCTTTTCCCGCATCTCTGGCCTGTCCATCCGTGAAGTGCTCGAGGAGCTGCGCAAGGCCGGAGTGGAAAGCTTGACGGGAGGCGGCGCGGAAATCCTGACCGAGCGGTACCGCATGAAAATGAGTCCGGAAAAGGCATCGACAGATATGTATCTGGAAGTGCACCGTACTGCCCATCAAATGGGTATGAAAACTCACTCCACCATGCTGTACGGATCGATCGAAACATTGGAAGAACGCGTGATCCACATGCTCCGCCTGCGTGAATTGCAGGATGAAACCAACGGATTTTTGGTATTCATCCCGCTGGCGGTCCAGCCGATCAAAGCGACAGCCGGCATCAAACGCCGCAACTCTGCTATCGACGACCTGAAAACAATGGCGATCAGCCGCTTGATGCTGGACAACTTCCCGCACATCAAGGCTTACTTCATCAACATCGGCACCCAGCTGACCCAGTTGTCCCTGACCATGGGGATGTCCGATGTGCACGGAACGCTGATCGAGGAGCGCATCAGCCACTCCGCCGGGGCGCTTACACAGCAAGCGCTCACTGTCGATGAGCTGGTCTGGCTGATCAAGGGCGCCGGCAAACGCGCGCTGGAACGCGACACCTTCTACAATGTTGTCAAAGAACACTAAACGAATACGCTGTTGAAGTCTGCAGACGGGACGCCTTAACCGGTGTCCTGTCTTTTTATTTGTTTTTATCAGCCATTTTTGTTACGTTACTGATTGTAAGACATTTTCAAATGTTCAGGAGGTGTGAACCGTGCCGCTCTTAATTGTTGCAGCCCCCCGGTTAGGCAATTCATAACTTGGGGGGATCTCAATTGATTTTCTGGAAAATAGCAAAAAATGAAAAGATGTTCCGACGCTATCTCGCTGCCTTGTTTCTGTGGGAGTGGACGCAGTGGATGCTGGTTACCGCTATCCCGCTGTTTCTGCACCAACGCTACGGACTGGGGAAAGAATTTGTCTTCAGTATTGTCATTGAACTGCTGCCCGGCATCCTGCTCGGTCCAATCATCGGCTCCTGGATTGACCGCTGGGGCGCAAAAAGAGTGACGACCCTGGATATCGCGGCTTACAGCATCCTGGTCACGCTCTTGCCCCTGTCATCCTCGCTGTGGCAGGTGCAGCTCATTCTGCTCGGCATCGGCATCGCGAAAACAGCAGGGTCTCCCGCTTCGCTCACCTTGCGGGCCAGGGTCATCCCAAAAGGGCTGGAGATTCAGGGAAACGCAGCAATCATGGGTATCGAGCGCCTCTGCAAAATCATCGGGCCCTTGGCCGCAAGCATGGCCATCCTCGTTTTTGGCATCGGAACGATGCTTCTGCTCTGCTCCTTTGCCGGACTTGCTGCATTTGCCCTGTTTTACATGCTTCCGGCAGCGGAAAGCCAAAAGCAGGCAGAGAACGAAAATGGCTTTACAAAAGCGATTTTCTCGGCGCTCCCTGCCTTTTTCGGATTGCTTTCTCGTGACCGGATGATCGCTGCTTTTGTCGTGACAGCCATCGGGTATTCCCTTTTGTTGGGAATGCTGAAGATCTTTCTGCTGTCACTTGCCGGCTTGTACGGAGATCCCCAGCAATACTGGGGGCTGCTTCTGGCAGCACAGGGGTTGGGGTCGCTCGCAGGAGCACTTGTCTGCGACAGGGTTGTAAACCGGCTGACACGGACGTACTCCCTGACCTGGGTCTATTTCCTGTTTGGACTGGGGGAAGCTGTCCTTTTGACCGGCCTTGCCTTTCCGCTCGGGCTTACCTGGACCCTTTTCGTCCTCGTCCTGGCTGCTGTGTTTGAAATCGTGGCGACGATCATTTACTTTTCAGTGATACAGACGCGGATTCCGTATGAGCAGCAAGGTTTGTTCAATAGCATGACCTTGCCGGTACTGGATACATGCTATGCGGCTGGCATCATGTTATCGGGTGCGCTCCTCACTACACTGCCGATATTCTCTGTACTGCTAGTGTGCCTCGGATTTATGCTGGTCACCCATCTGCCGTTCGCCAGGCTGTTCTTTCGCGACAGGGCAGCCGAAGCAAGCGCAGGCAGCGAGTAGCCGTTTCCTATAAAAAGCACTCGCATGCAATGAAAAAGGGCTGTCCCGCTCGTAAAGACTTACGAGGGGACAGCCCTTCACTATCGCAACAGGTCAAACGAAGCTGCTCATTTCCCTTCCCGATTGCTCAAAAGGGAAAGTCCTCCTGCTCTTCTTCATCTGCCTTGAGCTTCGCTTTGATTTTTTCCAACAGCTCATCGGCCGTTTCCGCTTGCACCAGGTCCCCGTTTACCAAGGCAAAGGGCTGCATGTAGCATTCGCCGCAGTATCCGAGGCAGCCGTATTCCAGCACGTCGACATCCAGCTCCGGGTCATTTTCGAGCGCTTCCATTACTGGCTTTGTATAGGAAGAAACGTTACTCGCGCAAAATTCTACTAAGGGCTTCATCTATTTCTCACCTGCCATAGTTATTGGCTTCGTATTTCGTTCTTTATTGTACCGCTTATCAAGGAAAAATTCAGTACACAAGTGCACCGTTATCTGGGAAAAAGATTCTGCTTGCAATTTAAGCGAAAGAGAACAACAATAGAGTGGGTGCTGTAAAATAACGGACAGAAGAAAGGATAGACCTTCTATGAAACGACTTGTTATCCTTGGCGGAGGATACGGGGGTCTGCGAATTATTGAGCGCATCCTGTCCCCTGATTTACCAGATGACGTCTTTGTCACGCTTGTGGACCGGATGCCGTTTCACGGATTGAAGACGGAGTATTACGCTCTGGCTGCAGGTACGGAGCCGGAAATGGCCGTACGCGTCGCTTTTCCCAGCGATCCTCGTTTAACAATCAAGTACGGAGAAGTAGCAGGAGTGAACCTGGACGAACAAATCGTCAATTTTGACAACGGCGATACGCTTTCCTATGACTGGCTGGTGTTGGCACTGGGTTGTGAAGACCGTTATCACGATATTCCCGGAGCCGAAGAGTTCACCAATTCGATCCAGACCATGGCCGCAACAAGAAATACGTATGCGGCAATCAATAACCTCAACCCATATAGTATGGTTACCATCGTCGGTGGAGGACTTAGCGGCGTTGAGCTTGCCTCCGAACTGCGGGAAAGCCGTGCCGATCTGAACATTCGCATCGTGGACCGCGGCGAGAGCATTCTCAGCCCGTTCTCCAAAAAGCTGCAAGAATACGCTTCCCAATGGTTTATTGAGCACGATGTCCAACTGGTCTCGATGGCGAATGTGAATCGCGTCGAACCGGGTGTGGTGTACAACCATAACGAACCGGTTGAGAGCGATGTCATCGTCTGGACCGCAGGTATTCAAGCAAACCGGATCGTCCGCGGGCTGCCGATCGAAACGGATAACATTGGACGAGCCAAGCTGAACGCCTACCACCAGGTTCCCAACTACCCCAATGTATACGTAGTGGGCGACTGTGCGAGCCTTCCTTATGCGCCGAGCGCACAAACAGCGGAACTGCAGGGAGAGCAAATTGCACTCATGCTGAAAAAGGATATGAAAGGCGAAGATTATCCTGCCTCGCTGCCTGTTATCAAGCACAAGGGAATGTTCGGCTCTCTGGGTAAAAAAGAAGGCTTCGGCGTCCTCGGAAAAGTATCCCTGGTCGGCCAGATGCCTCGTGTCATAAAAAGCGGCATTCTCTGGATGTACAAGAAACATCTGGGCTAGCCCGGCAATAGAAAGCCTATCGGTTCTCGTAAGCCGAGGGCTTTTTTGTTTGCTCTGCTGCATGGTTTGTTGATGGTCTCCTCATACTAACGGCATATTCGTACGCAAAGTCTTCCCCCGTATAGGTGAGTCAATGAAACATGCACTCCTTTTCCTTTTGTTGGTCCCTGTAACATTTACTTACAGATACATTGACGCTTCAATAGCCGGGCGAGTGCCGCATTACACTTCTGCTTCGGAATCTGAGCGAGTGCCACTTCACACTACCGCCGCGGCATTTGGGCAAGAACAGCTACAAGCTGCCGCCGCCGCGTCGGAGAAAGTACGGCTTTCATTTGCATCTCCCGCACCTGGCCGCGAGCAGCTTCTCGAAGGCGCCCTGCTAAACCGCTACCTGGAGTTGATCGGCAGCACTCTTCAAAGGCCTTTTGGCTGCGGAAAAATCGCCGGCATCAAGCGTTTGGGCGACCCCAGACTCCCGGCCTTCGAGGTAGTCATCGAAGTCGTTACATTCGGCGAGGCATTTGGACAGCCCCCGTATGGTCTCGTCTCCCTAACCGTACGGGATCGTCCGGACCTCGTAAGCCTGACCGGAATTGAAAAGCAGCGGAATCTTTCCGAGGACGAATATAAAAACCGATGCCGCTGGTTCGTGCAGTAAGTGTTCAAAGAAATTTTCCTTCATTCTCTTAAAACCGCACGGTAGAAAAGATTCACAAGTTCGGTACTATACGACTGCGGATCGATACTGCCGTTCAGCTTCCTGTTGAATATATATTCGTCAATCGCTCCTCGAATTGCGCTTGCCATTGCCAAAACGTTGAACTTGCCGAATTCCTTTTTCTCCTGTCCCGCAACCAGAATTTGCTGCAGCTCGCTCTCCAGAGGATTCTCTTCATCGTCGTCCAGCTTATAATAGGGGACATTATTAGCCGTCCGCGCATGAAAGACGATCTCAATCAAAGCTATATTGTATTCAGGCTTATTGGCATGATAGGCAATACTGGCTTCGATGTAGGCGCGGAGCTTGTCGCGGGGAGTGGTTGCTGTTTGCGTACGTTCCAAAACATAAGAGGACATGTCAGATAAAAGCTGCGTTAATGTATAGTCCATCAAATCATTTTTGTCCTTAAAATGGTATGAGATCAATGCCGTGCTAATTTCAGCCTTTTTTGCTATTTGGGCCATGCTGGCGTGGATGTACCCGATCTCATCCAGGGTCTTAATCGCCGCATCAACGATTTGCGCGCGCCTGGCCTCGGAAATAAAAGATTTTTTTTCATCCGTTTTTTTCGTTCTCATCCTGATCGACCTCGTTTATTTGCTTAGGTTTCTCCAGTACTGAAACTTCCCTCTGTCTTTTACCATTATGCCAAATTTACAAGCTTCGCGTTGCATCTCTTTGGCCGATTCCACGTCTTTCTCTTGCAATGCTTGCTCGCGGCCCTTCAAAAGAGCGTTTAAGGCTGGGGACAAATCTGGCGTTTGATCCACCCAAAGGCGATATTCTGCCTCATAGGGGTCCCCCTCTACCGACCATGGATAACGGTGCTTGACAAACGCATCAGCGATAGTGGCAGGCGTTGATTCATAAGCTTCGCGCGCTAACTCTTGACCGGTATTTCCAAGCAGGACAAGCTCCTTGCCGTCAATAAACACCGACGCAATTTCGGATTTGGAATACCGTTGAGTACCATCATTGATTTTCATTGTTACTTCATCATCGGAAACAGCGATTACAAGGCTTTCTTTTATCGCCACAGCAGAGAGCCATACACCTGCAATCAAACCTAAAAAAGTCGTTACAATCGCCACCCACTTCTCATCAAAGGAAGCGACCAACTGCAAAGGACCTTGAAGTGGGAACCAAGGCAATCCGGCAACCCAATCAGCAATTGACGGCAAGAAATACCCTAGAATCATTCCCAAAACGGGTGGAGTAAGCATCACAAGAACGCGCTCGACTGGCGCAAGTCCAATAACTGTCATATGCTTGTTGCTCTGTTGAGATTTGAACATAAACTACCTTACCCCTTTTCATAAGAAACGTCTTTGAATCTAGAGAATGGGAGTGCAACAGACACCCAATATTACATCTCCCTAACTCTCAGGTCTGAGGAGCGAGACAAGTGGATGAAATGATTTGATCGATTAACCAAATTATTGATCACATAATCAAATTATGACTTTTTATTCGACTTCTGTAAATAGGCAAAATCGAGATTATTATTCTCAACATGTAGTTCACGTCTCTGTTCTTCAGTTGTCTTCTTCGTGTTCTCTCGCCGAGCTGCAAGGAAAACTCCCCCGATTACTGACTTTTAGGGATTTCATGACATTTTTTCCTCGCCTATGTAACGTGCATTGCTGCTGCTGCGTCTTTACGTCGAGGTGATTGTATGGCAAGGTGGTTTGCATTCGGATTGCTTCCTCTCCTGCTGCTCCTGTCGTTTGTCTTCACTCCTTCAAACGTTTATGCCTGTACCTGCGCCGAGCCTCCGACTCCGAAAAAAGCGCTTGAACAGGCCGAAGCCGTCTTTGCAGGTACGGTTACAGCAGTCAATTCCGCAGAGTATGGACATGAGGTGCAATTTCAGGTCAATACTACGTGGAAAGGAGTGAGTCAATCCCAGGTACTCGTTGCAACGGGCAGCGGTGACGGCGACTGCGGCATCGCCTTCCAAGCAGGCAATGATTATCTTGTGTACGCCCACCCGGATACGTACTACAGTGAATCAGGCGGGCTGGCGACCAATATCTGCACTAGAACGGCGCTTCTCTCCGATGCCTCGGGTGATTTGCTTGCCATCGGCCCGGGAACGCCTGTAACCGCGTACCCGCCACCATTAGAAAATAGCCAACCAAGCGATTTTTGGGAAAAGCAAGAAAACGTGTGGATAATCGGACTGTTGGTTTCCATTGCGGCTGTTTTTATTGCTTATCTCAGCTATGTGAAAAGGAAAGGGCAATGATCCATCCTCTATGCAAGGAAATTGCAGTGCAGGATAGCTCCCTGTTTGTATCGGACATCGATCGTAAAGAGAGTCGAATGGAAAGAGGTGCAAAAAAATGAGTATGGTAACCCTCCCTGCCTGGTTTTGGGCGATTTATTACCTTTTTTTGTTTGCTACATTAGCCTTGGGCCTGTGGAGCCTTGCTCGAAAGAAAATGAAAAGCGCGTCGATTGTCGCTATCATCTTCGCAATCACCGTCCCTCTTGTCAGTTTGGTCAACAGCATCGGAAGAGCAGAGGGCACCCATGAATTGAATCATTTGATCAGTCAACTGCAAGAAGGTGCTGTCTGGTCTGTGTATGTCAGCGCGGGTTACTTGTATTTGCTGGTTTGGTGGATGCTTTTCTTCAGCAAGGGAAAGGACAAACCGAATAAATACGCTGCGAAGTAAAGAGTAGCAACTGCTTGCAGCCATCGTTTTCTCTTAAACTGGCTTCAGACATGCAAGACACAAAAACCGGAGCATCGCTCCGGTCAGACTGACGAGAAAAACCTATTTTCAAAAATTGAATGGCATAAGGATGGATAAAAAGTAAAAGCCGGTCTTCTTTATAAAGAAGAATGATCGGCTTTTGTTGTTAAACGAGAGCTCTTTGTTAGTATCGTGTTATCCCCTATCTTTCCGAAATACCTGCTTTACTCGCTCGATCTGAGCGAGGTGGTCACGGACATGCTGGACGCGTAATTCAAGCAGCTCTTTGAACGTGTACCGTATTCCATCGGGATATTTCCCGACCCGCTCAAGCTGCTTGGGAGTCAGATTTTCCAGAAGTGGCAACATGCTGGCCCGCAGATTTTGGAACAGGAGCAGATGCTGCTCTCGGTCCAACCGTCCATATCCCAGGTTATCCGTCCAGGCTTCCTGATCAAATGATAGCAGAAGCGGTTCTTCCTCAGCCAAGACTTTTCTTAGCCGATGTGTCGACAGGATTTCGTCATCCGTCACATGGATCACAATCTGATGGATGCTCCATTTGTCCGGTCCAGGTTGGAAACGCAGTTCTTCCTCAGACAATCCTTCGACGGCTTCTCGCAGCAGCGCATAGTCTTGGCTATAATCCTCGATCAATTTTTCCATCCGATCTTCTCCTTCATTATTATTTGTGTCATAGGAAGCTTTCGATAACAAATATTATTATTCGTTATAGAACAAATACCTTCTTGGTTTTACCAATAATCCGTCACCCTACAATGATTTCTTTGGAAGTTGCCTAAATGTTTAATCCACCAGTGGTTCCGTGGTTAGCCTCATTTATTCAGTTTTTTTGAACCTTTACGACCGGGACTCGTTTCAGTTCATACGTCCCTTCCAATATTCCTTCATGGATGACGTTCAGCTTTAGCAAGCTGGATATTTTTCCTGCATCCGCTCTCGACACCAGCCTCCACAAAGAAGCCTCAGGCAGGGCGTTGTACAGTCTGTCGTCGTAATATTCGCGCCTTTCCTGAAAGCTGATCGCCAACCTGTAATCACCAAGGATTACGGACCCCGCGTCAGGGTATTCTTCAAGGATTTCCTGTCTGATCCCCTGCAATTCTTCCTCGATTTTTTTCTGCTCTTCTTTTAGCTGATAATAGCGTGCCAACCGCGCTTCCATTCCATCGTCTCCCCCTTTGTCCATGTCGGTCGATATATATGAACAAAACAGGAGGGGTAGAACAGCGACTGGCAGCTTATTTCGGGTTAGACAGAGATGGGTTTAGCGGGCTTCATTCAATTTGGCGACAGGAAAAATTCTTGGTAACAGAAAAAACTTGGTTTCAGAAAACAACTTGATAACAGCATAAAGACGCGGCAGTCACCGCGTCTTTTCCTTGCCTGCTACAGATTTTTGAGCAGGTCGCAGCTTGTCTTATTCGTTTGCATCAGGCGTGACATTGATCGCTTCATTCGGATGCTTCAAGAGGAAGGTGGAGTATTCCACTTCCCATGGTGCCCATTTGCCTTCGCTGCCAAAGCCCCAGATCGACTTGAGTGTGGAAACGGTATCCGTATTGTTCAACCCGACGATCCGCTGCTCGCCCATCAGTTCAAACGTTCCGTTGTTGTCGATATCAATCGGCTGCAGCGAGCCGAACGGATAGGAATAGACGGACAAGTCGTCATCTTTTTTCAGCAGCTTGCCGTCCTTGTCGTACAGCTTGGCCATCTGATAAAGCTCTTTGTTTGCCTGTACATCGAGAATCAACGGCTGCTGCAGATGGGTCCCCTTTCCTTCCACCTTAAAACCGTTTGCGAATTTGCCCTCGTAGCGGATTCCTTCGTTTTCTTCTTCGCCAAAGATTACTTTCCCCTTGTTGTCCGCAAATGTCGCAATGACATGGTTGTAGATGCCTCCGCTGCCGCCTGTCGCCGTTTTGACAAAGGCATCGGCGACGTGATCTCCCGTAAAGTCGAGCAGAGTCAGCTCGCCCTCATAGCCGCCAAGGTCCTTCATCTCGGTTTTGCTGTAGGCTTTTGTCTTTCCGTCCTGAACCACGATGTTCATATCGGCGGCGTATATATCGTCCGCCTTTTCCTTTACTCCTACCAGGTATACCGTGTCCGCTACTTTATCGCCGTTGACATCAGCAGATTTTTGGTCGATGACATAGGTGTTCTTGTCCAGCTTCAGTTCTGCTGCTGCTGCAAACGGCTTTCCTTTCTCTGCGTCCGCATGAGCTACTTTTGTATGGGCCACCGTCAGACCAGTACCTCCGATTACGCCGGCAAGCAGCAGGAATGTAACGGGCTTCATCCATTTGTTATTCATTGTGATTTCCTCCTTGGTGATGGTTACATTCATAACTATAGGACGAAACCCCTTATCTTTCGTTACAAACGGATGACGAAACAAAAACAAAGAGGTAAAAATCTGCTATTTCACATGATTCAGCACGCTTTTGATCACTTCGACCGAATCTTGCTTGCGGTTCAGATTATAATGCTTGCGCACCGCTTGATAGACGGCATTCAAATTTTTGCTTGTCTTGTTTTTCCGATAGGCAGCTACCTGCTTGGTAAACTTCGGATGGTGGATCAGGTCGCGGCTCCAGTCCCAGGCCCGCGGCTTCAGCGCGTCCGCTCTTGCCTGCGCAAGCATTTGGTCAAAGCGCGGAACAGCAAATTCCGTTACTTTTTTTCGTATGGTATAGGTTCTATCATCGGATGGCCACGGGTCTGAGCCTTCCTGATACGCTCTTCCGTTGATGAACAATACATCCCGGTATTGCATCGGAACCATTTCCGGCTTGAGCTGGAGGCGGTAGTATTCCCAGCCATTGGCCGTTTTCCTTCCTAGCAAAACAAACGTGATGAAATCAAATAATCTTTCGTAGGCGTATTCCTCTATGTAATCATCCGGACCTATTGATGCAAGCAAGAAAAACTCAATCTCCATCTATCTCTGCCTCTACTTTTACCTTATTTCCTGCATCCCTTCCATTTGTCGAACGTCTTCTCACATTTCAACAGCACGATCGGTTTCCGTTTCCATAAACAAAAAAACGGCCAGACCGTAAATCTCGTCTGACCGCTTCCTACTGCTATTTAAACCATTGATCTATTCATCGCTGTCAACAGGAGCAGCCAAAGGCTGCAAGCCCATGCTCTCCAGCTTTTCATAAACACTTTTCAACTTGGGATTTCCCTCGCCGACAATTTCCCCGGAAATTACGACAAGCGGATACCACAAATCTTCCTCCAGTATGCGCTTCGCCCAGCTTTTGTCTTCTTCTGTCTCCGGCTGTTGAAAGTCGCTATACGTGATGCGGACATTGTCGTTCCCGTACTTGCGGCCAACCGCTGCCTGCAGCCATTCAGCCGTTTCCTTGGCTGAAGGCAAATTGACGCAGCTTGCACACAACTGCTCTGTACCGTACACCTTTATCTCCACACTCACGCTTTCCGCCCCCTCCACATTTTCTCCATCTTATCACTTGGAGAGCGCTTGTTCCAGATCCTCCATCAAATCCTGTACATCCTCGATTCCGACAGAGATGCGGACCAGGCCATCGGTAATTCCGAGCTCGGCGCGGCGTTCTGCCGGGATCGAGGCGTGCGTCATCCGTGCCGGAACACTGATCAAGCTTTCGACAGCACCCAGAGACTCGGCGAGCGTAAAATATTTCACTCGGGACAGCACTTCATCTGCACGAGCCGCACTTCCCACGTCAAAGGAGATCATGCCGCCAAAGCCGCGACCTTGGCGTTTCGCCAGCTCATGCTGCGGATGGCTGGCCAATCCAGGATAAATCACCCGAGAAATATCGCTTCGTTTTTCCAGCCATTCGGCCAGTGTACGAGCATTTTGCTCGTGCTCTTCCATCCGGATGCCGAGCGTTTTCATGCCGCGCAGCAGAATCCAGGAGTCCTGAGGACCGAGAATGCCCCCAATCGCATTTTGCAGAAAATGAAGCTCTTCCCCGAGTTTCGCATCCTTGGTTACGACCAGACCGGCGACGACATCACTGTGGCCGCCAAGGTATTTGGTTGCGCTGTGATAGACGATGTCTGCTCCAAGGTCGAGCGGATTTTGCCAATACGGCGTCATGAACGTATTGTCGACGATCAACAGAATGCCATGCTTCTTCGCAACCTTCGACAGCGACTCAATATCGCTTACCTTCAGGAGCGGGTTGGTCGGCGTCTCCATGATGATCGCCTTTGTTTCCGGGCGAATGGCTGCTTCTACAGCAGCTCCGTCACTCGTATCCGCATAGGTGGCTTCCAGGCCCAAACGCGAGAACACGCGGGTAATGACGCGGTATGTTCCCCCGTACACATCGTCCCCGACTACCACGTGATCGCCTTTGTTGAACATGGAGAGTATCGTGGAAAGCGCCGCCATGCCGGAGCCAAACGCCAGTCCACGCGCACCGCCCTCCAGCTCGGCGATATACGTTTCCAGGGCATGTCGGGTCGGGTTCCCCGTCCGGGAATATTCAAAGCCTTTGTGCTGGCCGATCGCTTCCTGCTTGTATGTGCTCACTTGATAAATCGGGACGGAAACTGCTCCTGTGTGTGGATCTCCCTCGATTCCTCCGTGAATCAGGCGCGTTTTGATGCGCATCTTATATGCCCCCTTGATAGATTTTTTTACTCAGATAGCGTTCGCTTCCATCCGCGAACAAGGTAACGATATTCGTCCCCGGCTTGGCGATTTGCGCTTCCCGCAGTGCCGCTGCCATGGCCGCACCTGCAGAGCTGCCGACCAGAATCCCTTCTTTCGCAGCGAGCTCCTTCACCAGTTTGAAGGCCTCCACATCCAGGATGGTATGGATCGCGTCGAAATAGCCGGTATCCATAAACGGCGGCAAAAACTCCATGCCGATGCCTTCCGTCTTGTGCGGACCGGGCTCGCCGCCGTTCAGGATGGACCCTTCCGGCTCGACAATCACGGTTTTGACCTGCGGATTCTTCTCTTTCAAGTACCGGGCTGCCCCCATAAACGTACCGCCGGAGCCTGCTCCCGCTACAAACACATCCACATTCCCTTCCATTTGTTCCCAAATTTCCGGTCCCGTTGTTTTGTAGTGTGCGTCCGGATTGGCCGGATTGGCGAATTGTTGCGGGACGAACGAGCCCGGGATGCTTGCGGCCAGCTCTTGCGCTTTCGCGATGGCACCCTTGATGCCCAGCTCGGTCGGCGTATTGACGACCTCTGCGCCAAGTGCGCGCATCAGCTCTTGCTTTTCCTCGGAAAATTTTTCCGGAACGCAAAAGATCACGCGGTATTCAGTCCCGACGGCCGCCAGAGCCAGGCCAATCCCCGTATTTCCCGCAGTCGGTTCGATAATCGTGCCGCCCGGCTGAAGCTGGCCGCTTTCCTCAGCAGCACGAATCAGCTCGACACCCAGCCTGTCCTTGACGCTTCCGCCAGGGTTGAAATACTCCAGCTTGGCAAACAAGCGGACGCCCTGCGGGAGCGAAAACTTCGTCAATTCGACAATCGGCGTATTTCCGATCAGTTCTTTAATATTTCCATATACGTTCACGGCACCAGACCCCTCATCGTATTTGTTTCGTTTCCGTTTTATTATAACATGAGGCCATAACAAAAAGTCCACGCGCGGAGCGCAAGCCGCCCAATTTATACAAAGTGCAGCGGCCGGGGAACCGGTCATGGATTTCTTTTGACACGAGGATTATAATAGAGGTAGGAATGAAAGGAGTGAGTACCCATGGATAACATGTTCGACCAAGTAGAAGAAGTCCTCGATAAATTGCGTCCTTATCTTCAACGCGACGGCGGCGACGTACAGCTCGTCGATGTGGAAGATGGCATTGTCAAGCTTCGTCTGATGGGAGCTTGCGGCAGCTGCCCTTCTTCGACCATCACCCTGAAAGCAGGGATTGAGCGCGCACTGTTGGAAGAGATTCCAGGCGTGAAGGAAGTACAACAAGTATTCTAAGCTGAAAAAGCCCTTTCCGGTCAGTCGATCGGCGAGGGCTTTTTTGCATGTGCGAAGCTTTTCGTCTCCGCCTCGCTATTCCAGGCGTGCCGCAAAAAATCGATCACATGGTCTATATACGCTTCCGGATCATGCGGATAGCTCCGCACATGCCCCGTTCCCGGTACGAGCCAGAGACGGGAAGCTTCGTGAGTCGCAAGCCGATACAATTGCTCGCTGTTGGAGCACGGCACAGTCGCATCTTTCGTTCCGTGGATGAACAAAATCGGCTTATCCGCCTGTCTCACAGCTTCATACGGCCTGACGTGCCTGGGGTTGGCCCGAAGCATGAGCGGGCTTAGCGTCAAAATCAGCCAGTTGAACGGGAAGCGGGGCAGGCCTGTCCACTGCGGCAAATTTTCCTCAAGATACTCCTGCAGGGAGTAGAAAGGCGAATCAGCAATGATCGTCTCTACCCGCTCGTCCAGTCCTCCCACCATCAGGGAGGTGGCTGCCCCCATGGAAAAGCCGACCAGGCCGATTTTTTGTTCGGGCCGCGTCTCTTTGACAAAGTCAATTGCACCCAGCAAATCCTGCTGTTCCCTAAGACCGATCGTCGTCAATGCCGGCGAGGATTCCCCGCTGTTGCGAAAGTCAAACAGAAGCACATTGTATCCTTTCGAGACGAGGTCGGCGGCAAGCGACAAGGCGGGAAGATGAGGCTCCAGGCGATTTTGTCCATAGCCATGAGAAAAAATCAGCGTCCTGTCGCTTTTCTCAAACCCGTTTCCTTCTGCCGGAATATACCAGCCGCGAATCGTTATCCCGCTCTCTCTGCTCGGAAAGGAGACGGACTCATAGGCCTGCAGCGAATACTCCTCCGGTCTGCTTTCCACCGGCTTTCGGCGGGGATGAGTCAGCTTCCAGGTAACACGCAGGGCTACCGCTGCTGCAGCCGCGATTGCTGCCACTGCGATCACGACTGCGATCATCATGATGTTCATACTGGTGTAACAGGCTCCTTTCCCTCCAAAACTGCCCGGATATTGACCGCGGCCAGCTTTGCCATCTCCATGCGTGTCTGATATGTAGCACTGCCAATATGGGGCAGGGCGACCACATTGGGCAGTGTGAGCAGCGGATGATCCAACGGAACCGGCTCCTTCTGGAATACATCCAATCCGGCGGCCCAGATTTTTTTCTCTGCCAGTGCCTTGTAAAGCGCCTCTTCGTCAACTGTACCGCCCCTGGACACGTTGACGAATACCGACGTCGGCTTCATCAGGGAAAACTCCCGCTCCCCGATCATTTTCGCCGTATCCGGAGTCAGCGGCGTCAGCATGACGACGTAGTCCGCCTGTTTCAAGAGATCATCCAGCTCGCGATACTGGGCACCGACCGCTTGCTCTGCTTCCGGCTTCCGGTGGCGGTTGCAGTACAAAATACTCATGCCAAAGCCCTTGGCTCGTCTGGCTACAGCCTCCCCGATCCGCCCCATGCCGACAATCCCCAGCGTCGCATTAAATACATTTTGCCCCGCCAGCAATGTCGGGCTCCACGACGTCCACTGACCCGCCAACAAAAAGCGGTTTGCTTCCGTGATTCGTCTGGCTGCCGCCATCAACAGGGCAAAGGTCAAATCGGCGGTTGCCTCGGTCAGCACATCAGGCGTGTTGGTTACCTGGATGCCGCGCTTTTTCGCTGCCGTAACATCGATATTGTCGTATCCTACCGCCATATTGGCCACAACCTTTAACCGTTTGGCCCGGGACAGCAGTTCCTCATCGACCCGGTCAGTCAGCATGGCAAGAAGTCCGTCAGCCCGCTCCGCTTTTTCGAGCAAAATCTCCCGCGGGCAGGGACGGTCCTCCTCCCATACGTCGACCGTAGCTATCTCTTTTACATACGCGATTGCTTCATTCGCTACTTGCCTCGTCACGAACACGATCGGTTTCTTCATCTTCTGGCCTCCACAACCAATCAATTTGCGGAATCGAAACGCCGTACCGCCGGTGAATGAACACCGGGTATGCTAGCAGCGCCTCTTCCATTTTTATCAGTTCCTCATCCAGTTGCTCCTGCCATCCGCTGCAGTCGACTTCCTGCTTCTCTTCGGGGGACAGCTCCCGGTAGGCTTCCACCACTTTGAGAAATCTCCCCGGATACAGCATCAAACCGTAAATGACGGCGTACTCGCTTTCCAAAAGGGGCGTCACGCTGTTGTACCCGTCGAGAAAGCTCGCGATCCGCTCTTCTTCCCATCCGCTGCGCTTGACCTCGGCCTTGATCCACTGCCCGATGTCGCGCGAGCGCATGTCCAAGACCCAGTTCCACTCTCCTGTCAGATGGGCGCCTCTTTCCTCGTCCCAGAGAATGAAGTCCTGTTCAAAATTCTGGTACGCCACTTTCCCGCAGGCAGATGTTTCCTTGACCACTTTGTCGTAATCGGCGTGGTACAAATATTGGACCGCTGTCTCTCCGAGCTGATGAACATAGGTGTAGCTGGTCAAGAGGTACTCGTCAAAAGCAGTGATCTCCACATCAACTTCGTCCATATCATCGCGATATCCTTCGTACTGGCGCAGCTTTTTCCGCCACATCGCAGGCCAGGTACCAAGCGAGCTGTAGGGCAAAAACAGCTTATCCCCTTTGAGCGATCCCGTCCCCTGATGGAAGTGGGCGAGTGCCTGCCCGCACTGGAATGCTTGATTTTCCGGAACCGTTTCCCTAAGTCCCCGGTACACATACAAAATCTGGTCGTCGTGGACGACGTGCTGCTGGCCTTTGACCGTCTTGATCAGCGCAAGAGGCTTCAGCACTTTTTGCCCGCTGAGATGTTTTCTTACCTTTTCAATGAACTTGTTTTTGTATTTGTAAACAGCTGGAGCTTCATAGAGATAGAACAATCCCTGGTCTGTCTTCAACCGCGCAGCGTTTCCGCTTCGACTGTAGTTGACGAGAGACAGTCCGTATGCCTCCTGCAAAATCGTATGATACTCCATCAGAACAACCCTCCCTGCACACCTTCTCATGAAGCAAGGTATGTCAGAACACCGGGATAGGTGCCTACTTCCTTGTAAATACTACCTTCGTGCCACGAATAAGCGTGCGAGGAGGTCCGGTTGATGAAAGAATACAGTCCGCTCAACAGCATGACCTGCTATGAAGTCACGCTGGAGCTGTTGAAGCAGCGAGGAGTACAGGTGGATGATATCGCAGAAATCGTGTTGTTCCTGCAAAAGGACTACTTCCCTCATCTGACCTTGGAAGCTTGCAGAGAAAGCGTAGCCGCCGTCCTGAGAAAACGCGAGGTGCAAAATGCGCTGATGACCGGGATTCAATTGGACATGCTTGCGGAAAAAAAGCAGCTTCTTTCCCCGCTTCAAGAAATTATCGAAACTGATGAATCCCTCTACGGCATCGACGAGGTGATGGCGCTGGCCATCGTCAATCTGTACGGCAGCATCGGATTTACCAACTACGGCTATGTAGACAAACTGAAGTACGGGAAACTGAAGCAGTTAAACGACAAAAGCTTTGGTGTCCATACCTTTTTAGACGATCTGGTAGGCGCAGTCGCAGCGGCAGCCTCCAGCCGCATTGCCCATCGGCAAAAACAGGAGGAAGAGTCCTGTCTATGAGGCTGCGACTCTGCGAATGATCTACGAGGAGATACGGCGAAGCCACTCCGACAAATCGGCTGCCGAATGCGTGGGACGATTGGGATGGTTCTGCGCATCCTCTGCACTGGAAAAACCGGTCAGGACGTGAAGCGTATCGATCCCGCTTCCGGCCCCTGCATCGATGTCGGTAAAGAGGTTGTCACCGACGATCAGGGTCTCCTCCGCTGCTGTTCCCAGCTTTTCCAGGGCAAGGCGGACAATGATCGGCTCCGGTTTCCCAATCACAATCGGCTCCTTTCCGGAAGCGACGGAAACAGCGGCTACCAGTGAACCGTTCCCGGGAAACAGTCCATTTTCCGAAGGCAGGGCCGCATCTCTATTCGTTGCAATAAATGTAGCCCCGTCGCGGATAGCACGTGCGGCGACTGTCAGTTTTTCATAGGTAAAGGCCCGGTCAATTCCGACGATGACGTAATGCGGCTTTTCCTCTGTCAAGACGAAGCCCTGACGCGTCAACTCCGTTCGCAAGCCTTCCTCGCCGATGACGCAGACCGGCGTGCCCGGTGAGGCATGTTCTGCCAGAAAATGAGCCGTTGCCATGGCAGAGGTATACACATCATCTGCCGCTGCGGCAATTCCCATGGCCTGCAGACGCGAAGCTACATGCTCCGATGTGGCAGCCGAGTTGTTGGTCAGAAAAAGGTACGGCACTTTCGCCTTACGCAGATGCAAAATGAATTCTGCTGCACCGGGTATGACTTCCTTGCCCCGGTAAATGGTTCCGTCAAGATCAAGCAAGTAGCCTCGGTATGTCTTCACAAAATATCCTCCTCTATGCAAGAAAATCCACCCGAAACCGAGTGGATGATTGTCGTTGTTGTTTTCCGAGATTATGCTTTGTTCGCTTCGCGAATCTCAAACACGCATTTCTCCCCGCCTTTGGCCATGCAGGTGGTCTGTTCGACATCTGCCTTCAAAACCCGGCGGAACAAAGAGAGCTCACAGCTGCAAGCCTGGTTGAATTCACGGGCTACCTGTGAAATGGGGCAGTTGAACTCGCGGATGCGATAATGCCCTTCCTCATCCGCCTTTTCCCATTCTACCATGTATCCTTTTTCGTTTTGCAGCTCAGCCAGCTTGGCCACTCTCTCTTCCAGGCTCCCCTGGACGTGGTTGCGATACGCCTCCTCCAGTCGGTTTTCACGACGGCGGAACAGCATTTCTACTTTTCCATTTCCATCTATATCCTGCAAATCGCGCAAGAAATCCAAGGTAAGATGGGAATAATTGCGCGGAAACAGCTCATCAGCCTCTTGCGACAGGGAATACACATTCGTCGGGCGTCCCATAGCCTGCCGAACCAACGTCGACTTGATCAGGTTATCCCGCTCTAGGGTGTTCAGGTGGCGCCGTACGGCCATCTCCGTAATCCCCAGATCTACGGCCATGTCACTGACAGAAAGCGACCCCTTCACCTTTAGCATACTCAAAATCTGGTCGCGGGTAGATGTGTTTTCGGTACTCATTGTATCACCGCCCTTTCCTCCATTGTACCGAACTTAGCCACTTTAGTAAACAAAAGAAATCGTTTTGTATATAAAATCCACGAGCGCCCTTAAAACAGCTCTTTTTCCAAATAGGCCCGGACTGCCGGCTCAAATTGCCGCAGCACAGGCAAACCATTTGCGGCCAGTGGAATCATCGCTTCGTGTGGAATCTTTGCGTATTCATTGACCAAAAACTTGCGGAATTCGACTATCTCAGTCAAAACGCGCGCCTGCTCGTCACTGATGACCTGCTCGTCCCGCAGAATCTCTACAATATCCGCATAGCTCCCCGGATCGCGCATAATAAATCCGTCAATCAGCGCATTGCCGACGTCCAGGATCGCTTCAATGGACAGATGCAGGGCTCTTTCCATCGCTGCAACCGCCACCCTGTCTTCAAGCAAAGCATCTTGCCTGCGAGATGCCAATGTTTCCAGGAGCGCGAGCATTTGCGACATATGCCCCAATACCTCATCGATCCGCTTTGTATTTACGTCGTACATGACAATCCCCCTCATGCGATACTGCCTCTCTTCCGATATTTGCGCAAAGCCAACCCGGGTAAACTGGGAATAACTAGTGAGGAAGAGGCATCATTTTCTGCGAATGGTTATTTGTTCCGTTTTTTGCGCTTTGCGTACCATATCGTAATGACAAAAGTAAGGAGTAAAACAACCAGAACCAATTCCCCTTCCTGCAAGTAGGAATTGCTCATTCGACTCACCTCTTTTCATCCAACAGTATACCAAAATTGTACGTGCTGTCACGAAAACCTGTGGTTTTTTGTGTTACAATGAGTTTTGAGTTTTTTGCGGCACAAGGAGGAGCTTGAAACAGTGGAACGCGAACTGGCATTGGAAGTCGTACGTGTAACGGAAATGGCAGCCCTGGCATCTTCCCATTGGTTGGGACGCGGCAAGAAAAACGAAGCGGACGGAGCAGCTACCAACGCCATGCGGACGATGTTTGACACCATCAATATGCGGGGAACGGTCGTCATCGGCGAAGGCGAGCTGGATGAGGCCCCGATGCTGTACATCGGCGAAAAGCTGGGCCATGCCGAATCAACGGGCCCAGAGGTAGACGTGGCGGTAGACCCGCTGGAGGGTACGACCATCGTCGCCAAAGGCCACAACAACGCGATGTCGGTCGTTGCGATCGGAGACAGAGGCACGCTTCTGCACGCGCCGGACATGTACATGATGAAAATGGCCGTAGGCAAAAGAGCCGCAGGCAAAATTCATCTCAACGACCCTGTAGAAAAGATGATCGAAGTCGTCGCTCAGGCAAACGGCAAACGAATCCAGGATGTTACCGTCATCATCCAGGAGCGGGAGCGGCATCAGGAAATCATCAACGCTGTAAGGGAAAAAGGGGCTCGCGTCAAGCTGTTTGGCGACGGCGATGTCGGTGCGGCTATCGCAGCCTGCATGCCGCAAACGGGTATCGATCTCTTCCTCGGGATCGGCGGTGCTCCGGAGGGCGTTATCAGCGCGGCTGCGATCAAATGCCTGGATGGGGATATGCAAGCACAGCTACGGCCTCAAAACGAGGCCGAACGCCAGCGATGCATCAAAATGGGGCTCAAGGACCCCGAGCAGCTGCTTACCCTGAGCGATCTCGTCAAGGGGGACGACGCGATCTTCGCTGCGACGGGCGTTTCGGACGGCGAGCTCTTGAAGGGCGTCCGCTACCTGGGTGATGACCTGGTAGAAACCGATTCGATCGTAATGCGTGCCAAAACGAAAACCATCCGGTTCGTTCGGGCATTGCACAATCTCACCCAAAAACAATATCTTATCGGGAGGTAGAGGGAAGAACATGTCCAACGATTTGTTTTATCTATACGACGAGTCAGAGGAAACGAAGACCCGGTTCGTCAGCTTTATGGCTGAGTCGACCCGCTTCGATCTGGCCATCATGACGACGAATCGCTTTTACGGAAAAAAGCTGGTCATAAACATACAAAACGGCCGCTCCGCCATCATCGGCAGCGATGACCTGGAGGAAGAGGGCTACTTGGAGTTCGCCTTTAATTTGAATGAAACAGAGGCAGCAGAATTGAAGGCGTTTCTGGAACAGATCATCTACACAGCAGGGGCGGGCGACAGCGACTAAAGACCCTTTGCGAAAAGAAACACAAGAAAACGGTCAATGATCCAAAAGAGCATGCAAAAAAAAGCATGTTCTTTTTATTTGCACTAAATATTTTAAATATTATTATTTTTCCTGTTTATACTGACATCAACATCTGTTTATGTTACTTTTGCTTTAATCCATTCCACGCGGATATGTGTTCACCTTAAACAAACAGTTCTACAGGGGGTTTACGCCATGAAAAGGTTGGGCCTGTTGCCCAAGGTTATTATCGCAATTATTTTGGGGATTCTGATCGGCTCCATTTCACCGGAGGCAGTCATTAAGGCATTGGCTACATACAGCGGGCTTTTTGGCAATTTTCTTGGTTTTGCCATCCCGTTGATCATCATTGGTTTCATCGCGCCGGGTATTGGCGAGCTCGGCAAAGGAGCCGGGAAGCTCCTCGGATTGACGACCGCTGTCGCGTACGGTTCCACCATTATTGCCGGCACAATCGCCTATCTTGTAAGTTCCGGGCTGTTCCCCAACATTCTGGAGGTTGGAGGATTGACCAAAACGTTTGCCAATCCGGAAGAAGCGCTTGTCCAGCCTTACTTTTCCGTGGATATGCCTCCGATCATGGGCGTTATGACCGCACTTTTGCTGGCATTTACCCTTGGCTTGGGCGCTTCCGTGATCAAGGGAGACTCGCTCCAGCGGGTCATGGTTGACTTGAGGGAGATCGTGGAGAAAATGATCTCTTCGGTGATCATTCCGCTGCTGCCTTACCACATCTTGTCCGTTTTTGCGAACCTCACTTATGGCGGGCAGGTCAGTATGATCCTGTCTGTATTCGCCAAGGTGTTTGTGATTATTATCGCGATGCATTTGCTTTACCTGGTCATCCAGTACATTGTAGCCGGACAGTTCGGACGGAAAAATCCGTTTGTTCTTTTGAAGAACATGATGCCGGCTTACTTTACCGCGATCGGGACACAGTCTTCTGCAGCCACCATCCCGGTAACCCTGCGTCAAACAAAGGAAAACAAAGTCACGGATAAAATTGCCGACTTCGTAATCCCGCTGTGTGCGACCATTCACCTGTCGGGCAGCACCATTACCCTGGTTTCCTGTTCTATGGCAGTCATGATGCTGAACGGCATGTCCACATCTTTCTCAGTCATGTTTCCGTTTATTCTCATGCTCGGTATCACGATGGTTGCCGCCCCGGGCGTTCCCGGCGGTGCGGTCATGGCAGCGCTCGGTCTCCTGGAATCGATGCTCGGCTTCAGCACCACGCTCACGTCCTTGATGATAGCCCTGTACATCGCTCAGGACAGCTTCGGTACAGCCTGCAACGTGACAGGAGACGGCGCAATTGCAGTCATTACAGACGGATTGAGCAAGTCCAAAGCAGCGTAAAGCTGGCTGGATGAGCTATTTCAGAACGATTGAAAAAACGCAAAAAAAGAAACTGCACCCATTTGTCAGCGATTGCGAACATATGGGGTGCAGTTTTTCTATGAATGAACGTTTTCTGTGGCTGCATTTTACTTCGGGCTTTCGTCGTAGGTGACAAACTCTCCTACCGGCTTGCGATAGCCCCTCGGTCTCTGGCTGGAAGTATCCTCTTTTCCGAGTGCAATCAGCATGACCGGCACGTAGCGTTCGGGAATGTCGAGGGCCTCTCGGAGCGCCTCGGGGTCAAAACCGATCATCGGGCAGGTATCCCAGCCTTTTTCCTTGGCGACCAGCATCAATTGCATGGCAGACAAGCTGGCATTGCGGATGGCCTCTTCTCTCGCGAATACCTCTCCGCGATCCAGATAAAACTGAACAGTTTCCCTGACCATTTGATCATACTCCTGTTGGTTGTATACGCCGAGATGCAGAAGTCCTTCATAAATCCGCCCCGCCTGCTCATAAGCCAGCGTATCTCCCAGAACGACAATTGCCGCTGATGCGGTTTGAACCTTGTACTGCCGGTAAGCGGCCTCATAGACCTTTTCCTTCAAATGCGGGTCCGTTACCACAATGTAATGGGCATGCTGCAGGTTGAATGCGGAAGGAGCATACTTTACAAGAGCAAAAATGTCATCCAGTTCTCCTTTTTGAAATCTCCTGCCCTTTTATAAATTTGCTGGCAGAGCGTCGTTCCTTTATAACCGAAACCAGGTACTTCATCGTTCTCTCTCCTCTGCTTTTCCCCGAAGACGAACTATGTACGAAATGTAATCAGCACTACTGACTATGTCCCTGGGATTTTGAATGCGTTTTTACGTTACTAAAAGTAAGTATATAATTATGGTAGATAAGTAAAGCAGTTTCCGTATCTACTCCCTTTTATTTACGAAGCTGGAAACATTTTTCCGACTTTTTCGTCTTATTCTATACAGACCGGTAAAGGAGGAATCTCTCTTGCCAATGTGGGCCTTTTTGCTGTATCTTTTTGCAGGATTCATGGTTTTCGGGATTGTTTATGAGCTGACAATAAACAAGAAGCGGAGAAGCGAACGTCTGTCGGAGAGCGTAAAACATGAGGGACGTGCAAATATCGTTTACAAGGAACAGTTTTTAGACGAGCAGCGAAATCACATCCACGATAGATTCCCTTAACATTCGATACTTATTGATCCCCAGTCCTTTCGGCACTGGGGTTTTTTCCGCCCATTTCTGTCGGACAATGCTCCGACAGGGCGAATACCCCGTATACTGCTACTGGAAAACAGATAGAAACCTTGAGAGGAGTGTCATTCGCACCATGCAACCGTATTACCAGCAGCCAATTGATCCTTCGACCGGTTATCCTTCTGCCGGTTATCCCTCTGCCGGCTATCCCTCTGCCGGTTATCCCTCCCACAATTATCAAGCGTATCTGGAGGAGTATGCTTATCCTGTTCAATGGAGAAGACGCAGGAGACCTCGAATAGACTTTGTTTTTCCGTTTGTCTTTCCGTTTCATTTTGGATTCCGCCAGCCCTTCTATCCATACTATCCTCCGTTTCCTTCCCCCTACCCGTACTATTATCCGTATGGCTACTGGCCGGTTTCCGGAGTGGAAGAATCTCAATGACATAGAAACAAAAAAGCGGTCTGAAATAACTGATGGAAAACGTAAAAAAGGCATCTGCCCTTTTCAGGAGGCAGTGCCTTTTTCTTCTTTTTCACGCATTATTCTTTTTTAGGCTGGCCCTGCCCGGTTGGGACTTTGTCCCGCTCCCGATTTGGGCGACCTTGACTTTGCTTTTGGCGATCCTTTCCACCGTCTCGTGCGTTCTTATCCGATCTGTATTTAGGCTTGTCTCCCCGTTCTTTGCGCTCTCCCGCTCCCTGCCCCTGATTGCGGTCATTTCGCTCTGCGCGGTGCTGCCTGGGATGAACGCGCTTGCGCTCTTTGCGCTCTACAAAGATCTCATCGTCCACTTGACTTTCCCTCGCGGTATCCCCGCTGAGGTCATCGCGATCATCTGCTTGCTGATCAGATGTATATGGAGTAGCTTTCACCTTTTTCAGGACAAAATAGGGACAGCCGAAATTACAAAACTCATGCAAATACTCGTCCAGAGCGGAAATTCGCTGCTCAAACGGCACTTTCCGGTTGGTGCTTTCGTAAAAACCACGTAAGCGGAGCTGGCCGTAACCCCAATCGCCCACAATATAATCGTACTTGTCAAGAATGTCGCTGTAGCGCTCTTTAAACGCTTCCGAATTCCAACCGTCGCGATTGTCTTCCATGACCTCATAAGTGCCTGCTTGGGTGCGAATCAAGGCCGCTTCCTCCTTACCAATGCATACTACGTCCATCTTACCACATTTTTTGCAGAGAGAGATAAAATTCCCACGAAAACGAGACCAGCTCCGAGGACACCCTAGCTGTAGGGGGTGGAACCATTGAATAAAAAAACTTGGTTGCTTCAAGCAGTTGCAGGTATTGCTCTGTTGACTTCCGCATGTGCGAACAACGCTGCGCCTGACGCCAATCGTCCTAACGGCACTACGGTCAATCAAGCCGCTCCGCGTCTTTTCAATGCTGACAAAGCGGGTGTCTACAACAATGCACCCGGGTTGCCGGACAATGCCAGAACAAACTTTCCGTATACTAACGCCAACCGTCCTGCTGGTATTGCCGGGACCGGGTTCGGCACGGCCGGAACCGGAAACGGTACTGCCGGAACCGGGTTCGGGGCTGCCGGAACCGGAACTGGATTCGGTACCATGAACGGGACCGCCGGGACAACCCGAGGCACTGTCTTTGGGGATACAGGCTACAACGGCGGCATCAACAGCTACAACGCCTTTACGGACAATGGCATGCGCCCTCTGAATCGCGCCGGTACCAACAACCAGTCGATTTACCGTACCAATCAAGGTGCTGGTACAATGGCGACCAACACGATGCCGCACATGGGTTATGCCCAGGCACATCGCGCTGACATGCAAGCTGCCGGTGTTGGCGGTGCGAATGGCACAGGCTTTGGCGGTGGTGCCAATAACGTCTTCGTGGATCGCGATGCACTGGCCCGTGCAGTGGGCAATGTGACTGTCAGCTGCCCTGGGGTAGATCGTTCCACCGTCCTGGTGACAGACGAAGAAGTATTCGTCGGTCTCAATACGCAAGGCCCGGATGGACGGACAGCAAAGGATCAGGCGAGAATGAACGCGATGTCGGTTTCTCCTCGTTACTACAAAGTGTACGTAACGGACAACCAACAAGACATTGACGAGATTTCCCGAATTGCGAGCCGCACTTCCAACGGCCCGGTTACGAGGGCTGAAGACACTCGTCAAATCGACGCCTTGATCAAGCGGATGGGCGGAACAGTGGACGGCGAAGAAATGCGCACAAAAGGGTCAACGATGACGACCGAAAACAATCGTACCAACAAAGCAAAACAAGGTATGGGAACCTCCTCCCGATAAATGCGTAAAACCCCTATGCTCGCATAGGGGTTCTTTTATCATTGCGCTTGTGCAATTGTCGCTTTGGCTGCATTCGCCTGTTCATGAGCATGGTAGGAGCTGCGTACCAGCGGCCCTGCTTCCACATGGGAAAATCCGCGACGCATGCCCTCCTCTTTCAAGCGGACGAACTCGTCAGGGTGGTAGTACTTTTCAACAGAAAGGTGCTTTTTAGTCGGCTGCAGGTATTGACCGATCGTCATGATGTTGACATCGACGCTGCGCAGGTCATCCATCGTCTCTATGATTTCTTCGAACGTTTCGCCTACACCGATCATCAGGCTGGACTTGGTCGGAATGTCAGGCTGAAATTCCTTTGCCTTTTTCAAAAGCTCCAGCGTACGGTCGTACTTCGCCCGGGCTCTGACTCGGTCGGACATGCGGCGAACTGCCTCAATGTTGTGGTTCAGGACGTCCGGACGGGCATCCATCACTACCTTGAGCGCATCCCAGTTCCCCATAAAATCAGGGATCAGCACTTCTACGGTAGCAAGTGGCAAGCGCCGGCGAATAGCGCGAATCGTTTCTGCAAAAACAGTTGCTCCTCCGTCTGCCAGGTCGTCACGGGCAACAGAAGTTACGACGACATGCTTCAAGCCCATTTGCTCCGAGGCCTCCGCAACGCGTTCCGGTTCTGCCAGATCAAGCTCAGTGGGCAGCCCCGTTTTTACCGCACAGAATCGACAAGCACGCGTACATATATCGCCCAAAATCATAAAAGTGGCGGTTCGATTGGCCCAGCACTCGTGGATGTTGGGGCATTTCGCCTCTTCACATACTGTATGTAGCGTCTGACTGCGCATCGTTTGCTTTAATTCTCTGAAGTTGGCCAGTTCTTTTCCTGATACAAGGTTGATCTTGAGCCACTCCGGCTTGCGTTGCGACATTAGGGCTCACTCCTCATTGGACTTGGGTCTCTCCATTCATTATAGAGTTTGCTCTGGAATGGGGCAACACCTGTATAATTATCCGTTTATCAGCATCCTCTTTTAGCCGGTCCCTCCAACCGATATACTAAGAAGAACCAATACTGACAACAATGGGGAGGGAGCAACCATGGAACGTGTCATCGAGGTGCGCGGACACATTATCCGCGATAACATTCTCAAGCAAATCGACGCTTCTGTCGTACAGTACAACGGGCGTTACCGCGTTTTGGAATTATCCGTAGGCGATCAGGTAGACGACGAATCAGTCGCTAAGATCGCTCTTAACCTGCCGGAAGACAAGCTCGAGCTGATTTTAAACGAGCTGATCAACCTCGGCTGTACGATTCCTACCGGGGAAGAGGCTCCAACGATCAAACTGGCGGAAAAGGACAAGGTGGTGCCTGACGATTTTTACTCTACCACCAATCATGCCACCGAAGTGTTTCTGAACGGCAAATGGGTCCGGGCCAAGCATCAGCGGATGGATGCCTGTCTTGTGGTCAAGGGCGAAGAGGTTCAGTGCGTCAAGCTGCGCGATATTAAAAAGGACGATCATGTCATTTGCGGCAGCAACGGAGTTCGTCTCGTCCTGCAACCGACAGAGGAACGCTCCTCCGAATTTTCTTTCATGAACAATGAAGTAAGCTCGGAGCGCCGTGTCGAAGTCATCGTCAAGCAGTTGGCAGAAGAAATGCGGGACATTCGCAAACGCAACGGTCGCATTGTGTTCGTCGCCGGTCCCGTCGTCATTCACACTGGCGGGCAGGAAGCTTTTCAGAACATGATTCGCAAAGGCTATGTAAATGCACTGCTCTCGGGGAATGCACTCGCCGTGCACGATATTGAAAGAGCGCTGTTCGGGACGTCCCTCGGCGTCAACCTGGACACCGGATCAGTGGTCCGCGGCGGGCACAAAAACCACATGCGGGCGATCAATGCGATCAATCGTTCCGGCTCCATCGCGGAAGCGGTAGCGGATCAAACCTTGAAAAGCGGAATCATGTACGAGTGTGTCAAACACCAGGTGCCCTTCGTGCTGGCCGGTTCCATCCGCGATGACGGTCCGCTTCCGGACACCTTGATGGACCTGATCGAAGCGCAGGCCCGATACGCGGATCAGGTCGCCGACGCGGAAATGGTCGTCATGCTGTCTACGATGCTGCATGCGATCGGAACAGGCAATATGATGCCGAGCTGGATCAAAACCGTCTGTGTGGATATCAACCCTGCCGTTGTCACCAAGCTGATGGACCGCGGTTCCGCCCAAACCGTCGGCGTCGTAACCGATGTCGGCTTGTTCCTGACGATGCTGGACAAGGAATTAAACTGAAGTAAAAAAATGTAATACATGTAAAAGCCTCCAGAAAGGACCTTTTCCTGTCTGGAGGCTTTTTGTATCTTTCCTATATTTGCGTCTCGCTGCTGGCCGTTTCCCTCAAGGAATGCAGGCAGTGGCGGTCTGATCCCTGCAGAAGCGGCTGCAACAGCTTGCTCTCCCGATCTGTGCAGGTAAACAAAAAAATCTGATATTCCTCAGCCAGCCGCATGACCGTATGGAGGGCTCGCTCCAGCCTTTCCGGATCGTAATGGACAAAATGGTCGTCCAAAAACAGGGGCAGCGGCTCCGTCTGTTGGCTGACATGCCTGTGAAGCGCCAGTCGCTGGGCAAAGTAAAGCTGGTCCTGCGTTCCCGAAGAGCAAAAATCATGCTCGACAATTCGCTGGTGCGGCTTGTCCCAGACCTTTATGCCAAATTTCTCCTGGGGGTCCAGCCTGACTTCCTCATATTTGCCTCCGGTCATTTGGGCCATGATGTCGGAGGCAATCCGATTGACCGCGGGTGACAGCTCTTTGTTCCATTCGTGTAAAGTCTGCTGCAGCGTATCCCTGGCGAGAGTGAGCGCTTCCCGGTTCAATTGCAGTTGGCGCAGCCCCTCGACCGCCTCCTCGTAATCCCCGCGTACTTTTGCCAGTGAGACCTCATCCTGCTGGCCCAGCTCTCCCGATGCCCTGGCGATGCGCTCCCGAATTGCGAGGAGCTCCCGATCCAGCTCTTTGGCCTCGCGCTCAAGGGTTGTCCGTTCCTGCTCGCGTACTGCCTTTTCTTGTTCCAGCAGTGCCCGCAAAGCTTCTCCCCACTCTTTTATCAGGCGGGCTCTCTCCTCCTGGCGTTTCCACTCTTGCGCTGCCAGACTCGCTTGTCTGTCTTGCACGCGGTTTTTCCGCTCCTCCCTCATGATCAGGAAGGCATCCCAGTCAGCGGCATTCCACTTTTGCAAAAGCTGCTGCAGCTCCTGGTCGCAGCGGGCAGCCTTGTCCTGCCAGGCTTGCCATTCGTGCTCGTTGCCGGCGGAACGATTTTCTCTCTGCCTTGTCTGTCCCCGATTCGCGGCTGCAGCCGCAAGGGCACATGCAGCTGAGATTCCTGCAGCGATCCAGCCGACCGGAGCGTTGCCCGCAAGCAGAAATAATGCGGCGACGACCAGGCTCGCCAGACAGCTTGTCCACCACAGACGGACTTTTCCGGTCCGCTTCTCTTTCCCCCGGCCCACACGGCTCGGAGCGGTCCTAAGCGCCGCTTCAGCCAACCGGTCGGCTTGCTCCTTGTACTCGTCTCGCTCCTTCCGCAATTCCAATGCCTGCCGGTAAGCCGCTTCCAGCTTTTCCAAAGCATCGCTTTCAGGTACGTCCGCATTTCCTTTGTCTTGTTCAGCTTCACCCCAATCCCCCTGGGCAGCCAAAACTGACTGAACCTGGCGATGCAGCGCACGCTCTTCTTCTGTGCGGGCTGTCGCTTCCCACTGCGGCCAGCCTTCCTCATCAGGCTCCCTGTAGCTGTCCTGCCATCTCCTTTGCCAAGCCTGCTCCTCCTTTTGCAGGACGAGAAGCCGCTGCCGCATCCGCTCCCGGGTCCGCTCCATTTCCTGCTTTGCCTTCTCCCAGTGGGCGATCTGCTGCGTCAATGTTTGAACGGCTGCCCAGCCGGCTTCCGCTTCGGCCAGCTCCTGTTCTCTTTGCGCGACCAGCGCTCCTGCCTTGCCAAGCAGCGTATTTTCCGCCCGTTCCTTTTTTCCGATCAGCGTCAATTCCTTGTCCAGGGCTGCCAGCATTCTGTTTACCGCCGGATCAGCTTCGCTCGTGCCAAACAGCGAAGGCAGGAGGTATTCCGAAGCTTCCAGCGGACTTCTCCTGATCCAGGTCAGGTCAGTAAACAAGCTGCGTGTCAAGCCGAGATGGAGCTCAAGAAAGTTTCGTTCTTTGCGCCGGTCTTCCTGATACAGGTTCGTTACCTCTGTCCAGTCGGGGTCGAGAAAAACCTGAGCCTGTTCCCTTTCCTTTTCCAGACGGCGGTGAAGCCGATAGCGCCTGCCGTCTACCTCGTAGAGAACGCTAAGCTCGTAGCTGCCCGAATGCCACGGGAAGTATTTGTCGTACTCGGGCAAATACCGGGCGGAACGAACATAATCCCGCTTCAGCCCGTACAGCGAAGCAAATATCGCCTGAAGCAGCGTAGATTTTCCCGCTTCGTTGGGAGCGGCAAATACATTCAGTCCCGGGGCGAAGCGAAAATCGGCTCCGCGCCATTTGCCAAAGCCTTTGATCGATAGCTCGTGAATCTTCATCCGATCATTCCTCCGATCCGCTCCAGCGCTATTTTCATGGCCATGCGAGCCACTGCCTGGCGCTGTTCATCGGAAGACGCGGCCGCAGCCGCTTCCTCTTCGGCGAGACGCTGCAGCCAGCGTCCCCAGATGCCGCCCTCGGCGATCAGCTTGCCCGCATCCAGGTCCGGTCTCGTCCGGTCTGCGATGCGGATGGCAAAAAAGCGGGAAAAGCGCTTTTCGAGCACATCTGTAGCTGGCGTAAAATGTACGGGCCTGTTCCCTGTCAAGGTGATGTCCAAAATTTGCCCGTCCTGCACATCGGCCAGCCCGCTTTCCAGTATGTCGGCGACTTGATCGACCGTTTCCGCCCCTTGTATATCGATCTCCCGTCTCACGATCATTCGCGTTTGGACCGGGAGCTCCTCAAGCAATAGCTCGCCCGCTTCATTCAGTTCGCCGTACAGGACGTGACGGGGCCCGCTTTCTTTGACAGACAAGCCTTCGGGAGAACCCGGGTATGCGGCAAACGTCCGTCTATGTACCGGATGAGCGAAGCGCGCAGGCTTGTGGATATGTCCGAGCGCAATGTAATCCATTCCCGTTTCTGCGAGCTGCTCTATGGTTACCGGTGCGTACGGATGATGCTCCTCGCCTCCCCCGTTGACCACACTGGCGTGCAAAACCATCAGATGGTGCCGGTAGCCAGGCAGCTTTCCGGGGAATTCCGCCAACGGCGACTCGTACACATGCGGCTGGGGAAAGCCCCATCCGTAGACGACGCAAGACTTTTCGGGAAATTCGAAAGCCCCCCACTCCGGCGTAAACCAGTACACGTTTCCCGGCCACTCCAACGACTGGTAAAAGGAATCGGCCCGCCACGGGTCGTGATTCCCCGGAGCGATACAGACCGGTGTAGGAGCCACGCTGGCAAACAGATCACGCAAAAAAATCGCCGTGGTTCTTCTCCCGCCATGCAGCTCCATGAGGTCACCGGCGATCAGCCAAACATCTGCCCGCTTTTCCAACACGAGATCCCGAACCGTCCGCATCGTCCGCCGAAAGTCGTCCTGCCTCAGCTCATAAGAAACGGACATGGCACGGATCGGCGCGTCCAGGTGGACGTCAGCTATATGAATAAACGACAACATGAAAACTCACTCCTTGGCATGACAGACTGCTGGAGGAAATGGTACACTTTGGTCAGCAGATTCCCCTGTCTCATACACGAACATATTTTCCCTTTTATGATACAGGAAAAGAGTACCGGATAAAAGGAGCGATTGCTGTGCGTATTGCCTATTTGGACTGTTTTTCGGGAATTAGCGGCGACATGCTGCTCGCTGCACTGGTCGATGCGGGTGCGAACCGCGAAACGATTGAACGTGAACTGCGCAAGCTGCCGCTGGGGAATTTCCGCATGGAGTGGAAGACGGTGGTGAAAAAAGGGGTCAGCTCGCTAAAGCTGGATGTGATCGATGAAGAGCTGGAGAAGCTCAAAGCGCTGAAAACATTGCCGGTGCTAAACATCGGACATCATCACGATCACAGCCATGATCACGGACATCACCACCACGAGCACGATCACAGCCATGATCACGGACATCATCATCACCGCAGGTACAAAGAAATTTCTGCGATGATCGACGAGGCTGACTTCTCACCGCGTGTGACCGCCCGAGCGCAAGCGATCTTCGAGAAAATCGCCATTGCCGAAGCCAAAATTCACAATGTGCCGGTAGATACGGTTCATTTTCATGAAGTAGGGGCGCTGGATTCAATCGTCGACGTCGTCGGCATCGCCCTGGCTTTGGAAGACCTGGACATTGATCAGTTGTACAGCGGCCCTGTTCCGACCGGAAACGGCTACGTCCGCTGTGACCATGGCCTGTACCCGGTCCCTGCACCCGCGACGATGGAAATGCTGAAAGGAATTCCGCTTCGCCAAACAGACATACAAAAAGAGCTGACTACTCCGACCGGAGCAGGGGTTGCGGCCGCCTTGGTCAAGCAGTTCGGGCCGCTTCCGGCGATGACCGTGGACGCCATCGGCTACGGGGCAGGGACCCGCGATCTTCCCGATCAGCCTAACGTACTGCGGGTGCTGGTCGGCACTATGTGATCTCATTTAAGTCCAAGACATCCGGAAGCAAAAAAGCCTTGTCCGCAAAATCAGGACAAGGCTTTTTCATGTCTGCTGCCACTGCTCTGCATGAGGCAGGCCCACGGATGCACAAGCTTCCGATCAAGCCTCGCGGAGCAGGCGCAGGAATTCACGCATGAATCCCGGAAGGTCAGGCCATGCGTGGGCTGACACGAGGTTATTGTGAACGTGCAGAGGTTCCGTGCGATAAATGGCTCCGCACGCTTCTACATCTGGGCGGCATGCCTGGTAGGCAGTCATCTCGCGGTCGCGAACGTGCTCGCCTACGAGCGCCAGCACCTGCGAACCGTGACAAATGGCGGCCACAGGCTTGTTTGCCTCAAAAAAGTGAGTCAGGATCGGTTTCAAATGCTCGTTCAGCCGGATATATTCAGGGGCACGGCCCCCCGGAATGATCAGGCCGTCGTATTCCTCCGGATTTACATCCGCAAAAGCCACATGCGAGGCCAGTTGATAAGCAGGCTTTTCCGTATAGGTTTCACTGTGGGCTTCGAAATCGTGGCAGACCGTGTGCAGCGTCTTTTTGGCAGGCGAAGCGATGACGGCCTCCAGCCCCTCCTCCAGGCAGCGATAATAGGGGTAAAAGATCTCCAAAGCTTCCACCGCGTCACCGGTTACAATCAGCACCTTTTTGCTCATAGTACAGCCTCCCCGCTGGTTTTTTGAGGAAAAAAACCTCTCTCTACCCATTTCTTCACGGACCGATGAACTCCTGCTGGCAGCATCACGCGTCAGCGTACTTTCATCGCAAGGGCAAGCGAAAGCGCCTCTTGATGCACCTGCTTCACCGGGATGCCGGCTTCTTTCGCCAATTGAGCACAAACGGCATACTCCGGTGAACACTGTACCTGTTTTCCGCGGTGCAGCCCGATTTTTACGGGAACCTCGCCCCATTGTGTTTTCACGGTTGCGAACTGTCTTGCCAGCCGATGGCAGGCCACGGGGAAATACCTGATACCGAAGGTGGTTGTCTCCTGAAACAAGACAGATTTAAGTTCTTCCAGTCTGCTCTGGTAGCACAAGACCTGCACCAATACGCCCGGCCTGCTTTTTTTCATCGTAACCGGAAGAAAGTGGACATCGTTGGCTCCCGCCTCAAGCAAACGCTCCATGGCGTGGGCCATCCATTCCGGACTGCTGTCGTCCAGATTGGCCTGCAGGAGGAACATCCCTTCGTCAATATGTTCAACGCCGTGATCGCGGTATTCACGGACCACAGGAATGCCCGTCCGTGATTCTGCACAGCCGGCAGGGTCGTTCATATCGGCAAAGAAGACAGCCACTCCATCTCCGGCCTCCACGCGCTTTATCTTGCCGCTGATCGTCCCGATCGGTTTTGCCCCGGTCTCCTGCAGCCACAGCAGCACAAGCGGAGAAAACTGTTCTGGCGGAATGTGCGGGTCCTCATGTACGTTCCATCCATCCAGCAAGGGCAGAGCGGCTACCGGCAATCTGGCCGGAATCACCAAAGGCTGAACGAGGATTTGCACATTTTTTCTGCACGCTTCCGGCTCTATCACGGTCCATAGCTGTCGCAACGCCTCCGTTTCCTTTTGCCATACGTCGGGTGGGCATGTGGTGCGAAAGTTCTCGGCACGCTGCAAAAAAGCCTCGAAATGCGTCTTATGCGGCTGGACCGCCTGATTTTGATTTGCAGCTCCCGGACGGACCTTCTGGTTTGCAACTCCCAGCCGGGCCTCCTGATTTTCTGCTTCCGCCCGAACCCGTCCTGCAAGTCCGCTGCACGCTGCACCTTCCACCTGCTCCAGAGAATCAATCCCGGCCTTCTCCCACAACCGCAGCAGCGGACCACGCAATTTGTGGAAAAACAGCGGCTGATCGCCTCTTATCATCATCGTCTGCATCCAGTTTCCTCCGTTCTGTCTTCTGATACGATCATACACCAAAACCCGGGGTTGGCCCATTCTGGCTCCCGGGACTGGCAAAAACTATCTCGGATAATCACAGTGTGCTGGCAGAACCTACAAAGGAGAATACTGCTGGAGGGAGACGGGCATGACTACGTTTCGCCTGATGATGCAAATCAGTTTGTGCGTACTCTTAACCTTGTGTTCATGGCCTCCTGTTTCACAGGCAGCTTTGTCCGTCCCGGCGGCTACTTCAGGAGATCCCATCTATCAGGAACGACTGGCGCTGTTTCAGCGCTTTGAATCCGTATACGGCATTCCCTGGTCATATCTGGCGGCGGTGGATCAGTACGAGCGTTCCATCAACAAACGCTCAAGGCAAAAAGACAACCGGCAGCAAGCTCCCCAGCGCTTGACAGCCATTGAGATTCCTCCTGCCTTGTGGGGCGGACCATTGAACCCGGACGACCGGGATGCCACTCCCGCTTCCATCCAATTTTTCGGCGGACTGGGTGTGGATGGAGATGGGGACGGCAGAGCAGACAGGGAAAATGATGTCGACGTGCTGACTACGATGACCCTGTTTCTGTCTCGATACGGCTTTACCCGCGAGGATTGGAAGATCGGGCTCTGGTCGTATTACAAACGCGACAGGGCCGTTAAAACGATCGACCAGTTTGCTTCTGTCTTCGAGAAATTTCAGCGGCTTGATCTGGATGACCACCATTTTCCCATCCCGAAACGCTACACATACAGCTATCGCAGTACATGGGGCGATCCCCGCGGCTGGGGAGGCAGACGTATCCACGAGGGAACGGACATCTTCGCCGGATACGGCACGCCGGTGCTAAGCACAGGCTATGGAGTAATTGAAGTCGTCGGTTGGAACCGCTACGGCGGATGGCGGATCGGCATGCGAGACATCGGCAACGTCTATCACTATTTCGCCCACCTTTCTTCGTTTAAAAAGGGTTTGAAACCGGGCGATATCGTGGAGCCGGGAGAAGTGATCGGGTACGTCGGCAGCTCCGGCTATGGAAAACCTGGCACCTCCGGCAAGTTTCCGCCCCACCTGCACTACGGCATGTACAGTGACACGGGGAGCAATGAGTGGGCGTTCGATCCGTATCCTTACTTGAAGCGATGGGAGCGGCAGATGTACAGCAAAAAGAAAAAGCGGTGAAGATGAGCGCGGGAATTGCTCTCCCGCGTCTTTTGGCTGCTTGCCAGTATGCAGACACAGCTTGTTCGATTGGTTGGTTCCTCCGTTTTCCAAACTTTCCTTTTACCATTGACACGGACATTTCCCCTACATACAATCAAGATAGAAAAACTGGACGTTCGTCCAAAAAAGTTGGTGCATATCTGATGACTCGTTCTCCCCGTGCACAGGCCAAAGCAGAAGCAAAGCGGGCCCATCTGATCGAACAGGCGACTCGATGTCTCGCCGAAAAAGGCTACGCCTCTGTCTCGCTTCGGGATATCGCCCGAGAATCGGGAGTCTCTCTCGGGATATTGCACTATTACTTTGCCAGCAAGGAAGACCTGCTGCTCTCCGTTATTTCCGGTTACAAGGAACGTTTTTTACAAGAGCTGGAGGAAGATCTCATCTTGGGTCCTGTCACCGGGTGGCAGACGCGCCTGTCTTCGCTTTTGCGCAAGGTTATGACAGAAGACCGCAACCTCCACCGTCTCTGGTACGACTTACAGGTGCAGGCCATGTACGTCGACGCCTTCCGCCAGCCTGTCCGAGAGATTCGCGAACGGCTTTACACCCTGATCTCGCGGATGCTGGAAAAACTGCTTTCTGAAAAAGGGCAGAACACCCCGCCGCCATCCCAGGAATGGGTACATCTCCTCTACACTGCGCTGGACGGCATGTTCTTCCAGGCCCTGCTGATGGAACCAGAGCAAGCAGACCGAATGATCGCCAAACTGGACAGCGACTTGTCCCGGCTGCTGGCTATGCTTTTCGACTCCCATAAGACGAGGTGAAGCAAATGGGCACTCTCACACTGCGCAATCCGGCTACCGGAGAAGTGATGGGGACACTGCAGGAAAACTCCCCTGAAGAGGTTCACAAGGCCATGGAACGGGCCAGACTGGCATTTGGTCATTGGGGCAGCACGCCTGTTTCCGCGCGGGTTCACTACCTTCGCAACCTCCGCCATTATTTGGTGGAGCATGGCGAAGAACTGGCGAAAAAAATCAGTGAGGCGACCGGCAAAGTGGCATTGGAAGCGTACATGACCGAGATTTTCGTGACCGCAGACACCATCCGCTTCTATGAAAAAAACGCGGAGCGCATGCTGGCACCCCGCAAAGTGCCGACGCCGATCGCCCTCTCTCCGAAGAAGTCGTCTATTCACTACCAGCCGATGGGCGTTGTCGCCGTCATCTCTCCCTGGAACTATCCGTTTCAACTGTCTGTCGTTCCGGTTCTCTCGGCACTGATTGCGGGGAATACCGTCATTTTGAAGCCTTCCGAGATAACTCCCGGGGTCGGTGTGCTGATCGAGGAGCTGTTTCAGGCTGTCCCTGCCCCGCAGCACATCGTCCAGGTGCTGCACGGAGGCAGACAAGTCGGGCAAGCGCTGGTGGCGGCGCGGCCGGACAAAATCTTTTTCACTGGTTCGGTAGCCACAGGGAAAAAGATCATGGCACAGGCTGCGGAGCATTTGATCCCGGTAGAATTGGAGCTCGGCGGCAAAGACCCGATGATCGTGCTGGAGGACGCCCATCTCGAACGGGCGGCAAACGGCGCTGTTTGGGGTGCCTTTACCAACTCCGGGCAGGTTTGCATGTCTGTTGAGCGCGTCTACGTGCATGAACGCGTCTACCCGGAATTCCTTCGCCTGGTCAAAGAAAAAACAGCAGCCCTGCGTCACGGTTTTCCCGATCAGGCCGAAGTCGGCTCGATGACCTCGCCGCAGCAGATTGGCATCGTTCGGCAGCATGTCGAAGAGGCGCTGGCCAAAGGGGCGATTGCAGAGCTCGGCGGGAGCTTTTCCGAGGACGGCATGTTTTTGCCACCTACAATACTGACCGGCGTAACCCATGAGATGAAAATCATGCGGGAGGAGACATTTGGCCCGATCCTGCCCATCATGACCTTTTCCACAGAGGAAGAGGCGATTCGTCTCGCCAATGATACGCCCTACGGCTTGAACGCCTCCGTCTGGTCACAGAACAAAGCAAAGGCAAAAAGAGTCGCACTCCAGCTCGAGAGCGGCAATGTCTGCATCAACGACGTCATTATCAGCTTCGCCAATCCCAACCTTCCGTTCGGCGGTGTCAAACAGAGCGGCATCGGGCGCTATCGCGGCCCTGAAGGCTTGCAAGCCTTTACCCATGCTGTCTCGATCATCCACGACCCCGGGAAGAAGAAACGCGAGATCAACTGGTACCCGTATACGGAGGAGCAGCAGACGCTGTTTGTCGGCTTGACCAAGACGTTGTTTGGCAAGGGACAAACCTGGAACAGCCGAAATCTGCTTGCTGCCTGGCGAGAGTGGAAACGTCTGTTTTAGCTTGCCGCAAAACCGCTAATTCATCGTACCTGTTCCGATAATCTCCACCTTCGCTTTTACCCGAAACTCAGCCTTCTGATACAGCTCAAGACCGATTGATCGGCCCCACTCCCCGCGGTATTTTTGCCGGAAGCTCTCTTCGATACTTGCGGGGTCCCACTTTTTCTTTTGAAGCTTTTTGAGCAGCAATGTGATCTCTTTTTCTATTTCCGCTCCTAACTTTCTGGTGATTTCACTGCGCTCCGAAGGGTCCTCCAGATTTCGCGCACCCGTATACCCGAACAGGATGCCGCGAACCTCGACCGCAACATCCACGACTGGCTTGTTGAGAGCCCCGTTGCTGCGCACCTTTGAATGGGAGCGGATAATATCAAAGACTAGCTGTGACCTTTTTCCGGCAGCGTATTCATCTTCGATTATGAAACTGATGGAGGGAAGATGCCTGCGTCCCTTTACCATCTGTATGAATCGCCCTTCCCTTTGCGAAAGGGTACCAACCATATGCTCTCCCCGAAAAGCCGCAACCCCTGAAATGACGATTTCCCCATCTTCCTTTTTCAAATACGGAAGCTCGGGATCGCTCACCTGATTGGTCAGCATGAAAACAAGGTCGTGAAGCGTGGCAAAGGACGTGAACGCCGTCTCCTCTCTGGGACGCAAAAGATTGTTCAGATACGTATTGATCTCCGGCTTGTTTTCGTACTTGCCTTTGATGACATCCTCCGCCTTGCCACCCACAACAGCCACGACCACATTCTCTCCGACGGCCGGATTCCGGTAGAAATCGAGGATCGTCTCGCGAAGCCCCCATTCGCGGACGAATTTTTCGCCAAACAGGATCACCCTTAATTGGGAAAGCGATATGGTTCGATCCGCCTTGCTAGACAGCATAATCGTCGCTTCGCTCGGGATTTTGCTGACCGCTGCATACAACTGTGTACTTTCCTTTTCTTTCTCCGAGGGTACTGGTACAGAAACGGATACCTTCATATGCTTCTTGTCGACATAGTCGATACCCATGACACCGATCAGGGCCATATCTTCGAGCGTCGGCTTCTCGATCTCGGGAGCGCATCCGCTGCCAGACAGCGCACAAACGGCCAGCAGCGGCCCGAACATCAGCCTTCTCCATCGCGCGCTTTTCACAGCGTGTCTCCTCCCCGCTTTTCCCGAATGGCATGCAATAGCAGAAGCACCAACGGCCAGAGGATGACCCCGTAAGCAAAGTAGATGCTTCCATTTCCATACAATAAAATTTCCATGGGGATCGGAAGCGGACCGCGGACGCTGAAATATACGATTATGGTCGCGATGTACAAGTGCAGGACACTGTTTTTTCTCCTCCACCGGTCTATGCCTTTTTTCGCCATCCACAGATAGCCAGCGCCTGTTGAAAGAACTAAAAACACCCAGAGGCCAATCCCGAGATTCTCCACTCGCTCTATGAAGGACAGCTCCACGGCCTTGAACAGATTCAGAATGGGATAAACGACTTGCGTAACCTGCCATACCGAAAAATAGCTGACACTGGCAATGAGGACGAACACATAGATAGCGCAGACAACCCACAGCCCAATCGATGCGTGCCTGAAGACTTGTTCCTTCTTTTGCACGTAGGGGTAATAAAAAAGGATGAGCTCGTAACCGAGGAAACTGAAGAACCCATTATGGACTCCTGCAACGATCTCCATGACATTTACCTGAAACAGCGGGAAAATATGCATGATGTTCCCTTTTTGAAACCCCCACTGCAGGTAATACAGCATCCAAAAAGTAAAAAAGAAGGTCAAGATGCAAAAACGGGCGATCGCTTTGATCCCCCCGAGAGAAATATAGATCATGACCGAAAGCAAACCCAAGAGCGGATACGTGATTGTCGACGTATTCAGCATGGATGTTTGCACCAGTCTGATATAGCCAGCAGAGATGGACGCCACCATGAGCAAGCCGTAAACAATCAGGACACCGTTCACTGCGTAGCCAAGCCATTTTCCAAGAAGCTTTTCATTGATGACAAACAAAGTGTCGCCAGGGTAACGCCTGCAAAGAGCCACCATGGGAAAAAGCGTCAAGTGCGCTAGGAGGCACATCACTACCGGCATCCACCATTGATCGTATCCAAGCATGCTCAGGCTGTGCGGCAAGGTCAGCAGATTCATGCCCACAATCACGTTGATGATCAAAAACGTGACATGGAACGGATTCAATTTTTCAAGCTTCCCTTTATCCATCGGCTACTCCTCGTCTATGGGAAAAATCTGCTTTTTCTTGGCGTTCGCCATTCCGCTCCGAAATGCGATGAATTTAAATGGAGTACGCAGCAAACTGTTAAAGACATCGCTCCAGACGCGTGGAATACCTGTGCTCATATAAGGCGTACCGAGCGAGGTCAGATTGAGCAAGTGGGCAAACATCAGAGCAAGCATCAACATTTGTCCGTACATCCCCAAGAACCCGGCCGACAGAATAAATCCGTAGCGAACCAGCCGAATGGCATTGCTCATGAGGAAGTTGGGCGGGACAAAGGACAGAAGAGCAGAGACGGACACGAGAACGATCAAGATATTGCTGGCAAGGCCCGCCTGTACGGAGGCGGTCCCGATCACGATACCCCCGACAATACCGATCGTCTGGCCGATTTTGGTCGGCATGCGTATTCCGGCCTCACGGAGAATTTCGATGACAAGCTCGATGATCAGCACCTCGATTACAGGCGGAAACGGCACTCTGTTGCGCGATTCGGATAAAATCGTCAGCAGTGGCGGGGGCAGCATTTCCGGGTGATAGGTTAATACCGAAACATAGCTGGAAGTGAGCAAAACGGTCAGGAAAAGTCCCAGGAAACGGATCATCCGCAGCAGGCTGGCTGTCGACCAGCGGTTGTAAAAATCCTCCGGGCTGCTGAATAACTCCAAAAAAGCAGCGGGACAAATGGCCGCTTCCGGACTTCCGCTCAAAATGAGCAAAATGCGCCCATCCAGCAAAGCCGCCGCCGCATTGTCCGGCCGTGTGGTGAGTCCAAACTGGGGAAATGGCGAATAAGGCTTGTCCTCCAGCATCTGCTTCAAAATCGGCATCCCGACAAAGCCGTGATATTCCGTATTTTTAATTCGTTCCTGAACGCGAGTGATATTTTCCGGGTTGGCGATGCCTTCTAGGTACAGGATGGCTACTTTGTTTCTGGATTGAGTCCCGATGCTATGTACCTCGATTTTCAGGTCAGGGTTTGCGATCCGGCGGCGAATCAGCGAGAGATTCACCTCAAGCATTTCCACAAATGAATCCTGCGGACCAAGCACCGTCGATTCCGTCTCCGGCGGGCTGATCGTACGGTGCGGCGCTTTGAATGTATTTACCTGCAGCACCTCGTCCCGCTCGGGAAAGATGAGAATCGTATGTCCACGCAGCAGGTTGTCCGTTATCTTCATTTCCTCATCGGGATTGACCAACTGGCCCAAGGGAAGGGCTCGCACAGGGCGGCGCCCGTCTTCTCGCTGAAGAGGAAGAAGGATGCTCTCGTAAATATTGGACTCATCTACCAAGGTATTCAGAAAGTAAACCTCTACAGGTTCATCGTTCATCGACAGATGGAGAACTGTAAAATCATCCACGTTTTGCATTCGCGCTTGCAGCAAGGCTCGGACCTTGTGTGCAGCCTGTTTTGGGCGCCTTTTCGCAGAATGGCCAGAACCGGGACGTGTCAGTACCTTGTCAGCGTTCTTTCTCCACCACGCTTTTACATCCATGGATCCCGCCCCCTGTGCACAGGAAAATCCTTCTTACTTTGCCCATCCCTGGTCAAATTATCCAAAAGGAAAGCGGGGACGATGCGCCCTCGCGCCTGCCCCCGCTTTTGCTTTGCCGTATAGGATACCCCTATGTCAAGCAAATTGCCGGCTCAGATTTGCCATTTCGATGGCTGCCGAAGCCGCTTCCCAACCTTTGTTGCCTGCCTTGGTCCCCGCTCGTTCGATCGCCTGCTCGATCGAGTCGGTCGTGAGTACGCCAAAGATAACGGGAATCCCCGTATTCAGCGAGACCGATGCTACCCCTTTGGCGCATTCGCTGCACACGTAATCAAAGTGCGGAGTGGAACCGCGGATGACCGCTCCCAGGGTCACGACTGCATCGTACTTTCCGGACTCCGCCATCTTTTTGGCGATCAGCGGGATTTCAAATGCCCCCGGCACCCAGGCAACCTCTACCGCGTCTTCCTCGACACCGTGCCGCTTCAATGCATCGAGAGCGCCACCGACGAGCTTGCTGACAATCAGCTCGTTAAATCTCCCTGCGACAATCCCGACACGCAAGCCAGTTCCGATCAAATTTCCTTCCCAATGTTTCATGATCCTTCACTCCCCTGCAAACTGGAGCAGATGGCCCAGTTTGTCCTGTTTTGTGTGCAAATACTTTTCATTTTCGGGATGCTCCGGCATTTGCAGCGGAACCCTTTCGGCGACCTGCATTCCATAGCCGGAAAGGCCGCGAATTTTGCGCGGATTGTTCGTCATCAGCCGCATCTGCTTTACGCCCAGATCGAGCAGAATTTGCGCCCCGATCCCGTAATCGCGAAGATCAGCGGGAAAACCGAGCTTTTTGTTGGCTTCCACTGTATCATAGCCCTGCTCTTGCAGCCGGTAAGCCTTCAGCTTGTTGATCAGTCCGATGCCCCTGCCCTCCTGGCGCATGTAGAGAACGATGCCTCGGCCCTCGGCCTCGATCATGCGCAGGGCAGCATGCAATTGCGGGCCGCAATCGCAGCGATGCGAACCGAATATGTCCCCGGTCAGGCACTCCGAATGGACCCTTACCAGGACGGGCTTGCTGCTGTCAATCTCTCCTTTTACAATCGCCACATGCTCCTTGCCGTCCAGTTCATTGGTGTAGGCGACAATGCGAAAATCCCCGAAGGCGGAAGGCAGCTTGGCCTCTGCTTCGCGCTTTACCAATCTTTCATGCTGCATGCGGTACTCGATCAGGTCGGCAATCGTGATCAGCTTCAGCTCAAACCGCTTGGCGATCTCGATCAACTGCGGAAGGCGAGCCATTGTCCCGTCCTCGTTCATGATTTCGCAGATGACGCCAGCCGGCTTCGCTCCGGCCAGCCTGGCCAGGTCGACTGCTGCCTCGGTATGTCCTGCGCGCCTCAGCACGCCTCCTGCTTTGGCGATCAAGGGGAAAATATGTCCCGGACGGCGAAAATCGTCTGCGCCTTTGCTCTCGTCCAGCATGGATTGCACCGTATGGGAGCGCTCATGCGCAGAAATGCCTGTATGCGTCCCAGTTTCATCGATAGAGACCGTGAAGGCAGTGCCTTGGCGATCCGTATTTGCTTCCACCATGGGAGCCAGCTTCAAGCGTTCCGCATGCTCTTGTGTGACAGGGACGCAGATCAAACCGCGTCCGTGCATTGCCATAAAATTGATCATCTCCGGCGTTGCCGCTTCGGCCAGGCAAACGAAATCGCCTTCATTCTCCCGATCCTCGTCATCCACGACGATGACAGGGCGGCCGCTTCGCAAAGCCTCAATCGCCTCTTCAATGGTATGAAACATCGTTGTTCCCTCCTTAAGCGAAGCCGTGTTCCTGCAAAAAAGCCAGGTTCAGGCCTGCTGGTGCTTTCTGTTGTTCGCCCGGAGTCCTGCCGCCAAGCAGCCTCTCCACGTATTTGGCGATCACATCCGTCTCCAGATTGACCGGATCGCCGACCTGTTTTTCCAGCAGATTGGTCTGCTTGAGCGTATGCGGAATGATCGAAACGGACAGGCTCTCCTCGTCAACGGCCACTACGGTCAAACTGATGCCGTCTACAGTGATCGAGCCGCGCGGCATTACGTAGCGAAGCAGGTGCGGTTTCGCCTGGATCGCAAATCGCACCGCATTGCTGTCCGTTTTTTTGGAGAGGATTTTTCCTGTGCCGTCTACGTGGCCCAAGACCAGATGGCCGCCGAGACGATCTCCGAGCTGCAGCGCCCGCTCCAGGTTGACACGCATCCCCGGCTTCAGGCTGGACAGGGCCGTCACCCGCCACGTTTCCGGCATGACATCTGCCTGAAAGCGGCTCGCGGAAAACGAGGTGACCGTCAGACAAACGCCGTTGACAGCGATGCTGTCACCCAGGCGAACATCCTCCAAAACGGCCGCGGCCCGTATCGTCAGCTTGCTGGACCGCTCGGTGACCGCAATGGAATCTACTGTACCTACTTCTTCAATCAATCCGGTAAACACGGCTTCCCCTCCTATCATTTGCAGCCCGCATTCCTGCGCGTTTCGCTATTGCTGGCTCCATCCGGCCATACCGGATAGCCGGTAATGCAAAGATCGCTTCCTCCGATCGGCTCGACATCCACGTCCGCCAGAGAGATGGCTTCCCCCATATGAGCTGCGCCCAGTCCCCCGTAGGGAGCAGGCGCCCCCTGTCCGCCGATCAGCTTGTAGGAGAGAAAATGCACGACCTTTTGAATGGCCCGTGCCTGCAAAAAAGAGCCGTTGACCGCCGCTCCGCCTTCGACAAACAGAGAAGTGATCCCTCTTTCCCCCAGCACCGCAAGCACCTGCTCGACTGTTACGCGCCCTTCCAGTCTCACAATCTCGGCCCCGTGGCTCTCGAGCTCTTTTTGCCTGCCGATGGGTGCGTCATCCGCTGTGAAAACGAGCGTCGGTGCCTTGCCGTCCCGTATCACGCGGGCTTCCGAAGGGGTCCGCAGCTGGTTGTCGAGAATGACACGAAGCGGCTGCTTTCCCCTGGCTATTCCCTGTTGGCGGGCCGTGAGCTCAGGGTCGTCCGCGAGCACTGTCTGAACCCCAACCAAAATAGCATCGTGCTCTCGCCGTAGCTGATGGACCCGCTGGCGGGCCTCTTCACCCGTAATCCAGCGGCTGTGCCCCGTATGCGTAGCGATTTTCCCATCCAGCGAAGCTGCCGTTTTGACGGTCACAAACGGTGTTTTCGTCGTGATGAAATGGAAAAAGACTTCGTTTGCCTTCTTCGCCTGTGCTTCTCCCACTCCCACTGTTACTTCCACACCCGCCTGTCTGAGGCGAGCGATTCCTGTACCGACGACAAGCGGATTCGGGTCCGCCACTGCAACCACTACTCGCTTGATGCCGGCTTCAATGATCGCATTCACACAAGGAGGGGTTCTCCCATGATGACTGCAAGGTTCCAATGTGACGTAAAGCACGGCATCTTTCGCATGCTCACCAGCCATCCGCAGTGCATGCACCTCGGCATGTGGTTCACCCGCTTTTACGTGAGCGCCCATCCCCACGACTGCTCCGTCCCGGACGACAACGGCTCCCACTACCGGATTGGGACTGGTTTGTCCTCTTGTCGCCCTCGCCAAGTCCAGTGCCAACGCCATATACGACAAGTCATTTCCTGACATGAGTTCCTCTCCTCCCCAATGAAAAATGCCCTCGAAGCACGCTTCAGGGCATTGGGAAAGAAGCCTCTCGTTTTTCTGTTTTTTCACAGAGAAACGAAGGCCACATGCACCTTCTCCCATCCGGACTGTAACCGTCGGCCTTGGATTTTCACCAAGTCAGTCGCTCATGGCTTCAGCCATGGGCGAGTCGCGGGCTCAGACGCTGCTTTCGTCATTACCGCCGGTCAGGAATTTCACCCTGCCCTGAAGGTCATCTATTCATTTGCTGCCGAGCCGCCAGCCCGCAATCACGAGCCAGGAGACTACCAAGGCATGTCTCCTACTTCCTGTCGCGCGAGTCGCCATCACCCTTTCCCAATAAAAAATGCCCTTGAACAAGTTTCAGGGCATAGAAGAAGAAGCCTTTGGTGCTCGGTTTTTTAAACAAAGCCAAAGACTATAGCCACCTTCTCCCATCCGGACTTTACCGTCGGCCTTGGATTTTCACCAAGTCAGTCGCTCACGAAATATCTTTCATGGGCGAGTCGCGGGCTCGGACGTGCGTTCGTCATCACCGCCGGTCGGGAATTTCACCCTACCCTGAAGGTTGGATATTCAGTTGCTTGCATTATAACACGTTTTTTTACAAGCACTACACTTTTTTATTGGAAGTCGGCAGTTTCCCTCCTGTCGGCAACTACCGCTTTGTCATCCATGGTCGCAAGGCAAAAGCAAGCCAGCGCAAAGCATTGAAAGATTTGCCCTGCAAAATGCTCTCTCCCCACCTGCTTCCCAAGACAGGGACGATTCTGTCCAAATCCTCATTGTCCAGCCTCTCCACTGCCCTGCGTAAAACCAGTGAATTCTCGTAACTGCGCCGTAAAGGCTGCGTCAATTCTTCATAAGCGCCCTTGCCGCATATATCATACGCTGCATATATGCCTGTCAACAGCGCCGTGAATTGGCCAAATCCCAAGAAGGGCATCAGTGCGCCAAAGCAGTTTCCGACAAAAAACGTATTGCCAATCCTCGCCCTGCGGCAGATGCCGATCGGGTATCCGGTCACATGAAAGTGACTGGTAATCCTGAGCGGCTGACGCAGGTCCCGGCAAACCCGCTCGTAAAATAAACCCCAGCGCTCGTCGACATCAAGCCGGTCATTCTCTGGATAGTCGGGGTAGGCCATGACCAGGTTCGCTTCCGTGTCCGAAAGCGGGAGCAAATAGCCGTATCCCTTTTCCATATAGCTGTAATCCAGCCATGCACAAGGCGTGTACCTGTCAAAGTCTCCGGTTACCATTGCACCTTTTAGCGACACGGTCAGGTCTGTCCGGAAGTTATGCATTTTCCTTGTGTACTCCCCGTCTCCTGTGGCGACTACTACGTGCGTGTACTCCATCAGCAATTCCTCGTATGTCGCTTTGGACCGGTACTGGATGGCACTTTTTACCTGCCGGCCGAGCTGCCTTTCAAAAGCGTGCTCATGTCTGCCGCGGTAATTGATAAATCCCAGACTTCCTTCGATTTCCGCCTTTTGGCTCTGCGAGAACACCAGCAGCCTTTGGATGCTCGCAGTCGGCTTGAGGTAAATGCCGTTTTTCTCCGCGAAAAAGGCAACCGGATCCGTAATCGGCTTTTGCAAAATGGAGAGCATGGATTCAGCGTTCACAAAGCGGTCGCCTAACCGCTCCCTCACTTCGAAAACGGCGGGCGATATTCCGTGTTTTTCAAGTGTGATCGCGCAGGCCAAGCCTGACAGACCGGCGCCCATAATCGCAACCTTCACGCTTTCATCATCCGTTCGTCTGTTTTCCTAACATTCTTGACGAACCGACACCTTTTATTCCCTCTATCAGTTTCCTCCCTGGAATCTTCCTCCTCCATGTTTTGGAAATGCCCAAACGAGCACTCCCCGAAGCAACGGGAACGTGCTCGTTTTTGTAGCAGCCGCCTGTTTGGCTCTTTTACGGCTGCCTGGATACGTCTTCCGGTCTGGGCACATCCGGCTTTCCTTCCGGATTGTTGTACAAGTACTGAGGCACATCGCCAATGATCAGCGAATGGGTAATGGGAATCTTCGTCGTGATCGTCTTCTGGTCGGTGGCAAAAGGAATCACGATGCGCAAGTCCACTTCAACAAAAATGTAGACGGTTGCCAGGACCATATTGATGCCGGCCTCGGTCAATTCCGTCTCCAGCTTCGTCTTGACAGATCCGATCGGCACAAACGTCACCGGCAGATCCGGACCCATTTGCGCCAAAAAACTGCTGCCTGTCGCCAGCCCCAAAGGGATATAGCGGTCTACCTTTTCCTCTTCAAACTCCCTCAGCCGGTTCTGTACGCGGGAGGTGGTCTCCCCTACGATCCGGGCATACTCCTTGAAGTTGAACTGGTACGCCTGGATTCTCCCCTGATTGTCTTTTTCAATTTTGACGATCTGGTTGAAATCTACCCCTTGCTGGGCAATCCGCTTGGTGACCGCATCTGTAATCGCTTGTTTGGCCAACTGCTCGGCTTTTTGGGTTGCGAGAATCTTCAGCGTCGGTTCCAGGCGTTTTTCGATAAAAAACAAAAATTGAATGCTCATCGCCAAAAAAATGACCAGTGCGATAAAAAACGCTTTCGAACGAGAAAGCGGGTTCCTCCACCGCCGACGGGGTCGAAACACGGCCACGCCCGTCACCTCCCAGTTGGTACATCCTATGGCTGGGAGGCGCAAAAAATACGTAACCAAAAAGGAGTTATGACGGAATTTCGTATACATCCAGCGCGGCTTGCAGAGCTTCTCCGCGATGAACCTTCGCTCCCATGCGGATCAGCACCGCCTCAAGACCTGCCAACACGTGCAGGACATTCTTTTTCCGGCAACTGAAGCCCATCGTGCCGATGCGCCAGCATGCCCAGGTCAAAGTAGTTGCTGCGGATCCTCCGCTCTGACGGCTCAGAGAGATTCCCCGCCAGCCCGCGCTCCACGCTTTTTCTTTCCTGGATAATTCGCTCAGCCCGCTCATTGTAGGTGATCGGAGCCATTCCAGCGGGAACGGACAAGCACTTTTGCGTTCCGCCGACGACCGCATCGAGCATCCACCCGTCCGTATCGACAGGCGATCCCCCGAGCGTAGCCACAGCGTCTACCACGAGCAGCGCCTCCCGCTCTCGGCACGCATGTCCGACCCGGGCTAGCGGCTGCATGCAGCCGGTCGAGGTTTCGCCGTGCACGATCGCTACAATTTTCGGGCGGACGCGGTCCATTTCCCTGATGATCTTCTCTTCATCAAACACTTCGCCCCACGGCGCTTCCATGGTGTGCACCTCCGCACCTGAACGCTGGGCAATCTCCGTCAGAAGATGGCCAAATCGACCGTAGATGGGAACGAGCACTTTGTCGCCCGGTTCGATCAGGCTGCACAGCACGGCCTCAAGCCCCGAGCGGGAAGTCCCGTCGATCGGATACGCCCACTGATTGCGAGTGCAGAACAATTCTCGCAGCATTTCCATCACGCGATTCATCATATCGGTAAATTCGGGATCAAACTGCCCCAGTACAGGAGTTGCCATAACCCTCAATACCCGCGGGTCTACCTCAACCGGACCCGGAGTCATGATCGTGCGAAGCGACGGGTTTACTTCCTTCCATCTGCTCACTTGTTTACCCTCCTCGGCTTTTCTATTGTTCCTATTGTTTTTCGTTTTGCCGTCTGTTTCCCCTGCATAGCAAAAACCCTCTGAACCAATAAGGTACAGAGGATTTCTGCTCGTTCTATTTCACGCCGTCGATAAACCCGAGCGACAGCCACGGGAAGACAGCGAGCAGCACAATGAACAAAACCATGATAACCGCATACGGCGCGGCGCCCCGAACGATTGTGGATATCGGCGACGACGGGTCTACGCCTTTGAGCACGAACAGGTTGAGTCCGACCGGCGGCGTAATCAACGCCAGCTCCATGTTGACGACCATGATGATGGCAAACCAGATCGGGTCGAATCCCAGCGCTGTGATGATCGGATACAGGATCGGCAGCGTAATGACGAGAATGGATACCGTCTCCAAAAAGCAGCCCAGAACGAGCAGCAGGATATTGATGAGAATGAAGACGACCCATTTGGAAACAGGCAGGCTTGTCGCCATTTCGGTCATGGCCTGCGGGATTTGCAGCGATGTCAGGATAAAGCCGAACAGCATCGCCCCCACGATGATAAACAAAATCATCGCATTGGTTGCCACCGTCGAGAGCAATATTTTCTTGATGTTGTCCCAGGACAGGCTGCGATACACGAGTCCGGCTACGAGTGCGCTGAAGACGACACCGGCAGCAGCGGCTTCTGTCGGGGTAAAGATACCGGAGTAGATGCCGCCGATGATCAGTACCGGCATCATCAGCCCCCATATCGCTTTGCGTGTCCCTTGCCAGCGCTCTGCCCAGGTCGCTGGCGCCTCCTTGATGTGCCGCATTTTCCAGGAGGCGTATCCCATGAAGATCAGCAGCAGCAAGATCCCCGGAAGGACACCGGCGATGAACAGCTTTCCGACAGATTCGCCAGTGACTGAGCCGTAAATGATCATCGGCACGCTCGGCGGAATCAGGATACCCAAGGTTCCTCCCGCAGCGAGCAGGCCAAGCACCGCCTTTTTGTCATACCCGCGCGCCGTCATCTCGGGGATCGCCACCATCCCGATCGTGACCGCAGTCGCTACGCTGGAGCCGGAGATCGCAGCAAAAATTCCGCAGCACACCAGCGTCGCCAGGGCCAAGCCCCCGGGCAAATGACGCAGCCAGCGGCTTGCCATCTCATACAGCTCCTTGCCGACTCCGCTGAACAAAAGAATTTGACTCATCAGCACGTACATCGGCAAGGCGCTCATCGTAAAATCATCCAATGCCTTGTAGGCAATGATAGGGACTTGAGAAAGCCCGAGAGCCCCTCCGTTGAACCAGTACATGCCGATTGCCGCCAGTACCGCGAGAGTGAAGGCGACCGGCACCCCTACCAGCATCAGCGAGGCCATTCCTCCCGCAAAAAACAATCCCATTACGCCTCGCCTCCTTCCTGTCCGCGAATGTAGTCAACCAGTTGCAAGAGGAAGGCGAGACCGAGCAGCACGCCGCCGATGGGCAGCAGCATTTCCGGAATGTACATCGGGATTTGAAGCAGGGAAGCGGAGGTGAATCCCAGCTCCATCGACTGTTGGACATGCTCCCAGCTCAAATAGCAAAACACCAGGCTGAACAAAAGACCGATCAGGGCCGATGCGATCAGCATCCAGCGGCGCACGGTCGCAGATACGTTGTGCAGCAGCAGGTCCACCTTGATATGGGCGTCCACCCGAACCGCGTAAGCCGCTCCGATGAAGCAGCTTCCCATGATTGCATAAATGGTAAGCTCGGTTGCCCAAATCGTCGGCGCGTTAAAAAGAGAGCGGGAGACGATCTCGTAAAAGGTCATCCCCGTTGCCAATACGATAAAGATACCGGCGATCACTCCGCCGAACTTGATCAAACTGTCGATCCAGCCATACAACACTTGAAAAAATTTCATGAAAACGTCCCCTCTTTGCTCCTCGCCTCAGGCTTTACTTGATGTTTTGCAGATCTCCCAGCAGTTCTTTGCCCAAGTCGCCGGCAGTTTTCAGGTACTCGTCCCAGGCTGGCTTGGCCGCTTCCTTCCACGCAGGAAGTTCCGCCTCTGGCACAACGTAGACTTCCATTCCTTTTTGCTTTAACTCGTCGGCGGTTTTCTTGTCTTCTGCTTCAGCCTGCTGGCGAATCCAGTCTTCCGTCTCTTTGGCTGTAGTGGTTAGCAGCTCCTGAGTTTTTGGCGGCAAAGCATCCCAGTACTTCTTGTTGACGGCAAGTACGAACTCCAGATAAGCGTAGTTGACGACCGTTAAATATTTGGACACCTCATCGTATTTCCGCTGAACCATCGCTGTCGTACCAGAGGTCGCACCGTCGATTGTCTTGCGCTGCAGAGCCATGTAAACCTCGCCTGCTCCCATAAAGACCGGTGCCGCGCCATACGCCTGGATCATCACGGACGGAATATGGCCGATACTGCGAATCTTCAGACCCTGAAAGTCTTCCGGCTTGGTCAACGGACGTGCACTGTTTGCAAATTGCGCGTACCCATAGTCCGCAAACAGCAATACCTTGGCACCCTTCTTCTCCATTTCCGCGTTCAGCTTCTCGCCGACCGATCCGGACAGCGCTTTCCCCGCCAATTCGTACGAGGTCGGAAGCGCAAACGGAACGTCGAACAGTCCCATTGCCGGAACCACAGATGCCCACAGCGTCGTGGAGTTGACGCCCATTTCCACGCCGCCTGTCAAAATGGCCTGGTTCATTTCTTTGTCAGAGAGCAATTGGCCGGCAGGATACACCTGCACTTTTACCTTGCCGCCGGAGCGCTCGGTTACTTTTTTGGCAAACTCCTCGATTCCCTTGGAAATATGGTGATCCTGCGGCAGGTTGTAAGCCAGACGAATCGTCGCTTCCTGGTATTCGTCTGTAGCCGCCGCCGTGCCGCCTTGCGAGCTGTTCGCTGCAGGAGCGCTTCCGCTGCCTCCGGCCCCGCTTTGCGCAGGGGCTCCTCCACAGCCTGCCAGCAGTCCTCCCAGCAAACTGATTGCCGTCAGTACTCCTATCCATTTCTTTTTCATGGTCGAAACCCTCCTCTTTTATTTAAAAGCCAATCGTCGATTGCTCTTTCTTTTCTACGAGACGGATGCGCCCGAGCGGCATTCTCATCGAGAGGCTGACGGCGTACTCCGAAGCGTCTAAAAGTTTTGAAAATTCAATACCTGTCTTTACCTTCATCCTCTCAAACATATACACGACGTCTTCCGTCGCTACATTGCCCGCAGCTCCGGGCGCAAACGGACAGCCTCCCAAGCCCCCTGCAGCCGTCTCAAACGTCCGGATGCCTGCGGTATATGCCGCATACGTATTGGTCAAGGCCAGGCCGCGGGTGTCGTGAAGATGCAGGGACAATCGCTCAGAGCCCACCGCTTTGACCAGGCGATCACAGAGCGAGAATACTTCATCCGGGACGGCGATGCCGATGGTGTCAGCGATGCTGATCTCTCCTGCGCCCGCATCAAGCGCCAGCTCGGCGAGCCGCACCACGACATCCGGGTCCACTCTGCCAGCAAACGGACAGCCGAAGCTGGTCGCAATGGAAAACCTGAGCAAGCGTCCCGATTCACCAGCCAACGGGACCAGCTCGCGGAACGCCTCCAGGTTCTCCTCAATCGTCTGGTTGATATTCGCTTTGTTAAAGGCCGGACTTGCCGAAGTCACCCAGTTGATCTCGCCCAGTGCGTAGCCGGCTGCCCGTTCGTACCCTTTCCGGTTGGGAACGAGAGCGCTGAACGAAACATGCGGAATGTCAGCCAGCGACCTCGCGACCTCTTCGGCATCCGCCATCTGCGGTACCCGCTTGGGATGGACAAACGAAGTGGCTTCAATCCTTGTCAGACCAGCGTCGGCCAGCATGCGAATCAACTGCTGCTTTTTCTCCGTAGGAATAAACCCCGCCTCATTCTGCAATCCGTCTCGCGGCCCTACCTCCAGAATGGTTACATCTCTCGTCATATCGCTCTCTTCTCCTTCAGCATGGCCAATACGGCCGGGTCCAGCTGGAGCAGCTTTTCGAAAATCTCCTCGTTGTGCTCTCCCAGAGAAGGCCCTACCCACTCATGGGTACCGGGTGTTTCGGAAAGCTTCGGCACTACGCCGGGAAAGAGCACCTTTTCACCGTCGGGCAAATCAATTTCTTCGACCATCCCGCGCTCCCGATAATGCTCGTCCTGGACGATCTCCTCGATGCTGTAGATCGGTCCGACGGGAACAGCAGCCTCGTCCAGCAACCGCTGTGCTTCCTTGAGCGTATGCTGCTTTGTCCACTCCTCGATCACCTGATCGATGTAGGCGACGTCTTCCGCCCGTCCCTGATTGTTCGCATAGCGCGGATTTTCCGCCACATCGCTTCGTCCGATCGCATGCATCAGCCGTTTGAAAATGCTGTCGCCGTTTGCTCCGATCACGATGTATTTCCCGTCAGCGCACAAATACGTGTTGGACGGCGCGATTCCCGGGAGCGTGCTCCCTGTTCTTTCGCGGACGAGCCCTTTCAAGTCGTATTCCGGCAGGACGCCCTCGAGCAGGCTGAAAACGGCTTCATACAACGCCACATCAACCATCTGTCCCTTTTTCTCAGGTGACCTGTCTCGCGCGTGCAAGGCCATCATCCCGCCAATCACGGCGTACAGCCCCGCGGTCAAATCGCCGATGGCGACACCGACTCGCACTGGCGGCAGTTCGGGGTAGCCGGTCAGATAGCGCAGGCCGCCGATGGCTTCAGCCACGCTTCCAAATCCGGGTTTGTTGCGGTAGGGACCCGTTTGGCCATAGCCTGAAATCCGCACCATGATCAAGCCGGGATTCAGTTCGCTGAGGACATCGTACCCGATCCCCCACTTCTCCAGCGTTCCGGGTCTGAAGTTCTCAATGATGATGTCCACTTCCCGGGCCAGGGAGCGAATAATCTCCTGCCCTTCCTCCATGCGCATGTCTACTGTGATTGATTTTTTGTTGCGTGCCTGCACATACCACCAGACAGACGTGTCTTTGTGCATCGTCCGCCAGTTGCGCAAGGGATCGCCCTTTTCCGGGGTTTCCACCTTGATTACTTCCGCGCCGAATTCAGCGAAAATTTTACCGGCAAACGGTGCGGCCACAAGCGTTCCCAGCTCCAGGACACGCACGCCTTGCAGCGGCTTCGTCGTAGTCATTGGCCCCTCCTCATTGATCATCTGCTTGTTTTCGATCGGCTTCCATGCACAGCTCAAAATCGCGTGTGATGTGCTCTGTCATTCTCGCTTTGGCTTCTTCTCCATCCTGCCGGGCAATCGCCTCTACGATGGCCTGATGCTCGGAGATGACCGTTTCCGGCCGGCGAGGGTGAACCTCCAGGATGGCATTGCGGTAAAACGAGATCAACACTTTCAGTTCATTCATGATTTTTGTCAGGTACGGATTCTTGCTCGCTTCCGAAATGCGCTGGTGAAACGTGAAGTTCAACTCGTGCGTGCGCCGAGAGTCACTGGGGTAGTTCAGTTCCTTCATCCGTTCCAAAAGGTCCCGAAGCTCTCTTACCTCCGCCTCAGTCCTGCGTTCGGCAGCAAACATGGCTGCGGTCGGCTCCAGACTCAGACGGCACTCATACAGATGAGTAAAGTCGTCCGGAGTGGGCTGGTAGACGGTTACGCCTCCCTGCGCCTGAACGATAACTAAGCCGTCCTTTTCCAGACGGCGGATTGCTTCTCGAATCGGGCTCCGGCTCACGCCAGTTTCTTCGCAAATCCTCTCTTCAATCAGTCGCTGACCCGGGGCTAGGCCGCCAAACAGTATCTGTTCCCGCAAATACTCGTACACCTGGGACTGGAGTGTCTCACTCCGCTTGATCATTTTGGCCATAAGCTCAACCCACCCCAAACATGAAAACTGTATTCTGTATACAAAGATGTTTTTAAAATAGTAATACAATTGCAAAAAGAGTGTCAATTATGTTTGTTCAGCATATGAAACGGAATGTTACTCTTTCCCAGCAGAAAAACGCTCACAGGCGAATCAACAGCCCGCGAGCGTTTTTTATCATGCGACCAGCCTTACCCCTGGCCTGTCTTTTTTCGAGCAAACAAGTACGTACCCGATACCGCGAGCACCAGCACCGCCTGCGAAACGGCAACCATGGCAAACAGGCCATAAGCCTGAAAAATCATCGGGGACAGCAAAAAGCCGAGAAAAAACCCTCCACGCGTCAGCAGTGTCTGCATCCCCAAGGCACGCCCGCGAACCGTATTGTCCGCCTGTTGCACGATCGTCCTCTGAAACACCTCCCGCCATCCCTCCAGCACACCGGTCACGGTTAGCAGCAGCAGGATGATCAGCTGATGCCACCCGGCAAAGGCGAGCGAGATGACTATGGCCATCGCGAGCAACGAGATGCTCAGTGCCGAAAACTCCTTCCAGCCAAGACGCGGCGCCAGCCACGCCCCGACGAGTGTGCCGACACTCAAGAGCGACCACATCAATCCGTGAAAAGAAGCGTGGGATCGGACCGACATTTCAGCGAGCAGCGGAAGGCCATAGTTGTACGCCGCCACGCTGACGGTCCAGAAGAAAGACAGGATTATCACCGCAAGCAAGACATCGTTTTGCCGCAGATATGACCAGCCTTCCTGCAGGTCCTTTATCCAGGAAACACGCTGCCGCTTGTGTCTGGTCGCTGCCGGATAACTGTCCCACCGCAGCCGCACCAAGACAAGCGCAGAAGCAAAAAACGTGGCGGCGTCAAACCCGATGACCCATATATGCCCGAACAAGTCGCTGGCCACCCCGCCGAGGACAAATCCGATCATTCCTGCCACTGCCTCCAGCCGTACAATCAATCCGTTCACAGCAGCCAGCCCTTCTCCCGGAAACAGCTTCGGCATCGGTGCCCGAAAGCTGATCTGGAATACGCTGAACAGGATGCCTTTTACAAACGCGGCAGCCACCACCGTATACGGATGCGGAAAGAGGACGACAGCCGCGATCGCCAGGCCCGAGCCGAGATCACTTGCAATCATTGCCTTTCGCCGGTCAAAGCGGTCGGCCACTACCCCCGCCGCCAGACTGAACAGAAGGCCTCCCACTTGTCTGGCAAGAAAAAAAGCGGTCAGCCACATCGCACTATTTTCAAAAGTAAAAATCAACGCGGAAAACGCGATTAAATCCATACGCGACCCAAGGTCGGACAAGGCATTTACATACACGTACCACTTTCTTGTTTTCATCTGCTAAACCCCCTGATCGGTCAGACGGTTCAGCTCCTACGCCCCTGTTCAGGGCGTTTGTACACTGATTATGGCAGTTGACATGCGCAAGCCTCCTTTGCCTTATACACGGGTCTTGATCCATCATTGCTTTGCTGGAAAAGAGAAATCACTGTTTGACAGGGGCGTCCTCCCCAAACGTCTGCATGGACACGATTTGTGTCTCTCTTTCATGATATACCTGTTTGCTCTCTTCTCCAACGCCAAAACGTCAAAACAGCAAAAACATTTTGTCGTCTCCCTTCACACCTTCCCGATTTTACACATACAGATAAGCGAGAAAAACTACGCTTTGGAGGATGCAAATGATTGTAGAGGAAATTCGTAACGCCTTTGCTATACTGACTGAGCCAACCCCCAGTGAAATAAAGGAGGTTTTGTCCCGCCTCCCGCTCAGTGCGGACGCATTCGCTTCCTGCATGCCGTCCTCCGACGGACTTCCTTACGGCAGAGAAGTCCTCTTTCGCACGAACGATGTTGAAATCGTTCTCATTTACCTTCCGCCCGGCCACGAGTCCGCCCCTCACGACCACGGTTCGTCGTTTGGGTGGGAATACGTGCTCCAGGGTGAATTGATGAATATCAATCATTCCGTCATCCCCGGCTCTTCCCGCGCCCCCGCTTACGTCAGCGTACAGGAAACAATGTCTGTTGCATCTGGACAAGTGTACTTTATTGAAAAAGGACAGATACGACAGACTCCGGTCATCTCTTTGAACGTCTATTCGCCGCCACTGTCTGGCTGCAAAGAGTATCGCATCTCGCCTGACTGTCTTCTGCCTGAAACGGAGAGCACCGGAAAAGGCGCTGCCCTCTGACTGTGGGGCAGCTTTTTCTTTTCATCAAGCAAACATTTTACTAGATCCGCTTCGAAGTGGTATGGTGGGGGGAGGGAGTGATTTGCGTGAAACTAAACAAAGGTGACGTTCTTTTTCGGCAGGGAGAGACGGGGCCGCTGTTTCATCTCCGGACCGGCCTTTTGAAAGTGGTTCGCCTGCAAGAGGACGGATCGCCCTTTCTTTTTAACCTGATCTTGCCCGGAGAAACTATACCTCACCATTCCTTGTTGACGGCAAAAGAGTACCATGGCACTGCCGTTGCCCTGATGAGCTGTGAAGTCGATGTGATTACTCCGGCTGAATGGTACCGGTCCCTGGAGGAAGACCCATACAAATACAGGGAGATTGCCCTCCAGCTCCAATCGAAGCTGCGGTTTACCCAACAGCGCATGGACCAGCTCACTGCCTCTTCTCCAAAGGAGAAGCTGGCTCTGATGACAGAGTGGTTTGGCAAATATATTGGAAATTACCCGATTACCGATCTGCTGACCCAGGAAGAAATCGGTCAATTCCTCGGTTTGCGCAGGGAGACCGTCAACCGGTTACTGCGGAAACAAACATAAGCACACCCGCAAAGGTGTGCTTGTTTCCTACAGATTTTCCGTGATTTCCGACAACTGATCAGCGGAAATCGCTACCTGTGAAACGGCATGGTTCATCTCTTCCATCACGTGGAAAAAGTTCTCAAGCTCTCGCTGGATCCGGCTGCTCTGCTCTTTGCTGTCTGTGACAGCACTGCGAATTTCATCGAAAAACCGGTTGGTCTCGCTGGTCATCGTCGTACTAGACGCAACCAGCTCTCGTACTTCGGCCACGACAGCAGACAGGCTGGCCGTCTGCGCATTCGTTTTTTCGATCAGCTCGGTCACGCCCGACACCGACTGCTTCGTCTGTTCAGCCAGCTTTCTCACTTCCCCGGCGACGACGGCAAAGCCGCGGCCCTGCTCTCCGGCACGGGCTGCTTCAATCGCAGCATTCAAGGCCAGCAGGTTTGTCTGCTCGGCAATCGCCGTGACCACATCTACAATCCCGCGAATTTTCTCCGAGATCTCCTCCAGTGTCCGCATTTCCGACGCGATCTGCTCAGCGCTTTGCTGGATCAGCTTCATTTGCTGCTGCTGATTTTCCAGCTTCTGCTTGCCCTCATCAGAGAGGTGCTGAGCCTTGTTGGAGAAACCGGTTCCGTTCTCCGCATAACGCAGCACCTCCCGCGACTGCTCGGTCAATTGATGCACGGATGCGCTCGTCTCCTCGGAAACTGCCGCCAGCTCATGGGCGGAGTTGGAGAGGACGACCCGCAGCTCGTCCTTCTTGCGTTGGGCCTCCTGCCTTATTTGTTCATGCTTGTTTTCGTACTCCTCCAACACGATTTGCTGCTCAATGTTTAAAATCTTCGTGACAACGGTAATCGCACGGATACATTCACGCTTGTCCGCGATTTCCCGCTCCAAAAGATTGATTAAGGATACAAGCAGGTTTTGAAAGGCGCACATATACCATTTCGGCTCCAGACCGATCTTCAAATGCATGACCGCGATTCGGCTGCGCTGTTCAATATAGCTGTGATCAATCTTTCCGCTGAACATCTCCGTGATATGCCGGGTCAGCGTTCCCTTCAATCTTTCAATCGTACTGTTCTTATCAATGATAGCCATCAAAGACGGCTCTTTTTCCAGGTTTTCGTAGAAACAATTTACAATATCGCCAATATTTTGAACAACGAGCGGTTGCAGCATTTTTACCGCGGCCAGATCATCCTCAGTCAGATCAATCAAGGATAATTGCTTTAACAGCTCAGACTTTGATTCAATTATCACTTCTCCTGTTTCCATCTTGCCGTGGAAAAAGGATTCCGTCTGCTTGCTTTTTTTTAAGCCAAACCAGCTGGAAAACGGGCACTTGCTCATTGTATGGTCTCCTTTGGAATCTTTCGTTTTCACTGTATTTACAGTAACTATACTATAATTTTTTCCAGTTTGGTATGCCCTCCCTAGATAAAAATGCCCAGCACGACGAGAAATTTTACCGTTTTCCGCAAGCGAACAAGGACTTCCTTCCCTCTCTTGTGCGGCCGTACCCCTACCATTGTATCCCAAACCAGTCCACAATGTTAACGCTTTCAAAAAATAGAGCGAAAATCTCTACTCAGGAAGACTTAAAACCCATCGTGCAACAAAAGCCGGTAACTGAGGCACACTATTCCATGTAGCGGCCCGGACAGACGCTCTCTCAGCGGCTTCACTGAAAACTCATCTGCTCCCCTTCTTGTTGGAAACAGGGCTAACGGACAAACGCAGCCTCATACTTTGGTCTAAACAACCTTTGGATGAGGAGGGCGTCGCCATGAAACGATCTACCCCGGAGCACCCAAACCGTCGCTCCCCGAGCGAGTCGGCTCTGCGCTCGGCCTGTGATTTTCTGATCCACCACGTATTTCCGCGTGTGAACAGACAGGCAGGACAAAAAGTCCGGTCTGGCGCAAGCAGCGATACATCAATTCCTGGCAGGAGTATGGCGTATGAAGATTCGTCTCGTCCAAAACGGAATGATCACCCTGATTGACGATATTGAACAGACCCAGTTCCCGCCGAGAAACGGCTTTTATTGGATCGATGCCTCGCTGTTTGACCTCGATGTGCTGCAGCACCTCTTTGGCCTGCACGACTTGGCGATCGAGGACTGCATCGACGAGGAGGAGCAGCGCCCGAAGCTGGAAGTGTACGAGGACCATTACTTCATCGTGATCAACAGTGTGGAATTTGGGAACCAGGATATTTTTTTGCGCGAGGTCAATCTGTTTCTCGGCGGTCACTATATCATCACCGTTGCAAAGCACGACACCGGCCTTTACCCGCGGGTGCTGCAAATTATCAGAGAAGAAGAGGTCAACCGGCCGGATGCCTTTCTTTATCATCTGGTGGATCAAATTGTAGAGAGTTTTTTTGAGGTCGTGGAGAAAATCGAGGACTTGATCGAAAAGCTGGAGGAAGAAATCCTGGTGAATGCAAAAAAGGCGCAGCTCCACCAGATTATCGGACTGCGGAGTGAAGTGTTGTATGCACGTAAAATGCTCTTGCCGCAGCGGGATCTGATCGATGCTCTGCACAAAAAAGATCTGCCGTTGATCGACCGCAAACTGCGGAAGTATTTTGGAGACATCCTGGAAAACGCAGTAAAAATCGTGGAGAGCTTCGAAACGTTCCGGGAGCTGATCGGCAACCTTCGTGAAGCCTATCATTCTTCGGTAGCTGGCCGTGCCAATGATATCATGCGGATTTTTACAGCATTGACCACAATTTTCATGCCGCTCACGATTGTGACCGGAATATACGGCATGAATTTCGAGTATATGCCCGAGCTGAAATCTCCGCATGGCTATTATATCGTTTTGGCCTTTATGGCTTCTCTGGGAATCGTCATGTACCTGATCTTCAAAAAGAAGGAATGGCTCTAACGGTACGGGCGGGCACGGACGCTAAAACAGCCCGTCGCAGGAGACGATCATCAGGTGGAGCCGTTTGGATAAATCGTATTCATACGGATTTGCTACGGGACTTCCGCTCTCATCGTACAAGATGCGAACGATCGGTCTGCTCGGTGTCCCCTTGTTGTAGTCCACGACAACGCCAGACTCACCTGTATTTAACACGACCGTCAATCCCAGCGGGTAAAGCGCAATCGTATCGCGAAGTCTTTCGACATATTCTTTGGCGTACAGTGTCTCGACACCTGTGTACAAAAGCTCCATCGCCTCGTGGGGCAGCATGGGCGGTCTATAGACGCGATGGGTCGTCAGCGCGTCAAAAACGTCGCAGACCGCCATCAGTTGCGCGTAGGGATGGATCTCGTCTCCCTTCAGCCCGCGTGGATAGCCTGTCCCATTTATTCTTTCGTGATGCTGAAAAGCGCAATGTGCCGCCAACAGCGGAATGTCATCCTGGCGCCGCAGCATTTCAAAGCCTATTTCTGTGTGCTTTTTCATTGTTTGAAATTCATCATCGGTCAGGCGTCCCGGTTTCTTCAGAATTTCATCGGGAATCGACATTTTTCCGATATCGTGGAGTATGCCTCCCACGCCGATATCCAGCACTTCTCTCTCCCCAAAATCGGATTTCAGGGCCAAGGCTGTAGAATAGAGCATCACATTAAATGAATGCGCGAAAATGTAATGGTCGAACGCGCAGGCATCAGCCAGCAGGTTCATGGCGGAGTCCTTGCCCTTCAGTTCATCTGCGACTGTCGCAAGTACCTGCCTGATTTGCCTGCCAAACTGCCTGTCTGAAAACATTTGCTGCCATTTCTGGGGACTTTGGTGGGAAGCGCGGAATGTCTCGTTGATTAGCCCCATTGCTTCCCGCCGTGTCTCTTCCGAAACGGGCGCCTCTACTACAATATCCTCTGTCCGTTTGTCCTGTATGTATACATTGGTGATGTTCATATTGATCAGCCGATTGATCATGCGCTGTGTCAGGCTTACTCCTGCGCCTACCAGGATGGTTCCGTTCTCCGCGTAGACAGAGCGAGCCAGCGTGACACCAGGCTGACATTTATGAATAGAGAGTAATCTCATTTCCATTCTTCGCCTTTCTTTCAAAGTACCCCTATTATACCGCGATTCAAGATTCTTCTACATTTCTTTTTCCTGATTTTGTTGTATTTTGTCGAAAAAACGCCTCGTCCCCAGGACAAAGGCGTTTTTCTTCTTAAAACATTTTTCGTACCGCATCCCGCCCAATCGTTCCGGCGGCAATGCCAAGCTTCTCGGCAGTGAGAGTGACTGACTCCAGCGGAGCGTCCAGCAATTCTTCGATCGTTTTGACACCGACCGCTCGGCCCGCAATAATTTCCCGGCTAGCCAGCTTTTCATTCAACAGACCCACATCCAGGGCTCCGCACATGATATATCCTTTATCCGTCGTAACCGCCAGCAGAGTGGTCTTCGGCAGGCGAACCGTAACAGCGATGGCAGTTCCTTCGGCAAAATGAACAGGCTGTACCTCAATCATCGTGAGTTCCTCCTTCTTTTCAGCTTCACGTAGGCGCGCTACCATCCTATGATATTGCTGGCCGGAAGGTGTCAGTCATCAGTGGATCAGAGAGACGGGCGGACGCTCGTCATCCATCGCTACCTTTCGCTTCATGACTTCAATCATGTAGGTGGCCAGCATATGAAACAGCTCTTCTTCGTCCATCTCCGTCACAAGCTTGATGAGATCCTGATGGGATTGTTCGTCCAGAATACCTACGATAATCGCAACGATGTCTTCCTCGTCGCCGTTGAAGTGCCCTTTGTACATCTCGTATACTTCATCGATAAACCGCATGGGCTGCCCCCTCCTTTTCCCTGTTAGCATGCCCTATTCCACGGCCTGCTTTTCGTCAGGAAGGCGCCAGGGGGAGCCAGCGAGGCTGGAGAGCCGCGGCAATCAGCTCCGTATCAGCCAATGTTTGGGCCAGGATTTCCCGAAGCATTTCCGGGAGGTAAAAACGGACATCGGCCCCTTCCGCCAGTTCGGGAAACATTCGATTAAACATGAACATATCGATGGTACCTACGCGATAGGTGCGTCCGGCATCCAGCGCTTCTCCGTTGACCTCGACCCTTGAAATTCGCGGGCTGTCCCCCGTTTCATACCATACGTGGAGACCGTCTATTCCCATCCATCCCGTCACCTTGCCGCGGAAGCCGAATCCCCGCAGCTCCCGATTCACGGTCTGCGGCTGGATCGACTGCTGCAGCACTTTGTAAAGCTGCTCGCCGGTTATCGAAACAGCGCACGGGTTGATCGGGTGGGGTACGCAGTGAAGCAAATCCCGATAGCTCACCCTTCCATTTTTCAAAGGAGCGAGCAAAAGGCCGTTGTTGGCCAGGCCCACCTCTGCTTGTGTCCATTTTCGCAGTGATGCGGCCAGAATCGAGCCGAACGCCGTTTCTTCCGTCCAGGAGATATTCAGGTTGACCGAAAGCTCAACCGCCGTCTGATCGAGCCGTTTTTCTGCCGCCTCCTGTTTTTTGGCTAAGAGGGCGTCTAATACCGGTTCAGACGGATACTCGCTGGAAACAAGCAGCTCTGCAGATGCCTCTCGCACTCGTTTCGCCACTCTGTCCCACACCAGCCGCACATGTCCGACGTGGCGGCCAAACACGCCTGTTTGCGCCACCAGTGTGCCGTTGATGTGTTCGCCCCGCTCCAACTGATGATGAGTGTGGGCTCCCAAAATGACGTCCACTCCCTGAAGCTCTCGGGCCAGCCTGCAGTCGTCGGGATAGCCCAGATGAGACAGCAGAACGATAACGTCTACATTCGGACGCAAGGCTGCCACTTGCTCCCGCAAATGCTCGAGAGGCTCTTTGGATTCCCAGCCGAGCAGCTTGTAAAACGGGGGAAAGGACGCCGTGACACCCAAAATGCCGACACGGAGATCGTCCCACTCATGAACGGCATGCGAGGCCGCCCAAGGCGGTATCCTGCCGGTTGCCGGATCGATCAGGTTTCCCAGTACAACTGTAAAGGTCGCCTGCTCATAGAGAGCATCCAGTCTTTCTTTCGGAAAGGTGATTCCCTCGTTGTTTCCTATCGTCACATACTCATAGCCGCTGTGGTTCAGCACTTCTACATTGGCCCGTCCCCATGTGGCTTCTGTCTTCACATCCATCCGGTCAGCGTGATCGCCGATGTCTACTGTCAATACATGCTCTCCCAGCGCTTCCCACCTCTGTCTGTTTTGCCGCAGACAAGTGGCAATGCGGGACATGCTGGAAAAATGGCTGTGCACGTCATTGGTGTGCAAAATATGCAAGGTACAGGTGTCCGCCACGACTTTCCCTCCCTTTTCTCTCTGGTATCTTTTCCGCTATGACGTCTATTGCGTTGGGTTTCCTGCAAGCCCGATTTACTTCGTCACCGCTTCCCCGATCATCTGAATCGCCATGCCCAAAATCAAGATGCGGAGCACCAGCACGATCGTCTGCCCTTTCATCCGGTTAGCCGCCAGTACCCCCAGCTTGCCTCCTGCCCATGCACCCGGAGCCAGCATCGCCGCGTACAACCAGTTCACATGGTCATGCAGGATATTTGTCGCCGACCCGACCATTGCGGAGAAAAAGATAACCAGCATGGACGTGGCAGCGGCAATATGGGGCGGAAATCGAAACAGGATCATCATCGCCGGCACCATCAAAATCCCTCCGCCTACGCCAAACAGCGAGGAGACGATCCCGACCAAAAAAGCGACAAAAACGGCAAGCCAGCGATTGTAGCCGTATTCGTACTCCACGCCTTCCGCATCGACAAATCGCCGCCGGACATCCCAGTTCACGCTGCGCGGCTTCAGTTTGTCCTTTACCATCATCAAGGCAAACATGCTGAGCTGAAACAAGCCAAACAACAGTGAAAATGCCTTTATTGGTAGTAATGTATTAAGATAGACACCGACAATAGCACCGGGAGCACTGCCCAAAAAAAAGAGCAGCGCGGTTTGGATATCCGCTCTTTTCTGTTTGATATAAGAAACGGAGGAGGACAGGGCCGTCACTCCAATCACGATCAATGACGTACCTGCCGCCATCTGCGGGCTGACAGAACCTGGTGCATATACGTTGCCGAGATAAAGCAACGCCGGGACGAAAAACATGCCTCCGCCCAAACCGGCGATGCTGCCGACGACTCCAGCGAACAGGCCGATAATGAGAAACATGCCTGCCAAAGCATAAATCATGTGCTACCCTTCTCTCTGATCTAGACTCCGCCTCCCCGTCCTTCCCGGAACGGGTCAGAAGAGCTCCAATTGGCGGGGATTAAGACCGACAGGGTCGACACCCAGCATTTTCATAAACTGCTTGGCGTTCCCCACTGCGTCTCCGCCGGAGTTGTTGTTAAACAGGATGCATACTTCCTGCGCTTCCTCTGCTACTCTGCGAATGCGCGGGACCCACTCGGCAAGCTCTTCCTCCGAGTACTTGTAGAGGTAGCGGACATCTCGCCATTTCTGTCCCTCGCCCGGATCACCCCATCCCGAGACGTTCCGCCCATGGAAGCGCACCAGAGCCAGGGACGGATTGGTCACCGCCTCTACGATAGGAACAGAGCCTTTCCCCGCTTGCGGCTCGTCGCACAAGACGTGTGTCGCATCGAGATTCCTCAGCAGCTCCAGTGTCTTTTCCCGAAAACGGGGTTCAAACCAGCTCTGGTGACGAAACTCGACAGCAACCGGATAAGCGGCCATCGTCTGACGGCAAGCCCGGAGGTATTGAACATGCTCACGCGTGCAGTCAAACCAAGGCGGAAACTGAAACAGAAGCGTCTTTAGTTTGCCCGCTTCTACCAATGGCTGAATGCTTTCCTCAAACTGGCGAAACAGCTCCCGCCGGTCTGCCGGAGCTTCGCCTCGCTGATGACCGGTCATCGCTTGATAAGGCTTGACGATAAAACCAAATGACTTGGGTGTCTCGCGCACCCATGTTTGATAGTGAGTCTGTGGTAAAATGGCGTAAAAGGAGCTGTCCAATTCCACGATAGGAAAATGACCTGCGTAGACGGAGAGCTTGTCCTGATTGCGCACTCCCTGGGTATACAGATCGTAATGGTCTCCCCAGCCGCACACTCCCACATGAATCGTATTCATGGATAGACAACCTCCAGGAGGTATATTCTATGTTTCCCGACCTGCTAGGCGAACCCTTTGGGTTTAAGCATACCAAAACATGTCTGGACCGAAAAGTAGCGAAACGCCTCCTGGCCGAAGCCAAGGAGACGTTCCCTCTGGAGTATTCTGCTCTGTTGGTGGGCCATAAAGCCAGTATTACCGGCCATATCCCGATGCCCTCCGCCCATCACACCACCGATGCCTTCAGATGGGACGGCTCCGCTTTTTTCCAGGCGCTGCAGATCATCAGACAGCGAGAGCTGCAATGGCTCGGAGTCCTGCACAGTCACCCGACTGCCCCGCCTGTACCCTCCGCGGCCGATCACCGCGGCTGGCATTACCCCCAATTGGGCTATTGGATACTGGGATTGGCGGGTGATGACCCCGAACTGAGGCTCTACCAGTGGGAGGGCGGGTCCTTTTTGGAGCGTACTTTCCAGCTTTATGATTCGCCTCTACTTTAAGCTTCCGGTCTGGTTTTGTGTCTGGTTATGTCCGATCTGGTCTGTTCTGGTTTAGTCCGGTCTGGTCTGTTCTGGTTTAGTCCGGTCTGGTCCAGCCTGGTCAGCTCAAAACCATACTCCATCCTGCTTATGTAGAAATCAGGCTATTTCTCTTGTCCCGGACTTTGTGGTTGGCTGACAGCATCGGGTGGAGCGATTGTCGCAATCGAGCTCGTATCCTCGCCTACAGGAACTTTTTTCGCAGTCTGCACGGGCGGAGCGTATCCGCCGGTCTGATCTGCTTTCATGAAGCTGGAAATGATCTTATTCATATCTACACCGGAGACGTCCTTGAGCATTTCCGGCAGTTGGGCCATCAGCTTGGTGACGTTTCCGCTCAGGCGGTTGACGCCGTCTCCCTGGCCTCCGCCGGCATCGACGATCGTTACCTTGTCGATCGCTTTCATCGGCTCGGCAATCTTGCCTGCCAGCTCTGGCAGCATCTTGGCGATAATGTCGAGGACAGCGGCGTGGCCGAATTTCTCGAATGCTTCCGCCAGCTTCTGTTTCCCTTCTGCCTCTGCTTCCAGCTTCAGGCGGGTTACTTCCGCTTCCGCACTTCCTCGCGCCTTCTCGGCTTCGGCAATCGCAAGCCCTTCCAGACGCTTCTGCTCGGCCTGTGCCTTTGCCTCTGCCTCGATGCGGTACTTGAGCGCGTCCGCCTCGCGGATTTTCTTCGCTTTTTCCGCTTCTGCCGCCTGCTCTACAGCATAGCGGTCGGCATCCGCCTTTTTCTTGACCTCGGCATCGTACTGACGCTCGCGGCGCAGAATTTCCTTCTCTTCCAGCTCGATCTCTTTTTGCTTTCGGACGATCTCGATCTTCATTTCCTCTTCCGTTACCTGCTGCTTGGCGACTGCCTCCTGGAGCTTGTAGGCTTGGTCAGCGGAAGCTTTCGCCTTGTCCTGCTCTTGCTTGAACGCAGCGATTTTCAGTTCCTTTTCTTTTTCCGACTCGGCGATGTGCGTCTCTTTCAACAGCTCTGCCTTGCGCGCCTCCTGCTCGGCCTGTGCCTGACGAATCCGCGCTTCCTTGTCCGCCTCCGCCTGCGAGATCGTCGCGTCCCGCTTCACAGCGGCAATCTGGGGAATCCCCAGCGCTGCCAGGTAACCGTTTTTATCGCGGACATCCTTGATCGTAAAGCTGACCACGGAGAGCCCCATTTTTTTCAGGTCTTTCGCGGCAACGGCTTGCACCTCTTGGGCGAAGCGCTCCCTGTTCTTGTAGATTTCTTCTACCGTCATACTGCCCAGGATGGCCCGCAAATAGCCTTCCAGGACTTCCTGCGCCTCTGACTTGAGGGCGTCATCCGTTTTGCCCATAAACTGCTCGGCTGCTGTAGCGATATCCTCAATGGAGCCGCCTACCTTGATAATAGCCACACCGTCGGCCATGACCGGAACGCCCTGCTCCGTGTACACCTCGGGCGTGGATACATCCAGCTTGTGCGACAGCAGGCTGAGGAAATTGGCTTGCTGGAATATTGGCAAAATAAAGGCGCCGCCGCCGCGGACGATTTTCATTTTGCGTCCGGTTTCATCGCTCATGACGTTTTTGCTGCCCAAAAAGCTTCCCGTCACGATCATCGCCTCATCTGCGCCGACTGTCTTGTAGCGGGCCCAGAATGCGATTCCCAAGACGACAAAGACGGCGACGACAGCGACGACTGGTACGAAAAAGGTCGAATCCATCATACTCATCACACGCTCTCCTTTTCCATTGGATTTTGAAAGGGAGTGACATACAGAACGTGATCCCGGACATCTATGACCACGACGCGCGTTCCCTCGCGAATGGCTTCACGGTCAATGCTGGCCGCCATGTGATTGGTCGTGCCGCCGACCATGGTAATCAATACTTCACCCAGCCCTTCAGCCGGTATGCTCGTCAACACCTCGCCTACCATGCCTTCCAGTTGTTTCATCGAATAGCCGATCGAGCTCTCCGCATTTTCCATCGGTTTGACCCAGACAAAGTAAGCGGCAGCAGCCAGCATTAGCCCAATCGCTACAGCTATCGCAAAGACGAACCATTGTGAAAAGGCAGTAAACCGGGTCAATAAAAAGCCGCTGGCTCCAAATGCTGTCAAGGCGCTGACCAAAAGAATCGGCTGCAGCACCGGGAGATCGATTTGACCTAGCAAGTCCGAAACGGTATCCCCGAAAAAGAGCGTTATCAACGTATACAGAAGTCCCGTACCCATGCAGACAAGATAAATGATGTCCCACGTATCCATCCTGTCACCCCTTTCCATTTATGTCTCTATTTTTCATACGAACCAGGACGGAAAATGTTTCAAAATGGTGAATGTTTTTGTCGGGCGGTGCCGATTCCGAAGGATCACTGTCGCCTGGGGCATTTACGGCGCACTCGCTGGAAGGAAAATCCACGTATGTATATGCATCGTTCCGCTCTACTCCCTCTAGTAAGAAAGACGGACCAAATGGCATTCGGATTCTTGTCTTGTCATGAAACAGCGGCCCTGCTGCAAAACAGGACCGCTGTTTCTATGAAAGCATATTGCCAAGATAGCGAGGCATATAGCCGGTTTCTGTCAAAGCCTGTATCACCTGTTCGCGGCGGCCTGGATGGAACAGCGGCAGGGAGCGGAACTCCTCCAGCGGAACCCAGCCCGCCCATTCAATCTCTTCATCCTCTAGTCCTCCCGGGATTGGCGTCTGGTCCTCCCCGATCAGCCTGGCCAGCACCCCAATGCCAATGGTGTGCTTCCCGTTGCCGGTGCCATCAATTCTCTCGTCCACCCATAGCATCCGGTCAAACTCGACTAGCAAACCGGTTTCCTCCCACACTTCCCGGCGAGTGGCATCCGGGATTGTTTCGAGATAATCGACGACCCCTCCAGGCAAATTGTAGCAGGGATGGCCTGAGCATTTTTCCTTGATCACCAAAATCTCACCCTGATGCTCCACCACGACGGTGACCCGCATACGAATTTCGTTCATTTTTGCTCGCTCCCTTTACATGACAGGGGGACGCATGACATCCAGAGAGTTGACCTCAGCATCCGCAAACTGTCTCTCCAAAGCTGCCAAGCCTTCGCGGCTCAAAAACTCTGCCTCCGACCCGGATATCGCGTGCAGCATTTTGAACCAGACTACATCGCTGCCATTGGTAAAGAGATCAAACCCCTCTACTTCAAAATCAGCGGGGGTAGCGAGGACAAACTGCAGACTCGAGCCCTTTTGGATCGGCTTGCCGAGTGCGAAAACATCCCCGTTTGCAAATCCTCTGCCTGTTTCTTCCCAGCGGCGTGCGACCTCGGCGGCGACCCGACCCAAGTGCGAAATGAAAGCGCCATCAAAATGGTACGAGTAGAGCATGCACTCGACTCCTCCACTCCTGTGCAGCTCCAGCGTAGTGTATGTCCACCAGCCGCGCTCGCGCGTAGGCGGAAACACGGCAAGCAAAGTATCCGCCTTTTCCGTATAATAGAGCTCTCCGTCACTGCCAAACAAGCGGGAGCAGTGGTCGTACAGCTGCCTTGCCACCAACATATGTGCGTCCCCGTTCTTTTTAGTCGTAAAATGATGACTTCATCTGTTACAAGACAAGCCCAGGCTTTCTTTCCAATGGAAAGAACCCACCCGGTCAGCAAATGCTGCACCAGGCGGGACCTCTTGGCAAGACGTGACTGTTTGTACCAAAAGCATGTCTGTTTGCTTGTAGAATTTCTTGATATAGCCAGACTTTTACTTGCAGGCCCTTTTACATTATAACATAGCTTCGAGGCCCATAGCCTCTTCCAAACGCAATTGCTTGCGTGTTTAACAGCCTTCCAATATGATGCCCGGATGATCCCACATCTATGATATGCATCGGACATTCATTGAGTGAAACCGTGACAACCAGAAACCCGCATGAAACCATTTTGAGAATTCCCTGGTTTGCTGTATCGGCTTAAACAAATTCTTACGTTGGTAAGCTTCATAAAGGCTAAAAGAGTAGCGAATATAAAAAATATTGTTTTATCGTTGAAACGAAACTGTTAGACTTTGGAACAAACCATTATATAACAATAACAAGTCAGGAATGGGGTACCTATTTGGACTCAAAAAAAGCGTCATCGGGCAAGAAAAGAAAAACAAGCGGGAAGAGTGAGTCTTTACAAAATGTAGACGAAGCAAGACTGCTGCCAGACTCGGGTCCATGGATGAACAGTGCTCTCTTCCCCGACAGTTCCATGTATGCCATGGCCGTTACGAAGCTTCGGGCCGCGGGGTGTGTATTTGCTGAAGAGGAAGCCCGGATGCTCCTCTCTGCAGCGCAAACGCCGGCGTCGCTCGCCGCCATGGTAGATCGGCGGGCGGCCGGCTTGCCCCTCGAACATGTCATCGGCTGGGCAGAGTTCTGCGGCCTGCGGATCGCCGTAGACCCGGGAGTCTTCGTACCCCGCCGCCGCACCGAGTTTCTCGTTCATCAGGCCGCTGCGCTCGTCCGTCCGGAAGCTGTCGTCGTTGACCTGTGCTGCGGCTCCGGTGCGGTGGCAGCCGCTTTGGCCGCAGCCTCGGAACGAATCGAGCTGTACGCTTCAGACATCGACCCCGTCGCGGTCCGGTGCGCACTCCGCAACGTCACCGCCGCTGGCGGCCATGTATACGAAGGAGACCTCTTCGAACCTCTCCCAGGCAACCTCCGGGGACGTATCGACGTCCTGGTCGCCAACGCGCCTTACGTCCCCACCGAGGCGATCAGACGGCTACCCCCAGAGGCCCGTATGCACGAGGCATTGCTGGCCCTCGACGGAGGTACAGACGGGCTTGACATCCAGCGGCGTGTAGCGGGCGCAGCGCCCCTCTGGCTGGCACCGGGCGGCCATCTGCTGGTCGAAACCAGTCAGCGCCAGGCTCCGTTGACTGTCGAGATCTTCTCTCAAAGCGGACTGATACCGCAGGTAGCTAGCTCCGAGGAGCTGGATGCCACTGTGGTCATCGGAACCAGGCCTGTCCTAACGATTTGAAAACACAGAAGCAGCCCTCCGTCGATAGAACCGCTGGAGGGCTGCTTGTACATTCCTATTATTCTGGACAGGGTTTGAAGGTAAGGAAGTTCCAAGAAGGTTCAATTTTGTTGTTTCAAGTTCAAAAACTTTCTAAACTCAATCCCTTGTGTACTGTTTGGAAGTATCCCGCTCTTTGCATCTGAAGTAAATGGCATCCACTGCCAATCTTCCCCTCCGACAAAGCCAAGTTGTGACCATCTATCAAGCAAGTCAATGAAGTTATTTGCAAGTATGCAGCCATGACTCGTGCATCCATCATGGCTTAGATAAACAATTGGAGGATCTTCCCCCTGGCTTAGGTCAAAGGCAAGAAAATCACCATTCCCTACATCATAAAAAGACAGCTTGTCATGCCATACAGCATCATAAGGATCATGTGGGTCAGGAAATACCACTCTTATCCACTCTAGTCTGTCCTGTTCTAACTCAACTAATTTAGACAGATCCCAATGCATATCTCCGGAAAATATTCCTCTAAACTTTTCCGGTAATGCAATTTCATCAGGGAGAAACCATCTGAAACGGAATCGGGCTGAAAATTCCAAAAGAACTTTTTTGAAACTTCCCGGCAAGCAAACATGTAATTGCTCTTCAATATCCTTGATCTGTTTATCCGAAGCGGGTTGTTTTTTAATGATCTCGTAAACCTCGCCATTCAAGGATTTAATTCGGTCTCCAAATGTATAAATTCGACTCATGAGAACATCGTAGTTCATCTTTACATACTGTCCCTCCGTCTGTACTGAGACTCGCTTCCATCTATTGTATCATCCAATTGTTTAAAAAAGTAAATCCCTAAAAAACTAATGGTTCATTTTTTATCGCTCTTCATCTGGAACGTGAGGATGGTGCAAACAAAAATACGTGCCCACGCAACCAGGCACGCAAGCGTGAGGTCGCAATGGACACGTATCTGTTTGTTACAAAGAAGATTGAAGACGATTCACTCGCACTATATGAGCAATGCGTCCAAAACCAAATATGGGCTAAATGGGGGCAAAGCCCGTTTCGGAAGCCGGAAACCCTTGTGGTGCAAGCGTTAACCGATAGAACCTTCCATCTCGAACTTGATCAGTCGGTTCATCTCGACAGCGTATTCCATCGGCAGTTCTTTTGTAAACGGCTCGATGAAGCCCATGACGATCATTTCAGTCGCTTCGGCTTCGGACAGGCCGCGGCTCATCAGGTAGAAGAGCTGGTCTTCCGATACCTTGGAAACCGTCGCCTCGTGCTCAAGCGTGATGTTGTCGTTCATGATTTCGTTGTATGGAATCGTGTCCGAGGTGGACAGTTTATCCAGAATCAGCGTATCGCATTTGATGTTCGACTTGGAGCCTTCCGACTTGCGGCCGAACTGAGCCAGTCCGCGATACGTTACTTTTCCGCCATCGCGAGAGATGGACTTGGAAATAATCGTGGATGTGCAGTCCGGAGCCAGGTGGATCATTTTCGCACCTGCGTCCTGATGCTGTCCTTTGCCTGCTACGGCGATAGAAAGAACGGTACCTTTGGCACGCGGTCCTTTCATGATCACCGCAGGGTATTTCATCGTCAGCTTGGAACCGATGTTGCCGTCGATCCACTCCATGTTGGCGTCAGCGTATGCAACCGCACGTTTGGTCACGAGGTTGTACACGTTGTTGGACCAGTTTTGGATGGTCGTGTAACGGCAGCGAGCGCGTTCCTTGACGATGATTTCCACGACTGCGGAGTGCAGGGAGTCTGTGCTGTAGATCGGTGCGGTACAACCCTCTACGTAGTGCACGAACGCATCCTCATCGACGATGATCAGCGTGCGCTCGAACTGACCCATGTTCTCCGAGTTGATGCGGAAGTACGCTTGCAGCGGCGTTTCTACCTTGACGCCTTTTGGCACGTAGATGAAGGAACCGCCGGACCATACAGCAGAGTTCAGCGCCGCGAACTTGTTGTCCGCCGGCGGGATGACTGTCGCGAAGTACTCCTTCACGATGTCAGGGTACAGCTTCACGGCAGAATCCATGTCGCAGAAGAGAACACCCAGTTTTTCCAGGTCTTCCTGCATGTTGTGGTACACAACTTCGGATTCGTACTGGGCGGATACGCCGGCCAGGAACTTCTGCTCGGCTTCCGGAATACCCAGCTTGTCGAAGGTAGCTTTGATTTCTTCCGGTACTTCATCCCAACTGCGGCCCGCTTTTTCAGACGGCTTCACGTAGTAGGTGATTTCGTCAAAGTTGAGGTCGTCCAGATCGCCGCCCCATTTCGGCATGGGCAGCTTTTCAAAAATTTCCAGTGATTTCAGGCGGAATTCCAGCATCCATTCCGGTTCTTCCTTGATGCGGGAGATTTCCTCCACGATCTCGCGAGTCAGACCCTTCTTGGTACGGAAAATGGAGACGTCCTTGTCGTGAAAGCCGTACTGGTATTCCTGTATTTCCGGGGCTTTTTTCGCCATGTGATTTCACTCCTTACGATTTATTCATGTCCAGCCTGCTTGATTCCCTGCTCCAGCGCCTTCCAGGCCAGGGTAGCACATTTGATCCGCGCCGGGAATTTCGTTACTCCGGAGAGCGCCTCGATGTCCCCCAGATCGACAGAATCGTCGACTTCTTTTCCCTGCATCAAATCGGAAAAGAGCTGAGCCAGCTTGAGCGCTTCCTCTACAGGCTTTCCCTTGACTGCGTCCGTCATCATCGAAGCGGATGACATGCTGATGGAGCAGCCTTCTCCGAGGAACTTGGCATCCGAGACAATTCCGTCCTCCACTTTCAAAGAGAGCGAAATGCTGTCGCCACAAGTCGGATTGTTCAAATTGACGATGAGTCCTTCCGATTCCTCCAGCTTGCCGCGGTTGCGCGGTTTCTGGTAGTGGTCCATAATCACGCGGCGGTACAGATCATCAAGAGAAGACATTGCCGAAAAACTCCTTCGCCTTTTTCAAGCCCGACAGGAAAACATCCACTTCTTCTTCGGTGTTGTACAGATAGAAGCTGGCACGCGCACTAGCGGTGACATTCAGCCAGCGCATCAGCGGCTGGGCGCAGTGGTGACCCGCCCGGATGGCAATCCCGTGGCTGTCGAGCACTGTGGCCAGATCATGCGGATGAACCTCTGACAGGTTGAAAGTGATTAAACTGCTGCGGTCCTTTTTGGGGCCGTAAACGGAAACTCCGTCCATTTCGAGCATTTGCTCCATCGCGTACGCCACCAGCTTTTTCTCGTGGCGCTCGATTTCTTCCATGCCGATCTCCTGCAAAAAGTCGATCGCCGCGCCGAGTCCGATCGCGCCGGCGATGATCGGCGTGCCGCCTTCAAACTTCCACGGCAGCTCCTTCCAGGTAGAGTCATACAGCTCTACGAAGTCGATCATTTCGCCGCCAAATTCCATCGGCTCGGTTTTCTCCAGAAGCTCGCGCTTGCCGTAGAGCACGCCGATCCCGGTCGGCCCGCACATCTTGTGAGCGGAAAACGTGTAAAAGTCGCAATCGAGATCTTGCACGTCGACCTTCGTGTGCGGCGCTCCTTGCGCCCCGTCGACAAACAGGACAGCGCCGTGCTGGTGGGCGATTTGTGCGATTTCCTTGATCGGCGTCGTATCGCCCAGCACGTTGGAAATATGGTGAATGGCTACGATTTTCGTATTGTCGGTTATGGTTTCCCTGACAGCGTCCAGCGTAATCGTACCGTCCTCTGCCAGCGGAATGAATTTGAAGGTAGCTCCGGTAGCCTTTGCCGCCTGCTGCCAAGGGATGAAGTTGCTGTGATGCTCAACCACGGTGGTCACAATTTCATCGCCTGGCTTGAGAGTAGCGCGGGCATAGCCGTACGCTATCGTATTTACCGCGGTGGTCGTTCCCCGCGTAAAGACGATCTCTGCCGTTTCACGGGCATTCACGAAGGCACGCACTTTTTCGCGCGCCTCCTCGAATTTGTCCGTGGCCCGGCTTCCAAGCGTGTGAACCCCGCGATGCACATTGGAGTTGACCTCCTTGTAATACGCATCGATTGCTTCGATAACCTGAATCGGCTTTTGCGAGGTGGCCCCATTGTCCAAATACACCAGCGGGTGGCCATTTACCTCTTGGTGAAGAATGGGAAAGTATTTCCGAAGCTCCTTGGCATTCATTTAACCCAACTTCCTTTCGAGCGCCTGACGAAGCCGGTTGCGAACCTCTTCAACCGGAATCTCGGCTACGACAGGGTCCAGGAAGCCCAGGATAATCAGGCGTTCTGCATCCTGACGTGTGATTCCCCGAGACATCAGGTAGTAGATGCTCTCTTCGCTGACGCGGCCTACGGACGCTGCGTGGCCTGCCTTTACATCATCCTCGTCGATCAGCAGGATAGGGTTGGCGTCCCCGCGGGCTTTTTCGCTCAGCATGAGAATGTTCTCAGCCTGTACGCCATTTGCCTTTTCGGCGCCTTTTTCGATTTTGGTGATTCCGTTCAAAATGCTGGTCGCTTCATCCGTCATGACGGCTTTGCTGACCATGTCGGACTCGGAATGAGTACCGATATGCTGTACTTGGGATGTCAGGTTTTGACGCTGGGAACCGGTACCTACCGAGATGCTCTTGGTCTCGGCGATAGAACCGACCCCTTGGAGGATGGTCGTGTTGTTTGCCACAGTGTTTCCGTCGTTCATCTCGCCCAAGATCCACTCCATCTTGCCGTCGCGGTCCACGCTGGCGCGGCGGAAGGAGTAGTCGTGCACTTCGGTGGAAAGAGAACGCACGGATGCGACTTGCACGGTTGCTCCTGCGCCTACATATACTTCAACAACGCTGTTTGCTACCATATTTTTGCCTTCGCCGGATACATACGTGTCTACGTAAGTAACCTTGCTGTGCGCTTCCGCAACGATCAGCACGTGCGGACAAACAAGCGCATCATCGCCTGCCACTTCAAATACGGCTTGCACAGGCACGCTTACTTCCACGTTTTTGGGAACGTAGAGGAAAACGCCGCCATTGACCACTGCTGTGTGCAGCGCGGTCAGCTTGTGCTCATCATATTTTACGACAGTGCCCAAGTATTTTTGCACGAGCTCGCCGTGTTCTTTCAGCGCAGTTGCCAGGTCGGTAAAGATAACGCCCTGGTTCTTCAGCTCTTCGTCTGCGGACTGAAAAACGACGGATGCGTTTTTCTGCACGATCAGACTTTTTACGCTATCTGCATCGATTTGTCCTTTGACCAGATCGTCCAGCTCTTGGGCTGTTGCCACTTTGCCGGAGGTTTGGAACGGTACAAACTGATCGATATTCCACTTGTCTATTTTCGTTTTCTCCAAGACGGGCAGTTGCAGCTCGCCCGCTGCCTTCAGACCGGCCAAGCGCTTTTCCAAAAACCATGCAGGTTCAGAATTAGCCTTGGAGAACTCGGTGATCGCTTCGGAATCGAAGCGGAGCTGTATATCTACACTCATCTCACTGCTGCCTCCTTCTCTTACACGTTTGCGTTGACGGTTTCATCGACGATGCCGAGTTCTTCCTTGATCCAGTCGTAGCCTTCCGCCTCCAGGCGTTCAGCCAGCTCAGGACCACCGGACTTCACGATTCGTCCTTGCATCATCACGTGTACGAAGTCAGGCTTGACGTAGTTCAAGAGGCGCTGGTAGTGGGTAATGATCAGGAAGCCGCGATCAGCGGAACGCATTGCATTTACGCCGTTCGCTACCACTTTCAGCGCGTCGATGTCGAGACCGGAGTCGATTTCGTCGAGAATGCAAATGGCAGGCTCCAGCATCATCATTTGCAGAATCTCGTTGCGCTTCTTCTCACCGCCGGAGAAGCCTTCGTTCAGATAACGGTGGGCAAAAGCTTCATCCATTTCGAGGGCGCCCATTTTCTTGTCCAACTCGCGGATGAACTTCATCAGCGAAATTTCATTGCCTTCGCCGCGGCGTGCGTTGATCGCAGAGCGCAGGAAGTCCGTGTTGGTAACTCCGCTGATTTCGGACGGATATTGCATCGCCAGGAACAGACCTGCGCGTGCGCGCTCGTCCACTGCCATTTCCAGAACGTCTTCGCCGTTGAGGATCACTTCCCCATCGGTTACTTCGTATTTCGGGTGGCCCATCAAAGTGGAAGCCAGGGTGGATTTCCCCGTCCCGTTCGGTCCCATGATCGCGTGCACTTCTCCGCCTTTGATCTCGAGGTTGAGACCTTTGATGATTTCCTTGTCTTCAATCTTGGCGCGTAGGTTTTTTATCTGCAAATGCGGTACTGCTGTCATTTTCTTTTCCCTCCATGACACTCAAAAATGAGTTGACTTATTCTCAATCCATTCTCAATACCCATCTTATAATAAGAATAATTATAAATCAAGGAATGAAACATATCTGTAATTTTTAAATCATTATATTTAAAAAGTATCACCTCGTTGACCGGGCATTTGCTTATTTTGGCTAATTTTGGAGAAATCATGCGGATTTCTCTCAAAGTGGCTGCGGATATGTTTTTTGGTGCGGTCCCGGCTTTGGTGGTGGAGATGAACAAGGAGAAAACGGCTGCAGGTTCGGTGGGCCACTGCGAGGGAGCTGAACTGTCCGGCTCCATTCCAAAAGCAAAACCGCGTCCAAAAGCAGTAGACACGTTGAGGGGTCTCAGAGTTGGACGCTAAAAGCGTGTTTTGCTTTTTCCATTCCGCCTTGGAGGTGTCCCAAAGACCTTTTCCGTTTTCTCCTTTTTCATCTCTACAGCTTGGTTCTTCGACCGCAACTTATTGCCAGCAATTCAAGAAGGGCTGTTCCCTCTTGCAGCAGTTTGAACCGATGCAAAGGGACAGCCCCAGGAATATCCTATATTTCTCTGTATCGCTTGATAGCTTGATTTCTCGCATGCGATTTCAGGTCGCCTTTGCCTGCACATTGCCGACTCGGCGTTGCCACGCATGTTCGCTATTCATTATTCCCTGTTCCTTGCTCCCGGTCTTACTGAACCTTTGGACCTGCTGCAGCGATTTCGGCTGCATTCGGGAACTTCTTCTGGAAGTTTTCGATAAAGCGGTTGGCCAGATCGCGGGCCTGCTTGTCGTAGGCGTCTTTGTCCGCCCACGTGTTGCGCGGGAGCAGGACTTCCGCCGGGACGTTCGGGCAAGAGGTTGGCACTTGCACCCCGAAAGTCGGGTCTGCCACATAGTCGACCTTGGCCAGCTCGCCGTTCAGAGCCGCGGTGACCATTGCGCGGGTGTAGGACAGCTTCATGCGTTTTCCTACGCCGACCGGTCCGCCGGTCCAGCCGGTATTGACCAGGTACACCTGCACGTCGCGCTCATCGATCTTTTTCCCGAGCATTTCCGCGTAGACGACTGGGTGAAGCGGCAGGAACGGGGAACCGAAGCAAGTGGAGAATTCGGTTTGCGGAGTGGTCACGCCGCGCTCTGTCCCAGCCATTTTGCTTGTATATCCGGACAGGAAATGGTACATTGCCTGTTCTCTTGTCAGTTTGGAGATGGGCGGAAGCACTCCGAACGAGTCAGCTGTCAGGAAAATGATCACATTCGGATGACCGCCGACACCTGGGATTACAGCCCCTGGAATGGCTTCGACCGGATAGGCTGCCCGGGTATTTTCCGTGTATTTGTCGCTGTCGTAATTTGCCTCGCGAGTCTCAGGATCGACTTCCACGTTTTCCAGCACTGTACCGAACTGGATCGCTTTCCAGATCTGTGGTTCGCCTTCTTCGGACAGTCGGATGCACTTGGCGTAGCAGCCTCCCTCGATGTTGAACACGCCGTTGTCAGACCAGCCGTGCTCGTCGTCGCCGATCAGGAAGCGGTCCGGGTCAGCGGACAATGTTGTCTTTCCTGTTCCTGACAGACCGAAGAAAAGAGCCACATCTCCGTCTTTGCCTACGTTTGCTGAGCAGTGCATCGAGAGAACGTTTTGTTCAGGCAAAAGCAGGTTCATTACGCTGAAAATCGATTTTTTCATCTCGCCGGCGTATTCGGTACCGCCGATCAAAACGGTTTTTTGCTCAAAGCTGGTGATGATGAACGTCTCCGAGTTGGTGCCGTGCACTTCCGGATTTGCCTTGAAGGTAGGTGCGTATACTACGGTAAACTCCGCTTTATGGGCTGCCAGCTCTTCCGCGCTCGGGCGAATGAACAGCTGGCGGGCAAACAAATTGTGCCACGCGTATTCATTGACCACCCGGATCGGCAGGCGGTAGGTTTCGTCCGCTCCGGCAAAGCCGTCGAAGACAAACAGTTCTTTTGTTTGCAGATATTCCATGACGTCCTGGTATAGCACCTGGAATTTTTCCGGGGTAATCGGCTGGTTCACAGGGCCCCAGTTTACTTTATCGTGTACGGATGCTTCGTCCACTACGAATTTGTCCTTTGGGGAACGGCCCGTAAACTTACCTGTCAACGCGTTGAGCGCCCCTCTATCTGTCATCATGCCTTCGCCGCGCTGTACCGCCATCTCAACGAGCCTTGCGACTGGCAAGTTTGCATACACCTTTGTATTAGCCAGTACGTCAGCAAGCTTGTGAACCGTCTTGGTTTCCATGTGTGAACGATCTCCTTCCCGTATCTATCCGTTAACATGTTTTCTAATCATCGTTGATTTGCAATTAGTATATCACATTTGATCAAATAAGCTACAAGATTTTAATTTTTAGGTGTGAAGAAAATGTGAAGGCTCGTCCCACAAACGCAAGACTCCCTATATTATATGACATTTGTCGAAAAACAACATTCAAGGAAACAGGGAACCTGCGGAAAATAGCAAAGGATTAGAGCAACAGACCGTCGCTGCCTCCCTAGCCACATCTGCAGCCTTTATTGCTTCTCTGCCAGGTTTGGAGGGTTTTTGGTCCGGACTACATGAACCGCGTACCCATCCGGCTTGATTTCCAGACAGTTCAACTGAGATCCATACACGCAAGCGCCATCAATCCCGATTTTCCTCTCCCCAAACCATACATCCGGCTTTTCGTGCAGCGTACTGCAAGTCGTGTGGCCAAATACAACCGTTCGCGCTTCCTTCACCGGCTGATGATAAAAGGCATCCCTGATCCAGATCATCTCGTAGGGAGGAGTCTCTCTCCAGTCCTCGTACGCCGGATTGATGCCTGCATGCACAAAAATATGCTCTTTCGTCTCATAATAATAGGGCAATTGCTGCAAAAATGCGACTTCCTCCGCATAGTGCTGCAAAATATGCTCCCTGGCACTCTGGAGCTTCTGGTCCGTCACTTCATTTTGAAACCAGTCGGTACCGCAAAAGCTCTCCAGCGTGGCTTTGCCGCCATTGCGCAAATACCGTTCCGTCTTTTGCGGCTCGCCGCTGTAGAGAAACTCGAGGAACATCTCATCGTGATTTCCTTTGATGGCAATCGCTTGCTGCTGCTCTGTCAATGCTTTCACCCGTTGCACGACTTCCTTGCTTTTGCAGCCTCGATCAATGTAATCCCCGAGAAGAATCAGCTTGTCAGAATCGGCGTCAAACGAAATTTGTTCAAGCATTTCACAAAATTCATCATACATTCCGTGAATATCGCTTATGACAAAGGTCCTCACTTGTCCATATCCCCTTTTATCCTTTCTCAATCTCGCAGACTACCCCATCGCCCTGCGGATTTCGGCCTGGATCGGCAAATGATACGGACACGCTTGCTGACAAAGCGGCTGTTCCCTGCACGGCTCGTAGGTCATACACTGCGCAAACTTGTCAGCCGACTGCTGCCACATCAGTTCCCCCGCTTCCAAAAGCCCGTATTTCTGGCGATACCTCGAAGGAATCAGCGTATCCGGAATCCGTATCCCCAAGGGACATGAGCAATAGTTGCAGCGTCTGCAGCCGTGCTCATCCAGCCCCGCTGCCATTTCCTCCAGAGCGGCGCGTTCCTCCGCGTCTACGCTTCTCTCCAGCGCCGCGATGTTGGCATCTACCTCGGCGATGCTCTGCATTCCGGAGAGCACGACATGGGCTGATGATGCGGCTGAATAACGCAGCGACTCCGTTACCTTCGACAGAAAGGGACCGGAGATCGGCTTCATCGCGATCATTCCGACATCCAGCGATTCGGCCATTGGCATCAGCTCCCGTTTGGCAAAGGGCTGTACCATGCTCAGGTGAAACAGCACGGTGGCAAACGGATAATCCCGAAGCCAACGGGCCAGCAGCTCAGGACGATGGCCGGTAATCCCAATATGCCCGATGTATCCTTTCGACTGCAGCTCCTCCGCCGCGCGTATGGCGCCGTCTGCCGCTCTGACCTCCCGGTACTCCTGCGGATAGTTCACGTAGTGAATTTGCAAAATGTCCACATAGTCGGTCCGCAGCAATCGAAGGCTCTGTTCGATCTCCTGTTTTGCCTCCCCGTAGCTGCGCTTCATCGTCTTTGTGGCCAGCACATACTCGGAACGGCGATGGCTGATGGCGCTCCCCAGCTTCTCCTCGCTGTCTCCATAACTCGCGGCAGTATCAATATATGTAATGCCGCGATCCAGCGCATGATTGATCACGCGATCCGCTTCCGTATGGCTAATGGCCCGCAGGCGCATGGCGCCAAAGCCTAGCTTCGATACAGTCAATCCTGTTTTCCCCAGTATGCTTGTCCTCACGCCATGTACCCCTCCCTGGGATATTATAGCATGCCTGAAAAATAAGAAGCGCCGCTTCGCTCACGAGCACGTGAGTCGAAGCAGCGCATCGAGTTTCAATTGGTCCCGCAGCGGCCCTCTTATGGTAACAGACTGTCTGGCACTGATGTAGAGCAGCTCGTCACCGGCAAACAGTCTCTGCAAATCGCGCTCCTGTCCGCTCACCACCAGGTGCACCGGCTCCTGCCACCCTGCCCTGGTAATTCCCCCCGGCGAAAAGCGCAGGCAATGCCGCGATTGTGCATCCTCGGCGACGATTCCCACACATCTCTCCCAGCCGCCTGTGATGCCCTTCAAGTAAGCTTTGCCTTGTATTTGACCAGCCACCCGTTCCAGCAAGGAATCCAAACCTTCTCCATTCATCACCGTCGCCCCCTTCGCCTTCTCCCATCAAGGTTCTGGGCAGCCAGAGTCGAATCCTTTGACGAGAGGTGAGAAGCGCTGTCGGTCTCTGTCAAACGGTTTGCCTTTTTCTCGACAAGCTTTTGCTTGCACGGAAACGCCCATTGGCCTGCGCTTGTCTTGTGGAGCATGCAAAAAAGGCACCTGTTGCGAGACGCTGCAGCATCTCCCAAAGGTGCCTCTCGTATATCTATTCATCCAGCTCGTCTTTATCCAGCCGGACCTCCAGATGATGCCCGTCCGGCGTTTCAAAGTAAAGGTTGAAGCTGGTCGGACGCGTAATCGGTCCGCGGTAGCAGATATTTTCCGCTTCCAGTTTGTCTACCAGATAGTCCAGCTCGGCACGGCTGGTCAGGGAAAAAGCGATATGGTCCACTTGCCCGACACCGTTTTTTCCTTCCTCGCCCTCATAGGCATGGAGACCAATCCGTGTGTAAGTGCCAATTTGAAAGTAGATAGGCGCTCCTTCTTCGATGTCTTCTTCCGGGATGGGGACTTCCAAAATATCCTTAAAAAAACGAGCTACCTTCACCACATCCTGACAATTTAACGCGATGTGATGCACGCCTTTCAAATGAAACATTTACACTGCCTCCCACGTCAACTCAGGTCACGCGCTGCGCTTTGACATTTCCTTCCGTCGGTTGTATTGCTTCAAACGATCACTGAGTCGTTTGAGCCTGAGCATCAGCGCTTCACGCCAGTCGTCGTCTTTCAGTTCTTTTGCGACGCCCAGCAAATCAAGCGATATATCAATCTGTTGCTTCAGCACGTCGGCGAAGCTGCCCGCTTCATCCGTCATGGTACAATTCTCAAACAACTCGGATGTATTGTCAACACTAACGAAATCGGCAAAGTCAACTTCCGGCGCCCGATCCCCTTGTGCGTATTCCACCAAAATTTCGTATTCTCCCTCAATAGCAGGGTGAACCTCTATTCTATCACAAACCGGACAAAACATGATCGGCACGTTGTGAACCAGCGTCTTGTAATGACGAACCGAGCCTATCGAGCCTATCATTCCGGCACCACAGCAAAAACTCATGCCTCTCCCTCCTTTTTGCCAAACAAAACGTATGACCATTCTCCCTCGTCCATCAGAGGAACAAAAGTCCCGACCGCAAAGCATTTCTGTTTCCTTCCCTGTAAAAATCGCAAATGCAACTTTCTCAAAAAAGTTTTGCGGTCTTTTGTCTTTCTTGCATTGTAGCGTATAAGAAGGTGTTGTCTCTAGTCGAAAATCATACCAGTTTGCAAAGGTTGGAACGTATTTCTATTGTAGCGAAAAATGACCGGGATGACCAATGTTTTCTGACTAATTTGAACATTTTACCAACAATAGGCCTATCCTGCCAATTTTGTATAATGGTTAGAGTCGGCGGTTTTAAGCTTCCACAGATTGGGAATAGGATAGAGACGCCTTTTTGAGAGGAGAGGTATCATGTTTCGATTTAAAAGCATTCGTACCCGCACACTAGCTATCATGCTCCCTGTGATCATGGGGACGTTGGCACTCGTGATGGGCGTGTCGGCCTTTACCGCGCATTCCCTCCTAACTGAAGAAATCGGAGAGAAGATGCGCAAAGAGCTTGGCATGGTTAGCGCGCGAATTGAAAGCCAACTGGAATCCCATGGCAAGGTGACCGAGGCTTTGGCAAAGACCATTGAGATCGCCCCTTCCTCCTACAAGCTGCAAGACCTGCACGCTCTGCTGAAAAAGACTGTACCTTTGCATGAGACATCATTTGGGATGGGCATCTTTATGGAGCCGTACAAATACGACCCCGCTATCCAGTACTTCTCGACATATGGCCAACGCTCACAAAGCACAGTCACCATGACCGAGGAATACAATGACCCGAGCTTTGGCTATACGGGGCAGGAATGGTACAAAAACGGTGCGTCTACCGACAAGCCCTACGTCTTTTCGCGCCCGTATTACGATGAAAAAATGAAGGCTGCCATGGTCACCGTCACTGCTCCTTTTTACGACCAAAACGGCAAGCTGATGGGCGTGACTACCGATGACCTCGAGCTGGGAAGCATTCAAAAGATGGTTTCTGACATCAAAGTCGGGGAAACCGGCTGGTCGTTCTTGATCGACAGCGAGGGAACCTATCTTTCGTTCCCCGACACCGCCAAGCTGTTGAAAGCGAATATTTCCGCTGACGAGAACGCTTCACTGGCGGCCATCAGCCGTACTTTGCTGGACGAGCCTGAGGGGCAAGCTGCTTTTACCGATCAAAACGGCAGCAATACCGTTTATTTTCACAAAATTCCCCAAACGAACTGGACGCTGGCTCTCGTGATGCCAGACGCGGAGCTATTGGCACCGGTCAACTCGCTTCTCTGGAAGCTCTCTTTGACAAGCGTCGCCGGAATTCTCGTGCTGGTCGTGGTGATTCACTTTTTCAGCCGTTATCTGTCCCGACAGCTCGACAAAACAAACAGGCTTTCACAGTCGCTGGCCTCGGGAGACTTTACTGCAACGATTCAATTGGACACAGCCGACGAACTGGGGCAAATGGCAAACAGATTCAACGAGATGACCGCTACCTTGCGCGAGACGCTGCAGCGCGTCAGCTTTCACTCCGAGCAAGTCGCGGCCACATCCGAGCAGCTGACCGCCAGCGCCCAGCAGACCAGCCAGGCTACCGAGCAGATCGCCGAAGCCGTGCAGGACATCGCCTACGGGGCAGATAAACAAGCGGAAGCGACTTCACGGGGCACAGAAATCGTCACACAGATCGCTTCCCACATTTCGCAAATTGAGGAAGCGGTAAAAACCGTCACCGAATCTACCTCCACGGTGCGGGATCAGGCAGCCGAAGGCAATCAGATGGCCAGCAAAGCCGTTGAGCAAATGCATCTGATCGAGGGCCAGATGACCCACACTTCCGACGTGGTCAACATTCTCGGACAGCGTTCGCAGGAGATCGGGCAGATGATCGCCTTGATCACGGATATCGCCGCCCAGACCAACCTGCTCGCGCTCAACGCCGCGATCGAAGCAGCCCGGGCCGGAGAACAGGGACGCGGCTTTGCCGTTGTTGCCGATGAGGTCCGCAAGCTCGCAGAACAGACGGCGGCATCCGCCGACCAGGTACACCGTATCGTGACAGACATTCAAAGCGACACGACCGCTGTCATCGCCGCCATGCAAAACGGATCTCACGTCTTGCAGGAAGGAATGACGTATGTGCAGACCACGGGACAAGCCTTTGAACAGATTTCACAGTCGACCCGCGTGCTGTTTGGCCAGACCGATGAAGTCTCATCGTATATGGCGGAGATCAGCAAGCAGATGGAGACGATGATCGAGGCTATTCAGGAAATCGCCCGGATCTCGGAGCAATCCGCCGGCAATACCCAGACGGTAGCCGCCGCTGCCGAGGAGCAAAACGCTTCGATGCAGGAAATCTCTGCAGCTTCCGCAATGCTCGCCCGGATGGCGACGGAGCTGTACGATTCGATTCGTTCGTTTAAGTTGTAGGCTTGGTGAGTAGAGGATAGGATGGCTGATGGCTGGCAGTAAAGAAGGTCATGAGGGCGTAAAAGCTCTCATGACCTTTTTGGTTGAGTCTGTAAAATATTTTGTGTAAACTCTCAACCTCTAAACTACAATTAGGAGTAGAAAGGTTGGGAGATTTTTATGATGTCAAAAGAGCAGATCAAGCAGTGGATCAAAGAGAAAAACATGAAGTCAGTGGACGACGTACAGTCAGCGTTAAAGGATCTATTCGCAGACACAATCCAAGAAATGCTGGAAGCTGAAATCGAGTCTTCTCTTGGATACGCCAAGCATGACATGAAAAACAAGCGGACAACCAACAGCCGCAATGGGTATAGCAAGAAAACCGTCCGTTCTGAGTACGGGGATGTCGACATCCAAGTCCCTCGAGATCGAGAGGGTGATTTTGAGCCAAACATTGTAAAGAAACATCAGTCCAATGTTACAGGGATCGAAGATCAAATTCTTGCCCTCTATGCCAAAGGCGTATCCACACGCGA
>NZ_RHHO01000032.1 GCF_003710865.1 Brevibacillus borstelensis | reverse complement strand
TTCTAAGGGGTGCACTTCAATTAGGAGATGGGGTTTTTTTTATCAATTAGACGAATTTTGTTGAATTTTGTAAAACGTCTATAATTATCCGATTGTTAAATGAATTTTGCGACAGAATTTATAATAAAAACTAAGTATGTCCTAGAACCTATGAGAAGACTCCAATTTTGGGGGAATTGAAATTGGAACAGAATAAACTAATATTCCAAATAGAACAGTTACGAATGCAATTATGCAACCTTGCAAAGGAAAAAGGCATCTCCCATCATTCTGTAATTGAATTAAGTCAAGAACTTGATAACTACATTGTTCAATATTTTCAACAATATGGGGGGAGAAATTCAAAAGCTGGGGAGCAGTCATTATCTCGATCTTCCAGTTTACCGGATTAGATTTCTCTTTCCGTGACTTCTGCCTCTTCAGAATCAAGTTCCCATAGCTCAGAAAATCACGCTAAAAAATAGGAATCAGCTTCTTATTCCTGTATTTGTACATGTCAGGACTCGAGTCTGTCGCTTGACGCACTTCAAAGAAAAGGTCATCGGTTACGCGAACACTATCTGCCCCATGAAGTTGTTTATTCAGGTCAGTAAAAAGCAGATGTCCGTCTTCCATTCTGTACAAGGTTGTATGGAATGAGGTGCTTGCCGCAAAAGAACCGATGATGATCTCATCTCCGTCAAGCTTCCCTTCATAAACCGTACCATTGTGATCACCCGAGCCTTATTATGCCGCATCTACGATTAACCAAACGAGCGGAATAAAGTCTAAAGTCCCTTCTATTCCAAACCTTGGCCGATAAGCCGCCAAAATTTGTAGTATAATCATTCAATATTTCAAATCTTCCACCAAGGTGATGAGACGATGGACATTCGTTCTTTCCAGATGACAGACTATGAGGCGGTAGTAGAGCTATGGATGCGTGCAGGGCTGACCCTGTCGCCCTCCGACAGCCGGGAAGCGATCGAAAAAAAGCTGCAGCGCGACCCGGAGCTGTTTCTGGTAGCCACCGAGCAAGACCAATTAATCGGTGCCGTCATGGGCGCTTTCGACGGTCGCCGGGGATGGGTCTACCACCTGGCCGTCGATCCGCAATGCCAGGGCAAGCAAATCGGACGCCTGCTGATGAACGAGCTGGAAGAGCGGATGCGGGCGGTCGGCTGCGATAAGATGAATTTATTGGTGGCCCAAGATAACGTGCGAGTCGGAGCGTTCTATCAAAAGCTAGGCTTCACCCGCGATGACGTATTTTTCATGGGAAAGTGGATCAATCGGCTGTCATAAACCTAGAAAACACCAAACGCTGTAGAGATGAAAAAGGGAGAAAACAGCGAAGGTCTTTGGGACACAATCCCAGGCAGGTCAGCCCCATGCGGTGTCCCACCGAACCTGAAGCGTTTTCTCCCTTTTTCATCTCCTCCACTGCAGCCGGAACTACGAACGTTTTTCCCAACGCCGAGCCAGAACAGTGATAATCCCGCCCAGCCTGCATACAGTGTAGCAATGCGTCAGGAAGGGGGAATATCAGGCGTGATCAGTATCGCAGGAATGCCAGTCGACCCGGCGGCATTGGCCAGCGAATGGCGTTTGAACAGCGTCCAGCGCGAGACTGTCGACAGAATGGCTCGGGCGGGGGAAGTGTTTGACTATCCAAATGCCGAATTGCTCCGCTACGAGCTCAGACTGCGCAATCAAATTGTCGTTTCCTCCCTGCAGCTGTTCCGGAGCGGCCTGGCTTTTGCCACCTTTGAGGAGACGAGATGCAACGAAAGGTTTTGGGTGCGGACGGATTACGGAGGGTGCATGCTCCGGCCCGAGGTGCCTCCGTCCATCGCTATCGAAGACATTTTCCGAAACGGCCATGCCTATGCGTTTGAATGCGCGACCGCAATGGTCATTATTTTGTATCACGCAGTTTTGCAGACGATTCGCAGGGCAGATTTTGACCAATTGTTCAGAGGCATTTTGCTTTATGACTGGAGGTATGATCAGGATCTTCGGCTGACTACAGAGCAAACGCGCACCTTTTTGCCAGGGGATATTCTCTACTTTGAAAATCCCGAGTACCGGCTGGATGAGCCGGAGTGGCAGGGGGAAAATGCCGTCGACTTGGGCAATGGCAGATATTTTGGGCATGGGATCGGTGTCGAAACCGCGGAGGGGATCCTCCATCATCTGAACGGCAAGCGCAGACCCGGAGCGACGAGACGCGCCCAACTGCTGAGCCAGGCGACGCGGCCTGGTTTTGCATACCTGGCTGCTTTTGAGGATACCGGGGGAATCCGCTTCATGTCTGGAAGCACGGAGACAGAAGCCGGGAAAATCAGGGCGGAGATCGGGTCGGCAGTATGGGAGCTGTGATGAAAGCCGTTATGAAAGCCGTTATGAAAGCAGGCCGGTAGAGGTTTCTACTCTTCCCGGCCTGTTGTTGTTATGGGGCGCCTACCAGCGGCCGATGGCAAAACGGGACAGGTCATGGACCGCAGTTCCGCTGGTCAACAGCTGACTGGCAGCCTCTCCGACCGCGCTTGCAAACTTGAAGCCATGTCCGGAAAAACCGGCGGCAATGACGATGTGCGGGTACTCTGGATGCTTGTCGATGATGAAATCCTCGTCCGGAGTAAAGGTGTACAAGCATACCTTGCCTTGACGCAACGGCCCGGCTGCCTGCGGCATGAATTTTTCCAGAAACGAGCGGGTATCCGCTTCGTCGGAAGGACACGTCCCAAACGTGCGGTCGAGTTGATCGGGGTGCACCGGTTGGCCGCCGTCATGGCGCCCGATTTTGACACCAGCCCCGTCAAAGCTGGGGAAGCCGTAAAAGATCGAGTCCGGCAAATCAAAAATAAATGCGGGAAACCGGTCGGAACGGTACAGGCTCTCGTCTGCTTCAAACCAGGAGACCGTTTTTCGCGTAGGCGTCAGTGGCAGGGAAAGGCCGAGAGAAGTCAGTACATCCGGGTTCCATGCTCCGGCGCTGATCAGCAGCCTGTCGCAGGCGTAGGTGCCATGTTCGGTTGCGACCACCGCTCCATCCGGCGCCGCAGAAATTTCTTTTACCCGTTCGTTGACCAGAAGCTCTGCACCGTGGAGAAGCGCTTGCTGGCGATAGGCCCGGATGCAGTCTTCGCTGTAAAGGACACCGGAGGTAGGCTCGTAGCACCCGGTGAAATCGTCCGGCATGTGTATCCCCGGCCAACGCTTAGCTGCCTCTTTCGCGCTGAGAACCTCCAGCGGAAGCGAATAGCGCTCTGCACTCTTTTGCACATTTTGCACGAAGCGAGAGTCGCGAGGACCGCCGCTTAGTACGCCTGTCTGTACAAACAGGCGCTTTCCTGATGCCTCCTCCAGCTCCTTCCACAGCTCCATGGCCCGAATCGTCAATGGCACATACAGCTCGCCTTCTCCGTATGCATGACGGATGATGCGCGTGTCGCCGTGGTGGCTTCCCATCTGGTGCGGCGGGTCGCCGGCGTCGATCAGCAAGGTATGGACCCCTTGCCTGGCCAGGTAGTAGCCGGCTGCCATTCCCATGGAACCGGCCCCGACAATAATGACATCATAGTGTTTCACAGTGGCTTCCTCCTCTTCCCACAGTGCTGACTCATACTGTTTTTCAAACTATTATCCTACAGATGCATCGCGAGGTCGAGGCGGCATTGTTGGTACTTTCAGAAAGTTTTCTCCCTCTGGTTTCATTTGTAAAAAAATCGGGAAATACATAGCAAGCTAAACCAAAAAATTTAACCGAACGAAGCGGGTGGTTGCATGAAAATGACCATAGGGAAAAAATTAAGCGGGGCTTTTTCGATCTTGCTTGTCATCATGATCCTTTCCGGTTTTTTGGCCGTATACAAAATGCACAAGCTGAACGAGAAGGTTTCGGAGTTTACCGACGGCTGGATGCCCGGTCTGCAGGCGGTGCTGGAAATAAATGCCGCACTCCAGACGATCTACGCCTACGATCAAAGCCTGTATGCCACAGTAAATGCGGCCGACAAAGAGAAAATCGTCAAACAAATCGAAGAGCAGTTTCTCTATGTGGAGGAAAAAACCAAGGATTACGAAAAGACGGTTCAAACCAGTGAAGATGCTGAAATTTTTGGGAACCTGCAAAGAACCCTTGAGGTTTATAAGACGTTCAATAATCGCATTGTCGAGTCCGGGAAGGAAATAGACGTGTCCACCGTGGCTACGCCGGAGGATTTGAAGCGGTTGGAAGAGCTACGCCTGCAAGCCGACATGCTGTTCAAGGAACGGCAGCAATACGTGGATGAATTAAAGAAACGAAACAGCGAGGGGGCCAATCAAGCGGTCGCGGAAAGCTATCAGCTTTATCGGGACGGCATGCGGGATACACTGCTCCTGCTTGTCATCTCGCTCGCTGGCGGGATTCTTCTGGCGATTGGTTTGACCAGAAATATCCGCAATCCGCTCGTTAAGCTGGTGGCAAACGTAAAAGAGGTGGCGTCTGGAAATTTGCGCGTGGAACCGTTGATCATCAAGAATCGGGACGAGTTTGCCAGCCTGACGCAGTCCTTTAATGAAATGACAGCCAGCTTGCAAACCTTGATCCGTCAGGTGAGCACGTCATCAGAGCAGGTGGCGGCGTCTGCCGAGGAGTTGACGGCAAGCGCGGAACAAACGAGCAAGGCGACAGAACAAATTGCCGTGACCGTTCAGGAGGTAGCAGCAGGAACGGACAGGCAGGTCAGGAGCGTCGATGAAGGCTCCAGAGTGGTTCGTGAAATGACAGCCAGCATCCAGCATATCGCGGCCAATGCGCAGAGTGCGTCTTCTACAGCTGTTCAGGTGGCGGAGCTGGCAGGCGAAGGAAATCAGGCTATTCAAGCCGCGGTACAGCAAATGAGCGCCATTCACGATTCCATACGCAATCTGACGGGGGCTGTAGAAGGACTGGGCAAACATTCCCAAGAGATCGGCCACATTATCGAAGTGATTACGGGAATTGCAGAACAGACCAATCTATTGGCATTGAATGCGGCGATTGAGGCGGCCCGCGCCGGTGAGCACGGAAGAGGCTTTGCCGTCGTAGCGGACGAGGTCCGCAAGCTCGCCGAGCAGTCTTCCCAGTCGGCCGCACAGATTGCCAAGTTGATCAATACGATTCAGGAGGAGACCGTGCGGGCAGTCGATTCCATGCAGGCGGGGAATCGGGAAGTGCAGTCCGGCATCGCGGCCGTTCATCAGGCAGGAGAAACCTTCGGACAAATCCAGTACTCGATCCAGGATGTCACCGAGCAGATCCGGGATGTCTCCGCCGCAGTTCAGCAGGTGTCAGCCCATACCGATCAGGTAGTCGAAGTGATCAGCTTGATCGCCGAAGGATCCGACGTCACGGCAGACGGCACGCAAAATGTCTCGGCCGCTACGGAAGAGCAGCTGGCTTCCATGGAGGAGATAGCCGCTTCGGCGACATCGCTGTCCAAGCTGGCGGAGGAGCTGCAGGATACTGTCTCCGCATTTAAAATATAGCGCCAGTCGTTGGTTGAAGAGCTGGATGGATGCAGATTGCTGCATAGAACGCGAATAGTTTGGTGAATAGTTTGGTGTAAGGCTGTAGGGCTGTAGGGCGGTAAGTCTCTACGGCCTTTTTCATGTAAATCCGGATGATAACAGCTTGTTTCAAAAAACAACAGAAGGCGGAGCTCTTGCAGACAGGTACAATCGGCAAGAACTTCAAGTTTTTTTCGCAAACACTTGTAACCGAGAAGACGGAGGCATATAATAAGTTGTAACTGATAATGAAAATCATTGATAACGGCATGAATTAACACAGTGGAAGGATGGAACCGATGGGGACCGATTGGAATACAGCCGTACTTGAGCAGAAATACCGCATCTCGTTTGCCGATGAGATCAATGCTCCGCTTGTCTTTTCAGCCGAAGGTCTGCTTCGAAAAGAGACAAGCATGATGTTTCTGCGGCAGGTAGGAGAACAGATCGGATCTCCCGGCAGCGTTGTGACGGCATCCCTCTTCTTTAAACGGTTCCTCGCTCTGATGACCGGCGCTCTGCATGCCATGTCCCATGATTCGGTGGGCTTGCAGCTTTCTCTTGCCAATGTTGTGTTAACAGGAGAAAAAAGCTGGAGCATTCCGCGATTTGTCCTGCTTGATCAATCCGTCAGCAGACCGGAAGACGGAAGCCGCGCACAGTGGCGGGAGCAGGTCGTCCGCGAACTGTTTGCGGGTACGATCCAGCCATTGATTGCGGCGCTTTGTGCAGCTACTTCTGTTAAAGCCCATGTTCTGTGGGCCCACGCTTCGTACCTTGTGCATTTTTACTACAAGCGCTGGCAGGATGCGGCGGAGTCTGCAGAGCTCAAGAGGCAGATTGCCGACGACTATCACTACCTGACCAAAGCAGCCGATCCGTCCGTGTTTGGCCTGAAAAAAGGCCAGCCCCTCGACACTTCCTATACGATGATTCCCCATCCGTCGGGCAAGGGAGAGCCGATCCAGATCCGGCACCAATGCTGCTTCCAATACCGGCTGGAGGGCGGGCGATGCTGCTATACATGTCCGCACCTCAATGAAACCCAGCGCGTCGAGCAGATTCTCGCGCTCGGCCACTAAGCATTGCCACTACGATCATAAACAGTGCTGTCTGATGACGGCACTGTTTTTAGTTTTGTTCACTGATAGGTCCCCGACATGTATAAAATCGCGATTTCGTCGTATAAGTACAGGGATGGCAGTGCAGGACCTTGGCATATTCGCAAGTTTTTCCACGGACTTGTGCATCCGTGATATGATGTTGGAATCATCGTACTCGGCCCTGGGGGTATATTCATGGAACAACTGGTAGTGGGCAGTTTATTATCTGCATTGGCAACGGGAGCAGGCGCTCTTCCCATTCTTTTCTTTAAACAGGTTACCCATCGCTGGCGGGATATTTTATTGGCGTTTACAGCCGGAATCATGATGGCTGCTTCTACGTTCAGCCTGATCCCGCAGGCATTGGCAAATGAACGCTTGATCGTCGTCTGTCTCGGGGTGTTGACGGGAACCATCCTCTTGACGCTGCTTGAGAGCGTCATTCCGCACATCGATCTCGAACACACGCGGGCGAATATCTCGATGGACTCGCAGTCATTGCTCATTTTGTCGGCCATTACGCTGCATAACATTCCGGAGGGACTCTCCGTCGGCGTCAGTTATTCATCCGAACAGAGCGGCCTGGGCGGCCTGATCGCCTTTGCCATCGGCGTCCAGAATGCGCCGGAGGGCTTCCTCGTAGCCTTGTTTTTGATCAATCAGCGGGTCAGCCGCTTTAAAGCCTTTTTGCTCGCGACTCTGACGGGATCAGTCGAGATTGTGTCTTCGTTTGCCGGGTATTACCTGACGTCCTTCGTAGAGGGATTGGTGTCTTACGGACTGGCGTTTGCGGCCGGAGCGATGCTGTTTATCGTGTACAAGGAACTGATTCCCGAAAGCCACGGAGACGGCCATGAGCGCTCCGCTACCTTTTCTTTTATCGTCGGACTGCTCGTGATGATTTGCCTGATCAGATGGTTTGGATGAGGTTTTTCACAAAACTGTCCCGATTTTCCGCAACTTTCTCTCACAACCGACGGCAGAATTACCGAAACCATATATAGAGATATTTTTCGAACACGGTAGTTAGGGAGTGTCACAATGGAAAAATCGACCTTGCTCGGTATTGTATTAGGGATTATTGCAGTTGTCGTCGGGATGATCTTGAAACACGCGAGTCCGAGTGCCTTGCTGAATCCGGCAGCCTTCATGATTATTATCGTCGGTACGGTTGCGGCTCTGATGAACGCGTTTCCCCTTTCGGAAATCAAACGGATTCCTGCACTCTTCAAAATTTTGTTCACCGAACAGAAGCTGCCGTCCAAGCGGGAGCTGATCGACCAGTTTATGAACTGGGCTTCCATCGCTCGCCGCGAAGGCCTGCTGGCGCTGGAAAACACCTCGGACGAGATCGAGGACCCGTTTCTGAAAAACGGCATGAAAATGATCATCGACGGCGGAGAGCCGGAGTTTGTCCGGGACGTCTTGAATGAAGAGATTTACGCCATCGAAGAGCGGCACCAGTCCGGCGCACTGATCTTCAGCCAGGCGGGAAGCTACGCGCCGACGCTCGGGGTATTGGGTGCGGTAGTCGGCTTGATCGCCGCCCTGGGGAACCTGAGCGATATCGATGCTCTCGGCGTGTCGATTGCGGCGGCATTCGTGGCGACGCTGCTGGGGATTTTCACCGGGTACGTTTTGTGGCACCCGTTCGCGACCAAGCTGAAGCGCAAATCCAAGCGCGAGATCGAGATCAAAAAAATTATGGTGGAAGGACTCCTTTCCATTCAAGCGGGTGTTTCCCCTGCGGCTATCGAGCAGAAGCTCCTTGTCTACATTCCTTTGCAGGAACGTGCAGCAGTGAAGGAGGAGAAGAAGGAGGAGGAGGCCGCAGTAAATGGCTAAGCATTCCAAACGTCACGGCAATCATGAAGAGCACACGGATGAATCCTGGCTGATTCCTTACGCGGACCTGCTGACCTTGCTGCTGGCCCTGTTTATCGTATTGTTTGCCTCCAGCAAGATGGACGCGAAAAAATTCGACCAAATGGTTCGTTCCTTTGATGTGGCGCTGAATGGCGGGATCGGCGTGTTTAACCAGCCGAGCCCCGTGCCGCTCGACCCGTCGCTGCCCCAGCAGACCTTGCATATGGGCAAGGAGACGGACGACAAGGAAAAGACCGAGGAAGAAAAGAAGATGGAAGAGGCCATCCGCAAAGAGACGGAGGATCTGAAGAAGCTTCAGCAGCGCATGGAAGACTACATCAAGGCAAACAATCTGGGAGACAAGCTGCAGACTCAGCTGACGGACGAAGGCCTGCTGATTACGATTTTGGACAATGCCCTGTTCGATTCCGGAAAAGCAGACCTCAAGCCGGAGGCCCGCAAATTGGCCGCAGAGATGGCTTCCATGCTGGTGCCGCATCCGAAAAAGGTGACGGTTACCGGCCATACGGACAACGTTCCGATCCATCGTGCCGAATTTCCGTCCAACTGGGATCTCAGCGTGAAGCGCTCCGTCAACTTTTTGAAGGTCCTGCTCGAAAACAGCAATTTGGACCCGTCCAAGTTCAGCGCGACGGGAATGGGCGAGTACCATCCGGTGGCATCCAATGCGACACCGGAGGGAAGAGCGAAAAACAGGCGTGTTGAGGTGGCGATCCTGCGTGATCTGGCATCGCCGCCAAAGAGCAGCCCTCCGCCGGCGACCGAGTAGATGAAAACAAAAGACCAACTGGCTAAAGGACAGCGGTTTTTCGCCGCTGTTCTTTTTTCTTGAAGGGCTTGGCTGACCAGGCAGGAAGCCTTGACAATCAAAGAGGAAAAAGGAATAATACAGATGTATAACAAAGTAAATTAATCGGAATACTTTTAATAAAGAGGGGGAGTTCAGGTGAGATATGTAGAACGGTCGGTTCGGATTCCTTTTGACCAATATGAGCTGGCTGCCACTATTCATGAGCCTGAGCTGGTACGGAAAGTCGACAGCCTTGCTGATACAACATTGTTGATATGTCACGGATTTGTGGGCAACCGGATTGGGGTGGACCGGCTCTTCGTCAAAGCGGCCCGCGATCTGGCAGTGTCTGGTCTGACAGTGGTCCGATTTGACTACGGCGGATGCGGGGAAAGCGAAGGAGATTACGGTGCCGGAGGACTGGAGCTTTTGGTCAGACAGACTCGTGAGGTGCTTGCTTATGTACGCTGCCGTGAGCAGGGCCGTGCTGCCCGCAGAGTTATTCTGCTGGGACACAGTTTGGGCGGAGCCGTTTCTGTCATCACAGCATCATTGGAACAGAGCGTAGATGGATTGATCCTCTGGGCCCCTGTCCCGCGTCCGTTTGAGGATATTGTGCGGATTGTGGGCGAGCAAGGGTACGAGGAGGCTGTGCAATACGGCCGGACAGATCACCGGGGGTACTCCTTGCAGGAGACATTCTTCCAGTCGCTCCATGCCTACGACCCGTTGCAGCAAGCGGGTCAATTTGACGGTGATGTCCTGCTGCTTCACGGAAACAGGGACGAAGTCATCCCGCTGGACTCTCTCTTTCACTATGAACGCGAATTTCGTCTCCGCAAGAGCGGACACTGCGAGACGGAGATTATCGTACGGGGGGATCATACTTTTTCGGCGCAAGACGCCTACCAGCGGCTGGTCGGGAGAACGAGCAGCTGGCTGAGCGTATTTGCCGGAAGCGAAACCGTGGCGATATAAGCAAAGAGCCAGGGGTTTGGCTGAAGAGATTCTGCCTTGGCACAAAAGATTTTGGTACAAAAGAGGTTGACACAAAAGAGAAAGAGACAAAGATCGCAGGGAACGGTCTTTGTCTCTTTGTTTATAATCCTCTTTGTCTTCAGTACCAATCTGGAAAGAGCTTCTCTCTCGAGTGAGGTTACTCTTGTTTTTGTTCGAGCAGACCAAGCGCTCCCTGAGCCATCTCCATGTGTTCTTCTTTGCCCGTGTGCAAGGCGAACATGCCGATCAGTACCGGATAGGCGGCCCATTGCTCGGCGATATGCTCGCGCATGCGGGGCCACACTCGGCCGCCAAAAGCCTGGTACTGGTTCAACAAGACATCAAGTCCGCTTTCTCCAAACAGCGCGTAATAAATGGTGAAATCCGTTCCGGGGTTCGTCACTTCTGCTTCTGTCCAATCCAGAAGTCCCGTCACCTGATTACCCTCGTTTATCAGAATGTGCGGCGGGTGCAGGTCGCCATGAACCAGCGCGGAATGCTGAGGCCAGTAGCTATCGTCAGCTATCCATCTTTGCCACCTGTCCCACAGCGTATCAGACACTCCGATCTTGCGCTTGATGTCATCCATATTTTTAGCGAAGGTCTCTCGTGCTTCGGCTGGACTCTTCACGCGGATACCGGCAGAAGCCGCCAGATCATGGTCAACCCCATGCAGGGTGGCGAGTGCCTGGGCCAGAGAGCTGACAAAAGCGGCGGGCAGCGGGTCGTGCTCCATTTTCCAAGCGTATCCATTGGACACCGGATCTACCGTGGCAGCGGGAGTTCCCTCCAGCAACGGATAGGCGATCAGCTCAGACGTGTATACACGCCAGTTCGGAACGGCAACAGCCAGATGACGTTGGAGTAGCTGCAGAACCTTGTATTCATTATCCGCTCTGTCCATTACGTCGGGCCGTCTTGGCTTGCGTAAAACCCAAGGCTTGCCGTCTTCATCGGTTACGAATGCGACTTGAAAGTCCATGCCGGACTCATTGATCTCTACGCGACTCGGATCAATCCGAAGACCGTTGTTTTTGGCGATACGCAGCATATCAGCGACAACTGTTTCATGATTTGTTGGTTGAATGGGGTTCATAAGGGCGAGTCCTCCTTTTATTTTGCTCTTGTCTGGCAGTAAAACTTGCTCTCTTGGCTGCCCGAGAACTGCGCCAAAACGAAAAAACACAGGCTGCTGCTGCCTGTGTTTGGGATAATCGGAAGGGATGGGACAGCTGCAGGAGGAGTCGCTTGTTTACGGAAAGCGAAAAACACTCCTGACGGCTGACTGATTGGCCGAGATCAAATGAAATGAACAGTAACCACCGACAAGTGCGGTATGTTGACAGGCACGATTCCTCTGACGTCCACACCATCCCTACTGCGATGCGAGGTGCAAAAAAGCGATGAGGACACAAAGCGGCCTTCAAGACCAAAACCTGGAATTGTTCAATTATTCGATCATGCGTGTAGAAACAATGAGTACAAAGAGGAGGCTGCAAGGCCATCTCATTTTGCAACTTAGTTAGATTAGGTTACGAAAAATAGGCAGACCAATCCCGATTACCCTGCACACAGGCAGAGCCTTTGAGCACTATGATTTTTTAGTGGCGCAAAGTTCGCAAGCGGGAAAAATGGTCTAACACACGTAACCCTCCGTTCCTGTAAGATTGTTTAATTCTAACAGATTTTCGTTCCAGTTGCAATACTTGGAAAATGACGTCCATTATGTTCGTGCATAGGGAAAATATCATACAATTTTACTTGTGCATTGAGGAAGGCGGTGAGGTCATGTATGACAGGCTGACAGCTTGATCTCCTCGATGGAAGAGATGGAAAAGATCAAAAAAGGCCAGAAGCCCGTATTGGATCAATATATGCACTGCCGGTCCTGATATGATCGGGAGAAAGAAGCAGTACGCATTCCTTTTACTGACACAGGGTACAGATTTAATCCGTTACATGGAGGCATTTCGCAATCTGAAGCCGCTCGTAAATGTGATGTCTGGAGCTCAAGACCTGGACGTTGTTTTAGATGGTGTTTCAGAGGAAGAAATGACGGGGTTAGCCGCTGAAGTAGCCTTCCTTCTCCAGCCGTTCAGCCAATGGATAGATATGCTTGCGGAAAATGTATCCGTAAGCGGCCAAGATGATGCCGTAGGTCAGCCAGCTTCCGAGGGATAGCGCCGATAGGTACACGCCGTAGCCCTCGATGCCGAACCGGCTGATGAGCAGCGCCCGGATCCCGGCTTTGACAAAGACCGGTAGTCCCATAAGGAAGGTAAGCAACAAAAACCAGCGATATGCCTCCGGGTGTCGAAATAACCGCAGGCTGCTCTGAACGGGATAGCCTATGGAAGCAGCGACATCAACAGAAAAGAGCATAGCGGCGGGTTCTTTTTACTGCAATCGACAGAAAAAAGAACAGGCCGAGTGCTGCATCGGTGTATATATTGTTCCGCAGCAGCCATTCAGGGGAATCGGAAAGTAGGTCGAGGAAACGGGGGATAAGCAGTGTCGCGAGCAAAAAGACACCCGTAAACGTGAAGCGCCGGTCTTTGAACAGCACGTAAAGGCCATAGCAAAAGCCTGGCAGCCCTGACAAGAGAATCGCGCTGTAGTCCCCGAGGACAGGCCTGCCGTAAGACCACACGAGGAGAGGCAGCGCCAGAAAAAAAGCAGCTTCCAAAAAGACTCTTTTCATCTGTAACACTCCACTCCCGAAAAACAGCCTTGAAGCTACAGGATTTACCACATGATTATAGACAAGAAGCGATACCTATGCCAAGTGAAATCTCTCACTTAGCCGGGGTTTCGCTCTTTTTGATTTCCTCCAATAACCCCCGGCATCCAGCTTCCACTAGCTGATATACATACTCAAACCGTCCGGTATAATACGGGTCCTCGACGTCTCTCTCCGGCAAATGTGCGGCAAAGTCCATCAAGCGGTGGACATGCACTCCTGGAGGGGCCATCCGCTTTAGAGCGGCCAGATTTTCTTCATCCATGCAGACGATGTAGTCAAAGGTGGAAAAGTCGTCTTGGGTGATCTGACGAGCTTTCAGGCTTTCGTGGGCGATTCCTTTCCCGGACAGAACCTTGCGCGTACCGCTGTGGGGTGGCTCGCCTGCGTGCCAGCCCCCGATACCCGCCGAGTCGATGGAGATCTGGCCGCTCATCCCTTCCGACGCGACCATATGGCGAAAAACGGCTTCGGCCATCGGAGAGCGGCAGATGTTGCCCAGGCAAACAAATAGGACATGTGTCATGGCTGTTGCTCCTTTCCTTGCAAAACGTTCTCGAAACTTCTGTATGATAGAATACCATAGAGAGGGACAAAAAGAGAGGGACGGGAAGGTTATTGTGAAGTCATATGTGTACCGCATCCGCTTTATCGTGTCCGTCATCGCCGTTACCGTTCTGCCCATCATCGTGACAGGAGTTGTGCTGTTGAAAGCGGCGGAGCAGGCGCTCTTGCAGGAGAAGGAGAAAAAGCTGCTGGCGATCACAGAGCAGCTTGATTTTGCCCTGTCGCAAGATTTTGAAAACGTATTGCGTGAAGAGGGGCTGCAGAACGCCTCGCGCGAGCAGCAGATCGCAGCGCTGAACCGGAAGCTTGAGCAGCTAACCGATCAGATCGCAACCGCTCATCCGGGCATCGGTGTCGGCTATTATGCGAGGCGGCTGGACGCGATCATTACATACGGCCCCAGCCGGGAAATGGGCCAGCATGTGGGCATGCCCATCGCGCCGGATCATCCGGGAAGACAGGTGATGAGCCGGCGGTCAGCCGATGTTGTCATCGGTCCGCAGGTGCGCGGCGAAATTATGAATGCGATGTATCCGATCGAACGGAACGGAGAGGTGATCGGCTACGCATGGGCAAATGAACTGATGCAAAGCATTGATATACAGCTCGCCGGAATGCGCCAAGGCATCTACTCCATCGTAGGGATTGGCTGTGTGATTGCAGCCGTAGCCAGCGGACTGATGATACACAGAGGCGAGATTATTTTGCAGGAAATCAAAGAAGGCTTGCGGCGGCTCAGTCTCGACCTTTCCTTTCGGATGAAACCGGCGAAGGGCGAACCGGGCGAGATATTCGAGGCGATCAACAAAATGGCAGGCGACCTGCAGGCGAGCCGCAGCCATACGGAAACGATCATTCACAGCATGGAGAGCGGTGTCATCGCACTGGACCACCGCGGCCGCGTCACGGCATGGAATGAAGCGGCGACCCGCATTACAGGGGTCAGTCTGGAACAGGCGATGGGCCGGGACTACGAGGATGTGTTTCGCGGAGAAGAGGAGATTTTGAAAGCGCTGTCCGATGCGCTTGGCGAGGGAAAAACGACACGGGATGCGGAATGGAGCCCTCGGGGCGCGGGCAGAGCCAGACTGTTCGTAAAAATCGGCACGTTTATCTGGAAGAGTCCGATGGAGCAGGTGCTTGGCGCGATCATTGTGATGGATGACCGAACCGAATGGAAACGGATGGAGTCGAGTCTGGCTCAGGCCAAAAGGCTGGCGGTGATCGGGGAGCTGGCGGCCAGCATTGCTCATGAAGTCCGCAACCCGCTCACCTCGATCAAGGCTTTTGCGCAAATCATCGAGGAGGAGCTGCCTGCTGGGCATGACAGTCGGGAATACACGGGGATCATCGTCGACGAGGTGGAACGGCTGAATCGGTTTGCCGATGAGCTGCTGCTCTTTTCCCGGCCCAATGAAGAGCATCATGTGCCCTCGCGTGTCGGAGAGGTGCTCGATCAGACGCTGCTGCTCATCGAGCGCCGCGCCGTCAGCCAAGGAGTCTTCTTGCAAAAGGTGTATCGGGATGCGCCTGCAACTGTTCTGGCTTCACCCGAGCTGCTCAAGCAGGTATTTCTCAATATTTTGATCAATGCCCTGCAAGCATTGAGGGACGGGGGACTGCTGCTGGTGGAGACAGAGGCAGTGGATGGACATGTTTGCATTCAGATCACCAACGAAGGACCGCCTATCGCGGAAGAGCATCTGTTGACCGTGTTTGAGCCGTTTTTTACGACCAAAAAGTCGGGAACCGGGCTCGGCCTTGCCATATCGCAACGGATCGTGCAGGCGTACGGCGGGCAAATTTTCGCCCGCAATGTGGACATGGGCGTGCAGTTCACTGTGGTGCTGCCCGCCAATAAGGAGGAGGCATTGCGATGAAAAAACGAGTGCTGCTGGTCGATGACGAAATCAATGTCCGAAAAGCGCTGACCACGGCGCTTCGGAAGGTGGGATATGAGACGAAAGAAGCATCCAGCGGAAGAGAAGCGCTGGAGCTTTTGAAAGACTTCCGCCCTGAAGTCATGCTGCTCGATTTGCGCATGCCGGAGCAGGACGGAATGGAGACATTGCGGCGGCTCAGAGACATGCAGCAGATGGAAGACGCTTGTCCCAGCGTAGTGATGATGACGGCCTACGGCACGGCCAAGGACGTGATGGAAGCGATCAAGCTGGGCGCATTCGACTACGTGCAAAAGCCGTTCGATCTTGGACGGGTCAAACAAGTAGTGGCACAGGCGCTCCGCCAGCGGGAAAGCGACCAGGCCAACCGGCTGAGCGAGGCATCTCTCGACGAGCCGTGGGAGGGCCCCGGTCTGGTCGGTCTCAGCCCGGCCATGCAAGAGGTATACAAACTGGTCGGACGGGTGAGTATGACAAAGTCGACGGTCCTGATCCAGGGCGAGAGCGGCACAGGAAAAGAGCTGATTGCCCGAGCGATTCACAGCAACAGTCCGCGGGCAGGAAAGCCGCTGATCGCCGTCAATTGCGGCGCGATTCCGGAAAATTTGCTGGAGAGCGAGCTGTTTGGGTACGAGCGCGGCGCTTTTACAGGAGCGACGGGGCAGAAGCCGGGCATGGTCGAGCTGGCGGATGGCGGGACGCTGTTTTTGGATGAGGTCGGCGAGCTCAGTCCAAGCCTGCAGGTAAAACTGCTCAGAGTGCTCCAGGAGCGCACCTTCGTCAGGCTGGGCGGCATAGAGCCGGTATCCGTAGATGTGAGAATTATTGCTGCGACCAATCGCGATTTGCAGGAGCGTATCCGCCAGGGGCTGTTTCGTGAGGATTTGTACTACCGGCTGAATGTCGTTCCGATCCACATGCCTCCGCTGCGGGAGCGAAAAGAAGATATACCGCTGCTTGCTGAGCACTTTTTAGCCAAATACGGGCGGGAGATGGGCAAGGGGCCGTGCTATCTGTCAAAGGCTGCGATGGAGTCGCTGCTGTCCTATCATTGGCCGGGCAATGTCCGCCAATTGGAGAATACGATTGAGCGGGCATTGGTCATCGCGGGCGGCTCCGCTATTTTGCCTGAGCACGTCGAGGGTCCTTTGCAGGAAACAGAAACGGCAGAGACGGGCAGGATGGGGAGCATGCTCCGTTGGGAGGATCGGACGATGCGGGAAATTATCCAGGAGGTAGAGCGGGAGGCGATTGTCAGAGCGCTGCAAAAGGAGGGGGGAAACAAGCTGCAAACGGCGAAACGGCTGGGGATTTCCAGACGGGCGCTGTTGTACAAGCTGGAGATGTACGGATTGAACGGGACAGACGGTGTGCAAAATGGAGGCGAAGTGCGCAAAAAGTAGCCAGTTCGTTGTCAGATGCTTTATGAAAGCGCATACATGGCGTGGGGTTGGCTCTCTGAAAAGACTGGCACGCCAGTTGCATTCTCCTGACAAAGAAGTCATCAATCTTTTTTGGAGAGGAGAATGCCTTGTGTTTCAAGCGTTGACCAACGCCTCCGTCCGGATGGTGCAGCGTTATTTGCCTGACGCCTTTTTATTCGCGGTCATTCTTACTTTTCTCGTTTTTGTGGCAGGTATTGTCGTCAACGGGAAATCGCCTCTGGAAATGGTCAGCTTCTGGGGAGACGGCTTCTGGGGACTGCTCAGCTTCACCATGCAGATGGTGCTGATTCTGGTCACCGGACATACACTGGCCGAGACAGACATTTGCAAAAAGGGCCTGCGGGCAGTCGCTTCCATGGCCCAGACTCCGGGACGGGCGATTGTTCTCGTCACGCTGGTTTCCTGTATCGCCAACTGGATCAACTGGGGCTTCGGACTTGTCGTCAGCGCTCTGTTGGCCCGCGAGATCGCCAAGCGTGTGGAGAAAGTCGACTACCGCCTGCTGGTAGCCAGCGCATACGGCGGATTTGTCGTCTGGCATGGCGGCCTTGCCGGCTCGGTTCCGCTCACGGTAGCGACGGAAAAGCACAGCCTTCAGGATGTGATCGGCGTCATTCCTACGTCCGAAACGATGTTTTCCGCGATGAACCTGACCATTGTAATCGCGATCATGGTGATTTTGCCGCTGGTCAACCGACTGATGCTGCCAGCCGAGAAGGACAGAATCGTCTTCAAGGGCGCAGACCTGGGGCGTGAGGAAACGGCTGCCACTGCCGCTCCGGCAGCGGATGAAAACAGCCCGGCAGTAAAGATGGAGAACAGCCGCATCATTTCCTATCTGATTTCGGCCATCGGCTTTGTGTATCTGATCTCTTATTTTGTGGAAAAGGGCTTCAAGCTCAATCTCGACATCGTCAGCCTCGCCTTTTTGTTCCTGGGAATTTTCCTGCACGGGACGCCGCGCAAATTCCTCGATGCGATGGGAGAGGCGATCAAGACCACGACCGGGATTGTCGTGCAGTTTCCGTTTTACGCCGGCATTATCGGGATGATGACCGCTTCGGGACTGGCTGCAAGCATTTCCCAATGGTTCATCAGCATTTCGACTCCGACCACGTTCCCGCTCTTTACCTTCTGGAGCGCCGGTCTACTGAACGTGTTTATTCCTTCGGGCGGCGGCCAGTGGGCTGTACAAGGGCCGATCATGATGCCCGTAGCGACGGAGCTGGGCGTATCGCATGCCAAGGTAGCCATGGCCATCGCCTGGGGCGATGCATGGACCAACCTGATCCAGCCGTTCTGGGCGCTGCCCGTCCTCGCTCTGGCAGGACTCGGGGCAAGGGATATTATGGGTTATTGTCTGATGATGCTCTTCGTCACAGGAGCCATCATCAGCCTCGGATTTTTGCTATTCTAGTATCAACGTTTGAAAGAAAAATGCCGCAGGCGGCTGGAAGCTGAGCGATGCTCGTTTCCGCCGCCTGTTTTTTGAAGACAAGCCGTCTATTTGGTCAAAGTTCAATCGTCTTCGTCGCTATTGTTTTGCAAAATTCACTGTCGTGCTCCACAAACAGAATGGTAGGCGCGTATTCAAGCAGCAGCTCCTCGATTTGCATGCGGGAGATGACGTCGATAAAATTAAGCGGCTCATCCCAAATGTGCAAATGGACGTTCTCGGAAAGGCTTTTGGCGATCAGCACTTTCTTCTTTTGGCCGCCGCTGAAGGCTGCCATATCCTTTTCAAATTGATCCCGGGAAAAATCAAGCTTTCGCAGCAGGGATTTAAACAAGCTTTCGTCTATCCCGTTCATTCGGGCATAGTCCTTTAAATTGCCCTGCAAATGCGAGGTATCCTGGGAAACATAGGAGATTTTCAACTGGCTTCCCTTGTTGAACGTCCCCGTATAGTCGATGTTCTCGCCGCAAAGCAGTTTGAGAATGCTTGTTTTGCCGGAGCCGTTCTTGCCTGACAGGGCAATTCGCTCCCCTTGCTCAATCGTAAAGCTGACATCGCTGCACACCAGCTTTTTGCCATAGTATATCGAAACGTCTTTGAGCTCGGCAAGCTGGTTTTTATGATAGGGCAGCTGCGTTATTTTCAAGCTGTCTGCGGTCTCGATATTTTTCAGGAGCCTGCTCCTTTCCTCGATCGCAGCTTGCTGCCTCTGCTCAATTGCTTTTGAGCGTTTCATCATTTTGGCTGCCTTGTGGCCGATATACCCTTTATCCACCTTTGAACCGGAATTCCTAGTGCCGTTTTTCGTCTTTTCCACTTCATGGGACCAGATGCTCGTTCGTCTGGCGGCGTCGGACAAGCGCTTGATGTCTTTTTTCAGCTTTTCGTTTTCTGCAAGCTCAAAGTGATCCTGTCTCTTTTTATTTTCCCACCAATCGGAGAAGTTGCCTTTTTGAATATCGATGTTAGTCTTGTTGATGGAAAGGATGTGATCCACGCAGTTATCGAGAAATGCCCGGTCGTGGGACACCAGAATAAAACCGCTCTTTGTACCCAAATAGTCGCTGACCAGTTTTCTTGCAGCCATGTCCAGATGGTTGGTTGGTTCATCAATCAGCAAAAAGCTGTTTTCCTTGAGAAACAGAGCAGCCAATAGCACCTTCGTCTGTTCCCCGTTGGACAATGTGGCAAAGGGCCGGTACAATACATCCTCTGAAACCTGCAAAAGTGAAAGCTCGCGCATGAGCTGCCAGTTCTGATAGTCGGGAATCATCTCGTTGATGACATCGAGCGTATGATGTTCCTTGTTGTCGACGTGGAAAGGAAAGTATTCAAAGCTGACAGCGGCGGAAATGGTTCCGCTGTATTCATATTTTCCGAGCAGCAAGTTGAGAAAGGTCGTCTTGCCTCTGCCGTTTCTTCCCGTAAATCCCAATTTCCAATCGGTATCGATCTGGAAGCTTACGTTTTCAAATATGTGATCGAAGCTGCCGTCATGGGCAAACGTCAGGTTTGCCACTTTGATCAATGACATGGACATATCCCCCTGTATGGAAAATAGAAAAGCCGCAAGAAAGTTACCTTCTTGCAGCTCAAAAAACATACAGCAAATCCAACCCGCTTCGGAGTCGGATGAGGATATATGATTTGAGTGAAAAGATATCGTAACTTTCTTGCACATACGAAATAAAACATGCGAAACATGATTCGCTTTATTGTTTTCATTTCATAAGCAAGAAAAATTACATTCTTTTCAACTCCATATCAGTAAATTACATGTATCATATCATGCGTTTCTTTTCATTTCAACAAAAACGAAAGGGGTGATCGAGGCCGCCGTCCGGTACGCACAGCTCCCAACAGGAGTTATCCTCCAAATCAGCAAGTTGAAACGTCTGTTTTGTCTCCGCCAACAAAATATGCTCGGACCGGAAAATTTGTTGGATGAATCTGGATGGTCTGCTAATATACATAGAGAGACGGCAAACATAGGCGTACGGACATGGAATCAAATGATGGGGGTACAAAACCATGAGCCCTAGTGCAAAACCGCGGGTATTTGTCGGCTCCTCGGTCGAGGGGTTACCTCTGGCGCAAGCGATCCAGGCCAATCTCTCATACGTTGCACAGGTTACACTCTGGTCACAGGGCGTATTTGCCCTGAATCAAACGGCGCTTGCCAGTCTGCTGGAACATTTGGAATCAACCGATTTTGCCGTGTTTGTCTTTTCCCCCGACGATCAGGTTCGTCTGCGCGGAGAGGAGTGGACAACGGCTCGCGATAATGTATTGTTTGAGCTCGGGCTGTCCATGGGCAAGCTGGGACCGAACCGGGCCTTTTTTGTAAAGCCTCGCGGGATGACGATGTTCCGCATTCCCACCGATCTGTTCGGCATCCAGGCAGGAGACTACGAGGCCGACCGGGATGACGGGAATCTTTCTGCCGCGCTGGGCGTTTTCACGGGCGAGCTGGCCCGGATTATCAAAAAATGGGGACGCAGGCAAGAGATTCGTGATATTATTGAAAGAAAAGAGAGACTAGAGGCACAATTGCACTTTTTGTATTCACTGATTAAGTACAGCAAGCATACCGTGGAGACGAGAAATCATGTCAACCGGATTCTGGATAAAATGCTCGGCTCCTGTCACATCCCGGAGACGTTCAGTCCTTCGGCAGCCACGCTGTTTTCCCTGGTCGGCCGTGAGCTTGTTCAGATCGGTCACGCCCGGGACGTCGATGAAGACCACCGCTTTCGCCTGGATCACAATGAACTTTTCCCGCAGAACCAGAACTGGATGGTAGCCGCATTTTTGTCCAATGAGTCAGTGATGGGCTGCAAGGGACAGTTTGGTCTGCTTGGCGAATACGAGTACATCATCTCCATCCCCATTGCGAAAACATACGTGATCACGTTCCATCTCGTAACACACACGCAGATAGCCGAGTCCGAGTACGATCACTTTCTCGAACAGTTTACGACAGTGAATAAGCCACTTCTTGATACATTCAATGTATTTCTGGAGAGGGGGGTGGAATTGTATGCTAGCCAACAACCATCCACGCAAAAGAGGTAAAACCATGCGATTGACATTGACAGGACACCCGTTTGGTCCAGACGAGACGGATGTGACATGGAAGCGCAAGAAAACAGTAGAGATCGCCGAAGTCGCTCGCGAGCAGTACGCCCAGGAGGCGGAGACCCTGCTGGACGAAGTGTTTCCGGAGGGACCGAGCGTCTTGAAATCAGCGGAAGGCGTACGGATTGTAGCGACGCGGAGAATCAACTTTGACGAACCGACTTTCGGCTGAGGACGAGGGAGCTCCCCTCGTTTTTTGTTGGCTGAAAGGCATGAATCCATCGCGGGTGCACGGTCATTGCGTGGTCCCGGAAAAAGAGAGACAGAATATACGGAAAGACAGAGAAAAAGCCGACAGCCCCAGAGGAGGCGTCGGCTTTTTCAGCAATGTTGAATGATTGGCACTTATTTTATATGGTAACGCGATTGAACCATATCGTGGTCGCTGTTACACAGCGCTCATTTCCGGTTCTTCCTGTTTTTCGGCCTGCGGGCGGACCAGTTGTTTGATCGTGACCCGGGTGACGCGGTGGTTATCCATTTGAGCGACTGTGAACACGTGATCCTCAAGCTCGACGGACGCTCCGACGGCGATATCCTCTTCCAACTGGCTGTAGAGCCATCCTCCGACAGTATCGACGTCTTCGGAAACGAGCTCAAACGGCAAGTGGTCATTGAGTTCGCTCAGGAGCATTTTGCCTGCGACAGACAGGCCGTTTTCCAGCTTCTCAAGCTCAGGGCGTTCGTCGGTATCGAATTCGTCTTGAATGTCGCCGACGATTTCCTCCAAAATGTCCTCCATCGTCAACAGGCCGGCAGTGCCACCGTATTCATCGATGACGATCGCCATCTGCGAACGTTTTTTCTGCATCAGACGGAGCACATGGCTGATTTCCATCGATTCGGGAACAGTCAGCAAGGGACGAAGCATATCCTCCAGACGAGCGGTTTCATCCTGCAGGGCAGACAAGTAAAAGTCGGTCGCATGCACGAAACCGATCAGATTGTCCTTGTCCTCTGCGGCCACAGGGAAGCGGGTGTGACGCTCCGTGCTGATAATCTCCAGGTTTTCTTCAAACGTATTCGTCGTATATAGACACACCATATCGATCCGGGGGATCATGATCTCCCGTGCGAGGGTTTCCGAAAAATCAAATACGTGCTCCACGAGCGACAATTCTGTCTGATCGATATGGCCGCTTTGGTGGCTCTGGTTGACCAGCAAGCGAATCTCTTCTTCCGTATGGGCCGCTTCATGTTCGGATACCGGTTCCAGGCCTACCCATTTGAGCAGTCTGTTGGCGGTTCCGTTCAGCACCCAAATAGCCGGGTAAAGCAATTTATAGAAAAGCATCAATGGTGCAGCAACCCACAGCGAAGTTGTTTCTGCTTTTTGAATAGCGAGTGATTTCGGAGCGAGCTCACCGAGCACGATGTGCAGGAAGGTGATGATCGCAAACGCCACGCCGAAGGAAATCGTCGACACAAGGTAGGAAGGCAGCTGGTACGAACCGAGCAGCGGCTCCACGATCATGTGAGCGATCGCGGGTTCACCCACCCATCCGAGACCAAGCGATGCGAGCGTAATCCCTACCTGACAGGCAGACAAGTACGCGTCCAGCTTTTGTGTAACCTTCTGGGCAAAAGCGGCTCGCTTGTTCCCCTCGTTTACGAGCTGAGTCAAGCGTGTCTGCCGTACTTTGACGAGTGCGAATTCGGCGGCTACGAAAAAGCCATTCAACACAACCAGAAACAATACAAGCAGCAGGTTAAGCACTATCGGAATACTGTCCAAGCAAGAAGTCATCCTCTCTGGAATTATTTTGAATGTATACTACTATGGTACAGCCTTTTCCCTTTTTGCTCAAAGGCGATTTCCGTCCATTGTGAGCAATTCACCCCCATTCCGACCGAAAAACGGCAGTAGGGTGTCCGGCTCACACGTTTTTGAGCGCTGGGGTGGCCAGAGAGGTCAAAACAGAGTTCTTTAGCCTCATCGAATTTGAAGCAGCTGCTGCGCGTAAACGAAAAAGACCGACAGAACGGCTGCCAATCCGAGATAGGCGGCCAGTACCTTCCACTTGGTAGAAGCGGGCGCCTCGTAATAGGTCGTCAGACGGTGCAGGAGCTCATCGATCTGGGCAATCCGTTCCCGGGCCTGTTTTTCGGCCTCGGTCAGCAGGCGGGAGGGAACAGGCTGCGTCCGTTCGTAGTCGTAGAATTCCATCGGTTCCCGTTCCCATTTGCGGAACAGCTCCCAGGTTTGTTCCGCGAACAATTTGTCCAGGCGTACCCGATCCTTGGCAAACCGTTTTTCGTCCTGCAAAAAGGGAATGGCAAAGCCTTCCGGTGCTTTCTTTTTAGCAGCCTCCAGATGTTTGGCGTTCAGGCTTTCCCGCGTTTCCCATGTCGATTCAAGCTGCGGCCAGCCGGCCATCGTCTCCAGCAGGGTGTGGAGCTTCTCTTTTTCGTATGCCAGCACCTGTTTTTTATACCCTTCCCGGGCGCGGTTCCACCAGGTAACCAGGCCGAGGATAAAGATAAAGACCATGATCGGTCCCGGTCTTGCAAACAGCATGGCTCCCAGTCCGATCAGTCCGATCAGCCAGATTTTTGTCGACAAGACGGAGACGATGCGTCCGCCGTCCAGCGGGGAGACCGGAAGCAGGTTGAACAGGTTCAACAGCGCCCCCAAATAAATCACCAATGCCCAAAACGGATCCTGTGTCCACCAGTACAGCGGCAGAGCGGGAAGAAAGGCTAGCATGCCTGCCAACGGCCCGCCGTAGGCCAGATACGCTTCGGTGCTCGCGTCCCGCGGATGATCCTTCATCGCAATAAAGGCACCGGCAAACGGAATAAAGACGGCCGGTGAGGTAGCAATTCCTTTTTGTCTCGCGGCAATCACATGGCCCATCTCATGGACAAAGATGAGGTAGACCAGCGCAGCGGCAAACTTCCAGCCGTAAAACATCGCATAAGCGCCGAGGCTGAGAGCCATCGACAAAAGCGTGGTTCCAAATTTGGAGAATTTCAACAAACCCAATACCCACTTGAGGTTGGTCAAGAGAAAAGCGCCGATGGCCAGCAGCGCCGACCTGGTTTTATTCATGCCATTTCCTCCTGTACGGTTTTCAAAGCTGCCCTCCGGGAAAAACGTGCATGTGCAAAAAGGAGGATAAGCAAAGTGCCGATCATCCTTTTCATACGTACAGAGCAGCGGAAAGTTTCCTATTCGTCCAGCAGACGAGGGTTGACAAAGGAGAAGCCGTACTCCCCGTATCTTCTGTCGTAGCGCAGCTCGCCGCCGTCAAAATACCAAAAATCGTTCGGGCGAATGACGAACCGCATCCCTTCTACTTCGAAAACAGCGTCGCCTGGCTCGACCTCGTCCTTTTCAATCGCGAAAAACAGGCCTCCTGTTCCCGGGCCTCCGGTGCGTACGTACAGCCGAAGCGTGTCTCCGGGACGAAAGTCGGCGTATTGCTGATAGGCGAGGGCGAATGCCGGTTGAATTTGCAGGTGAATACTCATGACGCGACTCCTCTCAAACATCTGTCTATCCGTCTAGTTTACCATTAGAAAACGCGGTTCCGCCAATTTCCGCCTGGAAAAAGGGAAAAACGCCGCTGGTGGTGGCGGCGTTTTCTTTGGTCCACGTTTGGACAGCTTCAAACGAATTCCTAATCTTTTCCTTTGCTTACATCCAGTGTCGGGTGCATGAATCGGGCCCTATTGGGCGGAACGTCCTCAAGCAGCTCCCTGTTCTCCGTCGTGTTCCACCCGATGTCGTTGGTCGGATGGACCCAGCCGTCCCCAGCCATGACGGATGGGTCCGTGTCTGTGCTCCACTGGTTGAGCGGAGAATCCTCGGAGTTGTAGTAGCTGTCCCCGATGACCACACCGTGCTCGTTTACAAATGGCTTTTGCATGGTGCGGGAAGAGTCCTTGTAGTCGGGGGAGCTGATTTGATGGGGGAGCGTGCCGTCAAGGGACACGTCTTTTACCTCTTTGGAAGTATGATCAGCCATGCAGGTGCCCTCCTTGGTGGAGTTACCGGTTTTCTTTTAGTCTCTCTTGTGGTTCACTATTGATGGAGCCATCAGAACGAACGGCCTCCGACTGGGCTTTGGGACCGCGAATCTCGGCAGTTTTCCCGAAATCCTTAGCTTTGTTTCGTACCATTGTATGCCCTCCTCTATTGTCACATGGGCTTAGTATGGCCCAATCGGGCAGATTCGATCATAGCATTGTGAAAGGAGCACGTATGTATGGCAAAGAAACAGCGCAAGCAAGAACGCCAGGCGCCGAAATTCGCCAAGGCGGAAACCCCTGAAAAAAACGGTGTGAACGTAAAGGAAATGTTGAGTGACGACGCGCTTGGAAAATTGAAGCAGCTGGAGCGCCAGATGAAGGAAGAACTGGAAAAAGCGGAGCAGGCAGCCGCCGAACGGAAGCGGCGTGAGCAAGAGGAGCGGGAGCGAAACAAAAGCTTTGGCGAGCTCCTGGAAGAGTATGAGAAAAAAGGCGGAGGCAAGTACAGCTGATGACCGAGGAAAAAAATCAGCGTGAAGGCCGGCCCGACACGTCAAAAAACGGCATGCTGAAGCGCCGGGAGCTTCACGTCAAGGACGATGCCGTCAAGGAGCGGGGCAGAGCAATCCTCTCCCGTCTGGGGAAGAAGAAAACATAAACAGGGATTTTTACTCCTCTTTTCCCATATAGCTAGTAGAAGGGGAAAGGGGGAATGACCGTGGGGACCATCCTGCTCTTTGTCAGTGTCATCTGTGTGACGGTGGGTACCTGGCGGTTGCTTCGCATCTACAAAGCGGGCAGACCCGGTGGAAAAGTGTTGTGGTGGGCGGTAGCCAGCTTCGGCATTACGCTGTTCTTTGTCCTGAAGCTCGTGGCGGATACCCCGACCTTGTTATGAGAAAGCTTTGATGGCCGATCCAGTCTTTGTGCCGGTTGAACGATGATACAGGTTGGCAGACGTAAAAAAGCAGCTGCTCAATCGTGAGGTGATTGATCAGCTGCTTTTCATGTTTGCAAGTAAAGTTAAAGTTTACTCGTAGCGCAGCGCCTCGATCGGATCAAGCTTGGCCGCTTTGTTTGCGGGGTACAATCCGAAAAAGATCCCGATGGCGCTGGAAAAGCCAAATGCGATGAAGATGCTGTTCCAGGACAACAGCGGCGGGAGCTGGGCGAAGTAAGAAACCAGCGCTGCGGCTCCGAGCCCGAGCAGTACCCCGATCAGGCCGCCGATCAGACAGACGATCAGCGATTCGATCAAAAACTGCATCAGGATATCCCGGCGGCGGGCCCCCAGTGCTTTGCGAATGCCGATTTCCCGCGTTCGTTCTGTAACGGAGACGAGCATGATGTTCATGACGCCGACTCCCCCTACGACCAGGGAAATGCCGGCGATGACGCTGAAAATAATCGTCAGCGTTCCGGTCAGTTGATTGAACTGATTGACCTGCTCCTGCATGCTAAAGGAGCGGTAATGATTCTCCTTTTGATGCTTGCGGGACAAATATTGGGTAGCCTGCTTCATCGCGGCTTCGACCGACTCCTTGTCTTTTGCCTTTCCGATCAGCGTGCTGACAAAAGGCTCCTCTTGAAAACTCAGGTCGTAGCGGATCGGGATATAGGCGCCGTACGTTTGACTCATGTCAAAGCGGAACTTTTCTTCCTTGTAGGTGCCGATTACGACAAGCGAGTTGTCTCCCATCCGTACCCGCTGGCCGAGCGGGTTCATTTGTCCGAACAGCTTCTTTGCCAATTCATCCTCAAGCACGATGACGGCTCGCAGCTCCTTGTCGTCAGCTTCACTGAAGAAGCGTCCCTTGCTTATTTTTACCGTTGGTTGAATCTCCAGGTAGTGAGCGGTTGTCGAATAAACATTCACCCGCTCTTCCTTTTTCGGACCCTTCACGATCGAGTTGGATTGATTGTACGGGACGAGCCGCTCGATGTAGGGACTGATACGGCTCAAGGTTTCGGCGTCTTCCACCGTCAGGTCGTCATTGGAGTGCTCTTCCTTGCTCTCATAATCGGTATAGATATTAAAGCTGTTTTGCCCGAATTTCTCCATTTCGCTGGTGATGGCCCTCTGTCCGCCTTCGCCAAGCGTGTTGACGGCGATGACGGATGTGATCCCGATAATGATGCCGAGCATGGTCAGTCCGGAGCGCATTTTGTTGGCCCAGATGCCATCGATGGCGGTGCGCAGTGCTTCCCAAAAATTCATGTCAGAATCACCTCATCGGACGGGACGGCGGTCAGGCGCTCTTCCACGCGCTCGTCCTTCATAATGACACCGTCCTTGAAGGTGACGATGCGCTCTGCATGCTGGGCGATATCCAGCTCGTGCGTAACGAGAATGATCGTTACACCCTGCTCATGCAGCTCCTGAAACATGGCCATGATCTCCGTACCGGAGCGGCTGTCCAGATTTCCCGTAGGTTCGTCTGCAAGCAAAATGGCTGGCCGGTTTACGAGTGCACGGGCAATTGCCACCCGCTGCTTCTGTCCGCCGGAGAGCTGTGTCGGCCTGTGGTTCATCCGCTCGCCCAACCCGACTCGCTTCAATGCTTCCATCGCCCGCTTTCTTCGTTCGGAGCGGCTGATGCCCGCGTACATCATCGGCAGTTCGACATTATGCAAGGAAGTGGAGCGAGGCAGCAGATTGAACGATTGAAACACAAAGCCGATTTTCTGGTTGCGGACGAGAGCAAGCTGCTGGTCGTTCTGCTTGCTGACCTCGATGCCGTCCAGCACGTAGGTTCCTGAATCCGGCCGGTCGAGACATCCGAGCATGTTCATGAAGGTTGATTTTCCGGAGCCGGACGGTCCCATGATGGCGACAAATTCCCCTTTTTCCACGGAGAGGTTTACCCCTCGCAATATGGGCAGTTCCGAATCGCCCGTCCTATATGTTTTCGTCAGGCCTTCCACGTAAAGCATGGGCCGACCTCCTTTTTTGCAAAGTAGTTACATTCCTGCCATGGGGGACGGGGTGACCGGCGCATTCTCCTGGATCGCATCCAGAGGACTCAGGATGATTTGCTCATTGCCGGTTAGTCCCGACTTGATCTGGGAGGAAAGCTCATTTTCCATGCCGACCTCAACGTTTACCTTCTTGGCCGTGCCATTGTCGGCTACCCAAACAAATGTGCTGCCGTCCGCCTCCTGTTGAATCGCTTCGATCGGCACCTGCATGGCATTGTCGATTTTCTCCGTCAGGATATTGATGTCGACGTGAAACCCGGGCTTGAGAGCCGAGACGTCGCCATCAGGCTGGAGAGTGACTTTGACGCGTGTTTTTTCACCTTGCCCGGAGCTGTTTTGCGTGGTTACGGCAATCGGGGAGATTCGCACCACTTTGGCATTCAGCTTCTGCTTTCCAAGAGAGCTGCCCTCGATGACTGCCGATTGACCGAGCTTTATTTTGCTTACGTCGGACTCGCTGATATCGGCCTGGATGAGCAGGTTGTTCAGGTTCGCGAGTGTAAAGATCTCCGTTCCTTTGTTTACGTACTGGCCGTTGTCTGCAGCCAGGCTGATGACGGTGCCGTTTTCGGGAGCGACCAACACGCTTTGGGTGCGCTCCTTCTCCAGTTGCGCCTTCTCCACCTGAAGCTTGTTGATTTGCGCTTGCAGAGAAGCGAGCTCCTCTTTGCGCGGTCCCTTTTGCTTCAATGCCAGCTGCTGCTTGGAGACGTTCAGTGACGAGAGCGTAGAATCGAGCTGGCTTTTTGCCTTGTCCACCTCTTGCTGCGTAGTGGCCCCGGATGCGAACAGCTGCTGCAGCCGATCGTATTCCTTTTGAGCGGCATCGTGCTCGCGCTGGGCTTGGGCGACCCGTTCTTTTTCCTGTGCCAGCTCTTCCGGTTCATTTCCTGCTTGCGCTTTGGACAGATTCGCTCGTGCCAGTTCAATCTGTGCGTCCAGCTCCAGGAGTCGGCTCTCTACGTCAGAGGTGTCAATCTTCCCGATAACCTGCCCTTTTTTAACGAGATCGCCTTCTTTGACGGAGAATTCACGCAGCGTCCCGTTCACATTTGCGTACACCCTGTATTTATCCTCCACGACTACACTGCCGGAGGTCAGGATGCGGCTTTCCAGCGCAGATGTGGCTACTGTCCCGATCTGGACAGGCATGCCCATCGCCTGACCGGGACTCAAAAGATTTACGCTAACGGTTCCGATCACCAGTACGGCGGCGACGGACCCGATCATCCACCATCGTTTTTTCATGTCTTCTAATCCCCTTGCCAAATAATGTATACCTTCTTTACGAAACTGTTTTACGGGGGGCAAGTAAAAAAGTAACAAGGTAACCTTTTTGTTCATGGAATGTTCACAATTTCACAAAACCATGGGAGCAGGGAGAAGTGAAGGAAAAATGGGGCGCTGTCTTTGTCGAACCCTTGCCCGGCCGAAGCGATAAGATGTAGGGAGCATAGCAGGATTTCCAAGGGAGGGAGCTATGAACCAGACGCTTCGTTTTGACTACTCCCATGCGTGCAAATTTTTCGAGCAGACAGATTTAGACCAGCTAGCTCCTGAAGTATTGCGCTCGCACATACAGCTCCATCAGGGGACGGGAGCAGGGAGCGAGCTTCGCGGCTGGCTGGACTTGCCGATCAAATGCGAGAAAAGTGAACGGGAACGTATCGTCCAGGCAGCGACGAGAATCCAGGAGAATTCGGATGTGCTCTTGGTCATCGGCATTGGCGGGTCGTATCTTGGAGCCAAGGCAGCGCTGGAGATGCTCGGGCATCACTTCACCAATCTTCTGCCTGCGGGCAAACGACGGGTACCGGAGATTTATTTTGTCGGCAACAACATCAGTCCGGTCTACCTCGCTCATCTTCTGGAGCTGCTGGAGGGAAAAGAAGTCTCTTTGAATGTCATTTCCAAATCGGGAACGACAATGGAACCGGCTATCGCTTTTCGCCTGTTTCGGAGCTGGATGGAGAAAAAGTACGGACGACCAAAAGCCCGCAGCCGGATTTACGCTACGACAGACAGAGCGAAGGGAGCGCTCCGCCAGCTTGCCGAGAGCGAGGGGTATGAGACCTTTGTCATTCCCGAGGATGTGGGCGGACGCTTTTCGATTCTTACTCCCGTCGGTCTTTTGCCGATCGCTGTCGGCGGAATCGATATGGATGAGCTGATGCAAGGAGCGGCAGATGCCAGAGAGCGGTTTTTGTCGCCGGTGCTGGCAGACAATCCTTGCTACCAATATGCCGCTGTCCGCAATATTCTGTATCGAAGGGGCAAGCTGATTGAAGTGCTGGTCGGCTACGAACCCCGGTTCCGTTTTTTCGCGGAATGGTGGAAGCAGCTCTTTGCCGAGTCGGAAGGGAAGGACAACAAGGGGATTTTTCCTGTATCCGCAGAGTATTCAACCGATCTCCACTCCATCGGCCAATATCTGCAAAGCGGAACACGGCACTTGTTTGAAACCGTCTTGACCGTGCATAAATCTGACGTTGACGTCACCATCGGAGACGACCCGGCCAATCTGGACGGCTTGCAGTATCTCTCTGGAAAAGGGATGGATTTCGTCCGCCAAAAGGTGCTGCAGGGAGCGATGCTGGCCCACGTAGATGGGGGTGTTCCGAATCTCGTAGTGGAAATTCCCCGGCTGACAGCGTATCATTTTGGTGAGCTGGTGTATTTTTTTGAAAAAGCCTGTGCGATCAGCGGCTACCTCTTGGGGGTCAATCCGTTTGACCAGCCCGGGGTAGAGGCCTACAAAGCCAACATGTTTGCATTGCTCGGGCGGCCCGGCTTTGAAAAAATGAAAGAAGAATTGGAAGCGAGAATTCGTGGAGACGACTAAAACCTACCTGACTGTAGCCGAAACATCCGAGTATCTGGAATTGCCGGAGACGTTCATTCTGGAAAAAATCCGCGAAGGGCGAATCCGTGCCGTTCACAACGGGGAAGAGTATCTGATCAACAAGGAGCAGTTTCAGCATCATCTGGAACAGATCCGAAAGCTCCGGGAGTTTGAGGATGAACAGAAGCATGAGCCGATCCCGGAGAGCTACGACGTGAAGGACGAAGATTAAGTTCAGCCCTTGTCAGATTTGCGGCCAGAGGACTATACTGAAGAAGACAACTGATAGAATGAAAAGTAACTGGGGGAGTCCATCTTGCTGGGCTGAGAGGACGGAAGCGATGACCGTCGACCCTTTGCACCTGATCCAGATCATGCTGGCGCAGGGAAGTGGTTACAGGCGGATATTTTTTCGCCCGTTGATGCGTTGGATGCGTGTTGTGCCCACCTTTTCCTGCCGGAGAGGGTGGGCTTTTCCATTTGATAAGGAGAGGAAGCAGCATGACCGACTGTTTACTTGTTGGCGGAGGCATCATCGGACTCAGTCTCGCCTATGAATTGTCCTGTAGAGGAATGGCCGTGACTGTAGTGGAGCAAGGAGAATGGGGAGGCCAGGCTTCATCGGCAGCAGCGGGAATGCTGGCGCCGCTGAAGGAATTTTCGCAGCCAGGGCCGATGCTGGAGCTGGGCATGAAGTCGCTGGAGCTCTATCCGAAATGGGCAGAGGAGCTGGAAGCGAGGACAGGCATTGACGTGCAGGCGTGCAAATCCGGACTGCTGACAGTAGCTCTTACCGAGCCGGAGTCGGGCGCGTTGCTGGAAAAATACAAGTGGCAAAAGGCATCGGGCTATGCGGTTGAGTGGATGACAGGGGAAGAGATGCGGAGAGTCGAGCCGCTCTTGACCGAGCAGGCGATCGCGGGGATCTACTCGCCTGAAGAAGGGCACATCAACAACCGCATGCTGCTGAATGCTCTGGTAGCCGCTTGCAAAAAAATGGGAGCGACGCTTCTTTCCGGCTCTGTTGTAACCGGAATGGCAAAAGAAGGGGGCAGGATCGTCGGTGTAGAAACGACCACGGGGCCTCTGCGAGCCGGGCATACCGTGATCGCATCTGGCGCATGGGCCGGGATTATGGCCGAATGGCTCGATTTTGCTGTGCCCGTCAGACCGGTACGCGGGCAGGTGGCATCGGTATCGTCCAGCGGAATCCCTTTGCGTACCGTCATCTTCGGCACATCCGGGTACATCACGCCCAAGCTGGATGGGAAGATCGTCCTTGGAGCGACCGAGGATGAAGCGGGCTTTCAGCGGCATGTCACGCTGAGCGGTCTTGCGAAAGTATTGGACGGTGTGATGCCGTATGTGCCCGCTCTGCATTCAGCAGCCTTCCAGCAGGCGTGGGCAGGCTTGCGTCCCGCTACAGCAGACAGCATGCCGCTGCTTGGACCCGTACCGGGATGGCAGGGCGTTTCCATTGCGGGCGGCCACTTTCGGAACGGCATTTTGCTTTCTCCGGTCACAGCAAAGGTGATGGCGGATTATGTGGAGAGCGGACGCGAAGATGCGCTGCAACCCTTTTTGCCATCCCGGTTCCTCGGGTCGACAACAAACAGATAAGGCTCATGGGTACGGCCTGATCGGAAAATGGGCTGGTCCCCTCTGGAAAATAGACACCTCCCCATAGGCTGGCGTATATGGTAATAAAGAAACACCAGAGGGGAGGAGTCAAATAGATGGAGGAGTCTAAGAAGCAATTGTTTCATGTTGACACTGCCGCTGTCAGCATGATCAAGGATATCCGCCATACGGTCCAAAACGTTTGCCAGGAGCATGCCCGGCAAAAGGTTCGGATCGAAGCGCTGGATGGACAGATATACGAAGGAGAGATCGTAGACTGGGACAACGACCACGTCTATCTGGAAGTCGAAGAAGAGGTGGATGACGACGAGGCGGAGGAAGTAGACTGGGATGGCTATGAGCTGGATGTAGAGCAAGTGTCCTACAGTTCCCCGTACGACCCGGCCGATCCCAATATGCGTCCGCCCTTTACAGCGGTCAGCCCATTTACGAGCGGAGGGCCGAACGCCCGTCCGTATCCCGGAGTCAGCCCGTATACAGCAGTCAGTCCATATGCAACGGGACCCAATTCCCGACCGCATCCGGGGGTTAGTCCATATACAGCAGTCAGTCCATATGCAACGGGGCCCAACGCCCGACCGTATCCAGGGGTTAGCCCGTATACGGCGGTAAGCCCGTATGAAACAGGGCCCAACAGTCGTCCTTATCCTGGCGTAAGTCCGTATACAGCAGTCAGTCCATTCGCGACGGGACCGAACGCCCGTCCGTATCCCGGAATGATGCCTTATTCTGAGGTCAGCCCCTACACAGCGGTTTCTCCGGAAAGTGTCACAAGACCATTCCCTTTTGTACAGTCCTTTGTACAGTCTTTCATACAGCCGCCTGTACAGCCTTATTGCATACCGTGCGTTCCCTTGGTGGCGCCATTAGAAAGACCGACACGGGTAAGTCCGGCGGAAACGGAAAAACCGAAAGATCAAAGGGTCAGTCCGGCCGAGGATGTCCGCCCGGGTGTCAGTCCTTTCCCGCCATATCCACCGTACCCTCCGTACCCATTTCCTCCGTATCCGCCATTTCCGCCGTACAGACCGATCGCACCAGCTCCGCCGCCACCGCCGCCACCCGTACCATGTCCGCCCGTCGTAAAAACGTTGGAATCATCCTGCGTGGCACCGATTCCACGTCGCCGCTGCCGGAAAAGAGTCATTCCTTTGACGCTGTTCTCTCTGCTGTCCATCGCGCTGATCTAGGCGAGTGTACAGGTGTGGGCATCCAAGTGCAAAAAGCCTCCAGGCAAAGCCGCCTTGAGGCTTTTTTTGGTCCAACTGAGGCTTCGCCATAAAGCCTGGCAAAGCCAGGTTTTCCAAACGTCCTTCAATGACTACTTCTCCCCCATTTGTCACACACTAACGGCAAAATGTCGGAAAGGCAGGGATTGGATGCAAACCATTCAAAGCAGTTTGCCGGGAACGAGAGGGACGTATGGTTTTTTTCGGGAAGCTCTGGAGCCGGACGGCTTTACCTTGGCAAACTGGGATTACAATGCGGGTTATTTGGATAAAAAGCTGGACGAAGCGGGCATGGTCTTTCTGCGGATTCCCGTTCAGGTGCAGGAGGGCGAGCTGGACAGCGAAGACGCCTGGCTGGAGCTCGGAACGCCGTTTGTCCTGAAGCACGTCTACCGAGAGGGGATTGAATCGGACGTCGGCTACTACTCTGCCGTTGCGTCTGCGGCCATGAATCAATTTCAGGAGCCGGTAGACAAGGATGCCGCAGTCGATGAGCACTGGATGCGAAAAGCGGAAGCCATGGTAAGGGAATTGGAAAGAAGACTTGCGTGAATCGCAGACATGCGGCGGGCCATCGACACGATTGGCCCGTTTTCTTGTTCGATGTGACGATTTCTCCAAGGGCCCGACGTTTTTTGTTGCTTCTGTCCGCATAGCAGGGAGAAGAAAGGTAATGTAAAATGGTGACAGATGAAAGCAAGTTTTCAAAGACAGGGAGTGTGGAGGACCGTGGCATGGTATCATTCGCTGCTTAGATGGTACTGGCGTCTCAGAAAGCCTCTGACACTGGGAGTGCGCATCATCGTGACAGACAGGGACAAGGGTGTACTGCTGGTTCGCCACACCTATGTCCAGGGATGGTACTTGCCAGGGGGAGGTGTCGAGCGAGGGGAATCATTTGCCGATGCGGCGAGACGCGAGCTGTGGGAAGAGTGCCGCGCAGAAGCAGAGTCGCTGTCGCTATGCCATTTGTATTACAGCGAAAGAGAAGGAAAACGGGATTACATTGCCCTTTTTCATGTCGGGGAATACCGTTTGCACGAACGCGACACGAGTGACCCCGAGGTAGAGGAAATGCGCTTTTTTACGTGGGATGGGCTTCCCGAGGAGCTGACGCCGGCGACAAAACGGCGGCTTCAGGAATTTTGCCGACAGCAATACACGACAGACCGATGGTAAAGCTGGAAAGAACATGCATCCCGGCATCAGCTGTGATATAGTGATAGCGAGCGTAGGATAGTAACGACAAATCAAGATGAGGATATCCAAAGGGCCTTTTTGAAGAGGCTTTTTGTTCTATGTAAAGCGAGGGTTTGCACCATGAAAATAGCTACCGTACTGCGGAAAGATGATTATACAAGGGAAGTTTGCCGTCAATTGCGGGAAAAATTGCTGCAGCCGGACTGTCCATTTCGTTTCGTCGAAAGTCCCGAAGAAAAACCGGATATGGTGTTGTCCATCGGGGGTGACGGAACGCTTCTGGAGGCTGTCCACCAATACGGCTTTGAACCGGCCTATGTCGGCATTCATACCGGTCATTTGGGCTTTTACGCGGATTGGCACCCCGATGAGCTGGACGAATTCGTACAGGTGCTGACACAGCGTACGGAGCCGGTTATCGTCGAATATCCGACGGTTCAATGCCGGATTCATACCAAACAGGGCATCACCTATGACAAATGGGCGCTGAACGAATTGGTGATCCGCAATGCCTTGCTCTCTACGTTGGTTGCCTGTGTGTACATAAACGGGGATGAGTTTGAGACCTTTCGCGGAGACGGCCTGATCGTCTCGTCTCCGTCAGGCAGTACCGCCTACAACAAAGCAGTCAACGGGGCGCTGGTGCATCCTTCTATCGAGGCTATTCAGTTATCGGAGATTGCTTCTATCAACAATCAGGCTTATCGGACGGTAAACAGCTCGCTCGTCCTGCCCAATCATCACGAAGTAGAATTGATTGTCATGAACCCGGAGATCATGATTGGGCTGGACAGGGAGCAAGGGGTATGGAAAGACGTCCGCTCGATTACTTGTCGGGTAGGGGGAGAGAAAGTGAAGTTTGCCAGGTATAAGAAGCTCACCTTCTGGAGTCGGGTGAGAAAATCGTTTATCACCGGATAAAAAAAGAACGCTTGTGGGGAGGAGTATGGGGATGAAGAGAGTCGGGGCAGTAACGAACATTTTCCGTCATCCTGTCAAGGCGATGAAAGGCGAGCAGCTTCAGACCAGCCTGGTGGACAGATTCGGCTTGTACGGTGACAGAGGATATGCTTTTCTGGACGAATCCCGCAACGGAAAATACTTGAGTGCGGATATCATCCCCGGATTGCTCGGGTATTCAGCACGTCTGCTGGGCGAGTCTGGTGAAGAAGCCTATCCCGAGGTGCGGATTCAAACGCCGAATGGGGCGGAGTACGGCTGGGAGGAAGCGCTGTTCGCTGATGTCGCGCGTACTGCCAATCGCCAGATCACGCCGTTGATGAGCACGCCGCAAGAAGGCGGGAAGAACTGGGAAGACCATATCCTGCTGGTGACGGACGCTTCCCTGAGGGAAATCGCCAGACTGATCGGCTGGGAAAGTATCGATCCGAGACGGTTCCGGGCCAATCTGGTAGTCGCATTGGACGAAGACCGTCCGTTTGCCGAGGACGAATGGATCGGCAAGCACTTGCAGATCAACGATGTTGTCCTGCAGGTAAACAAGCACTGTGAGCGCTGCCATTATGTCAACATCGATCCGGATACGCTCCAGATGAATCCGGCTGTATTAAAAACTTGCGTAAAACGGCATGACAATCATTTCGGGGTGTATGCGTCTGTCGTTCGACCGGGGCAAGTGACCGAAGGGGATGTTGTATTTTATGTCTAATCCATTGGAACGCGTGTCCCGTTTTGTAAAACAATATGATCCCGCTATCGAACCTCTGATCTTTCAGGAGAAGCTGAACACAACGGAGGAAGCAGCCCAGGCATTGGGTGTGGAGGCAGGCCAGATTGCCAAATCCATCCTGTTCCGCTGCAGTGACCGCTACGGACTGTTTGTGGCGGCAGGCGACGTGAGAATTCACCCCAAGCGGGTAAAAAAGTGTCTGGAAGGCGGTCAGCCGAAGATGGCTTCGCCTGATGAAGTAGCAGAGATAACCGGTTTTCAGGTGGGGGCGGTCTGCCCGTTTGCATTGCAAACAGAGGTGCCGGTGTTCGTCGACTCCTCTCTGGAGCGGTTTCCGGTCGTCTATACGGCTGCCGGGATTGCGGAATCGCTGCTGCCGGTCTCTTTTCAAGCTCTCGTCGAGATGACGGGAGCCCGGGTCATTGACGCTCAGTCTGCCGAGTAACAAGTGTATGTTTTAAGACGTTGAAAAGCAGAGGGACCTTCTCTCGTGTCTGGGTGTGAGACGAGAGCGGTCCCTCTTTTTAGCGCAATGCTTCATAGACCTGCCGCAAATCCGTATATCCGTTTTGGCGGGCTAGCGACAAGTAGATTCCCCAGAGCGAGGCTGCAGCGAACGCATCGCAGTAAGCATGATGCCGCCGGGAGATAACAATATTGTGTCTGGCGCATAAAGCGTCCAGCGATCCGTTGCCAATCACCTCGCCCGACAGCCGGATGAGCAGCATCGTGTCCAGCAAGCGATGGGTAAACTTCCGCCTGCTCGTCTTCCAGAGCGCCGCCCGCAAAAAATTGCGTTCGTGGCGAGAGTGATGGGCGACCAGCGGCCGGTCGCCGACGAATTGGAAGAAGCGAGTCAGCACGGTAGCCAAATCGGGTGCCGAACGCACCATCTCCTCGCGAATGCCGGTAAGCGAGGAGACGTGCGGCGGGATAGGACGGCAAGGGTCGATCAGACTGTAAAAAGAATCGCCCAGTACAAGCCGGTCACCTCGCATGGCAACGGCGCCGATAGACAAGATCGCATCACCGCGGTCAGGATCATAGCCAGTCGTCTCCAGATCCACCACAACGACCTCCAGATTGGCAAGCGGCAGATCAATACATTTGCGAGCGTGCTCTTGTTCTCTTTCCAAAAAACGCAGAAAGGCATGTGCCCCCAGATCTCCGCTGTTTTCCCACCAGGAAGCAACTCCCTTTCCCCAGGTTCGGCCGCTCAGGTGCCACAAGCGGCCGAGGCCATTCCATTTTGCCATGCAGGTGCCCCCCTATTGACGATAGACATCGAGCAGATTCTTCGTCTTCCCGTGCAGCTTCAAGGCCAGCTTCATCGCCCGGCGCAGCATCGCCAAAGTGTCCTGGGACAGCTCCCCCAATTTGACATAGCTGTTGCTGCCGTATTGCCCGTCTCTCCAATACAAGGGGGTGATCAGCCGAAGTCCCATCAACAAGCGGAAGTGCTGTTCGACATCCCGGCAAAACGCTTCTGGCCAAATCCTGCGCGTACGCAGCGCAAGCAGTCTTTCCAGCGTTGAGGTGACGTAAATTCCATGGGCGAGGGAGAAATGGCGGACGCAATTGACGAAAGGCAGATAGACGCCCTCCTTTACATTGACGGCCCCCTGATACCGCCCGCTCTGATCAGGCGCCAGCCGTCCAAGCCAGGTGAGCGGGATGCGATGGTACAGCGTATTGCTCACCAGCCTTTCGATCAGAAGAGGATTGTTGGTAAGCAGGGTCCGGTAATAACCGGCAACGGTGGCGAAGGCGGAAGGCTCCCCCCAAATGACGCGCGCATCGCTGAAAAGAAGGAGATAGCGGGAATGTTCCCAGGTAGGGTGAGAGGCCCAGTGCTCCAGGCGCTCCATCCATTGCTCCGTACTTCCGCGCCAGCGGGCGGAGACACATGTGACATTCCCGTGGCAGGGGGGATAGCCTACCTGCTCCAGCCCCTGTACAATGACGGCTCCCAGAAGATGAAAATAGCCTTCGATATTTTCCCGTTCTTTTGTCGATAAGCCATGCGGCAATTGATAAACGAGTCCATTGTCCTGATCGCTTGCGACTGCCTGTTCACACCGGCCGCCGCTGCCGAATTGCAGATAGGCAAAGGGGACGGGCGGGGTACCTACGCCCATTTTTGCCAGCTGTCGGACGGCGAGGAGAACACCCTGCCGGATCAGACGCTCGTGGATGAGATTGACGAGTACGGCAAACGGAGCCAGCTCGGCAGCTCTCCGGATGCCCTCCAGGCGCGACGTTTCCAGCAGCTCCCCGCACAGGAGGGCAAGCTCGCGAAAAGTAGAGGCTTCGCTGATCCGGTGGACATCATCGGGTGAGAGAATGAGAGCCGTTTCGTTTGAAGGAGGAGATATGTTCTGCGGGAAGCAGCTCGGGATATCCGTATCCCCCGTGTTCGCTAAGGTCAAGACCGATCACCTCTTCTTCCTCGGTTACTCGCAGGCCGATAGTCGCTTTTAAGGCTGCCAGAATGACATACGAAACGATAAAGACGTACAAGAGGGACCCGACCAGACCAAGCGCCTGAACGCCGAGCTGGTGCCAGCCGCCGCCGTAAAACAGGCCGGGAGCGCCTACGCCTGCCTGTTCGACTAATTCGGGAGTGGCAAAGAATCCAGTGGACAATGTCCCCCAGATACCCGCCACGCCATGGACGGAAAAGGCGTAAACCGGATCGTCAATTCCTTTTCTGTCAAACCAGATTGCAGTAAAGTATGTCAGAATACCTGACACAGAACCGATGACTACGGCGGCCCAAGGCTCCACAAATGCGCAGGAAGCAGTAATCGCTACGAGTGCGGCGATGACGCCGTTCAGCATGGTCGGAATATCCGCCTTGCCCGTGACGGACCAGGCGATCGCCATGGCGGCAACAGCCCCGGCGGCAGCCCCGAGATTGGTCGTCAATGCGACATACGCAAAAAAGCCCGAGGTGCTGCCCAGTGTCGAGCCGGCGTTGAATCCAAACCAGCCGATCCAGAGGAGAATCACGCCAAGTACGGTGTACACCTGGTTGTGTCCGGGGATCGGGTTGGAGCTGCCGTCTCGGTTGTATTTGCCGATCCGCGGTTTCAGCAGGATGGTGGCCGCCAGAGCCGCAACGGCACCCTGGAGATGAACAACGGTAGACCCGGCAAAGTCCTGCATGCCGAGTTCTGCCAGCCAGCCGCCGCCCCATACCCAGTGGCCGATGACCGGATAAATGACAATGGTAAACAAAAAACTGAAAATGACGTAAATGGAGAGCTTTGCCCGCTCGGCAAAGCCGCCCCAGGCGATGGCCAGCGACACGGCTGCGAAAGCGAGCTGGAACAGAAAAAAGAGGGAGATGGGAATGTCGGCGGCAAAGGCATTGCTGAAGGAATCAGCAGCGTTTTCGCCGGAGGGATCGAAGAAAAATCCGCCAAGCCCGATAAATTCATTGCCGTTTCCGAAGGTAAGTCCAAAACCGAGGGCCCAAAACGCAAGCGTGCAAAGTCCGAAGGTGAGCACGGTTTTTCCTGCTACGTGGCCGGCATTTTTCATCCGGGTCGAGCCTGCCTCCAAAAGGGCGAAGCCGGCTTGCATCAAGATTACCAGTATGGCTGCGACCATGACCCATGTAGCATCAATCGCAGAGGCAAGAGAAGCGAATGTCGGTTCCATCCTTTCCACTCCTTTTATGTCAGTTTATCTGACATTTTATATTTGTGTCAGATTATATGACATAAGAAAAAAGAATGCAATCCGTCTTTTCTGAAAACTGCAAAAAGAAAACACCAGCCCCCGGCTCATGCCGAGAATGACTGGTGTTTGTCCTGTCTGGCCTTCCGCTCGAGTGCCAATCCGAGCGCACACATAATGGCCAGGAACAATCCGCTTGCGAAAAATAGCTCTTTGACGGGCCATGTTCCGAGCCACAGGGCCCCCATGCTGCTGGAGAGCATGGAAAATCCGGTGAACATCAGCATATTCAGCGCATAGATTTTGCCGGTGTTGGAATCGGCCGCCTTTGTTTGGATGGCGGTAACGGTGGGGATTCCGATCAAAGGTCCGCCAACGCCCGCGATGGCGGCTGCCAAAAAAGCGAGCCAATGGAGGGCGAGCCCCTGCGTCAGCAGAAGAAATCCGACCGCCTGAACAAGCCAACCGGCGATGATGACCAGCAGGTGGCGCTGATACTGGAGGCGGGCCATAAAGAGACTGCCGAGCAGATTTCCTATCCCGTAGAAGCCGATCAGGACTGCGAGCATACTGCTGTCGCCTTGCCCCATCTCGTTTGCGAGAAAAGGAAATCCTACGTTCCAGCACACCTGCCAGACGAGGAAGCCCATATTGCTGAATAGCAGGATAACGAACAACAAGCGATTGGTTTGAAGCTCTTTTAAGCCATATCCGATGTCGCGAATGTACTGCCCCGCAGATAAACGGCTCGTCACCGTTTCCTGACCGCTTCGCGGGATTTTCCCCAGGGCATAGAGGAAGCATGCGGACAGCAGATAAGCAAACGCATTGATAAAAAACAGGGTGGACAAGGGCACCCACGCTGCAATTACACCGATCGTCATTGGCGCGGCGATACGCACGGTCCGGAAGGTGGTATCCAGGATGGCGTTGGAACGGCTTAACTGTTCAATAGGGACGATTGCCTTCAATGCGACCGTACGAGCTGGGTGGAACAGGCTGGAGAAAACACCGATCAAAAATTGGGCGGCCAGGAAAAAAGCGAACTGCTTGACGCCGAGTGCTGTCATGATTCCAACGAGGACAGCGACACTGATGCGGGCCAGGTCAGCTCCGACCATGAGCGAACGAGGATTGTATCTGTCCGCCAGTACGCCTCCGATTAAATAGAACAACAAGCCCGCTGTCATTTCAGGGATGGCCAGCAGACTCAGCGCTGTCCCTGATTGGGTGGCTTGCAGGAGATACCACAGCAAGGCAAAGCTGTAGCACTGGTCGCCGATATTGGCAGTCAGCTGAGCCAGCCACAGCAGCAGAAACGAACGGTTTTTCCACAATGCTGACGATTCCACACCCATCTCTCCGTCCTGCGAATATTCAGACAAAATATTTTTACCAGATCAGAATAGCAGGCAGCCTAGATAAAGTAAAGGAATATCCGCAGACGCTGCTCATCGCTTTTTATTCACGGTTCGCTTGCTGGGCATAGGTGGGTGAAGCCGCGTCTATACGGCGGTAATTTATGAAAAAGCAAAGGAGCCTGTTTGATAGCAGGCTTCTTTGCTTATGATCGGTTTATTCAGGTTCCGTCAGGCTCCTTCAGCCAGCAGTCCCTGCTACATGGGACGATTATCGTTTGTACGATCCGCTTGATTATGCGCTTTGGAATGGCCCTGATTGTCTTCTGTATGCGTGTCGTCAGCTACTGTGCTGCTCGTCAAGCCCGTGACTGCCAAGCCTTTTTGGTTCAGGTTTTTCGCGCTTTTCCACTTTGCCATGTGGCACTCATTCCTTTCCGGGGTTCATCTCACTGTTACGTTTCCATCCCGATCACCTCGTTACTCAGCCACTTTTTGCCGCAATATTGCTCCCGCTTTACACAAGTAAGGTATACTAAGTCTATAAAATAACTTGTGGAACAACCGGGAAAGGAGGCCTCCGGGATGGATCACGAACGGGCTATTATCGTCGAGGGAAAAACAGACCGGGAAAGGCTCCGAAAAGTATTGGCGGAGCCGGTCCTGATCGTCTGTACGTACGGGTCATACAGCGCCGAAAAAGCTGCCCATCTGGAAGAGCAATTGGAAGAGGAAGAAGAGATCTACATCTTTACGGACGAGGATGACAGCGGCAAGAAATTGCGCTCCCAGTTGCAGGAGGATTTTCCGAATGCCACTCACCTGCATACCCAGGCACTTTACGCCCAGGTGGCGCACACTCCGCTGGACGTGCTGGCAAACATCCTCGAGCGGGCGGGCTTTTCGGTGGTTGGGGGAAATGAGGAAAGTGATTATGGGCGGGGATAACTTCAGTCGGGAACGGCAATAACAACAAGAGATGCTCTTGTTGGAGGTGTCGTAGTTTGCACAGCCTGGCGTCCTTTATAAACCGAATGAATGTGTTCGTCTGGTTGATCGGCATCTTTGCCGCTCACGCACTGCTGTATCTGTTTCTGGGAACGGCGACCTGGCTCGCTACCTCGCTGTTAGCCACGGCGTTTTACGGGATTGTCCTGCTTGTAGCCAAACTGGTCGCCAGCCGTTATGACGACAGGGAAGAAAGCAAATGAAGGAGTCGGTCGGCTTAGGGCCGGCTTTTTTCATGCCGTTTCGAGGCCGTTTTGATGCCGTTTTTCAGGCCGCTTGATGCGGTTTCGATCCGTTGCAAGGCTGTGTGGCGGCGCTGCATGGCGGTCGGACAGACAGGTCGGACCCTGTTACACGGCCACCTGTCTGTCCGATCAATGTCCCATGAATTGCATGGCAAGGATGACGGCTCCCAGTATCCATACGTAGACGGCGAAGCCCTTCATCGAACCGTTGCTGATAATTTTCAGCATCCAGCGAATGGCTACATAGCCGGCAATTGCAGCAAATCCCGTTCCTACAATCATCGGTATGAGATCGATTGTTTCCAGTGGAGTTTTTATCAGCTTCACCGTTTGCAAACCCGATGCCCCCAAAATAGCCGGGAGCGACAGGAGAAACGAAAAACGGGCCGCATCCGCACGGGCAATCCCGCGCATCAGTGATCCTGCGATAGTCAGTCCGGAACGGGAGATGGCAGGCAAAATGGCGGCACCCTGCAGCGTTCCGATTATCAGGGCGTCGGCGTAGGTGATTTGTTCAAAGGTGCGGGTTCCTCTGCGCATGGATTCTACCGCCCACAGGATCGCTCCAGTAGCGAGGAACTCCCAGCCGATCGTCAAACCAGTCCGTGATATTTCTTCAAAGAAGTCCTCAAAAAGAAGACCGATGGCGGCCGTAGGAATCGTTCCGACGAACAGCAATCGTGCCAGCTTGCCGGTCGGATTCAATAAAACGTGTCGAACCTCGGACCAAAAGACGATCACCACCGCGATGAGGGTGCCAAAGTGAAGCATGGTATCAAACAGCAGCCCGGCTTCCTGCATATCAAACAGCATCCGGAACAAAACCAGGTGGCCTGTACTGGAAATCGGCAAAAATTCGGTTAAGCCCTGTACGATTCCGAGAAAAATATGCTCAAGCAAAACCAACATCGTCTGTTCGCTCCCATCCTTTACATGTACATTGTTGTTAGGGGGAAAAGGACAAAATACTGCCCCCTTGTACACCATATGTATGTGGGAAAAAGGGAGACTTGCCTCTTTTCACTGGATCGTGCTTGTCTGTTGTAAAAAGTTGTGGAATTTACCAAAGGAAAATAGGTATAGTTAGGGTGCACATGCACGGAAGCGAGGATAAACGAAAATGAACCAACGAAACCCAAGGAATCAAAGGAATCGTCCAGACCAGCGGAGTCAACGAAATAAACGGCCGCTGCGCGATTTGAGCGGCAGGCTGATCAGCTCAGCGGCAAAAAAGAAGGCCTACACGCCTCCCGCCGGATTGCAGGCAGGGATGCTCTTGACCATGACCGTGGAAAGGGAGATCGAGCCGGGTTACTTTCTGCGAGCCGGAGAAGATGAAGTGTTCCTCCACCGCAGAGAAGCGGAAGGAAGGCTCTCCATAGGCGACACAGCAGAGGTTTTTCTGTATCATGACCACGAGAATCGGCTGGCGGCCACCATGGACATGCCCTATGTAGGCTTGAATGAATACGGCTGGCTGGAAGTAGTGGATATTATGCCGCGGATGGGCGTATTTTTGGACAACGGCATCGAAAAGCACTTGCTCCTGTTCACAGATGATCTGCCCAAGCTGAAGGCGGAGTGGCCGCGGATCGGCGACAGGCTGCTGGTTACATTGAAGCGGGACAAGCTGGGGCGCCTTTTGGCCAAGCCGGTCACAGAGGAAGAAATCACCAAAATCTCGGTACCAGCGACGAGCGAGATGCACAATCAGTGGGTCGAGGGAACAGTCTACAAAGTAATTGCGGCCGGGGCGTTTTTATTCACCGAGGAAGAGCACGTCATGTTCATTCACAGGGACGAAATGACAGAACCCCTCCGCTTGGGCCAGTCCATCCGCTGCCGAGTCAGCTACGTTCGCGAAGACGGACGGATCAACGGATCGATGCGCGTTCGCAAAGAAGTGCAGTACGGAGAAGATGCCGACAAGCTGCTTCAGTATTTGAGCAATCGGGATGGCGCTATGCCGTACACAGATGATACGCCTGCCGATGTCATCAAGGAGAAGTTTGGCATGAGCAAATCCGCCTTCAAACGAGCGCTGGGAAAATTGATGAAAGAGCGGAGAGTAGAGCAGGCAAATGGATGGACGAGACTGGTGGACATCCCCACACCGCCTCATTCTTGAAAAACATATCTCACACGATACGGGCCCCCTTTCTAAAAAAGGAGCCCGTTTTTCTTTTGGAATCGCGGCGTTGCCTATTGCTGTATTTGCCAAGTCTCGATAGCTGAATCTGGACATAATAATGGTCCCGATTTCAAAAGCTAGGCATGGAGGAGTGGTGGTCGTACGCATGATTATCTTTCAGCTGGCGATTATTTTGCTCGCATCGAAAATAGCCGGTGATCTCGCTGCCAGAATCGGACAGCCATCGGTTCTCGGAAAGCTTCTGATCGGGATTATCCTCGGCCCTGCGGTTTTGGGCATCATCACAAGCACGGAAATTATCGATGAGCTCAGCGAAATCGGCGTTATTTTGCTTATGTTCCTCGCTGGGCTAGAGACGGATATCGAAGAGTTCAAGCGGACTGGCAAGGCATCCGCCTATGTAGGCGTTATCGGCATCATCGTCCCCCTCTCGCTGGGGTATGCAACCGGACTGTTTCTGGATATGTCGACCTTTGAAGCGATCTTTCTCGGACTGCTGCTCTCAGCGACAAGTGTGAGCATTTCCGTGCAAGCCCTTAAAGAGATGGACAAATTAAAGTCCAGGGAAGGCATGACCATTCTGGGTGCCGCTGTAATCGATGACGTTCTGGTGATTATCATCCTGGCGTTTCTCATGAGTGCGGCCGGAGGCGAAGTGAACCTGGGCATGCTGATTGCCAAAAAGGCAGGTTTTTTTGTGGTCGCCATTTTGTTGGGGTGGATCGCCGTTCCTTGGCTGCTAAGACGATTTGCCCCTCTCCGCGTGACAGAATCGGTGATTTCTGCAGGCTTGATCATCTGTTTTCTCTATGCCGCAATGGCCGAATACGCAGGTGTTGCAGATATTATTGGAGCTTATATCGCGGGAGTGGCGATCAGCCTGACCGATTTCAAGCATGAAGTGTTCGAAAAGGTGGAAACGATTGGTTACTCGGTATTCGTGCCTGTTTTCTTTACCTCTATCGGGATCGCGGTCGACTTCGAAGGACTTGGCAGCTACATAGGGGTCATTGCAGCGCTCAGCCTTTTGGCGATATTGACAAAGCTGCTTGGCTCGGCTGTCGGCGCCTTTTTTGCCGGATTTGACTGGAGAAGCTCATTTGGCATAGGCTCGGCGATGGTCTCCAGAGGCGAGGTGGCATTGATCATTGCCGCAATCGGACTGGAAAGCGGGCTATTGGCGGAGCAGTTGTTTCCGGTCATCGTGATCGTTGTGTTAGTAACAACGGTGGTAACCCCGCCGATGATGAAGGCGTTTTTCAAGGCATGAGAAAGTGAAGGCCGTAGAGAATGAAGCCCTGAGAGAATGCCGGGGTGATAAAAAACGGCTGCTGATGATCAAGCTTTGCCAGACCTGATCATTTATGCTCAACTTGATACGAAAAACGGGCCCCCTTTCTAAAAGAGGAGCCCGCTTTTCGTAAACATGCAGTTGGTTTATTCGCTTTTTAGGCAGATGCAGTAACCTGCTTTTCTTTACGCCCTTTGTAAATGGAATAAGCGAAGACTGCTGCCAGAAGAGCGAGACCGGCAATGTCCGTGGTCAATCCAGGAATAACAGCCAGAATGCCGCCGGCTGCTGCCAGGATGCGCTCCAACGGATTCAATTTGGACATCCAGAAACCGATAATTCCGGCACCGACACCAATCATGCCGAGTACAGAAGTAATCATTACCCAGAGCGATTCCATAAAGGTGGTATCAATCAACAGCAATTGCGGTGAGACGACGAAAATGTACGGAGCCATAAAGGCGGCGATCGCCAGCTTGGTCGATTGTACCCCGGTCTGCATCGGCTTTGATTTGGCTAAGCCGGCGGCGGCGAAGGCCGCTAAGGCGACAGGCGGCGTAATGTCCGCAACGATACCGAAGTAGAACGTAAACATGTGAGCGGCGAGATCGGGAACACCCATCTGGATCAAGGCAGGTGCTGCGATCGTCGACGTAATGATGTAGTTGGCTGTCGTTGGCGTACCCATACCAAGAATCAGCGAAGCGATCATCGTGAAGAACAGGGTCAGGAAGAGAATGCCGCCTGCCATATCAATCAGACCGTTTGCCAGTTTGAGACCGATACCGGTAAGGGTGACTGTACCTACGATGATTCCCGCACAAGCGGTAGCGGCAACTACCCCCAACGCCGTCCGGGCGCCGGAAGCGAAGGCTTCCAGAATATCGGAAATAGACATGCGTGTCTCTTTGCGGAAGGCGCCTACGACAACCGTAGAAGCAATCCCGATAATGGCGGACATCTCAGGTGAAACACCGCTCATCAAGGTAAAGATGATCACAAAAATCGGCAAAAGCAGGTAAATCCGTTTCAATACTTCTTTTTTATCGGGCAATTCCTCTTTTTTCAGCCCGCGCAAGCCGAGGCGTTTTGCTTCCAGGTGGGTCATGATCCAAACTCCGGTGAAGTAGAGAATGGCTGGAAGTGCAGCTGCTTTGGCAATTTCGAAGTAAGGCTTGTTCAAAAACTCGGACATCAGAAAGGCTGCCGCCCCCATGATTGGCGGCATGATCTGTCCGCCAGTAGATGAAGCGGCTTCGACGGCACCGGCGAATTCACTGCGGTAGCCGAGGCGTTTCATCATGGGAATCGTAAAGGACCCCGAAGTTACTACGTTTGCGACCGAGCTGCCGCTGATCGTTCCTTGCAGAGCGCTGGAGAAGACCGCCACTTTTGCCGGTCCGCCAATGCGGCGCCCAGCGACGACGAGGGCGAGATCGTTGAAGTATTGCCCTACGCCAGTCTTTTCAAGAAAAGCCCCAAACAGGATGAACAGAAAAATGAACGTAGATGATACGCCAAGCGGTGTGCCCAGAATCCCTTCCAGCGTAAAGAACGAGTGGCCGATGATCCGGTCGACATCGTTTCCGCGGTGTTCAAGGAAACCGGGCATATACGGACCGAAGTATGTGTACAGCAAAAACAGAGAGGCGATGATGGCGATCGGAAGTCCGACAACGCGGCGAGCAGCTTCCAGTACGAGTACGATGGCGATACCGCCGATTACCAGATCGAGCGTGGTAAAGTTCCCCGTACGTACGACCAGTCCCTCGTAATCGTATACCCAATAGAGAGGGAGGACAAAGGCGATGACTGCCAGCAGTATTCCGAAAATGCCAATCTTATGGTTATTTCTTTTCGTGCTGAGCGGATACAACAAGAAGATCAAACCCAGACCGAAGGCCAAGTGAATCGGACGGTGGATTTGCGGGGGCAGGGCATAAAAGATCGTACTGACTAGCTGATAAACCGTAAACAAAACCAACAGACAAAAGGTAATCCATTTCATCGGGCCGATGTAATTCCGTACGGCCGATTCCTTGTCGTACTGAGCAATTAGCTGGTCCATCTCTTGCTGACTCATATTTTGTGTGCTCAATCTAGTACCCTCCAATCTCATTCAAAATGGAACGCTTCTCCACCTGAATGGTAACGGCCGCTCCCGGCCTGTCGACGCTTGCGAGCGGTATTTCCCTTCCAGCGAAAAGCAGTGTATGATTAGCCCTCACCTGACCGATGAACAGGTGCAAGGCAGGGAAGGCGCGATTCATATTGACAACGCGAAACTGGCCGTCTTGGCTGATCAGCTTTTCTCCGGGAGCAAGTTCGCTTTCCATGCCAATGCCGTAATCCTGAAAAGACATTTCGGATAAAAGGATGTGCCCGTCTCGGATGAGGTAGGTCTCTACCACGGGCGTGCGGTGAATGGAATGAGTCCAACGTATGGAAAATGTGCCATTTTCTTCGATGCGGCCGCTCCAGATCGGCCGGTTTGTCTCCGTGTCGCGGATGACCAGAGACGGGAAGAAGGGGATGACAACCAGTGAAAGCACAGCGATGAGACACAGTAAGGAGAAAAGGCGGAACGACGTCCGCCCTTTCCCGGTTCCTACTTGTTTTTGCAGAAACATAGGGTAATTACTTTACGCCTTTTTCTTCAAAGAACTTCTTCGCGCCAGGGTGTACAGGCAAGCTCACGCCGGCAAGTCCTTCTTCAATGGTGATTTCTTTTGCCTTGGCATGGCCGAGCTTGTCAGTGTTTTCGAAGATCGCTTTGGTCGCTTTGTACACCAGATCTTCGCTCAGGTCAGCGCGAATGACGAGCATGGCTTTGACAGAAACAGTGTTGATCTCTTCCGGAACCGTTTGATACGTGTTGGCCGGAATTGTTGTTTTTACATAGAACGGATATTTTGCGATCAGCGCATCGATCTTGTCTGCGTCAATCGGGATGATTTTTACGCCCTTGGTCGCAGCCAATTCGGTAATCGCAGCGGTTGGAGTTCCAGCAGTTTGGAATGCCGCATCCAGTTTGCCGTCCTGGATTGCTTTCGCAGAATCAGCGAAGGAGAGGCGCTGCAGTTGCAGATCGTCAAACTTCAGGTCATATGCTTCCAAAATTTGCTGTGCGTTCATCTCGGTACCGCTTCCAGGTGCGCCTACAGATACGCGTTTGCCTTTCAGGTCAGCTACACTTGCGATGTTGCTGTCGCTGGAAACAACAATTTGGATCGTCTCGTTATAGAGAGCGCCCATCGCCTGGAATGCATCGATTTTGCCATCTTGCTGGAACATATTTTCGCCTTTGCTGGCGTAATCGGCGATGTCACTTTGCGTGAAAGCGATATCAGCTTTCTTGTCGCGAATGAGGCGGATGTTTTCAGCCGAAGCTCCAGTTGCTTGCGCCGTAGCGGTTACGCCGGCATTTTTGCCGATCAGGTCAGCCATACCGCCGCCCAGAGGATAGTAAGTTCCGCCGGTACCGCCGGTTGCGATGATCAACTGGGAAGGATCGTTGCTTCCGCCACCGCTTCCGCCGGTGCTTCCACCATTGCCGCCTTGGGCGTTGTTTCCGCCACCGCCGCCACAGGCTGTGACCAAAGACATGGTCAGAAGCAGTGTCAGAGAAAGAAGGAGACTGCGTTTTTTCATGAAAATTCCCCCTTATTTAAAATATCTGTTCATTTCCTATAGTACCTCTTTTTCGCAAGAATACAATATTTATGCGAAGACAAAGGTACTACCATCAAGCAGTGTAAGCGCATACCTATAAAAAACTACAAAAAACTATACGAAAATATAGTAAAATAAATGTCGAAACCATTCGACAAAAGAAAGCGAACGATTATGAGAGAAAGCGTATACATTTTGCTGCTGATGCTGATAGCCGTCCCTATTGCCGGAGAACTGAAGTTTCACCCGTTTCAGGATGACTTTCGGATCAGCTTTGGAACGACGGCCTTTTTCTTTTTTTTGCTATGGTTGAGGAAAATCCCTTCCTATATAAGTGGGCCGCTTACGGGATGCATGGTCATCCTGTTTCGGCTGGGACTCGATTGGATCGCCGATGAGCCTTTTGACTTGCTCGCATCGTTCCAGATGCATCTTCCTGCTTTTTTCTTTTACGTCACTTTTTCGGTTATTTTTGCGCTGTTTCGCGTCAATCAGCTTCATCATGTTCCGTTAGCAGTCGGTTTGCTCGCTACTGTTGCCGAAATCGCCGCCAATTTGGTCGAGCTGGCTTTCCGCTCTCCGCAGTGGGATGCCGTTTTTCAGTGGGAAGTGATCAGCTCTGTCGCCGTAATCGCTCTGATCCGCAGCTTTTTCGTGCTGAGCTTCTTCAATATGATTCAGCTTCGGCAGGCCAAGTGGATGGAGGAGCAGCAGCGCACTCGAAATGAGCACATGCTCATGCTCGTTTCCAGCCTGTACGAGGAGTCCATTCATCTCAAAAAGACGCTCCAGGATGTGGAGGAGATCACCAGAGACTGCTATGAGCTCTATCGGGGACTAAAGGAAACGGACGGACAGGGAAAGGGCTACGCCAAGCAGGCGCTCCGGATTGCCGGACAGGTGCACGAAGTGAAAAAGGACAACCAGCGGATCTATGCAGGCCTCTCCAAGCTCATCTCGGACGAAAACGACCGGGATTACATGCCTCTGGGCGAACTGCTGAAAGTGATTGTGCGGGCAAACGAAAAGTACGCCAGGCTGCTCGGAAAGGATATCAGGCTGACCTATCGGGTGGATGTTCCTTTCCTCGCCTGCCATATATTTACGACATTGTCCCTTTTAAACAATCTGGCAGCAAACGCAGTGGAAGCGATCCGCGAGCGCGGTGCGATCGCCATCACTGTGACGCTGGAAGAAGGCCAGTTTCTTCTTTTTACAGTAAAGGATGATGGTCCCGGCATTACTCCGAAGAATCGGGAGCTTCTCTTCGTGCCCGGTTTTACGACCAAATACGACGTGTCAGGAAATCCTTCTACGGGAATCGGCCTTTGCTATGTCAAGGAAGTCGCGGATAACTTGCGGGGACAGGTGGAGCTGTTGGAAGGAACGGACGGGTACACAACGGTTTTTACGATCCGTTTGCCGGTTGCAAATCTGGTCCAGAAAGGTTGATAGCATGCGTTACTTCATCACGGATGACGATCAGGCGGTGCGTTCGATGCTCGCTCACATTATCGAAGATGCCGATCTGGGAATAATAGCGGGAGAAGCAGAAGACGGCTCGCAAATTGACGGAGATTTTTTGCGATTGAAACAGGTCGACATTCTCTTGATCGATCTTCTGATGCCGAACCGCGACGGGATTGAAACGATCCGGCAGCTGATCGGCTTCGAGGGGAGGATCGTCATGATCTCCCAGATCGAGTCGAAGGAAATGATCGCGGAGGCGTATTCGCTTGGAATCGAATACTACATTACAAAGCCGATCAACCGTCTGGAGGTTTTGAGCGTCTTGCAAAAAGTGCAGGAGAGGATCTTGCTGCAGCGTTCCATTGAAGGGATTCAACGCTCGCTCAGCGTGCTCCAGGGCGGTGCGGCAAGAGAGCCGCGAGAACAGCCGTTTACCGAGAAGACAATCCAGACACCTGGCAAGTTTTTGCTGACCGAGCTGGGCATGATCGGAGAGAGCGGAAGCAAGGACCTGCTGGAAATGCTCGATTATCTCCATCGTCAAGAAGGTATGCAAACAGGCGTTTACAAATTCCCTGCATTAAAAGAAATCTTTTTGGCTGTCGCGCAAAAAAAGCTGGGCGATCAGGCGAGCGGCTATGAACTGCAAAAGGAAGTAAAAGCGGCGGAGCAACGGGTACGCCGGGCGATTTACCAGGCGCTTTCCCATCTGGCCTCACTTGGACTGACTGACTACGCGAATCCGAAATTCGAGACCTACGCCTCCACTTTTTTTGATTTTACCGAAGTGCGCAAGCGGATGAGGGAGCTGGAAAACCAGATCGAGCCCGGCCCGTCGTCGACGAAAATCAACACAAAAAAGTTTATGCTGGTGCTTTATCTGGAAGCAAAGCGCTTGATGGGATAACAATAAAGAACGAGGCGGCGTAAGCGTCCAATCTTTTTGATCATGCCGGTATTTATGGTAAGATAGCACTATTAATAGAAAGAGAGCCTGCGCATGCCGATCAGGCAGCAAAGGCATGTGACACGGCGGAATCGCGCTGTCGGTTAGGAGGGAATTGCGTGAGGGAGCTACGACATCCGTGGCAATTGCTGTATCGGATGTATCGCCATGTGCAGCCGGTTTTGGAGCGGGAGTTTGACGCTTGGTATGGACGGGCCCAAAGAATTGAGGACCCGGAATTGCGCAAACAGGCGATGGCTAGCATGGAAAGCAAGAAGTTTCACTGTCAGGGAGGATGTGTTTACGCGGCACAGGTAGTACCTCACATCGAAGTGATTGTACCGCTAATCGTGGCCTACCAGACGATCAGCGACTATCTGGACAACCTGTGCGACCGGAGTACGTCGCTGGATCCCGTTGACTTCCGGCAGCTTCACGTATCCATGCAGGATGCGCTGACGCCGGGAGCGCCGCTGCAGGACTATTATCGATACCGGGACGAAAAGGACGATAGCGGTTTTCTCGCGGAGCTGGTTTTGGCTTGTCAGCGGTATACGGCACAACTGTCCGGCTATGAGAAAATCAAGCCGCATGTTCTGAGATTGTCTCGTCTATACAGCGATTTGCAAGTGTACAAGCATATTGCTCACGATCAGCGGGAAGCGCGGCTGCTCGCCTGGTGGGATGAGCACAAGGAAGAGAATTCCGAGCTGTACTGGCAGGAATTCGCTGCGGTAACGGGATCGACGATCAACATCTTTGCGCTGTTCTGCTTGGCGACGGACGAGGATGTCCCGGATGAGCAAATTCTTGCGATAAACGGGGCGTACTTTCCCTGGATCAGCGGCTTACATATTTTGCTTGATTACTTGATTGATATGGAAGAGGATCGGCTCGGCGGAGATTTGAATTTTGTCAGCTACTACACTTCCGAGCGGGAAGCTACCGAGCGGCTGCGGCATTTTATCAAGCAAGCAAAGGCAAGCGTAGACCGCTTGCCCAATCCGGATTTTCACCGTATGATCGTAGACGGACTGGTCGCCTTTTACCTGGTTGATCGCAAGGTAAACCGGAACCAGCCGCGCATATACACCATTGCCAGAGAACTGTTGAAACAGGCCAGGGGGTTGCCTTCAGTATTGTTCTACGTGAATAGTCTGCTCGTCAGGCGGTAGGGTCTCGGTTTTAACGCAAGTGCTTCCGCTTGTACGAAAAGCCATACCCCATCAGGGCGCAGGCACCGAGGATTCCTCCGATGACACCCAGCGGGCTGCGTTCACCGATAGCGACACCAACCCCGATGAAGCAGGCTGCTACGCCCAGAGCCAGCGTTAAGGTAACCCATTGATATCGATTCATCGGTCGTAACCTCCTATCTGTCAATGTTCCCATTATACCTTATTTTCCTTGAAAATGATTGAATTCCGTTAGCATGGAAGAAAGCAGCAAATCTTTACGTGAAGTGGTGGAGACTCGGATGGACAGCTTCTTACAAATAAAAAAAGGAAAGCAATTGTTCGAAGGCAGTGTCATCTATGAAGAAGGTGATTTGATCGAAGCCGTCTTCCCTGAGATTACAGAGGTAGTGGTGGGCGATCAGCTGCCATGTTTAATGACCGATAATTACGAGACAATCAGTAATTTTGAGGCGGTCGTTGTGGCGAAAGAGAAAAATCGCCTGTTTCTTTTCCATTCCCCGACTGTGATCGAATTTCGCGAACAAAGGCGTCGGTATCCCAGGTTCGACGTCGATATGAGTGGATGGATCAGGTATAAAGCGGACCCCGGACAGCATAGATTTTCTCTCCATACACAGAGGGTGGCCTTGATCAACCTGAGTCTGGGGGGACTGGCCCTGCGTGTGGACCGGCCAATCCCGCGCGAACAAACGATCACCTTTTCCACAGAACTGTACGGCCGCCATCGGGAAGACGGCGTGGTCCTGGCCGAGCTGCAGGTGATACACGAGAGAATGGAAGGGGGCTTTTACTTTTACGGCTGTAAAATCGTCCGTATTCAAGCGCGTTACTTCCATGCTCTGCGCAAGTATATCCTGCAGAGACAACTGGAAGAGCGACGCCATTTCTTTCCAGAATAAAATAAGCAGACGTCTGAATTGGTTCCTGGTGGACCAATTTTTTTGATTGTAACTCTTTCTCAACCCCAGCCTTGCAGGCTTTCGCTTTGTACCGATTTTCTTTTCCAAATGACTTTCTGCAGGAGGATGCCAGCTGCGCCGATGCCTCCGATGAGTATACCCGTCCACTGAAAGCTCAGGCTTACCCCCCATGTTTGAATGACGGCCCCGCCGAGCAGCGGCGCGATGATAAAAATAGAGCTGCTAAGTGAATCGAGAATGCCGGTGACACGGCCGATCGTTTCCTTTGGCGTCTCTTTCTGCCGAAGGTAATTGGAGCCGACGGAGGCAAGACCTGTTCCAATCCCTCCGAGGAAAGCCGCGAGCAAGAGCCACGAGACCCCGCTTCTCGGCTGGTACAAGCCGGCCCACGTTACCATGACGCCGATCAAAAGCACGCCTCCGCCGAGGACCCAGCCGTACGAAACAATCTCTTTTAAGCGGGAAAGCCACATCACGGCAAGCAAAGCTCCTACTCCAATCGCACTGATCATATAGCCCAAAAGCTCGGGCTGACCCGGTGCCTTTTCACGCAGGATGACGACAAACTGCGCGTCAACGAGCTGGATGGCCGTGAGCGAAACGAGAAAAAAGAGCGTACTAAAAAATAGCGTACGGTTGTGCAAAAGAATGCGCCAGCCCTCCAGCCAGGTCGCGATCCAGCTTGTATGTTCCGGGGTCTCTGCGGTGTTGGTTTCCCCCTGCGCAGACTCGCGTATGCTCCCGATCCCAAGCAAGCAGGCAGCAGAGCCCAAAAAGCTGAGCGCGTTGATCAGAAGGCAGACAGCAGGCGAGACAAAGGCGGCAGCGATCCCGCCCAAAAGCGGACCGATCAGCTTTCCCGACTGAAACACGCTCCCGTTCAGCGAAGCCGCCTGGAGCAGCTGGTCTTCAGAAACGACATGACGGGTAAGCGCCTGATGGGCTGGAGCATAAAAGATTTCAGCCGTCGAGCGGATCAGCACGATGCCGAGCAGCCACCAGGGGTTGGGCGCGAGGATCAACAGAAGAGTCAAACCAAATCGAATCAAGTCCGTGATGATCATCACCTTCAGCTTGCCGAAACGATCTGCGGCAATCCCGGCGAACTGGCTCAAAAAAACGCTGGGCAGCGCGTACGCCAGAGGCAGCAAGGCGAGTGTCATCGGTTCGGCTTTCCAGACGTAGCCGAGCAGCATGGACAGGGCGATGAAATCGAACCAATCGCCCAGCGTAGAAAGCCCGTAAGCGGCAAACATTTTGGCAAATACGCGGTTTTTCAAAAGCATCATGAACAATTCCCCCTTTTCCTTGACGTTAGTATAAGGGGGAATTGTCAGAGCAATATCAGAGATGGCGGGCAAAGACATCGACTAATTGACGCCGCAGAAGTGGAAATTGGTACTCTTCGCTTACCCGGGCCCACTCTTTTTTGTACTTCTGCTGCCAGACGCTGTCGACTGGGAAGGCTTGAAAGAAGCGGTCAATTTTGCGGACAGCAAAAAGGTAGTGGGGAATAAAGCGGGTCCGCTGCAAAATCTCGATGCCTTTATCCAAAGACAGCCGCCCCTGTTCAGGAAGACCCTGCAGATATTGCCACATGCCTTCTAAAATGACCAGCATTCCCTGCTCGCGCTGCATCGGTTTTGCAGCGAGCAAAGCGTTTGCTTGCGTAAAGGCTTCCTCTGCCCCGGCTACATCCTGCCGATCCAGCAGATAGCAGATGTGCTGAAACAGAAAGGTCAACGTATAGCTAGGCGACTGAATTCTGGCGACAATCTTCTCAACCTTTTGAATCTGGTCGGCAGCTTGCTGCCATTGCTTGGCCTCAACGAGGAGCGAAATCATGTTGATCTGAAGCTCTTCTTCCCACAAGCCTGGCAACTGCTGCTTGCCGTCAACGATCCGCTTGTAGAGGTCCAATACTTTTGCGGAGTCTTCCTCTGCAATGAAGTAGAGATGGGCCAAATAGAACAGCTTCTCGTTGAAGGGGAGGTCCGATGTGGTCAAAAACCACCGGAAATCCCCTGAGACAAAACGCAAATAAACAGCGTAGAACGGGTCCAGCTCAAACCCGAGCACGTCCTTGTTTGCCGACAGCGTTTGCATCGCAGCCCCCATCCCGAGACCGTGATACATCTCCAGCATGTGCCTGACATGTCCCGCGAATTCAGGATTGTTCTCGAGCAGATTTTGCCCTTTCGGCTCTTTCCAGGTGAGCCGGTAGCCCATCCCCCGCACCGTCTCGATGGTCAACAGATGCCGCCACCCATGCAGTTTTTTGCGCAGACGATAAACGTGATCATCCACTGTCCGGTCCGTCGGCATCTCGTCTTGTCCCCATACCAGATCGAGCAGATCGCTGCGGCGGAAGACCTGATTGCGCCGGGTAAAGAGAAAGCGCAAAAGCGCGTACTCCTTTGGCAAAAGGGCAATTCTCTCGCTATTTAGGCACACTTCATAAGCTTCATCGTAAAAATGGAGCGTCTCCACTTCAGAATCCCTCGTCAATTCCGTATTTTTTCATTTTGTTGTACAGCGTTCCCCGGGAAAATCCCAAAAGAACCGCGGCCGCTTTTTTGTTCCCGTAGGTTCGTTCCAATGCAGCCAGAATCCGCTCCTTTTCACTCCCGCCATGCTCGAAGCCGGGGCGCGATGCAGCATACGACGCAGAAGCGATGGGATGATTGTCTGCGGAAGAGAACCTCGGCTGCGGAATGACAGGCTGTTCGAGCTGCTGCATCCTGATCGAGGAGGGGAGCTGATCGTATAGGATCAAACCGTTTTCTTGCAGGATGGACAGCCGCTCGATCACATTGCGCAGCTGCCGGATATTTCCCGGCCAGTTGTAGTCGTACAAGGCTTGCATCACTTCGGGGGAGACCCGTGGCACCGGATGTTCGTGAGCAATTGCATACTCGTGCAGAAAGATCTGCACCAGCTCGGGAATGTCCTCGCGCCGCTCGCGCAGGGATGGGATTTCCAGTGTAAAGACGTTTAACCGGTAGTAAAGGTCTTCGCGGAAAAGCCCGTCTGCGACCATTTTTTCCAGCTTCCGGTTGGTAGCGGCGACGATACGGGTATTGACCGTGATCGGTTCCGTACCGCCGACGCGATAAAATTGACGCTCCTGCAGGGCGCGCAGCAGCTTCACCTGAAGCTCGAGCGGCAACTCTCCAATTTCGTCGAGGAACAGCGTCCCTCCATGGGCCAGCTCCAGCTTCCCGGGCTTTCCTTTCTTTTCCGCGCCTGTAAAAGCGCCGCCCTGATAGCCGAACAGCTCGCTTTCGAACAGCGCTGCAGGGATCGCGCCGCAGTTGATCGCAATAAACGGTTTGTCTCTTCTGCGGCTGGCCTGGTGAATCGCCTGGGCGAACAGTTCTTTCCCTACACCGCTTTCGCCGTTTATCAGGACCGTTGCATCCGTCTGCGCCACTTTGCGGGCAGCCTGTATCGCAGTCTGGATAGAGGCGGAGTGACCTTTGATCGGAAAAAACGGATCGTCGGCAGGATGAAAACGGCTCATCTCCTGCTGCAGGTTGTGCAGGTGGGCAGTCGTATGGGCCAGCTCCTCATTTAAGCGGACCAGTTCGGTAATGTCCTGCTCGATCGAAATGGCGCCGATGATTTCGTTTTCCCGGCGGATGGGAGCGGCATTGATCAGCACATGGCGGTCTGGCCTCGGAACGTGGTAGAGGCGATAGACGGTCTCCCCTTGCTGCAGGGCATCCAGCAGACGGATCGATTCGCTGGCAAAATGCACGTCCAGACGGGTGCCGACCACCTGGCTCCGGTCGATATCATAAATTTTTTCGGCGGCGGGGTTCCAATACTGGACGATGTTATCGGTATCCACGATCGTGATCGCTTCACTCATCGTATCGAGCAAGGTTTTGAGCAGGATCGCCTGATTGCCGGCGATGGAGACGAAGGCTCCAAGCAAGCGCCTGGCTTCCACAAATCCGCTCACATGGCCCTCGCTGTTGAGGATGACAATGTCGGGCGCAAAGGCGCTGTCGTCGGCTTCAGCCAACAGTCTTTTTCCGGCATCAGCCATAGACATCGCTTCCGGCAAGAGGAGCACGGCCGACTCCTGATCGTTTATCCGCAGCAACCCTACACCCGGCGTGATTCCCTCGCGTATACTGACCAGAGCAGGGTCGATGGGCTTTGCCAGGCTGGAAATAGGGGCATCCAATGAAAACAGCGGTTTCAAATCCTCACTTCCAATCCACACTAAGAGATAGGAAAACGGTTTCAATTTTCTCATGTACGTCTATGTCGGATCTTGTCTAAGCAAAAGTGTACAACAATAAACACATTCTGTACATATGTGTAAAAATGGTGAACAACCAGGAAAGAAATTGTTGTTTTTTTCGAATTTGTGGTGTTGGCACGGTTTATGCTAATAAAATCTCGCAGATGTATTGTTGAGGAGGAGACAGATTTACGATGGAACAACTTATGAAGGACTTTTTCCTGTTCCTTTCCAAGAACAAAGCGTTGAATGCTGCTGCGAAAAAATGGGGGTTGCGGTTCGGAGCCAACCGTTTTGTTTCGGGTGAAACGATTGACGAGGCGATCAAGAAGGTCCGCGAATTGAATCAGAAAGGGCTTGTCTGCACGCTGGACCATTTGGGCGAGTTCGTATTCAGCACGGAAGAGGCAAATGAGTCGGCTGACTACTGCATCAAAACATTGGAAGCGATTCACAAGTCCGGTGTCGATTGCAACCTTTCTCTGAAAATGACGAGTCTCGGTCTGGATATCAGCCGCGAGCTGTGCATGACCAACATGCGCCGCATTCTCGATTATGCCAAGAACCACGGAAATATTTTTGTCCGGATCGATATGGAGGACTATGCCCATAAAAATATTACCCTGGAAATCCTGCACGAGCTTTTGCAGGATTACGACAACGTCGGAACTGTCATTCAGGCGTACCTGTACGATTCCGCTGCTGACATCGAGGGTGTAAAAGAGAAAAAGGTCAACCTGCGTCTCGTAAAAGGGGCGTACAAGGAATCGCCTGAGGTGGCGTTCCCGAACAAAGCCGATGTGGATGAGAACTACAAAAAAATCATCAAGCAGCACCTGCTGAATGGCTGCTATGCTGCTGTAGCCACTCACGATGACGCGATCATCGACTACGTGAAAAAGCTGGAAAAGGAATACAACATTCCGCGCACGCAATTTGAATTCCAGATGCTGTACGGCATCCGTGTGCAATCGCAGATCGATCTGGCGCGCGAAGGCTACAAGATGCGTGTATACGTGCCATACGGCAGCGACTGGTACGGCTATTTCATGCGCCGTCTGGCAGAACGCCCGGCTAACGTTGCTTTTGTCTTGAAAGGGATGTTCACGAAGTAATCGGACAGCTATCGTTGCTTTGCAAAAACGCACCCGTCTCCAAAAAAGGGGACAAAGGGTGCGTTTTTTGCCGTTTATGGCTGTTGCTGATAGGCTTCCATCGGCTGATGATACGGAACCTGCTGGTACACCAGCCCGAGTGTCGAGACAGCCTGCGGAGGTGCCATCGTGACGGCGTACCAGCCTTTTTTGACCATGTACTGCCACACTTCAAACGATTGATGGGAACACATCCGGAATGCATCCTCGAGGAAAATGCGCAGCTGCGGAGTCGTCGTCTCAAAGGCTGACCAGGCGTATTCCCGTCCTGCCCGCTTCAACGTCAGCAGATACGAGGTGGCAATCGCGCGGTCATCCAGTTGAGCAAGCTTTACTTGGGGCTGTATCGGCTGATATTGATGGCCGGGAGCAGGTGTGAAGGCTTGTCCTGTAATCGCCGGGACATTCAATTGATCGCGGGAGCCCATCTGCTGTGTGACAAATTCTACCTTCATGTTGTAGTCTTGTACATGAACCGAGTAATGGCGCTGAATCATCGAGCGCAGCTCCGGGTCCTGAGCCTGGTTGATGAACAAGGCCATGCTTTGGATCGAGTTGGTGCAGCTCATCAGCAGTTCGTTTAATTCGGCTGCTTCATGAGAGGCAAGGCGCATGCAAAATCTCTCCTTCTGGCAGTAGTCCGGCAAATGCCTGTCATAGTATGCCCAGTTGCTCCTGTTTCATTTTTCCAATGGATTGAAAAGAGAGGTGTAATCTACCCGTGAGCAGCCAAATCATTCAACTAAAGGCCCCCTATTCGTTTGAGCGGCTTTTAAGGCGGCTTGAGACCCATCCCGACCCGCAAATAAAGGTAGTCTTCGAGCAAAAATCGCTTCAGCGGGTATTTCGTGTAAACAACCGTCCCATTTTGGCCAGCATCCGTTTCACAGGCGAGCTGGACCATCCGAGCCTTTCCTGGGAGACAAGCGCGGCATTGAGTGCCGCCGAGGCAGCGGGGCTGGAGAAACACATCCGGCATATGTTCAGTGCAGATGTGGATCTGGCTCCACTCTACGCGCTTATGCAGGCAGATGCCAAACTGGCTCCGCTCGCAGAACGGTTTCGCGGACTGCGTTTTGTACTGGATGACGACCTGTTTCAATCGATGGTCAAGACGATTATCGGGCAGCAGATCAACCTCGCTTTTGCAGCGACATTGACCGAGAGGCTCTTGGAGCTTGCGGGTGAAAGCGTCCAGGATGCAGAGGGCACTCTCCACTATGCCTTTCCCGCCGCTGACCGGATTGCAGTCATGGAGCCGGAGGCACTGCGTCCCCTGCAGTTTAGCCAGAGAAAAGCGGAATACATCATCGATCTGGCACGAGCGGTCGTGAATGGCCGTGTAGACCTGGAGGGACTGTGGAAAATGGACGAGCAGGAAATTATGGCCACGCTTACCCCGCTTAGGGGGATTGGCAAGTGGACTGTCGAGTGCATGATGATGTTCGGCATGGGGCGGCCCGATCTGCTTCCTGTAGCAGATATCGGACTGAAAAACGGGATGCAGCTTGTTTACCAGTTGGAGGCAAGACCGGATGAAGCTGAAATGAGAAGGATCGGGGAGAGCTGGGCACCCTGGCGCAGCTATGTCTCCTTGTACGTATGGGAAACAGTCGGGGCTCTGAAGCGGAAAGAAGCCTGGTAATCACCAAATCGGTCAGTGAAGCAAAGCTTGCAAGCCGCTTGATCGGATGCAGGCTTTTTTGTTGATATGACAGCGTTTGTCCGTGTGTTGGAAAAAAATATATTTGAAAAAGATCTTAATACGTACTATAATCTGTGTTCAGTTACATTATAAAAAACTTTCGCAAAATTTAAAAACAAGAAAGGCAATTGGAGAGGAAAATATGAAAGAATTATCCAAAAAGGAAACCATATCGATAGGACTCATGCTATTTGCCTTGTTCTTCGGAGCGGGGAATATGATTTTTCCACCGGCATTGGGGCAATCCGCCGGGACAAATGTCTGGATTGCCATGCTCGGTTTTATCATAACCGGAGTGGGGCTGCCGCTGATGGGCGTGGTGGCTGTCAGCCTCGGCGGAGGGAGTCTGTCCGCACTGGCTGGCCGCGTTCATCCGGTATTTGGCGTACTGTTTACGGTTGTCGTCTACTTGGCGATCGGCCCGTTTCTGGCGCTTCCCCGCACAGGGACGGTTACGTTTGAAATGGGGGTATTGCCGTTTTTGCCCGAGTCGGTGAAAGGCAGTTGGGTACCGCTGTTTATCTGCACCGTGGTCTTCTTTGCCCTGACCTACTGGCTTTCCCTGCATCCGTCGAAATTGGTGGATCGCATCGGGAAAATTCTGACACCGGCGCTTCTGCTGATTATTGCGGTCATGTTTTTCCAGGGAGTGACACATCCGATCGGCGATGTGGGAGCACCTGCCGAAGCATATCAATCGACACCGTTTTTCAAAGGCTTTTTGGAAGGGTATTTGACCCTTGATGCGCTGGCTGCAATGGTCTTCGGAATCGTCGTCACGACTGCGATCAAGGAACTTGGCATCACTGACCGCGCGAAATTGTCTCTGTCTACGATCAAAGCCGGCATTATTGCGGCAACCGGCCTGGCCCTGGTTTATCTGGCGCTCGGCTACCTTGGCGCTACCAGCAAGACATTGGGTGCCTCGGACAACGGAGGGCAAATCCTGACTGCTGTCGTCCAATACTTGTTTGGCTCGATGGGATCTTTGCTGCTTGGCCTGGCTGTTACACTCGCCTGCATCACGACATCGGTCGGTCTGGTGACTGCCTGCAGCCGATTTTTCTCGGATCGCTTTCCGGTTGTATCTTACAAAACGATGGTCGCGGTCTTGTGCGTGTTCAGCACAGCCGTAGCCAATGTAGGGTTGACCCAGCTTATTGCCTTGTCCGTACCAGTGCTTGTTGCCATCTATCCGCTGGCAATCGTGCTGATGCTGCTGTCCTTTTTGCACCGGGTATTCAGAGGATATTCTTCGGTTTACATCGGGGCAATCGTCACTACTGCAGCTGTCAGCCTGACGGATGGACTGAAGCAGCTCGGCGTTCCGATGGACGCGATAACTGCGCTGTATAAACACCTGCCGCTTTACGCGGAGGGGATCGGTTGGCTTCTGCCCGCAATCGTCGGAGGAATGCTTGGCTACCTTTGGGGAAGCCTTCGCCAGGGAAGTGCGAAACAGAGAACCATCTACTAGGAAAAAACAAACGGCACACCCTAATCGGGTGTGCCTCAGGCTGTCGAGAAACCCCACAATATGTTGGAGTTTCTTCTTTCATAACAATAAAATTGAGCACGAAGTGCTGGAAGTCTTAGATAGCACCACA